>NZ_CP101132.1:0-775000 GCF_059132465.1 Uliginosibacterium sangjuense
CGCGGGGTATGAGGTCGTCTGGTGAGATGATCGCGCGCCGAAGACACTTCCCGTCATTCCTGCGAACGCAGGAATCCAGAGTCGTTCGAAGCACTCTGCCCCCAGCAACCCGAAAAAAGCCAAGTCACCAGGTCCTTGCCTGCGCAGGGACGACGACCGTGAGGGGACCTAAGCGATATGACTTCAGATCACCCATACCCCCGCCTCGCCGCCCTCGAAGCCGGCGGCACCAAGTGCCTCTGCGCAGTCGGCCGCACGCCAGAAGAACTGCGCCTACCCGCCAATCGCCTGGAGCTGCCCAGCGAGGCCGGGCCGCAGGAGGTGCTGCCGCGCATCACCGAATGGTTTGCCGCGCAGCATGCGCGCGCGCCGCTGCAGGCCATCGGCATTGCGTCTTTCGGGCCGCTGGACCTGGACCCGGCTTCGCCCACCTACGGTTTCATCACGTCCACGCCCAAGCCGGGCTGGCGGAACACGGACTGGCTGGGCGCCTTCGCGCGCGCCCTGCCGGGGCTGCCGGTCGCCATCGACACCGATGTGAATGGCGCGGCGCTGGGCGAGTGGCAGTGGGGCGCGGCGCAGGGGCTGGATGACTTCGTCTACCTGACCATGGGCACCGGCATCGGCGGCGGCGCGATGGTCGGCGGGCGGCTGGTGCATGGGCTCCTGCACCCGGAGATGGGTCACCTGCGCGTGCCGCGCCTCGCCGGCGACGACTTCGCTGGGGTCTGCCCTTTCCACGGCGATTGCTGGGAGGGGCTGTGCGCCGGGCCGGCGCTGCAGGCGCGCACTGGCCAGGCGGCGCAGGACATCCCGGCCGACGATCCGGCCTGGGATTTCCTGTTGCAGTACACCGCGCATGCCATCGGCAACATCGTGTGCACGCTGTCGCCGCGCCGCGTCATCCTCGGCGGCAGTGTGCGCAAGGCGGGCGCGCGGGGCGAGGCGGCCTTCTTCGCAGGGCTTCGCCGGGCGCTGCAACGCAGCCTGAATGGCTATGTCGCGGCGCCCGCGCTGAGTGACGCGGGCATCGCCACCTACCTCGTGCCGCCGGCCCTGGGCGATGAGGCCGGCCTATGCGGCGCGTTGGCCCTCGCGCAGCGGCGGCTGCGCACGGGCTGAGCGCTACCCCGCGCGGTGCCGGCGAGGTCGGCCGGCCTTACAGGTGGATGCCGCCCGCGAATTCCACGCGCTGGCCGTTGAGCCAGCCGGCGTCGTCCGACAACAGCATGGCCATGGCGCGGCCGATGTCGTCCGGCAGGCCGACGCGACCCAGCGCGGTCTGGCTGGCGATCATGGCGTTCAGTTGCGGGTTGTCGCGCACGCTACCGCCACCGAAATCGGTCTCGATGGCGCCGGGGGCGATCACGTTGACGGCGATCCGGCGCGGTCCCAGTTCCTGCGCCAGGTAGCGCGTGAACACCTCGATCCCGCCCTTCATCATGGCGTAGGCCGCCAGGCCGGGCAGCGAGAAGCGCGCCAGCCCGGACGACACGTTGAGGATGCGGCCGCCGTCGGCAACCAGGGGCAGCAGCGCCTGGGTCAGGAAGAACACTCCCTTCAGATGCACATTCACCACCTCGTCGAACTGCGCCTCGGTGGTCTCGGCGATGCTCGCATGCAGGCCGGTGCCAGCGTTGTTGAGCAGGTAGTCGAACTGGCCGCGTTGCCAGTGGGTTTGCAGCGCTTCGCGCAAGCGGGCGATGAAAGCCGGGAAACTGGCGACCATGCCGGTATCCAGTTGCAGCGCCACGGCGCGCACGCCCAGGGCGGCGGCTTGTTGCACCACGGCCTCGGCTTCGTCGGCACGGCTGCGGTAGGTGAGGATCAGGTCGACGCCACGCGTGGCGAGCTGGAGGGCGGCATTGCGGCCGAGGCCACGGCTGCCACCGGTGATGAGGGCGATCTTGCGGTTCATGAGAGGCTCCTGGTCGGGGTGCCCGCGGCTGCGGGCAGGTGAAGCCAGTCTATTGAGACGGATGGGCCGGATAAATCACGATGATTTGTCTAAACTGTTCGAACTATCCGAACAGTTGGGCCGCCAGAATGCGGGAAAGCCGATGAACCAGCTCGACGCCATGCGCATCTACCAGCGGGTTGCCGAACTCGCCAGCTTCACCGCCACCGCCGAGCAGTTGGGCCTGCCCAAGGCCAGCGTGTCGGCCGCCGTGCAGCAACTGGAGAACCAGCTCGGCACGCGCCTGCTGCACCGGACCACGCGGCGCGTGCAGATGACGCAGGACGGCCAGGTCTTCTACGAGCGCAGCCGCGACCTGCTGGCCGACATGGAGGAGTTGCAGGGCCTGTTCCGCGCCGGCCCGGCCGAGTTGCGCGGCCGCCTGCGTGTGGATATGCCGCAGGCCCTGGCGCGCGATCTGGTGCTGCCGCAGCTACCCGCCTTCCTGGCCGAGCATCCGGGTGTGGACGTCGAGCTGTCCTGTACCGACCGCCGTGTCGACCTGGTGCGCGAGGGCTTCGACTGCGTGCTGCGCGTGGGCAGCCTGGCCGACTCCAGCCTCATCGCGCGCCCCCTGGGCCACTACCGCATGGCCAACGTGGCCAGCCCGGACTACCTGGCCCGCCATGGCCTGCCACACACCCTGGCGGAGCTGGCCGGCCACCGCCTGGTGCACTACCTGCCCACCTTGGGCGCACGGCCCGGCGGCTTCGAGTACCTGGACGAGGCGGGCCAAGTGCAGAGCCTGCCGCTGGCCGGTGCGCTGACCGTCAACAGCACCTTCGCCTACGTCGATGCCTGTCTCGCCGGGCTGGGCATCATCCAGGTGCCACGCCTGGGGGTGCGGCCGCACCTGCAGGCTGGCCGCCTGGTCGAGATCCTGCCGGCCTGGGTGGCGCCGCCGATGCCGATCTCGCTGCTGTATGCCAACCGCCGCCACCTGCCGCGCCGGGTGCAGGTCTTCATGGCCTGGCTGACCGCGCTGGTCGCGGCGCGTCTGGCCGAGGACGCCTGAGGGCCACGCCGAAAAGCAGACGGCCGCCCGTGGGCGGCCGTCGCATGAAGCGGCGCGTGCTCAGCGACGGCGGCGGCGCATCCACAGGGCGGCCGTCAGGCCCAGGCCCAGCAGGGCCAGCACGCCGGGCTCGGGCACGCTCTGCGCCGGCTCGCCATAGACCGCCAGGGTGGCGTCGTAGAGGCGGAAGCTCTGCGCGAACGGACCCAGCTCGGCGAACCACAGGCTGAAAAGACCACTATCGACGGCCGTTGCGAAGGTGTCGGTCGTGCTGTCGATGATGAAGTCTTGCGTGCTCTTGCTGCTGCCGCTACCGGAGAAGATCCACTGCAGGTTGGCAGACTGGCCGGGGCGCATGGTCCACAGTTCGAGCAGGTTGCCGGTGTGGCTGACGCTCAGCGTCAGGCGGAAGTAGGCGACGCTGGCGTAATCCAGCGCACGGAAGTCGAACTGGTCGGCGAAGCGGCTGGCGGACTGATCGCTGACCGTCACATAGTCGGCCGCCAGGGCGTCGGAACCCAGCGGATCGAGCTGGCCGGCGGCCGAGCCGTAGTTGTGGAAGACCTCGCCCAGCAGGACCGGCGTGGCTTGCGCGGAGCCGGCCAGCAGGAGCAGGCCGAACAGGGTACCCAGAAGCTTCTTCATGGAGACAATTGACGAATTTGACAATTCTGGCATTTTGCCGGGAATGCAGGACAGTGGCATGCCCCGCGTGACCCGCCCTGCCAATTAGTTCTCACTCGTTCGAGCGCCTTCCTCGGTGTCCGCTGGCGGCAACTGCACCCGGATGGCACCCGGATGGCCCCCCGATAACCCCCCGATTGCACCCGGCTTGATCCTTGGCAAAGCGTGCTTCGCCGGCACTCGCGACGCTGCCGGTTGCGGCCCGCACAACAAGAACCCCCGAGGGCCCATCGCCGCGATTGCGCTGGCGCTACGCACTGCACCCGAGGAGGAGAGATGAGACAGATCGCACCCTGGCCCGATTTCGCGGGCCATCCCGTCCAGGAAGGCGACCGCCTGATCCGCCATTGCGGCGACACCGGCGTGGTCGAGCTGCTGCCCGGCGAGGCCGGTGACCTGGGCCGCTGGCGTGTGCGCTACGGCGGCACGCTGCGCGACCTGGCCGAGGAACTGGGGACGAGCGGCCGCGCGGTGGTGGTGGACGAGAGCGGCAAGGAGCAGTGAGGCGCCCTTAGGGGGCCGACACCAGGGCGCTTGTGGCCCGCCTCAGGCCCGCCCCAGCGCGATCAGCCCGATGGCCACGATGGCTGCCGCGATGGCCGCACGGTTCAGGCGCGACAGGCGCTCGCCGAACACGCCGACACCGACCAGTGTGCCCAGCACCACCACGCCGATGTTCATGCTGGCAAACACCACCGCCGGCTGGCCTGGCAGCGCGCGGTGCGCCAGCACGTAGAACAGGATGTTGGCGAAATTCAGCGTGCCCAGCAGCAGCCCGGCCAGGGCATGGCGCCAGGCCAGCCGGCCCCGCCCGCGAGCCGCGCGCCACAGCAGCCAGGCCATCATGCCGACGAAGGCCAGGCAGAAACTCACCTGCAGCGAGGCCGCGAAGGGCGTGCCGGCGGCGGCTACCTGCTTGAGCATCACGTCGACCAGGGCGAAGCCGGCCCATACCGTCAGCAAGGCCGGCCAGGCCGCGGTGCCCGCCTCGTCCTGCGTCGGCAGTGCTTGCGGCCGCCACAGGATGCCCACCACCGCCAGCAGCCCGAGGCCCAGCCCGGCCAGCTTCAAGCCACTGGCCGTTTCGCCGAACCACAGGAAGGCGGCAAGCAAGGAGAGCAGCAGCGACAGGCGCTGCGCGATGTCGGTCAGCACGATGCCGGCGCGCCGCACGCTGGCCGCCAGTACCATGAATAGTGTCGGCAGCACCAGCGCCAGGCCCAGCAGCGCCGGCCAGGGGGCGCCCGGCTCGCTCAGGCTGGTCAGTGAGGGGCGCAGCAGCAGCCAGCACAGCAGCGCGGCCGCCAGGTAGTTCCAGCCGATCGCCTGCGCCACGTCGATGGCCTGCCGCCGCGCCAGCTTGAGCAGCACGGAGACCAGTACGCTGCAGGTGGCGGCGAGAAGCACGTAGAACATGGGTCGAGGAGAGGGCAAATGCGCGGGGCCGCCATTGTGCCGTAGCACAGGGCCGCCTCCGCACCGGACAATCGCGCTCAGTCCAGCGGCAGCGCGGTGCGGTCGATGACCCGGCGCAGCACGAAGCTGGTGTGCACGCCACTCACCCCCTCGATGCGGGTGATCTTCTCCAGCAACAGGCGCTGGTAGTCGTCCATGTCGCGCACCACCAGCTTGAGCTGGTAGTCCGATTGCTGGCCGGTGATCAGCAGGCACTCGATGACCTCCGGAATCTCGCCCACGGCGGTCTCGAAGCTGGCGAAGCGTTCCGGCGTGTGGCGATCCATCGAGATGCTCAGCAGCGCGATCAGCGAAAGGCCCAGCTTCCGCGCATCCAGGGTCGCGTGGTAGCCGGTGATCAGGCCGGACTCCTCCAGCGCGCGCAGCCGGCGCAGGCAGGGCGAGGGCGACAGGCCGACGCGCTCGGCCAGATCCTGGTTACTGATGCGTCCTTCCTGCTGCAGAATCTCCAGGATGCGGCGGTCGTAGCGGTCCAGTTCCATGGCGAACGGGGGTGTTCAAGGCGGGTGACAATATTATGCTCAATATACAAAAAATACGAGCAGATTATTGCCAGATTGATCCGTTACGGATGGAATAAAGCAAGCACCTGCCGCAGGGAAGTCCATAAAATGCTCTCCATTGGCTGAACGAATTCCCGCCATGGACAACCCGACCCGGGCAACCATGCGCAGCGTGCCAGCGGCTGACCCAGCCGCATCCGGCAGACAGGCGTCTTCCACAAGAGGGCGACGGGAAGAACAAGTCATGTGTGAACAGACAAGGGGCCCAAACAGGGCCCCTTGTGCTTTTCCGGGCAAGACAGGGCTGGATGGCAGGCCTGTCCCGTGCTGCTTACTGCGTGAGACTTACCCCGCTGAACACGCTGGAGGTCGTGACCGAGCTGGTGCCGAAGGTGCCGGACGAACCCGCCAGACCCACATAGACCTCGTTGGCCAGCGGCGTGGCGGTGAAGTCCACCGCGGTCTGCGCGACCCAGGCCAGGCCGTCGTACGAGTACGACACCTGCATGCTCTGGCCGGTACGCTGCATCTTCATCCACAGCGGGGCCGCCGTCGTCGGCATGCTGGGAATGGTCACCACCGCCGTGTTGCCGGCGTTGCCGCAGACCACGTTGCGGAAGTTGGTGCGCAGGCTCCGGTTACCGCGCAGCATCATGCTGTAGTACAGCGAGCGCGGGTTCGAGTCGTTGCGCAGCATGATCCCGGCCACGATGTTGGCGGCGTTCAGCGTGCCCGGCACCTCCATCGACTCCAGCTTGGCGACCAGCGTGAAGTCGCCCGTCACCTTCTTGTACGCCAGGGTCAGGCCATCGCCCGCGCCAGCCAGCGAACCGGCGGAGACCAGCGTGTACTTGCCGCCGCTGTAGGTCGCGCCCACCGTGGCAGGCAGCTCGCTCGTGTCGCGCAGGAAGCCGTACACCGCCGGGAAGGGCGTGCCGCCGGGGATCCCGGTATCCAGCGAAGACCAGTCGGCCGGGCAGGTGTTGGTCGCGGGCGGGGCCGGCAGCACCGGGCTGGGTGCGGCGGCCGTTGCCGGCAGCGTGATCGCCAGCTTGCCGGCGCCGGCATTGGCGTCGATGTGCTTACGCAGGACGGCAGCAGAAGGCGCCGGGGTGTAGGCATACGGCGGCGTCCAGCCCAGCACGTTGGTGTAGGCATTCAGCGTGAAGCCGCTGGTGGTGGAGGCCGTCTGCGCCTCGCTCCAGCGCGCCTCCAGCGCGGCCTTGGCGGCTGCTTCGAGTGCGGCCGAGGCCGGCGCGCCGTTGAACCACGACCCCACATCCTTGAACTGGTAGCCGTTCAGGTTGGAGATCACCTGGTTCACGCTGACCTTGCTGCCGCTCAGGTCGAAGGCATTGGTCTCCGACAGGATGCGCGATTCCGCGCCCATGCCGATGTAATAGCCGATCGGATACACGCCGAGATCGGTATTGCCGCTGTAGTAGTTGTTGTAGACGTGGATGCGGCCAAAGCGTGCGCGCGGCGAGCGCTGGGCCGAATCCTGCCAGCGGTTGTGGCTGAAGGTCAGGCGGTTGACGTCGCGCTCCTTGAAACCGTTGGAGTCGCCCGAGCCGCCAACCATGTTGGTCTTGTCGTGGTTCTTGAACTCGGTGTACGACACCGTGATGTAGTCGGAACCATCCTCGATGTCGAGCAGGCCGTCATGGCGCTGCACCGCCATGGTTACGCCATTGATGGTCAGCACCTCGGTGTCCAGGTTCTTGCCATCGCTCAGCGTGCAATGGTCGATCCACACCTGCTTGGCAGTGCCAATCGCGATCGCGTCGTAGCGCGCATTCCATTCCGGGTGGTCGCCGTCCTGGTAGGCGGTGGCCAGGTCGGTCGGCGCCTCGAACTCCATGTTGCGCACGATCACGTTGTTCGCCGAGCTGATCGCCAGGAAACCGTCGATCAGTTTCGCATCCTTGCCCACCCCGATGATGCTGGTGTTCGACGGCACCTGGAACTGGATCTGCGCCTTCTGCAGATTCATGATCGTGGTGCGGCCGGTCGACAGATCGGCGATCTTCGCCTTGGTTGCAATCGCGGCCGTGTCACCGGCTGCGGCCTTGGTGTTCAGGTCCGCCATGTAGACCTTGTCCAGGCTCTGGATGTACAGGTCCCAGTCCCACTTCGCGGCATTCGCCGACAGGCCGCGGTAGTAAGCCAGGTCCGCCTTGCTGCCGTTGCCCAGGTCGGTACCGTAGATGTTGCCCACCACGTAGATGATCTTGGGCTCGCTCTTGGCCGCCGTCTGGTTACCCGCGATATAGGTCGGGCTGCTGGTGTTCGCCAGCGCAGCCAGCAGTTCGGCGCGGTTGGTGACCTTGTAGATGTTTGTCGCCGGTGCGCCGGCGCCGCCGGTGGTGCCAGCCCCCTGGCTGGCCCAGCCGCTGACCTCGCTCACCACCGCCATCGTGGGTTCGGGGGCCGGATCATCGTTGCCGCCACCACCACAGGCCGCCACCAGGCCCGCCAGAGAGAGCGAAATCGCAATGGGCGCCAGGCGATGCCTGGCCAGATGTGAGAAGAACATGGTCATCCTTTGCTTGGACTGCTGCTGATTCTTGGAATGAAACACCCGAGCCGTGTGCCGGGCGAGCACGCCGGGATCGCCGCAACGCGACCTGGCGCCATCGCCGAAGGCTGTCTCTCCCCACGGGGCCGGATGTCTGCCGCCCTGTCGGACGAGGGGTCTGGTCCGCCAACGGGCCGCGCAAGAGTAAGTTCGAAACTGAAACCAGTCCTTGTACGAAAGCGACATGAGCCCGGTCGTTACACAAATTCACCAGGCCGCAAAGCCTTGCCTGGCGCGGCATTCGGGGAAACCCTTATGTGCGCGTCGACGGGCTATCAATAAGTGAGAGGACTCGTCGGCGAAGGGGCAGGCGCACCTGTGGGGCCGACGCGATGCGCGTGGAGTGTGTGGTCGGTGCGTGGGGTGGTGCCGCGTAGAACGTCGTGCGTGTGGAGGGATGACGCGCGGAGAATTGCTCAGCGGCCCTCCGGGCCGAAGGGGAGATTGGCGGAACCTCCTGCGGAGTTCCGCCCTTGCGGGGTGTTCCGAGGTACGAGGTGGAGTTCCGCCGTACGCGGTCGGTGAACCCACCCAGCGTAGGCGTGCATCGATGACGCGCGTGGGCACACCGTGCCCACCCTACCGGGCTGAACCTGATCCCGACGCCAATTGGTCGCAGCTAGTGTGCGACGGGCCACTCCACATTCCATGTGGTGCCTTCATCTGCTGTCGACACTACGGCCTTGCCGTTGCCCATGAATATGAGGCCATCGCCAAGCGTGATCGGAGCCCTTACAGACGCTTCCATCGTACTACCGATCCGCGCCCAGGTCTTTCCACCATCGGTCGTTTTGACCAGCGAAATGGTCGAAGTGTTCCAGCCTATTGAAACATCCTCGATACCGTAGCCAATCTTGGCGTCGTGCATACGAGAGCCGATGGGAGCGGATAAATCGTTGCGAGTCCAAGAATGGCCGTTATCTGAAGACATATCGTTGTAACTGCTCATTCCGTTCATCCGGCTCATCACGAGCGTGCCATCTGTGGTCGGGTAAAGATAATGTACCCAGAAATCCACATAAGACTGACTGGTCTCTCCCGAGGCCGGGGTGTATTGGTAAACATTGGAAGTACGGGAGATACCAGGTTCAATCTGGTAGATACGAAGGTTCTTTCCATCAAACAGCACGGCTTGTGCGGCGTTACCGTCGATCTTCAGAACCTCTTTTCCAGCCTTGGCTTCCAAAATATCTTTCATGACGATCACATGCGTTTCGGCTCCTTGCCCAGTGCTATTTACCGAAAAGACCGCATAACCCCACTCGTTCATCGGAACTACCCGGGCGACAATGGCGTCTGGCGAGGTAATCGCAGTCTGCTGGCAGCGCTTCTGCTCGATGCTGCAGACGAATAGCCGCCCGTTGTCCGTGCCTGCCCAATATCGCCCATCATCCAGCGCATTGATCGACACTACCCAATCCATGGTTCCGGTTTGGATCACATCCCATGCACCTACACCAGTTCTCACGTAGGTCATGCCAAGTGGGCCTCCTATCAACAGCTTGCCGTCCTTGGTTGTACCTAACATCGAAGTCAGAAGCGCATTTCTACGTATGATGTCGGCGGCTTTTGCCAAAGAATCAGGCCCTGGCATGCGATCCCAACTCGCCACAGGAAAGCCACCAATGCGTTGCTTCGTGCTCGTCTCCACGTCATCAAAAGCGGCGGCGCGGGCATTCTCATCCGCGAGAATGGCAATTTCGAACTGACCATTCGTATCATCTGGCTGCGAGGTCACCATGACGCCCAGGTTCGACACGGTGTCAGGCTTGACGGTGAAGGTTGCTGGCTGGGAAGCCACACCCTGGCTGTCGCTCGTCATTGCAAACATGATCATCATGGGCAATACGCCAAACGTCCCTGGGGCGAGCCCGGCGGCGTCGAAATTCGAGATCTCGTAATTTCCTGGCGGAAGAGTGCCGACGAACAGTGAATAGTTTGCGGCCGAGGATGCTGTGTCGCGGATGCTCTCCTCCACCCCAGTAGTCTTGTTCTGTACCTTCAGCGAGCCCCACTTCTTGTTGAGCAGACTAATGGGTTTGACGTTCATCACCTTCACCACCACCACACCATCGCCCGGTTTGATTTCCCCCGTAACAAAGCGTCCCGTCGGGGTGTAATTCTGGGTTGCGCACGCGGACAAAGTCAGCGCGCCGATCAGCATAAATAATCTCGCAAACATCACGATTCCACTGCTCCCTTGCTAGTTGTTATCGGCTTCTTTACAAATTCGACGACATGCTAAGTTGCACTGCATGCCTTGAAATTAGCGAATAACCAGATTTGATCGGTCGGTTCAATCCGCGCCGCACAGCATTCCTGCAGCAAGTATCGCCACGCCCGGTGGGTTGCCGCTTCGCGGCGAACCCACCCTACTTCCTGTCCATCACCACAATGGGCTCCGGCGTCACGCCAATCCCCCTCAGCTCCGCGCGGTACATGTCTTCGGCATACGGCGCCGGGACGGTGAACTTGCCGGGGGTGACGGCGCGCAGCATGTAGTACAGCGTGGTCTCGCCGTAGGGGAGCTTCACCGCGGCGACGAAGCGGTCGTCGCGGTATTCGGTGTGCTGGATGCGCGGGTTCTTCATGGCTTCGCCGATGTTGACGCTGTCCACGATGAACTCGGTGGCCTGGGCGCCTTGCGAGATGTTGAGGTTCTCGACTTCGAGGCCGGCCGGGACGTGGTCGACGATGAGGCCGTCGTTGATCGGTTGCTTGGTCTTGATCGTGAGGCGGGCGATCAAGGTGTCGCCGCTCTTCAGCGCGCCGCCCTTCCACGGTTTGCCATCGGCAGTGAACCAGGTGCGGCTGATGTCGATCTGGTCGTTCTTGGGTGCCGGTGGCTTGAGCGGGAAGCCGCTGGTTTCGACTTCGACGAACAGGGCTTGCGGGCCGGTGTTCTCCAGCGTGATGCCTTTCGCATAGACGGCGGGGTCGAAGTGGCGCGATTCGCTGGCGAGTGACTTGAGGCTCTGCTTGCCCTCGGGCGTTACGAGATCGGCCGACCATGCCTGGCTGGCGTCGCCACCGGCGGCGCGCGCGGCGAGGAACAGGGCGAGGCGTTCCTGCGTGGAGTAGTAGCGGCGCTCGCCGATGCGCTCGGCCACGCCGAACAGCAGGGTCTCGCGTTGCGGATGCGCGACCTTGTGTTGCACCAGCAGGGCGTAGGCGCGGGCGAGGTCGCGCGGGGCGCTGCCGTAGTCGCCCAGCCATTCGCCGTAGTAGCCCCAGCGGTTGTTGGCCAGGCCGTAGCCACGCGTCATGGCGTCGTTGAAGGCTTCTTCGGCGCGCTTGTTGTCGCCCATCAGTTGCAGTGCCAGGCCCAGGTGGACCAGGGGCAGCGGCGAGCGGGCGAGCCAGCGGTGCTTGTCGTGCAGCAGGCGCAGCACGGCCAGCGGGGCCTTCTGCTGGCGTGCCAGCATGTAGCCGCTGTGGGCCAGTTCGGCGAAGTGCTGGTGGCCGGCGCGCAGCAGTTCGTACTGCGCGTCGATGTAGCGCTGGTCGATCTCTTGCGCGGGCTTGGCCGGCAGGCGATTGCCGGCGTTGTTGAGCTGCTCCAGCATCCAGTCTTCGGCGCGCTTGAGCATGCCTTCCTGCACGTTGAAGCCGGCGTCGCGTGCGTCCATGAGGAAGCCGGTGACGTAGGGCGTGAGGTAGTGCTCATAGGGGCCGCTGCTGTTCCACAGGCTGAAGCCGCCGGCCGCGCCCTGCATGCCGGCGATGCGCGCGACCGCCCCTTCGATGAAGCGTGCCCGCTCTTCGCGGCTGCGCGGCGTGAGGCCGTAGGCCTTGGCCCCCTCCTCGTCGATGAAGACATGCGGGTAGGCGGCGCTGGTGGTCTGCTCCAGGCAGCCGTAGGGGTAGTCGAGCAGGCCTTGCACCAGGTTGCGCACGTTCAGCGGCGGCTTGTTGGAGAGGCTGACCGATACGGTGGCGGAGCCACGGAAGAAGCGCTCCACCCATTGCGGGTCGAGCTTTGCGCTCTTGCCCGGCTCGATGCGCAGGCGGCGTGCATCCTGCTCGCGCGGCAGCGGCGGCTGCACCTGCAGGGCGAATTCGCGCTGGATGCGGTAGGCCGGCGTGCCGGCGGTCTTCACTTCCAGCGTGACGCGCGCCAGCCCGTAGGGGGCGGTGGGCTCGGCGGTGTAGCGCAGGATCTGCCGCTGCTTGTGGTCGAGCTTGATGGTCTGCTCGCCGCCGCCGATCTTCAGCGGCTCGGCCGCCTTGAGGCTCACCGTCATCTGCTGGGCGGACCCGGTCATGTTGGTGACATCCAGCGCGAGGCTGGCGGTATCGCCCGGCGCGATGAAGCGCGGCATCGACACCTCGGCCACGATGGGGGCGGAGACGGTCATCTCGCGGTCGGCCGCGCCGTACTGCTCGGCAGTGGAGGCCACCGCCATCAGGCGCAGGGTGCCGTTGAAGTCGGGCACGTCGAGCGTGACGCTGGCTTCGCCCTTGGCGTCGAGCTGCACCGGGCCGGAGAAGAGGTCGACCAGCTTCACCTTCTTGGGCATGTCGCGCGAGTCGCGCAGGTTGGCGTCACCGCCCCATTTGAGCTTGCCGCGGATGCCGTCCATCTTCTCGATCAGCTTGCCGTAGAGGTCGGCCAGCTCCACGCCGAAGCGGTGCTTGCCGAAGAAGAAGTCCAACGGGTCCGGCGTCTTGTAGCTGGTGATGTTGAGGATGCCCACGTCCACCGCCGACAGCGTGACCAGCGCAGGCTGGCCGGCAGCGCCGTCGACCTTGAGCTTCACCGTGGTCTTGCGTTCCGGCTCTACGCGGTCTGGCGCGGTGACGGCCACCTTGAGCTTGCGTTCCTCATGCGCCAGCGGCAGCCACGACAGGCCCACCGCGCGCGCCGGGGTGACGCGCTCGCCCTGGCTGCCGGGGCGGAACACGACGGCTGAGACGTACATGTCGGAGCGCGTCCAGTTCTTGTCGATCGGAATCGAGAGGCGCGTGCCGGAGGCGGACACCGCGAGGCGGCGGCTCCACAGCACCTTGTCGGCCTCGACCAGCACCAGGGCCTCGCCGTCGTGCGGCGGCACCAGGTTCAGCGTGATCTCCTTGCCCGGTTTGACCGGCACGCCTTCCAGCTTCATCTGCACGCGGTCCGGGCGGTTGCCGATGTCTTCGGCGCTCTGCGCGTTCCAGCCGGCGTAGAAGCGGTAGCGCAGGGTCTTGCCGGTCTGCGGGTCGGTGATCTCCAGGCGGTAGCGGCCCCACTGCACCGGCACGGTGAAGCTGGTGCGCGCCTTGAGCGCCACGCGGCCGCTCTGGATGACTTCCTCGGTCTCGGTGAAGCCGGAGTTCCAGCCGCGCTGGTCGTCGTAGCGCCAGTAGTACTCGCGGTTCTCCTGCAGCAGGCGGAAGGGGGCTTCGGCCAGCGGCGCGAACTTGCCGTCGAGGCCGACGCGGATCAGCTCGAACTGCGCCATGCTGCCCTCGCGGGCGACGTCGCGTTCAAAGACAGGGCGCAGCGCGATCAGCGCGTCGGCCGGCCACCACAGGCGTTCGAGCGAGCGCACCACGGGGCGCCCGCCGGATTCGAGCAGGCTCAGCGCGGCCCGCACACGCATCGGTGAATTCAGATTGCCGAAGTCGACCGGCACGGCGACGGTGGTGGCACCCTTCTCGTCCAGCGTGTCCTCGTCGAGGTCGCGGCGGGCCTTCTGCTTGTCGTCGTCCACATCCCCGAAGATGAAGCCGGGCCATTCCTTGGGCAGTGCGTTGCGCGCGCGCTCCACCGCCACGCTGCCGAGCAGGCGGTTGCCGGCGGCCGGCGCGCCGTACAGGTAGTCGCCCTGCACCGCGATCGTGAAGTCGGCATCCTTGCGCAGCGGGCCGCTGTCGCTCTGCAGGTTGAGCTTCATGCGCTCGGGCAGGAATTCCTCGACCTGGAAGCGCCACACCGTGTCCGGGCGCTTGGCTGCCGGGTCGGCGCGCAGCTCCAGGCTCCAGCGCCCGGTGGGGGCGTCTTCGGCCAGGGCGACGTTATGCCGCAGGTAGCCGGGCGTCTTGGCGTCCGGTTGCAGCACGGGCGAGGCGACGACTTCGCCGGCCGGGTTCTTGAGCGTGGCGCGCAAGGGCATGGGCTGCAGCGCACGGCCGTCGGCGCCGCGCGCCAGCACCGACAGGTCAAACTTCTCGCCGGGGCGGTATAGGTCGCGCCCGGCGTAGGCGAACAGCTTGGCGTCGCGCGGCAGGTGACCGCCGATGTCGAACTCGGACAGGTCCAGCCCCGGTTCGCGCAGCACCAGCATCGACATCTCGCGGCCACGCTTGGCCAGCAGCAGCTCGGCCGTGTCCGGCACGTTCTCCAGCGTGGCATGCCCGTCGCCGTCCACCTTGCCACTGGCCAGCACGCGCGCATTGGCGTCGAGCACCTGCAGCTCGATGCCCGACAGCGCCTTGCCGCTCTCCAGCGAGGTGGTGAACACATCGGTCTGCTTGGCCTGGCGGCGCACGTGCAGGCCGATGTCGCTGACATAGAAGTAGCTGACCTGGTACTCGTAGTTGAAGCGACCCGGCTGGCTCATCACCGCGATGTAGATGCCGGGCTCCTTCAGCTCGGGAATCTTCTCTACCGGGATGAAGGTGGTCTTGCGGCGGTTGGGCTTGTCATCGGTCAGGAAGCGGCCGAGATAGACGCTGGTCGTCAGTTCCTTCAGTTCGTTGAGCTGCCAACCTGAGGTCTGGCCCTTGAGGCGGTTGCGGCTGCCGTCCCAGTAGTAGTAGCCCTCGTCTTCCTCCTCCCCCTCCTCGTTGGCGGTGCTGCGCTTGCCGGTGATGATCTTCTCGGCGAAGGCGGGCATCTTGGCTGGCTCCACGCGCAGGAACTGGATGTCCACCTCGGGCGTGTTGACCGTCACCACCGGCAGGCCGCCGTTCTGCCGCGCCGGCAGTACCGTGCCCTTGCTGGCGAAGTAGAAGCTGGCCGCCATCTTGTCGCTGGCCACTTCACATTCCTTGGCGGCTTCGAGCTTGTCGCCGGCCTCGGTCAGCAGCGCGCCGTCGATCTTGATCTGGTACTTGTGCTGCGGCGTCACGCTGGGGAACACCAGCATGCGCCCGCCTTCGGGCAGTACCCAGTTGCCGTCGACGACTTTCGCCGCGGGTTCGCTCTGGTCGGCCTCGGCCTTGTTGCTTCGCTTGGCCTGGCGCTTGCCTTCGTCGGTGAGGCCCAGGTCGGTGACCTGCAGCAGGCGATCGAAATCCTGGTCGCTGCCCAGGGGCTCGGAGAACAGCACGGCCAGCGCGGGCTGGTCGTCGAACAGGCGGGCCTGGCAGGTCGTGACCTCGAAGGGACCGGCCGGCCCGGCCAGGATCGCCTCGCCACCCGCCTTGGCGCGCTCCGCGCGGTAGTGCTTGATCGCCAAGCCCGCAGCGGTGGCCAGCGCCACCACCACCACGCCTGCCCCGATGCCCGACAGCAGCTTCCTGTTCCACTGGATGGCCATGCTCGCTCCCTGATTGTTGTACGCCTGCGCGCGGCAGTGTCGCCCGGCACATTAGCAAGGAGTGATGGCGCGGTGTGCGCGCAATGACGGGCGATTTGAGTTGGCGCGGCGGCTTGCCCGTCAGTACGGGCGGGCGCGTGCCCTCTCCCCCAGCCCCTCTCCCGTGCTCGGGAGAGGGGAGGAGACGCGTCGTCCCTGCGCAGGCAGGGACCCAGTGGCTTGGCGGCCTTTCGTGCTGGGCCCGGGTGCCACAAAGACACTGGATTCCTGCCCCCGATCGGGTCGAGGGCAGGCACTGCGCAGGCATGACGGAGCTGGGGGCGCGAGGGTCGGCAGTGGGAGCGGACCGTGCCCTCCCCCTGTGCTATGTTGCGCGGATGATCGAGACCGATAAATTCCAGCCCGGCCGCCTTGTTTCGGCGGGCAACACCACGGCCCAGGAAGACGCCATCGAGCGCGCGCTGCGCCCCAAGCGCCTGGCCGAGTACGTGGGCCAGAAGAAGATCCGCGAGCAGCTCGAAATCTTCATCCACGCGGCCAAGAACCGCGGCGAGGCGCTCGACCATGTGCTGCTGTTCGGCCCGCCCGGCCTGGGCAAGACCACGCTGGCCAACATCATCGCCGCCGAGATGGGGGTGAACCTGCGCCAGACCTCCGGCCCGGTGCTGGAGCGCGCGGGCGACCTGGCCGCGCTGCTGACCAACCTGGAACCGCACGACGTGCTGTTCATCGACGAGATCCACCGCCTCTCGCCGGTGGTCGAGGAAATCCTCTACCCGGCGCTGGAGGACTACCAGATCGACATCATGATCGGCGAGGGGCCGGCCGCGCGCTCGGTCAAGCTGGACCTGCCGCCCTTCACCCTGGTCGGCGCCACCACGCGCGCCGGCATGCTGACCAACCCGCTGCGCGACCGCTTCGGCATCAACGCGCGGCTGGAGTTCTACACGCCGGAGGAGCTGGGCTTCATCGTCAGCCGCTCGGCCGGCCTGCTGGGCGTGGAGATCGAGGACGAAGGCGCGCTGGAGATCGCGCGCCGCGCACGCGGCACGCCGCGTATCGCCAACCGCCTGCTGCGCCGCTGCCGCGACTATGCCGAAGTGAAGGCCGAGGGCCGCATCACCAAGCCGGTCGCCGATGCCGCGCTGACCATGCTGGATGTCGACCACCTCGGGCTGGACATCATGGACCGCAAGATGCTCGGTGCCATGCTGGAGAAGTTCAACGGTGGGCCGGTCGGCCTCGACAACCTGGCCGCCGCCATCGGCGAAGCGCCCGACACCATCGAGGACGTGCTGGAGCCCTACCTGATCCAGCAGGGCTACCTGCAACGCACCCCGCGCGGCCGCGTCGCCACGCCGGCGATCTGGCGCCACTTCGGCCTGGCCATGCCGCGCGGCGCGGCGGGGCCGGATTTGTTCGGGGAGTGAGGTGCGCCGTGCAGGCCGTGGCGTCGTCATGCCTGCGCACGCAGGAATACCGTGTCTTGCAAGGCGGGGCATGGGACGAAGAACGACACTGGGTCCCTGCCTGCGCAGGGACGACGGAATGGGCCTGCCTACCACCCCCCTTCATGCCTGCGCAGAGCCCGCCCTCGACCCGATCGGAGGCAGGCATCCAGCGGCGCGCCGGGCCGGGCCGCATAACGGCGAGCGTGCCCGCCTTCACAGGGTCGACCGAATCGGTGCGTAGGATGGGTGGAGCGAAGCGATACCCATCGCCCATCTGCCCCTGCCCACGACATGACAAAAGAATCGAATTCGCCACACACGCAACATGAAAAAAGCCCTCACCCGCCCTTTCAGTACCCTCCTCGCCGGCCTGCTGGCCTCGCTGCCGCTGATCCTCACCGTGGTGCTGATCACCTGGGTGGTGCAACTGCTCAAGGACTACCTGGGCCCGCATAGCCGGGTCGGCGACCTGCTCGCCTTCATCGGCCTGCGGATCGTGCGCGACGATGAGTGGAAGGCCTATCTGCTGGGCGTGCTGATCTTCGTGGTGGTCATCTACCTGCTGGGTGTGCTGGTGCAGACGAGGCTCAAGCGCTACCTCACCGCGCTGGTGGACCGGACGGTCAAGCGCATCCCCCTGATCGGTGCGCTGTACGACACCACCGACCGCTTCATCGGCATGTTCGACCGTAACGCCAAGAGCGAGCTGGCGGCCATGCGCCCGGTGTGGTGCTTCTTCGGCGGCGAGGGCGGCACGGCCGTGCTGGCGCTGATGCCCAACCCGCAGCCGGTACGCCTGGGCGACAAGGACTACCTGACGATCCTGGTGCCGACCGCACCGGTCCCCATCGGCGGTGGCCTGCTGTACGTGCCGGCCGAGTGGATCAAGCCGGCCGAGCTGGGCGTTGAGCAGCTCACCAGCATCTACCTGTCGATGGGCATCACGCCGCCGCCGGCGCAGAAGCTGGCGACATGATCTGGCGCGCGGCGGCCGATGGTGTGCTGCTGCTGCACCTCTCCTTCGTGTTGTTCGCCACCCTGGGCGGCTTCCTTGTGCTGCGCTGGCGCCGCCTCATCTGGCTGCATCTGCCGGCGCTGGCCTGGGGTTTGTGGATCGAGCTGTCCGGGCGCATCTGCCCGCTGACCCCGCTGGAGAACCTGCTGCGCCAGCGCGGCGGCGAGGCCGGCTATGCCGGTGGCTTTGTCGAGCACTACCTGGTGGCCCTGCTGTATCCGGCGGGGCTCACGCGGGAGGTCCAGATGTGGCTGGCCGCGATCCTGCTGCTGGTCAACCTCGTGGCCTACGCGCTCGTCTGGCGGGCCTGCAGCCGCCCCCGCGCGCCGGGTTCTGGGCCACAATGAGGGTGTGCCAACCCGGCGCCCGCCGTCAAGGAATGTCCTCATGAGTGCCACCACCACCCTCGCGCCCGTTCACCCCACCGAGGCGCTCACCGCCGCCGAGCTGGAAGAACTCGATGCGCTGCTGGCGCACTTCGAGGACACGCCCTCGCTGGAAGAATTGGACGGCCTGTTCTGTGCGCTGGTGACCGGTCCGGTCGAGGTGCCGCAGGAGGAATGGCTGGCCGCGGTGGTGGGAGAGACGCCGGAGTGGGCCTCGGAGGAGCAGGCGCGGCGCACCGTCGAGCTGCTTACCAAGCACTGGCACGCGGTGGCCGACGGCTTCCGCGAGGACTGGAGCGGCATCACCCCCGAGGTGGGCGCCGAGATCATGTTCTTCCCCCTGCTGGACGACCCCGAGGACAGCGGCCACCCGCTGGCCGAAGGCTGGGCGCGCGGCTTCCGCGCCGGTCTCGACTGGCTGGAGGAGCCGCACTGGGACGCCCTGGAGGAAGACGAGGAATGCGTCGCCGTGCTGGGCCTGGTCGCCACCCTGGACTCCGGCGAGGACAATCGCGGCAAGCCGATCACCACGCACGACCGCGACGAGATCATCAGCCCCATGTCGGCCGGCCTGCAGTACCTCTACACCTTCTGGCGGCGCTGGCTGCGCGTGATCAACGCGCCGCGCGAGCCCTTCCGTGCTGAAGAGACGCCCGGCCGCAACGACCTCTGTTCCTGCGGCAGTGGCAAGAAGTTCAAGAAGTGCTGCGGCGCCCCTGAGCGCCTGCATTGAGGCGCAGCCTGGTGCTGTAAAAAAAGGCGGCCGAGGCCGCCTTTTTTCATCCCGCTACCCGCGCGTCTCAGCCCCAGCGCACCATCGCGTACTGCTTCTTGCCCCGGCGCAGCAGGGTGAAGCGGCCGAACAGGCGCTCGGCCTCGCCGATCTGGTGATCCAGCGCTTCGGCCTTGGCGCCGTTGATGGCCACGCTGCCGCCCTGGATGAAGGTGCGCGCCTCGCTCTTCGACTTGGCCAGACCGCAGGCCACCAGCGCGTCGATCAGGCTGCCCGCGTCGCGCGCGATCTGCGTGCCGGGCACGCCGTCCTGCGCGAGTTGTTCCAGGTCGGCCTCGGTGAGGCTCGCCAGATCGCCTGAGAACAGGCTGTGGGTGATGCGCTGCGCCGCCTCCAGTGCGGCCTGGCCGTGCACCAGCGCGGTCGCCTGCTCGGCCAGGATGCGCTGCGCCTCGGGCTTGCCGCCGCTGGCCTTGTCCTTGGCCTCGATGGCCTCGATCTCGGCCACCGACAGGAAGGTGAAGTAGCGCATGAATTTGTAGACGTCGGCGTCTGCGGTGTTCAGCCAGAACTGGTAGAAGGCGTAGGGCGAGGTCTTCTTCGGGTCGAGCCAGATGGCGCCGGACTCGGTCTTGCCGAACTTGGTGCCGTCGGCCTTGGTCACCAGCGGCAGCGTGAGGCCGTACACCTGGTGCTGATGCAGGCGGCGCGTCAGGTCGGTGCCGGCGGTGATGTTGCCCCACTGGTCCGAGCCGCCGATCTGCAGCACGCAACCGTGGCGGCGGTACAGCTCGGCGAAGTCGTAGCCCTGCAGCAGGCTGTAGGAGAACTCGGTGTAGGAGATGCCCTGGTCGTCACGGTTGATGCGCTGCTGCACCGACTCCTTCTTGATCATCGCGTTGACCGAGAAGTGCTTGCCGATGTCGCGCAGGAACTCCAGCGCGCCCATGCCGGCGAACCAGTCGTAGTTGTTGGCCATGATGGCCGCGTTGGCGCCTTCGAACGACAGGAAGGGCGCGACCTGGGCGCGGATCTTGTCGACCCAGCCGGCGATCACCTCGGGTGTGTTGAGCTTGCGCTCGCTGGCCTTGAAGCTGGGGTCGCCGATCATGCCGGTGGCGCCGCCGACCAGGGCGATGGGCTTGTGCCCGGCCTGCTGGAAGCGCTTGAGCACCAGCACCGGCACCAAGTGGCCGAGGTGCAGGCTGTCCGCGGTGGGGTCGAAGCCGCAATAGAGCGTCACCGATTCCTTGGCCAGGCGTTCGTCGAGCGCCTGCGCGTCGGTGGTCTGGGCAATCAGGCCACGGTCATGCAGGTCCTGGATCAGGGCGGACTGGTACATCGAGGGGGTCTCCAAGCAAGGCGCACGCGCGTGGAAGGTCGGCGCCGTCAATTCGAACCCGCGATTTTAGCCGCTGGGCGGGGGCAAGGCGAATCGGCGCGCGGGCGGCCGGCTTCTTCAGTCGAAGAAGGCGCTCGGCGACACGCCGAACTGGCGCTTGAACATGGTGGAAAACGCGGTCGGGCTGGCGTAGCCGAGCTGCAGCGCGACGTCGATGACGCGCGCGCCGGCGGCCAGTTGCTCCAGCGCGGCGAGCAGGCGCGCCTGCTGGCGCCACTGGCCGAAGCTCATGCCCGTCTCGCGCAGGAACAGGCGGTGGATGGTCTTGGGGTCGACGGCCAGGCGCTGCGCCCAGTCGCGCAGCGTGCTCGGGTCGTCGGGCTGCGCCGCCAGCGTCTCGCAGATGGCTTGCAGGCGTGCGTCGCGCGGGTTCGGCAGGCTCAGCGGCAGGGCCTCCATAGTCAGCAGCTCGTCGAGCAGCAGGCGCGCCACATGCTCACCGCGTGAGCCGGGGCCATAGGGCAGCGGCAACTCGATGGCGGCCAGGATCAGCTCGCGCAGCAGCGGCGACACGCGCAGCACGCGGCAGGCTTGCTGCAGGTCGGGCACCCGTTCGGGACGGATGAAGGCGGTGCGCATGCGCACCTCGCCGACCATGCGGATCCAGTGCGGCGTGTCGGGCGGCATCAGCAGGCCGCGCGTGGGCGGCACGATCCACTGACCCTGCGCGGTGCCCACCACCATCACGCCGCGCACCGCATGGATCAACTGGATGTGCGGATGGCTGTGGCGCCCGGTCTCCTCGGTCGGCAGGTAGTCGGCGGCCAGCGCGGTGACCGGCATCTCGCTGCGATCCAGGCCGTGCACATCGGGGATGACGACGCGCTTGGTGGTGGCTTCGGTGGAGAGGGCGGTGGCGGAGCCAAGTGTCATGGTAATGGCCTGATTGTGTTGCGAGGGCGTGCGCCCTCGCCGTCATGCCTGCGCAGAGCCTGCCCTCGACCTGATCGGGGGCAGGCATCCAGCGTCTTTCGCGGCAGCCCGGCCCGGGCGACAGGAAAGACGAAGCCACTGGGTCCCTGCCTGCGCAGGGACGACGCGGGGGATGAAGTGCCATTTTCGCGAAGCTCCATGCCGCATTCTCGCAGGACAGGCGCTTGCCTGGCCACTAGCATCGCGGTTCGCTCCCGTCCTGTCCGCGTCGCCATGCAGACCTCATCCGCCACGACCCTGCCCACCCCGGCCGCCGACGCCGCGCCCCCGGCCGCGCCGCGCACGCACTACAAGGTGCTGGGTGCGATCAGCTTCGCGCACCTGCTCAACGACATGATCCAGTCGCTGATCCTGGCCATCTACCCGCTGCTCAAGGACAACTTCTCGCTGAGCTTCGTGCAGATCGGCATGATCACCCTGACCTACCAGATCACCGCCTCGCTGCTGCAGCCCATGGTGGGCTTCTACACCGACAAGTACCCCAAGCCCTTCTCGCTGGTGGTGGGCATGGGCAGCACGCTGTGCGGCCTGTTGCTGCTGGGCATGGCGACGGACTTCCACACGGTGCTGATCGCCTCGGCCCTGGTCGGCACGGGCTCCTCGGTGTTCCACCCGGAATCCTCGCGCATCGCGCGCCTGGCCTCGGGCGGCCAGCACGGGCTGGCGCAGTCGATCTTCCAGGTCGGCGGCAACAGCGGCACCGCGCTGGGCCCGCTGCTGGCGGCCTGGTTCGTGATCCCGCACGGCCAGCACAGCCTGTCCTGGTTCGGCCTGGCCGCGCTGCTGGCGATGTTCGTGCTGTGGCAGATCGGCCTGTGGTACCGCCACCAGCATCTGGCGCCACGCACCCAGCGTGCCGGCGCAGCGCATGCGCCACTGCCCACGCGCGTGGTGGTGCGCGGCATCGCGATCCTGCTGCTGCTGATCTTCTCCAAGTATTTCTACATGGCCAGCATCGGCAGCTACTACACCTTCTACCTGATGCACCGCTTCGCGCTCGACGTGCAGACCGCGCAGATGTACCTGTTCGTGTTCATGTTCGCGGTGGCGGCCGGCACCCTGCTGGGCGGCCCGATCGGCGACCGCATCGGGCGCAAGCGGGTGATCTGGATTTCCATCCTGGGCGTCGCGCCCTTCACGCTGGTGCTGCCCTATGTGGGCCTCACGGCTACCGGCGTGCTGAGCTTCATCATCGGCTTCGTGCTGGCCTCGGCCTTCTCGGCCATCCTGGTCTATGCGCAGGAGCTGATCCCTGGCAAGGTCGGCACGGTGTCGGGTCTGTTCTTCGGCTTCGCCTTCGGCATGGGCGGCATTGGCGCCGCCGTGCTGGGCGTGCTGGCCGATCACCAGGGCATCGAGTACGTCTATCGCCTGTGTGCCTGGCTGCCCTTGCTGGGCATGCTGACGGCATTCCTGCCGGATACCCACAAGACAGCGGCGCGTTGAGCCCTCAGCGATAGAGCAGGAAGGCTTCGCGCTCGGCGAGCCAGCCCTGCTCGTCCGGCAGCGTGATCACATCGAGATCAGCGGGCGTGGCAGTCGCGTCATCCACCCACTCGCGCAACAGCGGCGAGCCGTTGATGAGGTCGATGGCGAGCCGCTCGTGCTCGTACTCGTAGGCGAAGTCGCGCCACAGCGGGTAGTCCGGATACAGCAAGCGGATCGCCTTGAAGGCCAGCGCCTGCAGGCGCCAGGGGCGGAAGGCCGCGTGATCGTAATGCGCGGTCTCGACATGGATCTGCACGCCGGCACACAGCTTGCCGACATGCTTATGGAAGGTCGGCTCGAACCAGATCTCGCGCAGCACGCAGCCGGCGAGCCACTGCGGGGCGAGTGCGCGCATCTTGGCGATCACCGCGCGGGCATCGATGTCCGGCGCGCCGAACAGCTCCAGCGGGCGGGTGGTGCCGCGCCCTTCGGACAGGGTCGTGCCTTCCAGCATCACCGTGCCGGCATAGGCGCGCGCCATCGAGAGATTTGCTGCGTTGGGGCTGGGATTGATCCAGGCGCGCTCTTCCGGCCAGCCGTAGCCGGGCGCGGCCTCGGGCTGCCAGCCCTGCATCTCGATCACGCGGTATTCCAGTTGCAGGCCGAGTTGCGCGATGAACCAGTGGCCCAGCTCGCCCATCGTCAGACCGTGGCGCATGGGCAGCGGGCCGGCGCCGACGAAGCTCTCCCAGCCGGCACGCAGGCGCAGGCCTTCCACCGGCCGGCCGGCCGGGTTCGGGCGGTCCAGCATCCACACCGCCTTGCCGTGCTGCGCGGCCGCCTCCAGCACGTACCTCAATGTGGTGATGAAGGTGTAGATGCGACAGCCCAGGTCCTGCAGGTCGACGAGCAGCACATCGAATGTCGCCATCATCGCGTCGGTGGGGCGGCGCACCTCGCCGTAGAGGCTGAACACCGGGATGCCCAGTTGCGGGTCGCGGAAGTCCGGCGACTCGACCATGTTGTCCTGCTTGTCGCCACGCAAGCCGTGCTGCGGGCCGAAGGCGGCCGTCAGCGTGATCTCGGGGCAGGTGGCCAGCGCGTCCAGCGCGTGGCCCAGTTCGCGCGTCACGGACGCCGGGTGGGCCAGCAACGCCACGCGACGCCCGGCCAGAGGGGCACGCAGCATGGGGTCGGAGAGCAGGCGGTCGAGGCCGAAGAGGACGGGTTGGGTCATGGCTGTGTGGAATTCAAAGCGCGAGGGTGAAGGACTCGCGGCGGTGGAAATCGGGGCGCTCGCTGGCGTGCTGCAGCGCCCAGTAGCTGAGCTGCCCGTCAGCCGTTTCGATCACCGCTGTCAGGCCCAGGGCGAGGGGCGGCGACGGCAGCAGTGCGATGGGCAGGAAGGCGCTCAGCGTGAGGGCCTCCGCCTCGGCTTGCACACGAATCTGCGGCGCGGCGGGCGGCACCCAGTCCACGCGCTGGCGACAGGTCGAGAAGGCATAGGCCGCCCAGTCGCCGGAAGGCGAGAAGTTGAATTCGCGGTAGGCCTCGCCGGTTGAGGCCACGAACAGCTCGCAGCAGGTGCGCTGCCACAGGCCGTCAGTGGCGGCAGGGTGCGTGCTGGGTGACGGGATACGCAGCGCGTCGATGTCGCCCGCGAGGCGGTAGACGAGTAGCCAGCCCGCGTCCTGTCGCGTCACGCTCACCGTCAGCGCGTGCAGGGCGGCGCAGGGCGTGGCGGGGTGACACAGCAGGTTGGCGTGAAGCGACATCGCAGGGCGCAGACGAGGATGGGCAAGGGCGCCAGTTTAGCCGAGCGGTCAGGGGGTGCCGTGCCGCTGTTCAGTACCAAGCGCAGCAAGGCGGCCTCGCGGACAGATCAGGCTGCGCAAGAATGAACCGGCGGATCGCCTGCGGCATCCGCCCTACATGCTGGGCGTGATCTCTTGCCCCTCATGCGAACCCCTCCCCAGCCCTCCCCTTACAAAGGGGAGGGTATGGCCGTGCCCCCGCAAAGGAGCTCCTCCCCTTTGTAAGGGGAGGCCGGGAGGGGTTCAGGCTTGAGGCCGTCGTCCTCCCGCTCGCGAACGGCCCTAGACCTTCTTCAGGAAGCAGGCCTTGAGCATGAACTTGCCCTCGTCCAGCTTGCAGTCGACCTCGTGGTCGCCGTCGCCGACCAGGCGGATGCTCTTGACCTTGCTGCCTTGCTTCAGCGTGATCGAGGAGCCCTTGACCTTGAGGTCCTTGATCAGCACCACCGAGTCGCCGTCCTGCAGGACGGTGCCATTGGCATCGCGCACGATGCGGCCCTCGTCTTCCAGGGCGGCGGCGACTTGTGGCCACTCATGGCCGCAATCGGCGCACACGTAGTTGTCGCCGTCCGGGTAGGTGTTCTCCATCGAACAGACGGGGCAGGCGGGAATGGCGGACATGGCGGGCTTTCGTGAATACGCGGGAGGGGCGGCGAGTATAGCCAGCTCGTGCCACGCGGACGCCGCTTGAGATCAAGGCGGCTTGATCGATCGCCCTCCGCCTTCCTTTCGGGCCGCAGCGAACGCCCTCCCCTGACAAGGGGAGGGTTGGGGAGGGGTTTGAACACCGTGCCAAAGCTCGTGAACAGGCTCTCAGGCCTCGCTGCGCGCCTCTTCCAGCGCCACCGGCCGGGCGTCGCCATCGGCGTCCGCGTCGCGGTCGCGGCGCGGCAGCAGGGCGGCCAGCAAGGTGGCGACCAGGGCGAACACGGTGCCGACCAGGAAGGCGAGGTTGTAGCCGCGCGTCTGCGCCAGCAAGGCCTCCGTGCCCTGGGCCAGCAAGGCACCGCTGTGCGCGGCCGCGACGCTGGCCAGCACCGCCAGCCCGAGCGCGCCGCCCATCATGAAGGCGGTGTTGACCATGCCCGAGGCCAGGCCCGACTCGCTGGGCGAGACCTCGCTCATGGCGGCCAGCAGCACCGGGTTGAGCGCCATGCCGGCCCCCAGGCCCAGCAGCAGCATGGCCGGCAGCACGTGGAGCAGGAACTCGCCCTGCACCGGCGCGAAGGCGAACAGCCCCAGCCCCAGGGTGACCATGGCCATGCCCGCCGCGATGCAGATGCGGTTGCCGAAGCGCATGACCAGCCTGGCCGACAGGCCCAGCGAGAAGGCGGCCATGATCAGGTTGGAGGGCAGGAAGGCGAGGCCTACCTGCAGCGGGCTGTAGCCCAGCACCTGCTGCAGGTACAGCGCGGACAGGAAGAACCAGGCGAACATGGCGGCCGCCCACAGCATGCCGACCAGGTTGGATACTGCCACGCTGCGCACCCGCAGCAGGCGCAGTGGCATCAGCGGTGCGGTAACGTGAGATTCAATCCACACGAAGCAGCCCATCAGCATGGCGGCCGCGCCCAGCAGGCCCAGCGTCTGCACCGAGGTCCAGCCGGCCTCGTTGCCATTGACGATGGCATACACGGCGAGCAGCAGCGAGCTGGTGACCGTGAGCGCGCCGCCCACGTCCAGCGTGGGTCGCGTCTCATGCACCGGGTCGCGCGGCAGCAGGCGGCGCGACAGCTCGAACACCGCGAGACCCAGCGGGATGTTGACGAGGAAGTTCCAGTGCCAGTCGAAGGCGTCGGTCAGCACGCCGCCGGCGACCACGCCGATGGAACCGCCGGCCGCGCACACGAAGCTGAACACCCCCATGGCGCGCGCCCGCTCGCCGGCCTCGGTGAACAGATCCATGATCAGCGACAGCGCGACCGCCGACACCACCGCGCCGCCCAGGCCCTGCAGGGCACGGGCCGTGATCAGGAAGCCCTGCGAGCTGGCCACGCCGCAGCCCAGCGAGGCCAGCGTGAACAGCACGATGCCGACGAGGAACATGCGGCGGTGGCCATAGAGATCGCCCAGGCGCCCACCCAGCAGCAGGAAGCCGCCGTAGGTGAGCATGTAGGCGTTCACCACCCAGGCCAGGTGCGACTCGGAGAAGCCGAGGTCGGTGCGGATCGAGGGCAGCGCGACATTCACGATGGTGGTGTCGAGCACGATCATCAGCTCGCCCAGGCACAGCAGGAACATGGCCAGCCAGCGGCGGTCGCGCAGCGAGATGGGGGCGTCTGACGCGGCGTGGGTGGCGTTGAAATCGGGGCTACTCATGGTTGTGGCTCTCTCTGTCTGGTGGGCGTTCTGGCGCCCGGATGCTTTTCTTCGGCTGGTACGACCGTGCGGGTACGCGGGTAAAAATGCGCTTCGTCATTCCCGCGTACGCGGGAATCCACATGTCCCCTGGTTGCTGCATCGTGCGTTGAAGTGGATTCCCGCCTTCGCGGGAATGACGAGGGTAGTGGTTGCGCGTTGCTCGGGCTGCCTTGCGCGGGGCATGACGTAGGGCTTCATTGGGCGATCTGATCCCACAAGTCACGCCAGTCAGGGTTGTCCTTTTCGATCAATTCGATCTTCCAGGCCCGATTCCATTTCTTGATCTGCTTTTCACGTTGAATGGCTGACTCCATCGTTGCGTGTTGTTCGTACCAGACCAGGCGATGAACACCGTACTTTTCGGTAAAGCCAGGTACCGATTCGTTCCTGTGTTGCCATACGCGCTGAACGAGGTCTGAGGTGACGCCGACATAGAGTGTTCCCTCCCGTTGGCTTGCCAGTAGGTAGACACAGGGTTGGCGTTCGCGCATTGGTTTTCCCGTCATTCCCGCGAACGCGGGAATCCACATGTTCCCTGGTTGCTGCATCGTGCGTTGAAGTGGATTCCCGCTTCCGCGGGAATGACGGCAATGGGCCCAGGCGCATCAAGGACGCGTCGTGCCTTGGACGCTTACCCCAGCGAAGCGAGGTAGCCCGCGAAGCCCTCCAGCGCGCCCTGCCAGCTCGTCTCGAAGCCCTCGGCCCGTGCCGCCTCGCGCATCTCGGCGGAGACGAAGCTGGCGCGGATGGTCAGGCGCGTCTGCCGGCCCTGCTCGACGAAGCTGACCGTGACCCGGCTGCGCGGCGGCACGCCGCTGCCGCAGGGGTGGCCATCGTGGCCGATGCCACGGAAGACCAGGCGCTCGTGCGGCGTGATCTCTTCGTAGTGGCCCTCGCAGGGATAGTCGACGCCCTCCGGGCTGCGCATGCCGATGAAGAAGCGGCCCCCCACCCGCAGGTCGACCTCGCAGGCCGTGTTGGTGAAGCCGGGTGGCAGCCACCAGCGCGCGATGTGCGCGGCTTCGGTCCAGGTGCGGAACACCAGTTCGCGTGGCGCATCGAGTACGCGGGTGATCAACACTTCCGTGTCGCCGGTGTGGGCGGTGGGGCAGTCGGACGGATGCGGCGTGGCGGACATGGGCTTCTCTCTCCGGGCATGACGAAACCGCTCACAGCCGGTGAGCGACAGCGCGATGGTATCGGATAGATAGGCCACTTGCTCCCGGCTCCTTCAGCGACCGTCGAAGGCGGCCTGCACCGCCGCGATGTCGATCTTTATCATCGTCATCAGGGCGGCGAAGGCACGCTGCACGGCAGCCTTGTCCTCGGACTGGAGCAGGGTCAGCATCTGACGCGGCACGATCTGCCAGGACACGCCGTAGCGATCGCTCAGCCAGCCGCACTGGTCGGCGCGGCCGCCGGCCAGCAAGGCATCCCACAGCCGGTCGAGCTGCGCCTGCGAATCGCAGTAGGCCACCATCGAGATGGCCGGCGAGAACGGATGGTGCGGCCCACCGTTGAGCGCCAGGTACTCCACCCCATCCAGCGCAAACTGCACGGTCAGCACCGTGCCGGCCGGGGCGAGTCCGCCCTCGGGGTAGTACAGGGTGTCGATGATGCGCGAGTTCGGGAACAGGCTGACGTAGAAGGCCGCCGCCTCGGCGGCCTGGCTGGCGAACCACAGGCAGGTGCTGACGTTCTGCATGACATCCGCCTCAGGACTTCGGCTGCTCGTAGTTCACCATCCACTGGATGCCGAACTTGTCCGCGCACATGCCGAAGATGGCGCCCCAGAACATCGGCTGGTAGGGGCACTGGATGTGGCCGCCGGCGGACAGCGCGTCGAACAGGCGCTTGCCCTCGGCCTCGCTGTCCGGGTGCAGCGAGATCGAGACGTTGGTACCCGGCGTGACCGGGGGGCACATCGGCGGCACCGCGTCGCTGGCCATCAGCATGTTGCCGCCGATGGGCAGGGAGACGTGCAGGATCTTCTCGCCCAGGGCCGGCGGCAGCTCGCCACCGCCTTCCATGGGCGGGCCGTCCTTGTAGCGCGACAGCATTGCGAACTCGCCGCCGAAGATCGACTTGTAGAAGTTGAAGGCTTCCTCCGCGTTGCCGGGGAAGTTGAGGTAGGTGTTCATGGTGGTCATCGTGATGCTCTCCGTGGGTTGGGGGCGACGATCAGTGGTCGCGGCCGTTGTAGTGCTGGACGGGAATGGCGTCGAGTTCGATGCCCTCCAGGCAGCGGATGTTCACCGCCGCCATCGCATTGCCCTTGGGGTCGACGCCTTCGCCGAAGGGGTGCATGCCGCAGGTCTTGCAGAAGCGGTGTTTGATTACATGCTTGTTGAAGGTGTAGGTCGCGGCGTCGCTCTCCGGGGTCAGCAGGTGCAGGCTCGTGCGTGGCACGAACCACAGCAAGGAGCCCCTGCGCTGACAGATCGAGCAGTTGCAGGCCAGCGCGCCGCTCAGTTCGCCCTCGACCTCGAAGCGGATCTGGCCGCAGTGGCAGCTTCCGGTGTACTTCATCGTCATGCCTCCTTGCTTTGCCGTGTTCAGCCGGGGATGTCCGGCTCGACCAGATTGGCCAACTGGGCCAGCGACTCCTGCCAGCCGAGGTAGCACATCTCGACCGGGATCGCCGCCGGGATGCCTTCCTGCACCACGCGCAACTCGGTGCCGCAGGACACCGGCGTCAGCGTCACCGTGACGATCAGCGTGCCAGGCAGGTTCGGGTCGTCGAACTGGTCGGTGTAGCGGATGCGCTCATGCGGTACCAGTTCCAGGTACTCGCCGCCGAAGGAATGGCTGCTGCCGCTGCCGAAGTTGGTGAAGGACATGCGGAAGCGACCGCCGACGCGCGCCTCCAGTTCGTGCACCTGGCACAGGAAGCCATAGGGCGGCAGCCAGCGCGCCAGCGCAGCGGCTTCGGTGAACGCGCGGTAGATCTTCTGCGGGCTGCTGCGCAGCACGCGGTGGAGGTGAACGGTGCCGGTGTCCATGTGGGTTCTCCTTGGGGGTGGTCTGCGTGTTTGTGGGTCAGCGGCCCGAGGCCGCGAGTTGCTGTTCGACCCTGGCGCGCAGTTGCTCTTCCTGCGCCAGCAGCTCGGGGGTGAGGGCTTCGCCGAAGTCGGCGGCCTCGAAGACCGGGCGGATCTCGATCTCCGGCTCGCCCGCCATCGGCTGGGGGCAACGCTTGACCCAGGCGATGGCCTCATCCAGCGAGCTCACCTGCCACAGCCAGAAGCCGGCGATCAGGTCGCCGGTTTGGGCGAAGGGGCCATGGGTCACCACCTGGCCTGCGGCCGTGAACTTGACCCGCGCACCGCGCGAAGTGGGGTGCAGGCCTTCGCCGGCCTGCATGATGCCGGCATTGACCAGCTCCTCGTTGTACTTGCCCATGTCGGTCAGCAGTTGCTCGCTGGGCATGACGCCGGCTTCGCTGTCCTTGTCGGCCTTGATGATCACCATGACACGCATCTTCGTTCTCCGTTCGGGTTGTGGGGCTGTCTCGTATTGCGGCGGTCTGCAACCGCCGGCAAACGCTCACGCGATGACGCGTCGTGGCGTCTTCGCGTCAGCATTCGCGCTGCGTGCTCAAACCATCGTGGGCAGGTAGGCGGCCAGGCGACCCAGGGTCTGCTTGCCGCCCTCGATGGCGCCGTACTCGCGGATCACCAGTTCGCGTTCTTCCGGCGTGTCGAACACCATGCGGATCGTGACCCGCGTGCGATTGCCGGGCAGTGCCTCGAACAGCCAGGTGGCGGTGAAGTTGGCCCCGGGGCCGCCCTTGCGCGCGCCGCCATGCTGATAGACCAGGCGCTCGGGCTCGACGATCTCGCGGAACACGCTGCTGTTCGGGTAGTCGGTGCCGTCGGGGCCGTGCATGGTGTGCTTCCAGGCGCCGCCAACGCGGAAGTCCATCTTGTGGATAGTGGTCGTGAAGCCATTTGGCCCCCACCAGTTCGCCACGTGCTCGGGCTGCGTCATGGCACGCCAGACCAACTCGCGCGGGGCGTCCAGCTCGCGCTCGATGACGATCTCGCACAAGGCCTGGTCGGGGTGAATCGATGCGCTCATTGCGGGGTTTCCTTCAAGGTATCGAGATAGCGGGCCATGCACTGGCCGTTGTCCTGCCAGCCTTCCTGCCACAGGCGGCGCATGCTGTCGGGCGTCCATTGCGCGGGCCGGCCCTCGACCCATTCCATGTCGCACTGGACCTCCAGCCGCGTGCCCTGCCCTTGCGCATGGAAGCGGATGGTCTGCAGCCCACGGTGAAACAGCGCGCCGTCGTAATGGCAGGTCTCGCGGTAGACGAGGCGCTCGGGCGCGACGACCTCGTGGAAGCGGTTGTCGCTGACCAGCTCATTGCCTTCGCCGGTGCGCATGTGGATCAGCAGGCGGCCACCGGGGCGTACGTCCATCTCGCGGATATCCACCTGGGTGAAGTGACGTGGCAGCCACCAGCGTGCGAGGTGACGCGGCTCGGTCCACAGCTTGAAGACCTGTTCGCGCGGCGCATCGAGCTGGCGCGCGAAGTGCAGCCGGTTCTCGGGGTCGGACGAAGCGCCGCCGAGCAGCACGGAAATCATGCGCGACCCTCCAGCTCGCTTGCGAGCTGCTCCAGCACCAGGCACCAGCCCGCGCGGTAGTTGTCGATCATGCCCGCGTCCGCGAGGCAGGCGATCTGTGCGGTGAAGTCGAGCCGGGTGCCCGCACCCTCGGCCTGCAGTTCCACGGTGCACAGCGCGGATGACAGACGGGTGTCGAGATGGCTCACCGTCTCGACGAACAGGATGCGTCGCCCGGCCACGATGTCCTCGTAGCGGATGTCGCCGGCATAGTCGAGCGCGGGCGGCGGGCCGCAGCGGAAGCGGTCCTGCCCGCCGACGCGGAAGTCCGCCGCATCGAACACGATCGCGTCGCCGGCCGGGGCCGACCAGCGCATGCGTGCGGCGGGCTCGGCGAAAGCGGCGAACACGCGGGCCGGTGGGTGGGCGTAGTGACGGCTCAGCGTGACGCTGCCATGGCTGACGCGGCTCATTTGTCCTGCTCCATCGCCTGCAGCTCGCGCAGGTAGTCCTCCAGGCGATCCAGGCGCTGCTCCCAGAACTGGCGGTACTGCTCGATCCAGCCGGAGGCGTCCTGCAGCGGCTTGGCCTCCAGCTTGCAGGGGCGCCATTGCGCCTGCCGCCCCTGACTGACCAGGCCGGCGCGCTGCAGCACCTTGAGGTGCTTGGTCACCGCCGGCAGGCTCATGTCGAAGGGGGCGGCCAGTTCCGTCACCGTGGTCTCGCCCTGGGCGAGGCGGGCCAGGATGGCGCGCCGCGTCGGGTCGGCGAGGGCGGCGAAGGTGGCGCTGAGTGGATCGGTATGCATGGCAGACCTGTATTTAACCTTTCGGTTAACTTAGGTGCCCAGCCTCGCCCTGTCAAGCACATTTTTCCGGCGGTCCGTCTTCCGGTGGGCGCCGCGATGGATCAGACTCCAGCCACTCGGGAGAATCGGGAGGACAGCGGCATGTACACCCTGCATACCTACGGCACCCTGGTCGCCGCGTCGCTGACCCTTCTGCTGGGGCGCTTCCTGCTCCAGCGCGTGGCCTTGCCTCTTCTCGCGCTGTTGATTGCCCTACTCTTCCAGCACTGAGAGGAGTCGCCATGCCCTTCATCCATGTCCGCAGTCTGCCGATGCCCGCAAGCTTCGATCCCGCCCCGTTGCTGGAGGGTCTGACACGGGATTTCGCCGCCGCCACCGGCATCGCGCTGGAGCACGTCAGCGCCACCTGGCAGGTGATGCCGGCCGGCACCTACGCAGTGGCCGGGCAGGCGGCGAGCGGGCAGCCGGCGGATTCGCATCCGCTGCTGGTCGACATCCTGAGTCCGGACTTCAATGCGCCGGAGCTGGTCGAGACCATGCTCGACTGTGTCGCCACCAGTCTGGCCACACGCTGTGGCCTGCCGAGCGAGAACATCTTCATCCACCATCAGGCGGCCCGCTCGGGTCATGTGTTCGATGGCGGCGCCGTGGTGCGCTGGTGAGCCCGCGCGGGAACTCCGCTGCGGCCCGGCGAACCAAACGGATCGACAAGCATTGAAAGGAAGCACATGCCGATACCCTGGCTGACCGTACTGCAGGCCGTGCCCTGGGGCGAGGTGGTGGCCAACGCGCCGAAGATCGCCGAGGGCGCGCGCAAGCTGTGGAAGACCGTGCGCGGTGGCAGCGACACGGCGCCCGCCCCTTCGCCGCCGCCGGCGGAAGCGCCGGCCAGCCTGCCGGATGCCAGCCGCCGCCTGGTCGAGCTGGAGCAGCGCCACGAAGCGCTGCACGCACAGTTGCAGGAGTCCTCCGCGCTGATCAAGGCGCTGGCCGAGCAGAACACGCTGCTGGTGCGGCGCATCGAGACCAACCGGCGCGCCTTGCGCTGGCTGGCGCTGGGCTGCGCCTTGTCGCTGCTGCTCGCGGTGTGGGCGCTACGCAGCGCCTGAGTGGGGATGCCGACGCCGGGTCACGCCGACTGGCAGTGACGAACGGCCTGGACGGGGGCTTCGCATAGATTGCGCATCACGCGATGCCGTCGCGTGAGCATGGGCGGCCGCGATGCCCCCATCACGCAAGCGAGCCGAGATGCGCCCACTGTTCTCCGCCTTCCGACACTTTTCCGCTCACGCGGGCGTCGCCGCATCATGCGCGTGTCTCGTCCTGGTCGCTTGCGGTGGTGGCGGTGGGGGTGGGGCAGGCACCAGCAGCGGCGGTGGCGAGGCCGCCAGTTCCTCGGGGGGCTCGTCCAGCGGCGTCGCGCCGGTTGCCGCGCTCACGCTGCGAGTGCAGGGCCTGGCATTGGGTGGGCAGCTCGTGTTGGCGCGCGGCAGCAGCAAAGTCACGGCGACCCTGAACGAGCCTTATAGCCTGGGCCCGGCCACGCCGGGCACGCCGCTGGGTCTGAGCATCGACACTCAACCGGCCGGTCAGAGCTGCGCCGTCTCCGCACTGGCACCGGCATCGGTGCCGGCCGATGGCAGCCCGATCTTCGTGCGCTGCGTGACCCAGCCCGGCGCCTCGCTCAGCCTGCCCGACACCTTGCCCAACGCGGCGCTGACCGTGCGCCTGGGGCTGCGCGACATTGCCTATCCCGGCCTTCCCTACGAGAGCCGGCCTGGCGTGGCGGGCGGCATCTTCCCGTATGAATATCGCCTCCAGAGCCTGACCCTCGACGGCGTGGCGCAGAGCACCGCTGGCGTCTCACTCGATTTCCGCCGCGGCACCGTACGCTTCACGCCGGCCACGGAGGGCGTCTATGTGCTGACGCTGGAGATCCGCGACAGCGCCAGCGTGCAGAAGACGCTGACGCAGAGCTTCACCATCCAGTCGGCCGCCGCGCGCTTCCTGTTCGTCGCGACGGACGGGGTGGACGCAGCCGGCCGCGGCAGCCGTGCGGCGCCCTACAAGACCCTGGCTTATGCGCTGGCCAACTCCAGTCCGAATCAGGCCATCGTGCTGCGCCGGGGCAGTTATCTCACCGGCGCGGTGAAGCTCTATGACGACAAGTCCAAGCAACTGCTGGCCTACCCGGACGAGGTCGTGACCCTCGACTTCAACAAGTCCGGTGACATCAGCGTGGGCAGCGACACGGCGCCGGCTGCGCGCATCGAGGGATTCGACCTCAAGGGCGTCCGGCAATGGGGCATCGTCAGCGACCCCAGCAAGGCCGGGTTGGTGATCCGCAACAACCGCTTCCTCGATGGCGAGGCGGCCAACAACGGCGAGAACCCCGCCTTCATCCACGGCTGGGGTGACGCGGGCACGGCCTGGCGCCACAAGCTGCTGATCCAGGACAACGACTTCGGGGCTTACGTCGGCAACGGCTACGCGACCACGCTGTTCGACGCCGGGGAATCCATCATCGAGAACAACCAGTTGAACCTCGGCAAGGTCTTCGGCGGTTTCCATGACAAGGACAACTCGCAGCACAACACCTACCGTGAGAACTACATCGTCTTCTCGGACGCCAACCGCAGCAGCATGGGCATCCAGGTCTCGGCGCAGGACAACTCGGCCGACCTGCACATCCACCACAACCTGCTGATCAACGCGGGCATTCATCTGGGCGTGCAGTGTTTCCAGACGAGCTGCTACATGCGCAACCACGATGTGCATCACAACACGCTGCTCAATGCGGGTATCGGCGTGAACTGGGGGCCGTTCAACCCGAGCAGCAGCGGCACGCGCATCTCGCACAACCTCATCAGCAGTGGCACGCGCACGCCCTACGGCGGGCTGTCGTGCCAGAGCCGCCCGGCGGGCCTGGCGAGCCAGATGAGCGTGGCGGCCAACCTCATCGAGAGCAGCCACGCCCTGGCTTTCAAGGACAGCGAGTGCACCGGCAACGACATGAGCTGGAGCGTGTGGCAGGGCAGCTACGGTTTCGACACGGCGGCCTCGGGCAGCACCCGCAGCAACACCAGCGCGCTCGTCGGCAGCGGCCCGCTCATGGGGCTGCCTGCCGGTGACGCGCGACGCGGCACACGCGGCCACCAGTTGCCTTGAGTCCGCGTCTTTCAGCGAGCGTCACCATGTCCCATATCTCCCTGGCCTGTCTGTTTCCCTGCCTGCTGTCGCTCGGTGCACTGGTCGCCTGCGGCGGTGGCGGTGGCGCCGGTCAGGAGGCCGCCGCCAGCTCCTCCGGTAGCTCATCCTCCAGCTCCTCCAGCGGTGCGGGTGCCGGCCTGGCCATCAGCGCCGCAAGCGTCAGTGCGAACAGCGTGACCGTCACGGGCACGGGCTTTGGCAGCCGGACGCAAGCCGCGCCCCTGAAGTTCGAAGACTTCGATGGCCGCACCACAGGGGCGGCCCCGGCGAGCTTCGGTTATCACAACTACGGTGGCTTCGGCGGCACGACGACGGTGGATGCCTCGGCGGCATTCAGCGGCAGCAAGTCCCTGCTGCACCAGTCGCACGCCGGGCCCGCCTCGCCGGAAGGTTCAGTCGAGGAATCCTTCCCGCATATCGCGGTACGTGGTTTCAGCAGCCAGGAGCTGTATCTCAGCTATCGCATCAAGTTCCGCACCAATGGTGGGCGCATCGCGCAGCTCAAGTTCAACCGCAGCGGCATGGAAGTGAGTGGCGACTGCTATGGCGGCAGCCCCAAGTTCTATTCGAGCTATTACCCGGTGGGCCCGAGCGCCAATCGTTATGACAGCGACAAGACGCTGGCCGGTGGCGTGCAGGGCGGCATCCTGCGCCGCGACGGCACGCGCGACGAAGGCTGGGCAGGCGAGACTCACATGGGCAGCGGCACGGTGATTCCGCTCAAGGAGGACACCTGGTACCAGGTCGAGGAGTACTACCGCCTCAATGACATCGGCCAGAGCAATGGCCAGCACCTCACCTGGGTGAATGGCAATCTGCAGATCAACCGCAGGGCCTTGCAGGTGCGCAGCGATGCCACGCAGGTGCTGAACTGCAGCTACCTCGTGATCGGCATGGACTACTGGCTCAACCCGGGCAGCACGAATGGCGTGAGCGTCTGGTACGACGATCACTACCTCGACACCAGCCCTGCGCGCCTCGTGCTGGCCAATGCCGCGAGCTGGTCCGCCAGCACCCAGCGCATCCCCCTGCCCGCCAGTGCCTGGTCCGGCAACAGCATTACCGCCCCCTTGCTGCGCAGCGGCCTGGCTGCAGGGCCGGCCTGGCTCTACGTGGTCGACGCGAGCGGCGCGGTGTCGAACGCCTGGCCGATCACCCTGCCCTGATGGGGCGGGTGTCCGGCCAGCAGTGGGCCGGACTGGCTGGCGCAGCCCCCCGCGAGGCTGACGCTCAGCGCAGCGTGAAGTCCGCGCGCGTGGCCTGCTTGGCTTTGTCCTCCCCGCTGGCGGCGAGCAGGAAGACGCGGTCCTGAGGCAGGCCGCCCGGGCCGAGGAACCAGTTGCGCAGCGCGCTGGCACGGCGGCTGGCCAGGGCCTGCAGGTCCTCGGCGCGCACCTCGGTGTGGTCGAGGATCATCTTCTCGGTCTCGGCCGGCGGCAGGTCGCGCACCAGGCCGATGGCATTGCGCGGTTTCTCGAACTTCTCCCGCTTGTAGGCTTCGCGCAGCAGGGCTTCGCGTTCTTCGGGGGTGATCGCCAGGCGGTCCACCTCGGCCACGCTCTCGCCGCGCTTGACCATGGCTTCGGCCTTGAGGGTGCGCAGCTTGCCCTCCAGCAGCTCGCGCTTGAGCCCGCTGGTGTCGGCGGCGGCGTCGGCGCGGCCGGTGATGTCCAGGGTCAGCGCGGGGCGTTCAGTCAGTGCGCGTGCCACGGACTTGAGCTTCTCTTCGGCGGCCGGCGTGATGGCCGCCGAGCCTGGTGCGAAGTCGACGAAGGCCAGCTCCTCGGCATTGCCGCCGAACATGGAGCCAAGCAGGGTGAAGGGCGAGGTGATCGCCTTGGTGAAGAGGTTGACGATCACCTTCCAGATGACGCCGCCCACGCTGAACTGCGGGTCGTCCAGCGAACCGCTGATCGGCAGGTTGAGGTCGATCTGGCCCTTGCTGTCCTTGAGTAGCGCCACGCCCAGCTTGACCGGCAGGTCCACCGCGTCGGGGCTCTCCACCTTGTCGCCGAAGGTGAGCTGGTCGAGGAAGACCTGGTTCTGCGCGCTGAGCTTGCGGTCGCGGATGCTGTAGTCCAGCGTCATCGACAGGCGCCCGCGCGTGATGCCGTAGCCCACGTACTTGGCGGAGTAGGTCGACACGCCGGTCAGGTCCACGTCGCTGACCTGGGCCTTGAGGTCGAGGTAGCGGTCCTGGCGCAGCAGGTTGAGCTTGCCGTTGATGACGACCGGCGCGTTGCCATCCAGGGCGGCGCCGATGGCCAGCGTGGCGAGCGAGGCCGGGTCGGAGGATAGGCCTTCCACGCTGCCTTTCACGCGCAGCAGGTGGGCGTCGTAGTTGGGCTTCACGAAGCGATCGCTGTAGTTCACGTCGCCCTGGTCGAACACCAGGCGGTCGATGCGCAGGTCGAGGTCCAGCGGCTTGTCACCGGTCGGTGCCGGCGCCGCAGTGGCGGCCGGCGCATCCTCGTCGTGCGCGCGTAGCTCCCGCAGGTTGAAGCGCCCCTGCTGGTCGAGGATCAGGCGGGTGTAGAAGGACTCCAGCGCAACTTCCTTGGCGTGCAGGCGCAGTGGGTTGAGCTGGATGTCGGTGCCGCTCAGGCCGAAGCGCTTCCAGCGCAGGAAGTCGGTGTCGTTGAGGGTGTCCAGCGAGTTGAAGTCCTGCAGTGCGAGATCGCCGGCATAGCTGAGCTGCGGCTTGTCCAGGTCGGCCAGGTCGAACTTGAGCTGTCCTTTGGCGCTGAGTTCGCCGCGCGTGATCAGCACGCGGAACACGTCGTCGACATAGGGCTGGGCCATCAGCACGTCGACCGCCTGCAGGCCGACGCGCATGTCGCCGCGCAGGGGGGCAATGTTCAGCCGGCCTTCGATGCGCGCGTTGCCCTTGCGATTGACGCGGGTGCTGAGCTTCAGCTCGCCCGGCGTCTTGCCGAGGCTGCTGAGGTTCGCCAGCTCCAGCGCGATCGGGTCGAGCTGCACGCGCACTGCCGGGTCTACGCTGCGGTCCTCCATGCTGGCGGCCCAGTTGTCGATGCTCGCCTTGGCGACGGTGACGCCCCATTCCTTGCTGCGGATCTCGGCGGCCACCTCACGCGCCACGTCGGCCACCTTGTCGCCCTGGATCAGGCGCAACAGGTTCAGCTCGCCCTCCTTGCTGCGGATCAGCGCGGCCCGCCCGCCCTGGCTGCGGAACTCCTCCAGGCGCACGGTCTGCTCCGCCAGGTCCACGCTGAGGCCGCCCAGTTCCACCGAGGCCACCTGCAGCACCGGCTGGCGCTGACCGGGTTCGCTCAGGCGCAGATCGCTCAGCTTGGCGCGCGCGCCGTCGACCAGGATCTTGAGCGCCTCGTCCTGGCGGCTGAGCTGCACATGCGCCTCGCCTTCCAGCATGCCCTGCACCTCACCCTTGCGTACCACGCCGCGCAGGTAGGGCAGGTATTGCCCCAGGGGCAGGGTGGCGACCGTGGCCTGCAGCTCGGCGGCCTGCGTGCCCTGCAGGCTGCCCTTGAGCGTGAGGCGCGCGTCGCGCTCGCCCAGCAGGGCGAGGTCCAGGCTGGCCTTGCGTGTGCCGGCGAGGTCGAAGTTGGTGAGCTGCAGGTCGATGTCGCGCGCGCCGCCGCTGTAGCTGCCGGGTACGGCGGCGTCCTGCCAGTGCGCGCTGCCGCCGCTCAGGCGTAGCTGGTCCAGTTGAATGAGCGGTGGCGGAGTGGCGGGCTGGGCCTTCTGCGTGGCGCTGGGCCGGGCTGGCAGCTCGAGCAGACGCGCGATGCTCAGCGTGCCCTGGGCGTCGCGCTCCAGGCGCAGGCGCGGCCGTTCGATCTCGACCGCCGCCAGCTCGAGGCGCATCGGTTGCGCCAGCGGCTCGACCTGCTTGAGGGCGAGGCGCAGGCGCTCCAGTTGCAGCAGCTCGCCGCCTTCCAGCGTTTCCACGCGCAGCTTGCCGAGGGCGACCTCACCCTGCAGCGCGAGCGTCTGCGTGGCACCTTCGCTCCACAGCAGGCGCAGGTCCAGGCCCAGCTCGGCCTGCTTCAGTGCCAGGGGCAGCTTGACTGGCAGGTAGGCGAGATAGCGGGTGAGATCCTGCGGCTCCAGTTGCAGCCGCAGATGGGCCTCGCGATGGTCGGCGAAGGGTTTCAGCTCCCCGTCCAGCGCGAAGGGGCTGCCGTTGACCGTGGCCGCCAGATGCGGGGTCACGAAAGTGTCGACGCGGCCCGGCAGGTTGGAGACGAAGGGCAGGCCGAAGCGCAGGTCCGCCACGCGATGTTGCTGGCCGGTCACGCGGTCGTCGAGGCGGATGTCGCCGTCCTGCAGCTCGATGTTGTAGAGCGCGAAGCGCGTCGGCGGCGTCGCGGGCGCGTCGGGCGCGGGACGGAAACGTTCGATCAGATCGTTGAAGTTGTACTGGTTGTCGGCCACGCGCACCAGGTTCAGGCGCAGGCCGGACACACGCACCGCCTTGAGCACCGGGGCGAGCCGCAACAGCGAGGTGCTGGACAGGTTGGCGTAGGCCTCGCCGACCGCGACGAACTCGCCTTGCCCGCCGGCTTCGGCGATCGTCAGGCCATGCAGGGTGGCACTGAGGGTGAAGGGGTTGAGCGACAGGCGCTCCAGCCTGACCTCGCGCCCCAGCGCAGCGCTGGCTTCGCGCTCCACGACTGGGCGCAGCAGAGGCGGGGCGACCAGCGCGCCCAGGATGCCGATCACCGCCAGGCTGCCAGCGAGCCAGATGGCCGGTCGCCGCAGGCGGCCGCTGCGCACGCTGTGGATCAGGTCCTGCGCCCGATTCTTAGCCTGGTTCATCCATCGCGCCGGTTGGCCGGGCGCGCCCGTGACATCTTGTTTGTCGTGCTTTGCGTCCATGCTGCAAGGTTAGCAGGCGCGGTGTGACAGCGTCCTGACGGAAACCCGCATGGGTGGTCAGGGCATGTTCACAGTAGCCGCGCAAGCGGCGGGGCTACCGTGAGCACGCCCTAGCAACATCCGCAGTAGCGCTGCGCAAGCTGGGCGTCCAGCGCCCGCACGCTGCGGCGCCAGGCCTCGTCGCCGGGCAGTGTGCTGCGCAGCCGGGCCAGGAGTTCGGCCATCAACGCGGCATAGTCCACGCCCAATACCTGCCCGTCCTGCACCAGCGTGCGCCCCTCCACCACCACTTGGTGGATGTGGCCGGCGGTCGCGCGTGCCAACACGAAGTCCAGCACCGGCACATCGTCGAACAGGCGGTCATCCATCAGGCGCTGGCCGTCCAGCACCAGCAGGTCGGCACGCGCGCCGGGGGTCAGGGTGGCGTCCGTCTCGATACCGCAGATGGCCTGGCGGCCCTGCTCGCTGGCGATGCGCCAGGCATCGGCGTGAGACAGCGTGGTTTCGTAGCCCCAGCCCTTGTGCAGGTGGTGCAGCAGGCGCAGTTCGCGCAGCGCATCGTCATCTTCGTCCAGCGCCAGACCATCGAGACCCATGGCTACGCGGCAACCGGCGGCCAGCATCTGCGCCAGCGTGGCGATGCCCGAGCGGATGCCCAGGTTGGAGCCGGTGTTCACCGCGATGCAGGCGCCGCTCTCGGCGATCAGTGCCAGCTCGTCGGGGCGTGCCCAGGTGCAGTGCGCCAGCGTGAGGCGCGGGCTCAACAGACCGATGTCGCGCAGGTAGGTGACGATGCCCTGGGGGAAGGCCTGGTCCGCCCATTCGCGCTGATAGCGCGTCTCCAGCAGGTGCATGTGGACCTGCCGGCCAGTGTCGGCCGAGGCCTGGGCAATCGCGCGCAGCAGCGCATCGGAACACCATTGCACGCCGGTGGGGCCGTACTGCACGTTGAAGCCGGGGCGGTGGCAGGCGGCGGCGATCTCCTCGACCAGCGCGAGTTGCGCGCTGGGCGAGGCAGCCGCTTTGGCGAAGCGCGGCGCCACTTGCGCGCGCAATTCGGGTGGCAGGCTGGCCAACACGCTCGCATCGTCGGCATAGGCGAGGTTGTGGCGGTCACGCATGGCTACCGCGAAGCCGACCTGCACGCCCACGTCCTGCGCGGCACGCGCCACCTGTTGCGCCTCCTCGACCAGCGACACCAGGCCCTGGATGCGCGTGTAATGCACCATCACGCGGCCGGCCCCGCGCAGGGCAGAGCGCGCCAGCGAGGAGGCGGCGGCCAGGTAGGCATCCACGCCGGGAATGACACCCAGATACATCAACCAGGATTCCAGCGGACGGTCGAAGCCTCCCAGCGCGGTGGCGCGCACCGCGCGGGCATGGTCGTGCGCATTGCACAGACCGGGGAGCACGATCAGCCCGCGGCCATCCTGGGCGGTGGGGGCCAGCGTGGTCAGGCGGCCGTCCTGCCAGGCGAGGGCAGCGCCGTGCTGCTCCGCATCCTGTCCTGGCCGGGTCAGCAAGTGGTCGGCGCGAAGCTGGCCTGCGTGCATGTGAAGCTCCTGTGAAGAAGGCACACGCCGCCCCGTGCGGCGTGTGCGTCGCCGCTTAGAACGGGGATTTCAGCGTGCGTTCCGCCTTGGGCGGCAGGAAGCTGCGGTTGAACACCTCGCCGGGTGCCGGGCTGCGCGGCAGGCCATAGCTCTCGTCCAGTTGGGCGATGGCGCGTGCCATGCGGGCGTCATCCACGTCGCCGAGCCCGAGGCTCGCGGTCTCCGGCGTCAGCATCAGGGATTTCGCGGTGTACTGCAGGCGGCGCTTCTCGATCTCCTTGTTGATCAGCGGCTCGTTCTTCGCCAGGTTGTCGATGCAGGCGTCGGTCTGCACGAGGCATTCCTTGATCGCACGATTGACCGCACGTACCAGGCCGCTCACCGCTTGTGGCTTGTCCTTGGCCAGTTGCTGCGAGACCAGCACGCCGTTGCTGTACAGATCGAGACCGTGGTCGTTGTAGAAGATCCAGCGGATCTCGCGATCCGGGTCGACCTTCATCGCGACCAGGTTCATGTAGCTGGTCGCGGAGAACACCGCCGAGGCATCGACCTGGTCGCGCAGCAGCATCTGCTCCTGCAGGTTGGGCGCCATGTTGAGCCACTCGACCTTCTTCTCGTCGACGCCGTTCTTCTTGGCGAGCGCGGTGAAGACCTTGGAGGCGGCCGCACCGGCCGGCGAACCCAGCTTCTTGCCCTCCACGTCCTTGAGCGTCTTGATCGGGCTGTCGGTCTTGGTGATCAGCGCGAAGGGCGCGCGGTTGTACAGCATGTAGACCATCACCGGCGCCTGCTCGGGGCGCACCGCGGCGTTCTGCACGATGGCGTTGATGTCGCCGAAGCCGGCCTGGTAGGTACCGCTCATCACGCGCGTGACGCTGGCCGCCGAGCCTTCGCCCTGGTCGATCGTGAGGTCCAGCTTCTCGTCTTTGAAGTATCCCTTGTCCTGCGCCCAGTAGAACCAGGCGTGCACGCCCTGGATCTTCCAGTCCAGCGTGAACTTGATCTTGGTGAGCTCCTGCGCGGCGGCAGGCGAGGCGGCGAACACGCCGAGCGCGAGGCTGGTGGCGAGGATGGAGAGTGCGCGTTTCATGGGTTTCCTTTCTGGAACGCTGGGGAGAAAGAGGGGGCCCTAAGCCCGCAGGATGAGGGCGAAGGGCCCGCCACCGGCCGGCCCCTGGTGTTCGGCGCCGCCCGACACGTACAGCGCGGTGTCGCCCAGCACCGAGGCCAGCGCAGCGCCGACGGCGGCGCGCGCATGGCGGGTGGCATTGATGTCGGAGTCATCGAGCATGGTGTGGCGTGCGCCGCGCACGCTCCCGTCGGGTGAGGCCTCGGCCTTGGCGAAGATGTTGACCAGACGTTCGCGCAGCAGCGCGGCCTGGGTATCCGGGTCGATGGCGAAGCGCGTGCGCAGGCAGCGCCGCAACTCGCTGACGTCGATGGCGTCCTGCATCAGGCCGTGGTCAATCACATAGTCGCTGTGTGCCGCGTCACTCATGCCCAGCACGATGACCACGTTGTTGTCGAGTTCGATGCCGGAGGAGGTCGAGGCGCGTGCCGAGTACAGCGACCAGTCGCGCTGGATCTGCGCCTCGCGCAGCGCGGCGGCGTCGATCTCGCCCAGCGCGCAGGCCACCCCCAATGCCGAGGCGGCGCGCGAGGCGCCCATGGATTCGTAGGTGTCATGCGTCACCGTGTCGGCGCCGCAGGCGTGGGCGGCGCGGATCTTGTCGGCGGTGAGCAGCGGGCACTTGATCTGCACGAAGTGCACATCGGCCGCGTCCGTGATGCCGGCGTCGCGCATCGCCGCAGCCACGGCCTCGGCGGTGGCCTGCACCTGGGCCAGGCGGCCGATCTCGTGTGGCGCGAAGTCGCGGGTGAAGGCCACGCCCACGGCCAGGCGCTTGCCGGCGACCGGCGCCGCCGCCTCGTTGCGCCGCGCGAACACGCTGAAGTGCGGCGACAGCACCCCCTCGGTGCCGCCTGACATGACCAGTGCCACCCGGGCATGCACCGCGGCGGGGGTGATGCCCAGGCGCGGTGCAAGCAGCGCACACCAGGCGTGCGAGGCGTAGTCGCGGGTGAAGTCGTTGACGCAGCCGTTGCCCTCGGTCTTGCCCATCACCGCCACGATGTCCTCGGCGCGCAGCACTCCGCTGGCCAGCAGGCTTTCGACGCCGGACAGGTCGGCCGGACCACGGCAGGGAATCTTGAACACGTCGACGCGCTGGGACATGGGGCAACACCGGAAACGAGGGATGACGGCACCAATCTTGCTGCGCCGAGTGCAGCAATTCCATTGCCAAGTTCGCACCGACCCGTTCGCATTTCGGCAACGCTCGCCCACCCACCTGGACCCGCAGCCCCATGTCACTCCAGTACCTACGCATCTTCAATTACATCGACGCCATCGCGCGTGGCGGCTCCATCCGCAAGGCGGCCGAGGCCTTGTTCATCACCCCGTCTGCGCTGGACCGCCGCCTGCAGGACCTGGAAGAAGACCTCGGCGCCGAGCTGTTCGAGCGCCACGCGCGCGGCATGCGGCCCACCGCGGCCGGCGAGCTGTTCCTCAAGCACGCGCGGCAACTGCGCGCGGACTACGAGCGCCTGCGCACCGACATCGGCCATCTGCGCGGGCTGCATCGCGGCACGGTCAGCATCGCGGCGAGCCAGGCGCTGGCCTTCTCCCTGTTTCCGGATGTCATCACGCGCTTCCGCCAGGACAACCCGGGCATCAACTTCCGCGTACGCATCTGCGACCACAACAGCGTGATCCAGGCGCTGCGCGATTTCGAGGCCGACCTGGGCCTGGTCTACAACGTGCAGCCCTCGGCCGACATCAGCCCGATGCTGGAGGTCGAGCAGCGCCTGTGCGCGGTGATGGCCGCCGATCACCCGCTGGCGCAGCAACCCGCCCTGCGCATGCGCGACTGCCTGCGCTATCCGCTGGCCCTGCCGGACACCAGCCTGGGCGGCCGCATGCTGCTCGATGCCTTCTTCGCGCGCAGTTCGCTGACGCCCAACGTGGTGCTGGAGTCCAACTCCTTCGAGATGCTGCGCAACTTCGTGCGCGGCAATGACGCCATCTCCTTCCAGATCCAGGTGGGCACCGCGCTGGCGCGCGAGCAGGACGGCGTGACCGCCCGCCACATCGACGATCGTGGCCTCGGCACCCGGCCGCTGACCCTGGCGCAACTGAAGGGGCGCCACCTGCCGCTGCCGGCCATGCGCTTCGCGCAGACCCTCAACGAGGTGCTGGCGGGGGCGGGCTGAGCGCCAGCCACCCCCCGCGCACAAGCGGCGGAGTGATGCGAACAGGCCCGGGCCCTAGGCACCGCTGAGCGTTGCAAAAAAAGCAACGCTTCATTGAAAAAGCAGCGGCAGACCAAATCGGTGAGCCGCTTTACTGTGGAGCCATGTCAGCCATGAACACGCCCCTCCTACCCGCACCACGCCACGGCGCCGCCCACAATGGCTGGCAAGGTGACGCCCAGGCCGTGAGCCTGGTGCGCGCACTGCCGCCGCCGCGCCGCCTGGGTTTCGTGGCCGAGCAGACGCGGCTGGAGATCGACCTCGGGCGCAGCGCGCTGGTCGTGGTCGATATGCAGAACGACTTCTGCCACCCGCAGGGCTGGTTCGGCCAGCGCGGGCTCGACATCACGGCCTGCCGCCGGCCGATCCCGGTGATCGCGCAGCTTGCGCCGGCCTGGCGTGCCGCCGGTGGCCGCGTGCTGTGGCTCAACTGGGGCATCCGCGCCGACCTCGCCAACCTGCCGCCCAGCGTGCGCTACAAGGGCAAGGCCGGCGACCCGGCGGCGGTGGGCTACGGCGAGGTGTCGCCGGAGGACTATGGCCCCTCGCTGGTACAGGGGAGCTGGGGTGCCGCGCTGATCGACGCGCTGCACGCCGAGCCGGCCGACCTGTTGGTGCACAAGCATCGCCTGTCCGGTTTCTTCGACAACGAACTGGACGGCGTGCTGCGTGCGCAAGGCATCACCACCCTGCTGTTCGCCGGCATCAACACCGACCGCTGCGTGTTCTCGACGCTGCAGGACGCCGCCGCCCTCGGCTACGACTGCCTGCTGGTGCGCGACGCCTGCGACACGCCCTCACCGGCTCATGTCAGCGACGCGATCCATTTCCTCGTGCGCCTGCTGCACGGTTTCCTGACCGACAGCGCCGACCTGCTGGCCGCGCTGTCGACACTCCCGCCCCTGCCCGACGACCAACCATGAAGGACGCATCATGAAGCTTGCCCGCACCTGCTCGGCGCTGCTGTTCGCGCTGACCGCCTCTCTCGCCCTGCTGCCCGGCGCCGCCAGCGCGCAGACCAAGATCAAGATGGTGCTCAACTGGAAGTACGAGGGCGCGCAAGCCTGGTTCTTCCACGCGCAGGACAAGGGTTACTTCAAGGCCGAAGGCCTGGACGTGGAGATCGATCAGGGCGAGGGTTCGGCCGCCTCCATTCCCAAGGTGGCCAGCGGCGCCTACCAGGCTGGCTTTGGCGACCTCAATGCGCTGATCGACCTCGCTGCCAAGCAGCCTGCCGTCGCCCCGGTGGCGGTGTACATGATCTACAACGTGACGCCCTTCGTCGTCGCGGTGAAGTCCACCAGCCCGATCAAGACGCTCAAGGACCTCGAAGGCAAGACCGTTGGCGGCCCGGCCAACGACGCCGCACTCAAGCTGTTCCCCCTGGTCGCCAAGCAGGCCAAGGTGGACACCAGCAAGGTCGGCATCACCAACATGACGCCCAACCTGCGCGAACAGATGCTGCTGCGCGACCAGGTCGACGCCGCCTTCGGCTACACCCTGACCGTGACCTTCGCCGCCAAGGGCATCGGCATGAACCCGGACAAGGACCTGCGCTTCATCAACTACGCCGATTACGGCATCGACCCGTACTCCAACGCCGTCTTCTTCTCGCAGCAGTTCATCAAGGACAACCCGAAGGCGGTGCAGGGCTTCCTGAAGGCGCTCAATCGCGCGATCAACGAAGTGGTGGCCAATCCCGAGATGGGCATGGAGGCGGTCATGAAGCGCGAACCGCTGCTCAAGCGCGACATCGAGAAGGAGAAGCTGCTCGCCACCTTCAAGTCGCAGATGAGCCACCCGGAGATCGCCAGGATCGGCCTCGGCGACGTGGATGACGAACGCCTCAAGCGCAACATCGCCTCGGTGGTCGAGCTGGGCCAGCTCTCGCGCAGCCCGGCCCCGGCCGAGGTGTTCAACCGCAGCTTCCTGCCGCCGCGTGCCGAGCGCGCCACGGCCTTCTGAACCGCTACGGAGACAGCCACATGGATCTCGGATTGAAACACAAGGTGGTGCTCATCACCGGCCCCGCCAAGGGCATGGGCCGCGCGGTGAGCCTGGCCTTCGCCGGCGAGGGCGCCAAGCTGGTGCTGGTGGGGCGCGACCTGGCCGCCATCGAGCCCGTGGCCGCAGAGGCACGGGCGCTGGGCGTGGAGGCCATCGTGCTTGGCTGCGACATCACGCAGGGCGCGCAGGTGGCGACGATGACGCGCCATGCGCTGGAGCACTTCGGCCACATCGACGTGCTGGTCAACGTGGCCGGCGGCTCCGGCCCCATCGGCAAGACCGGCTGGGAGACCACGCAGGAAGAGTTCGAGCAGATCGTGCAGCTCAACATGACGGGCTGCTTCAACACCATGCAGGCCGTGCTGCCCGGCATGATCACGCGGCGCAGTGGCAAGGTGGTGAACGTCGGCGGCACTTTCGGCATGCGCGGGCGCGCCGGCCGCATGGCCTACTCGGCCAGCAAGTGGGGCCTGCGCGGCATCACCAAGAGCTTCGCGCTGGAGGCCGGCCCGCACGGCATCAACGTCAACTGCGTGGCGCCCGGCATGGTCGATGGCCCGCGCTTCCGCGACAAGGTGTGCGCCAACATGGCCCGCAAGCTGGGCATCAGCGTCGAGGAAGCCATGCAGCGCCATGCCGAGGACTACGCGCTGCGCCGCGTGTCCACCGACCAGGACGTGGCCAATGCCTGTCTCTTCCTCGCCAGCGAGGTGTCGCGCCAGATCACCGGCGTCGACCTGCCCGTCGATGGCGGCTGGGCAATGCTGTGAGCATGCCGGCCCCGAACTTCGTCGTTCCTGCGCAGGCAGGAACCCAGTGGATTTCACGATTCAACCTTACGACGCTGGATTCCTGCCTGCGCAGGAATGACGGCGAAAACGAGAGTTCCCATGCCCACAGTTGACCTCGTCATCCGCGGCGGCAAAGTCGTCTCGCCGGATGCCATCATCGAAGCCTCGGTCGCCATCGACGGCGGCCACATCGTCGCCGTCGGCCACGACGACCTGATGCCTGCCGGCCGCGAGGAATTCCGCGCCGACGGCCAGTACATCCTGCCAGGCGCCATCGACAGCCATGTGCACTTCCGCGATCCCGGCTATCCGCACAAGGAGACCTGGAAGACCGGCTCGGCCGCGGCCGCCATCGGTGGCGTGACCACCGTGTTCGACATGCCCAACACCAAACCCGCCACCGGCACGGTGGAGGCGCTGCAGATGAAGCTGCGCGCCGCCGAGGCGTCCTATGTCGACTTCGGCATCCACGCCCTGCTGGGCGACGAGACCGTGGATCGACTGGAAGACCTGCTCGACCACGGCGCCACCAGCTTCAAGGCCTTCGTCGGCAACACCTTCGGCAATCTGCCGGCGCCGACCGACGGCGCGTTGCTGGAGGCCTTCGAGATCCTCGCGCCACTGGGCATCCGCACGGTGGTGCATGCGGAGAACTCATCCATCATGGCGCGCCGCCAGCAGCGCATGCAGGCCGCTGGCCGCATCGACGCGCAGGCGCACCTGGCCGCGCGGCCCGAGGTGTGTGAGATCGAGGCGGTGAGCCGCATCATCCACTTCTCGGAATGGACCGGCGCGCGGGTGCACATCGCGCACAAGAGCTCGGCCGATGCGCTGTGGCTGGTGCGCGAAGCCAAGGCGCGCGGCGTCGACATCACGGTCGAGACCTGCCCGCAATATCTGTTACTGAACACCAGCGATGTGCTGCGTCTGGGCGGCGTGTTGAGGCTGAACCCGCCGATCCGCGACGCGCGCCACAACCAGCCGCTGTGGGACGCGCTGCTCGACGGTACGGTGGACATGATCGCCACCGACCACGCGCCGCACGCGATCGACGAGAAGGTGAAAGAGAACATCTGGGAATGCGACTGCGGCTTCCCCGGCGTCGAAACCCAGATGGCCTTGATGCTCAGCGAAGTGAACAAGGGCCGCGCCACGCTGATGGACTACGTGCGCTGGAGCGCCGTCGCCCCGGCCAAGGCCTGGGGCCTGTACGGCAGCAAGGGCGTGATCGCCCCGGGTGCGCACGCCGACATCGCCATCGTCGACATGGAGCGCGCCGGCATGCTGTCGCACGGACGCATCCAGACCATCAGCAAGCTGTCGCCGTGGAACGGCCGCAGCGTCAAGGGCTACCCGGTGCACACGCTGGTGCGCGGGCGCTTCGTGATGCGCGACGGCAAGCTGGTGGAAGAGGCCGCAGGCTGGGGCAAGTCGGTCAAGGGCATCCAGAAGATGCCGGCGCCGCAGGTGCGCAACGACTGGTCCACCATGAAGAACATCGTGAAGGCACCGGAAGGCGCCCCGCAGAACGCCCTGCCGCAGGTCGATGCGGTGACACCGGCGGACCAGCGATGAACGCCGCCGACTTCGACGCTCTCTTCCAGAGGCAGACCGCCATGAACCGCCCCTTCATCGAACTGTCGGACGTGACGCTGCGTTACGGCCGCAGCGACAACCCCGAGGCCACGCTGGCCCTGGCCCGCACCGACCTGCGCATCGACGAGGGGGATTTCGTCGCCCTGGTCGGCCCCAGTGGCTGCGGCAAGTCCACCATCCTCAAGCTGATCGGCGGCCTGCTCACCCCCAGCTCGGGCGGTGTCATTGTCAACGGGCGCGAGGTGGGCGATCCGCGCCGCGCGCGCATCGGCCTCGCGTTCCAGAACCCGACCATGCTGCCGTGGCTGACGATACGTGACAACGTCATGATGCCGCTGAAGATCGTCGAACCCTTCCGGCAGGACTATCGCAAGAAGAAGCACGGCGAGTACGCCGAGCGTGCCGAGGCGCTGCTGGCCGCCGTGGGCCTCAAGGGCTTCGGCAACAAGCGGCCCTGGCAGCTCTCCGGCGGCATGCTGCAGCGTGCCTCCCTGTGCCGCGCGCTGATCCACGAGCCGCAACTGCTGCTGCTCGACGAGCCCTTCGGTGCGCTCGACCAGTTCACCCGCGAAGAGCTGTGGGCCATCCTGCAGCAACTGTGGATGGACAAGCGCCCGACCGTGCTGCTGGTGACGCACGACCTGCGTGAGGCCGCCTACCTCGCCAACCGCATCTGCGTGATGAGCGCCCGCCCCGGCCGCATCCTCGAAGAACGCGAGGTTTCTTTTGCCCGCCCGCGCAGCGTCGAGATGAGTTACGCGCCGGATTTCTCGGAGCTGGTGCAGGCGCTGCGCATGCGCATCGCCGAGGCGCGCGCGCCGGGCGAGCCCGCTGCTCCCGTCTCCCTGACTTCCCCCGCCGACCAACCGGAGGCCGCATGATGAATGCATTGACTGCCCTTTCGCCGAGAATGCGCCAGCGCATGCTGTCCGGCCTCGCCATCCTCGTCCTGTTCGGCGCGTGGGAAGTGGCCTGCCTGGCCTTCGCCATCCCCAACATCGTCCTGCCACGGCCCAGCGAGATCGTGACGGTGCTTGCCGACAAGCTGCCGCTGCTGTGGCCACATGCCACGCAGACGCTCTACACCACGCTGCTGGGCTTCGCCCTGGGCACGCTGGCCGGTGTGCTGATCGGCGCCCTGATCGGCGTGAGCCGCCTGGCCTATGACGTGGCTTACCCGATCCTGGTTGGCTTCTCGTCCATCCCCAAGGTGGCGGTGGTGCCGATCTTCGTCGTCTGGTTCGGCGCCGGTACGGTGCCGGCGGTGCTGACTTCGATGGTGATCTGCATGTTCCCGGTGGTGGTCAATGTCGCGACCGGCCTGGCGCATACCGAACCTGAACTGCAGGACGTGCTCAAGGTGCTCGGCGCACGCAAGCTCGACATCCTGTGGAACGTCGGCCTGCCGCGCACCCTGCCCTATCTGTTCGCCTCGCTGAAGATCGCGCTGACCCTGGCCTTCGTCGGCACCGTGCTGGCCGAGACCGTGGCGGCGAACAAGGGCATCGGCAACATGATGATGATCGCCAGTGGCAACTTCGATGTGCCGCTGGTGTTCGCCGGCCTGTTCATCCTGGCTGCGATGGGCGTGGCACTCTATGCCGTGTCCGCGCTGCTGGAACGCCGCATGACCGGCTGGGCCCAGCGCAGCAACGACATCGCCACGGTATGACCCGACAAGGAATGCAAGCAACATGAAACTCAAGAGCCTGGCCGTCTATTGCGGCTCCAATTTTGGTATTTCGCCAGCCTATGCCGAGGGCGCGCGCGCGCTGGGCCAGACCCTGGCCGAGCTGGACATCACCCTGGTCTACGGCGGCACCCACAAGGGCCTGATGGGCGTGGTGGCGGATGCCGTGCTGGCCGCGGGCGGCCGTGCGCACGGCGTGATCAGCCAGCGCCTGTTCGAGCGCGGCCACCTGCATGCCGGCCTTACGCAACACGAGATCACGCCCGACATGCGCAGCCGCAAGGCGCGCATGGTGGAGCTGGCCGATGGCTTCATCGCCTTGCCCGGTGGCCTGGGCACGCTGGAAGAGCTGTTCGAGGTCGCCACGCTGACCCAACTGGGCGACCATGTGAAGCCCTGCGGCGCGCTGAACATCGGCGGCTTCTACGACCCCATGCGGGCGATGCTGGAGAACATGGCGAAGGAAGAGTTCATGCGCATCGAGCATGTCGACATGATCCAGCTCGACGCGGACCCGCAGCAGCTCATCGCGCGCATGGCGCGCTGGGAGATGCCCAAGGTCGAGAAGTGGTTCGCCCCCCGCCCCGCCGTCTGAACACCCTCACCGAAACACGCTCATGACCCGACTCCGCATCACCGCCGGCGAATTCAGCTTCATCGCCGAGACTCACCCCGACGCGCCACAGACCGTGGCCGCCTTCCTCAAGCTGCTGCCCTACCGCCAGAAACTGATCCATGTGCGCTGGAGCGGGGAAGGCTGCTGGATTCCGATGGGTGACTTCCAGTTGGGCGTCGGTTTCGAGAACCACACCAGCCATCCTTCGGTAGGCGACGTGCTGTTCTACCCCGGCGGCTACAGCGAAACCGAGATCATCCTCGCCTACGGCGCCTGCTCCTTCTCCAGCAAGCTGGGGCAACTGGCCGGCAACCACTTTCTGACGATTGTGGAGGGCAAGGAAAACTTGCGCGCGCTGGGCCTCAAGTGCCTGTGGGAAGGCGCGCAGGACGTGCTGTTCGAAGCCGTGTAAGCCTGCCCGCCATCGGTCGGGCAAGCCCCTCCGATGCGCCAGGCGGCGCATCGCGCGCGGGGGTGCAGTGCGAGAGTGGCGGCCACTGGAGGGTCATCATGATTCGCATGCATTCCGGCCTCGTGGCCATCTCGCTGAGCCTGCTCGCCGCCTGTGGCGGTGGGGGCGGCTCGGGCGGCGGAGAGACTGCCGCCGGCGCGTCCTCGTCTTCATCCTCATCCAGCGGCAGCGCACCGGCCCTGCCCACATTCGACGACAACCTGCCCGCGGCTGGCCATGCCGGCGGCTGTGCCGTGCCCGGCGAAGCCCAGGCGGAAGACGTCGCCAGCCCGCGCACGGTGGTCGGTACCGGCACGCCGGCCAGTTGCACCAGCGACGCCTTCGTCGCGGCCGTGGCCAAGGGCGGCGTGATCAGTTTCAACTGCGGCGCGGCGCCAGTCACGATCACCCTCTCCCAGACGGCCAAGGTGGTGAACAACACCGGACCGAAGATCGTCATCGACGGCGGCGGCAAGGTCACGCTGTCGGGTGGCGGGCAGCGGCGCATCCTCTACATGAACACCTGCGACCAGGCCCAGGTGTGGACCACCCCCCACTGCGACAACCAGGACCATCCGCAGCTCACGCTGCAGAACCTGAGCTTCGTGGATGGCGTGAGCCTGGGTGGGGACGGCGGCGGCGCGGTGTTCGCGCGCGGCGGGAGGCTCAAGATCGTCAACAGCCGCTTCTTCCGCAACCAGTGCGATGCCACCGGGCCGGACGTGGGCGGCGCGGCGGTGCGCGCCTTCGACCAGTACAACGATCTGCCGCTGTACGTCGTCAACTCGACCTTCGGTGGGCGCAGCGATCTGGCCAATGTGTGCAGCAATGGCGGCGGCCTGTCCGCCATTGGCGTGAGCTACAGCGTCATCAACAGCCTGTTCACCCACAACCGCGCCATCGGCAACGGCGCCAACCCGGCGCGCAGCGGCACGCCGGGTGGCGGCAGCGGCGGGGCCATCTACAACGACGGCAACAGCTTCCACCTGCGCCTGTGCGGCAGCCGGGTCGCCAACAACAGTGCCAACGAGGGCGGCGGCGCGATCTTCTTCGTCAGCAACGACCGCAGTGGCACGCTGGGGATCACGAACTCCACGCTGACGGCCAATCCCAGCGCCGGTTTCGAGACGGCGGGCTACCCCGGCATCTTCTACCTGGGCAGCGGGGCGCCGCAGTTGAGTGGGAGCACGCTCACGCCTTGAGCGTGAGCGTATGTGCGTGCTCTTCGCGGGGGCAGGCGAACCCCTCCCCAGCCCTCCCCTTGTCAGGGGAGGGAGGGCGCTCCGGTGCGGGGCCTGGCAACTCCCCTGACAAGGGGGGGCCGGGAGGGCTGGGGTACAGCAAGCGAGTGGCGCCCCCACTTGTCTGGCTGCGGTGGCGGGCCGTAAACGGAACGGCCCCGTCTGCCGAGGAGAGGGGGCAGACGGGGCCGGGAATTTCCAGGGGTCTGTGGGGACCCCTCAGGACATCAATGCGTCAGCATCAGCACCTGGACGATCGCGGGGGCGACGGCAACTGCGACCGAGGCGGTCAGGCCGGCAGCGGCACGCAGGGCATTGATGGTGGGGGCGCTCAAGTCACTCATGGTGATACTCCTTGTTCAAGCAGGTTTCATAAGTAGAAACCCTATGGCTGAAGTATCTGCCTGCTTTTGCTGCACCGCCACTTGAATTATTCGATCTTTTCATGCAGGCGCTTTATACCGGCGTTCGTCGGCCCGCCGTGCCCGCTCGCTCAGCGTCCGCCGCCGCCCATGATCAGGTCGAACACCTTGCGCAGCAGGGGCAGCTCCTGCGCCGCCGCGCCGCGCAGCGCGCTGATCGGGCGGAACACGCCGCCTCCGCCCTCGATGCGGTGGGCCGGCGCTTCGAAGGTGGTGAAGCGCAGCAGGTGCACGCGGATCGGGCCATCCTCGCTGTCCAGCCAGGCCTCGAAGTCGCCGACGTAGACCAGCTCCGCCTCGTCCAGCCCGAGTCGCGCGAGGGTCGCCTGCATCAGCGGTTGGGCGGCGTGCTGCGGCAGCGGCGCCACCGTCTCGGCGATGGGCATGGCGCTCGCCGGCAGGGGCGCCGGGCTCAGCAGGGAGCCATCCGGCCAGCGCGCGAACACCAGGGCGGTGCTGTAGCTGTCGAAATGGCACAGGATCACGCGGTTGCTCCGCCACAACAGGTCGTCGCTCATCTCAGCGGGCCTCCAGCAGGCTGGTGATCCGTGCCTGCACGCTGGCGGGCGCGAGGGGCTGGTCGGCGGCGTCGCTCAGGGCAGCGCCCCGGGTCGTGGCCAGTACCGTGGCGACCATCAGCGCCGCCAGTTCCTCGCGCGGATCGCCGGTCCAGCGCAGGCTCAGGCCGTCGGCCTCGCGCACGACGCTGAACCCGGCGTCCTCGCCATCCAGGATGCAGCCCTGGAAGCCGCTGGCGCTGGCCAGCTTCAAGCCCTCGGGATCGAGCGGATAGCCGGCTTCGCGCAGGGCGGCCTTCAGTTCGGCCGGCGCGGGCAGCGCGTCGGCTTGGATACGGATGCGACAGGAACGTGACATTTGTAGGCTCCGCCTGGGGAATGGGAGCCTTGCTGCAAGAAGCGCACCGGCTAGCGTGCGGGCACGCGCTCAGAAAGGCAGGCGGCGGCGCGGCGGGGGCGGGGGAGATGCGGCCTCGGGTTCGGCGCGTTGCGGCTTGCGCGGCAGGTTCATCTCCTCGCGCGCGAAGCGCACCTTGCCTTCCAGCACGCAGCCGCGCATCCCGGGCTCGCAGCGCGCGCCCTGTACGCGCTGGCACACGCTGTCGAGGTCGTGCGGACAACTCCAGGCACTCATGCGTCTTCCTCCCGCCGGATCACAGTGTCCAGTGTGGCAGCATCGGTGAGGCCAGGCGATGCGGAACCTCAAGCACGCCGCACCGGTCTCTACTCCCGACTCCCGACTCCCGACTCCCGACTCCCGACTCCCGAACCTCCCCATGGACTCCGTCTCGCAATTCGCTTTGGGCGCCGCACTGGGCGTGGCCGTCATGGGCCGCCGCACCGCCGTGTGGAAGGCCGCGCTATGGGGCGGCCTGGCCGGCACGCTGCCGGACCTGGATGTGCTGATCGATCACGGCGATCCGCTCGCCAACATGGTCAATCATCGCGGCGCCAGCCATGCCCTGTTCTACCTGAGCCTGCTCGCGCCGCTGCTGGCGCTGCTGCCCTGGTGGCTGCACGGCCGCGAGGCCTATCGACGATGGTGGCTGGCGCTGTGGCTGGCCCTGGTCACGCACCCGCTGCTGGACGCCTTCACCGTCTATGGCACGCGTCTCCTGCTGCCCTTCAGCGATCACCCCTTCGCCGCCGGCAGCGTGTTCATCATCGACCCGCTGTACACCCTGCCGCTCTTGTTCGGCCTGGGCCTGGCGCTGGCATGGCGCGATGCGCTTGGCATGCGCGCCAATGCCCTCGGCCTGACGCTGTCGACGGCCTATCTCGGCTGGAGCCTGTTCGCCCAGGCCCAGGTGGTGGCGGTGGCCGAGGCCTCGCGCCCGCCGGGGCTGGATGCGGCGAGCGCGCGCCTGCTGGTCACCCCGGCGCCGCTCAACACCGTGCTGTGGCGCGTGGTATGGATGGACGACACGCATTACTACGAGGGCTTCCGCTCGCTGCTGGACGCCGATGCGCGCATGCAGTTCGACAGCTTCCCGGCCGGCCACGCGCTGCGCACCCAACTGGCCGAGCCGGCGCCGGCCAATGCGCTGATGCGCTTTGCCCAGGGCTTCGTGCGCCTGCATGAGCGCGAGGGCCAGGTGCTGCTGACCGATCTGCGCATGGGGCAGGAGCCGCACTACGTGTTCAGCTTCGTGATCGCCGAGCGTCCGGCCGGCGCGGCCCAGGCCAGCGCGGTGAGCCCGCGCCAGGTCGGCTCGCGTGGCGATGCCGCGGCCAGCCTGCGCTGGCTATGGCGGCGCCTGCAGGGGCAGGCCCTGCCGCCGCCGCGCTGAGCGATCAGGCGGCGACGAGCTGCAGGCAGGTGATCTCGGAGGGCGCGCCGAACCGCTTGGGCGGGCCCCAGTAGCCGGTGCCGCGGCTGACGTAGACCCACAGCGAGCGCAGCTTGTGCAGGCCGGCGGTGAAGGGTTGCTGCAGCGGCACGAAGTGGTTCCACGGCCAGAACTGGCCGCCATGCGTGTGGCCCGAAATCTGCAGATGGAAGCCGGCCGCGGCGGCCGCTTCCGCGCTGCGCGGCTGGTGCGCCAGCAGCAGCTTGATCGCCTCGGCTGGCGCGCCGGCCAGGGCGGCCTTGGGGTCGCTGCGGTGCGAGGCGTAGAAGCTGCCCGCGCCATAGTCGGTCACCCCCGCCACCACCAGCGGCGCATCGCCGTGGCGGATCAGCACGTGTTCGTTGAGCAGCACGGTCAGCCCGAGGCGGCGCAGCTCCGCGATCCATTCCGGCGCACCCGAGTAGTACTCGTGATTGCCGGTCACGAAGAAGCGCCCGTGGCGCGCACGCAGATCGGCCAGCGGTGCGGTGTGCGCGGCCAGGTCGGCGACCCAGCCGTCGACCAGATCGCCGGTGATCGCCACCAGGTCGGGCTTCAGCGCATTGACGCGCGCCACGATGCGCGCCAGGTAGTCGCGCTTGATCGTCGGGCCGACATGGATGTCGCTGATCTGCGCGATGCGAAAGCCCTGCAGGGCCGGCGGCAGGCCGGCCAGCGGCACCTTGACCTCCACCACCTGCGCCAGGCGCCGCGCGTTGAGCAGGCCCAGGGCGCTGATGGCGAGCGTCACGCCGAGCACCAGCAGGGCGGAGTCCGGGCCGAAGGCGGCCGGCAGGGCGAACAGGCCGAAGCCCTCCAGCGCCGTCAGCAGCAGCCACAGCAGGTCGCGCAGCACGGTGAACACGAACAGCGAGGAGAACAGGCCCATGGCCAGCATCGCCGCCCAGGACAGCGCATCGCGCAGGCGCGCGCTGCGCAGCGCGCGAGTCATCAGCCCCAGTGGCTGCAGCAGCGTGGACAAGGCCAGCACGGCCCAGCCGCCAGCCTGCACGGCGGCATCCGGGGAAAGGTCGGGCAGCAGGCGCAGGCCCAGGTAGAGGTGCAGCAGGCCGAGCAGGCCGGTGGCGACGAGCAGGAAACGCAGCGGGGGCATCAGAGCTGGGCGGTGAAGGGATATGCCTTAGGTGCGGGCCACAGGCGAAGGTTCAAGCAGGCCTTTTGCACAACACTGAAAGCTGCGCTTCTCCTGGCTTTGGCAACTGGCGTGAGGCGATAGACTTACGGGCTTCAGTCGCCAGCGCGATGCGCGCTTTGCATGCCTTCCGTCTTTCCCGCACTGTCGGTCTTCCTGTTTGTCACCGCGTTGCTGTGCCTGGGCCTGGGCATCAACGCGCTACGCCAGAGCGCCACGGTCTTCGGTCGCCACTTCGGCGGCCTGATGTTCTGCGGCGCGGCCTATGCACTGGGCTACGGCCTGGAGCTGGCTGCACCGGACCTCGCCCGCATGCAGGCCATGCTGCGCCTGCAGTACCTGGGTATCCCCCTCGTGCCCTACTTCTGGGTCGGCCTGGCCTGGTCCTACCTGGAGCCGCGCGGGATGCCGCCGCGCTGGCACTTCGCTTTGCTGGGCCTTTCGTTCCTGGTCTTTCTGGCCTTCCAGAGCAACGAGCTGCATCACCAGTACTACACCCATCTGGCATATCGGCGCGAAGCCGACCTGGCCATCGCGGTGATCGGCAAAGGGGTGGGCTACTGGTTCAACATTGCCTACCTGAACCTCAGCACCCTGATGGGCGTGCTGCTGTTGTTCCGTGCCTGGCGCCAGAGTGTGTCGCTGTATCGCCAGCAGGCCGGGCTGCTCCTGCTTGGCTCCCTGCTGCCCTGGCTGTTCCACCTGCTCTACCAGTTCGGCCTGTCGCCGCACGGCATCGACCTCAGCCCCTTCGGCCTGGCCGCCACCGGCCTGGTGTTCGCCGTGGCCTGCCTGCGCCACAGCGTGCTGGACGTACTCCCCTTGGCGCGCGATCTCGTCTTCGACGGCGTCGCCGAGGGCGTGATCGTGCTCGACCTGCGCCAGCGCATCATCGACTTCAATCGGGCGGCGCAGAGTTTCTTCCCGCAGCTCGACCACAGCCTGATCGGCACCGAAGGGCTAAACCTGCCGGACGTGCCCGCACTCGTCCTGGCCTTGCGGCAGCCTGAGCCCTGCATCCACGCCGGCGGCGGGCTGCGCCTGGAGATCCGCCACCAGCTGCTGCGCGACCGGCGTGGTCAGCTCGTCGGGGGGGCCCTGCTGGTGGTGGACGTGACTGAAAAGCTCGCCCTGCTCGACGAGTTGCGCGGGCTCGCCACGCTGGACGAGCTGACCGGCTGCTACAACCGGCGCCACTTGTTGGAACTGGCCGAGCGCGAACTGCTGCGCGCCCGCCGTCACCGGCGTCCGCTGTCGGCGTTAATCATCGACCTGGACGACTTCAAGCACATCAACGACAGCCAGGGTCATGCGGCTGGCGACGCATTGCTGCGCCGGCTTACCGCCAGCTTGCGCCAGCGCCTGCGCGCAACCGACATCTTCGGCCGCTATGGCGGTGATGAATTCGTGGTTGTGTTGCCGGAGACAGGTGAGGACTGTGCCTTGATGATCGCCGAGGACCTGTGCCGGCTGGCGCGCGAACAATGCGCGCACGGCCTGAGCATCGGCGTCGCCATGCTGGGCACGGCGCATGAGGACTTCGCCGCGCTGCTGCGCGAGGCCGACCTGGCTTTGTACCGTAGCAAGGCGGCGGGCAAGGGACGGGCGGCCGTGCTCAGCGACTGAGCAGATCGGGACAGGCAATGAAACGCCGACCCCTGCAGCCGGCGGTCGCTGAGATGTGCCGGGTTCAGCCCTGGGGCCTGGCGTACGCTCATCTTGAACATCTGCAGTCTCTTCGTTGGGTCGGGATGTTGCTCACGCGCGGCTGAATGGCTTCTTTTCAGAGTGATGGAACCAGGTAGCTAGGGGGCTTATCCCGCACTGCAGCAGGCTTTCCGCGTTTTCGTGCCGTCCGGAAGATCGGTTTGCACTTTTTTGCAAAGTCCCGAACAATGCCCCGCGGTCGTTTGCAGGGCAGCGTGGCGCGGCCGGATCAAACCAATAAACATCCTGGAGACAAACCATGAAAGCGAAGCAACTTCTGCTCGGCGCACTGGCCATGGCCTGCGCCAGCACGGCCTGGGCGGCCAACCGTCCGGCCGGATTCGTCACCATCTGCGCCGAGGGCAAGACCTGCTCGGTGGCCGCCAATACCAACGTGGCCTTCGGCCGCGCCGACAAGTTTCTCTACAAGGTGCTGAGCGGCAGCTTCGTGTGTAACGAAGCCACCTTCGGCGGCCGCATCGCGGGCGGCGTCAACGAGTGCTCGATCAGCAAGGGCAGCAGCTCCAGCTCGTCGTCGAGTTCCTCGTCGAGCTCTTCGTCCAGCTCGTCCTCCAGCTCTTCCTCGTCGTCGTCCTCGTCGAGCAGCTCCTCGTCCAGTTCCTCTTCGTCCTCGTCGAGCAGCAGCTCCAGCTCGTCCTCCAGCTCCTCGTCGGGCTCGGGCGGTGGCGTGCCGGTGCCGGGCTGGACTGGCCCGGTCAACGTGTGCGAACCCGGCGCGCTGATCTATGACACCACGCTGGATTGCGGCGGCAAGCGCATCGGCCTGTCCTGCGCCGGCGGCAGCGAGACCCAGCCGGCCGTGCTGACCCTGATCAACGCCACGGTCAAGAACGTGGTGATCCCGGCCGGCGGCGGTTCGGACGGGATCCACTGCGGTTGGGGCAGTCTCGGCAGCGGTCTCGGCACCAATGTCCAGGGCGGCACCTGCAACCTGGAGAACGTGGTGTGGGAAGAAGTGTGTGAAGACGCCGCCTCCATCGGCAACGGCCAGCGTGGCACCGTCATGAACATCAAGGGCGGCACCGCAGCCAATGCCGACGACAAGGTGTTCCAGAACAACGGCATCAACTCCACGCTCAATGTCGACAACTTCACCACCACCGGCTCGATCGGCAAGCTGTCGCGCTCCTGCGGTGACTGTACCGGCAACGGCGGCCCGCGCTACTTCAACATCAACAATGTGAAGATGGAGAAGGTGTCCACGGTGATCGGCGTGAACGGCAACTATGGCGACAAGGCCACGCTGCGCAACATCCAGATCAAGGGCTACAAGTCCGGCAGCCCCAAGGTCTGCGTCGAGTACGTGGGTGTGCAGAAGGGCGGCGGCTCGTCCAAGACGGTCGGCGAGAAGTGGAACACCGCCAACTGCGACGTGAGCCCCAGCGATGTGAAGGCCTACTGAGCCTCGCTGTCGGCGCGGGCGGCCTGGCTGCCCGCGTGATGTGATCCGGCCCCCGCCTCGCCAGAGCCGGGGGCTTTTTGTTGTACTCGCTTCGTCCCGCACCGTCGCGTCCCTTGCGTACGCCTTCAATCCCGCGTGGCGCCGGTGCACACTGCGCGCTGCGGTGAACGGGTCAGGGAGTGAGTAGATGGGAATCCACGCGTGGAAGACGATGGCCGGGGCCGGCTTGCTCCTGCTGCTGGCCGGCTGCAGCCTGCTCACGGTGCGCGAGCAGGCCCACAGCTTCCATGCCACGGTCATCCTGGCCGGACGCGTCGAGGCCGCGGCGGGTGGCCGCCCGCTGGTGGTGGCCGCCTGGCGCCAGCAGGCGGGGCGCATCGAGGTGCTGCACGCGACGCGCCTGCACGAGCCGGGTGGTTACGAGCTGATCGTGGGCCTGGGCGAGGCGCGTGTGTTCGCCTTCGTCGATGCCGATGACGACGGCCTGTTCGATGCGGGCGAGGCGGCCGGCGAGTATCGTGGCCCGTCCGGGCCGCAGATCCTGCTCACCCCGGCTAGCGGGGGCATCGTCACCGGCCTCGACTTCGCACTGTCCGTCAGCGCCACGCCGGCCCTGCCGCCGGGCAGCCGCCTGCTGGCGCCACGCACGCCGCGTCACAGCAGCCAGGTCGGCGCCCTGCTCGACCTGGACGACCCGCGCTTCGGCGCCGAGGCCGGCCGCCAGGGCTACTGGTCGCCGGTCGACTTCTACCGTGAGCAGGGCGGCAACATCTACTTCCTGGAGCCCTACGACCCGGCGCGCATCCCCATCCTGTTCGTGCACGGCGCGCAGGGCTCGCCGCACGACTTCCGCGGCCTCGTCGCGCGCCTGGATCGCAGCCGCTACCAGGCCTGGTTCTTCCAGTACCCCTCGGGCGTGGCGGTCGAGTCCATGGCCCACCTGCTGTACTGGAAGCTGCTGAACCTGCAGTTCCGCTACGCCTTCCCGCGCCTCTACCTCACCGCCCACAGCATGGGCGGGCTGGTGACGCAGAGCTTCCTGGAGCAGTTCGGCGCGCAGTTCCCGCAGATCCGCCTGTTCGTCTCCATCGCCACGCCTTGGGGCGGCGACGCGGCGGCGGCCAGCGGGGTGCGCTACTCGCCGGCAGTGCTGCCGGCCTGGCAGGACCTGCAGCCGCAGGGGCGCTTCCTGCAGGGTCTGTTCCAGCGCCCGCTGCCGTCCCACATCGACTACTACCTGTTCTTCGCCCACCACGGCAGCCCCGGTCTATGGCGGCCCAACAACGACGGCACGGTGACCCTCGCCAGCCAGTTGCGCCCGGCTGCGCAGGCGGCGGCGCGCCAGGTCTTCGGCTTTGACGAGGGGCATGTCGGCGTACTCGACTCGCCCGCGCTGGCGCAGCGCTACCACGCGGTGCTGCAGGCCCTGGCGCAACCGCCGCGCGAGGAGGGCCGGCTGGCGGTCAGCGCGCACTACGCCGGCCACACCGGGCCGGCGCCGATCGCCCTGCTGCGCCTGCGCCCGCAGGACGGGGGCAACGAGCTGCTGACCTCGCTCGGCCAGGCCCACGCCATCACGCTGCCACCAGGCTCCTACCGTGCCGAGCTGTACGCCCACGGCTACCGGGCCACGACGCCTGCACCCATGCTGCAGGTGGAGGCCGGGCGCAGCGTCGCGCTGACGGTGGACCTGCGTCCCGAGCCGGTGCTGTGGGGCTACCTGGTGGAGCCGGCCCGTTCCGGCGCGCAGCCGGCCGGCCAGTACCGGCGCCCCGCCGCCGCCAGCCTGCGGCGCGCGACGCTGGTCGGGCCCTCCGGCACGCGCCGGGTCGAGGCCGTGGCCGACGGAGCCGATCTCGCCATGTCGGCCTACCTGGCCGGGCGTGACCATGCCTTCGACGGCTTCTTCTCCTTCGTCGGGCTGAGCCCGGGGCGCCATCGCCTGCAAGTCGAGCGCGCTGATGGCCGGCTCTGGGAGCAAGAGGTCATGGTCGGCGACGGCGGGGTCAGCGAGCCGGTGCTGGTCGAGCTGCCCTGAAAGCTCTCGGCACCGCACACACACTCCTGCAATATCTGGCGGCAATGCTCTCCTGGCTGTTCCCCAACACAGTCAGGAGAGAACGATGTACGCCCCACAACACGAAGACCCGTCCGAGGTTTCGGACACCCGCCGCGGCCTGCTCAAGGGTGGCGCCGCCGCCATCGCCGCCGCGTTTGCCGGCCCCGTTGCCGCGCTGGCCAGCCGCCAGGCCGAGGCAGCCTGCGTGCCGGCCAGCGCGTCCACGCTGGGCACCAGCCCCTACGGCGCGCTCGCCCCGGTCAACGACCTCACCACCGGCCTGCCGCTGATCCAGTTGCCGCCCGGCTTTTCCTACAAGTCCTACGGCTGGACCGGCGACCTCATGAGCGACGGCCTCGCCACCCCGGCCGCGCATGACGGCATGGGCGTCGTGTTGTCGCGCAAAGTCGGCCGCAGCACCGAGATCATCCTGGTGCGCAACCACGAGCTGTCGACCTCCAGCAATCCGGCCAACATCGTCGGCGCCAGCAAGGCCAACGTCGCCAAGTACGACACCGGCGCCACCGGTACCAGCTACCAGATCGGCGGCAACACCAACCTGGTGTGGCGCGACGGCAACTGGGTCGCCAGCTACGCCACCCTGGGCGGCATCTACCGCCCCTGCGCCGGCGGCGCCACGACCTGGGGCTCCTGGTTGTCGAACGAGGAGATCCGTTCCAACAGCATCAGCAGTACCGGCAAGAAGCACGGCTACATCTTCGAGGTGCCGGCCGACACCAGCCTCACCGCGGCCAACCCGAACCCGATCTTCGGCATGGGCCGCATGGCCCACGAGGCCAGCGCGATCGACCCCGACACCGGCTACTGGTACCTCACCGAGGACCAGGGCAATGCCAACACCCTGTACCGCTTCCTGCCCAACAACGTCTCCGGTGGCCTCAACTCGCTGCATGCCGGCGGCAAGCTGCAAGGCCTCAAGGTGCGTGGTGTGATGAATGCGGACCTACGCATGCCCACGCTGTGCCAGGAGTTCCCGGTGGAATGGGTGGATATCGCCAACCCGGACCTGGACGGCGCCACCCTGGCGTCGGTGGTCGGCAACGTGTCGGCCAGCGGCCCCTACCTGCAGGCCTATGCCGGCGGCGCGGCGATCTTCGGCGCCACCGAAGGCTGTTGGGTGGCCAATGGGATCGTCTACTTCACCGACAAGCAGGTGAGCTCCAACCCCAACCGTGCCGGCCGCATCTGGGCCCTGCACCTGGCCAGCAACACGCTCAAGGCGATCCTGGTCAGCAATGACATCACCGTCGGCAACTCGCCCGACAACCTGTGCGTCAGCCCGCGCGGCGGCGTGCTGTTCAACGAGGACGGCTCGGGCACCGGGCTCAACGCGGCCGGCCAGACCATCTCGGTGCCGGCCCAGCGCCTCATGGTGCTGCGCCCGGACGGCACGACCTACCCCTTCGCCTCGCACAACTACAACTTCACGGCTGCCCAGCTCAGCGCCGTGGGCAAGTCCGCCAGCCTCGCCGGCAACCGCCGCAACACCGAGTGGGCCGGCTCCTGCTTCAGCCCGGACGGCCGCGTGCTCTTCGTCAACCTCTACACCCCCGGCATCACGCTGGCCATCACCGGCCCGTGGGCCAACGGCAGCCTGTAAGGAGTCCCGCCATGAACCTGTTCAAGAAAACCCTGCTCGCCCTGGCCCTGGCGCAGACCCTGCCGGCCTCGGCCGCTCTCCTGAGCGCCACCGACCTGGCCGGCAACAGCTTTGCCGACTACTCCGCCGAAGGCCTGCTGGCGCTGGACATCAACGCCTATAACCACGCCCCGCTGTCCTTCACGGTCAGCTTCAGCGCGAGCGAGATTGCCGCCGGCAGCGTGGCCTTCAACGCGGTGATCAACAGCCTGGTGCCGCAGGGCATCAGCGGCCTGCGCCTGGACTTCGGAAGCCTCGCGCTGAGCGCCGGCAGCGTGCAGTCGGCCTTCGACCCGGGCGCCAGCGGTGCCTATGGCGTGAGCCAGAACGGCGGCCTGTTCACCGCCTCGCGCGGCGGCGTGGTCGAGTACTACGGTCTGCTGGTCGGCGACCCCTACGTGGGGGGCAGCCTGACCGACTGGCAGATCGCCACCGGCAACCTGGTGGCCGGCAACGCCTATGCCTTCAGCATCCAGGCCGTGCCGGAGCCGGCGCAGGGCCTGCTGCTCGCCACTGCTCTGGGCCTGCTGGCGGCGGTCCGTCGCCGCGCGCGGGACTGAACCATCGCAGCAAGAAAAACGGGCCGCATCAGCGGCCCGTTTTTCTTCCCATCGTCGTAGAGACTCAGCCCTTCACAAACAGCGTCACCAGCGGCTGATTGCCGAGCTGACGGCTCCAGTGGCCGTGCACCGTGGGGTCGAACGTTGCACCCTCGGGCAGGGTGTCGGCCGAGTAGAAATGCTCGCCGGCCACGAACACGCGTGTGCTGCCGTCGAGCAGGCCGATCTCCATCGCGCCGCTGAGCACGAACAACCATTGCGGGGTGCCGGTGCAATGCACCTGGCTGCGGAAGCCGACCGGGCTCTCGCGGAACTGCACGCCGCTGGCGGTCTGGATGGAGGACAGCGCGGCCATCGGTGTGCCCTCGGTCAGGGGAATCTGTTCCTCGCGGAATTTGGCGCGGCCATCGGTATCGGTGTACAGCACGACCTTGGTGAAGCTGGGCATGGGGGTTCTCCGGTCTGCGGTTGAAGAGGACGCAAGCCTACCCCAGGCGGCTCCCGGCGGGGGCCTTCTGCCCGCCCGGCGCCTTGCGCCTGCTCAGACCTTGAACTGTCCGACCGAGCCGTTGAGCGCGGCCATGCTGTCGCGGGTCTGGCCGATCAGGTGGTCGAGGGTCTGGGCGTCGTCCGCCGCGGCGCGCGCGGTGCCACTGATCTGCTCGATCACGCGTGCGATGTCGTGCTGCGTCTGGCGCTGTGCCGCCAAGGTGTCGCGGATGTCGCGCATGCCGTTGACGACTTCGTCGGCGGCCGCCGGAATCTGCGCCACCGTTTCGGCCGAGGCGGCGGCGCGGGCGATGCCCTCGGTCACCGCCGTCACGTTGTGCGCGACCTTGGCGACCGCCGCCTGGCTGGCCTGGTTGATCCGCTCGATCAGGCCGAACACCTGGTCGGTGGCCTGGCCGGTGCGCTCGGCCAGCTTGCGCACCTCGTCGGCCACCACCGCGAAGCCGCGCCCCTGCTCCCCGGCGCGTGCCGCCTCGATGGCCGCGTTGAGAGCCAGCAGATTGGTCTGGTCGGCGATGGCGCGGATCGCGCTGACCACGCCGGAGATTTCACCCGCCTCGCGGGCCAGCGAGGCGATGACCGTGGACACCTCCTGCACCGCCTGGGCCAGCCCGCTCAGCTCATCGGTGGCCTCGCGCACCGCCTGCGCGCCCTGTTGCGACACGCTGCCGGCCGACTGCGCCGCCTGCACCGCGCGCTGCGCGTTGCCGGCCACCAGCTCGACGCCTTCCGCCGCCTCCTCGAAGCCGCGCAGGGCGCCCTGCACCATACCGTCCTGCGTCTCGGCCTGGCTGCGCACGCGCAACGACAGCGCGGTGAGCTGCTGCATGTTGCGGTCGATGTCGGCCGCCGCGCGATGCACCTGCGCCACTACCTCGCCCTGGCGGCTGAGCATCAGCGAGATGGCCTGGGCCAGCGCCTGCACCTCGCGGCTGCCGGCCACCCGCAGGCTGTGCCGCAGGTCGCCGCTGCGCGCGATCTCGCCCGCCTCGCCCGCCAGCGCCTGCAGGGCAGGCACGCTGCCGCGATAGACCCCCCACGCCACCGCCACCACCAGCAGCACGGCCAGGGTGGCCGCCAGCAGGTTCATCCGCTTGCTCTGCTGCACCGAGTCGACGGCCGCCTGCGCCTGCGCTTCGGCACTCTCGCCGATGGCATCGCTGAGCTTCTCCAGCGCCTCCTCCAGCGCGACGAAGTCGGCATTGAAGCCGCCGAGCTGGCTGCCGGCGTCCTGCGTCGGCTGTTGCAGGATCGCCGCCGCCGTGGCGACGTAGCGCTCCAGCACCGGCTGGGTGTCGGTGGCCAGGCGCCGCGCCGCCTCGGGCAGCACGCCCAGGTTCTGCTGGAAGTCCTCGCGCAGGGCGCGCGCGTGCTCGGCGAAATCGCGCCGCGCCTCGTCCAGCCCGGCGGGGTCCTTGGCGGCGCTGAGCAAGGCCTTGTAGACGTCGGCGCGGATCGCGTCGTGCATCATGTCCACGTCGCCCTGCACGCGCGCAATCTTGGCGCTGGCGAGCACCGCCGCGTTGCTGGCGGCCATGCGCTGCACGCCTAGCTGGCCGATCACGGCGGACAGGCCCAGGGCCAGCACGGCCACCAGGGTGAGGATGATCAGCAAGGTGCTGATCGCGGCACCGCGTTGCAGGCGCTGCATGGGGGCCTCCTATGTGCTCTCTCGGGGTCAGACCAGAGCTAACGGCAGGCCGGGAAGGTGACTTGATGGCACCGTGGCGCCCCGGCTGGATTCAGTCTGGGGCGCCTGCGGTCGGATCTGCCGCCAGGCCAACGGGTCACCCAGCACCGCCGGGCCGGTCGGGGCTCAGGCGTGGATCGGTGCCGGCACGTCGGTGGTCGCGGCCTGTTGCTCGGCGCAGAAGGCGCGCACCGTGGCGAGCATGGCGTGCAGCAGGGGCGAGCTTTCGCTGTGGCGATAGATGCACTGCACGTCGAAGGGCACGGTCGGCCCGCTGGCATAGGGACGGAACACCACGTTGGGAATCTGCAGCGCGTGGATCGAGGGCGGCGCGAAGGTGATGCCGAAGCCGTTGCTGACCAGGGCCAGCGTGGTCAGCATGTCGTCCGCCCGGTGGCGGACCTGGCCATGCGCGCCGTGCGCCTGGCTCACCCCGGCGGCCAGCGCGCTGTCGAAGTTGGCGCCCACGCGCGTCTCGCCCTCCAGGTCTTCCTTGTAGATGAGGCTGCGGGCGGCCAGCGGGTGGTCCTTGTGCAGGGCCACCTGCAGGGTCTCGCGGTAGACCGTCTCGTAGGCCAGGTCCGGCTCCTGCAGCGGGAAGCGGTCGAAGGCGACGAGGATTCTGCCCTGGCGCAGCAACTCCACCTGCTGGTCCTTGCGCGCGTTGTGGAGGATGAAGTCGACGCGTGGATGGGCCTCGGCAAAGCGCTTGAGCACCTGCGGCACGATGCTGAAGATGGCCGAGCCATAGACGCCGATGTGCAGCGCCTGGTGGGCGAGCTGCTCGGCCTGCTGGGCCGCCAGCTTGGCCTGGGCCAGCTCGGCCTTGATGATGCGCGCGTGATTCAGCAGCGCCGAGCCGGCGGCGGTGATCTCCATGCCCGCCGTGGTGCGCGTGAACAGCGGCACCCCGATCTCTTCCTCCAGCGAGTGGATCTGGCGCGTCAGCGCTGGCTGCGTGATGTGCAGGCGCGCCGCCGCGCGCCCGATGTTGCGCTCCTCGGCGACGGCGATGAAGTAGATGAGGGAGCGGGTATCCACGCGGTGTGACCCTCCAGTGGCGCGATGGCGATGACTACCATACAAGTTTATCCCCGCGCGGCCCGGAATGCTCTTCGGGCCAGCCCTAAAGCGCCTTCTATGCGTAAACCCCGATCAGCCGGCGGCATGAGGGCCATGAAAACACGGCATTGGACGCCCCTTGGAGCGGATTCAAGAATGTGATCGACACCCCGGAGCTTCTGCGTTCCGGTGCGTGCAGACATTCGATAACGCGAGGAGCAAGCAATGCAGAAGTTCGGGACGAAGAAAAGCCGCCTGGCCCTGGCCGTCGGCCTGGTGTTGAGCGCGGGCCTGGTGGCCTGCGGTGGCGACGGGGGCGGCGACGAGGTCAGCGCCCCGGCGACGGTGGCGGCGCCCAACGCCCACCCGTGGATGAGCCCGGCCATCGTGGCCGAACAGGGGGCCGCCACGACGGATACGGCCAGGGAAGGCGTGGCCAACAAGCGCGCCAAGCTCCTGCTGGCGGCGATGACGTTGGAGCAGAAGATGCAGCAGCTCACCGGTGCCATGCCGGAAATCGTGCCCGAGCTGCCCAACTGCTTTGGCGCTCGCCACGTGACCGGCATCGCGGCGCTGAGCATCCCCACCCTGCGCATCACCAACGGGCCGGTGGGCCTGGGCCAGAACGACTGCGTGTCGCTGGCCGTGTACCAGGACGTGGTGGCCGGCAAGAAGAGCTTCACCGCCGCCTACACCGACATCAGCTCGGCACAGGCGACCGCCCTGCCCTCGGCCATGGGCGTGGCGGCTTCGTTCGACCCGGCGGTGGCCACCACCTACGGCGAGGTGATCGGCACCGAGATGAACAATCTCGCGCTGCATGTGTTCGAAGCACCCGGCGTCAACATGGCGCGCATCCCGGTGCTGGGCCGCAACTTCGAATACTTCGGCGAAGACCCCTACCTGACCGGCGTGATGGGCGTGGCCGAGACCAAAGCCATCCAGGCCAAGGGCGCCATCGCGATGCCCAAGCACTTCGTCGCCAACGAGCAGGAAACGAACCGCATGAAGGTGCAGACCACGGTCGACGCCCAGGTGCTGCGTGAGCTCTACCTGCTGCCCTTCGAGATGGCGGTGAAGGACGGCAAGGCCGGCTCCATCATGTGCGCCTACAACTACGTCAATGGTGTGAGCTCCTGCGAGAGCAAGGACTTGTTGACCGGCGTGCTGCGCAATGACTGGGGCTTCACCGGCTATGTGCAGTCCGACTTCTTCGCCATGAAGAGCGCGGTGGGCACCATGCAGGCCGGCATGGACCACGAGATGCCGATCCCGCAGTACTGGTCCAAGACCAACCTGACGGCGGGCCTGGCCTCCGGCGCGCTCACCACCGCCATGCTCGACAAGGCGCTGGAGCGCCGCTACACGCAGATGTTCAAGTTCGGCATCTTCGACCGGCCTGTCGTGCAGACCCCGATCGACTTCGCGGCCAACGGCCAGAAGGCGCGCGAGGCCGGCACCAAGATGGCGGTGCTGCTGCAGAACAACGGCGCACTGCCGATTCCGGCGACGGCGCAGAAGCTGGTGCTGATCGGCAAGGCCAGCCAGGTCTATGCGCAGATGGCGGTGGCCGGCGGCGCGCGCGTCGGCGTGGCGATCGCCGGGGGCAGCTCGGACGTGATGCCCAACTACACGGTGACCCCGCTGGACGGCATCAAGAACGCGCTGAAGACGCTCGGCAACACCACCGCCACGGTGCAACTGATCCTGGTCGATGACGCCAATGCCACGGCGACCATCGACGGCGTGGCCAAGAGCTTCGCCGACGTGCAGGCAGCGGCGGCCGCCGCCGATGCCGTCATCATGATGGCCGGTACCATCGCCGAGGAAGGCGCGGACCGCCTGACGACCGCCAATGGCAGCTCACTGTCCTCCAACGTGGTGCCCATCGCGCCGGGCGTCAGCGCCGCCGATGGCATGAGCCTGGACTGGTACGTCGCCGGCTCGCTGACCGTACCGGCCACGCCCAGCGGCAGCGCCGCGATGGTCAAGAACAGCCAGACCGTCGCCATGATTCAGGCCATCATGGGCACCAGCTCGACCACCGCCAAGAGCATGCTGCAGAAGACCGCGCTGGTGCTCAAGGACAACGCCGGCGTGGCGATGGACCCGACCCTGGTGGGCGCGGCCGGCCCGGCCATCCTGGAAGCCTGGTTCCCCGGCCAGGAGGACGGCAACATCGTTGCCGAGCTGCTGTTCGGCATCAAGAATCCGTCCGGCAAGCTGCCGGTTACCTTCCCGTACGCCGGCAAGAGCTTCCTCGACAGCGTCAGCGAAGAGCAGTACCCCGGCAAGGTGGCTGCCGACGGCGTGACGCAGACGGTGGACTACACCGAGAAGCTCCACATGGGCTACCGCTGGTATGACGGCAACATCAGCGGGCAGTGCGCGGTGGTGGCGGGCAGCAACCCCTGCGTGGCCTTCCCCTTCGGTCACGGCCTGTCCTACACCAGCTTCACCGTGACCAGCCCGGCGGTTGTGGCGAGCGGCAGCAAGTACAACGTGACCGCCACGGTCAGCAACACCGGCAGCCGCGCGGGTGCCGAGGTGGTGCAGGTCTACCTGTCGCTGCCGGCCGGCGCCAGCTCGGTGGGCGCCCCCCAGCCACCCAAGCGTCTGGTGGGTTTCCAGAAGGTGGAACTGGCGGCGGGTGAATCGAAGCAGCTCACCCTCAGCATCGACCCGGCGGCCAGCCATCACCCCTTGAGCGTGTGGAGCAAGACCTACAACATGTGGCTCACGCCGGCCGGTACCTACACGGTGCAGCTGGGCAAGTCATCGGCACCGAAGGACCTGGTTCAGGCCGGGACCTTCACGCGTTGATCCATGCGTGACCGAGCCATGTGGGCTGGGGGGAGGCCGTAGCCGCTTCCCATCGACCCCGATGGCATGTGTGGGCTGGTCACCACACAAAAAAAGCCCCGCGCGATCTGTATCGCGCGGGGCTTTTTAGTTCTGAAGCGGGAGTGAAACGACTCAGCGGTCGCCGAAGCGGCGCAGTGCGTTCATGCCGCGCGACAGCATGCCGCGCAGGCCATCCTGACCGGGCTTGCTGGCACGCACGCGATTGCCGTCCACTTCCGGGCGCTCCTTGGGGATCACGTTGCCATTCACCTCACGCGGCGGCGGCGGCGCGACATTGCCATTCACTTCGCCATGTTGGCGCGGGCTGCGGTTGCCACGGCTGTCACGGTCGCCACGGGCTTCGTGCTTGTCACGTCCGCCGCGCCCTTCACGGCCTGCCGGGCTGCGATTGCCCTCGCGCGGGGCGCCGCTGCGGCCCTGACCCTGGCCTTGGCGGCCTTCGCCCTGGCGACGCGGTTGAGCTTCGCCACCCTGGCGCGGGGCACGTTCGCCTCCCTCGCGGCGCGGTTGGGCTTCGCTGCGGGGGGCTTGGCTGTCGGCGCCCGCGGGCTTGCCGCGACGGCGACGACCACGGCCCTCGCCCTGCGCGGCCTCGCTCGCCGCGACGACGACGGGCTGCTTGTCTTCGGCTTGTGCATTGGCCGGCTTGGCCGCGGCACGTGCAACCGGCTGACCGCCCCGACTGCCACGCCCCGGCTTGTCCGTCTTGGGGGCGGAGTTGGCGGAGCGGCCGCGCGCTTGTTGTGGCGGGCGCGGTTGGGCGTCCTCAGCGGCTGCCGTGGTGGGAATCTCGAAGGCCGGCAGCGCCACGCGTTCGATGCTTTGCTTGGTCAGCTTCTCGATGTCGCGCAGGTAGGCCAGCTCGTCCGGCGCGACCAGCGACAGCGCTTCGCCGCTGGCGCCAGCGCGGCCGGTGCGGCCGATACGGTGCACGTAGTCTTCCGGCACGTTCGGGAGTTCGAAGTTCACCACATGCGGCAGCTCGACGATGTCGAGGCCACGCGCGGCGATGTCGGTCGCCACTAGCACCTGCAGTTCGCCCGATTTGAATTCGGACAGGGCGCGGGTGCGCGCGTTCTGGCTCTTGTTGCCGTGGATCGCCAGCGAGGGGATGCCACCCTTGGTGAGCTGCTCGGCCAGGCGGTTGGCGCCATGCTTGGTGCGGGTGAACACCAGCACCTGGAACCACTGGTGTTCGCGGATCAGGTGCGCCAGCAGGTGACGCTTGGCTTTCTGGTCGACCAGCATCACGCGCTGGGTGATGGCGTCCTGGGTGGCGTTGCGGCGCGCCACCTCGATCAGGGCCGGGTTGTTCAGCAGGCCGTCGGCGAGCTGTTTGATCTCGTCCGAGAAGGTGGCCGAGAACAACAGGTTCTGACGTTGCTTGGGCAGCAGCGCGAGCACCTTCTTGATGTCGCGGATGAAGCCCATGTCGAGCATGCGGTCGGCTTCGTCCAGCACCAGGATCTCGACGCCGGAGAGGTCCACCGTCTTCTGTTGCACATGGTCGAGCAGACGGCCCGGGGTGGCGACGAGGATATCCACGCCGCGCTTGAGGGTGCTGATCTGCGGATTGATGCTGACCCCGCCGAACATCACGGTGGACTTCAGCGGCAGGTGCGCGCCGTAGTGGCGCACGCTCTCCTCGACCTGGGCCGCGAGTTCGCGCGTCGGGGTGAGGATCAGCGCGCGGATGGCGCCGGCCTTGCGGGCGGGCGTCTGGGTCAGGCGCTGCAGGATGGGCAGGGTGAAGCCGGCGGTCTTGCCGGTGCCGGTCTGGGCGCCGGCCATCAGGTCGCCACCGTTCAGGACGGCGGGAATGGCTTGTTGCTGAATGGGCGTAGCTTGGGTGTAGCCGCGCGCTTCGACGGCGCGCAGCAGGGGCTCGATGAGCCCGAGGGATGCAAAGGACATGTCACTCCAGAAAGGGGAGTGCCTGGTCGACCAGCCGGGCGGTGTGCGCCATGGCACCAGTCAAGGCTGACGAAGCGGGTTCGTTGGATTTGTGTAGGGGACGGATGCAGAGAAGCAGACGCGCTACAGGCAGCGGCAGGGGACTGGTTTCAAGGCCGCAGGCTGCGCAGTGTGCCCGAAACGCCCGGCCTTGCAAAGCAAGTTTTCGTGTCAGCGGGGCGCCAGGCCGTGCGCCGGTGCGTTCAGCGGCAGGCTCAGGGTGACCGTGGTGCCCTTTCCCGGCGGGCTGTCGATGCGGATGTCGCCGCCCAGCAGGCCATGCACCAAGGTGTAGGCCACGTGCAGGCCGAGGCCGGCAAAGCCCTGCCCCAGGCGGGTGGTGAAGAAGGGGTCGAAGACGCGCGGCAAGGCGGCCGAAGGGATGCCCCGGCCGTCGTCGCTCACGCTCAGCGTGAGATGGTTGTCGTCCGGGCGGCTGGCCGTGACCCGCACCAAGCCCCCGGGGCGGCTCTCGAAACCATGCTGGATCGAATTGCCGAACAGGCTGGTCAGCACCTGTTGCAGTTGCGCCGGATAGGAGTCGAGCAGGATGTCCGCCGGCACTTCGTTGCGGATTTCGCATTGCGCCTCGCGGATCGGCACGGTCAGCAACTGCACCGTGTCGGCCACCAGCTCGCGCAGGGAGAAGCGGGTGAGTCGGGCGTCCTCGTGTTCCACCACGATGGCGCGGAAGCTGCCGATGCGCTCGGCCGCACCGGCCAGCGCCTGGGTCAGCATGCGGCTGCCGTCTTCCTGTGCGGCGAGGAAATGCAGCATGTCGCTGCGCTTGAGGTCGCTCGCCTCGATGCGCGCACGCAGCTCGCAGCAGCGCGCCTGCAGGCTGCTCGACAGCAGGCGCGCGTTGCCGATCGGCGTGTTCAGTTCGTGGGCGAGCCCGGCCACCAAGCGTCCCAGGCTGATCAGCTTGCGCGCCTCGATCAGCGCGTCCTGGGTGCGCCGCAGCTCGTCGATGGTCTGCTCCAGCTCGTGGTTGCGTTGCGCCAGCGCCTGGGTGCGTTCGCTGACGCGTTGTTCCAGTTCGAGCACGCGCGCGCGCTCCGCCTCGTCCATCTGATGGCGCTCGATCGCGATGCTGGCCAGATCGGTGGCAGCCTGCACCGCCTCGCGGTGGAACGGACTGGGGGTGCGCACGCAGTCGTAGTACAGCGCAAAGGTGCCCAGAACGCGTTGCTGGCGGCCGAAGATCGGCGACGACCAGCAGGCCTGCAGGCCCAGCGGCAGGGCCAGGTGCTTGTAGTCGGCCCAGCGCGGGTCGTGGGCGATGTCGTTCACCTCCACTGCCTCGCCCAGATAGGCGGCGGTACCGCAGGAGCCGGTCAGAGGACCGATGCGGGCGCCGTCGATGGCCGTGGTGTAGCTGGGCGGCAGGCGCGGGGCGGCGCCGTGGCGCAGGCGGTCGCCGTCGAGCAACAGCACCGAGCAGCGCACATCGTCGGCCAGCGCCTCGATGTGCCGGCACAGCAGGTCCAGCGTCTCGCCCAGTGGCGCACCGCGCACCACCGCCTCCAGCACCGCGCTTTGCAGCTTGAGCAGGTCGGCCGAGCGCAGGACGACATGTTGGAGGGCAGAGGAATCCAGGTTCTCGGGGTTGCCCACGGTGTAGTTCCGTGAATGATTCACCTGCAAATGTGGTGCAGCCACCCGCTGCGGGCAAAGCCACACACCCAAATGGGCAGGGTGGTGGCGCCGGCGGACCCGAGATTGACCGTTGCGGGCTGCCCGCTTACCCTTGCCGCCCCCTGGATTTCCCCTCCCCGGCATCATGGCCTTGCGCGCCTGCGGCATCGACTTCGGTACCTCCAACTCCACCGCCGCCCTGTGCGACGAGGCCGGCGCGCGGCTGCTGATGCTGGAGGACGGCAAGCCCACCCTGCCTTCGGCAGTGTTCTTCAACCTCGACGAGGAGCGCGTGGCGGTCGGTCGCGCCGCCTTGGCGCAATATCTGGAGGGCTACGAGGGGCGCCTGATGCGCGCCATGAAGAGCCTGCTGGGCACCAGCCTGATGGACGCCGGGACCGAGGTCGGCGGGCGCCACCTGCCGTTCCGCGAGCTGATCGGTGCCTTCCTGGGTGAGCTCAAGCGGCGTGCCGAACAGGCCGCACAGCACGAGCTGGAGGCGGTGGTGCTGGGGCGGCCGGTACGCTTCGTCGATGAGGACGATGCTGCCGACCGGCGCGCCGAGGACACGCTGGGCGAGATCGCGCGCGGCCTGGGCTTCCGCGAACTGAGCTTCCAGTTCGAGCCGATCGCCGCCGCCCATGCCTATGAGCAGGGCATCACGCGCGAGGAACTGGTGCTGGTGGTCGACATCGGCGGCGGCACCTCGGACTTCTCGCTGATCCGCCTGTCACCGCAGCGCCGGGGCGTGGCGGACCGCAGTGCCGACCTGCTGGGCAACAGCGGGGTGCATGTGGGGGGTACCGACTTTGACAAGCGCTTGTCCCTGGCGGCGGTGATGCCGGCCTTGGGCATGGGCGCGCGGCTCAAGAACGGTGGCCCCTTCCCCAGCAACGTGTTCTTCCAGCTTGCCACCTGGCACACCATCAACCAGGCGTATACGCGCCGGAGCTGGAGCGAGCTGCAGGCCCTGGCGCCCTCGGTGGCCGAGGACGCGGCTTACTCACGCTTGCTGCGCGTCGTGGGCCAGCAGGCCGGACACCACCTGGCGATGGAGGTGGAGCGGACCAAGATCGCCTTGTCGGAGGACAGAAGCACCCGCTTGCCGCTGGACGACATCGAGCGTGGCTACACGCTGGAAATTCCGCGCAGTCTGCTGGAGCAGGCCATTGCCGGCGAAGTGGGCCGGGTCTGTGCCGCCGCGCGCGCCTGCGTGGCGCAGGCGGGCGTGGCCGAGCGTGCGATCGACACCTTGTTCTTCACCGGTGGCGCCTCTGCCGTGCCGGCCCTGCGCACCGCGCTGGCGCAGGCCTTCCCGGCGGCGCGTCCGGTCGAGGGCGATCTGTACGGCAGCGTGGGCTGTGGCCTGGCGGTGGTGGCGCGGCAGCGTTACGGCTGAGGGTGGCAGGGGCTACGCTCCGACTCCCGACTCCCGACTCCCGACTCCCCAAAAAGAAAACCGCCCGCAGGCGGTTTTCTGTCTACGACACGCGGTACGCGTTCAGGGCGTGCGCACCGGTTGCTGCACCACAGCCCCCATGCCATTGCCGAGGAAGAAGCTCGGGTGCGGCGGTTGGTTGTAAGCGTTGTTCTGCGTCGCCACCTGGGCCCGGTATTGCGGGTCGTGCATCAGGGTCGGGAAGCGGTAGCCGGTCGGGATGCCCGTCGAGTAGATCAGCAGCGCACTGTTGTCGCTGTTGCGCCAGATCACCTCTTCGCGCCAGTCGCCGAACAGGTCGCCCGACAGCACCGGGTTGGCCTTGGTGCCGTTGTTGGAGGCCGCGTTGGCGCCGCTCACCAGCGTGCTGACGCTCTGCGACGCGGGGTTCCACTTGGTGATGGCGGTGCCATCGAGCAGTTCGCGCGACAGGTCGCCATCCCACCACAGGCCGAAGTTGATGCTCGGACGCTTGCTGCTGATCGACACGCCGGTGGCGCTATACACGCCGCCCACGCTGGACCAGCACTCGTAGCCCGGGTAGGCCGGGTCGATGTCCAGGCACAGGCCGCGCCCGGTATCCACGCCGGTCTTCACGCCCCACAGAATCTTGCCCGTCGCGGCGTCGTGCATCTCCATGCCGTAGGCCGCCGAAGTGCTCTCGTGGACCATGAACACTTCCTTGCCGGGGCGGTTCGGGTCGAGGTCGGAGAGATGGAGTGCATCACCGTGACCAAGGCCGGTCGAATACATCAGCGAGCCGTTGCCGTTGATGGTGGCTGCACCGTAGATGATGTCGTCCTTGCCATCGTTGTTGACGTCGCCCACCGTGAAGTAGTGCGCGCCCTGGCCTGCCAGTGCGCTGGCGCCCGAGTTGCTATCCACCGTCCAGCGACGCGACAGCTTGCCGTCGCGCCAGTCCCAGGCCACCACCACCGCGCGCGTGTAGTAGCCACGCGCGAACACGGCCGAGGGACGGGTGCCGTCGAGGTAGGCCACGCCGGCCAGGAAGCGGTCCACCCGGTTGCCGTAGGAGTCGCCCCAGCTCGATACCGTGCCGCGCGCCGGTACATAGTCGGTGGTGGCCATGGCGGCCCCGGTCGCGCCGTTGAACACGGTCAGGTACTCCGGACCGGACAGCACATAGCCTGAGCTGTTGCGGTAGTCGGCGCTGGACGAGCCGATCACCGTGCCCTTGCCGTCCTTGCTGCCGTCGGCGGTCTTCAGCATGACTTCGGCCTTGCCGTCGCCGTCCAGGTCATACACCACCATCTGGGTGTAGTGCGCGCCGGCGCGGATGTTGCGGCCCAGGTCGATGCGCCACAGGCGCGTGCCGTTGAGCTTGTAGGCGTCGATGAAGGTGTTGCCGGTGTAGCCGGACTGCGAGTTGTCCTTGGCATTGGTCGGCTGCCACTTCAGCACGATCTCGTACTGGCCGTCGCCGTCCAGATCGGCCACCGAGCCGTCGTTGGCCTCATAGGTGTAGCTCACGCCGTCGGGCGTGCTGCCGCCGGCGGGCCTGGAGATCGGCACCGACAGGTAGCCGTTGGCGAACACCAGGGCGCTGGCCGCTGCCTGCTCCACGCCGTTGATGACCGGGCGCACGGTGTAGCTGGAGCCAGTGCTGCCGGAGGTGTCCTGGAAGTTGGTGGCGTTGAGCGGGCTGCTGTTGAGCTTCGTGCTGCCGCGATAGACATTGAAGCTGATGCCGGACGGGTCCGTGCCGAGCTGGCGCCAGCTCACCAGCACGCCGCTGGAGGAGGGCACCACCACCACGCCGCGGTCCAGCTTTTCGACGTACTTGCCGCTGCCGCCGCTCGACGAGGAGGACGACGAAGAAGACGAGGACGAGGACGAAGAGGAGCTGCTGGACGAGGAGCTGGACGAGGAGCTGGAGGACGAGCTGCTCGACGAGGATGAAGAACTGGAACTGCTGCTGGAGCTGCTCGACGACGAGGAGGAGCTCGACGAGCTGCTGGAGGAAGAGGAGGAACTGCTCGACGAGGAACTGGCCACCGCGCCCACTGAGCACCAGGCAGAACTGGTGAAGCTATTGGTCGGGAAGGCCGAGCCGGTACACGCGAAGCTGCCGGTCTTGACGGCGTAGACAAAGGAACCGGATTTGCCCAGCGCAACGTTCCTGGTGCCCGTCATCGTGCAGGTGGCGCCGGTGTTCTGTACGCACTTGGTGTAGCCCGACGGATAGTCCGTCGCGGCCTGGGCGCCGGAGGCGAGGCCGAACAAGGCCATCGCGCCGGCTAGACGCTTGAAGTTCATGACTGTCTCCTCGATCGAATTTGGTATTTTTGTTGTTACGCATCAGTGAGATACGATGCGCCACGCGCCTATATGCCACGAGGGCGGGCGGAAGGAAAGCTGCGCCCGCACAACGGTGCGCAGCCGGTCACGGCGGGGCAGACGGGAAGGGGGCTCAGCTAGCGCGCTGGCCGGTGCCGGGTTGCAGGCCGAAGTCGGCCAGGCGACCGGCCCAGCCCAGGGCGGGCTGCTCCACCCAGCGGTGGAAGGCCGCGCCGGCCAGCACCGACAGACCCCAGGCGGCCAGTACGCCCACTGCATTCCAGGCGGGCGAGTCGCCGGCCAGACGCAGGACCAACGGGTTGACCAGCAGCAGCACTGCGAAGTGGATCAGGAACACGGCGTAGGAGATGCGGCCGAGGAAGCGCAGCGGGCGGCTCTCCACCCAGGCCGGCAGGCGCTCGGGGTGGCGCAGGGACAGCAACAGCCAGATCGCCGTCAGCAGTGCGACCAGGATGCGCACCCGATAGTCCAGCAACAGGGCTACCAGGGTGAGCCCCGCCAGCACGACGAAGACGTGGCGCAGCGGCCGTGCCGCCAGGGCCCAGCGGGCGCCGGCGCCCAGCGCATAGGAGCCGAAGAAGTAGAGGCCCCAGCTATCCCAGGCGTCATCGAGATTGAAGTGGAACAGGGCAGCCAGTCCGAGGCCCAGGGCCAGCACCGGCCCGACCGGCAGGCGCGGCGTGAGGCGCTGACCCAGCCACAGCAGGCCGGCCAGCAGGGCGAACAACTGCAGGTCGATCGCCACGTACCACACCCCGGCCGACAGCGAGTCGATGCCCAGCACGCCATGTAGCAGCAGCATATGCAGCGCGAACTGGGTCGCCTGTGGCGCCGCCGGGATCAGCGCATGGCTCATCTGCCCGCGAGCCCAGGCCGCGCATAGCACGGTGATCAGCAATGCGGCGGCGAAGGGCAGGGCCAGGCGCAGGTAGCGGCGCAGCAGCATGGCGGGCAGGCTCACGATGCGCGCACGGCCGTCCGGCGCCAGTGCATGGGCGGCCAGGAAGCCGCTCAGCACGAGGAAGACCTGGACCGCGATGCGCGCATGATTGGCCAGCCAAGCCAGCAGGTCCGGCGCCAGCGGCCAGGCGATGTCGGCCATCGGGCCGTAATAGGCCAGGTGGTGCAGGACGATCAGTTGTGAGGCGAGGGCCTTGAGGGCATCGAGGCCAGGCAGCGGGCGTGCCGGGCGGAGGTCGGGGTGAGACATGTTGCGAGAGAACGGTCGCCGCCGGGCGCGGCATCGGTACAAACCCGCGATCCTACCCCGAATTCAAGAATATTCAATGAGTTAAGTCAGCGGCGCCGGCTCAGGTCTTGAAGTGGCTGATCAGCTCATGCAGGGCTTGCGCTTGCTGCTCGATCTGGCGAGCGGCAGTGGCGGCCTGCTGAGCCATATCAGTGTTGTCCTGGGTGGCCTGCACGATGGATTCCACACGTGCCGCGAACTGCAGGCTGGCGTTGGTCTGCTCCTGCAGCAGGCTGCCGATCGCGCTGACGCCTTCCAGCACCTTGTCGGTGTTGGTGGTGATCTGCTGGGTGGCGCCACCGGCCTGTTCCGCCAGCGCCACGCCATTACGCACCGCAGCCACGGTGTGGTTCATGCGGTCAACTGCGGCATGGGCGTCGCGTCGGATTGCTTCCACGGTCTGGGTGATCTCCGCCGTGGAGAGCGCGGTGCGCTCGGCCAGTTTGCGTACCTCGTCCGCCACCACCGCGAAGCCTCGGCCGGACTCACCGGCACGGGCGGCCTCGATGGCCGCGTTCAGCGCCAGCAGGTTGGTCTGATCGGCGATCTCACGGATCACGCCCACCACCTGCGTGATACGGGCCGATTGTTCGTCCAGCGCCTTGATGGTGGCGGCCGCCTCGTCGGCTGAGCTGGCCACGGCGTGCATCTCCTGCACGGTGTCGAGGATCGTGGCGCTGCCCGAATTGGCGATCTCGCCTGCCTTGACGGTCATGTCGCGCACATCGCGGGCGGCGTCGGACATCTGGCTGACCGCCGTGGACAGCTCCTCCACCGTGGCGGCAATGGAGGCGGCGTCGTCACTCTGGTGCGCGGAGGATTCCGCCACGCCGTTCGCCGAGCCCGAGAGCCGGGCACTGGTGTCGCGGAACTCGCCGGCCGAGCCGGCGATGGATTGCAGGGTGCGCCGCAGCCCGTCCTGCATGTCGCGTATCGCGGAGAGCATGGCAGCGATCTCGTCTCGCCCCTTGACCTGGATGCTCTGCCGCAGATCGCCGTCGGCGATGCACCGCACGGCCTGGCTGGCGAGCTGCACCTGGCGGGCAATGTGGCGCGAGATCCTGGCCGTGATGAAGACCGTGAACGCCAACGCGAGGACCAGCGCGATACAGGTGGACCACAGCGCCAGCCGGTAGCTGGCATCTGCCGCGGCATTGGCCGTTTCGCTGGTCTGGCTGGCCGACAGCAGCATCTCGTTGGCTGCTTCGTTCATCTCGACGAAGGTTTCCTCGGCCGCACCGATCACCCCCATCGCCAGGTTGGGATCGGCCTGCGCCATGTCCACGCCTTCCTCGATCTGCTTGAGGTACTTCGGCAGCAGGCTGACGACTAGGCGCGCCTGCTCGTCCTGCCGCTGTTCCAGCATGCCGCGCAGGACGTTCACATCACGCACGATCTCTTGCTGACGCTGCTTGATGGCTTCGTCGTTGAGCGAGCTGAGCCACACGAACAGGCGATAGCCGCGGGCTCGCAGCTCCGACAGGCGCTGTACCACGATGTTGGCGCGGTTGAGCTCCTGGAGGGTTTCGGTGGTGATGGTGTCCAGTGCGGCTTTCTGGCCCTGCAGGCCAAGCAGCGCCATGCCGCCGAGCAGCATCAGGAAGAGGATGGCCACACCCGGCGCCAGCAAGAGTCGATGCAGGAGCTTCATGCGGCCCCTCCCAGTGCAAGAATTGGGCGCTGCCACCGCGCAGGCGGAGGCAGCACTTCATGGTCAGCGCTTGTAGACCCCTGCGCACACCGCCGTTTCACCATTGCGCTCGCAATACATCTGCTTGGGCAGCACCTTTTTGGTCACCGGGTCGGTGAACTTGTAGTCCTGCCAGAACTTGCCCTTGCTCTTGGCCAGCTCGACGCGTTCCTTCACGAAAGGCTTGCCGTCCGGGTCCTTCATGTCGATCAGATCCTTCTCCACCATCTTGGGGTTCTGACCATGCGCCTTGACCACGCCATTCAGCGCATAGACCACCACGTACAGATCGCGGTCTTTCCAGGTTTTGTCCTCGGTGAAGTCTTTGTAGGCCTGATCCGCCCCTGCCTTCTTGATGTGGGCGATGGCCTTGCCGACGATGGCCTCGGCCTCCTTGGGGGTGGCGAAATCCTCGGCCAGTGCGGCCTGGCTGAACAGCAATCCACAAACGATCAGCAGCGGTTTCATGGGGCCTCTCCTCTCATCGGGACGGACTTTGTGTCCGGGGTCCCTCGCGTATCGGCGTGCTGCGGTGCAACTTGAGTGAGTGGAAATCCGTAAATCGCGTGGTCCGAGGGCCTTCGCCCGCTAAAATCACGCTATTCCACAAGATGTTGCATTCCCCCCATGAGCCTCGCCCCCCACCAGCTCGAACTGCTCGCCCCCGCCAAGACCGCCGAGATCGGCCGCGAGGCGGTGCTGCATGGCGCCGATGCCGTCTACATCGGCGGCCCCTCCTTCGGCGCACGTGCCGCGGCCGACAACCCGGTCAGCGAGATCGCCGGTCTGGTCGAGTTCGCGCACCGCTACGGCACGCGCATCTTCGTCACGCTCAACACCATCCTGCACGACGACGAGCTGGAGCCGGCGCGACGCCTGATCCACGCGCTGTACGACGCCGGCGTGGACGCGCTCATCGTGCAGGACATGGGCGTGCTGGAGCTGGACATCCCGCCCATCGCGCTGCATGCCTCCACCCAGTGCGACATCCGCACGGTCGACAAGGCGCGCTTCCTGGGCGAGGTCGGTTTCTCGCAACTGGTGCTGGCGCGCGAGATGACGCTGGTCGACATTGCCAAGACGCGTGCCGCGGTGTGCCCCGAGGTCGCGCTCGAATACTTCGTGCACGGCGCCTTGTGCGTGGCCTTCTCCGGCCAGTGCTACATCAGCCATGCGCACACCGGGCGCAGCGCCAATCGCGGCGACTGCTCGCAGGCCTGCCGCCTGCCCTACACGCTGGAAGACGCGCAGGGCCGCGTGGTCGCCTTCGACAAGCACCTGCTGTCGATGAAGGACAACGACCAGAGCGCCAATCTCGCCGCGCTGGTCGACGCGGGTATCCGCAGTTTCAAGATCGAAGGCCGCTACAAGGACATGGGCTATGTGAAGAACATCACCGCCCACTACCGCCAGTTGCTCGACGCACTGATGGAGCAGCGCCCCGAGTTCGTGCCGGCCGCGCAGGGGCGCACGCAGATCCTGTTCCAGCCCGACCCGGACAAGAGCTTCAACCGCAGCAGCACCGACTACTTCGCCAATGGCCGGCAGATCGACATCGGCGCCTTCGACGCGCCTACCCACGTCGGCGAGGCCATCGGCACGGTCACGCGGGTCAGCGACAACTGGTTCGAGATGGAGGCGAGCAGCCCGCTCACCAATGGCGACGGCCTGACCTGGATGCACAAGCGCGAGCTGCAGGGCGTGCAGGTCAACGTCGCACGCGCCATGGGGCCGACCTGGCGCATCGAGCCGAACCGGCCGCTGGCCGAGCTCAAGGGCCTGGTGCCCGGGGTGACGATCAACCGCAACCGCGACCACGCCTGGGAGCAGGCGCTGACCAAGAAATCCGCCGAGCGCCGTATCCCCGTGTGGCTGCGCTTCCGCGAGACGGCCGAGGGCTTCGCGCTGCGCATCGAAGACGATCGGGGCGTAGTGGCCGAAGCGGCGGTGGCGCATGCCAAGGAAGCCGCCAAGGACGCCGCGCGTGCCGACAGCGGCCTGCGCGACAACCTCGCCAAACTGGGCGCCACCCTGTACGACGCGCAGGATATCGTCATCGACTGGGCGCAGCCGTGGTTTGTGCCGGCCTCGGTGGCCAATGCCCTGCGCCGCGACGCCGTGGCCGCGCTCGACGCCGCGCGCCTGGCCGCCCTGCCGCGCTGGACGCGGATGGTCGCCAGCGAGCCGCCGGCACAGTATCCCGAGACCTCGCTGAGTTTCCTCGCCAACGTCTACAACGAGGCGGCGCGGCGCTTCTACCGTCGGCATGGCGTGCAACTGATCGCCGCCGCCTACGAGGCGCATGAGGAGACGGGCGAGGTGCCGGTGATGATCACCAAGCACTGCCTGCGCTTCTCGTTCAACCTGTGTCCCAAGCAGGCCAAGGGCGTGCAAGGCGTGCAAGGCCAGGTCAAGGCCGAGCCGATGACCCTGGTGAACGGCAAGGAGCGCCTGACCCTGCGCTTCGACTGCAAGCCCTGCGAGATGCATGTGATGGGCACGATCCGCCCGGGCATCCTGAAGAGCCCACCGCCCGGATCGGTGGAGGCGCCGATCAGCTTTCACGCCAAGCGGCCGGCGCATTGAGGTGACGTCCCACTCGTGAATGCCCCGCAGTTCCAACTGTTTGGCCGCAGCATTCCCCTGCTGCCCATCATCGTGGCGGTGGCCTTGTTCATGGAGAACATGGATTCCACCGTCATCGCCACCTCGCTGCCGGTGATCGCACGCGACCTCGGCGAAGACCCGGTGGCGCTGAAGCTGGCGCTGACTTCCTATCTCGTCAGCCTGGCCATCTTCATCCCCATCAGCGGCTGGATGGCCGACCGCTTCGGCACGCGCACGATCTTCCTGTGGGCCATTGGCGTGTTCGTCGGCGGCTCACTGGCCTGCGCGTTTTCGAGCAGCCTGGGCGGCTTCGTCGCGGCGCGCTTCGTGCAGGGCGTGGGCGGCGCGATGATGGTGCCGGTCGGGCGCCTGGTGGTGCTGCGCTCGACCAGCAAGGCCGAGCTGGTGCGCGCGATGAGCTACCTCACCATGCCGGCCCTGCTGGGCCCGGTGATCGGCCCGCCGCTGGGCGGCTTCATCAGCACCTATTTCCACTGGCGCTGGATCTTCTTCATCAACGTGCCGATCGCCGTCCTCGGTGCCCTCTACGCCGCGCGCCACGTACCGCAGATCAAAACCGAGGACGTGCCGCCGCTGGACCATGCCGGCTTCGTGCTGTCCGCCTTCGGCCTGGCGCTGCTGATGCTGGGCTTCGCCACCCTGGGTCGCCATTTGATCTCGACCCCGGCCGCCATCGCCTGCCTGATCGCGGGCATCGCCATCATGGGGGCCTACCTGTGGCATGCGCGGCGCACGCCGCATCCCCTGCTGGCGCTGCACCTGTTCCGCCAGGCCTGCTTCCGTGCCAGTGTGGCGGGCGGCTTCCTGTTCCGCATCGGCATCGGCGCCATTCCCTTCCTGCTACCGCTGATGATGCAGCTCGGCTTTGGGCTGACGCCCTTCCAGTCCGGCCTGCTGACCTGCGCCACCGCCATCGGCGCGCTGGGCATGAAGACCGCGACCACGCGCATCCTTGGCCGCTGGGGCTTTCGCCGCGTACTGACCATCAATGCCGTATTGACCGCGCTGTCGCTGGCCCTGATCGCGGCCTTCACCGCCCGCACGCCAGCCGTGCTGATGATGGCCGTGCTGCTGGTGGGCGGTTGCCTGCGCTCGCTGCAATTCACCAGCCTCAACACCCTGGCCTATGCCGAGGTGGAGCCGGCGCAGATGAGCCAGGCCACCAGTCTCGCCAGCATGGCGCAGCAGCTGGCGGCCGGCATGGGTGTCACGGTCGGGGCGGCGGCGCTGCAATCGGCGCACTTCCTGCGGGGGGGCGAAGAGGCGCTGGTGGCCTGGGACTTCTCCATCGCCTTCCTGTGCGTGGCGCTGGTATCCCTGACTTCCCTCCTTCTGCTGCGGCGCCTGCCACCGAATGCCGGTGCCGACCTGTCCGGCGCGCGCCACGACGACTGAGCCGCTGCGGCGTCACAACAAGACACAGCGGATGACGGGCGGCTATCCTTATGCTCGCAGCTTCACCTGAGGAGAACCCGATGAGCGCCAAGAAACTCGTAAAACCGGAATGGCAAGACCTGGGCGGCGGCGTCAAGCGCCGTATCACCGCCGACGGCGACAAGCTGATGCAGGTGGAGGTGCACTTCCAGCCTGGTGCCGAGGGCTACATGCACAATCATCCGCATGAGCAGACGACCTACGTGGTCAAGGGCGGCGGCATCTATACCATCGTCGACCAGCAGTACGAGATGCGCGCCGGCGACATCATCCTGGTGCCGGGCGGCCTGATGCATGGCTTTCTCGCCATGGAGGGCGAAGAGACCCTGCTGCTCGACACCTTCTCGCCGCCGCGCGAGGACTTCCGCGCGTAGGGCGGGTGGAGGCCGCTGGCCGAAACCCAGCGGGCCTGCGGCCGTCTGCCCTTCGATGGTCAGCTTTATCTAGCCGCCCGACAGCGCCGCCACGATCATGACTTCGGCATCCGGGCGCAGTACGACGCTGATGTCACGCACCGACTCGCCATCGACGAAGAGCTTGATGTGACGGCGCACGCCGTCCTGCTCGTCGATGATGCGAAAGCGCAGGCCGCTCCAGCGTTGCTCCAGTGCCACCAGCAGCTCGGCCAGCGTGCTGCCGGGCGGGAGCGCGAACTCTGCTTCGCGCAGGCCGCCGGTGTAGTCGTGCAGGTGGGTGGGCAGTCGGACGTGGATCATGTGGAAGCCGTAGCAAAATGGTTCTGGCCTTGTTGCGCCGCCTTGCCGTACTACTTGTACTGTCTGCGGCGGCGCGCCTAGCCACTTAGTTGACCCAAGCGGTGTCGCTGCGCGCCACTCCATTTTGTTACGGCTTCTGAGTTTAACTAGGCGAACTGCACCGCTTCCACCGCGTAGATCTCCGGCAGGTGCGCCTTGAGGCAGCGCCAGTTCTCGCCTTCGTCCAGGCTGCCCCAGACCTCGCCGCCGGTGGTGCCGAAGTACACACCGGCCGGGGCTCCGGCATCGGCGGCCAGGGCCTGGCGCTTGACCGTGAACCAGGCCTGCTCGGCGGGCAAACCGCCATTGAGCCATTGCCAGCTCTCCCCGCCATCGCGTGAGCGCAGCAGGCCGGGGCGTCCCCCGGGCGAGACTCGCGGCCACACGGTGCCGGCGTCCATCGGGAAGGTCCATAGCGTGTCCGGGTCGCGTGGGTGCAGGGCCAGGGCGAGACCTACGTCGAAACGCTGCTGCGGGTCCGGCAGATTGGCCTGGGCGACCGTGGCGCCGATGTCCACCCAGGCAGCTTCCCCCTCGTCGTGGCGGAACAGGCCGCAGTGGTTCTGCTGGTACAGGCGCGTGGGCCGGGCCGGGTGCAGGCACACGCAGTGCGGGTCGTGGCCGTACTCGATCGGTTCGGGATAGAAGTCGGCGCGCACGCCCTGGTTCATCGGTCGCCAGTCGGCGCCGCCATCGCAGGACTCGAAGGTGCCGCCACTGGACATGGACAGGAACAGGTGCGCCGGGTCGCGCGGGTCGACCAGGATGGAGTGCAGCTTGGGACCGTCCGGCGTGCCGTCCTGGTCGCCACCGCACCAGGCCTTGCGCTGGGGATGCGCGTTGAAGCCGGCCACGCCCTCCCAGTTGCGCCCGCCATCGTCGCTGTGGAACAGGCCCTGCGGGCTGCTGCCGGCGTACCACTCGCCGGGCCGGTCCGCATGGCCGGGCTCCAGCCAGAACACGTGGTCGAGTACGCGTCCACCCGGCTCCTTGGCGAAGGCCGGGGGCGTGGCGGCTTCCTGCCAGGTGGCGCCGCGGTCGTCGGAACGGAACACGGTGGGCCCCAGGTGACCGGTGCTCGCCGCCACCAGCAGTGTGCGCCCGTCGCGCGGGTCGAGCCGTGCATGGTGGATCACGTTGCCGAGGAAATGTGGTCCGTCGACACGCCAGTCCTGTCTGGCAGGGTCGGCGTGCAGCATCCACAGTCCCTTGCGGGTGCACACCAGGAGAGATGTCGCCATGCAGCCTCCGTCGGTTGAGGTTCAGCTTCAGGATAGTCGCCCGACCGTGTTGCGTGCAGGGCCGTCCTGTTCGGCTGGCGCTTGATGCAGGGACAGGCCGCCACCGCACGACTCTGCGAAAATCACGGCATCGTCGCTTCCGGTCCATCGTCATGAAGCAAGCATCCACTCTACCCGCCGGCCCCATCGCACGGCGCGCGCGCGGCATCCCGCCCTTCCACGTCATGGAGTTGCTGGCGCGTGCCCAGCAACTGGAAGCCGAGGGGCGCGACATCATCCACATGGAGGTCGGCGAGCCGGACTTCCCGGTGGCCGAACCCGTCATCGCAGCCGGGCAGCGCTTCCTTGCCCAGGGCCGGGTCGGCTACACGCCAGCCGTGGGCACGCCGGCGCTGCGCGAGGCCATCGCGCAGCACTACGCGACGCGTTTCGGCGTCACCGTCGACCCGGCGCGCATCCTCGTCACGGCTGGCGCCTCGGGCGCACTGATGCTGGCGCTGGCGCTGCTGACCGAACCGGGTGATCGTTGGCTGCTGCCCGACCCCGGCTACCCCTGCAACCGCCAGTTCGTCAGCGCTTTCGAGGGCGTGGTCGACGCACTGCCGGTGCGCGCCGAACATGCCTTTCAGCCCACGGCGGCCGAGGTGGCGGCGGCCTGGGGGCCGCGCACGCGTGGCCTCATGATCGCCAGCCCGGCCAACCCGACCGGCACGCTGATCGCACCACAGACCCTGGCCGCCGTGCTCGATGTCGTGCAGCAGCGCCGCGGCGCCTGCCTTGTCGACGAGATCTACCAGGGCCTCACCTACGACCGTGCGCCGCAGACCGCGCTGGCCCTGGGCGATGACATGTTCATCATCAACAGCTTCTCCAAGTACTTCGGCATGACCGGCTGGCGCCTGGGCTGGCTGGTGGCGCCGCAGGGTTATGTACGCGAGCTGGAGAAGCTGGCGCAGCACTACACGATCTGCGCATCCTCGCTGTCCCAGGCGGCCGGGCTGGCGGCCTTCTCGCCCGAGGCCACCGCCCTCTTCGAAGCGCGTCGCAGCGAATTCGCGCGGCGCCGCGATGTGCTGCTCGGCGGCCTGCAGGCGCTGGGTTTCAAGGTGCCGGCACGACCCGAGGGCGCCTTCTACGTGTATGCCGACATCAGCGCGCTGGCCAACGACGCGCAGGCTTTCGCCCAGCGCTTGCTGGAAGAGGCTGGCGTGGCGGCCACGCCGGGCATCGACTTCGGCGAGCGCGAGCCGCAACGCTGGCTGCGCTTCGCCTACACCACCGACGTGGCGCGTATCGAGGAGGCGCTGGCGCGCATGCGGAAGATTCTCTGATTCCGGACAAGTACTGATTTGCGCAATATACGTCACTGACGTATATTCCTCACATGTACACCATCATCGAAACACCGAGTTTCGCGGCGGATGTGGACAAACTCTGGTCGCCAGAAGAGAGGCTGGAGTTCTTTACCTGGTTGGCTGGCAATCCTGAAGCGGGAGAGGTGATTCCCGGCAGCGGTGGTTGCCGCAAGGTCCGGTGGTCCAGGGCTGGGATGGGCAAGCGCGGAGGCGTGCGGGTGATTTACTTCACGCGCCTGCCGTCCGGTGAAATCTGGCTACTGGTGGCCTATGCCAAGGCAGTGCGCGGCAACATTCCCGCGCATTTGCTCAAGGCTGTGCGAGAGGAGTTGGAACATGGCTGATTCGAAGACCACAACCAGGAACGGCGTCATGACAGGTGAGGCACTGGGGCAGAAATTGCTCCAGTCCGTACGTGAGATGAAAGCGGGGCAGGCTGCCCGTGCGACTTCGATCGCACCAAACGAAGTCGCCGCCGCGCGGCAGAAGATGGGGCTCTCACAGGCCCAGTTCGCCAGCGCGCTACATATTTCACAACGCACTTTGCAGGAGTGGGAACAAGGCCGTCGCGCACCCTCGGGGGCTGCACAGGCATTGATTCGCATCGCACAGAAGCATCCTGAAGTCGTCATCGAGTCTCTCACCTGATTCAAATGGCATCTCACATCCCCAACGTCGTCTCCATCGCCGGCGTCGACCCCAGTGGCGGGGCAGGCGTACTGGCCGACATCAAGGCCTTCTCCGCGCTGGGCGCCTATGGCTGCGGCGTGATCGCCGCGCTGACGGCGCAGAACACCCAGGCCGTGACCGGCGTGCATACGCCGCCGATTGATTTCCTGCGCCTGCAGATCGACACCTTGTTCGCCGATGTGCGCATCGACGCGGTCAAGCTGGGCATGCTGGGCAGTGCCGACATCGTCGCCACCGTGGCCGACCGCCTGGCGCACTTCGACGCGCCGCGCGTCGTCACCGACCCGGTGATGGTGGCCAAGAGTGGCGACCACCTGTTGGCCAAGAATGCGATCGGCATGGTCCGCGAAGCCTTGCTGCCGCGTACCTTCGTGCTCACGCCCAACCTGCCCGAGGCCGGTGTGCTGCTGGAGCAGCGCGCGCCGGAAACGGTCAAGGAGATGTACCGCGCCGCCGAGCGCCTGCGCGAGATGCTGCCGCTGGCCTCCGAGCGCTGGGTGCTGCTCAAGGGCGGCCACCTGCCGGGCAGCGTGGTGGTGGACCTGCTGTTCGACGGCGACCGCATGATCGAGATGGAGTCGCCCCGCATCGAGACCAAGAACACGCATGGCACAGGCTGCTCGCTGTCCTCTGCCATCGCCGCCTTGCTGCCGCAGCGCGCCGGTGACTGGCGTGGTGTCGAGGCCGCCGTGCGTGACGCGCGTGAGTGGCTGCGCCGGGCGATTGCCGCCAGCGGGCAACTGGAGGTTGGCAAGGGGCACGGACCCGTCCATCATTTCCACCGCTGGTGGGGTTCGTCCGCCGGCTGATCGTCTTACCGGGAGCCCCGCCATGCTCACTCGTCGCCTGTTCCTGCTTGCCCTGTGCGGCTTGCTGTCCGCCTGCGCCTTGACGCCACGCGTCAGCAACACCTGGCGCGCCAGTGATTACGCCGGACCCACGCTGCGCAAGCTGATGGTCGTCGGCGTGGGCGTGGACGGCGCCTCGCGCCGCAGTTTCGAGGACGCCCTGGTGCAGGCCCTGCAGGCCAATGGCGTCGAGGCCGTCGCCAGCTACAGCCGCAACGTCGATCCGGTCGGCGGCCGCGAGGTCATCGAGAAGGCCGCGCTGGCCGCCGGCATGCAGGGCTTCGTCGAGACGCGCGTGCTGCGCGCCGGTTACGGCTCGTCCTACGGCAGCGGGCCGGTCATCATGCCCAGCGTGGGCGTGGGCTCCTACGGCAGCTATGCCGGTGCCTCCATCGTGTTCGGCGGCAGCGGCTACGGCCCCTACGAGGTCGGTGCCACGGTCGAGAGCAACCTGCTGGCGGTGCCCGGCGCGCGCATGCTGTGGTCGCTGACCGCCGACCAGTACTACGAGTCCGACCCACAGGCCGCCAATGCCGGCTTGGCCAAGCTGTTGGTGGAGCAGATGCGCAAGCAGGGCCTGATCTAGGAATCCGTCACAAAACGGCTCTGGCGTCGTTGCGCCTCCTTGCCGTACTACTTGTACTGTCAGCGTCGGCGCGCCTAGCCAGCGCCGTTTTCTGACGGATCCCGGGTTTGGGCGAGACCCCTCTCCTTGATGAGGCAGGGCTTGGGAAAGGGCACCGAACAGGCATCTTTGGTCACCCTCTCCCACCACCACCTGGCAGCGCGTACACTTGGCGGTTTGTCTGCCGCGTTCACGCTTCATGGCCCGCACGGAGTTCAAACCCGCCCTTCAGTATTCCCTCGCCGACGTGCAACGCTGGTGCGTGCCGAAGGAGATCGACAAGGCGCGTGCCTACGTCGACGCCGTCGACAACCTGGTCATCGAGCCGCTGAGCCTCAGCGCCAGCGTGCAGGGCACGGCGGCCCTGCCCTATCGCGTGGTCGTGAATTTCGAGCGCGACATGGCGCATCGCTGGGTACCCGACATGGTGTGCACCTGCCCGGTGGAGCTGGGCTGCAAGCACGCCACCGCCGTGCTGCTGGCCGCGCTGCGCGCACGCGAGGAGCCGGATCGCCTCAATCCGCAGGTGCTGCGCTGGGCCGAGGCCTTGCGTCAGCAGGGACAGGCCCAGGCCCAGGCCCAGGCGCCGCGCCCGGCCGCACGCGAACAACTGTTCTATCTGCTGCAGGCCGACGACAAGGGCGCTGGCCTGCACTTCCGCCTGCTCAAGGGCAAGCCCGATGGTGGCGGCCTGCCTGGCAACCGCAGCGAGAGCTGGTACGCGGTGGAGCGTGCCTTGCAGCAGCCCCCCGCCTTCCTCACCGAGGCCGACCTGGCGGCCTTGCGCATGCTGTGGCTGCAGCGCGGGCGCAGCCCGCATGGCTGGGAGATTGGTTTGTCCGCGCTGGCGCCGGCGGCCACCCTGGAGGCGGTGCTGGCCACCGGCCGCGCCTGCGTGGCGGCGGCCGGCGGCGGCTATCGCCCCTTGCTGCGCGGCGCGCGGCGCGAGGCAGAGCTGGCCTGGCACACCGGACCGGATGGCCGGGTGCAGGCGCGCCTGATGGCAGCGGGCCGCCCCCTCATGCTGATCGCCGGCAAACCGGCCTGGTATGCCGATCTGGCCAGTGGCGAGGTCGGCGAGCTGGGTAGCACGGTCGCCCTCGACGCTGTGCAGCAGGTGCTGGCCTTGCCGCCCCTGGGGGCCAAGGATGCGGCCCTGGTGGCGCAGACCCTGCAGAGCTATCTGCCCGCGGTGCCGCCACCGCCGGTGAATGCTGCCGCACAGTTGCGCGTGGTCGCCGGGCGGCCACAGCCGGTGTTGCGCGTGCACTCGGTACCGGTGTGGGGCATGCAGCGCTTCCGCGACTATCCGCAGCGCTATGACATGCATGCGCTGGACTTGGCGCGTGTCTTCTTCCGCTATGAGGACGTGCTGGTCGAATCCGACAGCCCACGCGAGCTGGTCGGTCTGCCCGGTGGCGAAACGGTGCGCCTGCGTCGCGATGCGGCGGCCGAGCGCCAGGCACTCGCCGGGCTGACTGCCTTTGGTTTCGAGCGCTTGCCGGCGCAGGGCGTGCAGTACCGCCATGCCGAGCCGCCCGGGCAGCAGTACGCGCTGGCTTCCGAGGCTGCGTGGGCCGACTTCGTCGGCGAGATCGTGCCGCGCCTGCGCGAGGCGGGTTGGCAGGTCGACATGCCGGCCGATTTCCGCCACTTGATCTACCAGGTCGAGGCCTGGGATGCGCAGATCGAGGAGGCCGAGCCAGGCTGGTTCGCGCTCGACATGGGCATCACCGTCGACGCCAAGCGGGTGCCGCTGGCGCCCTTGCTGCACGAGCTGTTCCAGCGCGACGAGCGGTGGCTGAACCTGGCGCGCCTGAACCGCATCGACGAGCAGGAGACGGTGGACCTGCCGCTGCCCACGGGCGGCCTGGTGCGCCTGCCGGCCGAGCGCCTGAAGCCGATCGCGCGCACCCTGATCGACCTGTTCGACCGCTTCAGTTCCAGCAACACCAGTCTGCGTGTCGCCGCGCTGGATGCCGGGCGGCTCAGTCAGTTTGCTGAGGACGCGCGCTGGCAGTTCCGTGGCCCCGAGGCGCTGCTGGCGCTGGCCACCCGCCTGCGCGAGGCTGGCGCGGTGCAGCCGGTCGAGGCCCCGACGGCGCTCGGCGTGGCCTTGCGCCCTTACCAGCTCGAAGGCCTGGCCTGGTTGCAGCACCTGCGCCAGCATGGCCTGGGCGGCATCCTGGCCGACGACATGGGCCTGGGCAAGACCGCGCAGACCCTGGCCCACCTGCTGCTGGAGAAGCAGGCCGGCCGCCTCGACCAGCCGGCCCTGGTGGTGCTGCCGACCTCGTTGGTGTTCAACTGGCAGCGCGAGGCGGCTCATATCGCGCCCGACCTGCGCGTGCTGCAGTTGCACGGGCTCACGCGCGCCAGCCGTTTTGCGCAGATTCCCGAGCATGACGTAGTGCTGACCACCTACCCGCTGGTGTGGCGCGACGAAGAGGCGCTGGCCCAGCATGCCTACAGCTTCCTGATCCTCGACGAGGCGCAGAACGTCAAGAACGCCACCACCAAGGCCGCGCTGGCGCTGCGCCGGCTGCGTTCGCGCCACCGTCTGTGCCTCACCGGCACGCCGCTGGAGAACCACCTGGGCGAGCTGTGGGCGCAGTTCGACCTGCTGCTGCCAGGTTTCCTGGGCGATGCGCGCGACTTCACGCGGCGCTGGCGCACACCCATCGAAAAGCAGGGTGACGGCCTGCGCCGCGAGCTGCTGGCGCGTCGGGTGAAGCCCTTCATCCTGCGTCGGCGCAAGGAAGAGGTGGCGCGCGAGCTGCCGCCCAAGACCGAGATCGTGCGCAGCGTGGAGCTGACCGGCGGCCAGCGCGACCTCTACGAGACGCTGCGCAGCGCGCTCGACAAGGAGCTGCGCGAGACCATCGCGGCGCGCGGCTTCGCACGCAGCCAGATCCTGATCCTCGATGCGCTGCTCAAGCTGCGCCAGATCTGCTGCGACCCACGCCTGCTCGACCTGCCGGCGGCGCGCGGGGTGAAGGAGCGCGCCAAGATCGAGCACTTGATGGACATGCTGCCCGAGCTGGTGGAGGAAGGCCGGCGCATCCTCGTCTTCTCGCAATTCACCAGCATGCTCAAGCTGATTGGCGAGGCGCTCGACGGCGCCGGCATCACCCATCTCACGCTGACCGGCGCCACGCGCGACCGCGAGGCCCCGGTGCGCGCCTTCCAGGAGGGCGCCGCGCCGGTGTTCCTGATCAGCCTGAAGGCGGGCGGCGTGGGGCTCAACCTCACCGCAGCCGACACCGTGATCCACGTGGACCCGTGGTGGAACCCAGCGGCCGAGGAACAGGCCACCGACCGCGCGCACCGTATCGGCCAGGACAAGGCGGTCTTCGTCTACAAGCTGATCGCCGCCGGCAGCATCGAGGAACGCATCCTCGCCCTGCAGGCCAAGAAGGCCCAGCTCGCCGATGCTGTGCTGGAGGGTGATGCGGCCGGTGAGCTCAAGTTCGACGAGGCCGAACTGGTCAGCCTGTTTGCCCCGCTGCCCGACGACGACGCGAAGGGCACGCGGTGAGTGTCGTACTCAGCGCCGAGCATCCCGACTTCATCGTCGCCGCCAAGCCGCCCGGCCTGAGCTTCCACCAGGACGGCGAGGCACCCGGCTTCGTCGCCCAGGTCAAGGCCGAGCTGGGGGAGCCCGGCTTGCACGCGGTGCACCGCCTGGACCGCATCACCGCGGGCCTCGTGCTGTTCGCCCGCCATGCCGATGCCGCGCGCGAGTTCGGGCGGATGTTCGAGGCCGGCGCGATCCGCAAGACCTACCTCGCCCTGTCCGACCGCAAGCCGGCGAAGAAGCAGGGCTGGGTCAAGGGCGCCATGCTCAAGGGGCGGGGCGGGGACTGGCGCCTCGCGCGCGAGGGCGGGCCCCTGGCCGTGACGCGTTTCGACAGCCTCAGCCTCGCCCCGGGGCTGCGCCTGTTCCGGCTGTATCCGCACACCGGCCGCACCCACCAGTTGCGGGTGGCGATGAAGAGCCTGTCGGCGCCCATCCTGGGCGATGTGCGCTATGGCGGTAGCCGCGCTGACCGTGGCTACCTGCACGCCTGGCGGTTAGACTTCGAATGGCAGGATGCAGCGCAGCATTTCACCCTGGCGCCTGACCACGGCAGCCTGTTCCAGGCCGAACCCTGCCGCCAGGCCTTGCACTTGATGCTCGACCGAGAGAAAGAACCATCATGAAAAAAGTCGCCGTCCTGGGCCTCACAGCGGGCCTGATGAGCACCAGCGCCATCGCCGTGGAGCAGGAGGTGCGCCAGCGCATCTGCATCATGGAGAAGATGACGCCCGAGAATGCCGGCCTGACCGTTGGCGAGATTCTCAAGCTCTGCGAGACGCCGCCCGAGCAGTCGCTGATCGTTGAGCGCGCCACGCTGGAGCAGGCCTCTTTCGACAACCCGTATTCGATCACCCCACACCGTCCCAACTACCTGTTGGCCGGTGTCATGAACAGCCATACGCCCAGCAGTCCGCCCTTCGAGATCGCCAACGATGGCAAAGGCAGCGCCAGCAAGGTTGAGGCCGAGTTCCAGATCAGTCTCAAGTTCCCCTTCGTGCGGGATATCTGGGACAACCCCGGCTGGCACTGGATGGCGGCCTACACCAACCGTTCCTTCTGGCAGGTCTACAACGGCGACTGGTCGCGCCCCTTCCGCGAGACCAACCACGAGCCGGAGACCTGGATCCAGTTCCCGCTCGATGCACGCGTCCCCGGCACCGACATGCAGGTGCGCGCCGGCATGGTGGGCTTCAACCACCAGTCCAACGGCCAGACCGGCGACTGGTCGCGTAGCTGGAACCGCATCGTCGGCACCATCGTTGCCGACAACGGGCGCTTTGCGCTGGGCTTCAAGCCCTGGTGGCGCATTCCCGAGGATGCTGGCAACGACGACAACCCGGACATCCTGCACTACATGGGCAACTTCGAGCTGCACGGCACCTATCGCTTCACCTCGCGCCACCAGCTCACCTTCATGTTGCGCAACAACCTCGAAGGGGAGAACAACCGTGGGGCCTACGAGCTGTCCTACGGCTTCCCGCTGCCCGGCACCGATGACCTGCGCATCTACCTCCAGGCCTTCCACGGCTATGGCAAGAGCCTGATCGACTACAAGCTCAAGCAGACATCGTTGGGCATTGGCCTGCAACTGGTCGACTGGTAAGCCACGCTGCGGCGCATGCTGCGCCGCACCCTAGCAAATTCGGCATTTGGCGGCGGCTTTCTCCGCAATAGCACAAAACCATCAAAAACGCTTGTCGCTATAGATGTGCCGCTCGTCGGCGCGCCCTGACGATCTCCTTGCAGGCGCGTCGGTGCTCAAGCTTTTGATTGTCCAGCGCAATCAACTTCCATACAGGACGCGGCCGGCGCCATGCAGGGCCAGGGCCGGCCGCGCCCCCCGTGGCCTGCGTTTGCGGCTTCCAGGGTGCTACTTAAGATGTACTTGTCTGTCCTAACGTCGCCGACAAACGGCGGAGGCAGAGGGCGACCAGCCCTGCTGGTCGTGCAGCACGTCCGACAAAAAATCGCTGTCGCCGGCCATGGCGCGGCTTGAGGATAAAGAGAGAGGCCGACCCACATGTTCAAATCCTTGCTGGTCTTTGTGCATCTGCTGGCTTTTGCCTGGGCCTTCGCGCCGATTGCGCGCGCCGACCTGATGATGTGGCGCAACCGCCACCATCCCTTGAGTCGTCAGCAACTGCGCACCATGGGCGACACCGAGCGTGACGCGGTCTTCGCCCTCGGCCTGCTGTGGGCCAGCGGCCTGGCCCTGGTGGGCCTGGGCTATGCCACCGACGGGGCGGCCTACCTCGCCAACGAGAAGTTGTGGGTCAAGTTCGCCGTGGTGATCGCCCTGACGCTCAATGGCCTGGCCCTGCACCTGAAGGTCTTCCCCCTGCTCAAGTGCGGCGTCGCCTTCGTCGCCCTGCCGCTGCGCGCGCGCCTGCTGGCTGCCGCGCTGGGCGCGGTGTCGGGCTGTTCCTGGATCTTCGCCGCCTACCTTGGGATCGCGCGCTACCTCAACCACAAGGCGCCCTTCGCCGAGGTCTTCGGGGCCTACCTGCTGGTTCTTGGCGGCGGGATTGTCGTCGCCCTGCTGAGCCAGTGGCGTCCGCTGCGCAGCGTGAGCTTCGCGCGCTGACCAGGCCTCAAGCTGCCCCGCACAGGGCGAGCAGGCCGCGCAGTGCGTGCAGGGTGGCTTGCTGACGCACGGCCAGTCGATCGCCGGCGAAGTGCAGGGTCTCCACCCGTGGGGCGTGGTTACGGCGCCCCCAGCCGAAGCACACGGTGCCGACCGGCTTGTCCGGGCTGCCGCCGGTGGGCCCGGCAATGCCCGAAATGGCCACCGCCAGTTCCACCGGACAGCGCGCCAGGGTACCGCCGACCATCTCCGCCACCGTCGCTTCGCTGACTGCGCCATGGCGGGCCAGCGTGTCGGCGGTCACGCCCAGCAACTCCATCTTGGCGGCATTGGAATAGGTCACGAAGCCGCGCTCGAACCAGGCGCTGGAGCCAGCCAGATCGGTCAGCGTCGCGGCTACCAGGCCGCCAGTGCAGGATTCCGCCGTGGCGAGCATCCAGCCGCGCGCCAGCATGGCGGCAGCCAGGTCCCGTGCCGTGGCCTCAAGCCCGGCGGCGCCCGGCGCGGCGCTCATGCGAAGACCTTCCAGGCGAGTGCCAGCAGTAGCAGGCTGAGGCCGGCGGCGACCAGGTCGTCCAGCATCACGCCGAAGGCATTCTTGTAGCGCTGTTCAAGCTGACGGATCGGTGGCGGCTTGGTGATGTCGAACAGGCGGAACAGTGCGACACCAGCGGCCTGCCAGACGAGGCTGGCCGGGCATAGCCACAGCACCAGCCAGACCGCGACGAACTCATCCCATACGATGCTGCCGTGATCCACCACGCCAAGCGCGCGGCCCGTGCGATCCACCGCGCGCAGGCCACAGCCCAGCGCCAGCAGCAGGAACAGACCGAAACCCCATTGACCCAGCCCGAGCTGGCTCATCGTCTGATGCAGCGGGTAGAACAGGGCCCAGGCCAGCAGCGAGCCGACGGTGCCGGGCGCCCAGGGCGAGAGGCCCGAGCCCAGGCCCAGCGACAGCAGGTGCGCCGGTTTGGAGAACATGAAGGAGAGTGGCGGGCGGGGGGCCTTGAGGTCAGCCATGGCGTGGATTCCGGGTCGGTCAGCCGAAGTGGTCCCAGGCGCGCGCGGCGAGCTGCTGCTGCGCGCCATCGCGGTACTGCAGCGCAAGCTGCCCGGCTTCGTCGGTGGTGCGTCCGATGCAGGACAGGGGCAGCCCGAGGCGGGTGCCCAGTTGCACGATCTCGGCATGCAGCCGGGTGGGCGCAGTAAACAGCAGTTCGTAGTCGTCGCCGCCGCTGAGCAGCGCCTCGCGTGCGAGGCGCTCGTCTCCGCAGGCCATGACGACTGGTGACAGCGGCAGGCGGGTGTCGATCAGCAGGGCGCCACAGGCCGAGGCATCGAGGATGTGCCCCAGATCGCCGAGCAAGCCGTCGGATACGTCGAGCATCGCGCTGGCGATGCCGCGCAGGGCCAGGCCCAGCTCGACACGTGGCTGCGGGCGGTGCAGCGCGCTGAGGCATTGCGTGCGCCAGTCGCCCTGGAGGGCGAGTGCGTCACGCAGATGACGCAGGCCCAGGTGGGCCAGGCCGGGCGCGCCAGAGACCCAGATATCCTCCCCGGCGCGGGCGCCGCCGCGTTTGATGGCGGCCCCCAGCGGAACTTCGCCCATGACCGTGGCGCACAGGTTCAGCGGGCCGCGCGTGGTGTCGCCGCCGATCCAGTCGACGTCGAAGTGCGCGCAGCAGGCGGCAAAGCCCTCCGCAAACGCGCCGACCCAGGCCTCGTCGGCTGCGGGCAGGGCCAGGGCGAGCAGCATCCAGCGCGGCTCTGCGCCCATGGCCGCCATGTCCGAGATGTTGACCGCCGCCGTCTTCCAGCCGATGTCGGCCGGGGCGGTGTCGGGAAAGAAGTGGGTGCCGGCGACCAGCATGTCGGTGGACACCACGATCTGGCGCCCGGGGCGCGGCGTGAGCAGCGCGCCATCATCCCCCACGCCCAGGTCGGTGTGGCGCGTGGGGCGCTGGAAGTGCTGCCGGATCAGATCGAATTCGCCAGGCATGGGAATTCAGGATGGAAGAGCGGGGACGGAGCGGTTAGCCGAGACTACGCTGTCCCCAGTCTTCGCGACTCAGTCCTTCTTTTTCTGCTTGGCGGCGTACTCGACCTCGGCTGCGCGCAGGCGCGGGGCGAGCTTGTCGAGTACGCCATTGACGAAGCGGTGGCCGTCGGCGCCGCCGAAGTCCTTGGTCAGCTCGATGGCTTCGTTGATGACCACGCGGTACGGGGTCTCCAGGCGATGGCTCAGCTCGTAGCAGCCGAGCAGCAGGATCGCGCGCTCGATCGGCGACAGCTCGCCCAGCGGGCGGTCCAGGTGGGGCGCGAATTCGGCTTCTAGTGCCTCGGCCTGCGCCACCACGCCGCGCAGCAGGGTCAGGGCCAGCGGTTTGTCGGCGCGCGCCCATTCCTCGTGGGACTCGAGGTTTTCCTCGACCATGGGCAGGCTGTTGCCGCTCATGCGCCATTCGTAGATGCCTTGCATGGCGACCTCGCGGGCGAGGTGGCGCGGCGATTTCTTGGTGTTGTCCTTGGTCATGACTTGATCTTTTTCAGCAGGTTGGCCATTTCGATGGCGCACAGGGCGCATTCCTGGCCCTTGATATGCATGCGGGCGATGGCCTGGTCGTCGTCCTCGGTGGTCAGCACGCCGTTGGCGATGGGTACGCCGGTGTCCAGGGTGACGCGGGTGATGCCGGCGGCCATTTCGTTGGAGACCACCTCGAAATGGTAGGTGTCGCCGCGGATCACCGCGCCCAGCGCGACCAGCGCGTCGTAGCGGCCGCTGCGGGCCAGGGTCTGCAGCGTGAGCGGCAGTTCCAGCGCGCCCGGCACGGTGGCGATCTGCATGTGCTCGGGGTTGACGCCGCAGCTCAGCAGTTCGGTGATGCAGCCGGACAGCAGGCCGTCGCCGATCTGCTGGTTGAAGCGGGCCAGGACGACGGCGACGCGCAGGCCGTTACCGTCATGGTTGGGGGTGATTTCGGGTACGTCTTCGAAGCGGGACATGGTTCTTTCTCAGGCAGATTCGGGCGGCAGGTAGCCGGTGATTTCGAGGCCGAAGCCGGCCATGCTGGGCATGCGGCGCGGGTTGGCCAGCACGCGCATCTTGCCGACACCGAGGTCGCGCAGGATCTGCGCGCCAATGCCGAAGATGCGCGGGTCCCACTTGGCGGCGGGTTGCGGGGTGTCGGGCTTGACGCCCAGGGCGGCCAGCACTTCATCGCTGGTTTCCGGGCGGCGCAGCATGATGATGGCGCCGTGGCCGTGGGCGGCGATGCGCGCCAGGGCGGCATCCACCGAGTAGCTGTGGCGGCAGTTGGCCGGGTCGATGAAGTCCAGCACCGACACCGGCTCGTGCACGCGCACCAGGGTCTCGGTGTCGGGCGTCAGCTTGCCCAGGTACATGGCCAGGTGCAGTTCGCCCGAGGCGCGGTCGCTGAAGGCGGCCAGGCGGAACTCGCCATGCGGAGTCATGATGGGCTTGTCGGCCACGCGCTCGACCAGCTTCTCGACTGCCGAGCGATAGTGGATCAGGTCACGGATGGCGCCGATCTTCAGGCCATGCTCTTTGGCGAACACCAGCAGGTCGGGCAGGCGGGCCATGCTGCCGTCGTCGTTCATGATCTCGCAGATCACGCTGGCGGGTTCCAGCCCGGCCAGTTGTGCGAGATCGCAGCCGGCCTCGGTGTGGCCGGCGCGCACCAGCACGCCGCCCGGCTTGGCCATGATCGGGAAGACATGCCCCGGTTGCACGATGTCGCTGGGCTTGGCGTGCTTGGCGACGGCGGCGGCCACGGTGCGTGCGCGGTCGGCGGCCGAGATACCGGTGGTCACGCCTTCAGCGGCCTCGATCGAGACGGTGAAGGCGGTCGAGAACTGGCTGCGGTTGTCGCGCGCCATCTGGTTGATACCCAACTGGCGGCAGCGTTCTTCGGTCAGGGTCAGGCAGATCAGGCCGCGTGCATGCTTGGCCATGAAGTTGATGACCTCGGGCGTCGCGTACTGCGCGGCGACCACGATGTCGCCTTCATTCTCGCGATCCTCGTCGTCGATCAGGATCACCATCCGGCCGTTGCGGATGTCCTCGATGATGTCGCGGATGGGGGAGAGTTCGCTCATTTCACTGCCTTCCTGTCGCTGTGCGACATCCTCCCCAGGGGAGGGAGCGCGCCTTCTTCGGGCGGCCGTACGAATGCGCTCATGCTGCGTTTTCCTTTTGCCACTCGAGCATGCGCTCGACGTGACGGGCGATCAGATCGGCTTCCAGATTGACCTGGGCGCCGCTCTTGAGGTGTTTCAGATTGGTGACCTGGACGGTATGCGGGATCAGGTTGATTGAAAATTCGGAACCTCGCACCCAATTGACGGTCAGGCTCACACCATTGACGGTGACCGAGCCCTTGCGCGCCAGGTAGGGCGCTACCGTGGCCGGGGCGCGGATGACCAACTCGTGGCTCTCGCCGACGGGCTCGAACTTGAGCACATCGCCGACGCCGTCGACATGCCCGCTGACGAGGTGGCCACCAATGCGGTCAGCCAGGCGCAGGGCCTTCTCCAGGTTCAGCTCGTTACCGATCCGGTCGAGACCGACGGTGCAGTTGAGGGTTTCGCGTGAGACATCGAAGCGCAGCGCGCTACCTTCGATGGCGATCACGGTCAGGCACACGCCGCTGTTGGCGATGGAGTCTCCCAGGGCGACGTCGGACAGGTCCCAACCGTGGGTGTCCACGGTGAGCCTGAGGCCGTCCTGCAAGGGGTCGACGGCGGCGATATGGCCGATGGTGGCAACGATGCCGGAGAACATGGGAGTGGGTGCGGAAAGCAAGAAAATCGAGGGAAGTGCCTGATTTTACGCGAAGGACAGCCCCCCCGCCATGGCCGCCCTGCGCCGCAACATGCTTGGTGTAACATCGTCCGTCCCTGTGGCAGGCCAGTCCGGCCCTCGCAGGAGCGCCTAGAAGCACAGAAGGAAGAAAGGGGTTTTCGCGCATGGTGCCGCATCTGACCACCGCCCTCACCGGGCCGCTGCTGGAACTGGAGCGCAGCTTCCTCGACCAGTCTACGACCATCGAACAATGGTTCCGTCGCCAATGGCTGGATCACACGCCGCCCTTCTATGGCTCGGTCGACCTGCGCAACAGCGGCTACAAACTGGCGCCGGTCGACACCAATCTCTTCCCTGGCGGCTTCAACAATCTCAACCCGGATTTCCTGTCGCTGTGCGTGCAGGCCGCCCAGGCCGCCATCGAGCGCATCTGCCCGGAGGCGCGCAGCATTGTGCTGATCCCCGAGAACCACACGCGCAACATGTTCTACCTGCAGAACGTGGCGCGCCTGGCGACCATCCTCGGTCACACCGGCCTGCGCGTGCGCATCGGCTCCCTGCTGCCCGAGATCACCGCGCCGACCACGATCGAGCTGCCCAATGGCGAGAGCCTCACGCTGGAGCCCCTGGTCCGGCGCGGCAAGCGCATCGGCGTGGAAGGGGCCGACCCCTGTGCCGTGCTGCTCAACAACGACCTCTCGGCCGGCGTGCCGGAGGTCCTGCAGGGGCTCGAGGGGCAGTGGGTCATCCCGCCCCTGCATGCTGGCTGGCATGTGCGGCGCAAATCCACCCACTTTGCCGCCTTCGATGAGGTCGCCAGCGACTTCGCCCGCGCCATGGGCATCGACCCCTGGCTGATCAATCCCTATTTCGGCGTCTGCGACCAGATCAACTTCCATGAGCGCACCGGCGAGGAATGCCTGGCCAGCCAGGTCGACTTCCTGCTCGCGCGCATCCGCCAGAAGTACGCCGAGTACGGCGTCAGCGACGCGCCCTTCGTGGTGGTCAAGGCGGACGCCGGCACCTACGGCATGGGGGTGATGACCGTGCGCGACGCGTCAGAGGTCGTCGGCCTCAATCGCCGCCAGCGCAACAAGATGAGCGTGGTCAAGGAAGGCCTGCAGGTCGACAAGGTCATCATCCAGGAGGGCGTGCGCACCCTGGAGACGGTCAATGGTGGCGTTGCCGAGCCGGTTGTTTACATGATGGATCGCTACGTCGTGGGTGGGTTCTACCGCGTGCACGGCGAGCGCGGCCGCGACGAGAACCTCAACGCGCCCGGCATGCACTTTGAGCCGCTGGCCTTCCAGACCTGCTGCAGCACGCCGGACTGTCGTCAGGAGCCGGATGCCGCGCCCAACCGTTTCTATGCCTATGGCGTAGTGGCACGGCTGGCCCTGCTGGCCGCCTCGCTGGAGATCGAACAGACGGCGCCGGTCGAGGAGGCGGCCGCGTGAACATCGCCTTCATCGTCGATCCGCTACCCAAGCTCAAGGCCTACAAGGATTCCAGCGTAGCCATGATGCGCGCTGCCCAGGCGCGCGGTCACCAGGTCTTCGCCCTGCAGCGCGACAGCCTGACCGTGCGCGATGGCGTGGTCGGCTGCACCACCGTGGCCATGCAACTGACGACGGACGATAACGACTGGTACCGGGCTGGCGAGCCGGAGAAGCGCACGCTGCTGTCCTTCGACGGCGTACTGATGCGCCAGGATCCCCCTTTCGATGCCGAGTACGTGACCGCCACCTGGCTGCTGGAGCGGGCGGTGGCGCAGGGCGCGCGCGTCTTCAACGACCCGCGCGCGATCCGCGACCATTCCGAGAAGGTCTCCATCACCGAATTCCCCGAGCTGGCGCCGACCACCCTGGTGGCGCGGGAAGCTCAGGCCTTGCAGGCCTTCATCGACGAGCTGGGCGAAGTGATCCTCAAGCCGCTCGACGGCATGGGCGGCAGCGGCATCTTCCGGGTGCGCGCCGACGACCCGAACCGCAACTCCATCCTGGAGACGCTGACCGCCGACGGCACACGGACCATCATGGCCCAGCGCTACCTGCCGCAGATCGCCGAAGGCGACAAGCGTGTGCTGCTGGTCGCCGGCGAACCCATGCCCTATGCCCTGGCGCGCATCCCCAAGGCCGGTGAGACGCGTGGCAACCTGGCCGCCGGCGGGCGCGGCGTGGCGATGCCGCTGACTGCGCGCGAGCGGGAAGTGGCGAGCTACCTGGGCCCCATCCTGTGGCAGCGTGGCCTGTTGATCGTGGGCCTGGACCTGATTGGCGGCCAGCTCACCGAGATTAACGTGACCAGCCCGACCTGCATGGTCGAGATCGCGCAGCAGACCGACTTCGACATCGCCAGCAAGGTGATCACCGCCCTCGGCGGTTGAGCCGGCGGGCCGCCCGCCTATCCAGTTTGCATTCGCTTACATACCCGCTACAGACCAAAGGGCGGGTCCGGCGTGCAGGGGCCGGCGGCTTGAATAGGCTCACAGCATCCGAAGCTATTTGCTGTGAGTCGCCATGTCTGCCCCGCAGTCCTCCTCCCGTTCTGGTTGCTGTCCCGCATCGCTCCGCGCGAGCGTCCGGGGCGTCCGGGGGTGTGCACGATGAATACCGTGTTCGCCCGCCCTGTCGCGCCCACCCAGGACTTGCGCCATGTCGTGCGCATCGAGGCGGCGGAGGATGGCGTCACGGTCAGCGGCCCGACGCCGGCTCCGGACCGCGATACGCGGCCGGGGAGCGCCAAGGCGCCCCTGCTGTACTTCCCCGACGGCCGCCGCTACGCCGTGGACGACACCCTGGCGCTCGACACCGTGCTGGCCGAGGCCCGCCTGCGCCGTCACACGCGCGGCTTCGCCCTCACCGCCCGCCTGGGCTGGCAATGCCTGGTCATGTTGCTGCTGATGCTGGCTGCCGTGGCCACCCTGGCCCACCGCTGGACCGTGCCGGTCGCCACCCGCGTGCTGGCCGAGGGCCTGTCGCCGCGCATGGTGCGGGCCGCCTCCGAGCAGGCCCTGGCCCGCCTCGATGCCGGCTGGCTCACGCCCAGCGAGCTGGATGAGGCGACCCAGAACGGCTTGCGCGCGCGTTTTGCCACGCTGCAGATGCCGGCCGCGCCGACCGTCGCCTGGCGCGTCGTGTTTCGTTCCAGCGAGCGCGGCGGACCGCTGGCCTTCTCCCTGCCCGACGGCGTGATCGTGCTGACCGACCAATTGGTCCGCGCTTCACGTGGCCCGGACGAAGTGGTGGCCGTGCTGGCCCATGAGTTCGGCCGCCTGCAGCGCAGCGATGCACTCAACAGCCTGGCCGCCCGTCATCCTGGTCTGGTCCTGCGCGCCTGGGGCGGCAGCGATGCGCTGGTGCCCAAGCTGGCGGCGGGCCTGATCGACACCGCCCCGCAGGCGCAGGACCCGGCGGCGGCCGAGCACTTCGCCAGCGAAGTGCTGAGCATGAACCGGATCTCCTCCCAGGCGCTGGCCCTGCAGGGGCGCCTCGACGGCCACGCCCGGCCGCCCGCCCTGCCGCCCCTGCTGCGCGGTTCCTGAGCGGCCTGCCGTATCATTGCGGCATGCCCGCGTTGTCCTTTCTGCATGATCTCGCGCCCGGGTCTGGCGCCCGCCTGCTGGTCAGTCTGATCCTTTCCCTGTTCCTGGCAGCCTGCGGCGAACCCCCGCAGGTCCGCCAGGAGTCCTATGTCTTCGGCACCCGCGTCGAGGTGCTCAGTTATGGCGCACCGGAAGCCCAGGCACAGACTGCCCTGGCCGCCGTGCTGCGCGAGTTCGACCGCCTGCACCGGGCCTACCATGCCTGGCAGCCCTCCGAGCTGACGCAGTTGAACGAGGCCCTGGCGCGTGGCGAGGTGCGCGTGGTCAGCCCGGAACTGGCCCAACTGCTGGCCTGGGCGCGCGAATCCAGCGCCGCCAGCGAAGGCTTGTTCGAGCCAGCCATCGGCCGCCTGATCGAGCTCTGGGGCTTCCACCGAGACAACTTCACGCCGCTCAGGCCTGACCCGGCGGCGATCCGCGCGGTCCTCGCCGCTCGTCCGCGCAGTACCGACCTGGTGCTGGAGGGCGCCCGGGTCAGCTCGCCCAACCGCGCCCTGAACTTCGATTTCGGCGGCATCGCCAAGGGCTATGCGCTGGACCGGGCGGTGACCATCCTCCGTGAGCACGGCATCCGCAATGCCCTGGTCAATATCGGGGGCAATGTCATCGCGCTGGGGCGCAAGGGCGAGCGGCCCTGGCAGGTGGGCATCCAGAACCCCCGTGGCTCTGGCGCGCTGGCCACCCTGGCCTTGTACGAGGGCGAGGCGATCGGTACCTCCGGCGACTACCAGCGTTTCTTCGAACTGAATGGCCGCCGCTACAGTCACCTGATCGACCCGCGCGATGGGCTGCCGGTGCAGCACACCCAGGCCGTGACCGTGCTGATCACGCCGCGCGTGCATGCCGGCCTGCTGTCGGACGTCGCCAGCAAACCGATCTTCGTCGGCGGGCCGGGGCGCTGGCGCGACATGGCCCGCCGCATGCAGGTGGAGCATGTGCTGCGCATTGATGCCGATGGCCACTTGAGTCTGACCGCGCCCATGCGGGCGCGCTTGAGCTGGGTCGGCGACGCACCCCGCAACGTGATGGTAGAGTGAATGCCGGTGCGGCTTTGCGGGCCGTGAACGGAGCACGGGCCCAAGCCCTGGGGTGGAGCAAACAATGGTTGGCATTCTGCTGGTGACGCACGGCACGCTCGGGGAATCCCTGATCCAGTGCGCCTGTCACGTGCTCAATCGTCGCCCGCTCCACATCGCCCAGTTGGGCGTATCGGCGCAGGACGATCCGTTGGACCTGCTGCCGCTGGCGCGCCAGTTGGTCACTTCGGTCGATACGGGCGAAGGCGTGATCGTGTTGACCGACATTTATGGCGCCACGCCATCCAACATGGCGCTCAAGCTGCTACAGCCGGGGCGGGTGGAAGGGATTGCCGGCGTCAACCTGCCGATGTTGCTACGCATATTGACCTACCGCGACAAGAGCGATATTGACACCGTTATCCACAAGGCCATCGCCGGTGGATGCGACGGAGTCCTTCACATCAAGGGAGGGGCGTGACATGCCTCGTGCTGAAACTGAAATCTGCAACCGCCTGGGCCTGCACGCCCGCCCGTCTGCCAAGCTTACCCAACTGGCCACCCAGTTCCGCAGCGAGGTATGGCTGGAACGTCAGGGCCGCCGCGTCAATGCCAAGAGCATCATGGGCGTGATGATGCTGGCCGCCGCCCAGGGTACGCGCCTGACCATCGAGACCGAGGGCGAGGATGCCGAGGCCGCCCTGCAGGCCATCGTTGAGTTGATTGCCAGCCGCTTCGGCGAGCGCGAATAAGAACTGCGCGCCCGCCGTGCGCGGGCGCCCGCCCCATCGGGGCCATCCAGGTGCAAGTGGCGCCGTGCCGCAGGAGTGTTGAATGCCTTTCGTCGTCCATGGTCTGCCAGTGTCCCAGGGAATTTCCATCGGGCAGGCCCACCTCGTCTCGCACGCCTTGCTGGAGGTCAGTCACTTCCAGGTCGCGCCGCGCCATGTCGAAGCCGAGGTGGCGCGACTCGAGGATGCGGTGGCGAAGGTGCGGTTCGAGCTGCGCGTGCTGAAGGAGACCTCCACCACCGCCCAGTCCGAAGTGTCCGCCTTCGTCGATCTGCACACCATGCTGCTCGACGACCCGATGCTGGTCGATACCGCCTGCCGCCTCGTCCGTGAGCGGCGCTGCAACGCCGAATGGGCCGTGGTGCAGCAGATGGAGCTGCTGCTGGAGCAATTCGACGCCATCGACGACGCCTACCTGCGCGAGCGCAAGGCCGATGTGGTGCAGGTGGTGGAACGCCTCGTCAAGGCGCTGCTGGGCCACCCCGGTGCGGTGCCGGCGCGCGGCCACAAGGACGACCTGCCCTCCATCGTGGTGGCGCACGACCTGTCGCCGGCCGACACCATCCACTTCAAGCAGAGCGCCATCGGCGGTTTCGTCACCGATGTCGGCGGGGCCACCTCGCACACCGCCATCGTGGCGCGCAGCCTGGGCATCCCGGCGGTGGTGGGCCTGCGCCACATCCGCCATGTGGTGCGTGAGAACGACGTCATCATCATCGACGGCACACGCGGCGTGGTCATCGTCGACCCCGACGAGCGCGTGCTGGAAGAGTACCGCCTGCGCCGCACTGCGCTGGAGCTGGAGCGCTCCAAGCTCAAGCGCATCAAGACCACGCGTGCGGCCACGCTGGACGGCGAACTGGTCTCATTGCAGGCCAACATCGAGCTGCCCAAGGATGTGAACCAGGCCAAGGAGGTGGAGGCCGATGGCGTCGGCCTGTTCCGCACCGAGTTCCTGTTCATGAACCGCGACGTGCTGCCCGACGAGGACGAGCAGTTCGAGGCCTACCGCGCGGTCGCCAAGGCCATGGGCGGCAAGCCGGTCACCATCCGCACCCTGGACATCGGTGCCGACAAGACGCTCAAGGGGGTGACCAAACGCAGCAGCGAGCTGAACCCGGCACTGGGCCTGCGCGCCATCCGCTACAGCCTGTCCGAGCCGCAGATGTTCCTGACCCAGTTGCGGGCGCTGCTGCGCGCCTCGCAGTACGGCAAGCTGCAGATCCTGTTCCCGATGCTGGCGCATGCGCATGAGATCGACGCCGCGCTCGCTGCGCTGAACCACGCCAAGGCCCAGTTGCGCGCCGAGAAGGTGAAGTTCGACGAAGCCGTGTTGGTGGGCGGCATGATCGAGGTGCCGGCGGCCGCCCTGTCGCTGGGCGTGTTCATCAAGCGCCTGCAGTTCCTCTCCATCGGCACCAACGATCTGATCCAGTACACCCTGGCCATCGACCGCGCCGACGAATCCGTGGCCCAGCTCTACGACCCGCTGCATCCGGCGGTGCTGAAGCTGATCGCCAACACCATCCAGACCGGCGCGCGCAACGGCGTGCCGGTGTCGGTGTGCGGCGAGATGGCCGGCGCGCCGAACTTTACCCGCCTGTTGCTGGGCATGGGCCTGCGCAGCTTTTCCATGCATCCGACGCAGATCCTGGAGGTGAAGCAGGAGATCCTGCGTGCCGACAGCCTCGACCTGGGCGCCAAGGTCGGCAAGATTCTCAAGCAGGAAGAGCCGGAGAAGCTGGTCGAAGCGATCCGGCGGCTGTAGGGCGGAACTCCACAGGAGGTTCCGCCGGCCGCCCGAAGGGCGGCAAGCTAACCCGTGCCTTGCGGAAGTGGCGGAACCTCCTGTGGAGTTCCGCCCTACGGGTAGAATCGGGCCACCCAGCCCCGAGCCTTTCTATCCATGAGCGAAGAATTCCTCGTCAATTTCACGCCGCAGGAAACCCGTGTGGCGCAGATGTTCCACGGCCAGGTGCAGGAACTGCACATTGAGCGCGAGCATGCGCGCGGCCTGGTCGGCAACATTTACCTTGGCCGCGTGGTGCGCGTGCTGCCCGGCATGCAGTCTGCGTTCATCGAGATCGGCCTGGAGCGCACCGCCTTCCTGCATGTGGCCGACATCTGGATCGATCGCCAGCACGGCGAGACGCCGCGCCCCATCGAGCGCATCCTGGCCGAGGGCCAGAACATCATGGTGCAGGTGCTCAAGGATCCGATCGGCACCAAGGGCGCGCGCCTGTCCACCCAGCTTTCGCTGGCCGGTCGCCTGCTCGTCTACCTGCCGCAGGACCATCACATTGGCATTTCGCAGCGCATCGAGAATGAGGCCGATCGCGAGCACCTGCGCGCCCGCCTGCTGGACATCCTGCCGCCGGAGGAGAAGGGTGGCTTCATCGTGCGCACCCAGGCCGAGCAGGCCAGCGACGAGGAGCTGGCGGCCGATGTGGCTTATCTGCGCAAGCTGTGGGCGGAGATCCAGCAGCGGCGCCTGGCCGTGCAGCCGCCGGTGGCGCTGTACCACGACCTCACCCTCGCCCAGCGCGTGCTGCGCGATCTGGTCACGCGCGACACCGAGCGCGTGGTCATCGACTCGCGCGAGAACTTCCACAAGCTGCATACCTTCGCCACCGAGTACATGCCGCGCGTGGCTCATCTGCTAGATCACTATCAGGGCGAGCGCCCGCTGTTCGACCTACACGGCGTGGAAGATGAAATCCAGAAGGCGCTGGCACGCCGCGTGGACCTCAAGAGCGGGGGCTACCTGATCGTCGACCAGACCGAGGCGCTGACCACCATCGACGTGAACACCGGTGGCTTCGTCGGCGCGCGCACCTTCGACGACACCATCTTCAAGACCAACCTGGAAGCGGCCCAGGCCATCGCGCGCCAACTGCGCCTGCGCAACCTGGGGGGCATCATCCTGCTCGACTTCATCGACATGGAGAGCATCGAGCATCGCCAGCAGGTGCTGGAGGAACTGACCAAGGCGCTGGCGCGCGACCACACTAAGGTCTCCATCGGTGGCTTCACCTCGCTGGGCCTGGTCGAGATGACACGCAAGCGCACCCGCGAATCGCTGGCCCATGTGCTTTGCGAGGCCTGCCCCACCTGTGGCGGGCGCGGCGAGATCAAGACCGCACGCACCGTGGCCTACGAGATCCTGCGCGAGTTGGTGCGCGAGGCGCGCCAGTTCTCGGCGCGCGAAATGCGTGTGCTGGCCGCGCCCAGCGTGGTCGACCTGTTCCTGGAGGAAGAGTCGCAGTCCATCGCGATGCTGCAGGACTTCATCGGCCGCCCGATCTCGCTGCATGCCGAATCGGGCTATGGCCAGGAGCAGTTCGACATCGTGCTGCTGTGATGAAGCTCTCGCTGCGCCGCCCGGAGGCGGTCATCTTCGACATGGACGGCCTGCTGCTCGACAGCGAGCGCGTCGCGCTGGATCTGTTCGCGCAGGCCGCTGCCGCACTTGGAGCGCCGTGGCAGCACGAGGTGGGCCTGCGCATGGTGGGGCTGAACTCGCGCGACTCCGATGGCATCGTGCTGGACGCCTTCGGCGCCGATTACCCCATCGTCGAACTGCGTGCGCGTTTCGGCGAGCTGTATGAAGCCAGCATCGAGCGTGGCGACATCCCCCTCAAGCCCTTCGTGCGTGAGCTGATCGAGCGCCTCAAGCGCGAGCGCATCCCCTGCGCGGTGGCGACCTCGACGCGGCGCACGCGCGCCATGGCCAAGCTCGCGCGGGTGCATCTGCTGGACGAATTCAAGGCGCTCGCCTGTGGCGACGAAGTGATGCGCGGCAAGCCGGCGCCGGATATCTTCGAGCTGGCCGCGCTGCGTGCCGGCGTGGAGCCGGGCAAGTGCCTCGCGCTGGAAGACAGCAACGCCGGCGTGCGCGCGGCGGTGTCGGCCAACATGCAGGTGGTGATGGTGCCCGACCTGCTGCGACCTGACCCCGGTATCCGCATGATGGGGGTGCAGGTCGCCGAGTCCTTGAAGGACGTGATTGCCGCCTTGTCCTGAGCCCGCCACCATGACGCACAAGCTGTTCTGGCAAGACCCTGGCCGTACCGCGCTCGATACCCGGGTCGCGCGGGTCGACGGCGACTGGGTGTGGCTGGCCGAGACCATCTTCTTCGCTTTCTCGGGCGGACAGGAGAGCGATGCCGGCAGCATCGGCGGGCAGGTGGTGCAAGAGGCGCAGCTCGACGGCCTGGACATCCGTTATCGCTTGCCCGCCGGGCATGGCCTGCAGGCGGGCCAGATCGTGCGGGTCGAGATCGACGGCGAACGCCGCCGTTGCCTCATGCGCCTGCACTTTGCGGCCGAGGTGGTGCTGGAGCTGAGCATGCGCGCGCTGCCCGGCGTGGCGCGCATCGGCGCCCACATCGCGCAGGACAAGGCGCGCATCGACTTCGAGTGGCCCGAGGGCATCGGGACCTTGATTCCACAACTGCAGGCGGAGGCGCAGGCCCTGCTGGATGCCGACCTGCCGATCGTCACGGCGTTTGAGGACGAGGCCACCCAGCGGCGCTACTGGGAGGTCGCGGGTTTCGCCCGCGTGCCCTGCGGCGGCACCCATGTGCGGCGCACCGGCGAGGTGGGGCGCATCGTGTTGAAGCGACGCAACCCGGGGCGCGGCAAGGAACGCATCGAGATCACGCTGGCCTGAGCTGGCTGGGTCACAATGGGGGCTGCCCGCAGCCACGAGGAGTCACCATCATGCAGCTCATCGGCATGCTCGATTCGCCCTATGTCAGACGCGTGGCCGTATCGGCCGCACGCATGGGGCTCGCCTTCGAACACCGCTCGGTGTCGGTGTTTCGCCACATGGATACCTTCCGTGCCATCAATCCGCTGGTCAAGGCGCCCACCCTCGTGTGCGAGGACGGCGAGATCCTTGTCGACAGCAGCCTGATTCTCGATTACCTGGAGCAGCTCGCGCCGCCCGAGAAGCGCCTGCTGCCGGCGACGCTCGCTGCCCGCAAACATGCCCTGCACATCATCGGCGTGGCCCTGGTTGCCTGCGAGAAGACGGTGCAGCATCTCTACGAGCGGCAGTTGCGGCCGGCCGACAAGCAGCACGAGCCCTGGCTGGCCCGCATCAAGGCGCAGCTCGACGACGCCTGGCAGTTGCTGGAGCCGATTGCCGAGCGCGCACAGCCCTGGTTGCAGGGCGAGGCGCTGACCCAGGCAGACATCACGCTGGCCGTGGCCTGGCGCTTCAACCAGTTCGCCCAGCCCGGCCTCACCGAGCCCGGGCGCTACCCGGCCATCGCCGCGCTGTCGGCCTGCGCCGAGACCTTGCCCGAATTCCTTGCTTACCCCGTGGACCGCGAATGATCGGAAGACTCACCGGCAAGCTGCTTGCCAAGAACCCACCGCAGATTCTGCTCGACGTGCAGGGCGTCGGCTACGAACTGGAGGTGCCCATGAGCACCTTCTACCACCTGCCGGCCACCGGCGAAGTGGTGAGCCTGCATACCCACCTGATCGTGCGCGAGGATGCGCACATCCTGTTCGGTTTTGGCAGCGAAGACGAGCGCAGCGCCTTCCGCCAGTTGCTGAAGATTTCCGGCATCGGCGCGCGCACCGCGCTGGCCGTGCTGTCCGGCCTGTCGGTGGCGGACCTCGCGCAGGCCGTCGCGTTGCAGGAGGTGGGGCTGCTGACGCGCATCCCCGGCATCGGCAAGAAGACCGCCGAGCGTCTGCTGCTGGAACTCAAGGACAAGCTCGCCAAGGCGCTGCCGAATGTCGGTGGCATTGCCGTGCAGGGCGCGGGCGGGCATCAGGCCGACATTGCCCATGCGCTGCTGGCCCTGGGCTACAACGAGAAGGAGGCCTTCGCCGCGATGAAGCAGTTGCCGGCGGAAATCGGCGTGGCCGAGGGCATCCGGGCGGCATTGAAATTGCTCTCCAAAGCCTGACATGAGCACGCCAGCCGAAGCCTTTGCCCCCTTGCCGGAGCCGCCCTACTACGCGGTGATCTTCGCCAATCAGCGCCAGCCGGCGCGGCCGGACGATGGCTATGCCGAGATGGCGCAGCGTATGGTTGAGCTGGCTGCTACGCAGCCTGGCTTCCTGGGGGTCGAGAGTACGCGCGGGGAAGATGGTTTCGGCATCACCGTCTCCTACTGGGCGAGCCTGGAGGCCATCGCGGCCTGGCGCCAACATGGCGAGCACACGCTGGCGCGTGAGCAGGGGCGCAGCGACTGGTACGCCCGCTACCAGTTGCGCATCGCCAGGGTAGAGCGGGCCTACGATTTCACGGCAGCACCACGATGAGTACCAGTCCCAAGCTCAAGCAGGGCTTCCTGCGCAACATCTCGCTCTCGGCCGGCATGTCGCGGCGCCTGATCAACCTGTGGCCGCCCTTCATCGGGGCGGGCATCCATGTGGAATACATCGCCGAGGACTACCGCGAGGCGCGCGTGCGCATGCGTCAGGGCCTGCTCAATACCAACATCTTCGGCACCCATTTCGGCGGCTCGCTGTTTGCCATGACCGACCCGTTCTATGCCCTGCTGATCCTGCACAACCTGGGCCGCGACTACGTGGTGTGGGACAAGGCTTCCAACATCCACTTCAAGTTGCCGGCCAAGGGGCGGGTGACGGCCAGCTTCCGCATCGACGACGCGATTCTGGAGGACATCCGGGCCCGCACCGCCGGTGGCGAGAAGTACGAGCCGACCTACTCGGTGGACATCGTCGACCAGCGTGGCGAGGTCGTCGCCACGGTCGACAAGACGATCTATGTGCGGCTCAAGCCCGCGGGGTCGGGCAAACTGGCGGCGCCGTCCTCCGCCTGAGGTGGCGGCGTGGCGACGGGCGGGGCGCTGGCCGGTGTCTGGTTGATCCAGGCGCCAATCAGGGTGTAGCTCACCGCCAGCAGCAGCGGGCCGAGGAAGATGCCGACCAGGCCAAAGGCCATCAGGCCGCCGATCACGCCGCCGAAGATCAGCAGCAGCGGCAGGTCGGCGCCGCGCTTGATGAGGATGGGGCGGATCACGTTGTCGAGGCTGCCCACCAGCAAGGTGATGCCCACCAGCACGCCGCCCCACAGCGAGTCGCCGCTCCAGAACAGCCAGCCGATGGCCAGCGCCAGCACCGGGATGGGGCCGATCTGGGCGATGCACAACATGAACATCAGCGCGGTCAGGATCGCCACGAAGGGCACACCGCAGATGAGCAGGCCGAGTCCGCCCAGCAGCGACTGCACCAGGGCGGTGACGCCCACGCCCAGCGCCACGCCACGGATGGCCTGGGCCGACAGTTTGACGATGCCCTCGCCCTGCTCGCCGGCGAGGCGGCGCGCGAAGCGCCGCACTGCGTCGGCCGCCACCTCGCCCTGGGCGAACAGCAAGGCGGCAAACACCACGGTGAGCAGAAACTGAAGGACCAGTAAGCCAAGGCTGCCGATGTGGGAGGCGAACCAGTGGCTGATCTCCTGCATGTAGGGCGCCAGCTTGAGCGCGATGCCCTGCAGGCCGATGCTGGCGTAGTCAGTCCAGAACTGGACAATCTTGCCGCCCACCAGCGGGATGCGCGCGACCCATTCCGGCGGCGGCGAGAGCAGGAAGGCCTGCAGGCCGCGCGCCATGTCCACCAGTTGCCCGGCATTGGTGACCAGGGTGGTAATGGCAAGCGTCAGCGGCACGATCAGGACCAGCAGCAGGCTCAGGCTCATGATCGTGACGGCGGCCGCACGGCTGCCGCCGAGGCGTGCCTGGATGCCCCGCATCAAGGGCCAGGCTGCGACCACCAGCATGGTCGCCCACACCAGGGCGGGCAGGAAGGGGCGCAGCACGAGCAGGCTGCCGATCAGCAACAGGCCGATGAACAGGATGGCGAGCAGGGTGCGGGGCAGATCTTGGCGACTGGCTTGCATGGAGTCCTCGCGGTCAGACAACGCAGAATCGTGAATGCAGCCCCACCTAGCCCAGCAGGACCGAGGCTTCGTCGAGGCGCAAGCCGGTCGCCTGCGGCAACTGGCGGCCCACCCGTACCGGGATGAAGGCCCGCTCGATGGTTTCCGCCTCGCGCCGTACGCGCACCAGATCGTACTCGATCAGGGTGCCGCCCTGGTTTTCGCCCAGCACCTGGTTCATGTCATCGACGTTGAGCCGGCATGCCTGCACCTCGATGTGTTCGGCCGGTGCGGCGAACACCGCGCGCAGCAGCTCCAGCTCGCGCTCGAGCTGGCCGTCGCTGGCGCCCAGGGCCTTGAGCTTGCGCTCGTTGGTCTCCAGTTGGTGCAGCAGCTTGCGCGAGTCGGTCTGGCCGGCGCCCTGGCCCTCCTTGAGCATGTGGTCCAGGCCTGTGCCGCGCCGCTCGAAAGTACGCAGGCGCGCGCGCAGCAGGGCGGTGTCGGTCTCCAGCGACTTGCGTTCCTCGCGCTCGGCGTTGATGCGCGACAGCGCGATCAGCGCCAGCTCGTCGACCAGGCGGCGCGCGATGGCGCGCCACAGGTTCTGCGGCGAATCGCCGAACAGGCGCAGGCGGTGATCGGAGAAGCTGACCGTGGTCAGCGCCACGTCGCGCTGCACCATCTCACCCTTGAGCGCCATGCCCAGCACCTTCTGCTCGCGCACCGACATGCCCATGATCGCGTGCGCCTCCTCCAGCAGCGGCGCATGCTCGAAGAAGCCACGCAGCTCGGCCGCCTCGGCGAGCGTCTTGTCGACGTCCTGGGCGGTGACGAACATGCATTTGAGGCAGGGGTCCTGCGCCCATTGCTGGGCACTCAGCAGGTGCGGCTCGGGCAGCAGCGCGCGCTGCTCCTGCAGGAAACGGATGCTCGTCTCCACCGCCGGCGCCAGCTTGTCGCGCGCACGCGACACCACGGCCAGGCGCGGGTCGGTCATGCGGATGATGTAGTCGGTGGTCTCCTGGATCAGGCGGTCGAGCGAACCGTCCGTGGCCAGGTCAGGAGTACGACGGCGAAACCAGCCCAGCAAACCCATGAAGGGACTCCGCTTGCGAACATGAACGAGGGCAAGGTTAGCGCAAGGCGAAGCGCCGCGGGTCGGGTGGCCGCGGCGCCCGCGCGCTCAGCCCATGATGTTGACGCCGCCGTCCACGTACAGCGTGTCGCCAGTGATGCGGCGCGCGTAAGGGGTGGCGAGGTAGGCGCAGGCGAAGCCGACGTCCATGATGTCGACCAGCTCGCCCACCGGGGCGCGGCTCACGGCCTGGTTCAGCAACAGGTCGAAGTCCTTCAGGCCAGAGGCGGCACGGGTCTTGAGCGGCCCCGGCGAGATGGCGTGTACGCGGATCTTCTGCGGCCCCAGCTCGTAGGCGAGGTAGCGGCAGCAGGCTTCCAGCGCGGCCTTCACCGGACCCATCACGTTGTAGTTGGGCACCACCTTTTGGGCGCCGTGGTAGCTCATGGCGAACATGCTGCCGCCCTCCTTCATCAGCGGCGCGGCCAGCTTGGCCATGCGCACGAAGGAGTGGCAGGAAACGTCCATGGCCACCGAGAAACCGTTGGCCGAGCAGTCCAGCAGGCCGCCCTGCAAGTCTTCCTTGGGGGCGAAGGCGATGGAGTGCACCAGGATGTCCAGCTCGCCCCACTTGGCTTTCACTTCCTCGAACACGGCTTCGAGCTGGCCGGGTTGTGAGACGTCCAGCGGCAGGAACAGCGACGCGCCGAGCTTCTGCGCGAGGGGCTCCACGTGTGGCTTGGCCTTTTCGTTGAGATAGGTGATCGCCAGCTCGGCGCCCAGTTCGGCGAAAGCGGCGGCGCAGCCGAAGGCGATGGAGTTCTCGTTGGCGACCCCGATGACCAGGGCTTTCTTGCCGGCCAGCGCCGGGCGTACAACCTGCATGACCATGACATCAACTCCTCGTGAAGGTGGAGAGAGGCAAGCGGAAAGCGACAAGAATTGTGCTGCTGCAGTGCAACAGGAAGTATAGCCGCGCTCCTTGTCACCGTGGTGACACAGCTCAAGGCGAGGTGGCCGGGCTCAGGCGGAAGGCGACGGCATCGTGGTGGCCATGGCCGTCCATCACGGTCAGGCGGTGTGGGCCGGGTTCGCTCACCTGGACGGCCAGGGTCTTGCGTGCCGAGGGCGGCCCCAGGGGCTTGCCGTCGAGCAGCCACAACAGCTCGCCCTGGGCGCCGCTGGCCTGCACGCTGATGAGCGCGGCACGCTTGCCCGGTGCGGGGCGGATCTGGCTGTCCGGCGCGAGGCCGGCGATGCGCAGCGGACTGCCCTCGCCCTGCGTGCAAGCAGGCAGCCAGGATGGCAGCGCATGCGCGCGGCGCTCCGCCACGTCCAGCCAGGGCTCCAGCAGGGCCGGCCAGCGCGCCACTTCGCGCGCCTGAGCCTGCGGCGTGCAGCGCGGCGTGGTGCGCGCGCCGCTCGCCGGGTCGAGCCAGATCGTCTCGTGCAGGCTGCGCTTGCGTACCCGGTCCGGCAGGGTCGGTGGCACGGTGGCGTGGAGTACCCAGGCGCTGCGTTTCTCGTGGCACAAGGCCTCGGGCGTATCGGCCGCGCGCAGGCCCAGCGGCCAGCAGATCGCCTCGGCGCTGACCGCGGGCGGGCGCTGGCGGCGCGTGTCGCCACGTCGTGGCAGGGTGGCGGCAATGTCGCGCAGCAGCGGTGCGGCCACATTGGCGCCGAAGAAGCCGGGGTTGGGTGTGCCGTCAGGCCGGCCGATCCACACGCCCAGGGTGTAGCCGCCCGATACGCCGACCGCCCAGGCGTCGCGGAAGCCGAAGCTGGTGCCGGTCTTCCACGCCAGCGGCGGCCCGCTGCCGTCGTGGAAGGGGCGCTCCGGGCGGCCGCCGGCCTCCAGGATGTCGCGCACGATGAAGGCGGCGCCCGCGCTCATCAGGCGCCGCTCCACGACGGGTGCATCCGGACTCAGGCGTGGCTGGCCGGCCAGGCCGTCGGCATCGAGCGCGCGGTAGGCGCCGACCAGCTCCTCCAGCGTGGTGCCGGCACCGCCGAGGATCAGGCTGAGATTGGGCGCCACGCCCACGCCGGTGCGCAGGCGCAGGCCGCCGGCGCGCAACTGGCTGGCGAACTTCGCCGGGCCGACGCGCTCCAGCAGGTCCACCGCCGGTACGTTGAGCGAGCGCTGCAAGGCTTCCGACACGCTCACCGGCCCCGAGAAGTTGGACTGGAAGTTGCCCGGCTCGTAGCCACCGAAGGCCTGCGGTGCGTCGGCCAGCAGGCTCTCGGAATGGATCAGGCCCTCGTCCAGCGCCATCGCATAGAGAAAGGGTTTGAGCGTGGAACCGGGCGAGCGCACGCCGCGCACCATGTCGACGTGATTGAAGCGGCGCGCATCGGAGAAATCGGCCGAGCCGGCGTAAGCGCGCACCAGCAGCGTGTCGCTCTCCATGATCATGGCCGCCATCGACACATGCGGCGGCAACTGGCCCACGCGGTCGGCGAGCTGGCGTTCGAGCTGCGCTTGCAGCGCGCGGTCCAGCGTGGACTGCACCACCGTCAGCGGTCGCGCCGGGTCGCGGCGCGCGCCCTGGCGCAGGCGCTCGGCGGCCAGCGGGGCCAGCCAATGGGCGCGCAGCGGGTTGCTGGCCACGCGCTCGATGAGTGCATCCTCCACCTCTGCTGGCGACCAGCGGCCCTGCGCCGCCATGCGTACCAACACCTTATCGCGCGCCCGCTGCGCGGCCGCCGGGTAGCGGTCAGGGCGCAGCCGCGAGGGCGCCTGCGGCAGCACCACCAGCAGGGCGGCCTCGGCCTGCGACAGTTGCGCCGAGGGCTTGCCGAGGTAGGCCCGGCTGGCCATGTCCACCCCTTCCACGATGCCGCCCATGGGCGCGTGGTTCAGATAGAGCGTCAGGATCTCGCGCTTGGACAGGCGCAATTCAAGCTGCAGTGCGCGCAGGATCTGGCGCAGCTTGCCCGGCAGCGTGCGTGGTGGACGTTCGAGGATGCGCGCCACCTGCATCGTCAGCGTGGAGCCGCCGGACACGATCTGCCCGTGGGCCAGCCACTGCCAGCCGGCGCGCGCCAGCGCGAAGGGATTGACGCCGGGGTGATACCAGAACCAGCGGTCCTCGTAGCTCAGCAACGCTTCCAGGTAGTCGGGTGAGACCTGTTCGGGGGTGATGGGGTAGCGCCACATGCCGCCGCTGGAAGGCCAACTGCGCAGCGGCGCGCCATCGCTGGCGGCGACCACCAGGCCGGGCTCGTCGCGCGGCAGCGGGGGCGGCAGCAGGCGGTCGGCCAACAGGGCCAGGCTGAACAAGGCCGCCAGGGCGGCCCGCCAGGGATGCTGGCGGCAGAAATTCAGACAGCAGGCGGACAGCGCGCGCAGGCGGGACATGCGCGCACAGTATCACCGCCGCGGCCGCCGGCCGCGCACCCTGCGCTTCAGGTCGGCGGGTACAGCCGGTACCAGGCGGAGTAGGCCCAGCATGCGACGCAGAAGGAGAACGCCACTTCCAGCAGCGAGAACGTCAGCAGCGCGGCGACCGGCACGATCCACAGGCCGCTGCCCAGCAGGTAAAGCACTGTGGCGATGCCACTGGCGATCAGCAGGAGCTTGTTGGCGAACATCTTGGCGCCGGCGTTCTCCAGCCTGCCCGCTAGATTGGCCCGTTGCAGCAAGCCACTGTAGACGCGATGCGAAGGGCACAGGTGGTGGCCGAAGAACCCCCGCACCAGTCCCATCAAGGTCAGGATCGGGACCAGATAGGGAAAACCGGCCAGGGCCGATGCGCTGATCGTGAAGGTCAGCAGGGCATCGAGGCGGGCGGCGTTGGACCACACGGGCGGGACGTCAAAGCGCAGCACGGAAGACTCCATAAACAGAAACATTTATCCAACCATATAGCTACTAAGTTGTACTATACAGGAACGTAGGCGCGGGCCTTACAAACGCTTACAAGGGCGTGTCGGCACGGGTTTCTTGCTTGGCGTTACTTGCTCCATGTACCCCCCAAGGAGGAAGACGCATGACAACCCCACACACTTTTGTCCGACTGATTGGTACCGGCCTGCTCGCGACCTTCAGCGGCATCCTGAGTCCCGCCGCGCAGGCGGGGGTCGATGTGCATGTCGGCATCCATGTGCCCGGCGCGATCTACTATCCGCCACCGCCGCGCGTGATCGTGGTGGACACGCCCTACTACCGTCCCTACCCGCCGCCGCGCTGGCACCGCCCGCCGCCGCCGCCGCGTTATGGGTACCACCACCACCATCATCACCATTACTACGACCACCGCTCGCCGCGTGCCTACGAGCGCGAGGGCTGGCGGCGCTGAGCCGGCTGCGGGCGCTCAGCGCTGCCGCAGATCCACGCTGGCTGGGCGACCGGACAGGCTGAGTTCGCTCTGGCGTGGTGCGCTGCGCGCGATCACGCGACCGCCACGCAGCACCAGCAGGCGGGTGGCGCGCAGGCGGATCGCCTCGATCGGGTTGCTCGCCTGCAGTAGCACGAGGTCGGCGCGACAGCCGGGTGCCAGGCCGTAGCCTTCCAGCCCGAGGATCGCCGCAGGTGTCTCGGTGACAGCGGTGAAACACTGGCGCATCGCGTCCTGCCCGGTCATCTGCGCGACGTGCAGGCCCATATGGGCCACATCCAGCATGTCGCCGCTGCCCAGCGGATACCACGGGTCCATGACGCAGTCATGGCCGAAGGCGACAGCCACGCCGGCCGCCAGCAGTTCGGGCACGCGCGTCATGCCGCGCCGCTTGGGGTAAGTGTCGTGCCGCCCCTGTAGCGTGATGTTGATCAGCGGGTTGGCGATGGCAGCCACGCCGGCCTCCCGCATCAGCGGGATCAGCTTGGACACGTAGTAGTTGTCCATCGAGTGCATCGAGGTCAGGTGCGAGCCCGCCACGCGGCCGTGCAGGCCCAGGCGTTGCGTGTGGTAGGCCAGGGTCTCGATGTGGCGCGACAGCGGGTCGTCGCTTTCGTCGCAGTGCATGTCGACACGCAGGCCGCGCTGGGCGGCCAGTTCGCACAGGATGCGCACCGACTCGGCGCCGTCCGCCATCGTGCGCTCGAAGTGCGGAATGCCGCCGACCACATCCACCCCCATGTCGAGCGCGCGGCTCAGGGTGCCCAGCGCGCCGGGGCTGCGCAGCACCCCATCCTGCGGGAAGGCGACGAGCTGCAGGTCCAGGTAGGGCTTGACCCGCTCGCGCACATGCAACAGGGCTTCCACCGCCAGCAGGCGCGGATCGCAGATGTCGACATGCGAGCGGATCGCCAGCAGGCCCTGCGCCACCGCCATGTCGCAATAGGCCAGTGCGCGTTCGACGAGGGCCTCCTGCGTCAGGTGTGGTTTCAACTCGCCCCATAGCGTGATGCCCTCCAGCAGGGTGCCGGACTGGTTCATGCGCGGTTGTCCGTAGCTGAGGGTGGAGTCCATGTGGAAGTGCGCGTCCACAAAGGGTGGCGTCACTAACTGCCCGGCGGCGTCGATCTCCTGCGCGGCGGTGGCGGGCAGGGCCGGCGCGACAGCAACGATGCGCCCGGCGGCGACCCCGATGTCCTGGTCGCGCTGCCCGTCGGGCAGGGTGGCGTGGCGGATGATGAGGTCCAGCATGGTCCAGTACTCCCTTATGACGGTTATGTGAAGGCCCCGCCCCGGACGGTACCGCGTCCCGCCGAATCGAGAAATAGCCTGTCATTCGCCCGCATCATGAGCGCCCCGGATTGTGTCCCGGTGTTAAATTCCAACCCTAGCACTTTCGTTTAGCTGTCCAGTTTTGCAGTGCATGAGTTTGGTAGCCGGGGAAAGACACCGTTCAGGGCGCCCCGGTGGGTCGGCAACCGATTCTGTTCAAGGGGACATTGTGGCAAACGGCAAGGCAGTGGCTTTTCTGGCGCGCGAGATCGGCGGGAGCAGCGCGTCGGAGATGTTGTTCCGGGGGGCGCTGGCGGCGGTCGAGCGCAGCGGGCAGGACCTGGTGGTGTTCCGAGGTGGCTATTTTGGCAAGGATCCCGGCGCTGCGATCTATGCGCTGGTCAATGACAGTTATCTGGGCGCGCTCAACTGGGCGGCCTCCGACAAGGACAAGGCGCAGAGCCCGCAGTACCGCATCTACGACAAGCTGCCCCTGGTCACGCTGACCCAGCATGTGCCGCCGCACCCGGTGGTGGTCAACGACAGTCATTCCGGCATGCAGGCGCTCGTCGAGCACCTGATCACGGCGCACGGCAAGCGCCGCATCGTGTTCTGCCGTGGCCCCGAGGAGCACCCGCTGGCGCAGGAGCGCCTGCAGGCCTATCAGGAGGCGCTGCGCAAGCATGGCATCGCACTCGATGAGCGCCTGTTGTCGCCCTTCGGCAACTGGAACCGCGACCGTGGCCCCGAGCTGGTCCGCCTGTTCATCGAAGAGCGTGGGCTCGCGGTGGGCGAGGACTTCGACGCCATGGTCTGCGTCAACGACAACATCGCCATCGGCGCCATCGAGGAATGCCAGCGGCGCGGGATCCGCGTGCCGGAAGACCTGGCGGTGACCGGCTGCAACGACATCTTCGACACGCGCGTGAACATGCCGCCGGTGAGCACCGTGGCGCTGCGCGGCGACACCCAGGTGGCCTGCGCGCTGGACGTGCTCAACGCGAAGGCGCGTGGCGCCCCGGTGGCCGAGGTGACCAAGCTGCCGGGCCAGGCCGTGTTGCGCCAGTCCTGCGGTTGCGCCTCGGAGCAGGTCGCGACCGCCGCTTCGGGCCTGGTCTCGCTGCACCGTCGCTTTGCCCCGCTGGCCTTCGTGACCGGGCTGGTGCGCGCCTGCGGCGTGTTCAGCGCGCGCCGCGCCCGCGCCGAGATCGTCCAGGCCCTGGCCGGCCAGTTCAAGAATGCGGATGAGCACGGCCGCCTGTTCGACACGGTGGCCGAGCGCCTGGTCGAGGCACTGAACGAGGAGCTGGGCTGGGGGCGCCGCGCCGGCGCACTGAACCAGGCGGTGACCGAGGCGGTGCTGCAGTTTGATGCCGCCGACCTGTCGGTCGATGTGCTGCAACTGGCGGTGTCGGTGCTGCGCCGCCATCGCTTGCCCAGCCTGTGGCGGCGTGGCCGCATCCTGCGTGCCGAGGACCTGTTCTCGCAGGCGCGGGTGCTGCTGTCCGAGCTGTCGGTGCAGATCCATGAGACGGCCAGCATGAAAGCGCTGGAGCTGGAGCGCAGCGTGAGTCAGTTGGGCGCCAAGATGACGACGACGCAGGAAACGTCGGCCCTTATCAAGCTGCTTCAGGCCGAGTTGCCCAAGCTGGGCGTGCCGGCCTTCTACCTGGGGGTCTACGAGGGCGAGCCGGGGTGGAACCGGCTCACCATTCCGTCCCGCGTGCGCATGCTGATGGCCTACGACAAGGCCCACCCGCAACGCCTCGACAACGAGTGCATGGCGGTGAGCGAGCTGATCCCGCGCATCCTGCGCAGCGGGCGGGCACGCCAGACCCTGGTGGTGGTGCCCTTGCACTTCAACGAGCTGCAGATCGGCATCGCGGTGTTCGTGCTGGGGCCGTGGGACGGCACGCTGTACGAGTCGATCAAGGTGCAGCTCTCCAGCTCGCTGTACGGCTCGCTGTTGCGCCAGACCCTGCGCGACACGCTCGCTGGTATGGAGCGCAAGGTGGCCGCGGTATCGGGCAACTCCGAGCAGATCAAGGACAGCGTGCGCGGGGGCTCGTCGGCCATGGAAGGCGTGGCCAACAGCATCCACGGTATCTCCAAGCATGTGCAGGAGGTGACCCAGGTCATCCATGACGCGGTGCGCCTGGCCGCCGATGCGGCCAACGACATCACCGTGCTCAACAAGCAGTCGCAGGAGATCAGCAAGGTCACCGGCCTGATCACCGAGATCGCCGAGCAGACCAATATGCTGTCGCTCAACGCGGCCATCGAGGCGGCGCGCGCCGGCGAGGCCGGGCGCGGCTTCGCGGTGGTGGCCGAAGAGGTCAAGTCGCTGGCGGTCAACACGGTCAATTCCTCGGCCAACATCCGCAAGCTGATCCAGAGCGTGCAGGAGAACACCAGCCGCGTGCATCAGTCCATCGACGGCATGAACGCCATCATGCGCAAGATCGCGGGCCTGTCGACCGGCATCGCCAGTGCCATCTCCGAGCAGGAGACCTCCACCAACGAGATCTCCAACATCCTCACCGAGGCGGCCCAGGGCACCGAGGAGATCGCCGCCGCCCTGGCCGAACTGGATGCGCTGAGCCGGGAAGCCGGGCGACTTTAAGACGCCGTAAAAATTGGTTCTGGCGTGTTTGCGCCGTCTGCTCAGAACTTCCAGCCGTACCAGCCGTCGCGCAGCGGACCGGCGCTGGCGCTGGCCACCTCGGCCCGCGCCAGCAGCCAGGCCGTCAGCGCGCTGCGGTCCTCGTCGCTGCAGGAGCCCTTCTGCGCTGACACCAGGCCGTCGGTGCGCTCGATCGGTAGCTTGCCGCCGAAGGCGCCCAGCAGCAGGCCGCGCGCCTCGGCGAAGTCGATGAAGGCGTAGATGAAGTCTTCGTAGCCCGCGTCTTCCATCGGCGTCTTGAAGGCGATCTCCAGCTCGAAGGCCAGTTCCTGGAATTCGCCCACGCGCAGCTTCTTGCGCTGGCGGCGGTTGAGGCGGTGCAGACAGGTCTTGGAGGTGGGTTCAAGGCGCGGCATGGAGGGCTCCGTGGAATGGATGAGGCAGCGCATTCTGCCACGCGTCATGCGGCCTGTTGCCGGCGGCCCGGCGGCGGTCGACAATGCGTCTTCCACCGGGAAGCTGAGCCATGGCAGACAAGCGCATCGAGTACTACCCCAAGCCGGCGGGCGGCTGGGATTCGCTGAAGGCCTCGCTGGCCGCGCTGCGGGCGCAGGGCATCGTGGCCCAGGGCATGCAGACCTTGCGCCATGCCAACCAGCCCGAGGGTTTCGACTGCCCCGGCTGCGCCTGGCCCGACAAGAACCACCACTCCAGCTTCGAGTTCTGTGAAAACGGGGTCAAGGCGGTGGCCGCCGAGGCCACCCGCCATCGCGCCACGCCCGAGTTTTTCGCCGCGCACACGGTCACCGAGCTGGAGCGGCAGGACGATCACACGCTGGAGTCGCACGGCCGCCTGACCGGACCGATGCGTTACGACGTGGCGCAGGACAGGTATGTGCCGATCGCCTGGCGTGACGCCTTCGCCCTGGTCGCCCAGCACCTGAACGCGCTGGCCAGCCCCGACGAAGCGATCTTCTACACCTCGGGGCGCACGTCCAACGAAGCGGCCTTCCTGTACCAGCTCTTCGTGCGCGAGTTCGGCACCAACAACCTGCCGGACTGCTCCAACATGTGCCATGAGCCCTCCGGTGTGGGCATGCGCGAGCAGATCGGGGTGGCCAAGGGTACCGTCACGCTGGACGACTTCGCGCAGGCCGAGGCGCTGTTCATCTTCGGCCAGAACCCTGGCACCAATCACCCGCGCATGCTGGCGGAGTTGCGCGAGGCGGCGCAGCGTGGTTGCCGCATCGTGGTCTTCAACCCGCTGCGCGAACGTGGCCTGGAGCGCTTCGCTGACCCCAAGAACCCGCTCGACATGCTGGCCGGCGGCGAGACGAAGCTGGCCACGCTGTACCTGCAACCGCGCATCGGCGGTGATCTCGCGGTCGCCCTGGGCCTCGCCAAGCGCGTGCTGGAAGAGGGGCGCGAGGATGCCGATTTCATTCGCGGCCACACCCAGGAGTTCGAGGGTTTCCGCGCGGTGGTCCAGGCCACGCCCTGGGCCGCGATCGAGGCCGCGGCCGGGCTGAGCCGCGCGCAGATCGACGCGGCCGCACAGGTGCTGATGGCCAGTCGCGCGACGATCTGCACCTGGGGCATGGGAATCACCCAGCACAAGCATGCGGTGGCGACGATCCAGATGATCGTGAATGTGCTGCTGCTGACCGGCAACATCGGCAAACCCGGCGCGGGCGCCTGCCCGGTGCGCGGGCACTCCAACGTGCAGGGCGACCGCACGATGGGCATCTATGAGAAGCCCGCGCCGGCCTTCCTCGACAAGCTGGGCCAGGCCTTCGCCTTCGAGCCGCCGCGTGCGCATGGCTACGACGCGGTGGAGGCCATCCAGGCCATGCAGCGGGGCAAGGCCAGGGTCTTCTTCGCCCTGGGCGGCAACTTCGCCGCCGCCACGCCGGACACCGAGGCCACCTGGGCCGCACTGCGCCGCTGCGCGCTGACGGTGCACGTGACGACCAAGCTCAACCGTTCGCACCTGGTCCATGGCAAGGAGGCCTTGATCCTGCCCTGCCTGGGCCGCACCGAGATCGACCTGCAGGCGACGGGGCCGCAGGGCGTCACGGTGGAAGATTCCATGAGCATGGTGCATCTGTCCTTCGGCATGAACGAACCGGCCTCGCCGCACTTGATGTCGGAGCCCGCCATCGTGGCGCACCTGGCGGCGGCCACGCTGGCGCACAGCAAGACACCGTGGCTGTGGCTGGTGGAGGACTATGCGCGCATCCGTGACCGCATCGCCGAGGTCGTCGATGGGTTTGCCGATTTCAACGCGCGGGTGCAGCAGCCGGGCGGCTTCTACCTTGGCAACAGCGCGCGTGATCGGCGCTGGGTCACCCCCTCGGGCCGCGCCCAGTTCATGGCCCACGGCCTGCCGGCTGGCGACAGCGTGGATGCACCTTTCCGCCTGATGACGATCCGCAGCCACGACCAGTACAACACCACGGTGTACGGGCTGGACGACCGCTACCGCGGCGTCTACGGCCACCGCCGGGTGTGCTTCATCCACCGCGAGGACCTCGCCATGCTGGGCTTCCAGGCCGGCCAGTGGGTGGACATCACCAGCCACTGGCATGACGGCGAGCGTCGCGTCAGCCGCTTCCTCCTGGTGGAGTACGACATCCCGCGCGGCTGCCTGGCGAGCTACTTTCCCGAGACCAACCCGCTGGTGCCCTTGGGCGCCTTTGCCGACCGCGCCGGCACGCCCGCCTCCAAGTCGATCCCGGTGCGCCTGAGCCTGAGCGCGCAGCCGTGATGGACGACCCCGCCCTGGCCTTGCTGAGCGCACTGGCGCGGGACGACGGGGCGCCGCTGGCACGCCTGCGCAAGCACTGCGGCCTGCCGATGAGCCGCCTGCTGCGCGCGGCCAGCGAGCTGGTCGCCCTGGAGCTGGCCCGGCGCGACGCGTGCCAGGGCCGCGACTGCCTGCACCTGACCGACAAGGGGCGCCTGCTGTGCCGGAACGATTGAGCGACCGGGCCATCCTCGATTGGCCGGCCACCCGCCTCGACGCGCAGGGTGCGCGTGCCATCGCCGAGCGGGTGGCCGAAGAGGTGCCGGTGGCGATGGTCTACAACGGCATCTCGCACGCCGTGATGATGGCCAGCCCCTGTGATCTGGAGGACTTCGCGCTGGGCTTCTCGCTGACCGAGGGCATCCTGCAAGCCCCCGCCGAGCTGCTGGAGATCGAGTTGCAGGAGGATGCCCATGGCATCTGCATCGAGATGCGCATCATCGAGCGGCGCATGGAGGCGCTGCGCCACACGCGGCGCAACCTGACCGGGCGCACCGGCTGCGGTCTGTGCGGGGCTGACACCCTGGCCGGCGCGATCCGCCCGGTGCCACGGGTGACGCGCGAGCTCAGGGTTGCCCCGCGCGCCATCCAGGAGGGTTTTGCGCGCATGGCGGCGCAGCAGGCGCTCAACCGCGAGAGCGGCGCGGTGCATGCGGCGGCGCTGGTGAGCGGCGCGAGCTGCCTGGTGCGCGAGGACATCGGCCGCCATAACGCGCTCGACAAGCTGATCGGCGCCGCTGTGCGCGCGGGTGAGCCCGGCGGCTTCCTGCTGATCAGTTCGCGCGCCTCCTACGAAATGGTGCACAAGGCGGCGGTGGCGGGCATCCCGCTGCTTGCCGCGATCTCCGCCCCTTCGGCGCTGGCCCTGCGCCTGGCGCAGGAGGCGGGTATCACGCTGATCGGCTTTGCGCGGCGCGAGGGCATGACCTGCTACGTGCAGGGCCGCGCCACCTTGGGCGACTGAGCCTGCGGGCAATCCGCAATACGTGTGCTGGCCAGGCTTGCCGTAGGTAGACGGAGGTGGGCATAGACCCGCCACCTGCTCGCGGAGACAAGCATGAGCCCCACCGACAAGCTGTTGGCGGCTGCGGCGCATCTGCCCAGCCTGCCCGACATCGTGCAGCAGATGATCGCCTCGCTGGCCGACCCCGAGGTCGAGCTGGCGACCCTGGTCGGCCCCCTCGCTCACGACCCGGCGCTGACGGCGCGCGTGCTGCGCCTGGCCAACTCCCCCTTCTACGGCGCCAGCCGGCGCATCGGCAGCGTGGCGGAAGCGGTGACCCTGATCGGCCTCGACCCGCTGCGCAACGTGGTGATCGCCTGCGGTCTGACAGGTGCCTTTGCCGGCGTGCGAGGCGTCGACCTGGGGGCTTTCTGGGACCATGCCGCCCTCTGCGCCGGCCTGGCGCGACGCCTGGCGCGGCGCGTGCGCCTCCCGGCCGAACTGGCCTACAGCGCCGGCCTGATGCACCGCATTGGCCACCTCCTGATCCACCAGGCCCTGCCCGAGCAGGCGCTGGCCCTGGCGCGCGCCGCTGCGGGGCAGGACGAGCAGCAGTGCGCGGCGCAGGAGCGCGCTGCCCTGGGGCTGGACCACTGTGCCCTGGGCGGCGAGCTGGCGCGCCGCTGGAACTTCCCCGAGGACATCCAGAACGCCTTGCAGTGGCAGCTTGCGCCGCTGGACGACCTGGCCTCGCCTTGCGCGCTGGTGGTGGGGACGGCGCGGCGACTCAATGACGCGGTGGCGCGCGGCGAGGCGCAGGCAGCGATCCTCGCCGCCCTGCCACCCGCCCTGTTGCGTCGCCTGGCCTTGCCGGCCGAGGCCCTGGCCGACGAGTTGGCCTGGTGCCACGAGATGGCTCAGGGCGCGTAGCCGAGGTAGAGGTAGCCGCCGAAGTTGGCGCCCTTGTAGTTGGACCAGCCGGCGCCGAGGTAGAGCGGCCCCATGAAGGTATCCACCCCGACCCACAGCGAGGCCGAGGGAATCAGCGGCGTGGCCTCGCCATTGAGCAGTTGCTTGTAGACGCGGCCCAGTTCCAGCGAGGTGCCGAGGTAGGTGCCGCTGCCCAGGGTCGGCATGAAGGGCGCGATCTGCTTGTAGGCCATGAGGCGCCCGAAGGCGCTGGTCTGCCCCAGCAAGCGGTTGGTCTGCAGGCCGGACAACTGGAGGAAGCCGCCGAGCTGGCCGAGGTCCGACAGGCCGGCGCCCTGCGTGGTCGTGTACTGCAGCGAACCGCGCCAGGTGGTGACGCCGATGGTCTGGGCATAGTCGGCCGTGGCGTTCAGTTCGCGTTGCTTGCCGCGTTCGCTGCCGCTGCCTTCCGCGTCGCCGATGCGGTAGCGCGTGCCGAAGTGATAGCCATGGCGCGGGAAGCGCGGGTTGTCGAGCTGGTCGACGACCAGCAGCGCGCGCAGGCCCTTGTCGCGTACCTTGTCGCGGTTGCCGGCGCCGAGGCCGGTTTCGATGCCAGTGCTGACCGAGCGCGTGTACCCGCCCAGGCGCATCTCGCCATAGCGGCCCAGGGAATAGCCGAAATCCAGTCCGCCTTCGCGGCTGTCCAGACTGATGTCCCACAGGTGGCGGCTGTCGTCGTCATAGATCGGCTGGTCGCGCGTGGTCAGCGTGATGTTGGGAGCGACGAACCAGGGGCTCAGCCCCAGGGGCTGGTAGAACTCGCTGGACAGTTCGCTATCTGAGCCGACCCGCAGGTCGTTGCGCCACTGCCCGCCCCAGGTGTTGAGCCAGGTCATCTGGAAATTTCCGAGCAGCGCAATCTCGGATGTGCGATAGGAGTCGAAACTGATCTCGGTGCCGAAGCGCAGGTAGTTGGGGCCGACGCTACGGGTCAGCGGCATCACGGTGGCCACGCGCTGGCCGCCTTCCTCGCGCAGGAAGTAGTTGATGCGGTCGTAGTCGCCGGTGGCGTGCAGTGCGTCCAGGCGCTCCAGCAACTCCGTCTGGCTCTCGGGTGGACGCGGCTGTTCGACTTTCTCGCGCACCTGCTCGAGGGGCACGAAGCCGCTGCCGGCCACCTCGATCCGGTCGTAGCCGGCGGGCTTCTTGGCCAGAAACACCCCCAGCCCGGTCTGCCAGCGCGCGTAGCTGTCCGCATCGATCGACAGGCTGCGCAGGCGTTCGAGCGTCTGCGCGTCGAGCTTGCGCCCTTGGGCGATGATCTTCGGCGCCTCGGCAAAGCTGGCCGGCGTGTAACCGCTGAGGTCGGGGGTGATCAGGATGTCCTGCGGGCCCAGCAGCTTGCGCTGCTCGATCACGTTGCGTCCGGTGGCCACGTTCATGGCCTGCGCTGCGATGTCGAGCAGGGAATGGATCTCGTTGGCCTTGAGCGTGGGCGTGCCGACGTCCACCGCGATCACGATGTCGGCGCACTTGCCCTTGATCTCCTCCACCGGCAGGTTGCGCACGAACATGCCATCAACATAGAGCTGACCGTCCAGCTCAACCAGGTCGAAGGCGCCCGGCACCGCCATGCTGGCGCGCATGGCGGTGGCCAGGTCGCCGCTGTCAAAGACCTTGATGTCGCCGCTGACGAGATTGGTAGCGACGGCCTGGAAGGGGATGGGCAGTTCCTGGAAGGACTTGAGGTAGGTGTCCTGGGTCAGCTCGCGCAGGAAGCGGTCGATGTTCTGCGAGCCGACCACGCTGCGTGGCAGGTGCACCCCTTCCCCATTGACGCCCAGGGTGACGGCGGAGAGGTTCTTGTAATCGTTGATCTTCGCCTGGAAGGGCAGTTTGCGTCGATCCGGGCTGCCGCTGAGCATGACGTTCCAGTCGGTCTGCTCGACCTTGGCAATGATCTCGGTCAGGGGCTGGCCGGTGGCGTAGCTGCCGCCCACCAGGGCGCCGGCGCTGGTGCCGGCGATGCAACTGATCGGGATGCGCAGCTTCTCCAGCTCCTCCAGCACGCCCAGGTGGGCCAGCCCGCGCGCGCCACCGCCGCCTAGCACGAGGCCCACGCGCGGCGGCTTGGGCGGCGTCTGGGCGAGGGCGGGCAGGGTCAGCAGGGTGGCGCCGAGCAGGCACAGGATGCGGCGGCTCATGCGGGTCATCGTGGTCTCCGTGTCACGCGCAGGCGGAGTCGTCTGCCTGCTGGGATTACAGGAACATACCTGCGCAGCGTGTCCGCTGCCAGCGCGGCACGGTGTCAGCGGCGCAGGTTCGGGTTGATTTCGCGCAGCTCGGCGGCCTGGCGCTTCTGGTCTTCGGGGTCACGAGCCGGGATACGGAACGCCGGGTCGTCCCAATGGCGACGCAGGAGAGTATTGATCCGTGTGATGAAGCGCTCACCCCAGGCGGACTGTGGGGCAGTGATGTAGAGCGGGATGTAGCGTGGTTGTCCTTCTATGGGCAGGACCTCGGCCGCCTCGTCACCGCTGCCCGGATTGGCGGCCCGGAACTGTGCCTGCTCGAAGCCGTAGGCAATTGCGTAGTCCAACCGACCCAGCTTCATCTGCTGGACGATCCCGGAGAACAAGGCTTCACTTGCCGTGCGGCGGATGATCGCCGGATGGTTCGGGCGCTGGGCCAGGACTTCGTCGATCGCTTGCCCGTAGGAGCGGCTCGCGCTCAAGCCGAGCTGTAGCCCGCTGCGGTCGATCACTTCACCCAGACGCAACTCTCCGCGTTCGTTGAGGAAGGGCCGTAGCGTGCTGAGATGTTTGCGCAGCACGACCACACGGGGTGGCATGGTGGTCAGGAAGGGCTCGGAGAACAACATGAAACGCTCACGTTCGGCGTTCTTCTGCAGACCGGCACACACGACGTGTTCGCGCTTGCGCATCTCCTCATGCAGACGTGCGATGTTGGAGAGCTGGAAACGATGCTGGTACTCCGGCAGCTTGCGCTGGAGGAACACTGCCATGCGATCCACCATGCCCTGGCCCGCTTGCGGTCCGCTCGCAACATAGAGCGGCGGCAGGTCGAAGCTGCACCAGGTCACCAGCTTGTCCGACAGGCTCTGCGCCATGGCTGTGCTGCTGGCCAGGAGTAGCCAGACCAGGCACAGGCGGAGGATGCGGGCAGGGGAGAGGCGCGACATCGGGGGCGGCCGGGCGGCAGGGTGAGGGTCGGGATGGGGCCAAGCTTAGCAGTGAACATGCAGTCGGCGCAGCGCATGTCGTAAACGTACAAGACAGGGCGTGCCTGCCGCGTCACCATGAATTCACAAGGTGGTGTGCAACGTGCCGTACAGGCCTGCCCAGCCACTGAGTTCGAGGAGACAGCATGAGACTGACGCAGGCGGCATTGGCCGCATTCCTGTGCCTGGGCGGAGCGGCTGCAGCAACAGCCGCTCCCGCGTGGAAACAAGCCCCGTCGCTGGACGCCGCGGTCAAGGCTGGCAAGCTGCCGCCGGTGGCGCAGCGCCTGCCGGAGCAGCCGGAGGTGATCACCCCGGTGCAGCGCAACGGCCAGTATGGCGGCGCGTTGCGCACTGCGCTGCGCGGCAATGCCGACTACCACGCCATCCTGCGCATCAATGGCAACCAGGGCCTGACGCGCTGGGCGCTCGATTTCAACAGCGTGCAGCCCAACGTGGCCGAGCGCTGGACGGTGAACGCCGACGCCAGTGAATACGTGTTCCATCTGCGGCGCGGCATGAAGTGGTCCGATGGCACGCCCTTCACTGCCGACGACGTGCTGTTCTCGATGCACGACCTGCTCGGCCACAAGCAGTTCTTCACCAACACGCCGGACACCTTCGTGGTGCGCGACAAGCCGGCCGAGGTCACCAAGCTCGACGACCACACGGTGCGCTTCAAGTTCGCCGGCAGCTACGTGAGCTTCCCCGAGGCGCTGGCCGCCCCGCTGGGCCAGTACCCGGTGCTGTGGCAGAAGAAGTACTGCAGCCAGTTCCACCCCAAGTACAACCCCAAGCTCGACCAGTTGATGAGCGAGATGAAGGTCAAGGACTGGGGCACCCTGATGCGCATGAAGTGCGGCGACATCGAGGTGGTCACGCGCTGGGGCAACCCGGAGAAGCCGACGCTCGACCCGTGGGTCATCGAAAAGCCCTACGGCGGCAGCGCGACTCAGGTGGTCCTGCAGCGCAACCCGTATTTCTGGCAGGTGGACAAGGCGGGCCAGCAGCTGCCCTACCTCGATACCTTGCAGATGTTCGTGATCTCGGAAGTGGAAACCATCGTGCTCGCCGCCATCAACGGTCAGCTCGACTTCCAGCATCGCCACATCTTCCCGATCCAGAACCGTCCGCTGCTGCTCGAGAATGCCAAGAAGGGCAATTACTCCCTGATGAGCCTGCAGTCGATCAACGCCAACTCGGTCGGCTACTACTGGAACTTCACGACGAAGAAGGAAGCGCTGCGCAAGCTGATCCGCAGCAAGGAATTCCGCGTCGCCCTGTCGCTCGCCACCGACCGCAAGGAGATCAACGACATCGTCTACATGGGCCAGGGCCAGCCCTGGCAGGTGGCGCCGGTCAAGGAATCCAAGTGGTTCAACGAGAAGTTCGGCACCCAGTACCTGCAGTACGACCCGAAGCAGGCCAACGAGCTGCTCGACAAGCTGGGCCTGACCCAGCGTGACGCCGCAGGTTATCGCGTGATGGCGGATGGCAAGCGCCTGGCCATCGACACCATCGTGGCGATCCAGTTGCAACAGCAGATCGAGGCCCTGGAGCTGATGCGCAAGCAATGGCAGAAGGTCGGTGTCGAGCTGGTGATCCAGTCGGCCGAGCGCTCGCTGACCTTCGACCGTGGCAACGGTAACGACTATGACGCCAGCGTGGATGCTGCGCCCGGCGGCATGGACGCGACGCAGAGCCCGCGTCCCTACCTCGCGGTGCACGTCGAATCGCGGCAGAGCCCGCTGTGGGTCAGGTGGTACCAGTCCAATGGCAAGCAGGGTGAGGAACCCTCGCCCTCGATGAAGAAGCGCCTCGATCTGTACGAGCAGTGGCGCGCTGCCGCCAGCACGGCCGAGGCCGACAAGCTGTACCGCGAGATCCTCGCGCTGGCCGCCGACGAGTTCGAGGTGCTGGGCATCGTGCGCCCGCCGCGCGACAACGCGATCCGCCGCGCCAGCCTGTCGAATGTGTATGAGGCCATGCCGGCTGGCTGGGTGTACCCGACGCCGGGTCCCTCGCTGCCGCAGCAGTGGTTCTACGCGAAGTGATGGGTGACCGCGCGGCCCAGGGCCTCGCGGACACCAGGGTTTGATTGGGACGTAGCGGCTTTGTCGTGATGCTGCTCGACCTCTTGGGAGCGCTGGCGGTCTGACCCGGCCGTCAGCGCACTTTTTTGTACTGGTTTTGTACTGGTTGTATCGGCAGGAGTGGTGTGTGGCAAAGGGCGATCTGGTTTCACTGCGTTTCTTCGAGTTCCGTGACCCCGCGACGGGGGTGCGCGTCACTCGACTCACCCCGCGTGACGTCACCTGCCACCGTAACTACTTCTACCAGAAGTGCTTCACCAACGACGGCGAACACCTGCTGTTCGGCGCCTGGTTCGACAACGACTGGAACTGCTACCTGCTGGACCTCAAGCGCCAGCAGGCACGCCAGCTCACCGAGGGGCGCGGCGACAACACCTTCGGCTGCTTCCTGTCGCCCGACGACCAGTACCTCTACTACGTGAAGGGCGGGCGCGAGCTGCGCCGGGTGCGCCTCGACACCCTGGCCGAAGAGATCGTCTACACCGTGGCCACCGGCTTCAAGGGCTATGGCACCTGGGTCGCCAACTCGGCCTGCACCAAGATGGTCGGCATCGAGGTCGCGGCCAACGAGTTGATGGCGCTGGCCACCTGGGAAGAGTTCCGCGAGCAATACCTGCGCAACCCCTTCTGCCGCCTGATCAGCATCGACATCGAGAGCGGCATGAGCCACGTGCTGCTGGAGCAGAAGCGGTGGACCGGCCACCCCATCTACCGCCCCTTCGACGACCGCACCGTGGCCTATTGCCACGAGGGCCCGCTGGACCTGGTCGAGACCCGCATGTGGCTGGTCGACGAGGACGGCTCGAACAAGCGCCCGGTCAAGCAGCAGGAGCCGGGCGAGCGCTGCACCCACGAGTTCTGGGTGCCGGACGGCTCGAAGATGATGTACGTCTCCTACCTCAACCGCGACGGCCACGACCGCTGGATCTGCACCGCCGATCCGGTGACGCTGGAGAACGAGGTCATCATGCCGATGCCGGCCTGCTCGCACCTGATGAGCAATTTCGACGGCAGCCTCGCCGTGGCCGACGGCTCCGGCACGCCACAGGACATGGCGTCCACCGAAGGCTTCCAGCGCGAGAACGACCCCTTCATCTACCTGTTCGACCTCAAGGCGCGCACCACCGCCAAGGTCTGCCAGCACAACTCATCGTGGCGCGAGTACCGCGAGAACCGACAGGTCACGCATCCGCACCCTGCCTTCACGCCGGACGAGAAGCAGGTGCTGTTCACCTCCGACTTCGAGGGCGAGCCCGCGCTGTACCTCGCCGAGCTGCCGCGCTGAAGCGCCTCTCGGCAAGCGGCGCCGGGGGTTCTATGCTTGAGCCATCTCCCGGAGGGCGATGGGCATGGGCACGATGACCGACGACACCTGGCTGGCCGCGCAGTCACTGCGCCTTGCCGAACTGACTGCCGACTACCGGGGCGCGCGCTTTCTGCAGGCGCTGCTGCTGGGACTCACCCGGCTGTTGCAGGCGCGTTTCGCGATGGTGGTGCTGCGTCACGGCGCTCAGGGTCAGGTCATTGCCCTGGCAGACGGCGAGGACATGCAGCGCCCCTACCGCTACACGCTCGACCGCCTGCCCTGCCGCACGGTGCTCGACGGCGAGCCGGTGGCCATGCACTGCAACGTGATGGAGTTCTTCCCGGGTGCCACCGAGATCGAGGCCTATGTGGGCCATCCCCTGCGTGATCGCGACGATCAGGTCATCGGCTTGCTGGCCGTCTACCACACCGACAGCCTGGCGCACACGCCCGAGATCGCCCGTCTCCTGCGCACCCTGGCCGGCCGCGTGGCCGCCGAGATCGAGGCCGAGCCGGCACTGCGCAACTTTGCGCAGTTGGCCTGAGCTCTCTGTTGCGCCGCCGCTTGCCGCGCGCCGAGGTGCTCGCACTACAATGCGGCGATGCAGTCTGCCCTGAGTTTCTCCTTCGATCAGCACGGCATGCATAGTTGCCTGGGCAACTGTGCGTGGCAGCGCTTCACGCCTACGCAGCGACTGAGCCTGTTCGTGGACAACTTCCAGATCATGGGCATCAGCAGTGCCGGGGAGTTGCCGCGTGTGCTGCCGGGCAGCGGCGCCCTGCTGTGCATCCCGCTGGGGGCTCCACTGCAGGTGCAGAACCTGCACGCCGGGCAGGCCGCGCGGTTCGCGACGCCCTTCCTCGTGGTCAATCGCCATGCGGTGCTGGACATTCATAGCCCGGCCGCGGCCGAGCTGGTGGTCGTGACCTTCCGCCCGGGCCGCCTGCGCTATCTGGTGCCGGCCAGCTTCGCCGAACTGCAGGATCGCCTGACCGTGGCCAGCGAGCTGTGGGGCAACGGCCAGATGGCCTGCCTGCAGGAGCGGCTGAGCCTGACGGACACGCCCGAGCAGCGCGTGGCGCTGCTGGAGCGTTTCTTCGAGTCCTGCCTGCCGGGCCGCTGCGACGCTCGTTTGGACGTGCTGCAGGACTGCCTGTACCTCGCACCGGACACCCGCATCAGCCAGCTTGCGGCGGAGGGCGGCTGGAGCCTGCGCCACTTTGAGCGCCTGTTCACCCAGGCCTATGGTGTGACGCCCAAGTACTTCGCGCGCGTCGCCCGCCTCCAGCAGGTGGCGCGCAACCTGGCCCTGGGCACCAGCCCCAACGTGGCTGGCGCGGTCATGGACGCGGGCTTCTATGACCAGCCACATTTCATCCACGAGTTGCAGCGACTCTCTGGCCTGCGCCCGGTGGAGTTCGCGCGCGGCCTGCGCGAGCGGCCGCATTTCTACAACCCGCAGGCCATCCCGGGCTACCGCCGCATGCTGCGCCGGGCCGTCGGCGAATCGCGCCTGGCTGCGCTCAACAGCCGCCTGCTGCAGGCCTGATCAGGCACAACTGCCACAGCCTCCACTGCCACAGGCGGTGGCCGTTTCCATTGCCGGCTCGGGTGCGTCCGTGGGCGTCAGGAAGCGCGTGACGAAGGCACCCAGGCTGTCGACGGGCAGTGCCAGCCACACGCGATGCCCGTTGCCCGGGGCGACCGTGATGGGCGTGCCATCGGCCTTGAACATGGCGTCCACGCGCAGGCTGCGGTTGCCGGTGGGCTGCACCAGCTCCAGGCGGTCGCCGACGGCGAAGCGGTTCTTCACCTCCACCTCGGCCAGCCCGCGTGTCGCGTCGTACTGCACGACGTCGCCGACGTACAGGCTGCGGCTCGATTCCGAGCTGCCGCGCAGGTAGTTCTGGTGCGCCGCGGCGTCCTGATGGCGGTCGAAGAAGCCGCCGGTGTAGCCGCGATTGGCCAGCCCGTCGAGCGAGTCGATCAGGGCAGGGTCGAGCGCGCAGCCCGCCACCGCCGCGTCGATGGCCGCGCGATAGGCCTGGGCCACGCGCGCCACGTAGTAGGGGCTCTTGGTGCGGCCCTCGATCTTCAGCGAGTCGACGCCGATCTCCACCAGGCGCTGCACATGCTCGATGGCGCGCAGGTCCTTGCTGTTGAGGATGTAGGTGCCGTGTTCGTCCTCCTCGATCAGGTTGTAGCTGCCCTGGCGGCGCTCGCGCTCCTCGATCAGGTACACGTCACCGCTGGCGTCGGTGCGGCCTTCGTGGACCTTGAAATCCCAGCGACAGGAATTGGTGCAACTGCCCTGGTTGGGATCGCGATGGTTGAAGTAACCGGACAGCAGGCAACGCCCCGAGTAGGCGATGCACAGCGCGCCATGCACGAAGACTTCCAGCTCGGTGTCGGGGCAGGCCTGGCGGATGTCGGCAATCTCCTCCAGTGACAGTTCGCGCGACAGAATCACGCGTGATACGCCATTGCGCGCCCAGAACTTCACCGCCGCCGCGTTGACCGTGTTGGCCTGCACCGAGAGGTGGATGGCCTGCTCCGGCCAGGTCTCGCGCACCATCATCATCAGGCCGGGGTCGGACATGATCAGCGCATCGGGTTGCAGCGCGATCACCGGCGCCATGTCGCGGAGATAGGTCTTGAGCTTGGCGCCGTGCGGATAGATGTTGGAGACGAGGTAGAACTGGCCGCCGGCCGCGTGCACGCGATCAATGCCGGTTTTGAGTACCTCCAGGTCGCCGAAGTCGTTGTTGCGCACGCGCAGGCTGTAGCGCGGCTGACCCGCGTAGATCGCGTTGGCGCCATAGGCCAGCGCGGTGTCGAGCATGGCCAGGCTGCCGGCCGGGGCGAGGAGTTCAGGGGTTTTCATGGGGCTCTCTGGGGGCGGCGACCTGAGGGTCGCGTGTTGGGGCGCCATTATCTCCCTGCGCTTGTCGGAGCGGACGGATGTCACGGACTGTTGCAGGAAACCGGGCGACCCATGCGGCGGCCGTGTCGTAGTTCCTGCTGCGGGTATACCCCTGCTCCTATCATGGCTTCCCGTTCGCAAGCTTGCCCGCCACGATGAGTGCCACGACCCAGCCCAAGGCTGTTGATTTCACCAAGACCTCCCTGCATCTCCTCGAACTGATCGACGAGACCGAGCAGCAGGAGTTGGCGGCCCACGCCGTGCAGGCCGAGGCGCAGGAGGCGCTGCCAGCCCAGTTGTCGCTGGCTGGGGTGGCCCCCAAGGCCTTGCTGAGCGGCTGGTGGGTGGCCGAACACGAGGCGGACGGCCTCATGGGGGCAACGATCTGCACGCCGCAGGGCAAGACCAACGAGGTGATCGGCTACGACCCGCGCAGCCGGCGCATCCTGACCAAGAGTCTCAGCGTGTACGAACTGGGCCTGCCCCAGGCGAACTTTGCAGCGCACGGGCGGCAGTTCCTGCGCCAGATTGGCTGGTGAGGGCTCGAACGGGCGCGTCAGCGCAGGGCGTCGGGCGTCACGGCTGAGGCCGTGCTTGCTGTCGCAGCCATCGCCCAGCAGATTCAGTCGACGCGGATGTCGGACCACTCCGCCCCGCACAGCGCGGCTAATTGCGCCGGCGTGAGCGGAAACACCGAGAAGGGTGTGCCGGCCGCCGCCCAGACCGTAGCGAAGCGCTGCAGGTCCTGGTCCAGCAACAAAGTCACCGGACCGGCATGGCCCAGTGGGGCGACCCCGCCGATGGCGTAGCCGGTCGCTTCGCGCACGAAGTCGGCATCGGCCCGCGCCAGCTTCTCACCCACCAGGGCGGCCACCTTCTTTTCGCTGACGCGGTTGTCGCCGCTGGCCACCACCACGATGGCCGCGCCGCTCTGCGCTCCCTTGAACACGATGGACTTGGCGATCTCCGCCACCGTGCAGCCGATGGCCTCGGCCGCCTCGGCCGCGCTGCGCGTGGGCTGATCGAACTCCACCACCTGCCCCGGCAGCCCCGCGGCCCTCAGCAGTTCGGCGGTACGCAGGGCGGTCGGGTGGGTGGCGGGATGCATGGTGGGCTCAGTTCGCGGCGGGCAGATGGAAGCGAATGTTATCGTCATCCTCGCCGATCAACCTGCCCTGGCCGCGCCGCGTGTTGTACTCGTAGGGCGAAGCCGGCGGCTGGCTCGGGTCGATGCGGCGGTAGTAACCGACCAGGCCGCTGAACACGCCATTGTCGAAGTAGCGCACCTGCATCTTGTGCCGCCCGGCCTTGAGGAAGGTGGTGGCGCGGGTCTGGAACTCGTCCATCTTCTTGAGCCCGTCGTGGCCCATCACGCGCTGGCCGTCGATGAGCACCTCATAGCCATCGTCGGCGTAGAAGGTCAGCATGTAGATACCTTCCTTGAGCACCTCCAGCTCGGTCTCGGCGGTCATGTAGAAGGTGTCGACGAAGGGCAGGTCGCCCAGCGAGATATGGGTGAGGCTCTCCGACTCGGTGAAGCGCAGCTTGTCGACGATGATGTTCTGGGTGAGCGTCACCTTCTTCGGCTGGCTGAAGCTCATGATCTCCCCATCGTTCTGCTCGATCGTCACGCGGATCTTCTGCTCGATGAAGTGCGTGCGCACCGCCTGCCAGCCATAGTGCGCCGCGGTGGCGAGCAGCACCACGCCAACATAGGCGAGGATGCTGCGGCGATAGGCCTGGTAGTGGCGCAGCACGCTGGCCAGGGCCAGCGCCGCCAGCACGTAGACGCTGTACGAGAAGTTCAGGAAGTACTGGTGGGTGATCGTGAAGAAGAACAGCGAGGCGCTGCACAGGCCGAAGATGCTGCCGAACAGCAGTACGTCGGCGCGGCGCAGCGAGCGCTCGCGCCAGCCGATCCAGGCCAGGCCGCTGAACACCAGCATGAAGAAGCTGAGGTAGCGGAAGGGATCGAACAACTGGTCGAAGCCCCACACGCTGGGCACCGCCGGGAACAGGTTGTCGAAGAAGAGCTGGCGGTAGTCCTTGAGGTGATCCCAGTACAGCCCGGGATGCGCGGCGAGGATCTTCTTGCCCTCCTCGAAGAAGCGCTCCGAGGCGTAGATCGGGATGTTGGTCGTGACCGTGCCGTACTCCGGATTGCCGGCCACCGACGAGGGCACGAAGATGTAGGTGATGCCGTCGTAGCTGCTGACGATCTTGTGTGATTGCGCCTGGCCGAGGAAGAAGTTGTAGCCGGCGTGCGCCGTCATGCCGCGCAACTGGCCGTGCGAGATGCGATTGTTCTCGGCCAGGATGGTGAAGATGAAGGCCAGGAAGGCGGCCGAGAACGCCGCCGTGCGCAGCACGCGCGGCCACAGCGCGGGCCACCACTGGCGCCACTCGCTGGGCCGCCAGCAATGCCCGGCGAACAAGATGTACAGCGCCAGCGGCGCGGCCAGCAGGCCGTTGGATGGGCGCACGCCGACCGCGAAGGCCAGCAGCAGGCCGCTCCAGGCCACGTGATAGCTGTCGCGGTAGCGGTACATGAGCCAGATCGCGCAGATGATCAGCGGCACCGCGAAGGGTTCGCCCAGAACGAAAGTGTTGAAGTACAGGCGCGGATAGGAGAAGGCATAGACGCCAGCCAGCCACAGTGCGCCGCGTCGGTTGCCCAGCACCTGTTGGCCGATGCCGTAAAGGGCGAAGCTGCCCAGCGCGCACACCAGGATGTTGACGCTGAGGATCGCTTCGAGGAACCAGCCGTTGAGGTGGAAGTAGTTCAACCACGCGAACAGCATGGCGATGACGCGCGGATAGAAGGGTGCGTTGGAGACCCAGGTGTTGGGGTCCATCTCATCGCCGTTGAAGATCTGCTGGGCACGTTCCCAGTAGCCGTGCATGTCGCTGGTCAGGTACTGCTGGTACTGCGAGCCCTGGAACACCAGCACGAAGTTCAGCACGGTGCTGAGCAGCACGATCGCCCAGATGGCGAAATGCGGATGCTGCAGGATGCGCTGCCAGGCACTGGGTACCGGGGTGGGCGCGGCTTCTTGCGTCGTTGTCTCCATGATCCTTCCTCGTCGACCCGCTCGCCGGCGGGCGTCCTTATGATGTGCGGCGAGGGTAGCCGACCCTCCGCAAGGGCAGCAAGGGCCGCCCGGCGGAGGCCGTCCGGCCCCGTCGGAGGCGTAGCATGCAGCGCGGCGGCACGGGGCCGCAAGCGGCCGCGTGCCGACCGCAGTGCAGCATCCGGAAGTTCGTCACATACGCCACAATGCAGGCCTGCGCAGACCGCGCCCAGAGGCCGTTCCGGCGCCCCTTTCCAGTATGCTCACCGGGCCCGCCGCATACCGATCCAGGATCATCAAGCATGGATGCAAGCACATCGCCATCACAGGACGCCAGCGCGCCACGCCGCATGCTCGCGCTGCTGCGCCTGTTCCTCGGCTTCGCGTTCCTCTCGGGGCTGGGCTGGCTGTGCGACTTCGGCACCTTCACGCTGCTGGTCAAGCTGTTCGATGTGCCGGGTTTCATCGCCAACTTCGTGTCGTCCTACGTCGGGGTCACCTTCGTCTGGTTCACTTCGCTGAAGACGGTGTTCGGCCGCGCGGGCGCGGCGCGTGGCCGCTTCCTGTTCGCCTACTGGGGCTTCCAGTTCCTCTCCATCCTGGCTTACTCGCAACTGCTGCATCTTGTCGTCGCGGCCTTGCAGGCGCCGGCGCTGCCGGCATGGCTCCTCGCCAATGCCGCGGTTGCCGCGAAGATCATCATCACCCCGTTCAACCTCGTCACCAACTTCCTGTTCATGAAGTGGCTCACCCGCTTCATGCAGGAGGCCACACCGTCCTGACATGGCAGACCTTCCGCGCATCCTCGTCTTCATTCCCGCCTACCGTTGCGAAGCGCAGATCACGCGCGTCATCGAGCAGTTCGACGAGCGCGTGCAAGCCTGGGTCGACACCGTCATGGTGGTGGACAACCGCTCGCCGGATCGCACGCTGGAAGCCGCCATCGAGCGCGGCAAGACAGTGCTCAAGGCGTGCAACTTCATCGCCTGGCGCAACGACGACAACTACGGTCTGGGCGGTTCGCACAAGGCGGCCTTCCGCTACGCGGTGGAGCAGGGCTTCGACACCCTCGTGGTGCTGCACGGCGACGACCAGGCCGACATCCGCGACCTGATCCCTCAGCTCGAAGCCGGCGCACACAAGGAGGTCGATTGCCTGCTCGGCGCGCGCTTCATGCGCGGCAGTCAGCTCAAGGGCTACTCCTGGTTCCGCACCTTCGGCAACCACGTCTATAACGCGCTGTTCTCGCTGGTCGCGCTGCGCGCCATCCACGACCTGGGCTCGGGACTGAACCTGTATCGCCTGGCTGCTTACCGCGACTTCTACTACAAGCCCTTCCCCGACGACCTGACCTTCAACTACGTGATGCTGCTGGCGAGCTATCACCGCCGGCAGACGGTGCGCTTCTTCCCCATCAGTTGGCGCGAGGAAGACCAGATCTCCAACGTCAAGCTGTTCCGCCAGGCCTTCAAGGTGCTGGGCCTGCTCGCCGGCTACGGCCTGCGCCGCGGCGCCTTCCTCGCTACGGAGCTGCGCGCGCGCGCCTTCGAGGCCTACAGCGGGCAGATCCAGCACCGCCAGGACCGCGCGGTCTGAGCCAGCATGAGCCGCAGCGTCCGCGTCTACCTCTTCCTGCTGCTGGGCGTGGTGCTCGCTTGGCTGTGGCTGCGCGCGCCGGCCATCGCAGGCTTCGGCCATGACACGCATTGGGCGGGCCTGGTCGGCGTGACCGCGCTGTACCTGTGCTCGCACATCTTCCGCATGCTGCGCCTGGCCCTGCTCACGCTGGATGAGCGCGACAAGGCCTTCCCGCTGATCGCGGCGCACACCCTGACGGCATTTCCAAGCAGCTTCCTGCCCTTCAAGATCGGCGAAGTGCTGCGCCTGGCGGCCTTCTTCCATGTCTTCGCGCGGCGCCAGAAGGCGCTGGCCGTGTGGCTGGCCGAGCGCTTCGGCGACGTGCTGGTGATCACCGCCTTCATCCTCGGCCTGTATCTCTTCAACATCGGCGTGCCGCCCGCCATGCGCACCGTCTTCGTCCTGTTCGTGCTGGCCAGCGCCTTTGGCTTGTTGGGCCTGTTCGCGGTGGCCAAGGTCTTCGTCTACCTGAACCGCCACCTCGTGCTGGCCAGCCATACGCCACGCGGTCTTGCGCTGCTGCGCGCGAGCCACGTGCTGCGTCGTCTGGAGATGGATATCTACAAATCGGTGGAAGGGCGCCTGTCCGGCTTCCTGCTGCTGTCGGTGCTGATCTGGGCCATCGAGATCCTGGCCCTGTCCTTGTTCATCAACCAGCTATCCATTGGCGAACCTGACTTTGCGGCGCTGTTCGCCTCCGGTCTGCTGGCCAGTCTGCCGGGCGGCGCGGCCGGCGGGGCCAATGCCTTCGGCCTCTACCAGTCGCTCGCGCTGGTGGTGCTGACCCTGGTGTTCCTGCTGGTCGTATGGCTGGCCGCGCGCTTCAAACTCCTGAGGGCCTGAGATGTCGGACCTGCATGCCAAACTCCTGCTGATCCTCGACGACCGCGAGTTCGCCACCGGCGATGTGCGCAGCCTGGTCGGCCCGCGCCGCTATGGCGACATCATCTTCAAGCGTCGCCCGCTGATCGAACACTTCCGTGCTGCACTGCCGGCCTGGGCACGCGAACGCCTGATCCACCTGCGCACGGCCGATGATCTGGCCACCCTGCGCGCCACGCTGGAAGGCAGCAGCGAGGACACGGCCGCCTGCGTGATCGCCGGCCGCGCCGGCTTCATGCAGCCCGAACGCCTGACCCAGTTGATCGAGCGCCTGCCCTATGCGGAAGAGGACTTCACCGACAGCCTGTACAAGCCGCTGCTGGTCTTCCTGCGCAATGCGCATGCCTTGGTCGAGCAATGGTCAGGCTTCACGGCGGCGCCGCTGCATCAGTGGGAACAGGGCTGGCAAGGCAGCCAGCGCGTGCAGTCGGTGGAGCCGCTGGATCTGGGCAAGATCCGCGACTTCCTGTCCTTCACCTGCGGCTCGACGGCGACGCGCCACTTCAACGAGGTGCAGATCGACGCCTACTACTACACCAAGCGCTCGACCGACAAACGCAAGATGCTGGCGGAATACTCGTTCTACGGCCTGGTGCCGGAGGCGATGCGCCCCTGGCTGATCCAGCCCTTCGACTTCCAGGACGAGGGCGAGCGCGCGTCCTACAAGATGCTGCGCTACTACCTCGCCGACGCCGCGCTGCAGTGGGTGCACGGCGCCTTCGAGGCCGACACCTTCGCCCCCTTCGTCGAGCGCCTGCTGTTCTTCCTCGCCGAGCGCCCGCGCCAGGCCTGCAGCAAGGAGCAGTCCGCAGCGGCGGCGCGCGAGCTGTTCGTGACCAAGCTGGAGTCGCGCGTCAAACAGTTCCTGTCGATGGAGGAAGGCCGGCGCATCAACCAGCTCGCCGCCAGCGCCACGGCAGAGCTCGACATCACGCGCCAGCTCGAGCGCTACCTCAAGCTCTACCAGCGCTTCGAGAAGGGCTTCGCCTTCGACCACCAGGTGGTCGGCCACGGCGACCCCTGCTTCTCCAACGTGCTGTACGACCAGAGCCGCTACCTGCTCAAACTGATCGACCCCAAGGGCGCGACCACCGAGAGCGAGTTGTGGACGCACCCGCTGTACGACCTGTGCAAGGTCTCGCACAGCGCGCTGGGCGACTACGACTTCATCAACAACGGTCTCTACAACGTCGGCTTTGCCGACAACAACGACCTGGTGCTGCGCTTTACGCACACCAATCACGCCACGCTCAAGCCGATCTTCCTGCAGCGCGTGAAGGTCATGGGCCATGATGCCCGCATCATGCGACTGGGCGAGGCTTCGCTGTTCCTGTCGATGCTGCCGCTGCACATCGACTATCCCAACAAGGTCATTGCCTTCCTGTTGAAGGCACGCCAGATTCTCGACGAGGTCGAAGGTGAACACCGCATTTGAAGAAAAGGAAGGCACGCTGGTCGTCGATATCGATGGCACGCTGTGCGACATCAAGACGCCCAACCAGTCCTATGCCGAGCTGGCGCCCAAGGCGGCCATCATCGACAAGCTGCGCGAATACCAGGCCAAGGGCTACCGCATCCTGCTGTTCACCTCGCGCAACATGAAGACCTACAACAACAACCTGGGTCTCATCAACAAGCACACCGCGCCGGTGCTGCTTGAATGGCTGGCGAAATGGGACGTGCCCTACGACGAGATCCTGTTCGGCAAGCCCTGGCCACGCAACAAGGGTTTCTACATCGACGACCGCGCGGTGCGCCCGGACGAATTCCTGCGCATGAGCGAGGAAGAGATCCAGCAGCTCCTGGGACAAGAGTGAGGATGGCCGCATGAGCCACAACATCGTCATCACCATGGCCGGACGCGGCTCGCGCTTCTACGACGCGGGCTACACGGTGCCCAAGTACGAAATCCTGGCGCACGGGCGCAGTCTGTTCGACTGGTCGATGCTGTCGCTGCGCCATTTCCTCGCGCGCGACAGTCGGCTGGTCTTTGTGTGCCTGGCCGAGAACCGCTCGGCCGACTACGTGCGCGGTCGTTGCGAACTGCTGGGCCTGGAGGACGTGCACATCGTCGAACTCGATCAGCTCACCGACGGCCAGGCCACCAGCGCCTACGTGTCGCGCGAGCTGTGGCGGCCCGAGGCGCCGCTGCTGGTCTACAACATCGACACCTACGTGAATCCGCGTGCGCTGAACCCGGCCGACATCCGTGCTGGCTCCGACGGCTGGGTGCCCTGCTTCCAGGTGCCCGGCGATCACTGGAGCTTCGTCAAGCTGGGCGAGGATGGCTGGGCCACCGACCTGGCCGAGAAGAAGCGCATCTCGGACTACGCCTCGATCGGGTTGTACTGGTTCGCGCAGGCCGGCCGCTACGTGCAGGCCTACGATCGCTTCTTCGCCGACCCGGCCAATCTGGTACGCGGCGAGCGCTACATCGCGCCGCTGTATCGCCAACTGCTGGCCGAAGGCGGCAAGATCTCCATCGCCGACCTCGCGCTGCAGGACGTGCACGTGCTGGGCACGCCGGCGGAGCTGGATGCGTTCCTGCAGATCGATCCGGCGCTGGTGGTGTAAGCCTTCGTTTCCCCTCTCCCGCAAGCGGGCGAAGGGGAAAAACAAAACGGGGCTGCGCGCCCCGTTTTGTTTTTCTGCTGCGCTTCGCGCTAGCTCAGGCTTCCGCCTTCTTGCGTGTGGCCTTCTTGGTTGCGGGCTTGGCTGCGGGTTTGGTCGCGGGTTTGGTCGATTTCGCCGGCTTGGCTTCCGCGGCGTCGCCGTCGTCCCCGTCCGCCTTCTTGGCGCTCGCTTTCGCCGCTCCCTTCTTCGCGGCACCGGCTTTCGGCTCTTTCTTCTCGAACTCGAAGCCGACCTTGCCGTCGGCGCCACGCACCAGGAAGGCCGAGAACTTGCGCCGTGTGCGTGCCGACACGAAGCCTGTCAGCAAGGCAGTGCGACCATCCTGCAAGAGCTTCTCCATCTGCTCGCGCTCGATGGGTTGCTGCAGGATCAGTTTGCCGGAGCGGAAGTCGCAGGCCTTGGGCACGGCCACCGCCTTCTCGCACACGTAGGCCATGCCATGCTCATACACGCCGCTGCCACACTTGGGGCAGGCACCGAGCGAGGTCTGCTCGGAGAAGTCTGGCGCCTCCCCGCCCTCGTCCTCGCGCGGCTGGCCGAAATCGAACTCCGGCAGTTTGTCGTCGTTGAGCTTGATCTCGGCGTTGAAGGTCCGCCCCATCTTGTTGCGGAAGCCCAGCAGCGGGCCGACCTTGCCGGCGGACAGCAGGGTTTCGATCTCGTGCAGCTCGAACTGGCGGCCGGCGACGATCTTCCACAGCGAGTACTCGCAGGACTGGCACTGGAACTTCTTGTAGTTCTCCTTGATGACGCCGCCGCACTTGGGGCAAGGCGTCTGCAGCGTGGCGAAATCGCCCGGCACCGTGTCGGACTCGTAGCGCTTGGCGCGCTCGACGATGTCGCGCGTCATGGCCTCGATGTGTTCCATGAAGTCGCCGCGCGACAGCTCGCCCTTCTCCATCTGCGCGAGCTTGTACTCCCATTCGCCGGTCAGTTCGGGCGAAGCCAGTTCGGCGATGCCCAGGCCGCGCAGCAGCGTGATCAGCGAGAAGGCCTTGGCCGTCGGGATCAGCTCGCGGCCCTCGCGCAGCATGTAGGTCTCGGCGATCAGGTTCTCGATGATCTGGGCACGCGTGGCCGGCGTGCCAAGGCCACGCGTGCCCATGGCGGCGCGCAGTTCCTCGTCGTCGACCAGTTTGCCGGCGCCTTCCATGGCGGACAGCAGCGTCGCTTCATTGAAGCGTGCCGGCGGCTTGGTCTGCAGCGACTTGACGTTGACGCCCTCGGTACCGATGGTTTCGCCAGGTTTCACCGGTACCAGCGAACCGGTAGCCTCTTCGCCTTCTGCCGCAGCTTCCTTACCGTAGATGATCTGCCAGCCGGCATTCACCATCACCTTGCCCTCGGTCTTGAAGGCCTCGCCTTCGACACGCGTGATGCGGGTGGTGATCTGGAACTCGGCCGCCGGGTAGAACACCGCCATGAAGCGCTTGGTGACGATGTCGTAGATCTTGGTTTCGGCCTCGGACAGGTTCTTCGGCGCCGTACCGGTGGGCACGATGGCAAAGTGGTCCGAAATCTTGGCGTTGTTGAAGATGCGCTTGTTGGGCTTCACCCAGCCGCGCTTGATGATCTCGGTGGCGAATTGCTGGTATTCGGCCGGCAGGCTGCCGAGGATGCCCGGCACCTGACCGACATAGTCCTCCGGCAATGCGCGCGCGTCGGTACGCGGATAGGTCAGCACCTTGTGCTTCTCGTACAGCGCCTGGGCGATCTGCAGCGTGGTGCGCGCCGAGAAGCCGAAGCGACCATTGGCTTCGCGTTGTAGCGAAGTCAGATCGAACAGCAGGGGCGAGAGCTGGCTGGAGGGCTTGGATTCCTCTTCGACCTTGCCTGGCTTGCCCAGGCACTTGGTCTTGATCGCCTCGGCACGCGCCTTGTCCCAGATGCGATTGGCATTGGCGTGTTCGTCGTTCTCGTCCTTCTTGAACTTCTCGTCGAACCAGCGCCCGAGGTACTCGCCGGCCGCGGCGCCGAACTGGCCCTCGACCTCCCAGTAGTCGCGCGACTTGAACTGGCGGATGCGCTCCTCGCGCTCGACCACGATGGCCAGCGTGGGCGTCTGCACGCGGCCCACCGTGGTCAGGTGGAAGCCGCCGGTCTTCGAGTTGAAGGCCGTCATCGCACGTGTGCCGTTGATGCCGATCAGCCAGTCGCTCTCGGCGCGACATGTCGCGGCCTCACGCAGGCCGGACATCTCGTTGGCGCTGCGCAGGCTGTGGAAACCGTCGCGGATCGACTGCGCGGTCATGCTTTGCAGCCACAGGCGGCGCACCGGCTTGGAGGTGCCGGAATGCTCGACGATGTAATTGAAGATCAACTCACCCTCGCGCCCCGCGTCACAGGCGTTGATCAGGCCGACAACGTCCTTGCGCTTGATCAGGCGGGCTAGCAGCTTGAGCCGATCCTCCGTCTTCTCGATCGGATTCAGCTTGAAATGCGGCGGAATGACGGGCAGGTGGGCGAAGGACCATTTGCCGCGCTTGACTTCGAATTCGTCGGGCACCGCCAGTTCCAGCAGGTGGCCGATGGCCGAGGAGAGGACGAATTCCTCACTCTCGAAGTAGTCGCCCTGGCGTGTGAATCCGCCCAGTGCGCGGGCGATGTCCTGCGCCACCGAAGGCTTTTCGGCGATGATCAGCTGTTTGCTCATGCTATGGAAATACCGGCAGTGAGGCCGCGCACAGGGCGCTGCCATGGGAGTTGAGCCGGATAATAGAGGGGCCGGCAAGCCGGCCGCAAGTCAGGGCCGCCGTCTGGGCGGTATCAATGCAACGTGATGGCGCTGTCCCACTCGTCCTCGGCATCGACCTCTTCGGTCAGCAATTCGTCGAGGATCAGGGCATCCACGCTGGCTTGTTGCTGCCACAGCACCATCAGCACGATGACCTTGAACTTGGACAGCGACACTTCACTGTCCGGCAGCGCCAGGGCCCGCTCCAGTACCAGCTCGCGCCGGTTGGCATCCAGTACGCCGGCGCCCTCCAGGAACAGCAGGAAGCCGCGACAGGATGCGTCCAGCTTGCGCTGTTCGTCGTCGCTGAAGATACGCAGGGAGCGCGTGTCGGCGCTACGCGCCGGGGGTTGCGCATCGGCCACGCGGCGCAGATCGGCCAGCCAGGCGATGGCGTCGGAGATTTCGGCCTCTTCGAAGCCGGCCGCGGCCAGTTTGCGCGAGAGCTGCTCCGGCTCCTCCGGGCAGGCATCGGCATAGCCGTAGGTTTCAAAGAGATACACCAGTATTTCGATCATGACGAGCCTCGCTGGACGCCTATCCCTGCTTCCTTTTACTGCGACAGCCAGGAGCAGATCCGTGAATATCTGACGAATGGATGCAGAAGCTGCCGAACATCCATGCCTGTAGCGTTCATTCGAGCCTCTGGAACCGGTTGCCGGGCAAGCGCCCAATGCATTGTTCGAGTTCCAGTGTTGTCAGGATGACGAAGAGCGCATCGGGCGTCAAGCCGCTGCGCTGGACCAGGGTATCCACGTCCTGTGGGTCGTGCCCCAGCGCTGCCAGCACGCGCGCCTCTTCCGGTGAGCGGTCGGCGCGTGTGGTGCTCGTCGGCGGTGTGGCAATGGTGCCGAGTGCCGGCCAGCGCAGCTCCTCCAGCACGTCCTGCGCGCTTTCGACCAGTTTGGCGCCGCTCTTGATGAGCTGGTGGCAGCCCTTGGACAAGGGCGAGTGTATCGAGCCCGGGATGGCGAACACCTCGCGCCCCAGCTCGCCGGCCAGCCGGGCTGTGATCAGCGAGCCCGAACCAGGCGCGGCCTCGACGACCAGCGTGCCTTTTGCCAGGCCGGCGATCAGGCGGTTGCGGCGCGGGAAATTGTGCGCGGCGGCGGGGGTGCCGAGAGGGAATTCGCTGAGGATCACGCCATTTTCGGCGATTTCTCGTGCCAGGGCGGCATTGCGGGCCGGATAGACACGGTCTGCGCCGGTGCCGATCACGGCGATGGTGCGTCCCTCGCCGCGCAATCCGCCACGATGGGCGGCTGCATCGACGCCGAGGGCAAGGCCGCTGACGATGCACAGACCGGCGTTGGCCAAGGCGGCAGAGAAGGCCTCCGCGTTCTGCATGCCCTGCGGGGTCGCATTGCGTGAGCCGACCACGGCCAACGCCGGGCGGTTCAAAAGCTCGATGTGTCCCTTGGCATAGATCAGTGTCGGCGGGTCGGCCGTTTGCAGCAGGGCTTGGGGGTAGGCCGGATCGGCCAGGGTCAGCAGACGGTTGCCGGGCTCCTGAGCCCAGGCCAGCGCATGCGCGATGGCGGCGCTGTTGTCGGTTCCAAGGAGGCTGTCGGCGAGGCGTTCGCCAATGACGGCCGCAATAGATAGACGACTTGCGGCAAAGACCCGATCCGGCAGGCCGAAAGTGGCCAGAAGCTGGCGTTGCCGTTCCGGGCCGATGCCCGGAACCAGCGTCAGGCGCAACCAGTCATGCAGGTCCGGGTCGGGCTGCAATCAGGGGGCGCGCACGTCGTCGCCGACACGCACGGAGTTATTGCTTTCCACCACCAGCGCGTAGGACACGCGGTTGAACACACGGAAGACGAAAACCAGGCCGTAACGGTCCTCGGGCAGTTCCCAGGTTTCGGGACGACCGTCCAGGGTGTAACGGACCTGGCCGCGATTGCGGTGCAGGGCGAACACATGGCCCGGCTCGACGCCGTTGCTCTTGCCGACGCCCAGCGAGATCACGCCCATGCGCCCGGTCTCGAACACACCGTCGGTGATGCCCAGGACCTTGCCGCTGAGGTTGGCCGGCGCTCCGTGCGGGGTGAGGGAGACTGTGTCGTCCTTGCCGGTTGGCGCCAGGCGCATGCCGATGTTGATCTCGCGCTTGGCCTTGGTGATCTTCAGAACGGCGGCCTTGTTGCCCTCACCGGGAGAAAGCGCTTGCGCCGTACCGGTCACCACGGTTTCGTAGGCGAGAATCTGGTTGGTGACGGGGTCGCGCAGCGGTTCGGCACGGCGATAGATCTGCCAGCTTTCGATGCCGGGCGTGAGGTTCTTGGCAAAGACGATATCGCCGGTACCAGCCAGCACGCGGTCGTCCTGCATCGCGACCAGGGTGGGCTTGCTGGCGTCGTCCGGCCCCTCCTCGACCATCGGCTCGACCAGGAACTGGCGGATCAGGTCCATCGGGATACTGGCGATCGGGCTGTCGGCCGGCGTGGCATAGACCTGAGGGCTCAAACGGGTGTCGCCACTGGTGCCGATCTGCTTGCCTACACTCAGGTAGGGGCCGTTGCGGTCGAGCACGATGACTTGCCCCGGATAGATCAGGTGGGGGTTGCGGATCTGGTCCTTGTTGAGGCGCCATACCTCGGGCCAGCGCCAGGGCTGCTTGAGGAACTTGCCGGAGATGCCCCACAGCGTGTCACCCTTGACGACCGTGTAGCTGTCCGGTGCGTCGGGGGCCAACTGGACCTTGTCGCCCTTGGTCTCGCCCGCAGGCGTGGCCGGCGCATCGGCCGCCAGGACGGGGTAGGCCGCAGCGGCGGTGAGGGACAGGAACAGCGCAGATATAATCCGATTCATGGGAGGCCCCGAAAGAAGTGGTCCTTCGCTTCCGTCACCATCGGCATGGCGATGGCGGTTCTTGATTCATGGCCGGTGAGCCGATGGACAAAACAGCTACGACGCTGGCTGCGGAGTTTCATGTTTTGCGTTAGATTCTGCACGTAGTTGCTTCACCCATCAAGGTTTTCTGGATATTCGGACGAATGGCCCTGCTGCCCATCCTGCACTTTCCCGACCCCCGTCTGCACACCGTCGCCAAGCCCGTTAAGGTGGTGGACGAGCGAGTCCGCACCCTGATCGCCGACATGGCCGAGACCATGTATGCGGCGCCGGGCATCGGCCTGGCGGCCACCCAGGTCAATGTGCACGAACGTATCGTGGTCATCGACGCCAGCGATGACAAGACCGGGCTGATGGCGCTGATCAACCCCGAGATCATTGAGCGCAGTGGCGAACAGCTGTGCGAGGAAGGTTGCCTGTCCGTGCCTGGAATCTATGAAAAAGTCAGCCGGGCGGCGTGGATTCGGGTACGGGCGCTCGACGCCCAGGGCAAGCAGACCGAGTTCGAGGCCGAGGGGCTGCTGGCTGTGTGTATCCAGCACGAGATCGACCACCTGGACGGCAAGGTCTTCGTCGAGTACCTGTCGAACCTGAAGCAGAACCGCATCAAGACCAAGCTGGCCAAGCGGGCGCGGATTACTGCGTAACCAGGACTGAGTGACATCTTTCGCCGGCGCTGCTGGCGCATGCTTCCTCAGTCCTCAGTCCTGAATTGACATGAAAATCGCCTTTGCCGGTACGCCGGAATTCGCTGCCGTTGCGCTGCGCGCCATCCTCGACGCCGGCTTCGATGTGCCCTTGGTGCTGACTCAACCGGACCGGCCGGCCGGGCGCGGCATGCAGTTGCAGCCCAGCGCAGTGAAGCAGGTGGCCCTGGCGCGCGGCATCGAAGTTGATCAGCCCGAGCGCCTGCGTACCGAGGAACAAAGGGCGCGCCTCGCGGCCTGTGCGCCGGACGTGCTGGTGGTCGCGGCCTATGGCCTGATCCTGCCGCAGGCGGTGCTGGATCTGCCGCGTGCGGGGTGTCTCAATATTCATGGCTCGCTGCTGCCGCGCTGGCGCGGTGCGGCGCCGATCCATCGCGCCATCGAGGCCGGTGACGCCGAGACCGGCATCACCATCATGCAGATGGATGCCGGGCTGGACACCGGTGACATGATTTCGATGCGTGCGCTCCCGATCCTGGATAGCGACACGACCGGCAGCCTGCATGACAAGCTGGCGACGATGGGCGGCGAGATGATCGTGGACGCCTTGCGACAGCTTGCCCAGGGACCGCTCGCGCGCACCCCGCAGCCGGCCGAGGGCGTGACCTACGCCCACAAGATCGACAAGGCTGAGGCCCTGCTGGACCTCCGCCAGCCGGCCGCCGTACTCGCACGCAAGCTGCGCGCCTTCAATCCCTTCCCAGGAGGCGCCGCACAGTTCGGCGAGCAGACGCTCAAGCTGTGGGCTGGCGAGGCGGTCGAAGGGAGCGCGCAGCCTGGTACGGTGCTGGCTGCCGATGCGCAGGGGGTGGTGGTGGCCTGTGGCGAAGGCGCATTGCGCCTGACCCAACTGCAGAAGCCGGGGGGCAAGCGCCTGCCGGCGGGGGAGTTCCTGCGTGGCCTCGCCTTGCAGCCGGGTGACGCCTTCTCCGTGGTGAAGGATTGAAACTTTCGTCCCCGTCCCGATCTAAGCATTGCGCCATGTGGCGCGTTACCTGACACGAGGCAAAGGCAATGTTCAACTGGGTCAAGACGTCCATCCTGATGGCGGCCATCATGGCGCTGTTTGGCGTCGTGGGCGGCATGATCGGCGGTCAGCAGGGCATGCTGCTGGCGCTGCTGTTCGGCGGCGCGATGAACGTGTTTTCGTATTGGTTCTCGGACAAGATGGTGTTGCGCATGTACAACGCGCAGCAGGTGGACGAGACCACCTCCCCTTACCTGTACAACATGGTGAGGGAACTGGCCGGGCGTGCCCAGATGCCGATGCCCAAGGTGTACATCATCAACGAGGCCCAGCCAAACGCGTTCGCCACCGGGCGCAATCCGGAGCATGCGGCCGTCGCGGCCACCAGCGGCATCCTGCAACTGCTGTCGGAGCGTGAGCTGCGCGGCGTGATGGCGCATGAACTGGCGCACGTGAAGCACCGCGACATCCTGATCTCCACCATCTCGGCCACCATGGCGGGGGCGATCTCGGCGCTGGCGAACTTCGCCGTGTTCTTCGGCGGGCGCGACAGCGAAGGCCGCCCGGCCAATCCGATCGCCAGCATCGCGGTCATGTTGCTGGCGCCGCTGGCCGCCAGCCTGATCCAGATGGCGATCTCGCGCGCCCGCGAGTTCGAGGCCGACCGTGGTGGCGCGGAAATCTCCGGCGACCCTCTGGCGCTGGCCAGTGCGCTGCACAAGATCCACGCCTACGCCAGCGGCATCCCGATGGCGCCGGCCGAGGCGCACCCCGAGACGGCGCAGATGATGATCATGAACCCGCTGTCGGGGCGCGGCCTGGCTGGCTTGTTTTCCACCCACCCGCACACCGAGGAGCGCATTGCCCGCCTGCAGCAACTGGCGGCGCAGATGCGATAACGCACGAGTACGCCCAATGCAGAACGCCCCGCAAGGGGCGTTCTGCATTCAGGCGCGCCGCTTCAGAAGCGGCGCGCGGTTGAGGCGCGCGGGATCAGGCGCGGTTCGAGCAGGATGTCGGTGTCGGTGGCGCCGGTCGTCACCGCGTTGATGAGGCAGCGCATGGCGGTTTCGCCCTGTTCCTCGCTCCGCATGTGCACGGTGGTCAGCGCGGGGGTCATGAAGCGCGCCACCGGGATGTCGTCGAAGCCCGCCACGGCGAGGTCTTCCGGCACACGCAGGCCCAGTTGCTGGGCTTCGTGCATGAGGCCAATGGCGATCAGGTCGTTGTAGCAGACCACGGCATCCGGGCGCTGGCCCGACATCAGCAGGCCGGCGGCGGCGGCCTGGCCGCCCTCCAGCGTGGGGAAGTCCACCGAATGCTGGATCACCGACAGGCCGGCCTCGGACAGCGCCGAGTTCACGCCCAGCAGGCGTTCGTGGTTCCAGCGCGCAGGCAGGAAACCGAGATAGGCGACGCGCTTGCGCCCCGTTTCCAGCAGGTGCTTGCCCAGCATGTAGGCGGCCTGGAAGCCGTCGGTGCGTACGCACATGATGCCGGGCCGCTGCAGACGGCCGAAGAAGACCACCGGCTTGCCCAGTTCGGTCAGCCAGGAGATCGAGTCGTCTGGCACGCGCGAGCTGACGATCAGGCCGTCCACGCGCATCGACAGGGCTTCGAGCAGGTGGCGTTCGTGCGACTGGCGCTCCTGCAGGTCGACCACCAGCAGGTTGTAGTCGTGTTCCAGCGCGACGCGGTTGGCGCCCTTCACGATGTTGGCGAAATGCGGGTTGCGCACGTCCAGCACGGCGACGCCGAAGTTGCGCGTCTCGCCGGTGACCATGCTGCGCGCAAGCGGATTCTGGCGATAACCGAGCTTCTCGATGGCTTCGCGCAAACGCTTTTCCACCTCGGGGGTGAAGCGCTGCAGGCCGTTGATGAACTTGGAAACCGTGGCGGTGGATACGCCGGCCGCGTTGGCCACATCGCGAATCGTCGCGGTGCGCTTGATCTGCATGGTGCGAGTGCTGGTTAGAGGCGCCACGGGCGGGGTCGCCCACGGGGTGCCTGCACATTAAGGCGGGCAGGCCAGTGGCGTCAATGTGCGGTGTCACAGCGGCGCCACCCGGCGGGTGGGCGTCGTGAGCGGTCTGTTCGGGGCGGTGAGTACGGCGCAGCGGCCTTGACCCGAGGCTTTTGGTGACATATTCTTAATCGAGTTAAACGTTTTACTTTCACCAAAATAATACGGGTCGGATCGTACTTTTCACTTGGAGCCATGCTGATGTCCGTCAACACCTTGCCTCAGCCTGCCGTCGCGCTGGCGCCGGCCTGTCCCACCGAGGCCCAGCTCAGTGCGCTGCGGGCTACGCCGCTGAAGGAACTCGTCACACATTACATGCTGCCGCAGCTCGACCATTTCTTCGGTCTGCTCGACGCGGCCGGCAAGGAACTGGTGATCGACCACACGGTGGTATTCACCGGCAAGGACAAGTTCCTGCCCGGCAAGATTGCCTTCGGTCTCTCCTACCTCTTGCTGGGGGCTGACCGCCAGGGTACGCGTTTCCAGTCCTACCTCGAAGGCTACCGCCGCATCGCGGCCCTGACCCTGGAGGACGACAACGACAGTTGGGGCATCTATTACTACGTGGCGGCGCTGAATCGCCTGCGCGAGGCCGGCCTGCTGGAGCAGGCGCTGGACGAGGCCACCCTGGCGCGTCTGCGCGAGCGCCTGGACTGGCGCCGCTTTGTCGACGTGGCGCAGGGCTACACGCTGATCAACCTGCCGACGAACTACTACGGCGTGGCCTTCAGCATCGCCCGCCTGCGTTACCTGATGGGCTGGGAGGATGCCAGCGGCAGCGAAGTGCTGCTGGCCAAGACGATCAAGCACTACGAGACCTATTCCGGCGAGTTCGGCTTCTCCGACGAAACCGACGGTGAGGGGCGCTTCGACCGCTACAGCGTGCTGCTGATCGGCGAGATCTGCTACCGCTTCGTCGAGACCGGCATGGAAGTCACGCCGCAGCTCAAGGCCTGGCTGCGCAAGGCGGTGGATGTCGTGCTGCCGCGCCTGAACCTGCGTGGCGACGGCTTCTGCTACGGCCGTTCGATCGGTGCCTATGGCGACACCGCCTTCATCGAGATCCTGTCCACCGCCGCCTGGCTGGGCGTGTTGAGCCCGGCCGAGCGTGACATGGCTTATGCCTTCCAGGTGCGCGAGACGGTCAAGTACCTGACGTTCTGGTTCGACCCTGAAATGCAGTCGGTCAATCTGTGGGACAAGGGGCGCCGCACCGATGCCTATCGCGCCAAGCACCGCGTGCTGGGCGAGAACTTCACGATGCTCCACCACCACATCTACACCTGCAACCTGTGGCAGCGCATGGGCTACGCCGAACAGGCGCCAACGCCGGCCTTTAGTGGCTGGCTGGATGGCCTGCCGCGCTTCTCCACCACCTGGTTCGCGCGCGGCGAGTATGACCGTGCGCTGGTGGGCTTCCGCGATGGTACGCGTCTGATCGACCTGCCCATCATCAACGGCGGTGTGACCCTGCACCACACCAATCCCTACTACCCGATCCCGTTCTCCAACGACTTGGTGCAAGGGGCGGCCGACGCGGACTTTCCGCAACTGATGCCGCGCTTCCTGTTGGCCGATGGCAGCCTGCTCACCGGCACCGCCTTCTTCCGCCGCCTGCAGATCGAGGAGCAGGGCAGTGCCTTGCGCGTGGCCTATGACATGCAGGAACTCAATCGCCTGGGCGACAAGGCGCCGGTCAAGGATGGCCGGCTGCAGGCGCATACCGAGTACCGCCTCGACAGCGGCCGCATCCAGCGCAGCGACCGCTACGTGCCGGCCGCGCCGCTGGAGGGCGTGCAGGTCGTCATGGAGTTCGCCAGCTTCTCGCGTGGCGCGAAGGTCGAAGGCGGCCGGGTGCGCTTCGCAGAAGGAGCGGTCACGGAGTTTGACCTTACCGGCTTCGACGAGATCAGCGTTGTCGAACTGGACGAGGCGCCGGAGTACCGCGCGCCGATGGGCCGGATGCATACCCTGGTGCGTTGCGTCCTGCGCCTGGCGCGCTTTGACCAGCCCCTGGAACTGGGCTGGGTGATTCATTACCGCTGAATCTGGAGGCCGCCGCCGCGACTTCTTGCTGGACGGCGCGGCGGCGGTTTGCGGAGCGTCTGCCTGCGGGGACGGGTGTTTGACCGACCCTTGCACCCGGCCTCTTGGGCAGACGGCTGTACGTTTGTCCTAGGTGTCTCCTCGAAGACAAACGATCTTGACGCGCCTCGCATCTCCTCCTAGGTGCGAGGCGTCTTTTTTGGGGGTGCCCCCCCAAAATCCTTGGCTCACCAGCTCTTGATGATCCAGGCCGGCGTGCGCTGGGCCTTGTCGTGGCCATCCGGGCTCGGGATGCTGTTGATCGAATCATTCGGATTGGCCAGGAAGTACGGCGCGCCGACGCGCGGTGTGACTTTCACCAGATAGAGCTGGCCGCCCTTGCGACGGAACTCTTCGATGCGGACTTCACCCTCCTGGCGCGTGGTGACCTCGCTGCCCTCCTCGATCACCGGCGCCGCGGAGCTCGCGTTGACCGGCGGCGGAACCTCCGGAATCGGCTCCAGCTTGGGCGGCGGCGGCGCATCGGCGGCCCAGGCGGGCAGGGACAGGCTGAACAACAGAGCGGACAACAGCAAACGGGTCTTCATGACGACCTCCTTGGTATCGGGCCGAAGTCTACCTGTCTATCGTGGACCGTGCGCGGCGGCTGACGTTCCGTGGTTCAGCCAGCCTGCAGGCGACGCAGGCGCTCCAGCAGGATGCGGCAGGCCGCGCCCCGGTGGCTGAGCGTGTTCTTGAGTGCGGCATCCAGCTCGGCCGCCGTCTGGCCCAGCTCGGGCAGCAGGAAATAGGGGTCGTAGCCGAAGCCGCCGGCCCCGCGCGCCTCGCGCGTCACCTCGCCGTGCCACTCGCCCTCCGCGATGATGGGCTGCGGGTCCTCCGCATGCAGCACCATGACCAGCACACACACGTAATGCGCGCGGCGGTCGGCTTCGCCCTCCAGTTTTTCGAGCAGCAGCGCATTGTTGGCTTCGTCCGACTTGGGCTCACCCGCGAAGCGTGCCGAGTACACGCCGGGCGCGCCGCCCAGCGCGGCCACGCAGATGCCCGAGTCGTCCGCCAGCGCGGGCAGGCCGGTCGCGCGCGAAGCATGGCGTGCTTTGGCCAGCGCGTTCTCGACGAAGGTGCCGTGCGGCTCTTCGGCCTCGCTGACGCCCAGCTCCGATTGCGGAATCACCTCCCAGCCCAGCGGCGCGAGCAGGGCGGCGAATTCGCGCAGCTTGCCCTTGTTGTGTGAGGCCATCACCAGTTTCTTCATGTTCGTTTCCTTGCGATTGCTTATTGGATGGCGCCTTCGCAGGCTGCGTCGAGGCGGGCGCACAGCGCGGCGTCGAGATGGCTGACGAGAGCCAGCGCACGCATGTTCTCCTCGACCTGGGCGGGCCGCGACGCGCCGGTGATCACCGTGGAGACGTGGCGGTTGCGCAGGCACCAGGCCAGCGCAAGCTGGCCGGGCGTGCAGTCCAGCTCGCCCGCGATCGTCAGCAGCTTGCGCGTGGCGGCGTTACGCGCCGGGTCGAGCAGGCGCTCGTGCAACCACTCATAACCCTTGAGCGTACCGCGCGAGCCTGCGGGAATGCCGTCCAGATACTTGCCGGTCAGCACGCCGGAGGCGAGCGGGCTCCAGGTGGTGAGACCCAGGCCGATGTCTTCGTACAGGCGGGCGTACTCCTGCTCGACACGGCGACGCGTGAACAGGTTGTACTGCGGTTGCTCCATGACCGGCTTGTGCAGGTGGTGGCGCTCGGCGATCTGCCAGGCCGCGCGGATCTCGTCGGCGCTCCATTCCGAGGTGCCCCAGTACAGCGCCTTGCCGCGATTGATCATGTCGTGCATGGCCCACACCGTCTCCTCGATCGGGGTGTGCGGATCGGGGCGGTGGCAGAACACAAGGTCCACGTAATCGAGTCCAAGGCGGCGCAGCGAGCCGTCGATGGCGCCCAGCAGGTACTTGCGGTTGAGCGTGTGATAGACGTTGGGGTCGTCCGACAGGCCCCAGTAGAACTTGGTCGACACCACGTAATGCTCGCGCGGCCAACCCAGCTCGCGCAGCGCATCACCCATGATGCGCTCGGACTGGCCGGCGGCGTAGGTCTCCGCGTTGTCGAAGAAGTTCACGCCGGCATCGCGTGCGGCGGCCATGATCTCGCGTGCATTGGCCACATCGACCTGATTGGCATAAGTCACCCAGGAGCCCAGCGACAGCGCGCTGACCTTGAGGCCGGAACGGCCCAGACGGCGATATTCCATGTGCGTGCTCCTCATGCGGCGAAACGGTCAATCAGTGTACCGCCGGCGCTCCCGGGCGTCAGGCCAGGGGTTTGCGGCAGACTGCGTTGACCAGGGTTTCCTCGCGTTGTTGCGGGACCGGGAAGCCGAACCATTCGAGGGCGCCCAGGTCCGGCCGGCTCCACCACAGGAAGGGCAGGGACACGCGCTCGGGCGGCAGCTCGAAGCCAGCGGCCCGCGCCATGGCGACGTACTCCTCGGCGGTGCGCTGAACATGCATCGGGTGACGGAAGAACAGGCGGATCATCCACGAGTGGATGTAGCGCCGCGTCGACTCGGCGAACAGGAACAGGCCGCCCGGCTTCAGCACGCGATGGATGTGCGCCAGCGCCGCTTCCTGGTCGACGATGTGGTGCAGGCTCTGGTGGCAGAACACGAGGTCGAAACTGGCATCCGCGAAGGGCAGGGCCTCGGCGTGCACCTGCTGCAGCTCGACGCGGCAGGGCGCGGCTTGCGCGGCCTCGCCGGCGCGCGCGAGAAAGTGCGGGTCGGCGTCGATGCCGACGATCAGCTCCGGGCTGAAGCGCGCATGCAACTGGGCAAAGGCGTGGCCGTAGCCGGAGCCGATGTCGAGGATGCGCGGGAAGCGCGTCGATTCTGACGGTAGCATGCGCGAGAGGTCCGTCAGCGCGCGTGCCAGCACATGGACCTGCCAGGTGCGGGAGTTGAGGAAGCGGTTGCCGAGCCGGGTCTCGGCGACGAAGGCCAGGGTGTGAGAGTTCGACATGCGGACTGAGCGGGAACCAAGTGGTAGCGAGATGCTACCCGTTGGCGGGGCGTTTCCGGCAGGCGCCCTCGCATAGAATTCCGGCTGGCACCCTTCCGGACGCATATCCATGGCGGCAGCGCTCAGCTTCTACTGGCACGACTACGAGACCTTCGGCATCCAGCCGCGGCGCGACCGCCCGGCGCAGTTCGCCGGCATCCGCACCGACGCCGAGCTCAACGAGATCGGCAATCCGCAGATGATCTACTGCCAGCCGGCGCCGGATTACCTGCCCGACCCCGAGTCCTGCCTGCTCACCGGCATCCTGCCGCAGACCTGTCTGCAGCACGGCCTGCCCGAGCACGCCTTTGCCGCCGCCATCGAGCGTGAGCTGGCCGAGGCCGGCACCGTGGGCGTGGGCTACAACACCATCCGTTTCGACGATGAAGTCACGCGCCACCTGTTCTGGCGCAACCTGATCGACCCCTATGCGCGCGAGTGGCAACACGATTGCGGGCGGTGGGACTTGCTCGATGTCGTACGCTGCACCTACGCCTTGCGCCCCGAGGGCATCGAATGGCCGCGCCATGAAGACGGCCGGCCCTCGTTCAAGCTCGAACATTTGACAGCCGCCAATGGTCTGGTGCATGAGGCCGCGCACGACGCCTTGTCCGACGTGCGCGCCACCATCGCGCTGGCGCGCCTGATCCGCGCACGCCAGCCGCGCCTGTGGGACTTCTGCCTCAAGCTGCGCAAGAAGGATGCGGTGTTGGCCGAGATCAATCTGCTGCAGCCGCAGCCCGTCCTGCACATCTCCGGCATGTTCCCGGCCGAGCGCGGCTGCCTCGCCGTGGTGTGGCCGCTGGCACCGCACCCCACCAACAAGAACGAGATCATCGTGTGGGACCTGGCGCACGACCCCGACGAGCTGCGCGGGCTGGACGCCGAGACCGTGCGCCAGCGCCTCTACACGCGCAGCGAAGACCTGCCCGAGGGCGTGACCCGCCTACCGCTCAAGAGCATCCACATCAACAAGTCGCCGATCGTGATCGGCAACCTGCGCACCCTGTCGCCCGCCATGGCCGAGCAATGGGGGCTGGACCTCGCCCTGGCAGAGCAGCATGCGGCGCGCGCGCGCGCCCTGCCCGAGCTGACCGCGCTATGGCGCGCGGTGTATCAGCGCCCGCCCGCCGAGCAGGCCGTCGATGTCGATGAGGACCTGTACGGCGGCTTCGTCGGCAACCGTGACCGCGCCCTGCTCAACCGCCTGCGTCAGCTCGACCCGCTGGGTCTGGCACGCGAACGGGTGAGCTTCGAGGATGCGCGCCTGGAGGAGCTGCTGTTCCGCTACCGCGCGCGCAACTTCCCTGATTCGCTGAGTGAGCCGGAGCAGGCGCGTTGGCTCGCCCACCGTGTCGCGCAACTGCATGAAGGCGTGGGTACGGGGCGTTCGCTGGCGGACTTCTTCGATCGCATCGACCAGCTCAGCGAGACGACGGACGAGCGCGGCGAGGCGATCCTGGGGGCCTTGTACGACTATGCGGAAGGCATTGCGCCCCCGCTAGGGTGAGGGCCGGTCTGGTCGATACTTCTGCCAACCCCTCCCCAACCCTCCCCTTGTCAGGGGAGGGCGTCCTGACACGTCCGCTGGCTGTGCTCCTCCCCTGACAGGGGAGGCCGGGAGGGGTTAAAGCCTCAGGCCGCGTACCACAGCACCGCAAAGAAGTGACACACGCTGCCGGTCAGCACGAACAAGTGCCACACGAAATGGCCGTAGCGCAGGCGCGCGTCCAGCGCATAGAACACCACGCCCCCGGTATAGGCCAGGCCGCCTGCCAAAAGCCATAGCAAGCCGGCCAGTTCCATGCGGGTGACCATGGGCACCACCGCTACCACCACCAGCCAGCCCATCGCGAGGTAAAGCCCGTTGGATAGCCAGGGGTTGGCGAGGCGGTCGAACACCATCAGCAGCAGGCCCAGGCCAGCCAGCCCCCAGATCAGGCCGAACAGGCTCCAGCCCCAGGCGCCGCTCAGGATACCCAGGGTGAAGGGCGTGTAGGTGCCGGCGATCAGCAGGAAGATGGCGGCGTGGTCCAGCTTGCGCAGCACCTGCTTGGCTCGGCCCGGGCGCAGTGCGTGATACACCGTGGAATTCAGGTAGGTCAGCACTAGGGCTGCGGCGAAGATGCAGGCGCCGACGATGTTGGCCGCCGAGCCGGCGCGGGCGGTCAGCCCAATCAGGATGGGGGCGGAAACCAGGGCTAACAGCAGGCCGGCGCCATGGCTGAGGCTGTTGGCGATTTCCTCGCCGCGGGTCTGGGGGCGTTTGTGCAGTTTCATGGCGATACCTCGATGAGGGCGCGAGGGTTGGCGTGAGCGGGCGGGCGCAGGGCGTGCAGGGATTCTGACAGAGCTTGAGCGGACTCAGTTGCCAGAAACATTCCAGAAAAAATCGCGGCGCGATGGCCGGTTATCATCGCGGCATATTCGTGGGGGTGGGCACCATGTTTTTCGGCATCACAGACATCTGGACCTACATTCTCGGCGCGACCCTGATCGTCCTGCTGCCGGGGCCCAACTCGCTCTATGTGATGGCGCTGGCCTCGCGCCGCGGCGTGGCGGTGGGCTATCGCGGCGCCTGCGGCATCTTCGTCGGCGACACCGTGCTGATGCTGGCCTCGGCCACCGGCGCGGCCTCCCTTCTGCATGCGCTGCCGGCCCTGTTCCTGGTGATCAAGTATGTCGGTGCGGCCTACCTGGCCTGGATGGGCTTCGGCCTGCTGCGCGGGGCGCTGGCGATGTGGCGCAAGGGCGCCGTCGCGCCGGAGGCACCGGCCGCCGCCGAACCCGCCGGGCGACCGTTCCGCACGGCGCTGCTGATCAGCCTGATGAATCCCAAGGCGATCCTGTTCTTCGTCTCCTTCTTCATCCAGTTCGTCGATCCCGGCTATGCCTACCCGGCGCTCTCCTTCCTGATCCTGGGGGTGATCGTCCAGGTGCTCAGTGCGCTCTACCTGTCGGCGCTGATCTTCGGCGGCGCGCATCTGGCCAGCCAGTTCCGCCGCCGGCGTCGTCTGGCAGCCAGTGGCACGGCGGGCACCGGCTGTCTGTTCATCGGGTTTGGTTTGAAGCTCGCCAATGCATCTTTGTCTTAGCGCCTGACCACCTGCGGGCTGGAACTTGCCCTTGCCCTGTTGGTCTCTTGTCCCGGTTCTCAGTGCCACAGCTCTCCCGGCAGAAACTCCTGCCAGAAAGGTCGTGATGTCTTCCCCCGTTACCCTGAAACGTTTTCTCCTACCCTTCCTTGGACTGGCGCTGGCCGGCGCGGCCCAGGCGCAGGCGCCGGGCACCAGCCTGTCGGCCGCCCAGATCCATGTGCAGGAGGCCGACCTGGGCAGCGGTGGCCAGGCCGGGGTCGACGCCACCCAACTGAGCTTCTCCCACACCTGGGCGCTCGACAAGACCAACATGCTGGGCCTGCAGTTGCGGGCGGAGCAGGAAGACTGGTCCTTCCAGGATTCGACGCGTTTCCCGGCCGCGCCCTGGGGCAAGGTGCAGCGTTATGGCCTGGGGTTGTCGTACATGCGTGGGCTGGGGGATGGCTGGCAGTTGATGGTCTCGCCACGCGCCGACTGGGCCGGCGAAGAAGGCGCGGAGAGCGGCGACAGCGTCACCTACGGTCTGATGAGCGGCGGTTTCAAGGTCTTCGGGCCGGGCCAGCGCGTGGGCTTCGGCCTGAGCCTGGCGCGCGGCCTGGACGAGGATCTGGAGTTCTTCCCCTTCATCCTCGTCGACTGGCGCTTCAATGAGCGCTGGCGCCTGTTCAACCCGCTGGGCCTGGGGCCGAGCGGGCCGGCCGGCCTGGAGCTGGCCTACCGCTTCAACGACAGCCTGGAACTGGGTCTGGGCGGTTCGTGGCGCAACGCGCGCTTCCGTCTGGCCTCCGACAACGCGGTATCGGCCGGTGGCATCGGGCGTGCCAGTTATGTGCCGATGTTCCTGCACCTGTCATGGAAGCCGATGCCCAGCCTGAGCCTGGATGCCTACGCCGGCATGTTGCTGTCGGGCCGACTGGAGGTGGAAGACAGCAGTGGCAACTCGCTGGTCAAGGAAGACCTGGCGAATGCGCCGATGCTGGGGGTGGCGGCGAACTTCCGCTTCTGAGAAGCCGTAACAAAAGGGTTCTGGCTGGGGTGCGCCTAGCCAGAACCGTTTCGCTACGCGTCACTCCAGCTTCTGCGTGACTGGCCGGCCGGCTCAGGCCGTGGCGGCGAGGCTGGTGCCGCGCGTGACGGATTCGCTGTCCGCGCGGTAGCTGGCCACCAGTTGCATGACCCGCTGCAGTACCCGTGCGTCGACGTTCGCGGTCTGGGTATCGTTCTGCGCCGTGGCGTCGCTGCCGCCGCTTTCGCTGGCCGTCTTCTCCTTGTAGGCCATGGCCTCCTTGAACGTCACCTTGCCATCCTGGTCGGTGTCGGCTTCCTCGAAATGCTCGACCAGATTGGACAGCTCGCTCGCCTGGCTGTCGCCGGCCGCTTCCGCGTCGCTGGCCATCTCGCTCAGTTGATCGACGTTGAGACCTTCGTCCTTACCCGGTGGTGGCGGCATTCCGCCCATGCCCCCCATTCCACCCATCCCTCCCATGGCCTGCGCCATGCGATCGCTGTTGAACTGCGCCTCCATCTCCTCGGCCAGGCGGGTCAGCGTTTCGCTCATCTCCGACTGGGTGACCTTGCCGTCGCTGTCGGTATCCAGCGCGCTGAACAGCTCTTCGCTCGACAGCGGGCCGCTGTCCTCGGCTGACAAGCTGCTCAAGGCGGAGGCGAGATCGCTCTCTTCGATGTAACCCTTGCCCTCGGTATCCAGCTTGGAAAACATCTCGCTGGCCATCTGCGCGGGATCGGGACGGGGCGGCATGCGCCCCAAGCCGGACATGCTCGAACTCATGCCCGACACGCTGCCAATGCTCAGACTCATGATGCGTGCTCCTATGTCGAATGGGTTTGCCGGTCGCGGGCGCGACCACGCTCTCACAGGCAAGTCATCGGCCAGTCGCGTGTTAAGGCCCAGACGTCTGGTGTAAATCTGGGTGAAGAATGGTCAGCTTTGGCTGGCCTGATGACGCCGGTACCACGCGACATCCCATCCAGATATCCGAATTGCATGAGCTCGCGGCAAGGGCTGCCGCCGCTGCCGTGGCCGGAAGCTGCGCTGGCGGGCTTCTTCAGGGAAACGCGGCAAGCCTTGCCGGCGACTCAGGCGAGCGGCAGTTCGATTGCCACGCACAGCCCGCCGGTGGCGCGGTTGCGTGCCGCGATGCGACCGCCGTGTGCTTCCACCGCGCGTCGTGCGATGGCCAGGCCCAGCCCGAAGCCGGCACCGTCCTCCGCCGTGCCGCCGCGCTGGAAGGGCTCGAACACATGAGCCAAGGCGCCCTCGGGCAGACCCTGGCCCTCATCTTCGATGAGGATGCGTCCCCAGCCCTGATCGGCACTGACGGTCACATTGATCGTGCCGCCCTGGGGCGAGTGGCGCAGCGCATTGCGCAGGATGTTGTCGAAGGCGCGGTACAGCAGCTCGGCCTGGCCGTTCAGCCGCAGGCCTTCGCGCCCGTTCAGGCGCACGCTGCAGGCGCGTGCCTGTCCCTCGAAGCGGGCATCTTCCACCGCGTCGGCCAGCAGGTCGGACAGTTCGACCAAACCCACCTCGCCACTATTGGTGCCGGCCTCCAGGCGCGACAGGGTCAGCAGCTCGCCGACCAACTGGTCCAGGCGCGTGGTCTCGCGCTCGATGCGCACCAGGCTGGCTTCGTAGCGCGCCGGGTTCTGGCGCAGCAGGCCAACCGCAGCGGCCAGTCGCGCCAGCGGCGAGCGTAGCTCGTGCGACACATCGTGCAGCAGGCGGCGCTGCGCCTGCAGCAGTTGCTGCACGCGCTCGGCCATGGTGTCGAAGCGCCGGCCCAGGTCGCCGATCTCGTCCTGGCGGTGCCCCATCTGGGCGGCGACACGGGTCTCCAGGCGGCCCGCGCCGAGCGCCTCGAAACCCTGGCGCAGGTGGCGCAGCGGGCGCGTGAGATACCACGCCAGCAGCGCGCTGAAGGCCAGTGCGGTGAGCAGGCCGATGAGCAGGTGCACCACGGGAAAGGGGGGCACGGCGGCAGGGCCACCGGGTGGCGGCGGGCGGACGGCCAGCGGCGGGGTGAAGATGCGCAGCGGCGTGCCGTCGGCCAGGATCACGCTGCGCGCCGCGTGCAGCCAGTCGGCCAGGTAGGGGCGGCCGAGCAGTTCCTGGCCTTGCGCGTCGATGGCCAGCAGCACCGGGGCGGGGTTGCTGGGCCAGCCTGCCGTCGGCGCGGACGCGGGGGTCTCGCTGGCGAGTGCGCGCCGCAGTTGCGCGCGGTCGAGCTGGCGGACCCAGCGCGCCTCGCGCTCGAGCATGCCGATCTGGCGTGCCTCCTGGCTACCCGCCGGGGAGGGCGGGCGCGGGTACAGCAACGAGATCACCAGTCCCACCGCCAGGCCGGCCAGCACCTGCGCGCTGAGGAAGGCCAGGAACAGCTTCCAGAACAGGCGACCCACGCAGCCTTACTCCAGCACCAGTTGGTAGCCGACGCCGCGCACCGTTTGAATCCACGAACGGCCGTCGGCCTGCACGCCGATCTTCTGGCGAATGCTACTGACATGCACGTCCACACTGCGGTCGAAACGCAACAGGGGGCGGCCCAGCGCCTGCAGGCTCAGCTCGGCCTTGCTCACCACCTGCCCGGCGTGGCGGGCCAGCACCTCCAGCAGGTTGAACTCGGTACTGGTGAGTGGCAGGCGCACACCGCCGCACTCGGCCACGCGACGCTGCGGCCAGATCTGGATCGGTCCCACGCTGAGCGCGGTCACGCCACTCGGCTCCACCGCCTCCGGCGCCACCCGGCGCAGGATCGCCCGCAGCCGGGCGACCAGTTCGCGCGGCGTGCAGGGCTTGGCCACGTAGTCGTCGGCGCCCAGCTCCAGCCCGATGACCCGGTCCACATCGTCGCCACGTGCGGTGAGCATCAGCACCGGAACCTGGCTGTGCGCGCGTAGGCGGCGCAGCACGTCGATGCCGGACAGCCGCGGCATCATCACGTCGAGCACGACAATGGAATACGCACCGGAGATCGCCTGCGCAATGCCGGCCTCGCCATCATGCACCGCGAGGAAATCGAATCCCTCGTTGCGCAGGTACTCGCCCAGCAGGCCGGCCAGTTCCACGTCGTCGTCGATCAGCAATACTTTCTGCACACTCATCCTGCGCTCCTTCCAGCGGGATGATACGGGGGCCGGGCCCGCTTTCACGACGAATTACATCCGCTTAACCTGGCTTTACAAGGCGCGTGTGCCCTTTACCGGGACGGGCTCAAGAATGGCCTTTTCGTCACCCGGAGCGCGCCATGAAACCCTTGTCCATCCTGTGCCTGGCGGGGCTTGCCGCCATCCTCGCCCTGCCCCCTGCCCAGGCCGATTTTCCGCCTGCTGCGGGTGGCGCGGCCGGCGGCATGCCACCGCCGCCCCGCAATCTGCCGGGCCCCCCTCCCGGCGGCCACGAGTCCCTGTTCGCCGGGCTGCAGCTCAGCGATGCCCAGGAGGATCGCCTGTTCGAACTGCACTACGCGCAGATGCCCGCCCAGCGCAAGCTGGAGGTGGCACGCCGCCAGGCCGAGGAGGCGCTGGCCGAGCTGGCGCGCGAGGGCAAGTTCGACGAGGCGCGCGGCAAGCAGTTGGCCGAACGCATCGCCACCAGCACGGCCGAGCTGAGCCTGCTGCGCGCCCGTCTGCAACACGCCCGCCTGCAGGTACTCACGCCGGAGCAGCGCGCCCGCCTGACGCAGAGGCCGCCGCGCCCGGACGGGGCGGAACGCCCGCCGCGCGAGCGTTGACGGAACAGGGGTGAAAGAAAAAGCCCCGCGCAAGGCGGGGCTTCCTGAGGCTTACCGGGTCGGCCGATCAACTGGCGGGTCGGCCCTGGTGGCTCCAGTTCTGGATCATCCTGGTGCGCTCGTCACGCTGTTCGATCTGCAGGCCACGCGAGCCCTGGGTTGCCGACAGGGCCGGTACGGTGCCGGAGCTGCAGCTATTGCCCAGACCGTCCTTCTCCGCGGCCTGCGTGATCTTCATCGAACTCGCGCCGACCGGACGCACGCTGTCGCCCATGTTGAAGCGAAGCGGGGTGGGCATGACGCCGTCGTTGCCGCTCAGGGAGAGTTGGACGATCAGGGGGGCGGCCACCGGATTGGTCCAGCCGATCGTGGCATCGGCGATCACGCCGCCCTTCACGGTGCCGGGCTTGAGGTAGTCCAGGCTGGCGTTGTCGAGGGTGGCCCAGGGGAAGCCCTTGGCATAGGCCACGCCCACCGGCTTGTCGGTCAGGCGAGTGGTGAAGGTCTCGGTGGTGGTCGAACCGTCGCTCTCGATCGAGAACACCTCCCAGTTGTACTTCGCAAATTCCGGGATGGTGGTGATGTCGAAGTCGCTGTCGCTGTAGCTGGTGGGATTGGCCAGGCCGTTGAGCAGGTTGGGCCCCATCAACGTTCCCCAGCCGCGCACCTCGCGCAGCAGGTTGCTCCCCTTGTACTCGCCGGCGTTCAGCGGCTCGACATGCAGGCGCCAGGTGCCGCCGGTGGAGGTGGTGGCGAAGAAGGGCGCGGTCTTGCCCGTCGTGCTGGGCAGGCTGCCATCGGCACTGTAGGCGTACAGGTTGCCGCCGGTGCCACAGGTGCTGGTGCGAGCCAGCACCAGGCCGTTGGCCGGCAGGCCCGGACCCTTCACGCGCGCGGCATAGACCTTGGCGGCCGAGGCGCTCTCGGTGGAAATGGCGACGTTGATCGCGGTTTCCCAGCGCGACAGGCGGCCGACGCTCTTGCGCGTGATGGTGTTGCCTTCGGTGCTGTAGCGCTCGTGGGTGCTGACGTCGAGGATGCGATAGACGCGGGTGGTGACGTTCAGGTCGTACTTGCGCTGGTTGCCGGTGAGCTTGTAGGCCGCGCTGCTGTCCGCCTTGATGACCTCGTTGTACGAGGTGCCACCCTGCTCGACGTTGAAGGGCAGGCGCAGCACGACGCTGGTGCTGCCGTCGGCGTTGGCGAAGCTGGCGAGGATCTCGGCCTGGGCCATGGTCGCGCCCTTGGGCAGGTCGCGCAGGCGCGGGCCCCAGCGTTCGATGAGGTTGAGGCCGCCACTCAGGTAGCCGCTGTCGAAGGCCGACAGCTTGGCCGTCGTGCACTCGCCCTTGAGGGCGGTCACATTGTTGTTGCTATCCAGCGTCACGCGGTCGGCCGGCGTCTGGGCCAGGCAATTGTTGATCTGGCTGCGCAGGTCGCTGAGCAGCGTGTTGAAGCTGGGCGTCACGCTGGCCTTGGGCAGCGGGGTGACGGTGGCGTTCGGGTTACTGAGGGTGATGGTGGCCGAGGCCGCGTTGGCGCTGTCCGCCACCGGGGCCAGGGCATTGGTCAGCGTCACGCCGACGTCGCTGACCGCGACCTTGACGGTCTCCAGCAGGGTGTCGCCGGGCTGGCCGAGGCTGGCGACGAAGGGGGTGGTGACCGGGTTGAAGTTGGCCGGCAGGCCGAGGTCGGCCGCCACCGTGGCGATGATGTTCTTGATCGCCGTCTCGGCCTGCTGCAGCGTCGTCGTGTTCAAGGCCTTGAGCTTGGCGGCGTCGCTGAACTCTGTGGGCGAGGCGCCGTTGCTGGAGGCCAGCGCCACGATGGCGGTGGTCAGCGGGGTGACGTTCACGTTGGCGACCACGCCGTTCGCCGGTGCGCTGGCCAGCAGGGCCGCGTAGTTCTTGACCGTGTCGCCCGACAGGCCGGAGGCGGTGATCAGGAAGGGGGCGCTGAGCCCCGTCACATCAATCGAATAGCTGCCGTCCGCCTTGGCGATCACACTCTTCTTGCTGCCGTTGGCATCCATCAGGGTGATGGTGGCGCCTGCCATCGGGGCGCCAAAGGCCGCCGTGCCGCTCACCGTGGGCGCGCTGACGACGGGCGTGCCGCCGCTGGAAGAACTGGACAAGCCGGCGTTGCCGGCTGGGGCGCTGCTGCCTCCTCCGCCACCACCACCGCAGCCCTGCAGCAGGGCGAACGAAACTGCCAGCGCGATGGCGCCGAGTGTGAACTGCCTGTTCATCTGAGATATCTCCCGCGTGCGACGCGGATTGCCCGCGTCACTTGTTTGTCATGGGCCTGTGTTACCCCGGCGGCCCTCTGTGCGCGCGTGCGATCGACGCGCTGCGGGAATGTAAAGGAAAGTTAAATGCGCGTGGCTTGTGATCGGGCAAACAACAGGAAAAACGCATCTGGAATGCCCAATTTGTCATATCCGGGGGCGTTTTGCGGCGAACCGGGATGGCCGGGGCCCGCTCAACCCAGGCTCAGCACCACCGGCGCATGGTCGGAGGGGCGTTCCAGCTTGCGCGGCGCCTTGTCGACCACGCAGCCCGCCACCTGCGGTACCAGGGGGGCGCTGACCAGCAGGTGGTCGATGCGCAGGCCCACGTTGCGGCGGAAGGCCATCATGCGGTAATCCCACCACGAGTAGCTTTTCTCCGGCTGCTCGAACAGGCGGAACGCGTCCGTCAGGCCCAGCGCGAGCAGCGCGCGGAAGGCCTCGCGCTCGGGTTCCGAGACGTGGATCTCGTCCTGCCACTCCGGCGTGGCGTCGCGGTCTTCGGGGGCGATGTTGTAGTCGCCGGCCAGCACCAGGTTCGGATGGCGCTGCAGTTCCTCGCGCAGCCAGTCGGTCAGGGCGGCCAGCCAGCTCAGCTTGTAGGCGAACTTGTCCGAGCCTACGGCCTGGCCGTTGGGGAAGTAGCCGCACACCACGCGCACGCCGTCCACCGTCGCCGCGATCACGCGCTTCTGCTCGTCGGCGAAGCCGGGGATGTCGCGCTGCACCTCGGTGGCCTCGCTGCGGGTGAGGATCGCCACGCCGTTGTAGGTCTTCTGGCCGTTGAACACCGCGCGGTAGCCGGCGGCCTCGATCTCGGCTAGCGGGAAGGACTTGTCCTCGCACTTGAGCTCCTGCAGGCACAGCACATCCGGTTGGTTGCTGGCCAGCCAGTCGAGCAGATGGGGCAGGCGGACCTTGATCGAGTTGACGTTCCAGGTGGCGATTTTCATGGGGGCGATGGGATGATGGTTAGCTTGTTTGTACCACCCAGTTTACCCACCGGATGCTCCATGCGCCGCATATGCCGACTGTTTGCCTTCGCTTGCCTGGTGGGCGCCCTGCCCCTGCCGGCTTCATCCACCGACTGGCAGCCGGACCTGCCCGCCCTGCGCGAGCGGGCCGAGGCGCGCTGGCAACGCCTGCACCAGGGCGGGCAGCCCAGGCTGCATGCCGACACGCGCGAGTTCATGGCCTACGCGCTGGATGCGGTGGCGGCCGGCGGCGAGGATGCGGCGCGCATCCAGCGTGCGCTGGAGATCGTGCGCGAGCGGCAGGATCGCGATCCGGCCAGCAAGACCTACGGCAACATCCGCTGGTATCTCGACGATACGCGGGTGGTTGACCGCAATGGGGTCGAGTTCGTGGTGCGTCATGCGGCGCTGTTGTGGCTGCTCTACCGCGAGCGTCTGACGCCGGCCCAGCGTGCGCCGCTGGAGGAGATGCTGCGCCTCGCGCGGACCGGCATCACCCGCCACGCGGTGCCGGTCAGCTACACCAACATCTTTCTCATGAAGGCGTGGAACCTGATCGCGCTGGGCGAGGGGCTGGAGGATGCGCCGCTGGCCACCGAAGGCCGGCGCATGCTGCGCGAATGGCTGGACTACACCGCGCGCCACGGCATCACGGAATACCTCAGCCCGACCTACTACGCGGTCGACCTGGAGTGCCTCGCGCTGATCCGCAACCTGACACGTGACGAGGAAACGCGCGAAATCGCCCAGCGCGGGCTGGACGCCGTGTGGAGCGATCTCGCCCTGCACTGGTATGCCCCGGCCGGTCGCCTGGGCGGGGTGCATAGCCGCGACTACAACCGCCTCTACAACACCGGCGACATCAACCTGCTGGCGGCGCGCGCCGGCTGGCCCTCGGCGCGCGAGGCGCGGGTGGAGCCCGGCCCGTATGCGCACTACGCCTGGCAGGTGCCGTCGGCCCGGGTCGAGGCCCTGCGCCACGCGCCCCTGCCGCGCATGATCGGCACACGCTGGGGCGAGGCGGCGCATGCACGCCACTGGCATTACCTCGCGGCCGACTTCAGCCTCGCCAGCAGCGAGGCCAACTACCACAACATGGACACGGCGCCGCTGGCGGTGAACCTGGGCGAGGGGGCGGAGGCGCCGGTGATCACCTACACCCTGGATGGCCGCAGCGATTACTACGGCCTGACGCGCTACATGGAGAGCGGCTCCGGCCACCTCAAGTCGCTGCATCTGCGGCCCTTCCTGGCCAGCGTGCAGCGCGGCCCGGAGGTCTTGTTCCTGGCCCAGGGCGGACTGGAGAACGCGATCCACCACACGCTGGAATCCACCCTGATCCTGCCGGCCGACGCACGCTACTGGCTGGATGGCCGGCCCCTGCCCGTGTTTACGCAGCGCAGCGCCTGGCAGGTGGAGCCACTCGCCAATGAGCGTACGACCCGGGTGCGCATCGAGGCGGCCACGCCGCGTGATCGCGTGTTGCTGGAAGATGCCGATACGCAGGCCGGCGTGGGCTTGTCGCGCGATTTTGCGGTCACCGCCGGGGCGCGCTATCGCTTGCGTACCCGCCTTGCCGGCGGCGAACTCTCGCTGTACCTCAACTTCTACGATGCGCAAGGGCGCCTCGTCGGCGGCGAGCGCATCCAACGTGCCGGCGGCAGCGCGCAGGCGCGCGACTACAGTTTTGAGCAGACCGCACCGGATGGCGCGGTGCGCTGCCGCGCCTGGGTGTATTCGCCGATTGCCGCGCAAACGCGGGTGGAGCTCCTCGACCTCGCCTTCGAGCGCATCGGCGCGACGGGTACGGAGGTGTTGGGTGACTACGACTTCGTGGCCCACCAGGCGCAGCAGATCGAGATTCCCGCCGGGGCCACCTTGGTCGTGCAGCGTGGCACGGCCGCGCTGGCCCTGCGTGTGCTGGCGGCGCGTGACGGCGCGGGCAAGGCCGTTTCCACCTATCTGTACAACGATGGTCTGCAACACGGCGCGCTGCGCCTGAGTGCCCTGCATGGCCGGCGTGAGGGCGAACACCTGCCCGGCAAGGGCGTGTTTGCCCTGTGGGCACGCGCGGCCGGTGGCCTGCAGGACGAGGCGGCGGGCGAGGCCTTCCGGCAGCAGGCGCAGGCGGTGACGAGCGGGCAGGACCGCGAGGACGAGACGCTTGAGCTCCACGCCGGCCCCCTGCGTCTGCGCGTGGACCTGACGCGCGAAGCACGTCTGCTGCGCGCCGGCGGCGACAGCCTGCCTGAGGGGCAGGCCCGCATGAGCAATGGCCAGGCGTTGCCGTTCTGAACGGATGACCGACCGCCCGAGGGGCAAAAACTGATCCCGGTCAGACGACAGGCGAATCCCAGCTCCATGTAGGGGATTACCCGTCTAGTTGTATGACATATCAGGCCTAGAATGCCGCGCAGTTTGACAAGGCCGGCAGTGCTGCGAAGCGGCATCCGCCGTGTTGGCCGGCGTCCATTGCAGTGGCCGTTCTCATCCCGGGAGGTCTCACATGCGTACCGCAACACTCAGTCTTGCCCTCATGCTGGCCGGCGTCGTCACGCCCGTCGCATCCCTCGCCGCCGTCAAGCTGGCGCCCGAGGTGGTCGAACTCAAGCGCGAACATTTCCAGAAGGAGGTCGACGGCAAGCCGGTCGATCTCTACACCATCCGCAACAAGCGCGGCATGGTCGTGCGCATCACCAACTACGGTGCCAAGGTCGAGCAGATCCTGGTGCCGGACCGGCATGGCGTGCTGGGCGACGTGGCCCAGGGCTACGAGTCGATTGACAAGGTCATGGCCGGCCAGGCTTCGATGGGCGCCTTCGTCGGCCGCTATGCCAACCGCATCGGCAACGGCAGCTTCACGCTCGACGGCACGGACTACAAGCTGGCCATCAACGACCTGTCCACGCCGCCCGCCGCGCCGCGCCAGAACACCTTGCACGGCGGCAAGAAGGGCTCGCGCTTCATTCCCTTCGACGCCAAGCAACTGTCCGAAAACAGCGTGCAGATGAGCATCCTGTTCAAGGATGGTGAAGAAGGTTTTCCCGGCGACCTGCCGGTGCGCGTGGTCTACACCGTGACCGACAACAACGAGCTGGTGATCAGCTACGACGCGGTGGCGGCCAACAAGAAGACGGTGGCCAACTTCACCGGTCACACCTTCTTCAACCTGTCGGGCAAGCTGGGCAGCTCGATCGAGGACCATGTGCTGAGCGTCAATGCCGACCAGGTGCTGGAAGTGACCGAGGCCCTGGTGCCCAGCGGCAAGATGCGCGCGGTGGCCGGCACGCCGATGGATTTCCGCAAGCCCAAGGCGCTGGGCCAGGACATCAAGGCCGATTACGATCTGCTCAAGGCCGGCAATGGCTACGACAACCACTACGTGCTGAACACCAAGCCGGGCGAACTAGCCTTCAATGCGCGCATCAGCGATCCCAAGTCGGGCCGGGTGATGGAGGTGTGGTCGACCGAGCCGGGCCTCCAGGTCTATTCCGGCAACTTCCTCGCCGGCCAGGTGCCTCGCGACGCCGGCAAGGGCGCGATCTTCCACTTCCGCAGCGGCTTCTGCCTGGAGCCCTCGCGCTTTCCCGATTCACCCAATCACGCAGATTTTCCGAGCACGACGCTCAATCCCGGGGAATGGTTTACGGGGAAGATTGTCTATAAGTTCTCGACGCGCAAATGAGGCGCGGCTGAACCGTTCTCGACCGATTGTCTCCGACACCTCGTCTGCCTGATCCAGCGAGGTATCTTGGGGCACCTGCAAAGGTGCCCCACTTTTTTTCGCCTTGTGCGATGCGGCAGGCGCGGTCGGCTTGGGGCAGAATACGTATCGAATTTGTCAGACAAGGAGTGAGGCATGAACAGCATCCGCTGGGGCATGATCGGCTGTGGCGACGTCACCGAGGTCAAGAGCGGGCCAGGTTTCCAGAAGGCCGAGGGTTCGCAACTGGTGATGGTGATGCGCCGCGACGGCCAGTTGGCGGCCGACTACGCCCGGCGTCATGGCGTACCACGCTGGACGACCGATGCCGACGCGCTGATCGCCGACCCCGAGGTCGACGCCGTCTACATCGCCACCCCGCCCTCCACCCACAAGGACTACGCGCTGCGCTGCGCGGCCGCCGGCAAGCCGGCCTACGTCGAAAAGCCGATGGCGCTGAGCCATGCGGAATGCCTGGAGATGGTGGAAGTCTTCAAGCGCGCTGGCGTGCCGCTGTTCATCGCCTACTACCGGCGTGCGCTGCCGCGCTTCCTCAAGGTCAAGGAACTGATCGAGGCCGGTGCCATCGGCGAGCCGCGCTTCGTCACCATCACCCTGCACCGCCCGCCGCAGGCTGCCGATAGCGACCCGGCGCAGAACTGGCGTGTCGATCCTGCCGTGTCGGGTGGAGGTTACTTCGTCGACCTCGCTGCGCATCAGCTCGACTTCCTCGACCACCTGTTCGGGCCCGTCGTCGAGGCCTCCGGTTTCGCCGCCAATCAGGCTGGGCTGTATGCGGCGGAGGATGCGGTCAGCGGCAGCTTCCGCTTCGCCAATGGCGTACTGGGCGGTGGCATCTGGTGCTTCTCCAGCTTCGATGCGCGCGACATGATCCGCATCGTGGGCAGCCGTGGGCGCATCGAGTTCGCCAGCTTCAACGAAAACCCGGTCACCCTCGCCACGGCGGAGGGCGTGCAGAGCTGGGACCTGGCCAACCCGCCGCATGTGCAACAGCCGCTGATCCAGAACGTGGTGGATACGCTGCTGGGGCGCGCGACGGCGATCAGCACCGGCGAATCGGCCGCGCGTGCGTCGTGGGTGATGGACCGCCTGCTGGGGCGCTGAGGGGTCGAAGGGCAGGCTGCCTCCTGACGCGCCGCCCCTGCGCAGGCGGGGACCCGGTGTCTTCGCCCTGTCAGCCGCCGAACATCTCGGTGAAGCGCAGCGGATCGGTCGTGGCACGGCGTGCATCGACCACGTCCACGCGCTTGGTCCGCAACAGGATCTGCAGGTCGTCGTTCATGGTGTGTGAGCGCGTGTCGGGCTGGCGCGTCAGCTTGTCCAGCAGCGGGCGGATGCCGGCCAGGTTGCGCGAGGCGATCAGCCCTTCCGCTTCCGCGTTCATCGTCAGGCACTCCGTCGCGAGGTAATAGGAGTCACCATTGGCCGCCGGCAACAAGGCCTGGCAGATCGCGCCGCGCAGCGAGCTGGCGAGCGTCTGCGCCTGGGCTTCGGTGTTGCCCAGCAGGCGCAGCATCTTCTGCAGGCCCAGCTCGGTGGAGCGCGCGTGCAGGGTGGCGAACACCAGCGGGCCCGCCTCGGCCAGGGCCAGCGCTTCCTGCGCGGTCTGCGCGTCGCGAATCTCGCCGATCACGATCACATCCGGCCGCTCGCGCAGCGCATCCAGCGCGCCCAGGTAGTAGCTCTCCACGTCACCGTCGGCGCCCACCTCGCGCTGCGTGATGATGCAGCGGCGTTGCGGGATGATGGTTTCCACCGGGTCCTCGATGGTGATGATGTGGCCCGAGCGGGTCTTGTTGATCTCGTCGAGCAGCGAGGCGATGGTGGTCGACTTGCCCTGGCAGGTGTCGCCGACGAACAGCACCAGGCCGCTGGTGAGCTTGGCGAAATCCTGGATGCATTCGCGCACGCCCAGCTCTTCGAGCGGGATCGGCGCGGTGGGGAAGCGACGGATCACGCAGCCCAGGCGCTTCTTGCCCTGGAAGGTGAAGCAGTTGACGCGGATGCGCGCGCTGTACAGATCCTTGGCGCGGTCGAAGGCGCGGTCCTGGATGCGTTCGCGCCAGGCCGGCTCGATGACCTCGAAGAACTCCTCCAGCTCCTGTGCGGTGATCGGCGTGTCCGACACCGCCACCAGGCGCTTGGGCTGGCGCAGCAGCAGGGGGCTGTTCTGGTGGATGATGATGTCGCTGAACACCGTGCTGGAATTGAGCAGACAGAGGATCTGCTCGATCAGCGTCCCCATGAAGGGGTAGCCCTCGATCTCGATGGAGGGCAGGGTGTCGATCACGGTCGGGTTCAGCGGGTCCATGGTGTGCCTCGGCATGCGGAAGCTGCAGATTCTAGACTGAAGCGTGCCGCCTGGCCGGGCGCAGACGCGGCGGGCCGATCAGCGTCAAGCGGACCTTGGGGTACTCAGTCGCAGCGGGCGAACACCGGGTGGTAGCGCACCTCGGCCTGCGGGCAGGGGGCGTCGTCGAAGCACAGGCTGAGGAAGTACTCCGGCGGGACCTCGGCCAACCACAGCCCGGGCTGCGCCTGGAAGCCGAATCGGCCATAGTAGGCCGGGTCGCCGAGCACCACGCAGCCGCGCGCGCCGGCGCTGCGCAAGGCGACCAGGCCGGACTCGACCAGCGCGCGGCCGATGCCGCGGCCCTGCAGTTCGGGCAGCACGGCCAGCGGGGCGAGGCCGAACCAGCCCTCCTGCGGCGCCTCCCTGCCCTGCAGGCTCACCGCCGAGAACGCGGCATGGCCAGCCAGCCGGTCCTGGTATTCGGCTACCAGCGACAGGCTCAGCGCGCCCTCGGCGCGCAGCGCGTCGACCAGATCCTGCTCGCGGCCGTTGCTGTGTGCCATGCCGGCGAAGGCCTCGCTCACCAGTTGGTGAATGTGCGGCCGGTCGGCGGCCTCCTCGTGGCGGATGGTGGGCATCGCCGTTCCTAGCGCGGCGCCTTGGGGTAACCGGCCACGTCCAGGGCCGAGTTCCAGGTCTGCACGGCGAAGCCCTCGGTGGGCTGGCGGCCGACCACCAGCGTGGGCACCTGCGGCTTGTCCTTGCCCAGCAGTTGCTTGAGCGAATCCAGTTGCTCCGCCTTGGTCACGGATTGTTCCGAGAAGGGGATCTGGCGCTGGCTCAGCAGCTTGCGCGCATCCTCACAGGCGGCCTTGCAGTCCGGCGTGGTGTACAGCGTGACCGGCGCCATGTCGGCCGCGCGCTGCATCTCGAAGGACATCTTCTGGCTGTCGACGCGGTTGTCGGTGAGGCGGCGCACCTCGGTCTTGTTGTCGGGCGGCGGCTGGTCGGAGTAGCCGATGACCTTGCCGTTCTTGTCGCGGATCACGTAGACCTCGGCGGCCACGTTGAGCGACACCAGGGCCAGCAGGCCGGCCAGCAGCAGGGACATACGCTTCATTGTTCGACTCCTCGATGATGTCAGGTGGTCGCGGATTCCTCGACCATCCCGCTGTGGCGCAGCAGTGCATCCACCTGCGGCGCCCGCCCGCGGAAGGCGGTGAAGGACTCCAGTGCCGGGCGCGAACCGCCCACCGCCAACACCTCGGCCAGGAAGCGCTCGCCGGTGGCACGGTCCACCACGCTTCCGCTGGCCTGGCCGGCTTCCTCGAAGGCGGCGAAGGCGTCGGCCGACAGCACCTCGGCCCACTTGTAGCTGTAGTAGCCGGCCGCGTAACCGCCGGCAAAGATGTGGCTGAAGCTGTGCGGGAAGCGGTGCCAGGCGGGCGGCAGGATCACCGCCACCTCGCGCCGCACTTCGGCGGCGAGGTCCAGCACGCGCTTGTAGCCAGCGGGTTCAAAGTCATGGTGCAGGCGCATGTCGAACAGCGCAAATTCAAGCTGCCGGACGGTCTGCAGGCCGCTCTGGAAGTTCTTGGCCGCGATCATCTTGTCGTACAGCGCGCGCGGCAGCGCTTCGCCCGAGTCGACGTGCGCCGTCATGCTGCACAGCACGTCCCATTCCCAGCAGAAGTTCTCCATGAACTGGCTGGGCAGTTCCACCGCGTCCCATTCCACGCCGGCGATGCCGGACACCGGCAACTCCTCGACGCGCGTCAGCAGGTGGTGCAGGCCGTGGCCGCATTCGTGGAACAGGGTCAGCACGTCGTCGTGGCTGAAGGTCGCAGGCTTGCCATTGACTGGCCCGGGGAAGTTGCACACCAGGTAGGCCACCGGGGTCTGGATGCCGGCGGCGACACGGCGCCGTGTGACGGCACTGTCCATCCAGGCACCGCCGCGCTTGGTGTCGCGCGAATAGAGGTCAAGGTAGAACTGGCCGACCAGCTCACCGCTGCGCTCGATGCGGAAGAAGCGCACATCCGGATGCCACACCGGGGCTTCATCGGCGCGAATGCTCACGCCATACAGGCGCTCGATCACGCCGAACAGGCCCTTGAGCACCACCGGCTCGGGGAAATACTGCTTCACTTCCTGCTCGGAGAAGGCGTAGCGCGACTGGCGCAGCTTCTCCGAGGCCCAGGGGATGTCCCAGGGCGCCAGCTCGGGCAGGCCCAGCTCGGCAGCGGCGAAGGCGCGCAGCTCGGCCAGGTCGCGTTCCGCGAAAGGCTTGGCACGACGCCCCAGGTCACGCAGGAAGTCGAGCACCTGCTCGGGCGACTCGGCCATCTTGGGGACCAGCGAAACCTCGGCGAAGTTGGCATAGCCCAGCAGCTTCGAGGCTTCCGCGCGTAGCGCCAGGATGCGCTCGATGTTGGCCGAGTTGTCCCATTCGGGGTGGCCCAGCTCGGCCGAGAACTCCGAGGCGCGCGTGGCATAGGCGCGGTACATGCGCTCGCGCAGCCCACGATCGTCGGCGTACTGCATGACGGGCAGGTAGCTCGGGATCTGCAGGCCGAACACCCAGCCCGTCTTGCCCGCACGTTCGGCCGCGGCCTGCGCGGCGGCGCGCGCGTCGTCCGGGATGCCGGCGAGCAAGGCTTCGTCCGTGATGTGCTCGGTCCACCCGTTGGTGGCATCCAGCAGGTTCTCCGAGAATTTGGCGGAGAGTGCCGCCAGCTCTTCCTGGATTGCCTTGAAGCGCGGCTTGTCGGCCTCCGGCAGCTCGGCGCCGGAGAGGCGGAAATCGCGTACCTCGTGGGCGACGATGCGCTGGCGCACCGGGCCGAGGTCGGCGTAGGCCGCGCTCTCGTGCAGGGCCTTGTACTTGGAGAACAAGGCGAGGTTTTGACCCAGCTCGGCGTAGTAGCCCGAGACCTGCGGCAGCATGGCGTTGTAGGCTTCGCGCCAGGCCGGGGTGTCCATCACGCTGTGCAGGTGCCCCACCACCCCCCAGGCGCGGCCGAGGCGTTCGCCACCGTCCATCAGGGGAGCGACGAAATCGTCCCAGGTGGCGGCTACAGTGTCCGCAGAAAGGCGGGCGACGAGGGCCCGGTTGTCGTCCAGGAGCTGGCGGATGGCGGGTTCCACGTGAGCAGGCTCCACGCTGTCGAAGCGCGGCAGGCCGGCGGTCTGGAGCAGGGGGTTGGTCATTTTCGTGGTGTCCAGGGCGGTGTGATGACAAGGGGGATCAAGTCAGACCCCGATTCTGCCGAAAAAGATTCCTGTCGTCGCAGATATTGCAGTTTCCCGAAAGGCTCAACATGTCCGAGAACCAGGGTCGTCGCGCCGCATTCGCGGACGCGATCAAGAAAGAGCTGTCCACCGGTGAGTTCGTGTTCCCGACCAGCATGCAGGCGGCAGTCAAGATCCGTCGCGCGCTGGAGGAACCGAACTCCAGCCTCGCCTCGGTCGCGCGGGTCATCGGCCTGGAGCCGCTGCTCTCGGTCAAGCTGCTGCGCATGGCCAACTCGGTGTTCTTCAACCCCTCGGGCAACGAGGTCACCGACGTGCATCGCGCACTCATGCGCGTGGGCATCAACAATGCCCGCACCCTGGCCTTCGCGGTGATCGGTGACCAGCTTGCCACCGCCGAGGAGTTCGCGCCGGTATGGCGCCTGGCCGAGCAATTGTGGCGGCATACGCTGGACGTGGCCTCCATGTCCTTCGCCATCGCCAACCAGATCCATCATGTCGCACCCGACACCGCGCTGCTGGCCGGCATGGTCTATGACATCGGCCAGTTCTACCTGCTGTCGCGCGTGCGCCACTTCCCCGAGTTGCTGGAGGAACAGGATGAGCTGTCCGAGTTCATCCTGGTGTGGCACCAGGAGGTCGGCCAGTCCGTACTGCGCGCCCTGGGCACGCCGGACGTGATCGTGGAAGCCCTGGACGATGTCGAGGTGCTGGAGGATGGCTGGCCGCCCAAGAAGCTCGCCGATGTGCTGTACCTCGCGAACATGGCGGCCGGTACGCCGAACCCCTTCAGCACGGTGCCGCTGGACATGCAGATCACGCTGCGCCAGACCGCCTTGCACGGCGTGGACCCGGAGGTCGTCAACCAGTTGCTGGACGAGGCGCGGGTGCAGCGCGCCGCCGCGATGGCGATGCTGTCGGCCTGAGCGAAGCGGTTCCCATGGCAAGGGCCGGCATGCCGGCCCTTTTTTCATGTGCGCCTGGCGCTATTGCAGGCCCAGCAGATCTTGCAGGCGATACCAGGTGGTGGTGAAGTCGTGGCGCGGGGCGGGCTGTGTCTCACCGCGCAGGATGCGCGAGGCGGCTCGCTCGGGCACCGTCTCGCCGGTCAGCAGCACCTCGGCGCCGCGCAGGCGCATGCGCGTGATGAAGGCATCGCCGGCGCCCGCACACAGGATCACCCCCACCCCATCCAGCGGATGCGGGCCTTCCCAGCGGAAAGCCTGCGGCAACTGGTCTGCCCCCAGCTCGACGCGATACGGTACAGGCAGGCCTTGCCCTGCCGCGGCCGGCACATCGAGTTCGTACAACAACCAATGGCGGGCCTGTTCGGCCGGGCCGCCAAGTACGGTGTAGTTGCGGGTGGCGATTGCGATCTTCATGAGCGGGTGGGCGGCGGCGAATGGCTCGTGACTCCGGGACGACGCCCTTGAAGCGTATAGCCGCTTTTTTGTGTTGCCGTGCACCAACCGCCCTGTGGCGTTTCGCGCCGCCAACCGGTCAATTGCTTCGTCGGGCGGCGGGAGGGTGGCGGGACGCTTGAGGCGGCTGCAGTTGTCAGGCAAGTCAGATTCCGGCAAAATAACGAGAATTGTTCGTATTTGTGTTTATGGCAAACACGTCCTCATGTACTTGACGGGCCCGTGGCCCGTTTTTTTTTGGAGTTTCGATCCTCATGCTGCACCCCGCGTTCGCGCTGTCTCCTGTTTCTCTGGCTTTGCTGGCCCTGTGTACGCCCGCCTGGGCGCAGACAACCGCCGCTGCGGACACGACGCTGCCGACGGCCGTGGCGACGGCCAGCGCCGACGCCTCGGCCGAGGGGCTGGCGCCGGCCTATGCCGGCGGCCAGGTGGCGCGGGGTGGTCGGGTGGGGATTCTTGGCACGCAGGACGTGATGGACACTCCCTTCTCCACCACCAGCTATACCAACGAGCTGATCCAGGATCGCCAGGCCAAGAGCGTGGGCGAGGTGTTGCAGAACGATCCTGGCGTGCGTGTGGCGCGTGGCTTCGGTAACTTCCAGGAGTCCTACTTCATGCGCGGCTTCATCCTGAGCTCGGATGACGTCGCCTACAACGGCCTGTACAGCCTGCTGCCGCGCCAGTACATCGCGACCGAACTGTTCGAGCGTGTGGAAGTGTTGCGCGGTGCATCTGCCTTCCTGAATGGCTCCACGCCAGGAGGCGGTGGCCTCGGCGGCGCGATCAACCTGCTGCCCAAGCGCGCACCAAACGAGCCACTGAATCGCGTCACTGTGGGCTTTGGCCCGGGCACGCAAGGCAGCATGGCGGCGGACTTTGCCCGTCGCTTCGGCGCGGACGACAGCTTCGGCCTGCGCCTGAACGCGGGCTATCGCGATGGTGAGACGGCGGTCGAGGATGAGCAGGCTCAGACCAGTGTGACCTCGGTGGGCTTCGACTGGCGCAGCCGCGATGCACGTGTGTCGGCCGATCTGGGGTTCCAGGAGAACAAGCTCAAGCAGACGCGCACCAACGTGACACTGTCCGGCGTCAGCGCCGTGCCGGAGGTGCCGGATGCCGAGCAGAACTTCGCCCAGCCCTGGTCCTACTCCAATGAGCGCGACCTGTTTGGCACCCTGCGCGGTGAGTACGATCTCACCCAGCACCTGACCGCCTGGGCGGCGTATGGCTTCCGTCGCAGCGACGAAGCCAACTCCTTGGCCAACCTGACGGTGACCAATGCGACGACCGGTGCGGGCACCACCTACCGTTTCGACAACACACGCGAGGACCGCGTCGATACCGGCGAGCTGGGCCTGCGCGGGCACTTTGCCACCGGCTCGGTTGGCCACGAGTGGGTGCTGGCCGGCAGCTACTTCGAACTGGAGAGACGCAACGCCTATGTGATGGACTTGCGCAATACCCTGGCCACCAACCTGTACAACCCGGTGTCCTACGGCTTGCCTGCCTTCAGCAGCACTGCGCTGCGCGGCAACGATCTGGCCTCGCCGGCCCTCAACGGGATGACCCGTCTGTCCAGCGTCGCGCTGGGTGACACCGTGTCGCTGCTCGATGACAGCCTGCTGCTGACGCTGGGTGCACGCCACCAGAACATCCGCTCGCGTAGCTACGCCTACAACACGCATGTCGCCAGCAATGAGTATGACGACAGCCGGATCAGCCCCGTCGCGGGCGCCGTCTACAAGTTCGGCAAGCAGGTGTCGCTGTATGCCAACTACATCGAAGGCTTGGTGCAGGGGGAGCAAGCGCCGACGACCTCGGGTGGTCTGGCGGTCACCAACGCGGGTGAAATGCTGGCCCCCTATGTCGCAAAGCAGAAGGAAGTTGGTGCCAAGTACGATGGCGGTCGCCTGGGCGCGGGCCTCGCGCTGTTCTCCACGACCAAGCCGCGTTCCTTGCTGACCCCGGTCGGCGCGGGGCAGGCGACGTTCAGTTCCGAGGGCGAGGATCGTCACCAGGGGCTGGAGTTGACGGTGTATGGCGAGGCCATGCGTGGCCTGCGCCTGCTGGGTGGCCTGACCCTGCTGGATGCCGAGCAAAGCGAAACGGGCGTGGCCAGCACCGAGGGCAAGCGCGTCATCGGCGTGCCGCGCCAACAGGCCACGCTGGGCACCGAATGGGATGTGCCGGGCCTGCGTGGTCTCGCCCTGGATGGCCGTGTGGTCTACACCGGCTCCAGTTACGCGGATGCCGCCAACACCTTGAAGGTCGATGGCTGGACGCGCCTGGATATCGGTGCCCGCTACCTGCTCGACGTGAGCGGCAAGCTGGTCACGCTGCGCGCCCGCATCGACAACGTGACGAACGAGTCGTACTGGGCCTCGGTGGGCGGCTACCCTGGAAACGGCTACCTCGTGGTCGGTGCGCCGCGCAGCTATGGCCTGTCCGCCACGCTGGACTTCTGAGCTGAGCGGGACCGCATCCATGTTCAGTACCCCCCAGGCCTTGCGCACCTGGACCTGGCTGCACAAATGGAGCAGCCTGGTCTGTACGGTGTTCATGTTGCTCTTGTGCATCACCGGCTTGCCGCTGATCTTTCACCACGAGATCGGGCATGCCCTGGGCACGCTGGTCGAGCCACCCGAGATGGCCGCCGACACGCCGCACATCAGCCTGGACCGCGTGCTGGAGATCGCTCAATCACGCCATCCGGGCAAGGTCGGCATGTTCGCCTCGCAGGACGAGGATGACGACCGCACCTGGTTCGTCACTCTGTCGCAGACGCCTACCACCGTCACTGGCCTCAAGCAGGTGGCGGTGGACGCGCGCACCGGTGAAGTGCTCAGCGAACCCCCGCTGGATCGTGGCTTCATGTACATCATGGCCAAGCTGCACATCGACCTGTTCGCCGGCCTGCCGGGCTCGCTGTTCCTGGGCTTCATGGGCATGCTGCTGCTTGTCGCGCTGGTGTCGGGCGTGGTGCTCTATGCGCCATTCATGCGCAGGCTGCGTTTCGGCGAAGTGCGCCGCGCGCGCAGCACGCGCATTAAGTGGCTGGACCTGCACAACCTGCTGGGCATCGTGACGCTCGCCTGGTTTTTCGTCGTCGGCGCCACGGGCGTCATCAACACCTGGGCCGACCTCTTCGTCGACTACTGGAAGAGCGATCAGCTCGCGCAGATGGTGGCACCCTACAAGGGCAAAGCCATTCCCGAGAGGCTGGGTTCGCTGGAGGCCGCCGTGCAGACCGCATTGCGCGCCGAGCCAGACATGGCGATCAAGTTCATCGCCTTCCCCGGGACCTCCTTCTCCAGCCCGCACCACTATGCCGTTTTCATGCGCGGTAAGGGTGCGCTGACTTCGCGCATCCTGAAGCCGGTGCTGGTCGATGCCGTCACGGCGGAGCTCACCGACAGCCGCGCGATGCCCTGGTACTACTACATCCTGAAGGTCTCGCAGCCGCTCCACTTTGGCGACTACGGTGGTCGCCCGATGCAGATCCTCTGGGCGCTGCTGGACATTCTCAGCATCATCGTTCTGGGCAGTGGGCTCTACCTGTGGCTGGCCAAGCACAGGCGCGGTAGTGTCGAAGACGAAATCGTGGCCCCGCAGACGGAAGCGCTGCCGGCGACGGACCTGGCGAAGGAATCGGCATGAAGCGCCCCCACTACCTGAACCGACAGATCTGGCTGTGGCCCGTCGTGCTGGCGGTGTTGAGCTTGCTGGGACTCGTGCTGGCGCTGTTCGACGACGAAGGCCCGCTGGACGTGTTCGCCTGGTTCGCGCTGGGCATTCCCGTCGTGGTGTGCGTCTGGTTTGGCTGGCTCAAGCAAGGCAAGCCGCACACCTGAAGTTGCCGCGGTTTCTCCCGCTCGTGCAACGCAAAAAAAGGCCGGCAACATGCCGGCCTTTTCTGTTTGGCGCCAGCGTCGCTCAGTCGTCGATGCTGCGGCCAGTCAGGCGCTCGTAGGCTTCGATGTACTTGGCGCTGGTCTTGGCGATGACCTCGGCCGGCAGCCTTGGGCCCGGCGCGGTCTTGTTCCAGTCCAGGGTCTCCAGGTAGTCGCGCACGTACTGCTTGTCGTAGGACGGCGGAGAAATGCCTTCGGCATAGCTGTCGGCAGGCCAGAAGCGCGAGGAGTCCGGCGTCAGCGCTTCGTCGATGATGTGCAGTGTCCCAGCGGCGTCGAGGCCGAACTCGAACTTGGTGTCGGCGATGATGATGCCGCGCGCAGCAGCGTAGTCGCGCGCTTCCGAATACAGGCGGATCGCCACGTCGCTGACTTCCTTCGCGCGTGCTTCGCCCAGCAGGGCCGCGCATTGCGCGAAGTCGATGTTCTCGTCGTGCGTGCCCTGCTCGGCCTTGGTGGAGGGCGTGAACAGTGGTTGCGCCAGCTTGGCGGCCTGCTTCAGGCCGGCCGGCAGCGTGTGGCCGCAAACCTTGCCGGTGGCGAGGTAGTCCTTCCAGCCGCCGCCGATGATGTAGCCCCGCACCACGGCCTCGACCGGCAGCGGCTTCAAGCGCTTGACCACCAGCGCGCGGCCCGCCACCTGGTCGCGCTCGGCTGCGCTGACCACGTCTTCCGGCGCGATGCCGGTGAGCTGGTTGGGCAGGATGTGGGAGAGCTTGTCGAACCAGAACAGCGCGGTCTTGGTCAGCACCTCGCCCTTGCGCGGGATGGGATCGGGCAGGATCACGTCGAAGGCGGACAGGCGATCGCTGGTCACGATCAGCAGCTTGTCCGCGTCCACCGCGTAGATGTCGCGCACCTTGCCACGGCCGAGCAGGGGCAGGCTGGTGATGGACGATTCGAACTGGGGCTGGCTCATGGGAACTCCGGAAAAACACGAGGCCGTCGCATGCGACGGCCTGCTTCAAAAAGAACGGGTGGGACTCAGGCGCTGGGCGGCACGTAGCCGGTGGCGGCATCGGCACCGCCACCGAAGAAATGGCGGTCCATCTGCTCGGACAGATACTTGCGCGCCTTGGGGTCCATCAGGTTGAGGCGGTTCTCATTGATCAGCATGGTCTGGTGACGGATCCACTGCTGCCACGCCTCCTTGGAGACGTTCTCCCAGATCTTCTTGCCCAGTTCGCCGGGAACGGGCGGGAAATCCAGGCCCTCGGCCTCGATTCCCAGCTTGATGCACTTGACCATGCGCGCCATGATGGACTTCCTGTAATTCGTTGAAGCCGCCATTGTAGTGGAAAGGTGGCGGCAGGCCGAGACGCCCCCTGGAACAGACTTCCCAAGGAAAGGACCTTGCATGCCTACGCTGCGCCCGAATTCCTCCTGGCTGGCCGCGCTGGCCTGTGCCGCTCTGCTGGTCGCCTGCACGGTGTACCAGCCCTACCCGGCTGGCCCCAGCAAGTACGACCGGGCCTGGAATGCCGCTCTGGGCGGCGTGCAGGATGCCGGCATCACGCTGCGCCAGGCCGACCCCGCGACCGGTCTGATCCGTGGCGACAGGAATGGCATCGAGGTCACCGTCAGCGTGCTGCGCCAGGCCGACGGCAGCGTGCAGGTGCGCTACGACTCGCGCGGGGCGACGAACAACGACCCGCAGCTTGGCGAGCGCTTCTCGCAGGCCTACGAGCGGCGCATGGGACGCTGAGCCTGCTCAGTAGGCCACCATGCCCAGGTTCTTGAGCTGGGCGTGGATGTCGCGCAGGGCCAGGTCAAAACGATTGAAGTACTGGGTGTTCGGCGCCTGCGGCGGGGTCGGCAGGTTCTGGGTGAACGCGTCCCGGCTCTGTGGATAGCGCTGCAGATGTGCTTCCAGGGAAAACTTGGGGCCGTACAGCGTGACCAGTTCCCCTTGCAGGCGCAGCATGCTCTGCGCCACCTGGGCCAGTCCGGCGCGCTGGCGAGCGTCGACGTAGCGCGGCCCATACTGTTCGACCAGTTGGCGTGTCTTGACCAGCGTGAACAGCATGTAGCGCCAGCCCTCCTCGCGGATGCCCTCGAAAGCCGGGCGGGCGAACAACAGGCTCAAGGCTTCGGTCAGCTTGGCGTCGCTGAGCGACTCCTTCCCGCTGGTGATGCGCACAAGCAGCAACTGCGCCTCGTCGATGACCGGATCGCCGGTGCCGATGTCGGCGGCTGTGGCGGGCAGCAGGGCGCCACTGAGCAGCAGCAACAGCGGGCAGACGATGCGTCGCAGGGCGGTGGAGAGGACGGGTTGCGTCATCGACTCATACTCCTCGTGGGCATGCGTGGCGGATGCGGTTCAGCCGGTGATCATAGTCCGAGCCGGCAGGGCTGGCTGAACGCCACCCAGGCTTTCGCGCCGATATTGCGCCGGAATAATGAACCTGCTTTTTCAGGCATCGGGATTTTCCCGTGGTCGTTCCGCCAGGGGGCAGCGACCGGCGGATGGCGGGCCCCCCCGATCGGTGATGGCGAGGCCTGTCACGTGGGCAGCCCCGCTGGGGGCTGTCTCCGCGCAGACCCTCGCCCGCGCGCGGAAGAAGTGCCCAGACGACAAGGCCTCCCGTGGGAGGCCTTGTTCCGGCGTGGGGCGTGGCCCCGCAGAAATCCGTCAGTTGACCTTCTGTGCCAGATTGCCGCTCTTGTACTGGGCCGCGATCTTGTCCAGCGAGACCGGCTTGATCTTGCTCGCCTGGCCGGCGCAGCCGAAGGCTTCGAAGCGCGCCTTGACGATCTTCTTGGCGGCCTCGCGCGCGGGCTTGAGGTATTCGCGCGGGTCGAAAGCGCCCGGATGCTCGACGAAGAACTTGCGGATCGCGGCGGTCATGGCCAGGCGGATGTCGGTGTCGATGTTGATCTTGCGCACGCCGTGCTTGATGCCTTCGACGATCTCCTCGACCGGCACGCCGTAGGTTTCCTTCATGTCGCCACCGTACTTGCGGATCTCTTCCAGCAGATCCTGCGGCACCGAGGACGAGCCGTGCATCACCAGGTGGGTGTTGGGCAGGCGGGCGTGGATCTCCTTGATGCGGCCGATGGCCAGGATGTCGCCGGTGGGCTTGCGGGTGAACTTGTAGGCGCCATGGCTGGTGCCGATGGCGATGGCCAGCGCGTCGCATTGCGTCCGCTTGACGAAGTCGGCAGCCTGCTCGGGATCGGTCAGCAGCGCGCTGTGGTCCAGCTTGCCCTCGGCGCCGATGCCGTCTTCCTCGCCGGCCATGCCGGTCTCCAGCGAACCCAGGCAGCCCAGCTCGGCTTCCACGGTGACGCCGATGGAGTGCGAGAACTTCACCACTTCCTGCGTCACGGCCACGTTGTAGTCATAGTCGGACGGAGTCTTGCCATCCTCCAGCAGCGAGCCGTCCATCATCACCGAGCTGAAGCCGGACTTGATGGCAGCCATGCACACGGCGGGCGACTGGCCGTGGTCCTGGTGCATCACGACGGGGATGTGCGGATAGGCTTCGACGGCAGCCTCGATCAGGTGGCGCAGGAAGGCTTCGCCGGCGTAGCGGCGTGCCCCGGCCGAGGCCTGCATGATGACCGGGCTGTCCAGTTCGTGGGCCGCTTCCATGATGGCCGTGACCTGTTCCAGGTTGTTCACGTTGAAGGCAGGCAGGCCGTAGGTGTTCTCTGCTGCGTGATCCAGCAGTTGGCGCATGGAAACGAGGGCCATGACGAAACTCTCCGTTGTAAGGGTGAATTGTGCGGCTGAGGGTGATGCCGAAAGCGCCATTTTACCCGCGTAGATTGCGCACGGCAGCACGCGTCCCCGTTCGGGCACGACATATTCCCCGAAAAGCAGAAAGGGCTCCCGCAGGAGCCCTTTCCGTCCCGGCTTAGAACGCTTAGTCGTGGCCGATGCGTACGATCTTCAGGCTGTTGGTGCCGCCGGACTGGCCCAGGGGCTCACCCACGGTGATCACCACCACGTCGCCGGGCTGTACCAGCTTGTGCTTGAGCAGGGTGAGTTCGGCTTCCTGCAGCAGGTGGTCGCGGCTGTCGGTGATGCGCGGCATCGAGATTGGGTAGACCTCGCGGTACAGCGCGGCCTTGCCGATGGTGTCCGGCTGCGAGGTCAGCGCGTAGATGGGGATGCCCGAACGCATGCGGCTCATCCACAGTGCGGTGGAGCCCGATTCGGTCAGCGCCACGATGGCCTTGGCGCCCAGGTGGTGGGCCGAGAACAGCGCAGCCATGGCGATCGACTGGTCGATGCGCGAGAACTTGCGGTTCAGGAAATCCTGCTCCAGCGTGGACGGGTAGGACTTCTCGGCTTCCTCGCACACGCGGGCCATGGTCTCGACCACTTCCACCGGGTACTTGCCGGCGGCGGTCTCGGCCGACAGCATCACGGCGTCGGTGCCGTCCAGCACGGCGTTGGCCACGTCGGACACTTCGGCACGCGTCGGCACCGGGCTGGAGATCATCGACTCCATCATCTGGGTCGCGGTGATGGCCAGCTTGTTCATCTCGCGGGCCAGCTTGATCATCTTCTTCTGCAGCGCCGGCACGGCGGCCTCACCCACTTCGACCGCCAGGTCGCCACGGGCGACCATGACGCCGTCGGAGGCTTCCAGAATCTCGCGCAGGTTCTTCGGCTCGACGGCCTCGGTACGCTCGATCTTGGCGATGGTCAGGGCGTTGGAGCCGGCTGCCTTGAGCAGGGTGCGCGCCATGTACATGTCGGCGGCCGTCTTGGGGAAGGACACGGCGACGTACTCGATGCCGATGGCAGCGGCCGTCTTGATGTCTTCCATGTCCTTGGCGGTCAGGGCCGGCGCGGTCAGGCCGCCGCCCTTCTGGTTGATGCCCTTGTTGTTGGACAGCTCGCCGCCGTGGCGCACACGGGTGTGGATCTCGGTGCCGACGACCTTCTCCACGTCCAGCACGATGGCGCCGTCGTTGAGCAGCAGGATAGTGCCCGGCTTCACGTCGTTGGGCAGCTCCTTGTAGTCCAGGCCCACGCGCTCGTCGTTGCCCAACTCACAGGCAGCGTCGAGGATGAACTTGCCGCCCTTCTCGAGGAAGGTCTTGCCCTTCTCGAACTTGCCGACGCGGATCTTCGGGCCTTGCAGGTCGGCGAGAATCGCCACCGGCTTGCCGACGCGCTTGGCGGCTTCGCGCACCAGGTTGGCACGGTTCTGGTGGTCTTCGGCCTTGCCGTGCGAGAAGTTCAGGCGCACGACGTCGACCCCGGCGCGGATCATGCGTTCCAGGGTTTCAGCGTCATTCGAGGACGGGCCAAGGGTGGCCACGATTTTGGTATGGCGTTGCATACTGACTCCTTCGTAGGAAGTAAGCAGAGGGAGAGACGGATCGGCAGCGTGGGCGGGGGACGGCGCCGTGGCTTTCGCCGGCGTCCGCTTGCTGCGCGTGCTTTTTTTGGCGGGCTTGTTGGGCAAGCCTTCGGGTTTGTTCATGTGATCAGTATTCAGTCGTCAGAAAAGACGCCGTGGCATGGGCCCGGCGTCACAGGGTAGGTTCGCTTCAGTTGTCGGCACGTTCCAGCAGAGCTTGAACGGCCGGTAGGGGTTTGCCCTCGAGAAACTCCAGGAAGGCGCCACCGGCGGTCGAGACGTAGTCCAGCTTGTCGCCGATGCCGAACTTGCCGATGGCGGCGATGGTGTCGCCGCCGCCGGCCAGGGTCATCGCCGCGGCAGATGCAATGGCTTCGCCCACGCGGCGCGTGCCGTTCGCGAAGGCGTCGAACTCGAACACGCCCAGCGGACCGTTCCACACGATGGTCTTGGCGGCGCCGACCAGGCTGGCCAGGCGTTCGGCCGTCTCCGGCCCCACGTCCAGGATCATTTCGTCGGCTTGCACGTCGCGGGCGGCCTTCACCACCGCATGCGCGGTGGGTGAGAACTCGCGCGCCACCACCACGTCGCTGGGAATCGGCACCGTCGCACCGCGCGTGGCCATCTTGATGATGATGCGCTTGGCATCCTCCACCAGATCGGTCTCGACCAGGGATTTGCCGACCGGGAAGCCGGCCGCCAGCAGGAAGGTGTTGGCGATGCCGCCGCCGACGATCAACTGATCGACCTTGTCGGCCAGACTGTCGAGGATGGACAGCTTGGTCGACACCTTGGAGCCGCCGACGATGGCCATCAGCGGGCGCTCCGGTGCCACCAGTGCGCGCCCCAGGGCGTCCAGCTCGGCCGCCATCAGCGGGCCGGCGCAGGCCACGGGCGCGGCCAGGGCGAGGGCCTGGGTCGTCGCTTCCGCGCGGTGCGCAGTGGCGAAGGCATCATTGACGTAGATGTCGCACAGGCGGGCCATCTTGGCTGCCAGCTCGGCGCTGTTGGATTTCTCGCCGACATTCAGGCGACAGTTTTCGAGCAGGACGATTTCGCCGGGCTGCACGCTGAAGCCGCCGTCGACCCAGTTCGTCACCAGACGCACCGGCCGCTCAAGCAACTTGCCCAGACGCGCGGCCACCGGGGCCAGCGAGTCACCGGGCTTGGACTCCCCTTCCTTTGGCCGCCCCAGGTGGGAGGTGACCATCACCGCGGCACCACCTTGCAGCGCCAGGCGGATGGCCGCCAGCGAGGCGCGGATGCGCGTGTCGTCGGTAATCGCGCCCACTTCATCCTGCGGCACGTTGAGATCGGCGCGGATGAAAACCCGCTTGCCGGCCAGGTCGAGATCGGAGAGTTTCTTGAATCGCATGCGGAACCCTTGTTGCGTGCAGCCGGGCGCGGACAGGCCGCGCGCCGGCTCGCGGGTCGCTTACTTGGAGGCGACGACCTGGACCATCTCCAGCACCTTGTTGGAGTAGCCCCACTCGTTGTCGTACCACGACACCACCTTGACGAAGGTGGAATCCAGCGCGATGCCGGCATCGGCGTCGAACACCGAGGTACGGGCTTCGCCGCGGAAGTCGGTCGACACCACCTTCTCGGTGGTGTAGCCCAGCACGCCCTTCATCGAACCTTCGGAGGCGGCCTTCATGGCGGCGCAGATCTCTTCGTAGGTGGCTTCCTTGTTCAGCTCGACCGTCAGGTCGACCACCGACACGTCGGAGGTCGGCACACGGAAGGACATGCCGGTAAGCTTCTTGTTCAGCTCGGGGATCACCTTGCCCACGGCCTTGGCGGCACCGGTCGAGGACGGGATGATGTTTTCCAGGATGCCGCGACCACCGCGCCAGTCCTTGTTGGACGGGCCGTCGACGGTCTTCTGGGTGGCGGTGGCGGCGTGCACCGTGGTCATCAGGCCGCGCTTGATGCCGAAGCTGTCGTTCAGCACCTTGGCGATCGGGGCCAGGCAGTTGGTGGTGCAGGAAGCGTTGGAGATGATCGCTTCGCCGGCGTACTTGTCGTGGTTCACGCCGTACACGAACATCGGGGTGTCGTCCTTCGACGGCGCCGACATCACGACCTTCTTGGCACCCGCCTTCAGGTGGGCGGAGGCGGTTTCCTTGTCGAGGAACAGGCCGGTGGATTCGACGACGATGTCGGCACCGACTTCGTCCCACTTCAGCTCGGCCGGGTTCTTCACGGCGGAGAGACGGATCTTCTTGCCATTGACGATCAGGGTGTTGCCATCAACAGCCACTTCACCCTTGAAATGACCATGCACGGAGTCGTGCTTGAGCATGTAGGCCAGGTACTCGGGTTCGAGCAGGTCGTTGATGCCGACGATCTCGATGTCCTTGAAGTTCTGCACGGCGGCGCGGAAGACCATGCGGCCGATGCGGCCAAAACCGTTGATACCGACTTTGATAGCCATTGAGTTGCTCCTCAACTTTGAGTTTTCCACCATCACAATGCACGCAGCAGACCGGGGGAGTGAGCCCGCTGGCGCCGGAACCCCATCAGGGGTTCCGCGAACCCTACACTTTACAACAAGCCCTTGACGACTTCGGCCACGCGCTCCGGCGTGAAGCCGAAATGCTTGAACAAGGTGCCGCCAGGGCCGGATTCGCCGAAGCGATCCAGGCCTACCACGGCACCGTCCAGGCCGACGTACTTGTACCAGCCGTCCGTGACACCAGCCTCGATGGCCACGCGCGGCAGGCCCTGGCCCAACACGGCGGCCTGATAGGCCTTGTCCTGAAGATCGAACAGGCGGGTGCAGGGCATCGATACCACGCGCACCGCCACGCCCTGTTCGGCCAGCAGCTTCTGCGCGCCCAGCGCCACGCCCACTTCGGAGCCGGTCGCGATCAACACCGCCTTGGCATCGGCCGCGTCCACCAGCACGTAACCGCCCTTGCGGATGTCGGCGATCTGCTGTGCCGAGCGTGCCGTGAAAGGCAGATTCTGGCGCGTCAGGGCCAGCACGGTCGGGCCGTCGGCACGCTCGATGCCGTGCGTCCAGGCAACGGCAGTCTCGGTCGTGTCGGCCGGACGCCATACGTTCAGGTTCGGGATCAGGCGCAGCGAGGCGGTGTGCTCCACCGGCTGGTGCGTCGGGCCATCTTCACCGACGCCGATCGAGTCGTGCGTGAACACCATGACCTGGCGGATCTTCATCAGTGCGGCCATGCGGATCGCACTGCGGCAGTAGTCCGAGAAGACCAGGAAGGTCGCGGTGTATGGGATGAAGCCGCCGTGCAGCGCGATGCCGTTGGCAATCGCGATCTCGGCGAACTCGCGCACACCGTAATTGATGTAGTTGACGCCGCTGGCGTCGGCGTTCGACCCGGCGGCCAGTTCCTTGCTGCCGGACCAGTGCGTCAGGTTCGAGCCAGCCAGGTCGGCCGAGCCGCCCAGCAACTCCGGCAGCGCCGGCGCGAGCGCCTCGATGGCGTTCTGCGAGGCCTTGCGCGTGGCGATGGTCTCGGCCTTGGCCTGCACCTTCTCCAGCAGCGCGGCGGCGGCGGCCGCGAAGCCGGCCGGCAGCGTGCCCTGGCTGCGGCGCGTGAACTCGGCAGCCAACTCGGGGAAAGCTTTGGCGTAGGCGGCGAAGGCGGCGTTCCACTCGGCTTCGGCCTGGGCGCCGGCGGTCTTGGCGTCCCATGCGGCGTAAACATCGGCCGGGATTTCAAACGGAGCATGCGGCCAGCCGATGGTCTCGCGCACCAGCGCGATCTCGGCGGCACCCAGCGGGGCGCCGTGCGAGTCGGCCGTGCCGGCCTTGTTCGGCGAGCCCGCGCCGATGGTGGTGCGGCAGATCACCAGGGTCGGGCGCTGGGTGTCGGCCTTGGCTTCGATGGTGGCGGCCTGCAGGGCGGCGGCGTCATGGCCGTCGATGGGGCCAATCACCTGCCAGCCATAGGCCTCGAAACGCTTCCGGGTGTCGTCGGTGAACCAGCCTCCGACTTCCCCGTCGATGGAGATGCCGTTGTCGTCGTAATAGGCGATCAGCTTGCCCAGGCCCCAGGTGCCGGCCAGTGAGGCGGCCTCGTGACTGATGCCTTCCATCAGGCAGCCGTCGCCCAGGAACACGTAGGTATGGTGATCGACGATGGTGTGGCCAGGGCGATTGAAGTTTGCCGCCAGCATCTTCTCGGCCAGCGCAAAGCCCACCGCATTGGTGATGCCCTGGCCCAGCGGTCCGGTCGTGGTCTCGATACCCGGTGTGTGGTGCACTTCGGGGTGGCCCGGCGTCTTGGAGCCGAGCTGGCGGAACTTCTTGAGCTCCTCGATCGGCAGGTCGTAACCGGTCAGATGCAGCAGCGCGTAATGAAGCATGGAGCCGTGGCCGTTCGACACGACGAAGCGGTCACGGTTGGCCCAGGCCGGGTTGGCCGGGTTGTGGCGCAGGTGGCCGCGCCAAACGACTTCGGCGATCTCCGCCATGCCCATGGGCATGCCGGGGTGGCCGGAGTTGGCTTGCTGGACGGCATCCATCGCCAGCGCGCGGATGGCGCCGGTCACGGAATTGAATTTGGGAGTCTGGGCGGTGTTCTGCATGCTGTATGGGGCTGTGCTGGCTGGAGTTCGGAAAACCCTTGATTATCCTTGAAATCCCCCTTTGCCGCGATGCGCAATTGCCCCTAGGCGATTGTGCAAACCAGCAAGGAAACGACAGCCACGATGAAAATCTACTATGGCGCCAAGTTGTCAGGCTTGATGGAGCGCAAGGGTTGGCGTACCGCCTCAGGCTGCGGTTTTGCGGGCGATGAGCTGGAGAATCAGGGGGGTCAGGATGATCTGCATTGCCAGGTCGAGTTTGCCGCCCGGCACCACGATGGTGTTGGCGCGGCTCATCCAGGAGCCCGCCAACATGGAGAGCAGATAAGGGAAATCCATGCTGCGCGGGTCGCGGAAGCGGATCACCACCATCGTTTCGTCGGCGCTGGGCACCTCGCGCGCGATGAAAGGGTTGGAGGTGTCCACCACGGGGACGCGCTGGAAGTTGATGTGGGTGCGTGAGAATTGCGGGACGATGGTGTGCACATAGTCGTGCATGCGCCGCAGGATGGTGTGCTGGACCGCTTCCAGCGAATATCCGCGGACTCGGGTGTCGCGATGCTGCTTCTGGATCCATTCCAGGTTGATCGTGGGGACGACGCCGATCAGCAGGTCCACATGCCGTGCCACGTCCACCGTGTCGGTCACCACGCCGCCATGCAGACCCTCGTAGAACAGCAGATCGGTATCGGCCGGCAAGGGCGTCCAGGGCGTGAAGGTTCCTTCCGCCTGGCCCAGGTGCAGGGCCTCCACCTCGTCGTGAATATAGTGGCGATGGTGTCCGCTGCCCTGGCGGCCGTACTCCTCGAACAAGGCCTCCAGTTTGTCCAGGTGGTTGGCGTCGGGGCCGAAGTGGCTCGGGCCGGACTGGCCCTGGCGCTCGGCCTGGGCAATCAGGTGCCCCATCTCGCTGCGGTCGTAGCGGTGGAAGCCGTCGCCCTGGACCATCGCGGCGGTCACCTTCTCGCGGCGGAAGATCCACTGGAAGCTGCGCGATACGGTGGTGGTGCCGGCGCCCGAGGAACCGGTGACCGCAATGACAGGGTGCTTGGCTGACATGGGGCCGTCCTCTAGATGTGGGCGCGCAGCCAGGCCAGCCATTCGGCCTGCAGGCTGGCATCGGCGGCCAGCACCACCGCCAGCTTGCGCGCCGGATCGGCGCCGACCGCCCCGCCCTCCAGCGTGCTGGCCTGGCCGCCGGCCTCCTCCAGGATCAGGCGCCCGGCCGCGTAATCCCACAAGGCTTGCCCGCCATGCACGTAGACATCCAGCCGGCCGGCCGCGACGAAACACCACTCCAGCGCGCTGGAGCCGAAGTTGCGCTGCGAGTAATAGGGCGGTTCGGCGGCGAGCGCCGTGGCGAGGCGGGGTGGCAGACGCTTGAAGTCAATGCCGGCCACTGCGCCGCGCAGGCTTGCGGCCGGGCGGCGCAGCGGCAGGCGGTTGCCATTGAGCCACGCGCCGCCGCCGCGGCCGGCGTAGAAGGCCTCGTCGGTGGTCGGGTTGTAGACCACGCCGAACTGCGTCTCGCCAGCCACGATGTAGGCCACGGACACGGCGAACAGCGGCACGCCATTGGCGAAGTTGGTGGTGCCGTCGATGGGGTCGATGCACCACAGGCCCTCGCCACCGGCGGCCCAGCATTCCGCCTGCTGGCGCGCACTCATCTCCTCCCCGAGAACAGGGGCCTGTTTGATCTCAGGCAGGCGGCGGATCAGTGCCTGCTGCGAGGCTACGTCGGCCTCGGTCATCGAGCTGCCGTCGGACTTGTGCTGCCGCACCGCGTTCAGGTAACGCGGCATGATGGCCTCGCGTGCCACCTCGCGCACCACTGATTCCAGGGCACGCGCCAAAGCCAGGTTCGCCATGATGAATCTCCCACCGACGATCGTTGGGCGAGCGGCGGTGCAAGGGGGACGTGGGGCAGGGGCTATAATCGGGTGCTCCGCCAGCCGCGCAATCCCGCGCGGGGCAAGGCTTTCCGCCGGGCCAATCCGGTCTTGGCCCGTGCGTTCGATGATAGCACCATGATCCATCGCTTCTACTGCCCTTCGCACCTGGCTGCGGGCATCGACGTCCCGCTCCCGCCTGACGCCGCGCACCATGCCGAAAAAGTACTGCGCCTGCGTCAGGGCGAGCGGGTGCAGGTGTTCGATGGCGAGGGGCGCGAGTACGCCGGGCTCATCCAGTTCGCTGGAAAGCGCGCCCATGTCCAGTTGGAGCAGGCAATCGAGACGCCACGCGAGTCGCCTCTGGCCGTCACCCTGGTCCAGGCGCTGGCGGTGGCCGACAAGATGGACTGGATCGTGCAGAAGGCGGTGGAACTGGGCGTGCAGGCCGTGCAGCCCATCGCGGCCGAGCGCAGCGTGCTGCGCCTGGAAGGGGAGCGCGCCGACAAACGCTTGGCGCATTGGCAACAGGTGGCTATTGGCGCCGCCGAGCAATGCGGGCGCAGCCACTTGACCCCGGTGCGGGGCATCCGCAAGCTGGCGCATTGGTTGGCCGATACGGCGGGGACGACGCGCTGGGTGCTGCACCCGGAAGACGCCCAGCCACTCACCCACATGGCAGCGCCGGCAGGCCCGGTGGCCGTGTTGGTGGGGCCGGAAGGGGGCTGGAGCCCCGCCGAGCTGGCCATGTTGAAAGCGGCCGGCTGCCAGGCAGTGACACTGGGGCCACGCGTATTGCGCACCGAAACGGCCGGGCTGGCGATGCTGGCGGCCATGCATGCCCTGTGGGGCGATTACTGAGTTCAGTGGAGAAGGAAGCGGGCGTGACAGACAAGGCAGCAGGGGAGCGGAACGAAGACGAAGACCGGGTCATCAGCGAGAAGCTGGCGGCGGCTGTGCGCATGGGCGACGACGACGCCATCCGCTTCGTCGACTGGGTGCGTGGTGCCGCGCCCTACTTCCACGCCTTCCGAGGCAAGACCTTCGTGCTGGCTTTCGGTGGCGAAGTGGCGCAGGGCGAGTTGCTGGAAGACCTGTGCCACGACTGCAACCTGCTGGCCGCGTTGGGCGTGCGCCTGATCCTGGTGCACGGCTCGCGCCCCCACATCGAGCAAGAGGTCGCGCGGCGCGGCCTCGAATCCAAGTATCACAACGGCCTGCGCATCACAGACGTGAAGTCGCTGGAGGCCGTCAAGGCCGGTATGGGCATCACCCGCTTCGAGATCGAGGCGCACCTGTCGCAAGGCTTGCCCAACACGCCCATGGCCGGTGCTTACATGCGCGTGACCGGCGGCAACTTCATCACCGCGCGGCCGATGGGAGTGGTCGATGGCATCGACATGCACTTCACCGGCTCGGTGCGCAAGGTCATCGCGGACGAAATCGTGGCCGACCTGGACCAGCAGAACGTCGTGCTGATCACCCCGCTGGGCGTGTCGCCGGCGGGCGAGATCTTCAACCTCGCCATGGAAGAGGTGGCCGAGGCGGTGGCCGTGGCGCTCAAGGCCGAGAAGCTGATCTACCTGTGCGATGCGCCAGGCCTGCTGGACGACCGCGGCCGCCTGATCGAAGCGATCACCGCCGATGAGGCCGAGCGCATGTTCCAGAACGGCCAGGGCCTGACCGAAGACCTCCACCTGTTCCTGCCACGCGCCATCCGCGCCGTGCGCAACGGCGTGTCGCGCGCCCACTTGATCGACCGCGACAAGGACGGTGGCCTGCTGCTCGAATTCTTCACCCGTCAGGGTGTCGGCACCATGGTCACGCGCGACCCGCTCTATCGTCTGCGCGAAGCCAACATCGAGGACGTTGCCTCGCTGGTCGCGATGATCGGCCCGCTGGAGGCCGACGGCACCCTGGTGCGGCGGCCGCGCGAGTTGCTGGAGAAGGAGATCGACCGCTTCACCCTGGCCGAGAACGACGGCGTGGTGGTCGGTTGCGTCGCGCTGTACCCCTTCGAGGAGGACGGCATGGGCGAGATGGCCTGTCTCGCGGTGACGCCGGAGTTTCGCCGCGCCGGTATCGGCGAGCGCCTGACCCAGCATATCGAGATGCGTGCGCGGGTGGCCGGGCTCAAGCAGCTCTTCATCCTCACCACGCGTGCCGAGCACTGGTTCCGCGAACGCGGCTTCATCGAAGTGGGCCCCGAGCGCCTGCCGGCGCGCAAGCGCGATCTGTACAACTTCCAGCGCCGCTCCAAGGTGCTGATGAAGGCGCTCTGATCCATGAATGCGCTGCGCGCCCTGCTTGCCCGCCTGCGCGCCAGCGTGACCGGCTGGCGCCGCCTGCGCCACGGCTACGCCTTGCTGGCCGGGCTGCTGGTCGGCGCGGCGAGCTGGCTGATGCACTGGCGCGACGCCAGCCTGATCGGTGGACTCGGCGCCAGCCTGTTGCTGTGTGCACTGACCTTGCTGCTGATGCTGCTTGGCTTGCGCCTGGGTCAGGGCGCGGCGCGCCAGCAACTGGAGGCCCTGCGGAGCGAACTGGATGAGGCCTTGCAGCAGGCCGAGACGCCGCTCTTGAAGCCGACCGGCTGGCGCGACTTCGATGCCTTGCGCGCCAGCATTGCGGCCACCCTGATGGAGCGCGCCGACCGGCTCGGCTCGCTGGCCCAGCAGGTCGCCCACTACCGCGTGATCGCCGAGGGCACTCAGGGCCTGGAAGCCTACTTCAGTCCGCGCGGCCGTCTGCTGTGGGTGAATCCGGCCGTGGCGCAACTGACCGGCTACACTCCGACCGAGTGCTATGCGGCACCGGACCTGATCGAGCTATGGGTGTACCAGAAGGACCGGCCGCAGATGCGCGAGCTGGCGGCGCGCGGGCGCGCCGGTGAAGCGCGTGAGGACCACGAACTGCGCCTCGTCGACAGGGCCGGGCGCACGAGCTGGTATAGCTGCCGCTGGTATCCACAGTTGGATGAGCACGGCAAGATGGTGGGCCTGCGCTTCTCGGCGCAGAGCATCCAGAGCCGCAAGGATGCCGAACTCAAGTTGCTGGAGAACGTCGCCGCGCTGCGTCGCGCCCAGGCCCTGAAAGAGCACTACCTGTCGCGCAGCAATGACGAACGCATGCGCCTGGCCTCGCTGCTCGACACCGTGCAACTGGGCATCGTGTTCATCGACCGAGACCGCCGCGTCGTCTACATCAACCAGCCCGCTGTCGACCTGTGGCAACTGGGCGAGCGCGAAGCGCTGGTCGGTGTGCGCGACGAAGTCCTGTTGGAAAAGGGTGGCGCGCGCCTGGCTGACCCCATGCGCTACCTGGCGCATGTGGAAGAGGTGCTGTCGCTGCGCGGGCGCAGCCAGCCCTATGACATCCGCTTCACCGACGGACGCATCATCAACGAGATGTCTTCGCTGGTCAGCTCGTCAGACGGCACGCGGGCGATCGGCCGCATCTGGGTGTTCGAGGATGTCACCGCCGCGCGCCTGGCGCAGCAGCGCCTGACCGAACTGGCCGAGCGCGATCCCCTGACCGGGCTCTACAACCGCCGCCGCTTCCTGGAGGAACTGGACCGCCAACTGGCCGACGCCGGACGGCGCGAGGAGGAGGTGGGCCTGATCTCCTTCGACCTCGACGGCTTCAAGCACATCAACGACAACTTTGGCCATCAGGCGGGCGACCAGGTGCTGATCGAGATCGCCAACCAGATCGGGGCCATCGTGCGACGCAATGAGCTGTTCTTCCGTCTCGGCGGCGACGAGTTCGCGATCCTTGCCGCCAACACCAATGAGGACGCCATGGCGCAGCTTGCGCGCCGTGTGCTCACGCGCGCCGCCGAGCAGCGCTTCATGTTCCGTGGTAAACCGGCGGCGGTGACCGTGAGCCTCGGCTTTGCCCTTGCGCCGCGCCATTCGCGCACGCCCATGGGCCTGGTCGCCGCCGCCGACCGTGCCATGTACGCCGCCAAGGCGCATGGCAAGAATCGCTGGGAGGTCGCCCTCGACAGCGATGACGTTTCACTTCCACCCCACTTGTCGCAATGAGCAGCCAGACCCCGCCCCGCATCGTCAATTGCCCCCACTGCAAGGCGCCCGTACCGTGGACGCCGGAGAGCCGCTACCGGCCCTTCTGTTCCGCGCGTTGTCGTGGCATAGACCTGGGCGCCTGGGCGTCCGACACCTATCGCGTGGCCGGCCAGGAGGAACCCCTGGGGGATGGCGAGGAGCGCGGCCCCAACTGAGTCTGAGGAGCGCAGGCCATGGAAGAGAATGATCGTCAGCCGCTGCTGCTGCCGCCCGGTGCCGGGCGGCCCTACGACATGGGGCGCATCCGCGCGTTGTTCAAGGCGGACGGCGTCGAGACTGCAGGACGTTATTCCATTTCCGAATGGTGGCTGGAGCCCCACACCCAGGGCCCGGGCGCGCATGCCCATCCGGAAGACGATGTGTTCTACGTGCTGGCCGGCACGATGAGCTTTCTCGTCGGCGAGGTCTGGTCCGAGGCCGGGCCCGGCAGTTTCGTGCTGGTGCCGGGAGGCGTCGTGCACGACTTCCAGAATCGCGGCGATCAGCCCGCCGGCGCGCTGAACCTGTCCATCCCCGGTGCCTTCGAGTCCCACATGCCCGCCATTGCCGAGTGGTTCGCGGCGAATCCGCCGGGTCCGGCCTGAGCGGGGCTCAGTCTGCGGCGAGCCATTTCTGCAGGAACAGAGCCTGCCCCGCCGCCGGGTCCAGCACATAAGGGGCGAAGCCGAAGCGTGCGTAGCTGCGCTGCGCGGCCGCGTTGTTCGACAGCACTTCGAGCGTCAGCTTGCAGCAGCCGTGGGCCCGCGCAGCGCCCTCGGCCGCCGCGAGCAGGGTTTGCGCCACACCCTGGCCGCGCGCCTCGTCGCGAACCACGATGTCATGGATGTTGAGCAGCGGGCGGGCCTTGAAGGTCGAGAAACCGAGAAAGCAGTTGATCAGGCCGACCGCCTGCTCATCGCGATAGGCCAGGAAGCCGTGGTAGCCGGGCCAGTCACGCAGGCGTTGCGGCAGTTCACGGCGCACCTGTTCGTCCAGCGTGCTGCCGCCGCCCATGGGGTCGCCTGCATAGTGGTCCAGCAAGTCGATCAGATCGGCGGCGTGGCGAGGGTGGTCGAGGCGGATGGGCTGAATGTCGAGAGCGGGCATGGCAGTCGGTTGGACAGGTGAAGGTTTGCGGTGGCTTGCCGACATCCTCGCATGGCGCGGGCCTGGTTTGACAAGTCGGGGCCGGCGGGGGTAAGTTGCGCAGGCTGCCATGCGGCAGCACGCGCCGATTTGATTCCACTCAGCTTGCGGGCGCGCTAAAAATTCGGCTAAAGCGGCGGGCCTAGCCAAAACCCAGTCGCTTCCAAGCCGCTGGGTTTTTGTTTTTCGGGAAGTCCATGACAAGCCCCGCTTCGGTCGGCATCGTCACGCCGCAACGCGCTAGTTTCGAGGCGCCGCTTCACCTGGTCAGCGGCGGCGTCCTGCCGCGCTATGAACTGGTCTACGAGACCTATGGCACGCTCAACGCGCAGGCCAGCAATGCCGTGCTGGTGTGCCATGCGCTGTCCGGCTCGCATCATGTGGCCGGCGTTTATGCCGACCAGCCGAAGAACCTCGGCTGGTGGGACAACCTCGTCGGCCCCGGCAAACCGCTCGACACCAACAAGTTCTTTGTCATTGGCGTGAACAACCTGGGCGGCTGCTATGGCAGCACCGGGCCGCTGACGCTCAATCCCGATACCGGCAAACCCTGGGGAGCGGCCTTCCCCTTCGTGACGGTAGAGGACTGGGTGGACGCGCAGGCACGCCTGGCCGATCTGTTGGGTATTCGTCAATTCGCGGCGGTGCTGGGCGGCAGCCTGGGCGGCATGCAGGCGTTGGACTGGACGCTGCGTTACCCGAAGCGGGTGCGCCATGGCATGGTCATCGCGGCGGCGCCCAAGCTGTCGGCCGAGAACATCGCGTTCAACGAGGTGGCGCGCCAGGCCATCCTGAGCGACCCGGATTTCCATGGCGGCGACTACTACGCGCATGGCGTGGTGCCGGTGCGTGGCCTGCGCCTGGCGCGCATGATCGGCCACATCACCTACCTGTCCGACGATGCGATGGCGGAGAAGTTCGGCCGCAAGCTGCGCCATGGTGAACGCAAGTTCCACTACGACATCGAGTTCGAGATCGAGTCCTACCTGCGTTATCAGGGCGACAAGTTCGCCGGCTTCTTCGATGCCAATACTTATTTGCTGACGACCAAGGCGCTGGACTACTTCGATCCGGCTTTCGATTACGACGGTGATCTCGCGGCGGCGCTGGCGCGCGCCGAGGCGGACTTCTTCATCGCGTCCTTCACCACCGACTGGCGTTTCTCGCCGGCGCGCTCACGCGAACTGGTGTTTGCGCTGCTGCACAACCGCCGCGCGGTGAGTTACGCCGAGCTGGAGTGCGCGGCCGGGCACGACTCCTTCCTGCTCGACGACCCGCACTACCACGCGGCGATGCGCGCCTACTTCAACAAGATCGAGGTGTGAGATGGTGCCGCTGACACATCAGGACATTCGTTTCGACTTCGACGTCATCACCCGCTGGATTCAGCCCGGTGAGCGCGTGCTCGACCTCGGCTGTGGCGATGGCAGCCTGCTGCGCCACCTGAGCGCGACGCGAGGCGTCCAGGGTTACGGCATCGAGAGCGATGTCGAGCGCGTGGTGGCCTGCATTGCTGCCGGGGTGAACGTATTGCAGATCGACTTGGAGCAGGGGCTGGCCGGTTTCGAGGACCAGCAGTTCGATCATGTGATCATGAGTCTGTCATTGCAGGCGGTGCGCAATACCGAGGGCATTCTCGCCGAGATGCTGCGCGTCGGCCGCGAGGCGGTGGTGAGCTTCCCCAACTTCGGTTTCTGGCGCCATCGCGTGTCGATCAACGAAGGGCGCATGCCGGTCTCCGACAGTCTGCCGTACCAGTGGTACAACACTCCCAACATCCGCTTCTTCACCATGGCGGATTTCGAGACGCTGTGCCAGCAGCGCGGCATCCGCGTGCTGGAACGAGTGGGCTTCGATGAGGATCGCGAGATCACCATCGAGCCCAACAATTACGCCAGCGTCGCCATCTATCGCCTCGGTCGCGCCTGACGCACTGCAGCAGTCCGGCCCCTCCCAAGCGCTTCCTCTTTTCTTGTTCCGTTTCCGGGCCCGCATGAGCGGGTCCGGCGGCGTGCCCTCGTCATGCCGGCGTGACGAAAGCATCATTTTTTCGACCGAAAAGATTTGTAAGCAGATACGTCTTGGCTTACGGTAGCGGAACAAGAACGAGATGTCGCTTTTGGGTGGACAATGGAGACAATTTCTTCGAATTTCGCCGATTCTGGCGTTAACGGGTCGATTTTTGCATTCTCGGGGATAGGGCTGCCGCTGCGCGGGTCTATGCCCAGGGGATTGACATGTCCCAGGCCCGTGTAGCCACGACCGCACCGACGCCGGTTGAGGTCGTCGTCCCGCTGGCATGGGCGCGCGGCCGGCCCGCCGGCGTCCTGTTGGCTGCGGGGGCCTTCGTCGCGGTCTGCCTCTACGTGTTCTGGCTGACGCCGTACCAAGAGTTCTTGTTCAGCGACATGAAGAACTTCTGGACCCAGGCCATGCAGCGCCTGGATGGCAAGGAGTTCGCCGACTCACAATTCGTCGCCTGGCCGCCGCTGTACCACATCTTCCTCGCCGAGTTGTTCCGCGTGCTGCGCGTCCTTGGCCTGGGCGGGCTGGTGCGCCTGGAGACGGCGCTGCTGCTCAATATCGTGGTCTTCGCTGTCTCGGTGTACTCCCTGCAGCGCCTGGCCGCGCACTGGCTGCAGCGCGGCGACACGGTCCTTGTGTGCACGCTCCTGTATGGCTTCGGCTTCCCGGCGCTGTATTTCAACGCCTTCCTCCTGGCCGACAACCTGGGCTCGCCCCTACTGGTGATGGCGGTCGCGGCCATCGTGTGCCGTACGGGCTGGAGCGGCATCCTGCTGTCAGCATTGTTGTTTGCCGCCGCGGTGATCGTGCGCCCCGCGCTGGGGCCTTACGGGCTCGCCTTCGTGGCCTTCCTGCTGGCACGCCAGGGCTGGTCGCGTCGCTTCCTGCTGCAGGCCGCGCTGTTCTCGGCCCTGTTCTTCTCCCTGATCATGCTGGCGAGCCTGGAGGTGTCACGCGTCTCCAAGGGGCGGGTGACCGGCTTGTCGGCCAATGGTGGGCTGGATTTCTTCATCGCCAACACCGACTACCACCGTGTCGACCTCAGCTACGACGGCTGGCATTTCTTCGTGATCGTGCCGGCCCAGTCGTGGAAGCCCGAGAACGGCGTGTTCTACACGAACGTGCCGTTCTACGAACAAGGGCACTACTTCCGGCTGGGCTGGGAGGCCTTGCAGCGCGATCCCATGCGCATGGTCCGCAATCTGTCCGAGATCCGGAACCTGTTCTTCGCCGACATGCTGCCCAGCCGCTACGACGCGCCGGGATTCAAGTACCTGCGGCCGATCTGGGATTGGTTCAAGTTCACCCTGTTCCTCGCCTGCGGGCTGTACCTGTGGCGCTGGCGCAGCCTCGACGCGACGCGGCGGCCCGTGGTCGTCCTGCTGGGCAGCCTGATCGTGCTGACCATGATCGTCAGCGTGCTGTTCACCGGCGAGCCGCGCTACACCTACGCGATCATCTTCGCCTTCTACCTGCTGGGCCTGGGCTTGCTGGAGGCGTGGCTGGTGGCGTGGCGGGCCTGGCGCCGTCCGCTCGCGCTCTACGCGACCGTCCTCGGCGTGGCGGGTGGGCTGGGCTGGGGCAGTGTGGCGGCGATGACGCCGAGTCTGCCGGACCGGGTGGAACTGAGTTTGATTCCTCAGCGGGATGCGCTGGACGTCAAGCCGGTCATGATCAGCCGGGTGGTCTTTCCGCATACCCGTGGCGAGGGCGATCTGCGGCAGCAGGATCGCCCGGACGTGGTGCTGCGCGAAGCCGGCCTGATGCGCATGCGGACGCGCCTGGAAGTGGTGGGCGAGACCCCCTTGCAGCTCGTCATGCGGACCTACAGCGCGTGGTCCATCGCCCTGCTGGTCGACAACGCACCGGTCATGATCCATGAGTCGCCGGACTTCTTCCGCGACGCCGAGTCCGTACTGAACCTGAGCCCCGGCATGCATGAGCTGGAGTTGCAGGTGAACTACCTGCACTCCCCGGGCGGTCTTGCCCTCAACTATATGTACCAGGACGAAGACGGCTGGCAGATCCGCCGCGCTGTGGGCATGGACTCGCCGCGCGTGCGTTTCCATCTGCCGCAACAAGTTCCTCAAGTCGGAGCCAAGCCATGAGTAGCCACGACGAAGTACCACGCCTGAGCCTGGTGCTGCCCACCTATAACGAACGCGAGAACATCCGTGTGCTGCTGGTCGAACTGCACAAGGTGCTGACCCTGCCCTTCGAGGCCATCGTGGTGGATGACGACTCCCCTGACGGCACCTGGCAGGAGGTGGAGCTGTTCGCGATCACGCATCCGAATGTGCGCCTGATCCGCCGCATCGGACGGCGCGGGCTCACTACCGCGATCGACGAGGGTATCAAGGCGGCACGTGCGCCTCTGGTGGGCTGGATGGATGTCGACCTGTCGATGCCGCCGGCCAAGATCCTGGAACTGCTGGCCGCCATCGGGCAAGGCGCGGATGTTGCCGTCGGTTCGCGCTACGTGCCTGGCGGGGGAGATGCGCGCGCGGTGAGCCTGCACCTGTCGGTGCAACTGGCGCTGAGCAAGATCCTGTCGATCCTGGGTGGCTGGATGCTGGGCTGCCGCTTCCGCGACTGGTCCTCCGGCTTCATCGTGCTCAAGCGTCCCTTGCTCGCCGACTACGACCTGCGCGGTGATTACGGCGAGTACTTCATCGACCTGATCCATACCCTCATCAAGCGCAAGGGCGCGCGCGTGGTAGAGGTCCCCTATGTGCTGACGCCACGCCAGATCGGCGAATCGAAGACCGCCACCAACCTGTGGGGCCTGGTGCGGCGCGGGCGCAAATACCTCAGCACGGTGGCGCGCCTGCGCCTGGGGGTGGGCGCATGAACACCCTGGCGCTGATCCTCGTCTCCTGCGTGCTGACCGCCATCGGCCAGATCGCCTTCAAGTGGGGCATGCAGGGCTTCGCCGATGCCCAGCTTGGCGGGGGCGGCCTGCCCCGCCTGCTGTGGGACATCTTCACCACACCCAGCATCGTGCTGGGTTTCATCGCCTTCGGACTCGGTGCGGTGCTGTGGCTGTTCGCCCTGGCGCGCGCCGAGCTGTCCTATGCAGTGCCGCTGGCCAGTATCACCTATGTGTTGGTGCTGGCCGCCGGCGTGCTGCTGTTCAAGGAAGCGCTGACCCTGCCCCGGCTGGGCGGCACGGCGCTCGTCGCCATGGGGGTGGTGCTGATTTCAATGAAGTGAAAGGGAGAACCTCAACCAGGCGCACAAGAGCCCTCAGGGCCGGCACGACAAGCCTGGCGAATACCAAAGGAGAAGATCATGCTGGAACAAATCTACGACGGCGACATGCTGCTGGCCATCATCGTACGCAACGACTACGACAAGCCGGGCATTTCGTTCTTCACCCCCAACGACCTGTCGCAACAGCTCGCCTACATGCACCACCCGCGCGGCAAGGTCATCGAGCCGCATGTGCATAACGAGGTCAAGCGCCAGGTCAGCTACACGCAGGAGGTGCTGTTCATCAAACGCGGCAAGCTGCGCGTGGACTTCTACAGTGTCGAGCGCGTGTACCTGCACAGCCGCGTGCTGGGGCCGGGCGACGTGGTACTGCTGGCCACCGGCGGGCATGGCTTTGAGGTGCTGGAGGAACTGCAGATGATCGAGGTGAAGCAGGGCCCGTACTCGGGCGACCACGACAAGACGCGCTTCACGCCGCGCACCGATCGCAGCCTGTGCATCGTGGACTGAGCCGATGGAGCGCCCTGCTTTCATCCCGGTCAATGAACCCTTGCTGGATGGCGATGAGAAACGGCTTCTGATCGAATGCATCGAGACCGGTTGGATATCGTCCGAAGGCCCCTTCGTGCAACGCTTCGAAGAGGCCTTCGCGGCGCGGGTGGGGCGCCGCCACGGCATCGCCGTGGCCAACGGCTCGGTCGCGCTGGATGCCGCCGTCGTGGCGCTGGGTCTGGGCCCGGGTGATGAGGTGATCTTGCCCAGCTTCACCATCATCTCCTGCGCCGCTGCCGTGGTGCGCGCTGGCGCCACGCCGGTGGTGGTCGATTGCGATCCGCAGACCTGGAACATGGACGTTGCCCAGGTCGAGGTTGCCATCACACCGCGCACGCGCGCCATCATGGCAGTGCACATCTATGGTCTGCCCTGCGACATGACGGCGCTCGAAACCCTGGCCGACAAGCACGGCCTGGCCATCATCGAGGACGCCGCCGAGGCCCACGGTCAGAGCTGTGCCGGCCGCCCCTGCGGCAGTTTCGGAGCGCTGTCGACCTTCAGCTTCTACCCCAACAAGCACATCACGACCGGCGAAGGCGGCATGATCGTCACTGACGACGATGCCTTGGCGGCGCGCTGTCGCAGCCTGCGCAACCTGTGCTTTCAGCCGCAGCGCCGCTTCGTGCACGAGGAGCTGGGCTGGAACTTCCGCCTGACCAACCTGCAGGCGGCGCTGGGGGTGGCCCAGCTTGCGCGCCTGGATGATTTCGTCGCCATCAAGCGGCGCATGGGCGCCCGCTACACCGCGCTGCTGAGTGACATTCCCGCACTGCAACTGCCGCTGTCCGCGCTGTCGCATGCCGACAACATCTACTGGGTCTATGGCGTGGTCATCGACGAGACGCATCCCCTGGATGCCGAGGCGGCCATGAAGGCATTGGCGGCCGAGGGCATCGGCACCCGCCCCTTCTTCTGGCCGATGCACGAGCAGCCGGTGTTCCACAAGATGGGTCTGTTCCAGGGCGTTTCGTTGCCGGTGAGCGAACGGATCGCGCGGCGCGGCTTCTACCTGCCCAGCGGCCTGGCCCTGACCGAGGCGCAGACCTCGCGTGTGGCCGAGGCCATGCATCGCGTGTTCGCCTGATTACATGGATTGAATGACATGAGCGTATTCGGAGAATCCTACGCGCGTTATTACGCGCTGCTTTATCGCGACAAGGATTACGCGGGCGAGGCCCGATTCGTGGCGGATCTATTGCGTCGCTTCGCCCCGGGCGCGCGCAGCCTGGTCGAGTTCGGCTGCGGCGGCGGCAAGCATGCGGCCTTGCTGGCGGGAGATGGCTTCGCAGTGACCGGCATTGACCGCAGTGAGGACATGCTGGTCGAGGCGCGCGCGCACGCCACGCGCCAGCCAGCGGACACGGCGGCGCGCCTGCGCTTTTGCCAGGGCGACTTCACCCAGGTGCGTCTGGGCGAGCGCTTCGATTGCGCGGTGTCCCTCTTCCACGTGCTGAGCTACATGCCGGACAACGCCGCGCTGGCTGCCGCGCTGGCCACGGCGCGCGCGCATCTGGCGCCGGGCGGGGTGTTCCTGTTCGACGTGTGGCATGGCCCGGCCGTTCTGACCGAGCGTCCCGCCACGCGCATCAAGCGCATGGCCGACGAAACCACCGAGGTGACGCGGCTGTGCGAGTCCACCTTGCATCCCAACGACTGTCTGGTCGACGTGCACTATCAGGTCTTCGTGCGCGATCGCGCCAGTGGCACGGTGGAAGAGCTGCAGGAGACGCACCGCATGCGTTACCTGTTCCCGCCCGAGATCATGTTGTTCGCAGAACGAGCCGGCTTCCGCGTGGCGCACAGTTGCGAATGGCTCAGCGAGGCAGCGCCCAGCGAGTGCAGTTGGGGCGTGTGCTACGTGCTCACCGCGATCTGAAGCCGGGGCGCATCGACGTAAGGGAAGGTTAATTGTTGTTGCGCCCCGCAAGTTAGTCTGTCAAACGAACCAACAAATCGTACATTGCGCAGGGCTTGTAGGTAGTCATGCCAGCGCGCCAGTGGCCTTCGGGCCGCGCGGGAACAACAAGAACATAACGCGCCAAGCCTGTCCCAATCACTCAGGAGGAAGTGTCCATGTACGGTCATAAAGACTGGCTGCGCAGCGTCGCAGCCATGTCCGGTCTCGCTTTGCTTGCCGCTTGCGGGGGTTCTGGTAACGACGACAGCACATCGCCTGCTGCCGCGCCGGTCACTCCGCCCGAAAGCATCGCTGCCATTCAGTCGGTGTCCGGCTGGGCGGCCCAATATCCCGACCCCAGCGATGCCAGCAAGTTGCTGCCGCCCACGGGCGGTGAAGGCGCCCCGGCGACCAATATCTATGTCGTGGCGACTCGCCAAGAACTGAAAGACGCGCTCGCCAACAAAGGCAGTCCGACCTACGCGACCAATGCGAGCGCTGCCGCGCTGGAACCCAAGATCATCTACATCAAGGGCAGCATCTACGGTACCGATCTCGGCAACGGACAGTTCGCCACCGAGGCCAGCTATGTGGCCAGCGTGCCCTCAAACAACAAGTGCCGGCAGTGGAACTTCGATGCCTACGTGAAAAGCTTTGACGCCGCGTACAAGGCCGATCTGCAGGCGCGCGCCACCGCCGGGGACACGGCTGCATCGGCCGAACTCACCTTGATCAACAACCAGGGGTCGGCCAGAACCTCTTGCGCCAACGTGCAGAAGGCCCAGGTCCAGTTCAGTGTGCCGTCGAACACCACCATCCTGGGGGTGGGGACGGATGCCAAGATCATCGATGGCTACCTGGAGTTGAACGCGCGCACCAATGTCATCGTGCGCAACCTGGAAATCCAGGCCGTGCAAGACTGGTTCATGGCGTGGTCACCGTCTGACGGCGCAACGGGCAACTGGAACGCGCGCTACAAGGCCATCCAGGTCGTGACAGGCACGCGCCTGTGGTTCGACCACCTGACCCTGAGCGACGGCGCTCATCCAGACAGTAAGGAGCCAGTAGTCTTCGGCAAGCACATCCAGCGACACGACGGCCTGCTCGACGTAGAAGACGGGACCGATTATGTGACGGTGTCCTATACGGTGTTCAAGAATCACGACAAAACCTTCATGATGGGCTCGGGTGACGGCAAGGGCGATAAGGACCGTGGCAAGAACCGCATCACGCTGGTCGGCAACCTGTTCGAGAACTCGCAGGAGCGCGCACCGCGTGTCCGCTTCGGCAAGGTGCATATCTACAACAACTACTTCCGTGGCAGCACGACCGATCCGGACTATCCGATGCTCAGCCGCGCCATGACCGGTGGCTTCCATTACTTCATTGGCATGGGTATCGAATCGATGATCCTGTCCGAATCGAACAGTTTCGAATACAACGGAACCGGCGCTTCGGAGCACATCATCGTGGATAACTTCAAGGGCTATCAGTTCAAGGACGTAGGCTCCTGGTTCAATGGCACACCGCTGCGCCCCGAAGTCATCAACAAGGTGGCGAGCGACCGCTACGAGGCCGTCAAGGCCGAAGCGATCGCGGCGTGGACGGCGTCCAATTCGGCGGTGGAGGACTGGGCGAAGCAAACCTTCACCAACGAGTTGGGCTGGGCGCCACCGTATCCCTATGTCGCGGGCAAGACGGACAAGGGCATCAAGCAACACGTCCTGGACAACGCCGGGGCAGGCAAGCTGGCCGTCGTTGCGCCGAAGTAAAAGCGGAACGCGGAGGAAGCAAAAAGACCAGCCAAGGGCTGGTCTTTTTTTGGGTTGGCACCGAGCGTGGATTGCCCGCCTACTTGTTTGCTTTGCGTGGCATGGGCGCCATTTCATAGCGCTTCTCCTCCTCCACTGGAGGGCGTGGCAATGGCGGCCTCACGATCGGTGGGTGAGGACGATGGGGCGGCCAGTAGTAAGGCGGCGCGACATACACCGGCTGGTTGGCCTGCTCGGTGGCCAGGCGTTCCAGTGCCTCGGTCTGGCGGCGCATCAAGGCGTCCTGCTCGGCGCGGCGTGCCGCCTCGCGCTCGGCCGCGCGATCCTGCGCGCGGGCTTCGCGCTGCGCCGCGGCGTCGCGCTGCAGGCGCTCCAGCTCAAGCTGCATCTGCTCGCGCTCCTCGCGTACCCGCTGGCGGGTCTCGGCGTCCGGCGGGGGCGCTTCCTGCACCCCACCCACGCGTTTGCTGCCCGGTGGGCAAGGCACATCGGAGTAGAGAACCTGCTTGTCCGGCGTCACGCATTTTTCGATGGCATAGGCCGACGGGGCGAGCAGCAACAGGGTCGACAGGAACAGGCGCATGAACATACCTCCTGCGGTCTTAACGCTGGTGTGCTGGCGGGCGATGACGCGATGCTGCCGGGATGACCCTCAGCGCACGACCACAAACGGCGTCAGCTTGAGCCGCTGGGCCACCCGCTCTGCGCGCTGGCGGGCTTCGGCCTGGCTGGCGAAAGGGCCCATCTGCAAACGATAGCGGCTGCCGTCCATGAACACGCTCAGCGCGCTCTCGAATTCGCGCAGCTCTTGCCGCACATAGTCGCGGAAGCTCTCAGCATTGGCCAGGCTGGTAAACGCGCCCAACTGCAGGAAGATGCCCTGGGCGGGCGCGGTGTGCGGGGCGGTGGGTGCACGCGGCGCGCTGGCAAGCGGCGGGGCAGCGGCCAGGACCGCCGGCTCCGCAGCGGACTGAGCCTCACCATTGAGCAGGCGCTCGGGCAGGCTGGCCGTCGTGAGCGGTGCCACCGGCGCTGGCGCGCTGGCAGGTGGTGGGGCAGGGGCTTCCGGAGCGGCCGGCGTGGGCGTTCGGACTGGCGCCACCGGGCGCGCGGTGGCAACCATGTCCACGCCTTCGGGGATGATCGTTTCCACTTCGACGCGCGCCGAGCCACGGCTCACATAGCCCAGCTTGTGGGCGGCGGTGTAGGAGAGGTCGATCACCCGGTCGCGGTGGAAGGGGCCGCGGTCGTTGATGCGCACCACCACGCTGCGGCCATTGTCGAGGTTGGTCACGCGCGCGTAGCTGGGGATCGGCAATGTGGGGTGGGCGGCGGTCATGGCGAACATGTCGTAGCGCTCGCCGCTGGCCGTCTTGGCGCCATGGAACTTCTTGCCGTACCAACTGCCGATGCCTTGCTCGCGGTAGGGCTGGAGCGCGGTCATGGGGGTGAAGGTCTGGCCCAGCGCGGTGTAGGGGCGGGTGTTGGCGGCGCGGATCGGCTCGACGCGCGGCACCGCATCCGGGATGTCGTCCAGGTTGCCCGGCACCATCTCGCCCGGGCCGTCGTCCTTGTAGTAGCCGCCGCCCTTGGGAGCCGGCACCATCGGGGCCGGCGTTGCTGGGGCCGGGGCCGTGGCGGTCGGCGTGGAGGGGCGTGGCGCTGGGGCCGGGGCTGGCGGCGTGCTGGCGCAGGCGGCCAGCAGCAAGGCGAGGAGCGATACGCCGAGCGCGTACCCTGCCCGCATCAGGCCCCCCGCCTACGCTTGCGCTGGATGCTCATGAGAATGCCCAGGGCGAGGCACAGGGTCACCAGCGCGGTGCCGCCATAGCTCATCATCGGCAAGGGCACGCCCACCACCGGCAGCATGCCGCCGACCATGCCCATGTTCACGAAGGCATAGGTGAAGAAGTTCAGGGTCAGGGCGCCGGCCAGCAGGCGTGAGAACAGATTGGGGGCGTTGGCGGCGATGATCAGTCCGCGCCCGATCAGCATGCAGTAGACGACCAGCAGGAAGAGCACGCCCATGAGGCCGAACTCTTCCGAGATCACCGCGAGAATGAAGTCGGTATGACGTTCGGGCAGGAAATCCAGGTGGGTCTGTGTGCCTTCGCGCCAGCCCTTGCCGAACAGTCCGCCGGAGCCCACAGCGATGGTCGACTGGATGGTGTGGAAGCCCTTGCCCAGCGGGTCTGAGGAGGGATCCAGCAGGGTACACACGCGATGCTTCTGGTAGTCGCGCAGGCCGGGCCACTTGACCTCGGGCGCGCAGATCTGCGATTCGAAGGTGATGACGCCGACAATGAGCACGACCCCCAGTACGGCGACCGGCGCCAGCAGCCACCACGACAGGCCGGCGAAGAAGATCACGAAGAAGCCCGCGCCCAGCACCAGCAGCGCGGTACCGAGATCGGGCTGTTTCAGGATCAGGATCGCTGGTACCAGCAGCAGCACACCGGCGGCGAAGAAGTCGCGCACCTTGAGACTGCCCTCGCGCTGCTGGAAGTACCAGGCCAGCATCAGCGGCATGGCGATCTTCATCAGCTCGGACGGCTGGATGCGGATGAAGCCCAGGTCCAGCCAGCGTTGCGCGCCCTTGCTGATGTCGCCGATCACTTCCACCGCCAGCAGCAACAGCACCGCCACCACATACAGCGGCGCGGCGAATGAGGCCCAGCGTTGCGGCGGCAGCGCGGCCGCCACCCACATGGCGCTGAGCGCCACGGCCAGGTTGATGCTGTGGGCCTGCAGGCGCTCTGGCGAGGCGCTCAGCATCATCACGTAGCCGGAGGCGAGGATCAGTCCCAGGATGGCCGCCAGCCAGGGGTCGATCGGCGCCAGGAAGCGGCGCACCCAGCCGATCGGGTCGAAGTGGAAGCTCTTCACTCCTCGCCCTCCGCGCCGGGTTGGGTCTCGGCCGGGCCCTGCGGACGCTTGCCCAGCAGGTAATAGTCCAGCACCAGGCGGGCGATCGGCGCGGCGGCCTCAGCGCCGAAGCCACCGTTCTCGACGACCACGGCGAGCGCGATCTTGGGGTTCTCGGCCGGCGCGAAAGCAATGTACAGCGCGTGGTCGCGCAGCCGTTCATGGATCTCGTTGGCCTTGTAGACGGCGCCCTTGAGCGAGTAGACCTGGGCCGTACCGGTCTTGCCGGCCACCTCGTACTCGGCGCCGCGGAAGGCGCGCGCGCCAGTGCCCCACTTGTTCACGCCCACCATTGCGTCGCGGATCAGCGCCACATGCTCCGGCTTGTACGGCAGGGTGCGCAGCGGGGTCGGCTCCACCACTTCGCGCTGGCCAGTCTTGGCGTCTTCGATGTACTTCACGATGTGCGGCTTGAACATCACCCCACCGGCGGCGACCGTGGCGGTCGCATTGGCCAGTTGCAGCAAGGTGTACGAGTTGTAGCCTTGGCCAATGCCGATCGAGATGGTCTCGCCGGCATACCACTTCTGCTGTTCCGGTTTCTTGAAGCGCTTCTTCTTCCATGCGGGCGAGGGCAGCACACCCTCCGACTCGCCCTGGATGTCGATGCCGGTGCGCGAACCCAGGCCCAGCGGGCCCATGAAATTCGCGATACCGTCGATGCCCATGTCATTGGCCAGCAGGTAGTAGTAGGTGTCGCAGGACACGATGATGGACTTGGCCATGTCCACCATGCCGTGACCGCCCTTCTTGTCGTCGCGGAAGGTGTTGTTGCCGAACACGAAGTAACCGGGGTCGGCGATCGCCTGTGTGGGCGTGCGCTTGCCTGTTTCCAGCGCGGCCAGCGCCATGAAGGGCTTGAAGGTCGAGCCGGGCGGGTAGGCCGAGTAGATCGCGCGGTTGAGCAGTGGGTGGTCCGGCGAGTTGTTCAGCGCGTTCCAGTTCTGGGTGTCGATGCCATCGACGAACAGGTTGGGGTCGAAGGTCGGTTTCGATACCAAGGCCAGCACGCCCCCGGTGCCGGGCTCGATCGCCACCAGGGCGCCGCGGCGGTCGCCGAAGGCAATCTCGACGATGCGCTGCAGTTCCGCATCCAGGGTCAGCACCAGGTTGTTGCCCGGCACCGGTGGGTTGCGTGCAAGCGAGCGCACGGCGCGCCCGGCCGCATCCACCTCCACCTGCTCGAAGCCGGTGGTGCCGTGCAGGTGTTTCTCGTAGCTCTGCTCCAGGCCGGCCTTGCCGATGTGCTCGGTGCCGCGGTAGTTGTCGACCAGCTCCTCGTCCTCGGCGATGCGCTCGGCCTCTTTCTGGTTGATACGCCCGATGTAGCCGAGCGCATGGGCCGCCAGCTCGCCCTGGGGGTACTGGCGGAACAGGCGCGCCTTGATTTCGACGCCGGGGAAGCGGTAGCGCTGCGCGATGAAGCGCGCCACCTCGCGGTCGGTCAGGCGGGTGCGGATCGGCAAGGACTCGAAGTTCTTGCTCTCCTCCATCATCTTCTTGAAGCGCCGCCGGTCCTTGGGCTGGATCTCCAGCACCTCGGCCAGCTCGTCGATCATGCCATCCAGGTTGTGCACCTTGCCGGGCGTGATTTCCAGCGTGTAGGCCGAGTAGTTGCGCGCCAGCACCATGCCGTTGCGGTCGGTGATGAGCCCGCGGTTGGGCACGATGGGCACCAGCGAGATCCGGTTGTCCTCGGCGCGCGTGGCGTAGTAGTCGTGCTTGATGATCTGCAGGTGCACATAACGCGCCACGATCAGGCTGAAGCATGCGAGCACGAAAACACCTGCCACCGCCACGCGGGCGCGGAAGCGCGAGAGTTCCTGTTCGGGGGCCTTCAGTTCCATGGGTTCGGGAGGCGGGATTCGGGAGTCGGGAGTCGGCTGGACGCCCACTGACTCCCCACTCTCCACGCTCTACAAAGGACGGTTCTCATCACGGTCGATCGGCCGCAACTGCGGGATCAGCAGCAGGTAGTGTGTGGGCAACCACAACAAGGCCGTCGTGAAGGTGGAGAAGAAGTATTCCCAGCCCGGGAAACGGCCGCCCACCATCAGACGCAACAAGAGCATCACAAGTTGCGTCATGAAGAACAGCGGCACCATGTGCAGGGCCTGCGCGGCCGGGCCAAACCACAGGATGCGGCGCGATACCACGCCACTGACGTAGGCCAGTAGCACGTAGGCCAGGGCGTGCTGCCCCATCACCGCGCCGTGGGCCACGTCCACGATCGCCCCCAGCAGGAAGGCCGTGCCCATGCCCACCCGGTGCGGTTCGCGCACGCACCAGAAGGCCAGCACCAGGGCCACGAAGTCGGGCACCGCGTAGAAGCGGCCGACCGGTACGAAGTGCAGCACCAAGGCCAGGATCAGGCTGAAGGTGACGAAGCCCATCTTGACGGGCAACAGCAGGCGGCTGGAGCGGTGAGTGGGTTGCATGCGGGACGCCTAGCGGGAAGGGGCGGGCGCGGAGGCCGCCGGGGAGGCGGCGGGCGTGGGCGCCGAAGTGGCGGGACGGGCCGGCGGGGCGGATGCGGCACGCGGCGCCGGACGCACGGCAGGGGGCGCGGTGGCGGGTGCCGCGGACGCCTGGGGCGGTGCCGCCGGTGCGGTGCTTGGCTCCGAGACCCCCGCCACGATCCGGCCGGTGCCGCTGCGCTTGGCCTCGACCTTCTCTTCTGCGGGGCGCTGCGGCAAGGGGCCGGCGCGCCCCAGTACCAGCACCGAGCCATTCGTCTCGACGCCGCCCAGCGGCTTGCACAGGATGCGCGCGAAGGACTCCGCATTGTCCCGGCTCACCCGCACCACGGTCGCCACCGGCAGGCCCGGCACGAACACGCCGTCCAGGCCCGAGGTCAGGATGCGGTCGCCGGTCTGCACGTCGGCATTGGCCGCCAGGTAACGCAGTTCCATCAGACCGGTGCCGGTGCCGAACATCACGGCGCGCAGGCCGCTGCGTTCGATCACGACCGGGATCGCCTGATCCTTGTCGGACAGCAGCGTGACTTCAGCATGCAGCGGATAGACGCGTGTGACCTGGCCGATCACCCCCTCCGGGTCGACCACGGCGAGCCCGGCCTCCACCCCCTGGTTGCCGCCCTTGTCGAGAATCACGCGGCGGGAAAACGGATCACGCGCGGTGAACAGCACCTCGGCTGCCACCGCATGCACGCCGACCCGGTCGCGCATCTCCAGCAGGCCGCGCAGGCGTGCGTTCTCCTGCTCAAGCTGGGATTGGCGCAACAGGCTGGTGGCCGCTTCCAGTTGCTCCGTGCGGAGCTGCTGATTCTCGCGCTGCAGGCCGACGAGACCATTGAAGTAATTGGAAGCATTGCGCACGAACTCGGCTGGCGTGGCGGCCGCGATCTGCAGCGGGTAGGTCAGGATGGCCACCCCCTGGCGCAGGGTTTCGAGATAGCGCAGGCGCAGGTCGCCGACGATCAGGGCCAGCGACAGGGCGAGGTAAATGGTCAGCTTGGCCGAAGGCGGCAGGCCGCGGCGGAAGAACGGGGGCGGCTGGTGACCGGGAACGGCGGCCATTGCTCAGTGGGGCGAGAAAACGGAAAGACAGGAAACAAAAACCAGCAATGCGCCCGCAGGCGCATTGCTTGTTGCCACCCGGACGGGCGTGGCGCCCGCGCTGATCCGGGGCTTACTCAGAGGCAAAGATCGCCCCCAGTTTTTCCATGCGCTCCAGCGCCAGGCCACAGCCGCGCACCACGCAGGTCAGCGGGTCGTCGGCCACGATCACCGGCAGGCCGGTCTCTTCCATCAGCAGGCGGTCGAGGTCGCGCAGCAGCGCACCGCCGCCGGTCAGCACCATGCCGCGCTCGGCGATGTCGGCGCCCAGCTCCGGCGGCGTCTGTTCCAGCGCGATCTTGACGGCCGACACGATGGAATTCAGCGGATCGGTCAGCGCTTCGAGGATCTCGTTGCTGCTGATCGTGAAGGCGCGCGGGATGCCTTCGGCCAGGTTGCGGCCTTTCACTTCCATCTCGCGGACTTCGGAGCCCGGGAAGGCCGAACCGATTTCCTTCTTGATGTTCTCAGCCGTAGTGTCGCCGATCAGCATGCCGTAGTTGCGGCGGATGTAATTGACGATGGCTTCGTCGAACTTGTCGCCACCTACGCGTACCGAGCCGGAATACACCATGCCACCCAGGGCGATCACGCCCACTTCGGTGGTGCCACCGCCGATATCGACCACCATCGAACCGGTGGCGTCGGCCACCGGCAGGTCGGCACCGATTGCCGCCGCCATCGGCTCCTCGATCAGGTAGACCTGCGAAGCGCCGGCGCCCAGGGCAGATTCGCGGATCGCGCGGCGCTCCACCTGGGTCGAACCGCAGGGCACGCAGATGATGATGCGCGGCGAGGGCGAGAACAGGCGCGTGTCGTGCACCTTCTTGATGAACTGCTTGAGCATCTGCTCGGTGACGGTGAAGTCGGCGATCACGCCATCCTTCATCGGGCGGATCGCCGTGATGTTGCCCGGCGTCTTGCCCAGCATCTGCTTGGCTGCATGGCCGACGGCCTGGATCGTTTTCTTCTGGTTGGGGCCGCCTTCGGTGCGGATCGACACCACCGAGGGTTCGTCAAGCACGATGCCCTTGCCACGCACGTAGATCAGCGTGTTGGCGGTGCCCAGGTCGATGGCCAGGTCATTCGAAAAATAGGAGCGCAGGAGTCCGAACATTTTTTTACCGTAGCGCTGCCGGCAAGGCCTGGCAGGGCAGTGTGATCAGGAGGGCAGAATAATCGGCTATGTTACCCTAATCACCTGTCTGATTCATTCCACCCAGTACCTTCCGTCGCCATGTCACTGTCGCTCGAAGAGGTCGGCCGCATCGCGCGCTTGGCCCGTATCGAACTCACTCCCCAGGATGCCGAAGCCACCCAGGCCAAGCTCAATGGCATCTTTGATCTGATTGCGCAGATGCAGGCCGTCGATACCACCGGCGTTGCCCCGATGTCGCACCCGCAGGACGTGGTCCAGCGCCTGCGGCCAGACGCCGTGACCGAGGCCGATCGGCGCGAGGCCTTCCAGGCCGTGGCGCCGGAGGCCGAAGCAGGGCTCTACCTGGTCCCGAAGGTGATCGAATGAGCCGTCTTCTGAGTCATCTGCAGGAAGCCCATGAACTGCTGGGCCGCGTGATGGCTGATCCGGCGTTGCTGGCCCAGGTCGGCAAGGCCGGCCAGATCCTGATCGACTGCCTCAAGGCGGGTGGCAAGGTGCTGTCGGCCGGCAACGGCGGCTCGCATTGTGACGCCATGCACTTCGCCGAGGAGCTGTCCGGTCGCTACCGCGACAATCGCCCGGCGCTGGCCGCCATCGCCATCTCGGACCCCTCGCACATCACCTGTGTCGGCAACGACTACGGTTTCGAGTTCATCTTCTCGCGCCAGGTCGAGGCGCTGGGCCGCCCCGGCGACGTGTTCCTGGGCCTGTCCACCAGCGGCAACTCGGCCAACATCCTGGCCGCCGCCAAGGCCGCCAAAGCGCGCGACATGAAGGTGATCCTGCTGATGGGCAAGGACGGCGGCAAGATGAAAGGGCTGGCCGATGCCGAAATCATCGTGCCGCACTTCGGCTACGCCGACCGCATCCAGGAAATCCACATCAAATTCATCCACGCCCTGATGGACCAGATCGAGATCGGGCTGGGCTACGCGCAAGAAAAATGAGCATCCAGACCCTCAAGTCGCTGTCCGAACAGCTCAAGCAAAAGAAGATGTCCAGCCGCGAGCTGGTCACGCAATACCTCGCCCGCATCGACGCGAAGAACGCCGCCATCAACGCCTTCATCACGGTCGACCGTGAGGGCGCGCTGGCCGCCGCCGATGCGGCCGACAAGGCCATCGCCGCCGGCACGGCCGCGCCGCTGGCCGGCCTGCCGATCGCCCACAAGGATCTGTTCTGCACAGAGGGCGTGCTGACCACCTGCGGCTCGAAGATGCTGGCCAATTTCGTCAGCCCCTACGACGCGCATGTGGTGAGCCAGCTCAAGGTCGCCGGCACGGTGAGCCTGGGCAAGACCAACATGGACGAGTTCGCCATGGGCTCGACCAGCGAGAACCCGCATTTCGGCGCCGTGCGCAACCCCTGGGACACCGCCCGCGTGGCCGGCGGCAGCTCGGGCGGCTCGGCCGCGGCGGTGGCGGCCGGCATGGTGCCCGCCGCGACCGGCACCGACACCGGCGGCTCCATCCGTCAGCCTGCGGGGCTGTGCGGCATCACCGGCATCAAACCGACCTACGGCGTGGTCTCGCGTTACGGCATGGTGGCCTACGCCAGCTCGCTGGACCAGGGTGGCCCGATGGCGCATACCGCCGAGGACTGCGCGCTGCTGCTCAACCACATGGCGGGTTTCGACAGCCGTGACTCCACCAGCCTGGAGCGCCCGGGCGAGGACTACACGCGCGCCCTGACTGCACCGCTGGCGGGCCTGCGTATCGGTTTGCCCAAGGAGTATTTCGGCGAGGGCCTGGCGGCCGACGTGCGCACCGCCATCGAAGGCGCGCTGGCCGAATTGAGGAAGCTTGGTGCCACCACGGTCGAGGTCAGCCTGCCCAACACGCATCTGGCCATCCCGGCTTATTACGTGATCGCGCCAGCCGAGGCGAGCTCCAATCTGAGCCGCTTCGACGGCGTGCGTTACGGCCATCGCGCCAGCGACTACAAGGACCTGGCCGAGATGTACGCACGCAGCCGCGCCGAAGGCTTCGGTGCCGAGGTCAAGCGGCGCATCCTGGTGGGCACCTATGTGCTGTCGCATGGCTACTACGACGCCTACTACATCAAGGCCCAGCAACTGCGCCGCCTGATTGCCGAAGACTTCCAGCAAGCCCTGCGGCAGTGCGACGTGATCGCCGGCCCGGTGGCGCCGACCGCCGCCTGGGGGATTGGCCAGATGGCGGATGACCCCGTGCAGATGTATCTTGCAGATATCTACACGATCGCCGTGAACTTGGCGGGTCTGCCGGCCCTGTCCGCACCCGCAGGATTCTCGGTTGAGGGCCTGCCGGTCGGGCTGCAACTGATCGGCAACTATTTCAACGAAGCACGCCTGCTCGGGGTGGCCCACCAGTTGCAGCAGGCGACCGACTGGCATCTGCGCCAGCCACCCAACTGATCGGCGCTGCCGCGTGACTGAGCGGGGCGTCGGAAGGAGCCGCCGATGCATCCGCTCGTACGCCCGCTCGCGACCCTGCTGATCGCTGCTTTCAGCCTGCCTGTGCTGGCTGAGCCTGGTATCGAGGTCATGCGCGGCATGGCCAGTTGCGAGGGCAGCCTGTTTACCGCGCTGGCCAAGGATTCCGCGCGCTGGCGCGGCGAACCCAGCTTCACCCGCAAACAACAGATAGCCAGCTTCAAGGTCACGGACCGGGCCCCGCCGGAGTACCAGGGGCGCAGCGCGGATGCGATCGTCGAGTTTAAGAAGGCGCGCGAGATCGGCGGCCTGCACCTGCTCAGCTTTCATGATTCCGATCTGACCAACTGGTCGGTCTTCCGCCGCAATGGCGTGCGCTTCACCGGCTGGGGCTTTTACGTCTACGAAATGCCCGAGGACGTAGTCACCTGGTACAAGCTGCACGCGCCGGAGCGGGCGCAGCATCTGGCGCGCTCCACCGCTGACAAGCCAGACGTGTTCTGCATCGAAGAGATCCTCGTGCAGAACGAATGGAAGCGCGTGCGTTGTACCGCTGACGACGGCTTCCCGGCGAGCCGCGAGCCGCGTCGCTGGTTCGTGATCCGCGCCGACAGCACCGACCTCACGCGCAGCGTCGTGTCCTGCGAATACTCGGGCGATGTGCCGGCGCCCCTGATGCAGCGCTACCGTCCCGACCTTCCGGTCAAGCCATAAGGGGCATTCGTCGCCAGCGTGGCGGCAGGATGCTGTGTGCTGGTTAACATGCCTGCCACCTTCTCCGCTCCGCATGCAAACCGATGTCGCTTGAAACTTGGCTCGCCTTCTTCATCGCCAGTTGGCTGATCAGCCTGTCACCTGGCCCTGGAGCTGTCTCCTGCATGGCCGCCGGCTTGCGCTACGGCTACCGTCGCGCACTGTGGAACATTCTTGGCCTGCAGTTGGGCGTGCTCCTGCTGGTGCTGATCTGCGCGGCCGGTCTTGGCGCGCTGCTGGCGGCCTCGCAGACTGCGTTCGAGATCATCAAATGGTGTGGGGTGGCCTATCTGATCTGGCTAGGCATCCAGCAGTGGCGGGCCGTACCGCGCCCGCTTGAATTCGGCCAGGCGGAGCAGAGCAGTCGCACGCAATTGGTCCTGCGCGCCTTCCTGATCAACGCCAGCAACCCCAAGGGCATCGTGTTCATGCTGGCCGTCCTGCCCCAGTTCATCGACCCGCAGGCGCCGCAATGGCCGCAGTACGCGCTGTGCGCCGTGTCCTTGCTGATCACCGATTCGGTCGTAATGAGTGGCTATACCCTGCTGGCTGCGCGGGTGCTGCGCCTGTTGCGCGACCCCGCCCACATCCGCTGGACCAATCGAGCCTTCGGTGGTCTGTTTATCGGTGCCGGCTTGTTGCTGGCCGGCTTCCGGCGCCATTGAGATGCGCCGCCTGCCGATCCTTCTAGCCGGCGTGCTCGTGGCCTGCAGCAGTACGCCGCCCGTACCGCCCGAACCCGCCCCGGCGCCAACGCCCGCCCCGGCAGGTTCCGCACAAGCTGCGCCTGCGCCGGCCGCTACACAGGCCGCCGCCGTCTCGCCCGGTCGTGCGCCGGCGCCGGTCCAGTCGCGCCTGCTCGGCCGGACGATCCGCCCGCAGGCCCCGCGCCCGCTGAACCTGAAGACCGAGTGCCGCTTCGAGAACGAGACGGGCTACAACGGGACGGCCAGCGTCGAGGTCGTCAACAGCCAGGTCAAGCGCCTCAGCGCGCTGTTCAACGTTCCCGGCCAGGGACAATGTCTGTTCGACATGGCCCAGATGCGACAGACCCGCATTCAGCCCGTGGAGCTGCGCGACGCCCGCTCCGGATGCACTGCCCGCCTGTGGGAGCAGGGCGACAAGGCCACCCTCTCGTTCAGTGGCTGCGCCAGTCATTGCGAGAATCCTGCGGCCTTTCAGTATGTTTGGCCTGTTCTGATAGGGCGAACATCAGGAACTTGCATGTAGACGCAAAAAAGCCCGCAGAGCGGGCTTTTTTGTTGGCGTAGAACCCTAACTGGATTTAGGCGCGGCGACGCAGCGCACCCAAGCCCAGCAGAGCGGAACCGAGCAGCAGCATCGAACCGGGTTCCGGAATCGTGTTGCCGTAGGCGCTGCCATTGCCGCCATTCGAATAGACTTGCGACGCGCCGCCATTGGTGAAGCGTGCATCTGCGGTGTAGGTCAGGGTCTTCGGATCGAAGTTGCCTGCACCAGCGCCGCTCAGAATGTCGAACGTTGCACTGACTACGCCGTTTTGGACATTACCGCTGGTGAAGGCCAGGGTGCTGAAGGCCAGTTCCAGCCACACATTGCCGTCCAGAGCTGCATCCACATCCGCTTGGTCCGATGCGGGCGGCGTGTAGTTGTCGCCACCGACATCTACGTAAACACGTGCCCATGCGCTGCTGATGTCGAAAGAGCCATCCTTGTTCAGGCCAATCCCGCCGAAGGCCAGGGTCAGCTCGCCGCCAGGAACGAAGACGTCGCCATTGGTCTTGCTCAGACCGTTGATGCGGTAGAACTCACCCACGCCGCTCAGGAAGTAGCCGCTCGCGCCGGACGAGCCGTCCTGCGTAGCCAGGACGCTGCCAATACCCACGCCGCTACCATAGTCCACAACACCGGCGGCGGTGGAGCTGGCCGAGTACCACTGCGTGAAATCGAATTGGGAGATGAAATCGAATTCACCACCGTCGGTGTAGTCCGGATCGAGCAATACGCCACCCGCGTTCACCAAGGCGGCGCTGGAGGGCGCGGCGGCGAACGAAAGCGCGCAAGCCGTGCCGAGCACCGAAAACAGCTTTGCAAGCTTGTTCATAGAGAAATCTCCGTTGAATGTGAGGAATCTAAAAAGCCAACACGGCTAGACCTACATAAGCACGGCGCATGCCAGCTAAAAACGGACTCTTAACTCATTGATTTGTTTGTATAAGAGCGGAGCTTCCTCTAGGGGGGCGTCTGTCGTGTAAAGCCTACCGACAGCACTGACTTACTCAGGATCAAGGGGGCTGACCTCGGTGCGTGTGTAACGTCCGGGCGCCAGGATCTGCTGTGGATCGAGGCTGGTTTTGATGTGGTTCAGCGCTTTCCAGAATGGACTTTGTGCCTTCATGAAGCGTGGAATGGAGTCGACGGTTCCTCGGTAGGGGACACAGGGTGGGGTGAGCTCAAGGCCGGCCTCGAACAGATCTTTGTAGCATTCACGGGCTGCCAAGACTGCGTTCGGGTCTGAGCGCTTGAATAAGATGGGGACAGTGCTGTCAATGCAGCGATCCGACACGGTGGTCAGCGTGATCAGCGGTTCGAAGCGATATGTTTGGTCGTGTTGTTGCCTAGCGTAGGTGCAGACCCGCTTGACCATTTCCACATAGTTCCGTACTGCTTGTGGCTTCATTTCTATCAGAGGCGAGTACCAGATCAGGCCGCAGCCGTCACGCGAGGGGTTCATTGCTTGCCCGGTGGGCGGGCGCTGGCCGGAGATCCAGTAGGCCAGGGGCAGGGCGATCTCGCTGGGGGCGCCGCCCAGTAGTTTGAGCGTTTTGTGCAGGGTGGCCAGTACGTTGTCCAGATTGCGGAATGGCTTGCCCGGGAGTGCGCGTACCACCGGGATGAGGACGTTCAGCTTGCCTTCGGTGAAGAACATCAGGCGTCGCACCTTGCCCGCCAATCGCTGACGGATGACCGAGCGGGCGGCAGCGACCAGCTTCGCGTTGCCGTACAGCGCGCCGGCGCCCATCCAGGCCATGACCTGGTTTCGTCTGGCCATTTCCTGCAGACAATCTTCCGGAATCAGTCCGTCGACCAATCTGTCGCGCGGGTAGGGTTCCATCATCGCCAGCACGCGATGGCGGTTCATGAGGTTGATCGAGCCGACCACGCCGCCCAGTTCGCGCAGGATGCCGCGCACCGCCAGGACGACGTCTTCAAGCCCTTCGTCCTGCGGGACGCCGAAGAAGAAGGCCTCGACGCGTTCCGGCCGGGTGGCCAGGGCAATGTGCATGCGGGTGACGATGCCGAAGTTTCCCTGGGCGAACAGGCCGTCCAGATAGGGGCCGACACTCCACTTGAAGACTTTGTCGATGTTTTCCGCCCCCATCTCTGCGAGCGGTGGGCGATACAGGTCGCCATTGGGCAGGATGGCCTCGAGGCCCATGACGGCGGCGAAGTGGTCGGCGTAGGGCGTAATGCCATAGCCGCGTTCCAGCGCGTTGCCGACCAGCGAGCAGTCGGGGCCGGCGCCTGTCACGGGACACAGGAAGTCCGGCGCATGCTGGTCGAGGTATGCGCGCAGCATGGCCTGGGTGACACCGGGTTCGACGCTGACGACGCCGGTTTCCGCATCGATGTCGATGGCCCGCATACCCGAGAGGTCGACGATCACGCAGCCGTTGCGGGCGGGATTGGCCGTGCCATAGCCCCAGTTGTTGCCGGTGCTGATGGGATAGAGCGGGACGCCAAAGCGCTGCGCAGCCAGGACCAGTAACTGCACTTGCTCGGCATGTTGTGGCAGAACGGCGCCTGCGATGCTGCGCGTCGTGCCGGCCGTGTCGGCGCCATAGCGCGCCTGCGCATGGGCAGCGTCCATGACGCGCTCGGTACCGAATCGAGCGGCCAGTTCGGCCAGGAAGGCGGGGGCGGCCACTTCTCCTTCTGACATATCTTCTCCAGGCAGGGTGAGCGTTGCACGACGGGGACCGCGCGGTGTGGCAGCACAAGTCGCCCGCTTCCGGTACATTTGATTACAGCACAGTCTTACAGGTGTATTCGCATGCTGATCACATTCAAGTCCAAGGCCGATGCCGACGTGTTGATGTTTGGCGAGGTCGGCCAGGCGATGCTGGTGGCCTTCGGCAAGGATCCGGATTCGCGTACCGGAATCGTCACGGTCGAGCAGTTGCCGGCAGTGCTGGAGCGGCTCAAGGCCGCGATGCTGAAGGACAAGCTGGCGGTTCCTGCGGCGCCTGATGAGGAGGACGAGGATGCGCCGCGCGGCATGGCCGCGCCGGTCAACTTCTTCCAGCGTGCCGCGCCCTTGGTACAGATGCTCGAATGCGCGCTGAAGGAAGGTGTGCCGGTGACCTGGGAAGCGCAGGGATGAGCGAACGCGTCGTACTTGTCACGGGCGCGGCGCGAAGGGTTGGGGCCGAGATCGTGCGCGTGCTGCATGCGGCGGGCTGCCGGGTGGCGATCCATTACCGCAGCTCGGCTGGCGAGGCGGATGCGCTGGCGGCGAGCCTGAACGCAGCATGGCCGGGTTCGGCGGCCTGTTTTGCGGCCGATCTGCTGGATCTAGGTGCATTGCAGGCGCTGGTTGAGCGTGTGGTGGCGCAGTTCGGGCGGCTGGATGGCCTGGTCAATAATGCCTCCAGCTTCTACCCCACGCCGCTGGGCCAGATCACGCCGGCGCACTGGGCCGATCTGCTGGGCAGCAATCTGCAGGCGCCCTTGTTCCTGGCGCAGGCGGCCGCACCGCACCTGCGTGCGACGGCCGGGGCCATCGTCAATATCGTGGATATCCATGCCGAGCGGCCGCTGGCGGGCTACCCGGTGTATTCGGCGGCGAAGGCCGGACTGCAGGGACTGACGCGTGCGCTGGCCATCGAGCTGGCGCCTGAGGTGCGCGTCAATGGCGTGGCGCCGGGGCCGATCCAGTGGCCGGAGGACGGTCAGTTCGCCGCCGAGGAGCGGGCTGCCATCGTGCGCCATGTGTTGCTCAGGCGCGAAGGCTCGCCCGCCGACATCGCTGGCGCGGTACGCTACCTGCTGCTCGATGCCCCTTATGTAACCGGCCAAATCCTGGCGGTCGATGGCGGGCGCAGCGCCCACCTGTGTCACCTCTGAGTTTCGCTACGAGATCACCATGGCCCTGCATTACCGCATCGTTCCGGTCACCCCCTTCCAGCAGAACTGCAGCGTGCTGTGGTGCGACCAGAGCATGGAGGCGGCGGTGGTCGATCCCGGTGGCGATATTCCGCGCATCGAGGCGGCGCTGGCCGCTTCGGGTGCGCGCCTGAGCAAGATCCTGCTGACCCACGGCCATCTGGACCACGTGGGTGCGACGGCTGCGCTGGCCGCCAAGTACGCCATCCCGGTCGAGGGGCCGCAGCGCGAGGAGGCGTTCTGGCTCGACGCCCTGCCCGAGCAGAGCCGCATGTTCGGCTTTCCGCACACCGAACCGCTGGCGCCCACGCGCTGGCTGGAAGAAGGCGAGACGGTCACTGTCGGACGCGAGGCGCTGGCGGTGCTGCACTGTCCTGGGCATACGCCGGGTCACATCGTGTTCTTCCATGCGCCGTCCAAGCTGGCCATCGTCGGCGATGTGCTGTTCGCCGGCTCGATCGGTCGCACCGATTTCCCGCGTGGCGACCATGCGGCGCTGATCGGGGCGATCCGCGGCAAGCTGTGGCCGCTCGGCGATGACGTGGAGTTCATTCCTGGCCATGGACCGATGTCCACATTTGGCGAGGAACGTGCGAGCAATCCCTATGTCGGCGATGGCATGTGAGCGGGGAGGCCCACTGACATGTCAGCGGGCGCTACAATGTTTGACATTCAAGTGTCCTGACAGGAAAGCTCATGCGCATCGCTCTGCTGGAGGATGATCCCACCCAGTCCGCCCTGGTCACGGCCTGGCTCAAGGAAGCTGGCCACGACGTGCATGCCTTCGGCCTGACGCGCGATATCCTGCGCTTTGCGTCGCGCGAGAGCGTCGATCTCTACCTGGTCGACTGGATGCTGCCGGACCAGCCGGGCGAGGCCTTCGTGCGCTGGCTGCGCGAAGAGCGCCGCGACACCACGCCGGCGATCTTCGTGACCGCGCGTGAATCCGAGGACGACATCGTGGCGGGTTTGGCGGTGGGCGGCGACGACTACATCGTGAAGCCGGTCAGCCAGCGCATCCTGATGTCGCGCATCGAGGCCGTGCTGCGCCGTTCCAAGCCGCGCAACGCGGAAGAGAACATCGAGGCGCCGCCCTATGTGATCGACCTGCAGCACAAGCAGATCAGCGTGAACAACAGTCCGGTGGAACTGACCGACAAGGAGTTCGACCTGGCCGTGTTCCTGTTCCGCAACCTGGGTCGCCTGCTGTCGCGTGGCCACCTGCTGGAGTCGGTGTGGGGCCGCAACCCGGACCTCGCCACGCGCACCGTGGACACCCATATCTCGCGCGTGCGCAGCAAGCTCGCGCTGCGCCCCGAGAACGGCTACCGCCTGGTGCCCACTTACAACTTCGGTTATCGCCTGGAAGCAGTGGAGCCGGGTTCGGCCGAGGCCGCAGAAGCGGGCGCCGAGTAATCCTTCCGCATCCGACGGCGCGTGCCCGGTCAGCCGGCCGCGCCGACTTTCTCCCAGGCCCGCAGGATCAGCTCCGGGCCAGCATCCTTCAACAACTGTGGGTCCGACAGCATGCGCCGGAACTGGCGCGCGCCGGGCAGCCCGTTGGCCAGGTTCAACCAGTGGCGCACCATCGCGCGTAGCGGCGTGGCGTGCTCGGCCTGCTCGCGCGTGGCGTAATCCACCAACTGCGCGATCACGGCCGCTCGTGTCGTGTCCCAGGCCGGGTCGAAACATAGCCGCTGCCACTCCACCAGCGCCCAGGGGTTGTCGTAGGCCTCGCGGCCGATCATCACCCCGTCCAGGTGCTGCAAGTGCTGGGCGATCTGCGCGCTGTCCTTGATGCCACCATTGACGAGGATTTCCAGCGCCGGGAAGTCACGCTTCAACTGGTGCGCGAACTCATAGCGCAGCGGCGGCACCTCGCGGTTCTCCTTCGGCGACAGGCCCTTGAGCCAGGCATTGCGCGCATGCACGATGAAGGTGGTGCAGCCGCCTTCGGCCACGGTGCCGACGAAGTCGCGCACGAAGGCGTAGTCCTCGATGCGGTCGATGCCGATGCGGTGCTTCACCGTGACCGGAATGCTCACGGCATTCCGCATCGCCTTGACGCTGTCGCGCACCAGTGCCGGTTCGGCCATCAGGCAGGCGCCGAACGCGCCGTTCTGCACGCGCTCGCTGGGGCAACCACAGTTCAGGTTGATCTCGTCGTAGCCCCAGTCTTCGCCCAGCTTCGCGCAGCGCGCCAGCGCGTCGGGTTCGGAGCCACCCAGTTGCAGCGCGACCGGGTGTTCCTCTGCGTTGAAGCGCAGGTGGCGCGCCACGTCGCCATGCAGCAGCGCGCCGGTGGTCACCATCTCGGTGTAGAGCCAGGCATCCGGCGCCAGCAGGCGATGCAGGTAGCGGCAATGGCGGTCCGTCCAGTCGAGCATGGGCGCGACGGTGAGACGGCGGGGGGGCAGATTCATGGTGCGACGGGGACGGCAGGCAAGGCCGGGATTGTCCGGCGGGCGGCGGGAGGGTGCAAGTCGGTCGGTGAACGAAAACAGGCATGGCCGTGGCCATGCCTGTGCGCGCGTGCGGGCAGGGCTTACTTCTTCAGCGAGTCGCGGATCTCGCGCAGCAGCAGCACATCTTCCGGCGTCGCCGGCGCGGCGGCTGGCGCGGCCGGGGCTTCGCGCTTGAGGCGGTTGATCTGCTTGATCATGATGAAGATGACGAAGGCCAGGATCATGAAGTTGATCGCCACGGTGATGAAGTTGCCGTAGGCCAGCACCGGCACACCGGCCTTCTTGAGCGCATCCAGCGTCATCGCCGTGCCCTCGGGCACGCTGCCGAGAACCAGGAACAGATTGCTGAAGTCGATCTTGCCGACCACCGCGCCGACCAGGGGCATGATCACGTCGCCCACCATGGAGTCGACGATCTTGCCGAAGGCCGCGCCAATGATCACGCCCACGGCCAGGTCCACCACATTGCCCTTGAGGGCAAACTCCTTGAACTCGCTGAAGAAACTCATATCGACCCCTCTCTTTTGGATATGCTGATCTAGTCAGCGGAAACAGGCCCGCGGAGTGTGGCCGAAGCCGGGGCGTCGCGGCAAGCCTGCCGATGCGCCGTAGTCCAGACAAGCTTGAGGTGCTCTTCATGTTTGCGAAGTTTCCCGCCGCCCTGCTGACGCTGGGCTTGCTTGCCGGGTCCGGGCCACTCGGCGCGGCCGATGACCTGAACTACACCGTGCTGCCGCGCGACACCCTGATCGGCATCGGCGAACGCCTGCTGGCCAACCCGGGCGACTGGCGCCAGGTGCAGACCCTCAATCGCGTGGAAGACCCTTATCGGCTGCTGCCGGGGCGCGTGCTGCGCATCCCCGTGCGCCTGCTCAAGCCCGATCCGCTGGAGGCCCTGGTCGAATCGGTCAGCGGCGCCGTCAGCATCGAAGGTCAGACGGTGCCTTCCGGTGTGCGCCTGGCGGTGGGCCAGCTCCTGCGCACGGGCGCCGATGGCTACGCCGTGCTGGTCTTGCCCGACGACTCGCGCCTGGTGGTGAAGCCCGACAGCAGCCTGCGCCTGGAGACCTTGCAGCGCGACCGCGTGCACGGTCGTCAGGCCAGCCGCATCGAACTGCAGAGCGGGCGCGTGGAAAACCGCGTGCAAGCGCAGCGCGGGCCGGCCGCTCGCTACGAGATCCGCACCCCGACCGCCATCATCGGCGTGCGCGGCACCGAATTCCGGGCGGTCGTCGGCATCGATGGCAAGGCCGCCCGCATCGAGGTCACCGAGGGCCGCGTGGTGGCCGGGCCGGCGCGGCGTGGCGCGCTGACCCGCGGGCTGGCGGTGCCGGCCGGGCATGGCGCGGTGCTGGGCGAGGGGGCCACGCAGCGCAGCCTGCCCTTGCTGCCGCGCCCCGATGTCAGTGGCATTCCGCTGCTGTATGAGCGGCCGCTCATGCGCGTACCCTTGCCGCAGATGCCCACGGCTCAGGCTTATCGTGTACTAGTGTTGCCTGCCGGGGAGGGACACTGGGGGCGCATCCTGCACGAGCAGACCGTCAGCGGCCGCGAGGCGCGCATTCCCGGCCTGCCGGATGGTGACTACCGCCTGGTGCTGCGCGCCATCGACGCGCGCGGGCTGGAAGGCATGGATGCGGGTGTCGACCTGCGTCTCAAGGCGCGCCCCGAGCCGCCCTTTGCGACCCAGCCGCGTGCGGGCGGCAAGCAGCGCGGTGAAGCCGTCAAGCTCGCGTGGACCGGGCAGGCCGGCATCAGCCGCTATCGCGTCGAAATCGCCGGGGCAGCAGGCTTCGCCGAACCGGCTTATCGCCACGAAGCGGTGGACGCCACCGAACTGAGCGTGCCGCTGCCGCCGGGCGACTACCAGTGGCGCCTGGGTTCGATCCGTCCCGATGGCGATCGTGGCCCCTGGGGTGACCCGCAACGCTTCACCCTGGGTGCGCCGCAGGCCGCGCCGGAGGCGCCCAGCCTGGACGACGCCGGTCTCAACTTCGCCTGGCCCGGTGAGCCTGGCCAGCGCTTCGCGTTCGAGCTGGCCGAGGACGCCGCCTTCACCCGTGTGATAGAGCGCCGAGAGGTCGCCGAGCCGAAGCTGAACCTGCCCTCGCCGGGCGGCGGCAGCTACTACGTGCGGGTGCGCGCCACCGATGCCGACGGTTTCGTCGGTGACTGGAGCAGTACCCAGCAGTTCGACATCCCCTACAACTGGAAATGGCTGCTGCTGCTGACCCCGCTGCTGCTTCTCTGAGGCGCCAGCGCATTCTCGTCGAGTGGGGCCTGACCAGCGCCTGCGCCTGCGCGCTGGCAGCGCTGGCTGCCTTCAGCGGCGTGTTCTGGCGCGCCGACCTGGCACTCTACGACAGCCTGCTGGCACGTAATCCACGCGCCGCCGACCCGACGGTGCTGATCGTTGCCATCGACGACGCCAGTCTGGCCGAGCTGGGCCGCTGGCCCTGGGCGCGCGGCGTGCATGGCGTGCTGCTGGACCGCCTGAGTGCCGCCGGTGCACGCGCCGTCGGCATGGACCTGGTGTTCGCCGAGCCGACGCGTGACGACGATGCCCTGGCCGCCGCCATGCGCCGCAACGGCCGCGTGGTGTTGCCGGTGGTGCAGGCCGAGCGCAATGGCGAGATCGTCGGCGAGACGCCGCCACAGCCAGCGCTGGCCGCCGCCGCGGCCAGCCTCGCGCATATCCAGGTCGAGCTGGATCCGGACGGCATGGCGCGCAGCGTCTACCTGGCCGAGGGCTGGCAACAGGCGCATCTGCCGCAGTTCGCACTGGCCTTGCTGCGCCTGGGCGAACCCGCCCGTGCCACACCGCCGATGCCGGTGACGGAAGCCGCCACCGGCCTGTGGAAGCGCGCCGACTGGCTGCGCATCCCCTTCGTCGGCCCGCCGGGCAGCTTCGCCCAGGTGTCCTATGCCGACGTGCTGGCCGGGCGCGTGCCGGCCGAGCGCATCGCCGGGCGCTACGTGCTGGTCGGGGCCACCGCGCTGGGCATGACCGATTCGGTGCCGGTGCCCACCTCGGGCCACTCGCGGCCGATGGCGGGCATCGAGGTGCATGCCAACGTGCTGACTGCGCTGCGCCACGACGATGCCATCGGTCTGGTCGGCGCATGGCCACAGGCGCTGGCGGCGATCCTCGCCACCCTGCTGCTGATGGTGGCACTGGGGCGCAGCAGCGCGCGTGCCGGTTTGCTGTGGACGCTCGCCCTGGGTCTGGTGGCGGTACTTACCGCGGCGGCCTTGCTGCGCTTTGGCCGCATCTGGCTGGGGCCGATGCCGGTGCTGCTGGGCTGCATCGTGGCCTACCCCTTGTGGAGCTGGCGCCGCCTGGAGGCGACCCAGCGCTTCCTCGACGCCGAGCTGGCCGAGCTGGGGCGCGAGGTGGCCCTGCCCGAGGCCGGCGGGCCGGACCCGCTGCAGCACCGCCTGGCCATCGTGCGCCGCGCCACCCAGGCCAGCCGCACCGCGCAGCAGACGCGCGAGGACACGATGCGCTTCGTGTCGCACGACCTGCGCTCGCCGCTGGCCGCGATCATCAACCTGATCGAGCTGCAGCCGGAGGAAGTGGAGCTGCTGCCGGCGGTGCGCGCGCAGGCGCACAACGCGCTGAACCTGGCCGACGAATTCTTCCGCCTGGCGCGCGCCGAGGCCTCGGACCCGACGCGCTACGAGCCGGTCGAGCTGGGCGCCGTGCTCGACGACGCAGCCGACGAGGTGTGGGCCCTGGCGAAGAAGGCCGGCTGCGAGGTCCGCCGCAGCCGCGAGGTGGACGAGGCCTGGGTGCGTGGCAGCGCCGAGTTGCTGCGCCGCGCGGTGGTCAACCTGCTGTCCAACGCGATCAAGTACGGTGCCAGCGGCGGCCTCATCGAGCTGAACCTGCAGCGTGGCGGCGAGCACTGGGTGGTGAGCGTGGCCGACCATGGCCCGGGCATCTCGCCGTCCGACCGTGCGCGCCTGTTCCGCCGCTTCGGCCGCCTGCCGGATGCGATCGAGCGCGGCATTCCCGGCGTCGGCCTCGGCCTGGCCATGGTGCACACCGTGGCCGAGCGCCACGGCGGCAGCGTGGATGTGCGCTGCCCCGACGGCGGCGGCAGCGTGTTCAGCCTGCGCCTGCCGGCCGTCCGGCCGCCCACCTGAACCGTTTCATGACCTGGTCGCTTGTGGCGGCCGGGGCCCGCTGTTAGCGTGGCGGGTCCGTCTTCGCGAGACCCCGGTGTGTCGATCCGCCCCGCGTTCATCCTCAAGACCGTCGCCTTCCTGCTCGGCTGCCTGTGCACCGCCCTGCTGGCCTTCGCGCTGTACGTCTGGCTTACCCTGGACGTCGCCCGGCTCGAAGCCGAACTGGTGCGCCAGGTCGCCGAACACAGCAAGCGCAGCCTGCGCATCGACGGCGGCCTGCGTCTGGCCATGTGGCCGCGCCCGGCCCTGCGCCTGGCCGGTGCCCAGCTCAGCGAGGTCGACAGCGAACAGGTCTTCGCCGAGTTGGGGCCGACCCGCCTGAGCCTGGCCATCGGCCCCCTGGTGTGGCGCCGCATCGTGATCGAGCATATCGAGCTGCAGGGCGGCAGCCTGCAGTTGCAACGGCGCCGCGATGGCAACTGGAACGGCGCCGATCTCGCCGCGCTGCTCGATCGCCTGGCCACCGACAGTCAGGCCAGCCTGGCGCTGGACAGCCTGGCCCTGCGCCAGGGCGCGCTGCACCTGCGCGACGAGGGCAGCGGCCTGGACCTGCGCCTGAGCGAAGTCACCCTGCGCGCGCCGGAGCTGCGCGCTGCCTGGCGCGGCTCGGTGCAAGTCGGCGCCGAGCTGGCAGCCAGCCAGCCTGGTCTGGCCGGCAAGCTGCAACTGACGGCCAGCCTGCAGGCCACCGAGGAAGACGGTGCGGCCCTGCGGACCCTGGTGCAGCCGGTGCTGCGCTTCAGCGGGCGTGTAGACAGCCTGCAGGAGGCGCGCCTGCAGCTCTCCGCCGCGCGCCTGGCCTGGGGGAGCGGCCAAGAGCTGCGTGTCGAGCAGGTGACGGCCAGCCTCGCCGCCCAGCAGGAGCGACGTCCGCTGGATTTGTCGCTGGACCTGCCCCAACTGCGCTGGCAGGACGGCGCACCGGTCGCCGCTAGTGCCAGCGCCAGCCTCAGCCTGGGCGCCGACCCGCAACTCGTGGGCGACCAGGCCTCCACCCTGCGCCTGGCCGTCAAGGGCATCGCCCCGACACGGGGTGGCTTTGGTGCGGCCAGCCTGAACCTGCACTGGGCGCCTGACGGCGTGGGTGGTAACGGTGCGGGCGGGCCGGCCCTGGATCTGGCCGGTCCGTTGCGCTTCGAGCGCGAAGGCGGCTTGCTGCGGATGGACGAACTGCGTGGTGAGGCCCATCTTGATGCCCCCTGGCTGCGCCCCGAGGCGCGCCTGCTGCGCGTGGGCGGGGCCGTCGCCTGGCGCGTGGGTGAGGCAGCCAAAGGCGAGGATGAGCGGCCGGGCCGCGTGGCGCTGGATCTCTCCGCTGGCCAGGACACGCTGCGCCTGGAGGGGCGCCTGGCCCACCTGCTGCCGCTGGAGGGGCAGCTCGACCTGCTGGCGCGCAACCTGAACCTCGACGCCTGGCTGACGCCCGGCCATGCCCAGCCCGTGACGCTGCCGCTGGCGCCCTTGCAGCGCCATAAGGCCAGTGGTCGCCTCAGGGTGGATCAGTTGCAATGGGACGGACGAACCTATGCCGGGCTGGAAAGCCCCTACAGCCTCAACGCGGGGCGCCTGGAATTGACCGAGCTGCGCCTGGCTGGCGAGGGCAGCAAGGCCAGCGGCAAGCTCAGTTACGACGCGGCGACGCGTCAGTTGGGTGGGCAGTTCAAGTTTGACAAGCTCGACCCCCAGGCCTGGGCGCAGCGCGCCGGCCTGAGCCTGCCCCTGACCGGGCGCGCCGACGGCAGCCTGGGCCTGGAGGCGCGGGGTGACGACAGCCACGCGCTGCGCGACAGCCTGGTGCAGACCTGGCAATTACGCTACGCCCTGCCGATACTCGACGGCATCGACCTCGCGCGCAGCCTGCGCGAGCTGCAACCGGCCTGGCAGGCCCGCCAGGGTGGCAGCCGCGTGTGCGCGGCGGACGAGCGCACCGAACTGGCCGCACTGACCCTCAATGCGCGCATCACCGGCCAGACGCTGCACATCGACAAGCTGGAAGGCAGTGCCAGTTGGCTCGCCCTCGTCGGCGACGGGCAGGGCGAGCTGGGGGCCGATACCCTGCGGCTGAACCTGCGCAGCACGCCGACCAACCCGGCCATCCGTTCCTTTACGCGCGACCTGGGCAGCCTCAAGGGCATCGCCATCCCCCTGCTGATCAGCCACAATCAAGGCAAGTGCGCGGTTGCGCTGACCCAGCCCTGATGCCTTCATGAGTTCCCCCTTCACCCGCTACATCGTCGGCGGCGCCGTGCGCGACCGCCTGCTGGGCCTGCCCGTGCAGGACCGCGACTGGGTGGTTGTCGGCGCCACCGCCGAGGCCATGCTGGGGGCAGGCTACAAGCCGGTGGGGAAGGACTTCCCGGTGTTCCTCCATCCGCAGACGCAGGAGGAGCACGCGCTGGCGCGCACCGAACGCAAGAGCGGACACGGCTACAGCGGCTTCGTGGTGCACGCCGAACCCACGGTGACGCTGGAAGAAGATCTGCTGCGTCGCGACCTCACCATCAACGCCATCGCCGAAGACGACGCGGGGCGCCTGATCGACCCCTATGGCGGCCAGCGCGACCTCGCCGTGCGCGTGTTCCGCCACGTCAGCCCGGCCTTCGCCGAAGACCCGGTGCGCATCCTGCGCGTGGCGCGCTTTGCCGCGCGCTTCCCTGACTTCACGCTGGCTCCCGAGACCCTGGCGCTGATGCGCGGCATGGTGCGCGAGGGCGAGGTGGACCACCTCGTGCCCGAGCGCGTGTGGCAGGAAATCGCGCGCGGCCTGATGGCGCAGCGCCCTGCACGCATGCTGCAGGTGCTGCGCGAGTGCGGTGCGCTGGCGCGCCTGCTGCCCGAGCTGGACGCGCTGTACGGTGTGCCGCAGCCACCGCAATACCACCCCGAGGTCGACACCGGCCTGCACATCGAACTGGTCGTGGACCAGGCGGCGGCGCGCGACGAAGCGTTGCCAGTGCGCGTGGCCGCCCTGCTGCACGACCTGGGCAAAGGCGTCACGCCGCGCGACAACTGGCCGCATCACCATGGCCACGAGGCCTTGGGCGTGCCCCTGGTGGAGGCGCTGGCCGAGCGCCTGCGTCTGCCGGTGGACTGCCGTGAGCTGGCGGTGCTGACCGCGCGCGAGCATGGCAGCGTGCACCAGGCCATGCAGATGCGGCCAGATACCGTGGCGCGCCTGCTCGAACGCGTGGACGTGCTGCGCCGGCCGCAGCGCTTCGAGCAACTGCTGGCCGCCTGCTGTTGCGACTTCCTCGGCCGTCCCGGCTTCATGCTCGACAACTACCCGCAGCCGGCGCGCCTGCGCCAGGCTGCCGCGGCGTACACCGCGGTCGATGCCGGTGCCATCGCGCGCGGGCTCAGCGACAAGAGCCTGATTCCCGAACGAGTGCGCCAGGCGCGCCAGGCGGCCGTTGCCGCCGCGCTCAGCGCTGCCCCTGCCGCCTGAAAGGAGGCGCCATGTCGCGCCCGCTGCTGATCGTCCTTGCCTTGCTGCTCTCTCCCCTCGCGCATGCGCTGGATCGCAGTGACGAGGGCACCTACGCCATCGTGCGCCGCGGCGGCGCGCTCAGCGAACTGGCCTTCTACGCGCAGGTCAAGGAGGGCCGCTGGCAGCTGGAGCAGCGCGAGCCCGACGGACGCTGGAACCCGATGCGCTGCAGTCAGGACTGTGTGCTGCGCGAATCCGCCCCCGCCGACATCGCCCGCATCTTCCCGCCGCAGATCCTGCAGCAGATGACGCCGACCTGCGTGCATAACGGCGAATTCGCTTTCTGCAGCGTGATCGCGGTCGGCAGGAGCGGCCCCAAGCACTACGTCTTCGTCTCGCTGGTGACCCCGCAACCCGCGCCGATCCGCCTGCAGCGTCTGGGCAAGGGGCGCGTGCCGATCAGGGGCAAGGACGCCGTCGCGATCTGAGCGACGGGCCTGCGGCCGTCAGCCGGGGCGGTCACGCCTCCCTGCCTCCCGTCGCTGCGCCGCGCGCCGCCGCCGCTGCACTGCGGCACAATGGCGGCCTGCCGCGTCCCCTGTCGTGCCCATGAAGGTCCTGCTGCGCCTCCTGCTGTCGTTCATCCTGGCTCTTGCTTTCGCCGCGCAGGCCCAGGCGCCGGTGCTGCCCGCCTTCGGCGCGGTGAAGAGCGGCTACCTGTCGTCCGACGCCCTGTTGGTGGACCGTGCCGGCCTGCCCCTGGCCGACCGCCGTTTCGACCCGCAGGTGCGCCGCCTCGCCTGGATCGAATTGCAAGGCCTCCCGGCCGCCATGCGCGAGGCGCTGCTGGTGGCCGAGGACAAGCGCTTCTTCGAGCACGGCGGCGTGGACTGGTACGCCTTTGCGGGTGCGGTGTGGCAGAACCTGTGGGGTACCCGGCGCGGCGCCTCCACCCTGACCATGCAACTGGCCGGCCTGCTCGACCCGGCGCTGGCCCTGCCCAATCGCGGCCGCGAGCGCCGCAGCCTGGGCCAGAAATGGGACCAGGCCGCCGCCGCGATCGAACTGGAGCGGCACTGGAGCAAGCCGCAGATCCTCGAAGCCTATCTGAACCTCGCCCCTTTCCGCGGCGACCTGCAGGGCATCGCGGCCGCCAGCGAGGTGTTGTTCGGTCTGCCCACGGCTCAGCTCACGCGGCGCGAAGCGGTGATTCTCGCGGCCCTGTTGCGCGGCCCCAATGCGCGGCCCGCGCTGGTGGCACAACGTGCCTGCGCCCTGGCTGGCAAGCTCGGCAGCGCGCGTCTGTGCCCGGAGATCACGCGCCTGGCGCAGGCGCGGCTGGATGCGCCGCGCAACCAGCCGCGCCATGCGCTGGCCCCGCACCTGGCGGCGCGCCTGCTCAGCGAGCGTGGCCAGCGCGTGCCCACCCTGCTCGACGCCGGCTTGCAGCAGGCCTTGCTGACCCAGTTGCGCGCCACCGGCCAGGCCGGCAGTGCCGCCGTGCTGATCGACAACAGCAGCGGCGCGGTGCTGGCATGGGTGGGCGGCCTGACGGCCAGCGAGCCCGACGGGGTCAGTCAGGTACGCCGTGTCGGCCAGTGGTGGTGGCCGCATCTGGCCGCACTGGCGCTGGAGCGCGGCGTCGTCAGCGCGGCCAGCCTGTTGCCAGCGCCGCAACCGGGCCTGTCGGTCGCGCCGGGCGGCGCACTGGCGCCGCGCTCGCTGCGTACGGCGTTGCGCGATGGAGATGAAAGCGCCCTGCATGCCATGGCTCAGCGCTTGCCGCTGGACCTGATGAACGAGCGCTTGCTGGCCCTGGGCCTGAGCCCGCCGGCCAATCTGTTGTTACCCCAACCGCAGGCAGAGGCAAGCCTGCTGCAGCTCACCAGCGCCTGGCGCAGTCTCGCCGCCGGCGGCAATTACGTACCACCCCGCCTGCGCGAACAGGACAACGGTTTCCGCAGCCTGAGCGGACCGGGCGGGCCCTTCGTGGTGCTCGACATGCTGGCACGCGCGGACGACCAGGGCTGGCGCGCGCAGTGGCACGGCGTCGATGGCGAGGGGGCCTGCCTGGTGGTCGGTAGCGATGCACACGTCAGCCTGGGTCTGGTGCAGCGCGCCGGGGGTGCGGATTGCCGCCGCGTCGGTGAAGCCTGGGGCCGCCTGCTGGCGGCATTGTTCCCGCAGCCCGCCGTGCTGCCGCCGGTGCCGCCCGACGTGGAGTCGGTCGTGGCGAGCTTCGAGCCGCCGGTCGAGCCGGCACGACGCGAGTGGCTGCTGCGCGGGCAGATGCCCGACGCGAGCTTCCATCGCAACTAGATTTTATTTCGATGGCATGCCGGCACGAGGGGGCGCGGCGGGCGCGGACCTGCGTGATGCAAATTCACGCGCCCTGCGCGTACAGGCTGCGCGTGCCCGTGCCATCATTCTGCGCTGCACGCGTCGGGCGGCCGGGGCGTGCTTTTCCCTCTAGGCAAAACACTGAGCAGCAAGGAGCAGCATCCCGATGATCACCCTCTATACCTGGGGCACCCCCAACGGTCACAAAGTCTCGATCATGCTCGAAGAACTGGGCCTCAAGTACAAGGTCGTGCCGGTCAACATCAGCCAGAACGAGCAGTTCGACCCCGCCTTCCTGGCCTTGAACCCGAATCACAAGATCCCCGTGCTGGTGGACGATGAAGGTCCGGACGGCCAGCCGATCACGCTGATCGAGTCTGGTGCCATCCTGGTGTATCTCGCTGGCAAGTACGGCAAGTTCCTGCCCGCTGATGAGCGCGGCAAGTTCGAGGCCCTGCAGTGGCTGATGTTCCAGATGGGCTCGGTGGGTCCCATGCTGGGTCAGGCGCACCACTTCCTGAGCTTTGCGCCGCAGACCGTGCCCTATGGCATCGCGCGCTACTGGGGCGAGACCAAGCGCATCTACGGTGTGCTGGAGAAGCGCCTGGAAGGCCGCAAGTTCCTTGCCGGCGACGAGTACGGCATCGCCGACATCGCCACCTGGCCGTGGATCAACCGCCATCCGCGCCAGAAGATCGAGCTGGCCGAGTTCCCGCGCGTGAAGCGCTGGTACGACAGCATCGCCAAGCGTGCCGCCGTCAAGCGCGGCATCCAGGTGCCCAAGGTCTGATTCTTGCGTGAAGCACATCGCCGCCATGGCGATGTCATCCCCCTTCTTCATCGAGCCCAACATGCACAACAAGGACGATCTCGAACTGCTGGTCCATCTGCCGGAAGGTGAGTCGCAGGGCGCGCCGCTGCTGTTCGTGCATGGTGCCTACGCCGCGGCCTGGTGCTGGGAGGAACACTTCCTGCCCTGGTTCGCGGCGCAGGGGCGGGCGGCTTACGCGCTGTCGCTGTCCGGCCACGGCGCCAGCGCCGGGCGTGAGTATCTCGACGCCCTGTCGGTCGAGGACTACGTGGCCGACGTGCGTCGTGTGGTTGCACGGCTGCCGGCGCGGCCGGTGCTGATCGGCCACTCGATGGGCGGCATGGTGGTGCAGAAGTACTTGGAACACGAAGACGTGCCGGGCGTCGTGCTGATGGCCGCGGTGCCACCGACGGGTCTCGCCAGCGCCACCTTCTCGCTGATGATGGAGCGCCCGTCGCTGCTGCTGGATCTCAACCGCCTTATGGGCGGCGGCATGCCGCACCTGGAGTCGCTGCGCGATGCACTGTTCTACCAGCCGGTGTCGAACGAGCGCCTGCACTATTACTTCATGCGCAGCCAGCCCGAATCCATGCGTGCGATCTGGGACATGAGCCTGTTCAACCTGCCGCGGCCGGCGCGCATGCATCGCCCGCCCATGCTGGTGATGGGCGCGGCGCACGACAACCTGATCCCGGAAAGTCTGGTGCGCCAGACCGCCACCACCTACGACGTGGCGCCGCACATCTTCCATGACATGGGCCACGGCATGATGCTCGAGCCCAACTGGGAGCAGGCCGCGCAATGCATCCTCGACTGGCTGCAGCAGCAAGGCTTGTAGCCGCTTTGCACGCCGCCCCCTGGGGCTTTGCCTGATGCCGGCAACCGCCGCGAGGGGGAGCAATTCGGCCAGGGTCACATATAGTGGATAAACACAGCGACGGCAGTCCCGCGAGCGCGGCACGGCCGCCGTGCGTGTGTGCGTTGTTCCACCGTGACGACTTGGCATCGAAAGGGGTGTGCAGATGAAGAAGAAAACGCTTGTCATGACCCTGAGCGCAGCACTGGGTCTCAGCCTGGGCTTCGCGCCCGCCACGCAGGCGGCGGACAAGGCGCCCGCCATGGGTTTCTTCGTGAGCAGCACCGGCGGCGGCAAGGGCGCCGACCTGGGCGGCCTGGCCGGTGCCGACAAGCTGTGCCAGGACCTGGCCACGGCGGTGGGCGCCGGCAAGCGGACCTGGCGTGCCTACCTCAGTACCCAGCCCCGGGACGGTGCCAAGGGGGTGAATGCACGCGACCGCATCGGCAAGGGCCCCTGGTACAACGCCAAGGGCGAGCTGATCGCGCGCGATGTGGACGAACTCCACCGTAACAACAACATCACCAAGCAGACCGCGCTCACTGAGAAGGGCGAGGTGGTCAATGGGCGGGGCGACCGGCCCAACCAGCACGACATCCTGACCGGCTCGGATTCCATGGGCATGGCCTTCAGCGGCACGCAGGACACTACCTGCGGCAACTGGACGCAGAGCGGTGCCGGCTCGGCCCAGGTTGGCCACCATGACCGTGTGGGCCTCAACGAACTGCCGCCGGCCAAGTCCTGGGTGCACTCTCATCCCTCGCGTGGCTGCAGCCAGGAGGCGTTGGTGTCCACCGGGGGGAGCGGGCGCATCTACTGCTTCGCCGCCAAGTAGACGCCGGGCAACGGTCCGCGGATCGCTGCGCTTGACGCGCTAGGATGCTTGTCCTAATCTGCCTAGGACAAGCATCCTAATCGGAAGTCGTTCCATCATGGGCAGCAGCGCCACCCGCGACCTCATCGTCGAGGCCGCCGACCAGCTCTTCTACCGCAAGGGCTTCGACCACACTTCGTTTGCCGACATCGCCGACGCGGTGCAGATCTCGCGCGGCAATTTCTACTACCACTTCAAGACCAAGGACGAAATCCTTGACGCGGTGATCGCGCATCGCCTCGACACCACGCGCGCCATGCTGGAGGCCTGGGAGCAGGCCGGCGATACGCCGGTGGCACGGCTGCGCTGCTTTGCCGGTATGCTGGTCGCGAACCGTGAGCCGATCATGCGCCAGGGCTGTCCGGTCGGCACGCTGTGCATGGAGCTCGCCAAGCTGAGCCACCCCGCGCGACAAGATGCCAATGCCTTGTTCGCGCTGTTCCGTGACTGGCTCGCCCGTCAGTTCATCGCGCTGGGCTATGCGGACGAGGCCGAGGCGATGGCCCTGCATCTGCTGGTGCGCAGCCAGGGCATCGCCGCCCTGGCCAACGCTTTCCACGACGAAACTTTCCTGCGCCGCGAGGCCGGCTACATCGACGACTGGCTGTCGGCCTTGCCGCAGCCTGCGGCCAGCCCAAATCTCCCCTGACACGCGAGCCCATCATGTACATCGTCCTGCTTCGCTTTGCCGACCAGCGTGCCCGCGCACGCGACTTCATGGAGGCGCACAACGCCTGGCTGCGCAATGGTTTCGCCGAAGGCGTCTTTGTGCTTGCGGGCAGCATCGAGCCGGCGGCGGGCGGGACGATCCTCGCGCATGCCTGCACCCGCGCCGAGCTGGAGGCGCGCGTGGCGGCTGATCCCTTCGTGGCCGAGTCCGTGGTCAGTGCCGAGATCATCCAGGTGAGCCCGGCACGTGTCGACGAGCGGCTGGCGTTCCTTGCCGCCTGAGGCCGGAGGGGAGACTGTCATGAAGGTCACCACACTGGCGGGTCCCGATGCTCAGCCGCGCTGCGCCTGGTGCGCCGCCGCGCCCGAGTTTCTCGACTATCACGACCGTGAATGGGGCTTCCCGGTGGACGACGATGTGCGCTTGTTCGAGAAGCTGTGCCTGGAGGGTTTCCAGTCCGGCCTGAGCTGGCGCACCATCCTCGCCAAGCGCGAGAACTTCCGCACCGCCTTCCATGGCTTCGACTTCCATCGCGTGGCGCGTTTCACCGCAGGCGACGTGGAACGCCTGCTACAGGACAGCGGCATTGTGCGTCATCGCGGCAAGATCGAGGCGGCCATCCACAATGCACAGCGGGCGCTCGAACTGGTGGCGGAAGCCGGTTCGCTGGCGGCCTTCGTGTGGGCCTATGAAGAAGCGCCCGCCATGGCGGATGGCGTCGTGGTGCGCGCCAGCTCGCCGCAGTCCATCGCCTTGTCCAAGGCACTCAAGCAACGCGGTTGGAAGTTCGTCGGCCCGACCACCGTGTATGCCTTCATGCAGGCGATGGGCCTGGTCAACGACCATGCGCCGGACTGCGTGGTGCATGCCCGGGTGATGGCGGCGCGCAAGCGCTTTCGCAAGCCGTCGGGTCTGCTGGCTTGACCGGCCAGATTGGCCTGCGGAACCTGGGCGGGATTTCGGACACTAATCCGCGCCGACACTGCGCGGTGATGCATGTCATCACGCTGTGGGCCGGGTGCGTTATGGTCGGACCCTGCCCATCGGCTTCACGCCTGCAACACAACAAGGATCACGCATGTTCAGCCGTACCGCGCTGGCGGCCCGCCGCAGCGCGCTCTGTCTTTCCCTTTTGCTGATCGGGTGCACCACGGTCGGCCCTGACTACCGCACGCCCCCGCTGTCCGCCACCGAGGTGCCGGCGCGCTGGACCTCGCCAGCCGAGGGCGCGGACCCCGCACAGGCGACGCCCGGCGCCTGGTGGACCGAGCTGTCCGACGCCGCGCTCGATCAACTCGTCGATACCGCCTTCCAGCACAGCCCGACGCTGGAGGCGGCGATCGCCCGGCTCAACGAATCGCGCGCCTATCACACTCAGGCCCAGGCGGCCGCGCTGCCTGGCGTGGATGCCGGTGGCGGCGCACAGCGGGCAGACGCCAGCAAGAGCGCGGGGCCCAGCAACAGTGGCTGGTTCTCGCTCGACTCCTCGTGGGAGCTGGATCTCTTTGGCGCCGTCACACGCGGCAAGGAAGGGGCGGCCGCGCGTGAACAGGCACGCCTGGCCACGCTGGCCGACGCCCGGGTGAGCCTGGCGGCCGATGTGGCGGACGCCTACCTGAGCTATCGCGCCTGCCAGTCCGACCTTGCGCTGAGCGAGCAGGACGTGGCCTCGCGCGAGGCCACCCGCAAGCTCACCGAAGACAGCGTGGCGGTCGGTTTCACCGCGCCCTACCAGGCGATCCGCAGCACCGCCTCGGTGGCCGAGGCGCGTACCCGTCTGGCCAGCACACGTGCCCAGTGCCAGCAACTGGAGAACCTCATCACCCGCCTCACCGGCATGGCGCGGCCCGATCTGGCGCGCCTGCTGGCGATCTCGCCCACCGGGCTGGACCGCCTGCCCGAGCCGCGCCGCTTCGACGTCGCGATTCCTGCGCAGGCCGTGATGCAGCGGCCCGACGTGCGCGTCGCCGAGCGCACGCTGGCTGCCGCCTCGGCCGACATCGGCCTGGCCGAGGCAGACCGCTATCCGCGCATCTCGCTCAATGGCGCGCTCGGTTACTCGGTGGCGGGCAATAGTGGCGGCGGGGGCCTGTCGCTGGGTACCTGGTCCTTCGGCCCCTCGCTGAGCCTGCCGATCTTCGACGGCGGGCGTCGTGATGCCGCCGTCAAGGCGGCCCAGGCGCGCTATGACGAAGCGCTGGCCGAGTACAAGGCGAAGGCACGCGCGGCGATCCAGGATGTGGAGAACGCGCTCACCCGCTACGCCGCCGCGCATGAACGTGCCGAGAATGCGCGCGTCGCCGCCAGCCAGTACCAGCAATACTTCAGGACCGTGGAACACCGTTACCGCGAAGGCGCGAGCAATCTGCTGGAGCTGGAAGACGCACGCCGCGCCATGCTGGACGCCCGGCAGACCCTGCTGGGCGTGCAGAAGGAGCGTCTACAGGCCTGGATCACCCTCAACCGTGCCACCGGTGGTGGCGCCCAGTACGAGCCCGAGGTCGCCCGCGTGCCGCCCGCACAGATCAAGGCCGCGCCTACGGCCCGCCCCACTGCTTCCGCATCATGACCATTGCATCCCGGCTTATTAATCCGCCCAGCCTGTGCGCCCTGCTGCTCGGTATTGCCTGTGCCGCGCCGACGTTCGCGCAAAGTGCAGCCTCCCCATCCCCCTCGCAGTCCGCCGCGCCGGTCGCCAGCGCACCGGCGGCCGCGCCCGAGCCACCCAGCGTGAGCCTGGTCCGCCCCCGCGTCGAGATGTGGCCCGAACGCATCGAGGTGCAGGGCGATGTCATGCCCTGGCAGGAGATCCACATCAACAGCGAGATCGGCGGCCTGCGCCTGATCAGCCTGCAAGTCAGCGTGGGCGACGTGGTGCGCAAGGGGCAGGTGCTGGCCGTGCTCGACACCGCCAGTGTCGAAGCCGAACTCGACAGCGTGAATGCCCAGCTCGTCGAGGCCGAGGCCGCGCATGCGCAGGCCGGGGCCACGCTGGAGCGCGCCAAGCGTCTGGTCACTTCGGGTGGCGTCAGCCAGCAGGAGCTGGCCCAGTACGAAACGCAGAAGCTCACCGCCACCGCGCGTCTGGCGGCGGCGCGTGCACGCCTCAAGGCACAGCAGCTCAAGCTCGATTCGGCCCGTCTGCTGGCGCCCGACGATGGCCTCATCTCGGCCAGCAGCGTCGGTGAGGGCGACATCGTGCGCGCCGGAGCCGAGCTGTTCCGCCTGATCCGCCAGGGGCGACTCGAATGGCGCGCCGAGGTGCCCGGCGAAACCCTGCTCAAGCTGGAGCCGGGACAGGAAGTCACGCTCAGCAGCCCCTTGGGCGACGAGGTGAAGGGCCGTGTGCGTCGTCTGTCGCCCACCATCGACCTGCGCAGCCGAACGGGCATTGCCTATGTTGACCTGCCGGCGGAGACACGCTTCAAGGCGGGGCTGCGCGTCAAGGGCCAGCTCGTCACCCAGCGCAAGGCCCTGGTGCTGCCGGCCGCGGCCATCCAGCACAGTGAGGCGGGCGACCGGGTATTCACCCTCGATGCCAATGGCAAGCTGCGCGCCATCAAGGTGGAGACGGGGCGCAGCCAGGGCGAGGAGGTGGAGATCGTCAGCGAGCTTAACCCGCGTACTCGTGTCGTCGCGCGCGATGTGGATGCCCTGAAGTCCGGCCTCGCCGTGCGCGAGGCCAGCCCGGCCGAGGGGAAGACGCCAGACGCGGCTAGCACAGCCAAGCCCTGACCCGCCCGGAAAGCCATCCGGGGCACCTTGACGGGGCCTGCCGGTCGCCGCAAAGCCCTTGCCGGATGTGCGATTGTGCCCAGCCCGCGTGTGTCCGCAGGTACGAGGGGCTTGGTTCTTAACGGAAGACCCGGAAGAATGTGGGGATCACACACACCGGGTGACGACAGACCATGCTTGGCTTCGCGACAAGGCTTCCGACTTGAGCGCACACGCCTACCAACAGCGCGAACGCTGGCGCATGGGCGCGGCGTGGCTGTTCTCCCTGCTCTTCCATGCGCTGCTGCTGAGCCTCAGCCTGGGCGGGGAAGGCCTGGGCCTGCCTGGGCTGGACTTCCCATGGAAGGAGCGTCGCTTCAGCGCCGACGAGCTGCGTGTGCGTCTGGCGCCAGCCGCGCTCCCGGCACCAGCAGCGGAACCGGCCGCCCCCGCAGCGCCTGAGCCGCTCGCCCTTTCCGAGCCTGCGCCGGCAGCGGCGCCGGTCACGGTGACGCCGCCTCTTGCGGCACCAGCGCCCGCGCGCACCGACGTCGCCCGCGTGACTCTGCCGGAACAGCCTGAGCCTGCGGTTGAAGCCGCGGCGCCACCACCACCCGTGGCCGCGCCCACCCCCCTGCCGCCGCCGTCCGAGGTCATGACGAAGCCGGGCCCGGCGGAGGCTTCCATCCGCAGCCAGCCCTCCGACTCATCGGTGCGCCTGCCCGGTCCGCCGTTCGAACAGAGCGCGCCCTTGCCCGAGCCCGTGGCCTCGGCGCCAATGGAGAAGCAGGACGACAGCGCGCAACAACTGCGCGAGCTGCAAGCGCAGGCGGAAGCACAGGCGCGTGCGCTCGAAGCGGCGCGGCTGGAACGCGAACGACAGGAAGCCGCCCGCCTGGAGGCCGAGCGATTGGCGCAGGCGCGGTTTGAACAGGCCCGCCGTGCCGCCGAGGAAGCCGCCCGCCTCGAACAGGCCCGTACTGAAGCGGCGGCGCGTGAGGCCGCCCGACAGGAGCAAGCACGTCAGGAAGCGCTGCGTCTGGCTGCGGCCGAGGCCGCTGCGCAGCAGGCGCGTGAACGCGCCGAAGCGGCCCGGCAGGAAGCGCAGCGGCAGGAGGCCGAGCGCCTGGCGCAACTGAGTCAGGCCCAGGCCCGCGAAGCGGCGGCACGCCTCGCCGCAGAGCAAGAGGCGGCGCAGCGCGCGGCCGCGCGGTTGGAGCAGGCGCGTCAGGAGGCCCAGCGACTGGCCGCAGCCGAAGAGGCTCGGCGTCAGGAGCTGGCCCGTCAGGCGGCGCTACAGCAAGAGCGCGAACGTGCCGAAGCGGCGCGACTGGAACGCGAGCGACAGGAAGCCGCCCGCCTGGAAGCCGAAAGACGCGAACAGGCCCGCTTGGAGGCGGAGCGACAGGCCGCTTTGCAAGAAGCGGCGAAACTCGAAGCGGCAAGACAGGAGGCCGCGCGTCTCGAACAGGCGCGTGCTGATGCCGCCCGCCAGGAGGCCGCCCGCCAGGAGGCCGCCCGCCAGGAGGCCGCTCGCGCCGAGGCGGCACGACAGGAAGCGGCACGACAGGAAGCGGCGCGGCAGGAAGCGGCGCGGCAGGAAGCGGCACGACAGGAAGCGGCACGACAGGAAGCGGCACGACAGGAAGCGGCACGACAGGAAGCCGCGAAGCTGGAGCAGGCCCGGCAGGAGCGCGCACAGCAGGAAGCCGCGCGCGAGGCCCGCCTGCGCGCCATCGGCCAGCAGCTCAACGAAGAGTCCGCGCGGCGCGAAGCCAGCGCGCAGGCGATGCCGCCGGCCGGCCCTTTGCTGCCCAGCGCCAGTGCGCTGCGCCGCGCACGCCTGTTCGGCCGCAGTGATCCGAATGCCGAACTCATCCAGTACGCCGAGGCCTGGGCGCGCAAGATCCAGATGAACGTCAGCACCGAGCGGGTGCGCGAACTCGCCGCCCAGCCCCATACCCCGGCGCTGGTGACCGTGTCGATCCGCAGTGACGGCAGCATCGAATCGGTGAACTTCGTTCTCTCCAGCGGCGTGAAGGCGGTCGATGACGCGATCCGACAGATCGTTGAGGGGCAGGCTCCCTATCCCCGCTTCTCGCCGGCCCTGAGCCGCCAGTACGACGTCATCGAGCTGCGCCGAAGCTGGGTGTTTGACAGCGCCGTGCGTCTGCAGTGAGACGCCGGCGCGGCGCGGATCAGGCGGTTACGCGGGCGACCAGCCGGCGCACCAGCGGCGCCACGATGGCCACCGTGGGGAAGGCCACCGGCCAGGTCGTGAGGCAACTGCGCAGCCACTGCGCCGGCAGGCCGGCATGCAGGCCCTGCGACACGAGCAGCACGAAGGCCGACACGATGCAGACCATGATGGCCGACAACAAACCACTGAAGAGAATCGGGGCGAAACGGGCGGGGATGCGCATGGCATTTCCTTTCTGCTGAGGGTGGGTGAATCGAAGTGTTGTTGTGCGCGCAGGCTGCTTGCTCAGCCTGCCCACAGCGGGCTGAGCGCCCGCGCTGTCAGGTAAAGCCCGAGGCCGAACACCAGGTGGGTGATCAGGGTCTGCAGGCGCGCGGCATTCGGCCGTGGCGTGCGCGAGGCGGCAAAGCCCGCACCCATGCATGGCTGCATCAGCAGGAAAGGCGCGGCCAGCGTGACCAGGCCGGTGAGCAGTGCCGGCGCGAGGCGCGGCGCTTGCAGCCAGCCCGCCCCGCAGGCGCCGACCAGCAGCGCAGCAAAGCTGATGCCGATCAGGTAGTGCGCCAGCCAGCCCACGCCACGCTCGCCGGGGCGCGGCTCCGCCTTGGCGATGGCCGCATGGCGAAAGCGCCCGCGTGGCATCCACAGCAACCAGCGGCCGACCAGGCCGTAATCCGGCACCGGCTGGCCCAGCAAGGGCTTGCGCAGCAGCCCCCAGATATCCATCAACGCGGTGGCGCCGATGCCGACGAGCACGGTGGCCAATGCATGAGCGGCGAAGCTGTCGCCGGGGAAGAAGTCGTCCATGAATCTCTCCATCAAACTGGCCTGCGGACAGGCACAGTGCTAGCGTAGAAACTCAAGTCAACTTGAGGTCAAGGGGTTTCGTATGGACATCGCCGAAGTCGCCCGCGCGTCGGGCGTGCCCGCCTCCACGCTGCGCTACTACGAAGAGAAGGGCCTTCTCGTCTCGGTCGGCCGGCGCGGCCTGCGCCGCGTGTTCGGGCCCGACGTGCTGGAGCGCCTCGCGCTGATCGCCCTGGGCCGCGCCTCCGGCCTCTCGCTCGACGAGATCGCCCGCATGTTCGCCCCCAATGGCCAGCCGCAGATCGACCGCGCGCTCCTCAGCGCCAAGGCCGACGAGCTGGACCGCAGCATCCGCCGCCTCACCGCGATGCGCGACGGCCTGCGCCACGCCGCTGCCTGCAAGGCGCCCAGCCACATGGAATGTCCGACGTTCCGCCGGCTGTTGGGCCTGGCTGCGGCCGGCGCCGTGAGCAGTGCGGACAAGCCGAAGCGTGCGCGCGCCCGTTAGCCCTGACAGACTGTGCGAACCCGCGCTGCCTGACATACCCTGCGGGCCTGCTCACTCGACGGATGCACCTGACATGACCGACACCCGCCCGCCCAGCAAACCGCGCCTATGGGTCGATGCCGACGCTTGCCCCGTCGTCATCAAGGAAATCATCTTCCGCGCCGCTACCCGCAAACAGATGGAGACCGTACTGGTCGCCAACCAGATGCTGCGCGTGCCGCCCTCACCCTACATCCGCGCGGTACAAGTGCCTTCCGGCTTCGACGTGGCCGACAACTACATCGCTGCTCAGGTGCAGCCCGGCGACCTCGTCGTCACCGCCGACATTCCGCTCGCCGCCCAAGTCATCGAGCACGGCGGCACGGCCATCAACCCGCGCGGCGAGCTCTACACCGCCGCCAACGTGCGCGAGAGCCTCGCCATGCGCAACTTCATGGAAGAGCTGCGCGCCTCCGGCGTGCAAACCGGCGGCCCGGCCGCGTTCAGCCAGGCCGACCGGCAGGCATTCGCGAATCAGTTGGATCGGTTGTTGGCGCGGATGTAGGGTGGGCTCAACGCAAGCGTCGGGCCTGGGCCCGGAGCCCGGCGAAGATGGCCTCCGCCACATCGGCAGGAAAAGCGCTGGGCACGAATCCACTGACCTGATCAATGACGGCATCGGTCTGGGCGAGCAACTCCTCGATGATCTGCTCGGCGACGCCTTTGCCCAGTCCGACTTGCTGGGCCATGGCGAGCCAGTGGCGGCGCTGGATTTCCTGCAGATGGTAGTGGTTGGTTTCACTGCGTACGGCCATGGCTAGTTTCGCTTTTGCCGGCGCCAGTTTGTTGCGGCCTTTGCCGATGATGGGGTGGGCCGATAGCAGGTCGTACAGCGGCGTTGCGCGAAAGCGCCCGCCGGGCAGGAGATGTAGGCTGAAGTTCTTGGCGTGCCCATCGGTGGCGGCGAGCAGCCAGAACAAGACCTGCGCCTTGAAGAAATTGCGGCGGTCTTCCTCCGCGTTCACCGAGCCGGCGAGAATCTCCATGATGCGCGCGATGCCCGGCCCACCGTTCGCCTGATACTTGAGATGCGGAGGCGTGGCTGTCGCCTGGCACAGGTCTTCCTGCGGCAGGCGAACGATCCATTTGTCATCACTCGATGGCTGGCGGTCGAAGCGTTCGACGATCAGCACCTTCTGGTCTTCGAAGTGTGCAATCTCGCAGGGTGCAACCGGCAGGCCATACGCCGCGACGAGGCAGGCGCTGAGCCACTCGTTCTCGACCGATGTGCGCATGTCCGCCTGCATGTTGCCGACGAGCCCCATCGGCAGCTTGAAGATGTGCGTGGTGGGCGTACCGCCTTCCGGCAGTAGCCACTGGTTGCCTTGCCGCAGCAACGCGGTTTTCTCCTGCGCGCCGGCAATCGAGAGGCGCAGATCATCGTCGCCTTGCTCGGTGAAGCCCGCGGGCCCCTCGGTAGTGAGACCGCGCAAGCGCCGCGCGATATCCGCTTCACTCAGTGGCGTCGCGGCGATGCGATACAACGCGTCGCCGGGCGTGGTGCCTTCCGGCAGCAACTGCAGCGCGCCGACGCAATCGCGGCCCACGGCGGACAAGAGATCGAAGGGCTCGACACTCGCGGCCTGATAGCGCCGTGCCAGGCGCTCGCGAATCGCATCGTTGTCGGGCAGCAGATTGTCGAAGAAGGCCGTCACCCGGTCGCCTGCCCAGGGCACATTGCCCGGCGTGAAGGGCAGCGAGAGCGACACCGGCCGCGCTTGCGCATCCGCCACCCACTCTGGCGCGTAGTGCAGTTCACTCGCGCGGGCCGAGCGCGTCCAATGCCCTACCCGCAGGCCATTCATCCATAGGTCGAGGCGGGCTGCCCCGCGACGTGCGCGCGCCACGGTTACCAGGCCTCGCGCTTGCGCGGCGGATTGGCGGGATTAGCGCCCGCCGCCACATTGGGCTCGCGCGCGCTCATCGCCGCCTTGGCGGCCGGGGCAGCGTAAGGTGTGTCCGGGCTGGGTGCCGGCTCTGCGGCAGTATCCGCCAGCACCAACTCCACGCCCAGTACGCGCAGCAGCCGGAACAGGCGCTCCACGCTGGCCGCCGCCGGGTTGGCTTCCATCTGCGCATAGGTCTGCTGCGCAACGCCCAGCTTGGCCGCCAGCGCCGCCTGCGTCAGCCCCCGCGACTTGCGAAAGCCGATCAGGATGGGTCGAAGCTGATCCAGCGTGACGACAGGAAAGTTCATGGCGGGCTCCCTGGACAGGAATACATACCATGAACTGTAATTCACATTTACAGCTTTTGCACTGTTAAATTTAAAAACAGTCTTTGGGCTGTAGATCGGCGCGGGTCTCGGTCGGCAGCACAGGGGGCGGAGCGCGGCGACACGCCACCGCTGTGAGTGGGGGCGGTGGCTTGCTTCGCAAACCCACCCCAAGCGCCAGGTTTCGCCAATCGCGTCAGTTCGTAGGGTAATGACATGGACGCCCCCTACCTGCGACGGCATCGAAGTGCCAAAGTGGAGTTGTCGAGAAACCACTGAGCAGAAGGGGACGTCATGGAAGAGCTTAAGGTAGTTGGGCTGGATGTGGCAAAGAGCGTGTTTCAGGCTCACGGCATCAACAGCCATGGTCGCAAGGTGTGCAGTAAGAAGCTAAGGCGCGGGGAAGTCGTTGCGTACTTTGCTCAACTCCCACCGGTGCTTGTTGGAATGGAGGCGTGCGGCGGTGCGCATCATTGGGCCAGAACGCTCTCAAGCCTGGGTCACCAGATCAAACTCATGGCGCCCCAATATGTGAAGCCCTTCGTTCAGGGCAACAAGACCGATGCACGTGATGCTGCGGCGATTGCAGAGGCGACAACGCGGCAATCGGTGCCCGCGGTGGCCGTTCGCGGCGTGGAAGGCCAGCAGATGCAGGCGCTCCATCGCGTGCGCGATTTGTGGATGAAGCAACGCGTGGCACTGGGCAATCAGGTTCGTGGTTTGCTCAGCGAGTTTGGCGAGGTCATCCCCTTGGGTTTTAAGCGACTCAAGCAGGATGTGTCCCAGTGGCAAGCTCGCGCAGGTGTAGAGCTGGTGACACTCAAAGAGCTGATAGCGCAATTGATGCATGCATTGAATGAGCTCGAAGAGCGCATCCGTGCGCTGGAGCTGCGAATCCGTCAGCAGCACAAAGGCAATGCCGCGAGTCGCTTGATCGAGAGCATTCCTGGCGTCGGGCTGTTGAGTGCAACAGCCGTGGTAGCCAGCTTTGGCCGGTGCGACAGTTTTGAGAATGGGCGTAAGTTCGCGAGCTGCCTGGGGCTGACGCCGCGTGAGCACAGCAGTGGTGGCAAGCAAGTGTTATTGGGGATCACCAAGCGGGGCAATGGCTATGTGCGCAAGCTGCTGATTCACGGCGCTCGTGCGGTGCTGCGGCATCTGATGCAGAGCGAGGCGCATGCAGAAGATTGGGTCGTGAAGCTTGCCAAGCGACGTGGGCACAACATTGCTGCAGTCGCGCTTGCGGCCAAGAACGCACGACGAATCTGGGCGATGCTCAGAACAGGAGAAATGTTCCGGGCCGACTACGCGCAAGCCAACTGCGCTTGCGCGTAGTCGGCCCGGTCGAGCACAACGTAGTACCGATCAACGCAACACGGAGGCAGCTCACTCGATTGCCTGGGCAATCTTGAAATGATGGCACCCACAGGTCAGACCGGGGTCATGACAACTCGTCCGAGCCCATGTGCCCTGAGCACGATAGGGTGATTGAGCTGTGACCCGCGAATATCATCATGCGTCAGCAGTCATGCAAGGGCTGCGTCAAAGACCGAATGTATGGCTGCAATCGACTCCGTGAGTCGTCATCATCGAAAAGATTGGTCGTGCAAACGGGGGGCGTCCATGTATGGGCTCGGCGAGCCCACCCGGCATGAGCGTACATCGACGAGCCCACCCTACCGGGCTTGCTATACAAACGAGTCTGGCTCAGTGTCTGGCTCGTGAGATTTCTGATTAGCATCACGAGTCCAAATATGAATCCTTGGCTTCGGATTCGGCCTGGAATTTGCCTTAATTCTTAACTCTCGCGCGAGCAATATATTCGTCACATCAGTAAGACCGATCGACTGCACAGCAAACTCTGAAACAAAAGCTTCAATGGACTCTAGCGAACGCGTAATACCAAGGAGGATTTGCTCACCAGGTGGCGGATAGAGAATCCAAGGCGCCTGACACTTCAAGGATGACTGAATTGACCGTGAAATAATTTCGGCCAATTTTTTTCGCGTGCCTCCATCAGACACATCCGCAACATGATTAGCCAACTCAAACAAAACCGGAATGGTTACGTATAGAGACCACCCTTTGTCGACCGCCTCATGGAATTTTTCATGAACAGCCGCCGCCGCTTTATCCTCATAATCACCCGGAACTTTAAACAACTCAAGCAAATAACTCGTATCAACAACAATCCACCTGACTGTCATTTCAGAGACTCCAGCCAGTCGCTGGCAACTTTTCTCTGAGAAATCTCAAAATCTGGCATTAGATAGCGCTCTAAAACCCCCTTCGTTATCAAATCTCCCAAACTACCACTTGAAAGCAAAGCGTCTGACCTAGGAAGCGCCTTTAAAGACACCATTCGCGCAGATTTTGACGCGCCATCGAAGTAACAAACGACCACAGCCCCCAGCTGCTCATCCGTCAATGAATCCAAAGTAGCCGGGTTATGCGTAGTGACCAAGACATTCAATTTCCTCCTGGCGCTACATTCCCAAAGAGCTTCAGTCAGCAAACTAACTCGAGTTGGATGAACTCCGTTATCAAACTCTTCGAGAACAATTCTCGACCCCAAGGGAACGGTTTCCAAGGCAGTAAGGATAGCTAGACTACGGAGCGTTCCATCAGACAGAACTCTGGCATCCATCAACGGTTCATTCGGCGTTGATTTGACACCAAAAAGAACATCGTTTTGCCTAGTTGTAACGAACTCACATGCCAGCAAGGGGTCTTCCGGAAGCTTTTTTATGAGGTCAAAAATCCTGGATAAAGTCGCCTTTTCCCCCTCATCTCCGTTGCTTAAAGAATATAAAACAGAAGAGATGTTGGAGCCGTCACGCGTCAAAACCTTCTGCCCTATCCTCTCATAAGAGCGCATCATTTTTGGATTAGGATCAAAAACATACGACGAATTCAAATAACCAACCAAGACTGAAACAACACGCCGAGCCTCTTTGTACTTATCCCCGCGAGAGTCCAAATCCGATGTAAATACAGAGTATCTAGAAAGGATAGATTTGTCGGAAGAAAACGAAACAGAGGGCTTATTCCCACCTCTTGCAAAATTATCGTACGTCACCCGCAACAATCCGGAAGATGCAGAAGCGTCAGCCTGTGCTTCGAAAATCGTTCTATCTCCAACAACCAAAATTTCTTTCGAAATGCGTGGATCAGGGATGGTTACTATCTCAATAAGGTACCTAAACAGCTCCCTTTTTTTATTAAATAGAATAACCCCATCAAATCCCAAAGAGAATCTATCAGCCCCTACCCTTGATGCTCCGGTTAACCCTCCACGAATTTCAAAACCACCAACACTTCTTCCGATGTCCGAAATTTCGTAAAGCGGGCGGCCATTGACCAAATTAGCCAATAGCTCAACAGCCTCAATGGAGTTTGTTTTTCCTGATCCATTCTTGCCAATCAACATATTTATTGGTTTAAACAAATCAAGACCAGCCGTCCCGATGTTTTTAAAGTCAGTAATGGTATGCACAAAACACTCCTATGCTGTAACGCCACAAGCAATCCAAAATATTCTACAGCTCTTTCTTCCTAATATATCTTCTGCTGGCGCACAAGCCACAAAGACCGCAACCAAGAGTTCTTGTGTAGGTCGGGAATATCACAGACGCTCCCGACTTGAGCATTCAACGATACCGCCATTTATGCATGAGTGCCTCGGAAGGCGCTTCGCATCTCCGGCCTACATTGAACCCAAAACAAAGGGGCCTCGCGGCCCCTTTGCCATTCCATCCACCTGCACCACTCAAAGAAACGGCGCCAGTCACTTCTTCGCCTCAGCCCGGTAGGGTGGGCTCGGCGAGCCCACGCGGTGCCCGCGAATGGTGAAGAAACGCGTGGGCACACCGTGCCCACCCTACAAAAAAAGGGGCCGTGGCCCCTTTGTCATTCCAGTAGCCCAAGGCCTCACAGCAACGGCGCCAGCCAGCGCTTCGCCTCGCCCTCGCTGAAGCCCGCGCGCTGCGCCCAGTCCTTCATCTGGTCTTCCGCGATCTTGCTTACCGCGAAGTAGTGCGATTCCGGGTGGGCGAGGTAGAAGCCTGACACGGCGGCAGCCGGGTTCATGGCGAAGGTTTCGGTCAGCGTGAGGCCGATGGCTTCTTCGGGGTGGATCAGCTTGAAGAGCTCGCCCTTGGCGGTGTGGTCCGGGCAGGCGGGGTAGCCGGGGGCGGGGCGGATGCCGGTGTATTGCTCGGCGATGAGCGCGGCGTTATCGAGGTCTTCACTCGGCACGTAGGCCCAGTATTCCTTGCGCACGCGCTGGTGCAGCCATTCGGCGCAGGCTTCGGCGAAGCGGTCGGCCAGCGCCTTGAGCATGATGGCGTGGTAGTCGTCGTGCTGGGCTTCGTACTCGGCGATGCGCTTTTCCAGATTGCGGCCGGCGCTGATGGCAAAGGCGCCGATCCAGTCGGACGTGCCGCTGTCCGTGTCGGCGATGAAGTCGCTGAGGCAGTAGTTGGGCTTGCCTGCGGGGCGCTCGTGCTGCTGACGCAGGCCGTGCCACTTGGCTATGACTTCGCTGCGCGATTCGTCCTTGTAGATGAGCACGTCGTCGTTCTGCGCGGCGGCGGGGAAGAGGCCGAAGACGGCGTGGACTTCGATCCAGCGCTGCTCGACGGCGGTCTTGAGCATCTTCTGCGCGTCGTTGAAGACGTTGGTAGCCGTCTCGCCGACGACTTCGTCGGTGAGGATCGCGGGGTAGGCGCCGGCCAGGTCCCAGGTCTGGAAGAAGGGGCCCCAGTCGATGTATTGCACCAGGGTTTCCAGGTCGATGTTGCGCAGGCGCTGGATGCCGGGGCGCGAGGGCTTGGCGGGCACGTAAGCCGGGTTGCTGTTCCACTTGAATTTGTTGGCGCGCGCGGCCTCCAGGCTCACGAGCTTCACGCCGGCCTTGGCTGCGTGTTGCTGGCGCACCTTCTCGTAGTCGGCGGCGATCTCGGCGACGTAGGTGTGGCGTTGCTCCTTGGAGAGCAGGCTGGTGACCACGCCGACGGCGCGCGAGGCATCCGGCACGTAGACGACCGGGCCTGCGTAGTGCGGCGCGATCTTGATGGCGGTGTGCGCGCGGCTGGTCGTGGCGCCGCCGATCAGCAGCGGGATGGCGTCTTGCCCGGCGCCTTCACCGCCGAAACCCTGGCGCTGCATCTCGGAGGCGACGAAGGCCATCTCTTCAAGCGAGGGCGTGATGAGACCGGAGAGGCCGATGGCCTGCGCGCCATGCTCGCGCGCGGCGTTGAGGATCTTCTCGGTGGGCACCATCACGCCGAGGTCGATGACTTCGTAGCCGTTGCAGCCGAGTACGACGCCGACGATGTTCTTGCCGATGTCATGCACGTCGCCCTTCACGGTGGCCATGATGACCTTGCCCTTGGCGGCGGCACCGGTGCGCTTCTTCTCTTCCTCGATGTAAGGGATCAGATGGGCCACGGCCTGCTTCATGACGCGGGCGGACTTCACCACCTGCGGCAGGAACATCTTGCCCGCGCCGAAGAGGTCGCCCACCACGCCCATGCCATCCATCAGCGGGCCTTCGATCACGGCCAGCGGCGGTTTGCCTTCGGCGGCGAGTTTTGCCCTGACCTCTTCCGTGTCTTCGACCACGAATTGCGTGATGCCCTTGACCAGCGCATGCGACAGGCGCTGCTCGACCGGCCACTCGCGCCAGGCCAGGTCCTGCACCTGTTCCTTGGCCTGCCCTTTGACGGTCTGCGCGAACTCGACGAGGCGCTCGCCCGCTTCGGGATGACGATTGAGTACGACGTCCTCCACCTTGTCGCGCAGCTCGGGCGCGAGGTCGTCGTACACGCCGAGCTGGCCGGCGTTGACGATGCCCATGGTCAGCCCCGCCTTGATGGCGTGGTACAGGAAGACGGTGTGGATCGCTTCGCGCACGGGGTCGTTGCCGCGGAAGCTGAAGCTCACGTTCGACACGCCGCCGCTGGTCTTGGCGTAGGGCAGGTTCTGGTGAATCCAGCGTACCGCCTCGATGAAGTCGACGGCGTAGTTGTTGTGCTCTTCGATGCCGGTCGCGATGGCGAAGATGTTGGCGTCGAAGATGATGTCTTCGGGCGGGAAGCCGATCGTCATCAGCAGGTCGTAGGCGCGCTTGCAGATCTCGGTCTTGCGCGCGTAGGTGTCGGCCTGGCCCTTCTCGTCGAATGCCATGACGACCGCGGCTGCGCCGTAGCGCATGCAAAGCTTCGCGTGGTGCAGGAAAGCCTCTTCGCCTTCCTTCATCGAGATGGAGTTGACGATGCCCTTGCCCTGGATGCACTTGAGGCCGGCTTCGATGACCTCCCACTTGGAGGAGTCGATCATCACCGGCACGCGGGCGATGTCCGGCTCGGCGGCGATGAGCTTGAGGAAGCGCTCCATCGAGGCCTTGGAATCCAGCATGGCCTCGTCCATGTTGATGTCGATGACCTGCGCGCCGTTTTCCACCTGCTGACGGGCGACGGCCAGCGCGTCTTCAAAGCGGCCCTCGATGATCATCTTGGCGAAGGCGCGTGAGCCGGTGACGTTGTTGCGCTCGCCGACGTTCACGAACAGGCTGTCGCGGCCGATGCTGAAGGGCTCCAGGCCGGAGAGTTGCTGCTTCACTTCGAGCGCCGGGATGGCACGCGGCTTCAGGCCGGCGACGCTGTCGGCCACGGCCTTGATGTGCGCCGGCGTGGTGCCGCAGCAGCCGCCGACGATGTTGAGGAAGCCGGACTCGGCCCACTCGCGGATGTCGCCCGCGAGTTGCTCGGGCGTTTCGTCGTAGCCGGTGGGCGCCAGCGGGTTGGGTAAGCCGGCGTTGGGGTGGGCGGAGACGTAGGTGTTGCACACGCCGGAGAGCTCGGCCACGTACTGGCGCAGTTCCTTGGCGCCCAGCGCGCAGTTCAAGCCAAACGAGATGGGTTTGACGTGCTTGAGCGAATGCCAGAACGCGGTGGCGGTCTGGCCCGACAGCGTGCGGCCCGAGGCGTCGGTGATGGTGCCCGAGATCATGACGGGCAGCTTGCGGCCGATGTCATCAAACAGCTTCAGCACCGCGAACACGGCGGCCTTGGCATTGGCGGTGTCGAACACCGTCTCGATCAGTAGCAGATCGGCGCCACCTTCCATCAGGCCCTTGGCCGAGGCGTAGTAGTCGTCGACCAGCGCGTCGAATCTGATGTTGCGGAAGCCGGGGTCGTTCACGTCCGGCGAGATGGACAGCGTGCGCGAGGTCGGGCCCAGCACGCCGGCGCAGAAGCGCGGCTTGGCGGGATTCTTCGCGGTGTACTCGTCGCACAGCGTGCGAACCAGGCGCGCGCCTTCCACGTTCAGCTCGTAGGCGATGTCTTCGAGGCCGTACTCGGCCTGCGAGACGCGCGTGCCGTTGAAGGTGTTGGTCTCGATGATGTCGGCGCCGGCATCCAGGTAGGCGCGGTGCACTTCGGCGATGACGCTGGGCTTGGTCAGCACCAGCAGGTCGTTATTGCCCTTGAGGTCGCGCGGATGTGCGGCGAAGCGCTCGCCGCGGTAGTCCGCCTCGGTGAGCTTGTACTGCTGGATCATGGTGCCCATGCCGCCATCCAGGATCAGGATGCGGTCTTGCAGGAGGGCGGTGATTTCGGCGGTACGGTCGGCTTGCATGGGGCGTTCTCTTTCGTCGCGGACGTCTACAGCGTAGTCGGGCGGGAAAGGGGAGCCGTATGTGGGACCGGACTCACCCGCACCCCGCTGGGACTAAGCAGGAGGGTGAGCGCCGTTGAATCTGGCCCATGAATTCAGCCATGGGTTCCGAGCCTGGGACCACACGAACGGGGTCTCGCAGCGCTCCTCGGAGAGGGACGGATTATAGGCGGCTGCTCAATGCTTGAACAGCCGCCGGCCGCGTCACAGACCCATGCGGTATTCGCGCGGATCGACCATGCTGCGGCTGGTGCGGGCCACCTTGCCGTCCTTGAAATGCACGTTGAAGCGGATGATGTAGCCGGAGCCGCCGCCGTCCACGGTCCAGTCCCACACGTCTTCGTTCATGCGGTCGAAGTACATGCGGCTGCGCTCGCGGCCGAGGATGCGGCTGACCTGCTCCTGCGTCATGCCGTTCTGGATGCGCGCGAGGCCGGCGGATTCAAGGGTGTTCTCACGCGACACCACCTTGTCGTTGCGGTCCAGCTTGATCATGTAGCAGGCCTGGCCGTAGGGCTGGTAGGAGTATTCCAGCGTCTTGCCGCCGTCCGCGTCGTCCCAGATGCGGGTGGGCTTGCCGTAGATGGTCATGACCTCGGCGCCGGTCGTCTGGCCGGGTACGGCACGGCGGAAGTTGTCCATGTTGGCGCAGGCCGAGAGGGCCAGCAGGGTGAAGGCAAGGCAGAGCTGGGCAAGCTTTTTCATGCGGCGATCTCCTGAGGGACTGCAGGAACCACGGCGGGAGTGGGCGCCGTGTAGACAGCGCCGAAGCGGAAATTATTCCCCTCAGTATTCCCCTCAGCCGCCACTTTGCAAGGGCATGCTGGAAGTTTCGGCGACCTTGCCGTCGGCGTCGAAATGCACGTGGAAGCGCATCTCCTGGCCGCCGACATGGAAGGGCCAGTCCCACACCACCTGTTGCTTGAGCGCGTAGGCCTGCTTGCTGATCGGGCGGCCCAGTAGTTGCTGCACTTCGTCCTGCGTCATGCCGCGCGCCACGCGCTGGAAGTTCTCGGGCGTCACGAGCTGGCGCCACTCGCCGACCACGCCGTTCGCATCCAGCGTGGCGGCCCAGGTCTCCTGCCCGTTGGGCAGGCTGGTGAACTGGATGACGCGCTGCCCCGCCGCGTTGCGCCATTCATAGTCGGGCTGTCCGAGCTGGCGCTGCAGCTCGGCTTCGGTCGAGCGCCCCGGCTCGATGGCGCCGGGGTTCCACTGCGTGCAGGCGGCCAGCAGGCTGCTGAGGAAGCCGATCATGAGTGCCCGCCGCCCGCGCTGCATGCCGCGCAGGCGCTCAGTTCACGCTCTGGAAGTACAGCGTGCGCACTTCGGTGTGATGCACCACGCCGTTCTGGATGTAGACGTCGAAGCGGCGTTGCTGGTCGGAGGATAGGCCTTCCATGTTCCAGCTCAGCACTTCGTAGGGGTGGGCGGTCAGCAGGCGCTCGATCGGATCGCACAGGCGCTCGAACAGGGCCTGGCGGCTCATGCCCTTGACGATCTTGTCGCGGCCGGCCTGGGACAAGGTGTCTTCCACGCTCGCCAGCTTGCCGTCCTTGTCTTGCGTGACGAGGAAGCACTGGGTGCCGCCGGGCTGGGTCGAGTAGACCAGTTGGCGCGTGCCATCAGCCTTGCTGACGACGCGCTGCGGCTCGCCGGCGAAGCTGCGCAGGGCGGCGTCCGAGGTGCCTACGGGCTGTGCGGGCAGGCGGTAGACGTTGGACGCAGTGGAAGCACAACCGGCGAATGCGAGGGCCAGCGCGAGGGGGAGCAGCGAGCGGATCATGTGATGACTCCGGATTGGAAAGGCGCACAGTATAGGCCCCCTGTGCGCCCCGCTGTCACTCAGGCGCGCAGGCGCGAGAGCGTCTGCCGCACCTCCAGCGCCATGCTCTCCCCTTGCTTGAGCACGCGCAGGCCTGGCATGCCCGGGCGGTTGATGGCGTCGGTGATGTGGGTGATCGGCTCGAAGCAGAAGAAAGGCTGGTTTTCGGGGCGGAACAGGATGGACAGCTCCAGCCCGGCCGGCTCGGTGGTCTCCCACGCCAGGCGCAGGTTGATGTCGTCGCGCTCCATGAGCATGCGGCCGTCCCAGCCGGAGAAGTTGTTGTCGATCTTGCCGTGGCCCAGGCGGGTGAGGGTGTTGAAGTCCCAGCCCTCAGGCAGGCCCTTCACATGCTCGGTGGGCAGCGAGTCGCCGGTCGCCTGCCAGTAGCCGTCGGCCTTGAACTGCAGGCGCGGGCCGCCTTCGTCGGCGCCACGCAACTGGAAGGGGTGCCAGGCCAGGCCATAGGGCAGCGGCTGGTCGCCCAGGTGGGTGACGTCGATGCGCATCGTCATCGTGTCGCCGTCCAGGGCGTAGGTCTGCCGCGCCTTGTAGTGCCAGGGATAGCCGTGCTTCTTGTTCGATTCGACGGCCAGCACGATGCGCCCGGCGCTGTGCTCGACCACGTCCCAGGTGTGCATCCAGCCGTTGCCATGGATCGGGAAGGGGTCCTGGCGGTTGAGTTCCATCGGGTAGAACTGGCCATCGAAGGTGAAACCGCCGCCGCTGATGCGGTTGGAGAAGGGCAGCAGGGCGAAGTTGCCGATGACCCGGCGCTCCGTCACGCTCGGGTCCCAGGGGCGGTAGATGGCGTGCCAGCCGTCTTCGCGCTTGACCTCCCAGAAGGCGGTGCTGCCGCCCAGTTCGGGGATCACGCCCAGGCGTTGCGCGGCATTTTCGAGGCTGACGATCTTCGACAGATCCATGATGCGGGCTCCGGAATTTGTTGGATGTACTGCGTTATTGTCTGACAAATTATCGGCGGGTGGCCGTGCTGGATCAAAACAAGTGTGAGCGGGTCGGCGTGATCGTGCCGAGCGTACGCCGGTCGTCGTCCCTGCGCAGGCCGGGACGTAGCGGACGCGTGGGCACGCCGTGCCCACCCTACGGAGCTGGAGAAACTCGCTGCATGCGCAGCGTGGACCGTCGTCCCTGCGAAGGCAGGGACCCAGTGGCTTGGCCTTGCTGGTGGCTTGGGCGGCGGTCTGTGAAAGACACTGGATTCCAGCCTTCGCTGGAATGACGGGAATCGACGGGGAGGTCTAGGCCACCGCCAGCCGTACCTCGAAGAAGCCCTCCTCCACGCCGCGCGCATTGGTCGTGAAGTTCAGCCAGCGGCAGGCCTCGGCGTCGCGGTCCACGAAGTCGGCGCGGTCGCGCGGGCCGCCCTTCTCGTTGAGCCAGTAGCTCTGGGTGATCACCGCGCGGTGCCCGGGCGCCTCGAAGCGCCAGTGGATGTGACGGCGGCGGCCGCCGTAGCTGGCCGGCACGATGCTGTCGAAGGCGAAGCGCCCCTGGGCATCGGTCAGGCCGCTGCCGCGCAGATTGATTTCCTCCGGCCGGTAGCCGCTGACATCGCCGTCGTCGTTGGGGTGGTAGGCGCCGGCGGCGTCGCAATGCCAGATCTCCACCTTCGCGCCAGCCAGGGGCGTCTTGCCGTCCGCCCCGCCCAGCACCACACCGCTGACCCGCATCGGCTTGCCGCGTGCGCCACGCGTGTTGATGTTCTGGGTGAGTGCCACGTTGCGCACGTAGAACGGCCCTGCGGTGGCGGCGCCGGTGGGGCCACAGTTGGCGCTGCAGCCGGGTGGAACACAGGCCTGGGCCTGGGCGCGCAAGGGGGAGAAGGGGCTGATGGCGAGCACTGCGCCGGCGGCGTGGAGAAAGCGGCGACGGGTGGGCATGGTGGGCTCCTGGGGTGGGCTGTGCGTTTGATTCCGCGCCGTGCCGATGGTTCTGCCTCAGGGCTGCGCCGTGGCGGCCTTGCGCCAGGCGCGCGGCGACATCCCCAGGCAGGTCTTGAAGGCGCGTGACAGGGCGGCTTCGCTGCCGTAGCCGACTTCGAGGGCGACCAGCTTGAGCGGGCGCCCCTGTTGTAGCGCGCGCTGCGCCAGGCCCACGCGCCAGCGTTGCAGGTAAGCGCCGGGCGTGATGCCGACCTGCTCGCGGAACTGGCCGGCGAACACGCTGCGCGACATGCCGGCGCGCGCCGCCAGTTCCTCCAGCGACCACTCGTGCGCCGGCGCCTCATGCATCGCGACAAGCGCCAGGCGCAGGCGTGGGTGGGCCATGCCGGCGAGCATGCCGACCTGGGTGCGGCCCGCCTCCATCAGGTGGCGCAGCACCTGGATCAGGACGATCTCGAACAGGCGGTTGAGCATCGCCTGGCGGCCGCAGTGCTCGGCGAAGGCCTCGGCAAACAGCAGGTCGAGCACCGGCTGGGCGCCGGGCAACGCGGCCAGCGGCAGGCAGACGAAGGGCGGCAGCGCGTTGGCCACGGGGTTGGCCGGCCCGCCGTCGAAGCGCAGATGGGCGCAGGCGAAGTCGGCGCCGCGTTGCGGGTCGGTGCGGAAGCGGTGGGTCAGCGGGCGTGGGTAGAGCAGCAGGCTGGGTTCGTGGACCTGCACCGTGTCCAGGCCGGCATGGCTGATCTCCACCGCGCCCTGGCGGATCAGATGCAACTGGCCCAGCCCGTCGGCGCCGCCCACTTCATGAATGCCGCACAAGGGGCCAGTGTTGAAGACCTGCGCGGTGATCGAAAAGTGATCCAGCAAGGCGGCCAAGCGATCTGCCATTTCGTACTTTCGGTTAAGTTTTCAGGACTATTTATAGCAAATCGTTCCGGCGACGCGCGCATAGTTCGTCCTGCCAACCGGCACTTCCGCCGGTTCCACCACACAGGAGTCCATCATGTCGCTCGAACAAGTTCTCTACACCGCCCAAGCCACCGCCACCGGCGGCCGCGAAGGTCGCGCCGTCTCTTCCGACAAGGCGCTCGACATCCAGTTGTCCACGCCGCGCGAGCTGGGCGGCGCCGGCGGCCCCGGCACCAACCCCGAGCAGCTCTTTGCCGCCGGCTACTCGGCCTGTTTCCTCGGCGCGCTGAAGTTCGTCGCCGGCAAGGAGAAGGTGGCGCTGCCGGCCAATGCGCAGATCACCGGCCGCGTGGGCATCGGCCCGATCCCGACCGGTTTCGGCATCCAGGCCGAGCTGACGATCAGCCTGCCCGGCCTGCCGCGCGCCCAGGCCGAAGACCTGATCGCCAAGGCCCACATCGTGTGCCCCTACTCCAACGCGACGCGCGGCAACATCGACGTGAGCCTGGTCCTGGCGGACTGAACGCGCTGAGCTGGCATCAGCATGGCGCGTGATCCAGCCCGGTCTCGCGCGCCATGCGGGCCGGGCGTGTTGCCCGCCGCAGGTGGGGAATCGTTCTTGCTTCGGGACGTCCGTCAGGCCCCCGCCTGACGCCTTTGTCGTCTTGCCGACGCCGTCCTTCCGGAGAACGCCATGCCTGCATCCCGTGACATGCTCGGTGCGCTGCTCACCTCGCCGCAGACCAATCTGCTGCGCATGGCCGCGCTCGCTGCCCTGGCCGGCGGGGAGCTGGAGGAAGAGGCGCTGGACGGCTTGCGCGAGCAGGTGGCGCGCGGCGTGCTGGCCGACCTGTCGGCGCGCGATGCCTGGCCGGAGCTGGCGCGTGGCCTGATGGGCGAGCGCCCCTCGCGCATGCTGTGGGCCCTGCGCGAGAGCGGCGCGCTGGCGCAGGTGCTGCCCGAGCTGGATGCCTTGTTCGGCATGCCGCAGGCCGACCGCACCGGGGAACTGGTCGACCTCGGCGCTCACATGCTGGCGGTGGCCGATGGGCTGGCCCGGCAGCAGGCCCCCCTGGGCGTGCGCTTTGCCGGCCTGCTGTACAACCTCGGCAAGGCCGATTCGCCGCCGGAGCATCTGCCCACCCATTACAAACACACCGAGCGCGCGCTGCCACGTATCGGCCTGGTGTGCGCGCGCTTCGGCGTCGATGACGGGTTCTACGACCTCGCGGTGCTGACCCTGCATGAGCTGGAGCGGGTGCACAAGGCCACCGAGATGCGCGCCGGCGCCCTGGCCGCCTTGCTGGAACGCTGCGAGGCCTTCACCCGGCCGCAACGCTTCCGCCAGTTGCTGAGTCTGTGCCGGGCCGACTACCTCGCCTTCCCGAGCAGCCGGAGCGAGGCCTATCCCAAGGCGCCGATGCTGGAGGCCGCCTTGCTCGCCTGTCTCGACCTGGATGCGGCCGGCCTGCAGGGGGAAGCCTTGCTCGACGCGCGCGCCGCAGCCATCGCGACGGCCTTGCGCTCGCTGCGCTGGAGCCAGGACGCGGCCTGAGGGCGTCACACTGGGCCGGCAGGCTTGGCGGGAACCATTCGCCGCCGCATTCAGTCCCTTCCTGTGCCACGAGGCAAGCACAGAAGGAGGAGACGAATGAACAAGATGAAAACCTTGGCGCTGGTCGCCGCGCTGGGCGCGACGGGCTGGCTCGCCGGGCCGGCGCAGGCCGCCGGCCTGCTGCTGGAGGCCGAGGCCACCAGCGCGAACAGCGGCGGCAGCCTCAAGCCGGCCAGCGATCGCCCCGGCAGTTCCGGCGGCAAAGCCGTCATCGGCTGGGATGACAAGGACCAGTGGCTGGAGTGGCAGGCCGAGGTGCCGGCGGCGGGTGACTATCAGCTCATGCTGCGCTACGCCGCTGGCCGCAAGTGGGTGGTGTGGCGCGAGCTGAAGATCAATGGCGCGGTGCCGGCCGGCTTCGCCAAGATCGAGTTGGCCAACACCGGCGGCTGGGGTCGCAGCGCCAACGAGTGGCGCAACTTCGTGGTGGCGGGCGCCGACGGTCAGCCGCTGACCCTGAAGCTGGACAAGGGCCCGGTCACGCTGCGCCTGACAAACCTGGGCGGCGATGGCGAGAACGGTTCGGCCAACCTCGACGCGGTGGTCCTGGTCACGGCCGGCACGCCGCCCGAGTCCCTGCTCAAGCCCTGATCCTCAGCCACTCACGCGGCGGCCAGCTCGCCGCGTGCCTGGCGGATCACGCTGCCACCCGCGCTCAGCGCCAGGCCACCCATGATCAAGGCCACCAGCAGATCGGGCCAGGCCTGGCCGGTGCCGAACACGCCCCCGGCCGCCAGGATGACGGCCAGATTGCCCAGCGCGTCATTGCGCGAACACAGCCAGACCGAACGCATGTTCGCATCGCCCTCGCGGAAGGCATACAGCAGCACGGCCACGCCGACATTGGCGACCAAGGCCAGCGCGCCGACCGCGCCCATCGTGAAGGCCTCGGGCGGCACGCCCTGGGTGGCCTGCCAGGCTGCGCGGCCCAGCACGAAGACGCCGAAGCCCGCCATCGACCAGCCCTTGAGCAGGGCGGCACGACTGCGCCACACCGGCAGCAGGCCCAGCACCGCCAGCGCGATCGCGTAGTTGGCCGCATCGCCCAGGAAGTCGATGGAGTCGGCCAGCAGCGAGACCGAGCCCGCCTGCATGCCGGCCACCAGCTCGACGGCGAACATCGCGGCGTTCACCACCAGCGCGATCCACAGCGCGCGGCGGAAGCGCGGCGTGGGCGGCGGCGCCTTGCCCGCGCAATGATCGTTGTGACAACAGCCGGCCATGACTCACTCCTGAACAAAAAACCGATGGCGTAATCTCACACCCTGTAGTGACTACAGGGTCAAGCGGGAGGTGAAGCATGGGCATGAAGATCGGTGAATTGGCTGCGCAAGCCGGGTGCGGCGTGGAGACGGTGCGCCACTACGAACGCGCGGGCCTGCTGCCGCCCCCGGCGCGCAGTGCCGCCAATTACCGCCAGTACGACATGGGTCACCTGCAGCGGCTGCGCTTCATCCGGCGCTGCCGCTCCTTGGGCATGAGTCAGGAAGAAGTGCGCCAGTTGCTGGACCTGCAGGCCCAGCCAGGCGCCGCCTGCGACGCCGTCAACGACTGCGTCGATGCGCATATCCACCATGTCGAGCTGCGCCTGCGCGAGCTGCAGACCCTGCATGAGGAGCTGCAGGCGCTGCGCCGCCAATGCTGCGAGGTCAGGCGCGTGGCCGACTGCGGCATTCTCGACGCGCTGGGCAAGGACGACGCGCCGACCATGGCCATCGTGTCCATCCACGCCGGGCCGGGCGGCGCGGAATGAGCTCGCTCAGGGGGCGGACGGAATGAGGCGCTTGGCCCACAGGCATGCGCCGAGGGCCAGCAGCAGGCTGGCCGCCATGCCCCAGGCCATGCTGCGCAGGTCGCTCCACAGGTGGGGCGCCATCACCCCGGCCACCAGCGACATTACCAGCGTGTGGATGAAGCCCTGGCAGCTCGCCGCCATGCCGCGCCGTTCTGGGAACATGTCGAGCGCGCGCAGGGTCAGCGTGGGCATCGCCAGTGCCATGCCATAGGTATAGATGGGGATGGGCAGGATGCGTGTCAGCACGCTGGGCGCGGTGGTGTAGCACAGCAGCAGGTTCAGCAGCGCGGCCGCGGCCGACACGCTGAAGGCCAGCGTCAGCACGAACTGCGGCGGGTGCTTGCCGGCCAGGCGGCCGGAGCTGAAGGAGCCGGCGATCATGCCCACCACCATGGGCACGAAGAGCCAGCCGAAGCCCTGCTCGTCCAGCCCCAGGTGCTCGATCAGGAACACCGGCGCCGACATCACATAGACGAAGAAGCCACCGAAGTAGAGCCCCATGCCCAGCGACAGCAGGTCGAAGCGCAGGCTGCCCAGGATGCCGCAGTAGCCGCGGAACAGATGTACCGGGTGCAGCGACTGGCGCTTCTCCGGCGGCAGGCTCTCCGGCAGCCAGCGCCACACCATCACGATCAGCGCCAGCGCCAGGATCAGCATGAACAGGAAGACCGCGCGCCAGCCGAAGCCGGCGGAGATCGCTCCACCGATGATGGGCGCGATGGCGGGCGCGATGGCGAACACCATCGCGACATGCGACATCAGCTTGTGCGCGGCCACGCCGTCGAGCAGATCGCGGATCACCGCGCGCCCTGCGATCACCCCGGCACCGGCTGATAGACCCTGCAGTGCGCGCCCCAGCAGCAGCACTTCGATGCGCGGCGCCAGCGTGCATAGCAGCGAGGCGATGGCGAAGATCGCCAAGCCGCCGATGATCACCCGGCGGCGCCCCAGCGCATCCGAGATCGCACCGTGCCACAGCATCATGAAGGCGAAGGCCAGCATGTACACCGTCAGCGACTGCTGCAGTTCCAACTGGCTTGCGCCCAGGCTCTCGCGGATCGCCGGGAAGGCCGGCAGGTAGGTGTCGGTCGCGAACGGGCCGATGGTGTTCAGCGCGGCCAGCAGCAGGGCCAGGATGTGATAGGGGACGGTCATGGAGCAGCGGGAACAGCGGGGAGCCTGCTACTCTACTCCGGATGCTGCACTGCAGTCTGATGCAGATCGTGTCCGGGAGCCCGCCGCCCTGTCCTGAAGGATGGGAACAGGGCGGCGGGCCTTGCCCAGGGCTTACTTCTTGGCCAGCTCGGGCGCCAGCGGGCTCGGCACGCGCGGCGTGGTCGTCTTCTGCCAGCTATAGCCAAGCTTGAACAGCGTGGGTTCGTCGAATACGCGCCCCAGCATTTCCAGTCCAACCGGCTGCACCGAACTGTCGGTTTCCTTGGCCTTGATGAAGCCAGCCGGCACAGTCAGTGCTGGAAAGCCGGTGAACGGACTCAGCCGGTTGTTGCTGCCGGAGTTCACGCTGGTGCCATTGAAGCCTTGCAGGACCGGATAAACCAGTACGTCATACGGCGCTCCCTTGCTGCTGCCGGTAGCGAAGTCCTTGTTGTCCAGCGCGGCCAGCACACGCGGGATGACGTACTCATCACGCGGTGTCAGGTTGTTCTGGTACACGGTCTTGGTTTCCTTGTTCGTGCCATTGACAACGTAGTTGTTGAAATTGGCCGCGCGGGTGGGCTCCAGCACGAGCATGCCGGCATAGACATCCTCGGTGGTGCGGGGGTGCTGATCCAGGGTCGAGCTCCAACTGCCCAGATACGCTGTCAGGTCATCCCGGAAGTCGTAGCTCGACAGGCTGGAGTAGGTGCTCAGGATGGTCGTGCGATCCTGGATCTCCACGTCTTCCACCGTGGCACCGGCTGCGCGCATGGCATCCAGTGCCGCATTGAGCGTGTTGAGGAAACCCTGGTTCGCGGTGGTGGCCGTCGGGAACATGCCGCGTACCACGCCGATGCGTGCGCCCTTCAAACCGTCCGCCTTGAGAGCGCTGAGGTAGCTGGCGGGCGTACCGGTCATCGTCGTGTACTCGGCCGCCGTTTTCACCAAGGGCGCATTCCATGCCTTGGCGGAGCGCTGGCCGCTGAAGGTGGATTCATCGAACCCGACCATTGCGTCCATGGCAAGGGCGCAATCCTGTACCTGGCGGCACATCGGCCCCGCAGTATCCTGGTTGTGCGACAGCGGCACGATGCCGTCCTGGCTGACCAGGCGTAGCGAGGGGCGCAGGCCATAGAGACCCTCTACCGAGGACGGGACGCGTACCGAGCCACCGGTGTCGGTTCCCAGCCCGACCATCGCCAGGTTGGCGGCGATCGCCGTGCCCGTACCCGCAGATGACCCCCCCGCGCTATTGCCGGGGATGTAGGCGTTCTGGGTCTTGCCCCCGATCGAGGAACTGCCGGTGAAGCCGAACGCAAACTCATCCAGGTTCGCCTTGCCGATGATGATCGCCCCTGCATCGCGAATACGCTTGATGATGAACGCGTCGTCGGGCGGCTGGTTGTTGGCCATCACCAGGGAACCCGCGGTCGTCTTCATGTCAAAGGTGTCGATGTTGTCCTTGGCCAGCACCGGCACACAGTGCATCGGTCCGACCATCTTGCCCGTCTTGAAGAACTGCGCATCCAGCTCGTCCGCGCGCGACAAGGCGGCCTGGGTGTTCACCGCGATCACCGAGTGCAGCGCAGGGCTGGCCGGGAAGGCGGTCGATGGCTCGTAGTCATAGGCTGCGATGCGGTTCAAATAGCCTTGAACGATGTCACGGCAGGACACGTCTCCCTGCTTCATCGCGCTATGGAAGCCATCTACCGTTGCTTCAACGAGCGGGAAGGGCGCGCGGTCGGCCTTGAGAATGACAGGAGTATCGCCAGAGGCTGGGGTTTGATCGGTTGCGTAATCGTCGTTGCCGCTGCCACCACATGCGGAGAGAACGACACAGAAGAGGATGCTGAGGGGGAACCGGGCGCTGTCGGGGAGACAGGAACTGCTGAATGATTTGGTCATTGTGCTGCCTATGAAACGGGTTGGATGAGACAGTTACTGCCCGCCGCACGCTGCAATAAGCATTCCAAAAGACAACAGAAAATGCCGATGGCATTTACATAGTGGTTATGCGGTATCTTGTATGGCAGGTGGTCGCACTCTTGCTCATGGGCTTGGGCCCCGTTTCATGTATCGCCCTCGGATGGGCCAGTAGGAGAGACTTTGTGAGCACTATCCTGAAATATCTCGTTGTCTGTGCAATGGCTGGAGGCATGCAAATGGCATGCGCTGCAGAGACTTCCACGAGCGGCGTGAACGCCGCAGCAAAGAGTGCGGCGTCGCTGCTGCAGGCCGCCCGGAACGGGGATGTCGCGCGACTCGCGAACCTGTTGGATGGCGGCATGTCGATCGAAGCGCGTGATGCGCAGGGGCGCACCGCCCTGATCAACGCCATTGAAGGTGGTCAGGCCGCCAGTGCTGAACTGCTGCTCAAGCGTGGAGCCCGCGTGAACGCAGTCGACCTGGCTGGCGAAACCGCGCTCATGCACGCTGCGCGTGCAGGGCGCTACAACTTGGTGCAGTTGCTGGGCCGCTTCGAGGCCGACCGCAACCTGCGCAATGCGGCCGGTCAGACGGCCTACGAGATTGCCGTTTCCGCCAAGCAACGAGATGTTGCTGCGCTCTTGAACGACGGCAACTGATTCCTGCTTCAAAGACAAAGAGGCCCGCTGACGCGGGCCTCTTTGTTTCGTTTCCTGCCTTACCAGCTTGCCTGTAGCGAGTTCGCGTTGAAGCTCGCGTGCCCGGTGATGCTGCCGGTATCGACGAACTCGAACTGGTTCATGCGCAGGGACTGGATCTGGCTGATGGTGCTGCTGCTCCACTGCGCGCTGGGCTCGCCCTGCACGTAGAGGTCGCTGCCGATGTCGGCGACGTAGAGGCCATAACGCTGCATGGCGGTGGCCAGTGCGCGCGCCTGGGCGGTCCAGTTGGCGGGGATCACGAAGTCGCTGCGCAGGCGCAACAGGGCGCCGAAGGGGATGCCGCCCGGGGTGTCGCCACCGGCGCGGTGGCGCGCGGGCCACACGTAGCTGCGGGCCAGCACGCTGTCGCGGAAGGTGACGCGGAAGGCATGGCGGATCTCGCCGGCGGTGGCCTCGTCCGCGCGCGCCAGCAGCGGCAGGATGGGCAGGCCGGCGGCGTCACCGGAGGTCCAGGAATCGGGGCGCAATGCGTGGCTGTTCAAATCCCAGGCGGCGGTCGAGTAGGCGTACCACTGGCCGTCGACCTTGTAGCTGAAGTAGCTCTCCCACAGCCGGCAGGCACCGGACTCCAGCACGATGACATGGCGGTCGCCGCATTGCTGGGCGTCGTTGCAGGCGCCGGCCTCGGCCTTGAGGCGGCTGTCCAGCGGAAAGGGGAAACGCCGTTGCGCGGGCGAGAAGCGGGTGCAGTCGCGTTGCAGGCTGTGTGTGCTGCCCTGCGCGATGGCGCAGTCGCTCTCATCCGGTACGCCGTTGCCATTGCCGGCGCGCGGGTCGGTGATGGTGAAGGAGACGCTGGGCCAGTCGGTCGTCGCCGCGGTGCCGTCGACCACGTTGTAGGGAATGCCGTAGTAGGTCTGCCAGGCCTGCTGGTCTTCGCTCGTGCCCCAGTCGGCATGCAGCGCGCGGGTGGCGCCGATGCTGTTGATCCAGCTCGTGTTGCTGGCATGCACCGGGAAGCGCGTGCTGTCGTCGATGCGCGTGTTGAACACCGCGCTGGCCGGGAACACCGGGCAGCCGGCAATGCTGGGGCCAGGGCCCACCGCGCCGCCGGACGACGAGCTGCTCGAGCTGCTGCTGCCACCGCCGCCGAGATTGATCACCACGCCATCGCCACCGCCGCCCCCGCAGGCGGCGAGCAGCAGGCACAGAAGCAGAGGCGACAGGGCGGCACGAGGCATCAGACGAATCCCAGGTTCTTGGTCGTGAAGTTGGCGAGGTTGGGCAGCAGTGCGTTGATCTGAGTCTGGTTCAGGCCCATCCAGCCGGCAAGGGTGGCGACATACTGGTCGACTGACTGGGTGGGAATCCAGCGCCCCTGCCACTCCCAACTGTTGATGCCGTAGTCATCGGCGCCACCGAGCGAGAGGCTGGGGTAGCTGCCGTAGGCCAGTCCGCCCTTGACCGCTCCGCCCAGCACCAGGTGATGGTTGCCCCAGCCGTGGTCGGTGCCGGCGCTGGAGTTGGGTTTCAGCGTGCGCCCGAAGTCCGACAGGGTGAAGCTGGTCACGTTGTTCTCCATCCCGAGCAGGACCATCGCGGCCTGGAAGGCGGCCAGTGCCGGTCCAAGCTCTGCGAGCAGTTCGTTCTGCCGTTCGAGGTGGTTGTTGTGGGTGTCGTAGCCGTCCTGAGACACCACGAACACATGGCGCGAGCCGCCCAACGAGGCGCGCGCGCGGATCAGCTTGGCCACCTGGTAGAGCTGGTCGGCGATGTCGGTGTTGTAGACGCCTGTGAGGTTGCCGAAGATCGCGTTGAGCGGATCGGCCGGCGTGTTGGTGGGCGAGATCTTGAGCACCGGACCGATGCTCGCGCTGCGCGAGAAGGCGGTCTTCTGGATGCCGGCGAAGGCGCCCACGAGCTGGTTGTCGCGCGCCTTGTTGGCCATGGTGTCGAGCATGGTGCGGCGCTTGGCGTTCTGGCCACCGAAGTAGCCGGCCGGCGAGAAGTCCGAGCCCGGGCCGGGCAGGGCCAGGGTGCTGCGCACATTGCCGATGCCCACGCGGCCGCTGCCACCGAAGGCGATGACCGGGTCATTGCCGAGCGCTTCCGCCAGACGCCCACCCCAGCCGGTGCGTCCCAGCACCGATGAGCCACCGGACTCCCACAGGTTCTGCTGGTCCGAGTGGGAGAACAGGTTGTCGGGCAGTACCGCGGTCTTGGCCGAGAGCTGCGCGCGCGTGGTGGGCCGTGCCAGGGGGCCGAGGTTCAGCACCGGGGCGAGCTTGCCCTGCGTCCAGTAGGGCGCGAGGGCAGACAGGGCCGGATGCAGCCCGTACTCGCTGCCGATCGCGACCAGGTTGGCCTGCGGGATCGCTAGTCCGCCGCGCACGCTGGCGTAGGCGCTGTATCGGCTGTCGATCGGCACGATCATGTTGGCGCCATCGTTGCCGCCGTAAAGCGCGATGCACACCAGGGCCTTGTAGTCGGTGGCCTGGGCCAGGGCCGGCGTGGCGAACAGTGCTTCGAGGCCGCCGGTGGCGGTCAGCGCGCCACCGCCGAGCAGGGTCTTGAGGAGCTGGCGTCGTTGGGTCTGGGGTCGTTTCATCGTTGCACCTGGTATTCGGGGCTGGCGAGGATCAGGTAGAGCGCCGTGCGCGCCCGTTCGGTGCGCCAGCCAGCGGCGTTGTTCTGGGCGGTCCACGCGGACACCGCATCGACGATGCCGGCCTTGATGTCGGACGGCAGGCCGCCGGTGACCAGCAGGCGCTCCAGTTGGGTGACGAGGTTCGTCGCATCGTCGGCGAGCGCGACCCAGTTCGCCAGGTTGGGGCTGGTGCCGGTGGCGCCGGGAAAGTCTTCTGCCGCGATGCCGCCCCAGTAGAGCAGGCTGGTCGACAGGTTCAGACGGGCCAGCGTGCTGTTCGGGTTCTCGATGGCGAAGGCCGGGCCGACCAGGCTGGTGCCGGGCAGCGGGTAGTCCGGCGGGTAGAAGTTGAACACCGAGTTGGCGTTGAAGACGATCTGCCCCAGCTCGCTGCCCCACCACCAGTAGAAACCGGCGCCGTCGGAGCTGGCATTCAACACGCGCAGCATGCCGGCGATGTACTGCGCCGGTTCGCGCAGGCGGCCGTAGCTGGCGTCGGTCTTGCTGTCGCCACGCGCCTCGGCGTCGAGCAGGATGGCCGCCACGATGGCCTTCATGTCGCCGCGCTGACCGCTGCCGAAGCCATGCGCCGTGCCGCTGGCGAAGGCCTGCGACACGCGTTGCACATAGGCCGCGCTGGGGTTGCTGGTGACCAGGTGCTGGATGAGCTGCTTGCTGATGAAAGGCGCGATGTTCGGATGCTGGAACAAGTCGTCCAGCACGGCGTCCAGCGCCTGCTGCGCGGTGTGGCCGGCGGGCAGCGTGCTGCCGCCCGGCAGGTTGCGCGCGGCGGTGTCGTGTTGCGCCGTGACCGCCACCATCTGCCCGCGCAGGTAGGTCGGATTGGTCCAGCCGCTGCCGCCCCAGGGGCTCACGCCGCCGGCTGGATAGGTCCAGCCGGTCAGCGCGTAGGCCACTTCGCGCACGCCGTTGTTGTCATAGGTGGGCTGGCACACGCCCCCTGTGAAGCTGCCGTCCAGGTTGAGCTTGCACTGGCCGATGGTGAAGAGCTGCATCAGCTCGCGCGCGAAGTTCTCGTTGGGGTCGGTCTTGCCGTTGTTCACCAGGTTCAGGTAGGTGCCCATGACCGGGCTCTTCGTCACCGCCGCGAGCAGGCTGCGCACATTGCCGAAGGCGTGGTCGAGCAGCATCTGCTGGTATTCGCGCAAGCCGTAGGTGCCCTCCACTTCGGCGTTCGACACCACGAAGATCTGACCCAGGGCGAGTGCCACGCGCTGGCGCAACTGGTCGCTGCCGGTCAGCGCGGCACGATAGAACTCGCGCGACAGCGGCTCGGCCGAGTAGTACTCCTGCCAGCAGTTCTGCTGGGCGTAGCTGTTGGGGAAGCCGGTGTACTGATTGCAGAAATCCTTGAGCCCCGCGGTGTGGATCGCCGCGGAGTAGGCGCTCGAATAGTTCTGGCCGCTGGCCGCCATCTGCGCGGTGAGCCAGTTGCGCAGGCCGCTGGCCTTCACCACCGCCAGCTCGGCGGAGGTGGGGCCGAAGCTGGCCTGGGTCAGGAAGCGCTGTGCGTCGGCGTCGGTCGGTGGCGTCTCGCCGACCGGCAGGGGCGCCGGGGGAGGCGTGGTGGCGCCGACGGGGGGACCGCCGCTGCCGGTGCTGCTACTGCCATTGTTCGTGGCGCTGCTGCCGCTGCTGCTCCCGCCCCCACCGCCACAGGCGGCGAGCAGGAACAGGAGGGCCGTGCCGCAGGCGAGGCGGCGCGGAGTTGGAATGCCTTGCATGGGATTCTCTCTGCGTGGGGACGTGCGCGGAGAATCGACAAAATCATCACGGCGTGCAGGGTCTTGCGGCCGGGCGGCGGAGCAGGTTCGACCAACGCGGCTGGCGCGCGACGTGGGCTGGAATGGGCGGTCGCTATGCCCTCACGGGCGGTTTATGGCCGAATCGAAAACTCCGATTGGCGAGGGCGGGATTCACGGCATAGCTTGAATGGTAGCCCCTCCCCCGACAGCACCAGAACCAGCAGGTAAAACATCATGCAACGCCTCTCGCGCCCCTTCGCCAAGGCCGCCCCCGTGCCGCCGCCCGCCTTTGTGCCCCCTCCGTCCGACGCCGCCAAGGCGTGGTTCCAGCCCTTGCCACTGCGCACCCTGTTCGCCCACATGCTGGCGCGGCGCCAGCAGAAGCAGGCCGAGGCAGAGGACAAGACGGGCTATGACCCGTCGATGATGGGGCTGTCCTGAATGCGGATCAGCCTTCGCGGTTGCGCATGTGGTCGGCCAGACCGACAAGGTTCTGCCATAGCGCATCGCGAGCCGCGCCCGCCGGCAGCGTCTCCTGCAGCGCCTGCTGCATGCACATGAGCCAGGCATCGCGCTCCGCCTCGCCGATCGGGAAAGGCAGGTGGCGCGCCCGCATGCGCGGGTGGCCGAAGGCCGGGGTGAACTCGTCCGGGCCGCCCAGCCAGTAGGAGAGGTACAGCGTCAGCTTGTGCTGGCTGCCGGCTAGTGACTCCGGGTGCAGCTTGCGGATGACGTAGGCCTCGGGCAACTCGTCCATCAAGGCGTAGAAACGCGCGACCAGGGCCGAGATGGCGGGGCCGCCACCGAGCTGGTGGTAAGGGGTGTCTTGGTCCATGCCGGCAGTTTACTGCGGAGTCTGAGCGTGGCGACGGGCCAGCCAGTCGCTGACCGCGGCGACCTCAGCCGGGCCGTAGTGCATGCCCAGCTTGCTGCGGCGCCACAGCACGTCTTCCACGTCATGAGCCCATTCCTCGCTCACCAGATACTCCAGTTCGGCTTCGAACAGGCCAGGCGCGATCTCGCGGCCCAGCGGACGCGGCGCCTGTGCGCTGCCGATGATGCGCACCACGCGCGTGCCGTAGGCGCGCGCCAGACGGCTCAGCAGGGCTTCGGGCAGCACGGGGTGGCTGGTACACAGGTGGCGCGTGAAGGCGGCCAGGTCGCCATCGGGAATCTCGCCGCCGGGCAGGCGGGCCTCTTCGGTCCATGCCGGTACGTCGCGGCCCAGCGTGGGCAGGATGCAGTCGACCACGCGTTGCGCGAGGATGCGGCAGGTGGTGGCGCGGCCACCGAAGATCGACACGATGGGCGGGCCGTCGCTGTCCACCCCGAGCACGTAGTCCTGCTTCTGGTCCAGTTCGGCATCTTCGTCCTCGCCGACCGGCACGCTGCGCACGCCGCTGTAGGACCACTTCACGTCGGCCGGGTCGACCGGGCGGGCGAAGAAGCAACTGGCCTGGCGGCACAGCCAGGCGATCTCGTCGGCACTGGCACCCGTGGTGGCGGGCTCACCCGCGTAGCTGGATTCGCAGGTGCCGATCAGGGTGTAGTCCTGCTCGTAAGGCACGGCCATCACATGGCGCTTGTCCTCGCTCTCGAAGGCGTAGGCATAGCTGTGGTCGAACAGGCGTGGCACCACGATGTGGCTGCCCTTGACCAGTTGCACGCGCTGGCGCGAACGCAGCGGGCTGCGTTCGGAAAGGAAACGGTCGACCCAGGGGCCGGCGGCGTTGACGATGGCCCTGGCGGCCACCTCGTACTCCTCGCCCTGCCTGGGCTTGAGCCACAGGCGCCACACGTTCTCCTCGCGCTCGCAGGCGATGCATTCGGTGCGCGGCAGGATGGTTGCCCCGCGTCGCGCGGCATCCACGCAGTTGGCGATGACCAGGCGCGCGTCATCGGTCCAGGCGTCGGAGAACTCCAGCGCACGCAGGTAGCGCGGCGCGATGCCGGTACCGGCCACATGCTCGCGCAGATCCGTCAGGCGCGAGTCGGGCAGGGCGCTGTCGCGTTCAAGGTGGTTGAGCAACAGGGATTCCAGGCGCAGCGCCCAGCGCGAGCGGCCGCTTGCCTCCTGCGGCACGATGAAGCGCAGCGGGTGGACCAGGTGCGGTGCGCTGCGCAGCATGTGATCGCGCTCTTCGACGGCGGCGCGGGCCAGGCTCAGCTCAAGATGGCGCAGGAAGCGCAGGCCGCCGTGGATGATCTTGGGGCTGCCCGAGGCGGCCTGGCCGGCCAGGTCGCCGCGCTCGACGAGGAGGACCCGCAGATTGCGGCCGGCCGCGTCGCGCGCGACGCAGGCTCCATTGATGCCGCCACCGACGATGGCGAGGTCGAACTCCATGAGACTCATGCCGAAACCCGCCGAAACGTTTTTGCTTTCAAATACGCCAAAAGTATTAACCGACATTATCGCCAGCTTCGTTAACTGAACAAAGCAGCTACGCGCGATTTGACGGGGTTTTGGCGAAATTGGTCACGCCCGTGGCAACGATGCGCGACGCTGCAGCCACTGCGCAAGCTGCGCTGCCGCATCGGGCGGCAGGTGCAGGCCCAGTTTGCTGCGCCGCCACAAGATGTCCTCGGCCGTGGCGGCCCATTCCTCGCGGCACAGATAGTCGATTTCCGCCGCGTGCAGCCCCGGCAGGACAGCTTCACCCAGCGCGGCGGGGCAGGCGCCCGATGCGCCGAGGATGCGTTGTATGCGGCTGCCATAGGCCGTTGCCATGCGGCGCAGCATGGCTGCAGGCATGTCAGGATGGGCCACGGCCAGACCGTCGAGGAAGCCGGCGAAGCCAGTTTCCGTCCAGGCGGCACCGGGCAGGCGGGCGCTGGCCGTCCATGCGCCGCCGCAGCCAAGCAGGCCCTGCAGGCTGTCCAGCACCTGCTCGGCCAGCTTGCGGCAGGTGGTGAGCTTGCCGCCAAAGACCGAGAGGATCGGTGGGCCGGCGCTGTCCAGGGCCAGCAGATAGTCGCGGGTGACGCTGCCGGCCTCCTGGCTGTCGTCGTCGAGCAGCGGGCGCAGGCCGGCGAAGTGCCAGCGCACGTCCTGCGGGGTGACGGACTGGCGGAAGTAGCGGCTGGCCTGGGCGCACAGGTAGGCGATCTCTTCCTCGCTGGCGCGCACCTGGTCCAGCCCGGCGAGATGTTCCAGCTCGGTGGTGCCGATCAGGGTGAAGTCCTGTTCGTAGGGCAGGGCGAACACGATGCGCCGGTCCGGCGCCTGGAACAGATAGGCGTAGTCGTGCGTGAACAGGCGGGGTACCACGATGTGGCTGCCGCGCACCAGGCGCAGGCTGTGGTGGGCGCGCAGGCCGGCGACCTCGCCCAGGAAGCGCTCCGCCCAGGGGCCGGTGGCGTTGACCAGGGCTCGCGCGCGAACCGGCCGTGGCGCTGCGTCGCCCTCGCCCCGCAGGCTCAGACACCAGTCCTCCTCGCCGCGCTCGGCCTGCACGCAGGTGGTGTAGGTCAGCACCGTGGCGCCGCGTTCGGCGGCGTCCAGCGCGTTGAGTAGCACGAAGCGCGCGTCGTCCACCCAGCCGTCGGAATACTCGAAACCATGGGTGAAGCGCGCCTGCAGCGCGGCGCCCGCCGGGTGCGTGGCGAGCGTGATCGCGCGGCTGCCGGGCAGGCTGTCGCGCCGTGCCAGATGGTCGTAGAGAAACAGGCCGCAGCGGATCAGCCAGCGTGGCCGCATGCCCGCCTCGTGCGGAATCACGAAACGCAGCGGTCGCATGATGTGCGGCGCGGCGCCCAGCAGCCGCTCGCGCTCCGCCAGCGCCTTGCGCACCAGGCCGAACTCGTAGTGCTCCAGGTAACGCAGGCCGCCATGGATCAGCTTGGTGCTGGCCGAGGAGGTGTGGCTGCCCAGGTCGTGCTGCTCGACCAGCAGCACCGACAGCCCGCGCCCGGCTGCGTCGCGCGCGATCGCCGCACCGTTGATGCCGCCGCCGATGATGGCCAGGTCGAATGTCATGTTTCTGCAATACCCATGCGGCAGGGTTTCGGGTTGGCGTTCTTTTTTCGGAGACCAAGACAATGGCATCGCACCGCATCCTCCGCCACGGCATCCTGCTTGCCTCGGCCTGCCTCTCCCTCAATGTCGTCCAGGCGGCGACGGAAATCCAGTGGTGGCATGCGATGACCGGCGCCAACAACGAGGTGGTGGAGGGCTTGGCGCGCGAGTTCAACGCCAGCCAGGCCGACTACAAGGTGGTGCCGGTGTTCAAGGGCACCTACCCGGAGACGCTCAATGCGGGGATCGCCGCCTTCCGCGCGCGCCAGGCGCCGCACATTCTGCAGGTGTTCGATGTCGGCACCGGCGTCATGATGGCCGCGCGCGGCGCGGTCAAGCCGGTGGCCCAGGTGATGCAGGAGGGCGGCCAGCCCTTCGCCATCAAGGACTACCTCCCGGGCATCGTCGGCTACTACTCGACCGCCAAGGGCGAGCTGCTGTCCTTCCCCTTCAACAGCTCTTCGCCGATCGCCTACTACAACAAGAAGGCGCTGCAGCAGGCCGGACTGTCGACCAGCAAGCTGCCGCAGACCTGGCCCGAGGTGTTCGAGGCCGCACGCAAGATCAAGGCCGCCGGCTGGCCCTGCGGGCTGACCAGCACCTGGCCGACCTGGATCGGGCTGGAGAACTTCGCGGCCTGGAACAACCTGGCCTACGCCACCGATGCCAATGGCCTCAACAGTCTGACCCCCAAGCTGAAGATCGACGAGCCGGTGTTCGTGCGCCACTGGGAGCGCCTGGCCGCGCTGCAGAAGGAGGGCGTGTTCCAGTACGGCGGCCGCACCTCCGAGGCCAAGACCAAGTTCCTCTCCGGTGAATGCGCGATCATGACCGAGTCCTCCGGTGGCCTCGGCGACGTGGTCAAGAGCGGCATCGACTACGCCACCGGCCCGCTGCCCTACTACGCCGAGGCCAAGGGCGCGCCGCAGAACACCGTGCCGGGCGGTGCCTCGCTGTGGGTGTTCGGTGGCAAGCCGGCGGGGGACTACAAGGGGGTGGCGCGCTTTTTCAGCTTCCTCTCGCGCACCGACATCCAGGCCCGCCTGCACCAGGTCTCGGGCTACCTGCCGGTGACCTACGCGGCCTACGAGGCGACGCGCCAGTCCGGCTTCTACGACAAGAACCCGGGGCGTGACCAGCCGATCAAGCAGATGATGGGCAAGGCGCCGACCGACAACTCGCGCGGCATCCGTCTGGTGAACATGCCGGCGGTGCGCGATATCCAGAACGAGGAGATCGAGGCGCTGCTGGCCGGCAAGCAGGACGCCACCACCGCGCTGCGGCGCGCGGTCACGCGCTCCAACGCGGCGATCGAGATGGCCGCCAAGGCGGTGGCGCAGTAAGCCGAGGCTGAGCGTGCCGATACTTCCGCGCCCGCTCGACGGGCGCCGTCATTCCTGCGCTGGCAGGCGTCCAGTGTCTTTCGCCAGCCGCCAGCCCGACCCGCAGGCAAGGCCAAGTCGCTGGGTCTCTGCCTGCGCAGGGACGACGGTGTACGTAGGTTAGCGATGCGCCGCACCGTCTTCCCCCACAAGTTTCTGCCCTTGCTCCTGCTGGCGCCGCAGATCGCCATCACCCTGGTCTTCTTCTACTGGCCGGCGGCGCAGGCGATCAAGACCTCGCTGTATCGAGAAGACCCCTGGGGTCTCGCCTCGGTCTTCGTGGGGCTGGAGAACTTCCAGCTCCTGTTCCTCGATCCGAACTACCTGCATGCGCTCAAGGTGACGGCGGTGTTCAGTGTCTCCGTGGCGGTGCTGGCATTGGGCGCGGGCCTGTTGCTGGCGGTCATGGCAGAGCGCGTGGTGCGCGGGCGCCAGGCTTACCGCAGCCTGCTGATCTGGCCCTACGCGGTGGCTCCGGCAGTAGCCGGCATGCTGTGGCTGTTCCTGTTCTCACCCGCGATGGGTACTTTCGGTGTGCTGCTGCGGCGTGCCGGCATTGCCTGGGACCCCTTGCTCGATGGCGACCAGGCCATGCTGCTGGTGAGCTTCGCCGCAGCCTGGAAGCAGGTCAGCTACAACTTCATCTTCTTCGTCGCTGGCCTGCAGGCGATCCCGAGATCGCTGCTGGAGGCCGCCGCCATCGATGGCGCGGGCCCCGCCCGGCGCTTCTGGAGCATCGTGTTCCCGCTGCTGTCGCCGGTCAGCTTCTACCTGCTGGTCATGAATACGGTGTACGCCTTCTTTGACACCTTCGGCGTGATCCACGCGGTCACTGGCGGCGGCCCGGCCAAGGCCACCGAGACCTTGGTGTACAAGGTCTTCAACGATGGTTACGTGGGGCTGGACCTGGGCAGTTCCTCGGCCCAGTCGGTGGTGCTGATGCTGCTGGTCATCGCGCTGACCGCGATCCAGTTCCGCTACGTCGAGCGGCGGGTGCACTACACATGATCGAGCGCCGCCCGCTGGGCGATGTCTTCGCCCATCTGCTCCTGATCCTGGCCGTGCTGGTGATGGTGTTCCCGCTGTGGTACGTGTTCGTCGCCTCCACGCGCACGGCGGCCGAGATCCTGTCGCCGCCGCTGGCGCTGTGGCCGGGTGCGCATCTGCTGGAGAACTGGGGCCAGGCGCTGGCGGGGGGCGCGCGCCGCATCGGCGGGGTGGATGCCTGGCGCCTGCTCGCCAACACCGCCTTTGTGGCGCTCGCCATCGCGTTGGGCAAGATCGTGATCTCGCTGCTGTCGGCCTATGCCATCGTGTTCTTCCGTTTCCCCGGGCGCATGCTGGCCTTCTGGCTGATCTTCGTGACCCTGATGCTGCCAGTGGAGGTGCGCATCATGCCGACCTACCAGGTCATGGTGGACCTCGGCCTGATCAACACCTACACCGGCCTGACCTTGCCGTTGATGGCCTCGGCCACGGCGACCTTCCTGTTCCGCCAGTTCTTCACCACCCTGCCCGACGAGCTGGTGGAGGCCGCGCGCATCGATGGCGCCGGGCCGCTGCGCTTCCTGCGCGACATCGTGCTGCCGCTGTCGGCCACCAATATCGCGGCGCTGTTCGTGATCCTCTTCATCTACGGCTGGACGCAGTATCTGTGGCCGCTGCTGATGACCAACAGCAACGAGATGCATACACTCGTCATCGCGCTCAAGAAGATGGTCTCCTTCGCCGACGCCGACACCGAGTGGCCGCTGGTCATGGTCATGACCCTGCTGGCCCTGCTGCCGCCGGTGGCGGTAGTGCTGCTGATGCAGCGCTGGTTCGTGAAGGGGCTGATCGAGGGCGACAAGTAAAAATAGAAACGTACCCAACAACGACACGTTTATGGCCACCATCGAACTGCGCGCGCTGCGCAAGACCTATGACTCGCACCCTGTCCTGCATGGCATCGACATGCAGATCGCGGATGGTGAGTTCGTCGTCATCGTCGGGCCCTCGGGCTGCGGCAAGTCCACGCTGCTGCGCATGGTGGCGGGGCTGGAGGCGATCACGGCGGGCGAGGTGCTGATCGACGGCGAGGTGGTCAACACGCGCGAACCCAAGGACCGTGACATCGCCATGGTGTTCCAGAACTACGCGCTGTATCCGCACATGAGCGTGTTCAACAACATGGCCTACGGGCTCAAGTTGCGCGGCGTGAAGAAAGACGAAATCCGGCGCCGCGTCGAGCATGCCGCCGGAATCCTGGAGTTGGGTGCGTTGCTGGAGCGCAAGCCGCGCCAGCTCTCCGGCGGGCAGCGTCAGCGCGTGGCCATGGGGCGCGCCATCGTGCGCGAGCCCAAGGCCTTCCTGTTTGATGAGCCGCTGTCCAACCTCGACGCCAAGCTGCGCGTGCAGATGCGGCTGGAGATCCAGAAGCTGCACCGCACGCTGCGCACCACCAGCCTTTTCGTGACCCATGATCAGGTCGAGGCCATGACCCTGGCGCAGCGCATGGTGATCATGAATACCGGCCGGGTGGAACAGATCGGTACGCCGCAAGAGGTCTACCAGCGCCCTGCCAGCACCTTCGTCGCAAGCTTCATTGGCTCGCCACCGATGAACCTGCTGCAGGGGAGCATGAATGCACAGGGCGATCTCTTCACGCTGTCCGACGGTGTCCGCCTGCCCCTGGCCGAGCCCCGGCGCGACCTGGCCGGGCGTGCGCTGATCCTGGGTCTGCGTCCGGAGCATCTGCAGCCGGCCGCCAGCGGCCTGCCAGTGATGGTGCAACTGGTTGAGTCGCTCGGTGCCGAGCTGCTGATCCATGGCCAGGTTGGCACGCAGAGCGTGGTGATCCGTGCGCCGGACGGCCCTCACCCGGGCTACGGTCAACTGCAGCATTACGGTTTCCCTCCGGCACGCATGCACTGGTTCGACGCGCAGAGCGGCTTGCGCGCCTGACCCCGCACGGCCAGCCGCGCGGTCATGCGCATTCCGATCAAGTCTGGCCGGGCGGGAAGGACTAGGATGGGGGATTCTCCAGACCTCTGCGCGGAGCCATCCGATGCGCATGACCGTAGAGTTGTTCGCCCTGCAGTCAAGTCGCGTGCGTCGCGTGATCGACTATATCGGCACGCGGCTCGACGAGGAAATCACGCTGGCGCGCCTGGCCGACCTGGCCTGCCTGTCGCCCTCGCAGCTCGACCGGCTGTACCGCAGCAAGGTGCGCGAGACGCCCATGGCCACCTTGCGCCGGCTGCGCCTCAAGCGCGCCCTGGCGCAGATTCACGAGGGGCGCATGAGCCTGACCGAGATCGGCCAGTTCGCGGGCTATGGTTCGGCGGCGGCCTTCAATCACGCCTTCGTACGCCAGTTCGGATGCGCGCCTTCGCGGGCCTTGCTGCAGCTTGAACCCGAAGCGGCGCTGCCCAGGCTGTACCTGGATCAACTGCCGGTGCAGCCGGTGTTCCAGATCGCCTACCGGGGGCGGCGTGATCAGCAGCGCGAAGCCACCAGCTTGTTGGTCGGTAATCTTGCCGTGGCCGGGGCACGACGCTGGCGCACCTGGGCTGTGCTGGACCGCGATGCTCCACTGAGCCGGTGTGCGCAGGATCAGGTCGATATGACCCATTTCGTACCGGCGCTGGGCCAGCCCTGGGATGTGTCGGGCGTCGACCGGGCGCAGCAGGGTGGCGGGCTCTACGCGGTGCGCGAACTGCGCGGCGACTACAAAGCATTGTCCTTGCTGGCGCTGGCGGAGCAACTGCGGGCGGAGCTGGGCTGCGTGCTGCGCGACGACCGCCGCATCGTGGCGCGCGAGATCCGCGTCAATGGCTACACCGCGCCGCAGGAGCGGCACACCGCGCTGTACCTGCCGGTGGCGCCGCTGGATTCCTCTCGTCGCGTGTATCTCTGAGGCGGCTGCGCATCTCGCTGGAACACGACTGAGCAGCGCCAATCTGCCCATCACGATCAAGTTCGCGCATGTCGTTCGCCTAGGCTGCCTCCATCTTCAAAGCGTGGAGAGCGTCATGATGTTGCGAGTCTTTTTCCAAGCCTGCCTGCTTGCCCTGGGCGGTATGCACATGATCCCGGCCGTCGCCTCGGGGCACGAGGCGCCCCAGCTTGCCGCCCGCGTGGCTGAGGGCAAGCTGCCGCCCCTGGCGCAGCGCCTGCCGGCGCAGCCGGAAGTGATCCGCCCGCAGGAGACGGGGGGGCGCTACGGCGGCACCCTGCGCAGCGCGCTGCTGCCCAGCGGTGACGAGAACGGTGTGCTGCGTTTCGTGGCCCAGGGCCTGACGCGCTGGGATGCGCAGTTCGACCGCGTGCTGCCCAACATCGCGGAGGGCTGGAGCGTGAATCGCGATGCCACCGAGTATGTGTTTGCCCTCAGGCGTGGCATGCGCTGGTCCGACGGTGAGCCCTTCACGGCGGATGATGTGGTGTTCGCCGTCAACGATGTGCTGGGCAACCGCGACATCTTCCGTTCAGTGGCCGATCGCTACCAGGCTGGCGGCCAGGTGATGCAGGCCGAGAAGCTCGACGATGTCCGTGTGCGCATCCGCTTTGCGGCCGGCAACCGCATGCTGCCGGAGGAGCTGGCCGGGCCCTATGGCCATCATCCAGTGATCTACCCCAAGCACTATTGCAGCCGCTTTCACCTCAAGTACAACCCGGAGGCGACACGCGAGGCGCAGGCGGCCGGCCTCAATTCCTGGGGCGCGCAGTTCCACCGCCAGTGCAGCGACTACAGCACGCGCTGGAGCAATCCCGACAAGCCTACGCTGGACCCCTGGGTGATCGACGAGCCCTATGGTGCCAATGCGGGCGGCAGTGCGGGTGGCAATGGCGGCAGCCAGGCCGAGCGTGTGCTGCTGCAACGCAACCCCTACTTCTGGCAGGTCGACACCGAGGGGCGGCAGTTGCCCTATATCGATAGCGTGGAGTTTGCCATCCTGAAAGACGCGCCAGCGGTGTTGGCCAGCGCTGCGCAAGGACGCTTCGACTTGCAGATCCGCCACGTCAACACGGTGGCGGCGCGCAGCCAGCTCAAGCCGCTGGTCGAGGGCGGCAGCCATGTCTTCATGCGTCTGCCCGATGTGAATGCGTCGGCGGTGGGCCTGTACCTGAACCACACGACGCCGCGCCTGCCGCTGCGCCTGCTGTTCAACAGCGTGCGCTTCAAGGCCGCGCTGTCGCTGGCCATCGACCGCCCGACCATCGCACGCGAAGTGTTCAAGGGTGAGGCCACGCCCTGGCAGGTAGGCCCGCCGGCTGGCCACCGCTTCTACAACGAGAAGCTGGCCACGCAGTTCACGCGGCAGGACCTCGCCGAGGCCAACCGCCTGCTCGACGAGCTGGGTCTCACCAAGCGCGACGAGCAGGGCTATCGCATGATCCAGGGCGGCGGGCGGGTGAGCCTGCGCGCCATGGTCAACGACTACTCGCAGCAGATGATCGACACCCTGCGCCTGATCCAGCCGGCCTGGCAGCAGATCGGCATCGAACTGCTGATCGAGCCCGGCGAGCGCGAAAGCGTGGCGAGTCGGGCGCGCAGCAACGACTATGACATCGGCGTCGATGTGGTGTCCGGTGGCATCGACCCGACGCAGAACCCGCGCGCCTATCTCGCCCAGCATCCGAGTGACTCGCGCCAAGGTCTGCCCTGGGTGCAGTGGTACATCAGCCAGGGCGCGCGCGGGATCGAGCCGCCACCCTCGATGCAGCAGCGTCAGGCGCTGTGGGACGAGTGGAAGGCGGCGCCCAGCCAGGAGGCTGCGGACGCGCTGTTCCGTCAGATCCTCGCGCTTGCGGCGGACGAGCTGGAAGTGCTGGGCACGGTCAGCTCGCCGGCCCAGACCGCTTTGCGCAGCACGCGCCTGCATGGCGTGCCGGCCAGCATGCCCGGCGCGTGGATCTGGCCGACGCCCAACCCTTCGCTGCCGCAGCAGTATTTCCTCGTCGACTGAGTCGTGGCCTGAGGGTGGCGCGTGGCGGGGCTCGTCCTCGCCACGCGACCGTTGGCCGCGTGGCACCGAGTCCTGGGTTGTTACCCGCCAGGAAGCGTCTATGATCTCCATGCGCCTGATTCAAAAGGCGTTTTGACAAAAACACGAAAACCCGGAAATCGGGTGGTCAAGGAGACATCGATGCAATTCAAAGCAAGCAAGGCGCTGGCCGCGCTGGCGCTGGCCGGCTGCGCCTTCGGCGCGCAGGCCTCACATTGGGCCCTGACGGGCGACCTGGGCGTACACGACCCCGCCCTCTTCAAGGAGGGCAACACCTGGTGGACCTTCTCCACCGGCCCCGGCATCCAGGTGCTTTACTCGGGCAACGGCACGGCCTGGAGCCGTGGCGTGCAGATCTTCAGCAGCCGCCCGAGCTGGTGGGCCAGCTACGTGCCGGCACACAGCGGGCTGGATGTGTGGGCACCCGACGTGCACAACTACAACGGCAAGGTCTGGCTGTACTACTCGATCTCCACCTTCGGTTCCAACACCTCCGCCATCGGCCTGGTGTCGGCCACCTCCATCGCCAAGGGCGACTGGAAAGATGAAGGGCGCGTGATCAGCTCCAAGGCAGGCAGCCAGGACTACAACGCGATCGACCCGAACCTCACTTTCGACGCCAGTGGCAATCCCTACCTGGTGTTCGGCTCCTGGTTCTCCGGCATCAAGATCACCAAGCTGGGCAGCAACATGAAGCCGACCGGCTCGCTGACCACGCTAGCCAAGCGCTCGGGCGGCATCGAGGGCCCGACCGTGATCTACCGCGACGGCTACTACTACCTGTTCGCCTCGATCGACAAGTGCTGCGCCGGTACCAGCAGCACCTACAAGATCATCTACGGGCGCGCCACCAAGATCACCGGGCCGTATGTCGACAAGAACGGCAAGAAGCTCACTGATGGCGGCGGCACCGTGCTGGACGCCGGCAACTCGCGCTGGGTCGGACCGGGCGGGCAGGACATCTTCCGTGGCAACGGCTACAGCGTGATCGCGCGCCACGCCTACGACGCCAGCGCCAATGGTGCCCCCAAGCTGTTGATCAGCGATCTCAACTTCTCGGGTGGCTGGCCCAGCTACTGAGTGCGCGCATCACATGCGGAGGCCGCCCACGGGCGGCCTCTTGTCGTCTACAGGCCCAGCCGGCGCCAACCCTGCCACAGCGACCAGGCTTGCGCAGCCAGGCGGGCCACGCCGCGCGGGCGTTTGACCAGCAGCAGCACGGCACCGGCCGCGCCGATCCACATGGCATGCTCGCGCACCCAGCGACCGGCCTGGTAGGCGCGCTCGGCGCCGGCCAGGCCGGGTTGCATGCCGCCCAAGGCACGGGCGATCTGTGCGCGCTGCGTGGCCGAGCGCGCCAGCAGCGTGGCGCGTCTCTCGGCCAGCGCGCGCTCGCGACGGTCGAGCTTGCTCATTCCTCGCCCCGCAAGGCGTCGCGGTCGCGCTGCAACTCGGCCACGCTGTCGGTGAACAAGCGCTTGCCATCCTTGAGCCGGCGCTGCGCATTGCCGCCACACCACACAGCGGCAACGAGGAAGAACACGGTGGACAGGCCGATCACCAGCAGGCGGTGGCTGTCCCACAGCCACACGGTCAGGAAGATGGCCAGCGCGAACAGGCCGAAGGCCAGGAACAGTGCGGCGAGGATCAGGTTGAACAGCGCGCTGCCCAGGCGGATGCCTTCTTCCTCGATTTCGACCGCGAGCAACGAGAGGCGCGTCTGGGCCATGCCCAGCGCGCCATCCACAAGCGCCGACAGGCGCGCGCCCAGGCCGGGCGCGTCGGAGTCGGCCATATCAGCGACGGCTGCTCAGCATGCCCAGCAGGAAGGCCACGCCGGCAGCGATGCCGATGGACTGCCAGGGGTGCTCATGCACGTAATGGTCGGTGGCCTTGGCCACTTCCTTGGTCTTGGTGACGACCACACTTTCCAGCTCGCTCAGGCGTTCCTTCGCAGTGCCCACGTGCTCGCCCAGCCGGCTGCGCACATCGGCCAGCTTGCCGCTGGCGTCCGAGGCGGTCAGCTTGACCAGTTCCTCGGCATCGCTCAGCACCAGCTTGAGATCGGCCACCAGTTTGTCACGACTTGCTTGCGTCATTTCGCTCATGGTCTTGCTCCTTATTGTTTGCACGGGGAAGTCACAGCAACGAAACAGAGTCAGCCTCCTACAGCTTAGTTCCCGATAATGACGCCTGCCTGACGGCAAACAAAAAGGGCGCACGGCTCGCGCCCTGCGCCCTGGCCTGCGTGGCCATGGCGTTCAGCCGGCCAGCTTCTTCTTCAGCAACTCGTTCACCTGGGCCGGTGAGGCCTTGCCCTTGCTGGCCTTCATGACCTGGCCGACCAGCGCGTTGAAAGCCTTCTCCTTGCCGGCCTTGTACTCGGCCACGTTCTGCGCGTTGTTGGCCAGCACCTCGTCGATGATGGGTTCGATGGCGGACAGGTCGGTGACCTGCTTCAAACCCTGCTTCTCGATCACTTCGTCGGCGCTGCTGCCTTCGCCATTCCACAGGGCTTCGAAGACCTTCCTGGCGATGTTGTTCGAGATGGTGTTGTCGGTGATCCGCCCGATCAGACCGGCGAGCTGGACAGCGGAGACCGGGCTCTGCGCGATGCTCTTCTCTTCCTTGTTGAGGCGCGCGGCCAGTTCGCCCATGACCCAGTTGGCGGCAATCTTGGCTTGCGCTGCACCGGCCTGCTTCACGATCTCGACGTAGTACAGCGCGGTATCGCGGCTGGCGGTCAGGGTCGCGGCGTCGTAGGCGGACAGGCCGTAGTCGTTCTGGAAGCGCGCGGCCAGTTCCTGCGGCAGTTCCGGCATGGCTGCCTTCACTTCCGCCTTCCAGGCGTCGGAGATTTCCAGTGGCAGCAGGTCGGGGTCGGGGAAATAGCGGTAGTCGTGGGCGTCTTCCTTGGTGCGCATCACCCGCGTCTCGCCGGAGTCCGGGTCGAACAGCACGGTGGCCTGCTGGATCTTGCCGCCGTCCTCCAGCGTCTCGATCTGCCAGCCGATCTCGTATTCGATGGCCTGCTGCAGGAAGCGGAAGGAGTTCAGGTTCTTGATCTCGCGGCGCGTGCCCAGCGGCTCACCGGGGCGGCGCACCGACACGTTGGCATCGCAGCGGAACGAGCCCTCCTGCATGTTGCCGTCGCAGATGTCGATCCACTGCACCAGCGCGTGGAGCGCCTTGGCATAGGCGACCGCTTCGGCGCTGGACGACATGTCCGGCTCGGTCACGATCTCCAGCAGCGGCGTGCCGGCGCGGTTGAGGTCGATGCCGCTCTGGCCGTGGAAGTCTTCGTGCAGCGACTTGCCGGCATCTTCTTCGAGGTGGGCGCGGGTCAGGCGCACGGTCTTGCTGTAAGCCTTGTCACCCTCGCCGACCTGGATCGTGATCGTGCCGCCCTGTACCACCGGCAGCTCGAACTGGCTGATCTGGTAGCCCTTGGGCAGGTCGGGGTAGAAGTAGTTCTTGCGCGCGAACACCGAGCGCGGCGCCACGTTCGCGCCGATCGCCAGGCCGAACTTGATGGCGCGCTCGACGGCGCCACGGTTGAGCACCGGCAGCACGCCGGGCAGGGCGATGTCCACCGCGCTGGCCTGCACATTGGGCGCGGCGCCGAAGGCGGTGCTGGCGCCGGAAAAGATCTTGGACGCGGTGTTGAGCTGGACGTGTGTCTCCAGCCCGATGACGACTTCCCAGTTGCTGCGGCTCATGGCTTGGCTCGATGACGTTGAACCAGTGATTTTACCGCTGCGCAGGCGGGATCGGCTCGTGGTGTTTGCGCCGCCGGCCGCCCGGGCCTACCCCTCCCCCTTGCAAGGGAGGGGCGTGACAGGGCGCTCAGCCGCCGATCACCCCGCCATCCTCGCGCGTGATCGCCACCACCGAGGGGCGCGGTGGCATGCGGCGGGAGAAGTCGGGCCAGCGGGTGGAGGGGTCGTCGAAGGTGGAGTCGGCGTCTTCGCCCGGGTGCTGCACGGCCACGAACAGGGTGCGGTTGTCCGGGGTGAAGGCCGGGCCGCACATCTCCGCGTCCTTGGGGCAGGCGTAGAAGAACTTGGGCAGGGCGCGGCCGGCGCCGGAGACGTCGCAGGCGTACACGCCGTCGGGTATGCCATTCTTGCGCTGGCTGGAGCCCTGGTCGGTGGTGATCCACAGGCGGCCGCGGTTGTCGAAGCAGCAGTTGTCGGGCGCGGCCATCCAGTTGCCCTTGCTCGAGGTGTCCGGGTGGTACTTCGCGCCGTGCTTGGGGTCGGCCGGGTTACCGGCGAGCAGCAGCACCTCCCAGCGGAAGCTGTCGGCGGTGTGCTGTGCCACCGGCGCGCCATCGCTGGCCTCGCTGCCGGGGGGCAACAGTTCCAGGATGTGGCCATAGAGGTTGGTGGCACGCGGGTTCATCTTGCTGACCTGCTCGGGCTTGCGCGTGTTGTTGTTGGTGAGCATCACATACACGCGGCCATTGACCGGGTTGGCCTCCACGTCTTCCGGGCGGTCCATCGGCGTGGCGCCCAGCAGGTCGGCGGCGCGGCGCGTCTCGATCAGCACATCGGCTTGCGACTGGAAGCCGTTGGCCGGGGTCAGCGGGCCCTGGCCGAACACCAGGGGCAGCCAGCGCAGCGTGCCGTCCTCGCTGAACTTCGCCACCGACAGCGTGCCTTCGTCCAGCAGGTCACGATTGGCCGCGAGGTTTTTGGCGTTGAACTTGCCGGCGGTGACGAAGCGGTAGATGTACTCGAAGGCCTCATCGTCGCCGGAGTACACGACCACGCGGCCGTCCGGTGCGACTACGCAGGTCGCCGCCTCGTGCTTGAAGCGGCCCAGGGTGCTGCGCTTGATGGGCGTGGACTTGGGGTCGTAGGGGTCCAGCTCGACCACCCAGCCGAAGCGGTTCGGCTCGTTGGGTTCCTGCTCGATGTCGAAGCGCGCATGGAAGCGCGACCAGGCGTAGGCCGACTTGCCCTTGATGCCCAGGCGCTGGTAGTTGGCCGCTTCCGGCTTGCCTTCGGGGTTGCCACCGAAGTAGTTGTTGAAGTTCTCCTCGGCAATCAGCACCGTGCCCCAGGGGGTGACGCCCCCCGCGCAGTTGTTGAGGGTACCGATGATCTTGCGGCCGCTCGGGTCGGCCTTGGTCTTGAGGCGCTCATGGCCGGCGGCTGGGCCGGAGATCGTCATCTCCGTGCTGAGCGCGCTGATGCGGCGGTTGTAGCGGCTGTCCTCCACCGTCTTCCAGCCGTCGGCTGTCTTGCGGATCTCGACCACCGCATGGCCGTGGGCGGCGATCTCCACGTCCACCTGGGCCTGCGTCATCTGACGCAGCGCGGTGCTCTTGGTGAGGCCGGGGAACATCAGCTCCGGGTTGGTGTACTCGTGGTTCACGCACAGCAGGCCGTGGCTACTGTTCTTCGACCCGCGCGGCAGGGGCATGAAGGCCACAAAGTCGTTGTTGTAGCCGAACTGCTTCTCCTGCGCGGCGGCGCTTTGCGCCAGCGGGTCGAAGGCCGGCGCGTCGGCCGCGACCTTGTCACCCCAGCGGATCAACACCTGTGCGCGGTGCCCGGCGGAGACCTGCTGGTAGTGCTGGATCGTATGCGGCGCCTGCGCGAAGTTCAGCGACGAGGGGTCGTCCGGTGTGGCGGCTTCGGCCTGCGCGGTGGCCAGCGCGGCACCGCCGGCGAGCAGGCTCTTGAGGGCGCTGCGGCGGGACAGGCGGGCGTCGATCAGTTCGCCCAGGCAAGGGATGGAGTCGTGGACGGGGTCGTGCTCGGGACGGGACATGGCGGGCCTCGGGTCAATTCAGATGAAGAAGTAGCGTTTCTCCGCCGCGCAGTGCGGGCAGAGCCAGTCGTGGGGCAGGCGCTCGAAGGGGGTGCCGGGCGGGGTGTGGGTATGGGGCTCGCCCGTGTTGCCGTCATAGACATAGCCGCAGCGGCCGCATACCCAGAGATCCAGGCGCCCGTCGGCCCGTCGTGCGACGGGGTGCGGGGCGGATGAGGGACGAGCGCTGTCTGCAGTCATGGCTTAACCATGCTGCGCCCGGGGTTTTGCAGATTGATGACAGCGGGGGGTGCAAAGGGGCGCGGGGCGCCCCGACACTCAGGCGGGAGTGATTGCCTGTTGCGGCGGCAGGGCGATCTGGTTGTCGGTGCTGAACTGGTAGTCGTGGAAGACGTGTTCGGCGCTCAGCAACTGGTAGCTGCCATCGGCGTTGCGCAGGGTCGTGTCCTTGAGGCGGTAGACGGTGTGGCCGCAGGTCCAGCAGTCGAAGTTGCGCATGTGGGTGCACAGGCAGGTCTTCTCGAAGACCTTGAGCGACTTCGGGTCGGGGTGCGCGGCCAGCGCCTTGTTGTAGGCCTCGATGTACTGACAGTTGCCCTTGGCGTCGAGCAGGTAGCCATAGGCTTCGCAGTTGGGGCGGATGCCGCTGCCGATGGAGGGACTGCTCTTCAGCATGCGCATCGGGTAGCCGGTGGGCGAGATCTCGTTGACCTCGACATCCTCTTCATTGGCCGCGAAGTAGTGTTGCTGCACCTCTTCCGGCAGGCCGCATTCATGGGTGACGGTGAAACGCGTAGCCACCTGCACTGCGCCGGCGCCGATCTCCAGGAAGTTGACCGCGTCGCTACCGGTGAAGATGCCGCCGGCTGGAATCAGCGGGATGTCCATCTGCTCCGCGCGCAGCCAGTCGCGGATCTCGATCACGATCTTCGACAGCTCGTACTCGCGCCAGTCCATGCCGAAACCCAGGTGGCCACCGGCCAGCGGGCCTTCGATGACGATGTAATCCGGCAGGCGACCGGTGCGGCCGTTCTTCTTGATGAACAGTTGCAGCGCGCGCAGCGAGGACACGATGATGCCCAGCTTGGCATCGCGGAAACGCGGGTGGTCCTCGATCAGTGCGAAGGAGCCCAGGTGCAGGCCGGCGGCCAGCGTGATGCCGTCGATGCCGGCGTCCAGCGCGGCCCGCAGACGCACGCGCAGCGTCTCCTTGGGGCCGTTCATGGTCAGCTTCTCCATGCAATTGATGAAGATGAGCCCGGGGCCACGCTTGGCTTCCATGGTCTTGCCGACGTGGTTGGCGGTGGCTTCGGCGAGCGGGCCGAGGTCGAACTGCACGACGGACTTGTCAGAGTTCAGTACATTGAATTTGTACTGCTGCATCTTGTCCTTGACGAACTTGGTGTTGAAGCGGCGATCCGATACCGTGGGCACCATGGCGTCCGAGATATGGCCGATCCCGCCCAGGCGGGCGGCCTCGAGCGACAGTTCGGCCGTCGAGATATCGACTCCCATGCCGCCGATCATGATGGGCACCAGCTCGTGTTTGCCCAGTTTCAGGCGAAAGTCGTCAACACGCTTCATCATCAAATTCCGTTGGGTTGCTGCAGTCTCATACGCGGCCGGGTAGGCATGCGCCAGGCCGATTTGGGGGCTGCGAAGGATACCACCGCCCATGTCCTCACGGCGGACAGCTAGGCTCCTTGCGGTTTTGCGCTATCCATACGAAACGGTATGGGGGCGGCCCACCCGGCGAGTCGGCACGTAGGCGGCGGTCTCTTGCAACTCTGTTGCATAAATTTGCGCCGACATGTTCAAATGCCGGGCAACTTCATTCAAGCGAGTCCGACATGAAAACGCCAGCCCTGGTTTCCGCACTGTTCCTGTTTTCTGCCTCGGCGTGGTCCGCAGGCGGGCATTCGCACGGTGTGGCCGAGCTGGACGCTTCTCTGGAGACGGACCGGCTCGTCCTGGCGATGGAGATTCCACTCGACAGCCTGCTCGGCTTCGAGCGCGTACCCAAGTACGACAAGGATCTGGCCAAGGTGCGCGAGGTGGCGGCCCAGTTGCGTCAGGGCGAGGCCTTGTTCGTGCTGAGCCCTGCAGCCGGCTGCAAGCTCGCGAAGGTAAAGCTGGAGTCGGATGTCATTGCGCCTGAGCTGCTGGGCGAGGCGGGGGGCAGCAAACCCGAGAAGACCGCCTCCGAACATGCGGATCTCGATGCGGAGTACAGCTTCAAGTGCGCCAAGCCGGGCGAACTCAAGAGCGTGGAGGTCAAGCTGTTTGACGGTTTCAAGCGGCTGCGTGTGATCAACGCGCGTGTAGTGAGCGACAAGGGGCAAGGCGCGGCCAAGCTCAACAGCAAGTCGCGCACGCTGAGCTGGTGAGCCCGTGGCGAGCGATGCGGTCCTGCGCCTGACCGGGCTGCGTTACCGTTGGCCGGGGCAGACCGAGGACTGCCTGGCCATCGAGACCTTCTCGCTCGCCACCGGTGAGCACCTGTTCCTGCACGGCCCCAGCGGGAGCGGCAAGAGTACCTTGCTGGGCCTGTTGGGCGGGGTGCTGACGCCACAGGCGGGCAGCGTCGAACTGCTGGGCCGGCGCCTCGACACGCTCGGCGCGGCACAGCGCGACCGCCTGCGCGTGGAGCACATCGGCTTCATCTTCCAGCAGTTCAATCTGGTGCCCTACCTGAACGTGCTCGACAACGTGCTGCTGCCCTGCCGTTTCTCGGCGCAGCGGCGTGCCCGCGCACTGGCCGGCGGCGCGCGTGACCTCCACGCCGAGGCGGCGCGTCTGCTGGGCCACCTCGACCTGCAGGAAGATCACTGGCACAAGCCGGCGACCGCGCTGTCGGTAGGCCAGCAGCAGCGTGTGGCGGCGGCGCGGGCCTTGATTGGCCGGCCGGAGCTGCTGATCGCCGACGAGCCCACCTCCGCACTCGATGCGGAGCGTCAGCAGGCCTTCCTGGACCTGCTGTTGCGCGAGGCGGCCGAGGCCGGCTCCACCCTCCTGTTCGTCAGTCACGACCAGCGCCTGGCGGGGCGTTTCCCGCGGGTACAGGCACTGCATGAGCTGAGCCGCGCGGCCGGGGAGCTGGCGTGAGCTACCTCTTCAGCCTGGCCCTGCGCAGCGCCTGGAACCGCCGTTACACCCTGGGCCTGACCCTCATCTCGCTGGTGCTGGCCACCGCCCTGCTGCTGGGTATCGCGCGCCTGCGCCATGACTTGCGCGAGAGTTTCACCCAGTCGGTCTCGGCCACCGACCTGGTGGTGGGGCCGCGTGGCAGCCCCACCCAGTTGATGCTCTACGCGGTGTTCCACATCGGTGAAGCCAGCCAGAACATGGACTGGGCCTCGGCGCAGAAGATCGCCGGTCACGGCGCGGTCGACTGGGCCGTGCCCCTGTCCCTGGGGGACATGCATCGCGGCTTCTCCGTTCTGGGGACCGAGGTGGCCTACTTCGAGCGCTTCCGTTACGGCGCGCGGCAGTCGCTTGTCATCACCGAGGGGCGCGCATTCGCCGGGCTGTTCGAGGCGGTGATCGGTGCCGAGGTGGCCGAGCGGATGGGTTACACCCTCGGGCAGAAGATCGTGCTGGCCCATGGCAGCGCTGAGCTGGAAGTGGGTGAGCACGACGACAAGCCCTGCGTGATCATCGGCATCCTGGCGCGCACCGGCACCCCGGTGGACCGCACGGTGCATATCAGCCTGCAGACCATGGAGGCCTTGCACATCGACTGGCAAGGCGGTATGCCGGTGCCGGGCTTCCGCGTGCCGCCGGAACTGGTGCAGAAGTTCGATCTCACGCCCAAGTCGGTCACCGCCATGCTGGTGGGGCTGAAGCGCCGCAGCGACGTGTTCGCGATGCAGCGCTACATCAACAACTTCAAGGACGAGCCGCTGATGGCGGTGATGCCCGGCGTGACCCTGGACCAGTTGTGGGAAGTGGTGGGCCAGGTCGAGCGGGCGCTGATGCTCGTCTCGGCGCTGGTGGCCGTGGTCGGGCTGGCGGGTCTGGTGGCGACCATCCTGGCCGGGCTGGATGCGCGACGCCGCGAGCTGGCGATCCTGCGTTCGGTCGGCGCGCGTCCCCTGGCCTTGCTCGCGCTGCTGAGCCTCGAAGGGCTGGCGGTCACCTTGGCCGGCGTGGTGGGCGGCGCGGTGTTGTTGGGGGGCTTGTTGTGGACCGGCGAGCCCTGGTTACAGGCGCACTACGGCATCACCCCGGGCTTCCACTGGCCCACCGCCGACGAGTGGTGGCTGGTGTGCGCGATTCTGTCGGCCGGGCTGCTTGCCAGCCTGTTGCCGGGCTTGCGGGCGTATCGGATGTCCTTGGCGGACGGTTTGAGTCCCAAGATGTAACTGCAACGCTGTTGCATTTATGCGCGGCGCGGTTAAAATGCAAACAAGTTGCATCTGCTGCCTTGTTTCATCATGCCCGCTGCCGCACCCTCCGCCACCCGAGCACACGCGATTCCCGTTACGGTCCTGACTGGCTTTCTCGGTGCGGGCAAGACGACCTTGCTCAATCGCATCCTGCGCGAGGCGCACGGTCACCGTATCGCGGTCATCGAGAACGAGTTCGGCGCCGTCGGGGTGGATGACGCCCTGTTGGTCAAGCACGGTGAAGAACAGATCGTGCTGATGAACAATGGCTGCATCTGCTGCACCGTGCGGGACGATCTGGTGTTGATGCTGGGCGAGCTGGCCGAGCGCCGGCAGCGCGGTGAGCTCGATTTCGAGCGCGTCCTGATCGAGACCACCGGGCTGGCCGACCCGGCGCCGGTGGCGCAGACCTTCTTCGTCGAGCCGGTGATCGCCGATCAGTATCGGCTCGACGCGGTGGTCACCGTGGTCGATGCGGTCCATGCGATGCAGCAGCTCGACGCCCACCATGAGGCGCAGGAGCAGATCGGTTTTGCCGACCGCCTCCTGCTTTCCAAGACAGATCTGGTCACCCCTGAGGCCCAGGATGCGCTGGTGGTGCGCCTGCGTCAGCTCAATCGGCGCGCGCCGATCAGGCCCGTGCATTTCGGCGAGGTCGATCTGGCCGAGGTGCTGGATATCGACGCCTTCAGCCTGGAGGTCGCAGAGGAGATCGACCCGAGTTTCCTCGCGCCGCTGCATCACCACCACGACGACGACATTCGTTCCTTCGTGCTGGAGTTCGACGAAGCCTTTTCGTCCATCCGCCTGCGTTTCGCGCTGGGCGCCCTGATCGACCGCTACGGCGCCCGCATGCTGCGCTACAAGGGCGTGATCAACATGGATGGGCACGATGACCGTGTCGTGCTGCAGGGCGTGCACATGCTCATGGCGCTGAGTCTCGCCGAGCCCTGGCCGCCCGAGGGCGCGCGCAATTCAACCCTGGTCTTCATCGGCGAGCGCCTGCCCGAGGCGGAGTTCCGTGAGGTCTTGTCGCGGTGCCTGATGAGTGCCCGCGACACCTCATCCCAGGCCAGTTTCGACCATGTCATGGATGTGATCGATGGGTCACGCTGAGCTTTCGCCACTCGTCGAGCCGCAGGCGCGCTTCTGCAGCGAACTGGTGGAGCTGGACGCCATTTTCCAGCCCGAGGTCAATCTGGCCTGGCTGCCCCGTGACCCCAATCCGGCGATCGTCGCCTACTTCGACAATCCCCAGGTGCTCCAGGCGCTCGGCTCCGGCCTGCGCCTGCGGCTGATGCGCGGCGAAGTGCTGGACGCCAATCGTCTGCCCTACGCGCCGGGCCGTCATGCAGTAGTGCGTGAGATGGACAGCCTGGTCGAGCTGCTGACCGATCTGCTCGATTGCGACCAGATCGGTCTGCGCCTTGAAGTGCTGCAGCGGGCAATGTGTCCGCGCTTCCATGTCGATCGCGTCGGTATCCGCCTGCTGTGCAGCTATCGCGGTGCGGGGACTGACTACCTGCCCGGGCAGGCGGCGGACCGGAGTCTGCTGGGGCGCGCCGACCTGCGTAGCGACGAAGAGGCCGGACTCATCCTCGACCCGGCCGCATGCCTGTCGCTGCCCGCTTTCGCAATCGCCCTGGTGAAGGGCGAGGCCTGGCCCGGCAATGCCCGGCTGGGCGCCATCCATCGTTCCCCCGCTGTGCGGCCGGAGCACACACCGCGTGTGCTGCTGGCCCTGGATGGCGTGTGGTCCTGAATCCCGCCATCGCCCGGCTCCACGCATTCCCCATTCCATTTCCTCCCACCCAGTCTTCGCCAGTGCCATGAACTTTGCTCTCCACCCCCTCAGCCGGGCCTGTCTGCTCGCCCTTCCCTTCCTTGCGCAGCCCGCGCTTGCGCAGCAGGCAAGTCCCGCCGATAAAGTGTTGCCTGCCGCCACGGTCAGTGCCAGTCCTCTCGGGACCAGCAGCGCCGACATGGGCACGCCGGTCAGCGTGCTGGCGGATGAAGAGCTCGTCAGCAAGCGTGCCGCCACCTTGGGCGAAACGCTGGAGGGCGAGCCGGGCATCAGCGCCAGCCACTTCGGCGCGGGCGCCAGCCGGCCGATCATTCGCGGCATGGACGGCGCGCGCGTGCGCGTCATGTCCGACGGCGCCGAAGTGATGGATGCCTCCACCATCAGCCCCGACCATGCGGTGGGCGTGGAGCCGATGCTGTCCACCCAGATCGAAGTGCTGCGCGGCCCCTCCTCGCTGGCCTACGGCGGCGGCGCCATCGGCGGCGTGGTCAATGTGCTGGATGAGCGCGTGCCCACGGCGATCCCGGAGAACGGCCGGCGTGGCGGCGTGGAGCTGCGTGGCGCCTCCGCCGCACGGGAGGGGGTGGTGGCCGCCAGCGTGACTGCCGGTGGCGGGAACGTCGCCGTGCACGCCGAGGGCCTCAAGCGCTACGCCAGCGACTACCGCGTGGGGGATGGCTGGTCGGGTGGCGACAAGGTACTGGGCAGCGACAGTCGCAGCGAGAGTGGCAGCTTCGGCATGTCCTGGATCGGTGAGCGTGGCTACATCGGGCTGGCGGTCAGCTCGATCAGCAGCCGCTACGGCCTGCCGGGGCACAGTCATGAATACGAGGGCTGCCATACGCACGATGACAGCTTGCACTGTGGTGGCCACGAAGAGGAAGAAGAGGGCGACGACGATCATGATCACGACCACGATCATGGTGCCGAGTCGGCGGCAGACGTGCCGCGCATCAAGCTCGACAGCCTGCGCTGGGACTTGCGCGGCGAACTGCGCGATCCGCTGCCCGGCTTCGCCAAGGCACGCTTGCGCGCGGCCCTGACCGACTACCAGCACGACGAGGTGGAAGACGGTCAGATCATGACCACCTTCAAGAACAAGGCGCATGACGGCCGGCTGGAGCTGGAACACCTGCCCATCGCCGGCTGGCGTGGCGTCGTCGGCCTGCAGGGCAGCGCACGCGACTTCTCGGCCGACGGCGAAGAGGCCTACATCGTGCCGACCGAGACGCGGCGTCAGGCGCTGTTCCTGACCGAGGAATACCGCCTGGGCGCCTGGCGCTTCGAGGCCGCGGTACGCCAGGAATGGCAACAGATCGACGCGCAGGGCGAGCAGCCCGATCGCGATCACACCGGCACCTCGCTGTCCGTCGGCGCCAGTTGGAAGTTCGCGCCAAGCTACCTGCTCAGCGGTTCGCTGACCCGGGCCCAGCGCCTGCCCACCGCCGAGGAGCTGTATGCCGACGGGCTGCACCTGGCCACGCGCACCTATGAGCGCGGCGATGCGGATCTCGACAAGGAGACCTCGGTCAATCTCGACATTGGCGTGCGCAAGCTCAGCGGCCCCACCACCTTCTCGCTGGGGGCCTACTACAACCGCGTACGCAACTACATCTATGCGCGCACCCTGGACGAGCTGGATGGTCTGCAACTGATCCAGTACAGCCAGCACGATGCGGTGTTCACCGGCCTCGAAGGCCAGGTCCGCCAGGCCCTGAGCCCCAACTACGGTGTCGCGCTGTTCGGCGACTATGTGCGTGGCAAGCTCAGTGGCGACGGTGGCAACCTGCCGCGCATTCCTGCCGCACGCGCCGGCGTGCGCTTTGACGCCAGCCTGGGCGGCTGGGAAGGGCTGGTGGAGACCTATAGGGTGTCCAGTCAGGACAATCTGGCTGACTACGAGACCCGTACCCCGGGCTACACCATGCTGAACCTGGGCGTCTCGCGCAGCCTCGCGGTCGGTGGGGTGGGCTATCAGTTCTACGCCCGCCTCAACAACCTCACCAACGAATTGGCCTACGCCCACACCTCCTTCATCAAGGATGCGGCGCCACTGACCGGCCGCAACCTGGTGCTGGGCTTGCGCGCGAGTTTCTGACGCACCCTCCGGGGCGCGACAGCAAACGATGAATCGCTGGCGCGCCCCGGAGGGTGCGCCAGAATCGCGCGCCGGCAGAACGAATTCCAGGCGGCTTGCTCCAAGGCAGCAAGGCCGCCCACAATGGGCGCAGCCACCCCGCATGAAACCCTCCCCCATGAAGACGCTCCTCCTGTTCCTCGCGCTTGCCGCGCCCCTGGCAAGCATGGCCGCCGACAAACCGGCCTACAAGGTCGGCGACCGCCTCGCTCAGTCCGCCCCCGCCGCCAAGACCGCGTTCCGCACCATCACCTGGGATGCGCTGATGCCCAAGGACTGGGACCCGATGGCGCCGATGAAGAAAATCGACCTGTCCAAGCTGCAGGACGGCGACCCCAAGGCCAATGAGGCCTTGGCCAAGCTGCGCGAAGCCTGGGACAACGCCCCCCTGGCGCGCGAGATGGACGGCCAGGCTATCCGCATGCCGGGCTTCGTGATCCCGATTGAAAAGGTCAAGGACGAGGTCACCGAGTTCCTGCTGGTGCCTTACTTCGGCGCCTGCATCCACACGCCGCCGCCGCCGGTGAACCAGATCGTCTACGTGGTCAGCAGCAAGCCGATCAAAATGCAGACCATGGACCCCTACTGGATCAGCGGCCAGCTCAAGCTCGACCGCCGTGACAGTCCCTTCGGCCCGGCCGGCTACCGGCTCGACATGCAGCAGTTGGAGCCCTACAAGCAGCCAGGGCAGAAATAGGGTTGTGCAACTAGATTGCACAAGCAACCGGCCTGTGCTCCAATGGCAGCATGAGCGAACCGCAATCCTCTGACATCCAGGCCGCCAGCGAGCGAATCCGCGCCCTGGGCGCGCGCGCCACGCCGGCGCGCATCGCAGTGCTGCGCCTGCTCGAAGGGGCTGAGCGCGCGTTGAGCCACCATGACGTGGAGAACGCGCTGCGCGACACGGGGATCGACCGCGTCACCCTGTACCGCGTGCTGGACTGGATGGTCGAGTCCGGCCTCGCGCATCGGGTGACCGATGTGGACCGGGTGTTCCGCTTCAGCCTGGCTTCGGCCAGCACCCCGGCCCATGGTGCGCACGCCCATTTCCGCTGCGAAGGCTGCGGCAAGGTGTTCTGTCTTGAAGACATTCCCGCCCAGCCGCCGGCCCTGCCGCCGGGCTTTGCGCCACACGCGGTGGAGCTGTGCATCACCGGCCAGTGCGCGCGCTGCGAAAACGACCACAAGGAATAACAAGTGACGCTAGTCTGGATTCTGCTGGCCACCCTGATGGGCGGCATCCTCAGTCTATTGGTCGCCGGTCTGGTCATTGCCGGCCTGCCGCAGCGCTGGATGCCGCGCCTGGTGGGCTTTGCGACGGGCGTGTTGCTGGCCGTGTCGCTGCTGGATGTGCTGCCCGAAGCCTTCGAGAGCGGGGCCGATCCGCACAGCCTGTTCCTGACCCTGTTGCTGGGCCTGCTGGGCTTCTACGGCCTGGAGCGTGTCGCCCTGTGGCGCCACGCGCATGTGGATGAGGAAGGGCACGATCAACATTGCGGCGGGCACGAGCATCACCACCATCGACATGCGCATGGCGTGGGTCATCACACGGTGGTGTCGGTGCTGGTCGGCGATGGTTTTCACAATTTCGTCGACGGCGTGCTGATCGCGGCGGCCTTCCTGACCGATCCGGCCCTCGGCTGGACCACGGCTTTCGCGGTGATCGCGCACGAAATCCCGCAGGAGACCGGCGACTTCGCCATCTTGCGCGCGGCCGGCATGTCTACTGCTCGCGCCCTGTGGTTCAACGGCCTGTCCAGCCTCACGGCGATATTTGGTGGCTTGGTCGGTTACTTCGCGCTCACGCATGCAGAGGATGTGCTGCCCTACATCCTGACCATCGCCTCGGCTAGCTTCCTCTACATTGCGATCTCCGATCTGCTGCCCATGCTGCGGCGCGAGGGGCATCGGAGCACCTCGATGTGGCAGACCGTCGCGATGCTGATGGGGATCGGGCTGATCGCATTGTCCTCCCTCGGGCATTCGCACTGAGGCCCTGGCGGTTCCGCCATGGACAAGCGCATTCCCGTCACCCTGCTCACTGGTTTTTTGGGCAGTGGCAAGACCACGCTGCTGCAAGCCCTGCTGCGTGATCCGGCCATGGCGGGCTGTGCGGTGCTGATCAACGAGGTTGGCGAGGTCGGGCTGGACCATCTGCTGGTGCAGGAACTCACGGAAGAGATCACGCTGCTGGAATCCGGCTGCCTGTGCTGCACCGTGCGCGGTGATCTTTCGCGCAGCCTGCGTGAGCTGTTCATGCGTCGTCTGCGGCGCGAGATCCCGCGCCTGGACCGCGTGGTCATCGAGACCACCGGCCTGGCCGACCCGGCGCCGGTGATCCACACCTTGATGCGCGACTTCTTCCTCGCCGAGCGCTTCCGCCTCGACGGCGTGGTGAGCACGCTGGATGTGCGCAACGCGCCCTGGCAACTGGCGCAACACCCCGAAGCGATCAAGCAGATCGCGTTGGCGGATCGCGTGGTGCTGACCAAGTGCGATCTGGCCGACAGCCTGCTGATCGAGGAGGCGCGCGAACGCGTCGCGGCCTTGAACCCGCAGGTCGACTGCTGGCAGTCCGAACCGGGCAAGGTGCCGCCCGGCCTGCTCGAAGGCATGGGCCTCTATGACCCGGCTACGCGCAGCCCCGACGCGCTGCGCTGGCTTGGCGAGGCCGCCCGCAAGGCCCAGCAAGGCTTGCAGCGCGACGCCTTCGGGCGCCCGCTGGCGGCGCAGAACAGCGAGGCCCTGCATGACGCCCGCGTGCAGACGCACGTGCTGCGCTTCGCCCAGCCCTTCGCCTGGGCTCGCTTTTCCGAGGCCATGGACATGCTGCAGTCGGTGGTCGGCGCGCACATCCTGCGCGTCAAGGGGCTGGTGGCCGTGGAAGGTGAGCCCGTACCGCGCGTGGTGCATGCCGTGCAGCACGAGCGCTATGACGAGGCGGTCCTGGACGCCTGGCCGGACGAGGACCACGACACCCGCCTGGTGTTCATCGTGGTCGAGCTGCCCCGCAGCGTGATCGAGAAGGCCTTCTCGGCCTTCGCCGACGCGACGGCCGAGTAAGGCCGTACTCGGCTCCCCTCTCCCGGCCCTGCGGGCCACCCTCTCCCTCAAAGCGGGAGAAGGGAACAAAAACATCCGGCAGCTCACTCCCGGATTCCACTGTGTTCCATCCGGGCTACACTCCAGAGCACCTGCCTCTACCGGACTCAGCCATGACCCCCTCCTCCGACCGTTTCGTGGCGCTGTTCATCGACGCCGACAATGCACCCGCCAGCCATGTGGATGTCATCCTCAACGAGCTGGCCGGCTTCGGCACCGTCAGCATCCGCCGCGCCTATGGCAACTGGAAGGGCGAGCGCCTGAACTCCTGGGCCAAGCTCTTGCATGAGTATGCGATCCAGCCGATCCAGCAGTTTGACCTGACCAAGGGCAAGAATGCGACTGACATGGCGCTGACCATCGACGCGATGGATGCGCTCTATGCGCGCAAGGTCGACGTGTTCGCCATCGTGTCCTCCGACTCCGATTTCACCCCGCTGGCCACGCGCCTGCAGGCCGATGGCAAGACCGTGGTGGGCTTCGGCGAACGCAAGACGGCCAGCGCTTTCGTGAATGCCTGCTCCAAGTTCCTTTACCTCGATGTCGAGGACCTGGTGGAGGAGGCGGCGGAAGAGTCCGCGCCGGCTGGCGCGCGGGCCAGCGTGGCGCGCAAGTCGGGCAAGGAGCTCAAGGGCGACTCGCGCCTCGTCAGCCTGTTGCGCAACACGGTCCAGGCGGCCGAGGGTGACGACGGTTGGGCTGCCTTGGGGCGCGTCGGCCAGCAGATCGCCAACCAGGCCTCGTTCGACTCGCGCAACTACGGCTACAAGAAGCTGATCGACCTGATCAAGGCGGTCGACCTGTTCGAGATCGAGACCCGCGAGGGCAACACGCTGTACCTGCGCGACAAGCGCAAGCGGAACGGTTGATGCGCGCGGCTTGTCTCAGCCGGGCTGTCCCGACCATTCTGTCCTTACCCGAAGCAAGGAGTCTCCCATGAATCTGCCCCTGCCCGATGCCGCGCTGGATCAAGCTTTCCGTACGGCCCGCACCTTCAACCGTTTTACTGACAAACCGGTCAGCGACGATACCCTGCAGGCCATCGTGGACCTCATGAAGTGGGGGCCCACGGCGGCCAATTCGACGCCGGGGCGCTTCGTGTTCGTGAAATCCGCCGAGGCCAAGGAGAAGCTGCGCCCCTGTTTGTCGCCGGGCAATGTCGAGAAGACCATGGCCGCGCCGGTGAACGTCATCGTCGCGATGGATTCGCGCTTCTGGGAATACTCGACTTTCCTGTTCCCGGCCTACGACATCCGCCCCGGTTTCGAGTCCAATCCCGCGTTGTCGGCGACCGTCGCCTTGCGCAACAGCAGCTTGCAGGGGGCTTACTTCATCGTCGCCGCGCGCATGCTGGGCCTGGATTGCGGGCCGATGTCGGGTTTCGACAACGACAAGCTGGACGCGGCCTTCTTCGCGGACGGGCGCTGGAAGTCCAACTTCATCATGAACCTGGGCTACGGCGATGCCAGTGGCAACTATCCGCGCGGCCCGCGCCTGAGCTTCGAGCAGGTCGCGCGCATCGAGTGAGTCGCAGGCTTGCCGCTCCCTGTCGTCCCTGCGACGGCAGGGCCCCAGGCAAGCATTTGCCCTGGCGTGAGCGTGACAAGTCGAGGGCGTAGCGCACAACAAAAAGCCCGGCACTTGGCCGGGCTTTTTGTTGCCGGGAGGCGGCGGTTTACAGCTTGCCAGCCCCTGCGTTGGCGGTCACCTTGGCCTTGACGGTCGAGGCATCATCCGGCGTGTAGCCGTAGTTGCTCGACGGCGTCCAGAAGCTATCGGTCTTCACCAGCGCCGGCTTGCTCAGCGAGGCCGCCATCGTGTTGGCGGCGGCGAACAGGTCGCGCGCCACGCCGTTGAGCGTGCTGCCGTTGTCGAAGAAGTAGGTTTTCTGGTTCACATCCAGCCCGCTGCCCGTGGTCGGCGAGGCCTTGTGCCAGGTGTAGAACATCACCGTGTCATCCACCTTGGCGGGGTTGCCGGCCGGCGCGTCCTGGATCTCCCACACGTTGTGCTCGGAGTAGATCTTGGCCAGATAGCCGATGCCGATGCCATACAGGTAACGGTTGTGCGGCACCGGTGAGCCATCGGTGGGGGCGTAGGCGCCCAGGTAGCCGATCTGCCCGCTGTAGTAGTTGTTGTAGATGTGCACCTTGCCCAGGCGCACGCGCGGCAGGCGTTGGCCGGCGTTCTGGTACCAGTTGTGGTGCAAGGTCACCGACAGCGCGCCCCAGCCGTTGTTGACGTTGGTGGTGTCCGAACTGCCGATCAGGTTGGTCTTGTCGTGGTTCTTGAACACGTTGTAGCTGAGCGTCACGAAGTCGGATTTGTTCGTGATGTCCACCGCGCCGTCGTGATGCTGGATGAAGTAGTCCACGCCCACGTGCGGCGCTTCGAACACGGACGGGAAGGTCCAGTCTTCGCGATTGCCATCACTGAACGTGCAATGGTCGATCCAGATGTTTTTACCGCCGTTCAGCGTGACCAGATCGTAGTTCGAGTTCCAGCGACCGCCCGGGCACTTCTGCGGGCCGGTGTTGGCATCCACGTAGGTCGCCTGGCAGCCGGCCTGGGCTGGCGTGGTCAGCGAGAAGGAATCGGTCGGCGTCCACTGCGGGAAGTAGTCGAAGGCGTCCTCGAAGGTGATGTTGCGGATCACGATGTTGTCGATGCCGTCGCCTGCCGAAAGCTGGCCCTTGATGATCTTGGCATCCGTGCCCCAGCCGATCAGCGAGGTGTTCGGCGCCAGCCCGATCTTGACGATCTTGCCCTGGTTGCCCGAGGAGGTGGAGCGCAGCGACTCCTGCGTGCCGGACACGCCCTTGGGGCGGTTGTTGGCGCTGTCCCAGTTGGTGGGGTTGGCGTTCCACACGCTGGGCTTGTAGGCCGCGACGTAGGCGTTGAAGTCATAGCCGGGCGCGGCGTAGTCGGCCTCGACCAGCTCCTTGAGCGCCTTGTTCATCGACAGGTTGATGGTGCCCTTGATGTAGATGATCTTCTTGGTGCTATCCAGGGTGCCGCTGAACGTGCCATCGTCATTGATGGTGGCGGTGCCGCCGTACAGGGCCTGGATCAGCTCGTTGCGGTTGGTCACCGTGTAGGTATGGGCGGCGTCGGCGCCATGGCCGCCGGTAGGGGTCACGCTATTGGCGGTGGCCCAGCCGTCGGCGCCCAGCGAGGTGGCCGGTGCGTAAGGCGTGGTCGGTGTGGTGGGGGTGGTCGGTTGCGGGTCGTCGTTGCCCGAACCGCCGCAGGCGATCAGCACACTGCTCAAACCCACGCTGCAGATGACCGCCAGTGGCCACCGGTGATGCTTTTTCATGCTTTGTCTCCTCGGATGCACACGGCAGCACGCTGCTGCCGCGGGTGGGACCCCGTGCGTCGCGCCGAGTGCCACCAGCCGGAGCGGACGCACTGTCCACCGGAACTGGCCCTGACAAGGCCTGCGCGGGATCGCTGTGAACGATAACAATCGCTGGTATGGCAGCGGCCGTGGGTTTGTCAGAGTGTGTGTCTTCAGCGTCGCCGGCGGAAGGCCAGCCAGGCCGCGATGCCGGTGAACACGGCCACGATCAGCACCACGGCGCGGAAGCCGTGCTCATGCTCGGCGAAGGGAATGCCGCCCACGTTCATGCCGAACAGGCTGCCGATGATGTTGAAGGGCAGGGCCAGCACGGTCACGATGGTCAGCACGTAGAGGCTGCGGTTGTCCTGTTCGTTGACCATGGCCGCGATCTCTTCCTGCAACAGCTTCACGCGCTCGACCAGCACCGCCGAGTCGTTGATCGCGGCCGAGAATTCCTCGGTGGAGTGGCGCAGCTCCTGGATGTCCTCCTCCAGCATCCAGGCCGGCGGGCGGTTGAGCAGGCGGAACAGCGCGGCCGGCTCGGGCGCCAGCAGGCGCTGCAGGCGCACCAGCAGGCGGCGCAGGTTGCCCAGCTCGGCGCGGCTGGTCTCCAGCCGGCGCGCGAGCATGCTGTCCTCGATGCGGTCGAGGCGGCGCGTCGTTTCGCGCACGATCTGCACCAGCACGTCGCCCTGGTCGCGCAGCAGGTGGATCAGCAGCTCCACGCTGGAGCGGAAGCTCTCGCCGGCGTTGACCGCTTCGCGCAGGCGGTCGATCGAGCGCAGCGGCGTGGCGCGCGCCGACACCACCACGCGCGGGGTGACCGACAACCACAGCGTGGCGATGTTGGCGGGGTCGAAGCTGAAATCGAACAGCACGTCGTTGAGCACCGCCAGCAGCGCATCCTCGGCGAACTCCACGGTGGTCGAGCGGGTGCCCTCGCGCAGTGCCTCGTAGAACGTGTCCGACAGTGCCAGGTGGCGCTGCATCCATTTCTGCGCGGCTGTGTTGCTGAGGTTGAAGTGCAGCCACACGAAGCTCGCGTCCTGTGCGTCGCGTGGTGCGGCCAGCCACTCGGCCGCTTCGGCTGAACTGAGCGGCATGCCGGCCGAGCCGGGCTGGAAGCGGTAGCCGCAGATCAGGCCGGACTGGTCGGAACCGTAGTTGTCGCTGATGATCTTCATGGGGTCAGCCGTGGGCGGGAAGGCGGCGAACAGTTTGCCACAGCCGCATGACATGACTTCGCGCCCGCCAGGCATTGAGGCGGCGCATGCGGAGCGGCCGGCGCCTGGGCTATGCTTGGGCCATCCTATCCCTCAGGAAGTCACACCATGCCCATCATCGCCGTGCGCCACCCCTTGGTGCGCCACAAGATCGGCCTTCTGCGCGAAGCCGACATCTCGACCAAAAAATTCCGCGAGCTGACCAGCGAGTTGGCCAGCCTGCTGGCCTACGAGGCCACCGCCGACCTGCCGCTGGACACCGTCACCATCGACTGCTGGAGCGGCCCGACCCAGATCGAGCAGATCCGCGGCAAGAAGTTCACCGTGGTACCCATCCTGCGCGCCGGCCTCGGCATGCTCGACGGCGTGCTGGACATGGTGCCCAGCGCCAAGGTCAGCGTGGTGGGCCTGTCGCGCAACGAGGAGACGCTGCAGCCCGAGCAGTATTTCGAGAAGTTCGTCGGCGGGCTGAGCGAGCGCATCGCGCTGATCGTCGACCCGATGCTGGCCACCGCCGGATCGATGATCGCCACCATCGACCTGCTCAAGCGCCGCGGCTGCCAGGACATCCGCGCCCTGGTGATGGTCGCCGCACCGGAAGGCATCAAGGCGCTGGAGGCGGCGCACCCCGACGTACGTTGCTGGACTGCCGCCGTCGACAGCCATCTCAACGAGCATGGCTACATCATTCCCGGCCTGGGAGACGCCGGCGACAAGATCTTCGGTACCGTTACCAAGGAGTAGGGCTGCCTGCCGGCTCAAGCGGCCTTGCGCAACCAGGCCGGCGAGGCTTCCCACTCGATCCAGCCCAGCGCCACCAGTTTGCTCAACTCCTCGATGATCGGCAGCTCATCGAGGATCAGGCCCAGCACATGAGGGTCGCGGCGGCCATCAACCAGTACCAGCAGGCGGCGTTGCAGGCGGCCCAGCACCGGGTCGTGCGTGTCCAGCAGGTGCTGGCCCAGGGGCGTCCGGCGCGGGGCCGACAGGGTTGCCGGCGCGCCCGGCATCCATCTCATCGTCATCTCGTGGCTCATCTGCTGGCTCCCGTCCGAAGCTGTCTCGGACTTCTGCTTGGAGCGGCAGGCCAGGCCACAAGTTGAATGAATCTTTCATGACAGGCGGGGAATGCCGCCTTCAGGGATTCTCCGTCCAGTCGAATTCGAGCTGGCGCGCCGTGCGCTCGGCCAGGAGTCGTCCGCCCAGGCGCTCCACCAGATGCAGACTCATGTCGATGCCGGCCGAGATGCCAGCGGAAGACACCACTGGTCCTTCGTCCACCCAGCGCACACCTTCGCGCACCGCCAGGCCCGGGAACATGGCGCGCAGATCGGCGATGTCCTCCCAGTGCGTGGTGGCCGCCTTGCCCGTCAGCAGGCCGGCCTGCGCCAGCAGGAAGGCGCCGGTGCACACCGAGGCGGTGATGCGCACGCGTGCAGCCTGCGTGGCGATCCACGGCGCCACCTCGGGGCGGGCCAGCTCGTCCGTCACCACGCCGCCCGGCACGATCAGCACGTCCAGCGGCGGGTGGTCGGCGAAGCTGTGATCCGGCTGCACCAGCAGGCCGGCACGTGCCCTGACAGGGGCCTGACGGTGGCTGATCGTGCACACCTCGAACAGCGGTGCGCCGGGCGTGCTGCGGGCGTGCACCCGCGTCGCCGTGGTGAACACCTCGTAGGGACCGGCGAAGTCGAGCACCTCGACCTGGTCGAACACATGGATGCCGATGCGCAGCGTCATGTCGGCTCCTTCACTGCAGCACGAAGACCATGCCCAGCGCGCCGACCGACAGGGTGCGCTCGCCGGCGGTGGTGTAGGAGGCGATGCCCAGCGAGTGATAGTTCGACACGAAGGCGGTGACGGAGCCAATGCCCAGCACGCCGGCCAACGGGCTGTTCTCGGCGATGCTTTCCTTGATGCGCGTGCGGTGGCGTTCCGGCGAGGGGTTCAGCAGGAAGGCGAGTACCAGCAGCACGCCCAGTGCGGCCAGGGGGGCGAGGGTTCGTTTCGTCATGGCAGGCGGCCCGGAGGGTGAGGGGGTCTCCAGTGTAGCGAGTCGGCGTGGCTGGCCGGCATTGTCGGTGCCGGGCGTGGGCGACCGGAAGAAAAAAGGCCGGGCAAGGCCCGGCCCGTGCGGCGTGCTGCGCGGCTCAGTCCAGCAAGTCCTTCGGCACGTTGCCGCCGTTGTCGGCCAGCTTCTGCAGCACGGTCTTGTGCAGCCACATGTTCATCTGCGCTGAATCGCCCATCTTGTCGGCCGGGCAGCCCAGCTCGGTTGCCAGCTCCTTGCGCGCGGCGAGGCTGCTGTCCAGACCCAGCAGTTTCATCAGGTCAACGATGGACTGCTTCCAGTTCAGTTTCTCGGCGTGCTTGGCCGCCAGCCCTTCCAGTTGGGCGACGACATCCACCACAGCGATTGCCACCGGGGCGGCCGGGGCGGCGGGTGCCGCCGCAGGCGCGGGCGCTGCAGCGGGGGCGGCGGGCTTGTTCGCATCGCCAAATCCGAGTTTCGCGAGAATCTTGCCGAACAGACTCATGACCACTCCTTTGCAGATCGGATGAAGGAGCTTCGGTATAGCACCGCGGCATGACAGCGGCGGGACAAACGGCCCGTCGTGCTCAGCCGAAGCGCCGCTGGCGCGACCACTTGGTCATGATCCATTTTTCGCCCGCGGTGACCGGCAAACCCGCATGACGGCTCAGCGGGTCGACCTGGCCGGCGGCATTGCAGTACTGGAAGTAGAGCGCGCCACCGCGCTGGGGCTGCACCGTGATGCCGGCATCCGGGAAGTGCGTCGCGCCGCCGCCCGCGACCTCGTTGAGGTACAGGATCAAGGTGGAGAAGCGCTGGCCGCCCGACTCCATGCGCAGGTAGCTGCCGGGGTTCTGCAGCGGGAAGTAATCGAAATGCGGGTGGTACTGGTCGCCCACCCCGTAGCGCAGGATGGCGAAGCCCTCGCCGTTCTCCACCGGCCAGTTCAGCAGGCGCGCGAGGCGTGTCTCCAGGCGCGCGATCAGCGCGTCCTCGCCGCGCTTGAACACGGTGCCGGCGCTGACGCGGATGGGGTCCGCCTTCGACTTGCCGCTGACCGGGTCGATGATCGTCGAGGGCTTCAGGCGCGGTCGCGCGCGTTCGATCACCGCCGCGCACTCCTCGTCCGACAGCACCTTGGCGAACTCGATCGCGTACGGCCGGGCGAAGCGCTGCCGCACCTCGACCATGCGGTCACCAGCGTCGATGTGCGTGCCCGTGGCGACCGGCAGGATGTCATTCACATAGTCCGCGCCGGCCCCGTCGTGGAAGGGGTAGGGCGGCACCACCGGCCGGCTCGGCAGCGGCACCTGCGCCTGGCCCCGCGACACCGCCTGGGCCACCAGGTAGCCGGCGGTGGCGGCGTCGAAACCGAGCTGGGTCATCGCCTTGAGCAGCAGCTCGGGCGCCGTCTGGTGCTGCACGTAGTGCTTCAGCCAGCCGATCCAGGCCTTGTCGATCTCCAGCATGTCGTCTCCTCTCCGTCTTGTCCGGTGGGGGGCACGGGCTGCTCCGTCCGCTCATGTTCCGCCCGCCATTGCTTGCGATAGCGCGCCGGCGGCAGACCGAAGCGGCGCTTGAAGGCGCGGTTGAATGCGGCCTCCGAGTCGTAGCCCACTTCGGCGGCAACCTGCACGACGCTGCGGCTGCTGCTGCGCAGGGCGTCAGCGGCCAGCTCCAGGCGCCAGTCTGCCAGGTAGCTCATCGGTCCCTGACCGAAATGGCGGGCGAAACGCTCGGTCAGGCTGGAGCGCGCCAGGCCCGCGTCTTTTGCCAGCTCGTCCAGCGTCCACGCATGCGCCGGGCGCCGGTGCAGCGCGGCCAGGGCGCGCCCCAGCGCGGGGTCGGCCGCACCGGCCAGCCAGCTCGTGCCGCCTGGTGGTTGTTGCAGCAGGTAGCGGCGCAGGCTCTCGGCGAACAGCACCTCGGCCAGGCGCGCGCCGATGACCTTGCTGCCGGGCGCGTCCTCGCCGAGCTGGGCGAGGGCGTGGCGGATCATCTCTTCCAGCACGCGGCCATAGGCGTCGTGGCGGATGTTGACGCGTACTACGCGCGGCAGGCCGGCGATCAAGGGCTGGATCAGGCGCGCCTCGCAGGCGAGGTAGCCGCAGATCAGGTGGGTCGCCTCGCCCTCGCCCTCGCCCAGGCGCGACAGTCGCAGCGCGCCGCTGAGCAGCGCGGCGGCCGAGGCTTCGCCGTCGATCACGTCCGTGGCTAGGCCATTGCCCATGTGATGGGCGTCGCCATGCGGCAGCATCACGATGTCGCCGGCCGCCAGCGGCGTGGTCTCGCCACCGACGCGGATGTAGGCGCGGCCCTCGGCGATGAAATGAAACTCGATCAGATGGCTGGCCTCGCTCGCCACATGGCGGACGAAGCGCTGCGAAGGCGGCGAGCTGACGCACCAGGGGGCGGCGCAGCGGGCGTTGAAGAACATCGCACCCGACAGGCGTACGGCGCGCAGCAGTTCGGAGAGGGCGTCCATGGTGACGCGATGATTCCGCGAGTGCGGTCCGCAGGCAAGCGTCTTGGGGGGTGGCTGGCGTGTCGGGCAAGGAATCCGGCCGCTGGGGCAAGCGGGCTGACCGCGCTGGCCGCGCGGCCAAGCATGGCGGTGGCGCGGCAAAGCCGGCGCCGGGGTGGCCGAGCAGCATGGCGCTTCCTTCAAACCCTTTGGGAGCCTCCTATGAACACTTCCTTCGATGAACAGAAGCTCAACGAACTGCTTGGCCGCGCCGTGGTGGATATCGGTGCCGTGTCGATCGCGCCACTGGTCCTGCTGGGCGATCAACTGGGTCTGTACCGCGCGCTCGCCGAGCACGGCCCGCAGAGCTCGGCGCAACTGGCGGCGCACACCGGCACGGTGGAGCGCTATGTGCGCGAATGGCTCAACGCCCAGGCTGCGTCGGGCTATGTCAGCTATCAGGCGGACAGCGGCCACTACCTGCTGAGCCCCGAGCAGGCGCTGGCCTTCGCCGAGGAGGACAGCCCCGCCTTCATCGTCGGCGGCTTCCAGGTTGCGCTCGCCGCCGGCCGCGTCGCCGACAAGCTGGCGCAGGCCTTCCGCAGCGGCGCCGGCATCGGCTGGCATGAGCACGACCATGCCTTGTTCCATGGCGTGGAGCGCTTCTATCGCGCCTCCTACATCGGCAGCCTGGTCAACACCTGGCTGCCGGCACTGGAAGGGGTCGAGGCCCGCCTGCGCGCCGGCGCCACGGTGGCCGACATCGGCTGCGGCCACGGTGCTTCAACGATCCTGATGGCACAGGCCTATCCGCAGGCCTACTTGGTCGGCTTCGATACCCACGAGGCGTCCGTGCTCGAGGCGCGGCGGCGCGCGGCGGCGGCCGGCGTGGCCGAGCGCTGCCGCTTCGAGGTGGCCAGCGCCAAGGACTTCCCCGGGCGCGACTACGACCTCGTCACGGTGTTCGATGCCTTGCATGACATGGGTGACCCGGTCGGCGCCTCGCGCCACGTCTTGCGCAGCCTGGCGCCGGAGGGAGCCTGGATGATCGTCGAACCCTACGCGGGTGATCGCGTGGAGGAGAACCTCAACCCGGTCGGTCGTGCCTACTACGCCGGTTCCACGCTGATCTGCACGCCCTGCTCACTGGCCCAGGAGGGCGGGCTGGCCCTGGGTGCCCAGGCTGGCGAAGCGCGCCTGCGCGAGGTGGTGAGCCGCGCCGGCTTCAGCCGCTTCCGCCGCGCCTTCCACACCCCCTTCAACCTGGTCTTCGAGGCGCGCCGCTGAGGCCTGCGTTCGGTCGAGGCCCCGCGCGGCGCCTGCTGCCGCGGGGCCGGAGGTATCCGCCGGGGCTGCGAGTATGCATAATCGCTGAAACATCAAAATCGCGTGCATACGCGGCAGAAATCAGACCAACTCCGGGGGCATCGTGGGAACCTACAACGTCGAGTTCAGTGGCAAGTTGCTGGCGGGCTTCGACCCGCAGGAAGTGCGCCTGCATGCGGCAACCCGCCTGCGCATGAGCGAGGCACAACTGGACCGCGTGTTCGATGGTCGTCCCATCGTGCTGAAGAAGGCTGTCGATGCCGCCGCCGGCCAGCGCTACCTGGGCGAACTGCATCGCCTGGGCATGGCCTCGCGCCTGGTGGAGCTGGATGCCCAGCCGCCCGCGCAGCCCGTTATGACCTACAAGGTCGTGTTTACCGGCCAGTTGGTCGAAGGCTTCGACAAGGATGCCGTCGCGGTGGCGGCGGCGCGACGTCTCAGCATCGGCCCCGAGCAGGTCACGCGCCTGTTCTCCGGCAAGAAGGTCGTGCTCAAGCGCGGCGTCAGCGAGCGCCTGGGGCGTCGCTACATGGCCGAGCTGGCGGGCATCGGCATGCAGACCGCCCTGGTCGACGAGCAGAGTGCGGCGGTCAGCGTGCCGCCCCAGCCGGCCAGGCCGGTGGCCCCGCCACCCCCCGTGGCGATGGCGCCTGCTGCGTTCGCTCTGCCCGATCCGCAGGCCAAGGTGGCGGGCGCGATCCCTGACCTGGAGGACGTCGGCGGCGAACAGACCCGCATCAACCCGGTCAGCGAGGCCCAATTGGCGGCCCTGACCGCCACCCAGTTCGAGATGCCGCAGCACCTGCTGGCCAGCGGCGAACTGCCGGAGCCCATGGATGACAGCATCGACCATGCCGCGACCCTGCTGGTCGATCCGGCACGCCTGGTCGAGCAGATGAACTACGCGCCGCTGCCGCCGCTGGTTGAACCAGTGGTGGAGAAGCCGGGCGCCCTGGAGACGGACAAGGCCGTGCCCTACCTGCGTTGCGCGCAGTGCAACCACAGCCAGCCGGCAGCGCCACGCTGCCGCCGCTGTGGCGCGGCGCTGGACGGCGAACTGGCGAGCGCCCTGGTGCCGGCCCTGCAGGTGGTGGGGGCGGGCGAAACCGTCGAGCCGCTTGCCCCGGCGCTGGTGCCCCCGGCGGCTGCGCCCGCGCCGGCCGTTCCGCCAGCGCCCCTTGTTGCCGCCGCCCCGGCGGTCGCACCGGGCTTGACGCTGGAGCCGCTGGCCGCCGTCGTGCCGGAGCCGCAGGCAGAGCCGGAGGCCGCGCCCGCGGTGGCACCGGCAGCATCCCTGGCCGAAGCGCTCGCCCGGCCTGTGCCTGCGCCGGTGGGCGACGATCCGGAGGCGGCGCGGCGCAAGAAACTCATGATTGTCGGCGGGGTGGTCCTGCTGGTCCTGCTGATCCTCTTGTTGCGCTGAAACGGCCGCCCCGGCCTTTTTCGTGATGCATTTGACGCCCGTCTAGGCGCCGTTCGACGGACGGCGTGCGCCCGCGCTTCCCCCGGGTATGCCTTTCGGCATAATCCGACCACTTATTTCAGGCACGGCGGGCTGCACCTGCCGGCAGGGTGGGAGGGGTTTGCGCATGTATCGGGTCGTTTTCAAAGGCGGGCTGCTGGCGGGTTTCGAGGCCGAGCAGGTACGCCGTGGCGTGGCGGCACGCCTTCAATTGGGAGAGGCGCAACTGGCGCGCATGTTCTCCGGCCGCAAGATCATCCTGAAGAAAGCGGTGACCGAGGAAGGGGGCCTGCCCTACCTGGACGAACTGCGCCGCCTGGGCCTGGACGCCCGCCTGGAGGTGCTGCCGCAGGAGGCCGAGCCGACCGTGTTGGCCACTTTCCAGGTCGTGTTCTGGGGCAAGCTGTTGCGCGGTTACCAGCGCGAACTGGTGATGCGCGCCGCGACGCGCCGCCTGCGCGTGCCGGCCACGCAGCTCGACCGCATGTTCGGTGGCGGCAAGGTGGTGCTCAAGCGCGGTGTCAGCGCCGATCTGGGGGCGCGCTACGTGACCGAGCTGGCGCGTATCGGCATGCTGGTCGAGCTGGAGGTGGAGACGGTGCCAGTGCCCGAGGTCGGGTCGGCGGCCGCGCAGGCCGCGGCCCGTTCGGAGCCGCTGGCGGACCTGGTGCGGACCCAGCTCGACATGTCGCAGGCAATCCGCACCGCCCTGGTCCAGTCCGACATTCTGGGGCAGCCCGAACCCGAGGCCGAGGAGGGCGTGGTGCCCGACTTCAAGCCCAAGGGAATTGCCGTGCCGGCGATGGATGCCCATGCCGCCACCCCGGCCAGGCCGGCGGTCCACAACGCCCTGCAGGTGAAGTGCCCGCAGTGTGGCCGCCATCAACTGCCCGGCCCGCGTTGCCGTACCTGCGGGCTGGAGATGGGGGCGGCGGCGGCCGCGACGCCGGCCGGGTCGTCTGCCAAGGCGCCGCTCAAGGCCCGCCGTATGGATGCTTCCGCCCTGGGGGCGGTGACCACCCTGATGCAGGGCCTGCGCAAGGCCGTGGCGCCGGCCACGCCGGCCGACCAGGGCGGCGTGCCGACCTGGATGTTCCGGCTGCGCGACAACCTGGCGGCCCAGCAGGCCGAGCCTCAGGGGGTGCAGCGCAAGCACCTGCTGGTTGGCGGTTCGGTCGCCTTCTTCCTGCTGGCCTGGTGGATTCTCGGCTGAGCGAGGGACTACAAGCCGCCCGGCGTGACGAGGTGGATGCGCACGCGGCGCTCAAGTTGCAGGCGCGCCAGGTCGGCGCCAAAGTGTTCCTGTAGCAGGCGCTGCTGGATGCCGCTGCGCTCCGCCTCGCGCAGGGCCTCTTCCAGCAGCGGCTTGAGATGCCGCGCCGCAGGCGAAAGGTAGAACATGAAGTCGCGGTCGTAGACGAGCAGCAGACGCGGCTCCAGCGCCAGCCCGGGGTACTGCCGCAGCTCGGGCAGGACTTCGATGACGCCGCGCGGGAAGTAGTCGATGCCGCGATTGCGCGCCGCCACCATGTTGTACAGCGGGCGCCAGTCCCCCTCCTGCAGGAAGACCGCGAGCCGGTTGGCCTGCCACACCTCGGCATCGAACCAGTCCTTGCCCATGCCCGCCACCAGCTTGCCGGCCTGCAGATCGGCCAGATTCTGCACGCGGGCGTAGCGACCTTCGTCGCCCGGCGGTACCAGCAGCACGCGCTGGGCGATCAGGCCGCCGGTCAGGGCATGGTTCACGCGCGGGTACAGGCTGTCGCGCAGGCTGGTCTGGAGCATCCATTGCAGACTCAACTCGCCGGTCTCCAGCATGCGGTGACGACGGGTCTGCGGAATCTCCGGCAGGCTCACGATGCTCAAGCGATGGCCCTTGGCGGTGAGCGCCGCTTCCAGCAGGCGGTGGTAGTACAGATGGGCGCCAGAGTTGAAGCTGGGCAGGCGCAACTCGATTTCGACGGCCGTGGCCGGCCGCGCCAGGCCCAGCAGGAGGGCGAGGCCAAGGTGGCACAGGGCCCGCCAGGGCCTCACCTACTTCACCCTCCGTGCGCTGAACTCCTCCTCTATCGTGTCCTTGAAATAGCTGGCGGGCGAGCCGCTGGAGAGGAAGCGGCGGGCGATCTCCTCGCCCATGCCGCTGTACTGGACCACCTGGCCGTTGTCGAAGGCGATCTCCAGGATGCGCGCGCTGCGGTCGTAGCCGGCGGATTTGATGCCGCCGCGCCGGATCGGCTTGTGTTCGATGCCCATGTCCCCACCTATGTTGTCTGGCTGCTGCAATGAAGCAAGTCTAGGCTGAGTCATCCCGACTCGGTTGACTGAGGCCGGTAATAGCTGCGGTCAATTGATTGCATGGCAACAATCAATTAGAGCTATTCAGTTGTGCTCTGTAGTATTCATCCCGTTGCTCAACCACTCATCTACTTCACAGGAGAAACGACATGTCCCTGATCAACACCCAAGTCCCCGCGTTCAAGGCCCAGGCTTTCCACAATGGCAAGTTCGTCGAGGTGACCGAGGCTTCCCTGAAGGGCAAGTGGTCCGTGCTGATTTTCATGCCGGCCGCCTTCACCTTCAACTGCCCGACCGAAGTGGAAGATGCCGCCGAACACTACGCCGAGTTCCAGAAGCTGAACACCGAGGTGTACATCGTCACCACCGACACCCATTTCTCGCACAAGGTGTGGCATGAGACCTCGCCGGCCGTGGGCAAGGCCAAGTTCCCGCTGGTGGGCGACCCCACCCACGCGCTGACCAACGCCTTCGGCGTGCACATCCCGGAAGAAGGCCTGGCCCTGCGCGGCACCTTCGTGGTGAACCCGGACGGCGTGATCAAGACCCTGGAAATCCACTCCAACGAGATCGCCCGCGACGTCAAGGAAACCCTGCGCAAGCTGAAGGCCGCCCAGTACACCGCCGCCCACCCGGGTGAAGTGTGCCCGGCCAAGTGGAACGACGGTGCCAAGACCATCGCCCCGTCCCTGGATCTGGTCGGCAAGATCTGATTGCCGGCCCGTCAGCCTACTGCGCGGGCCGATCTCGAAACTCCAGTGCTCAGCGTACAAGTCGTACGCTTCCGCTCCTCGTTTCGACCTCGGCCCGCTCGCGACGGCTGCCGGATCAGCAATGGCTCGGCAAGAGCTATAAGCATTTAAAACAAGCAGTACCCCCACCCCCACAGCGAAACCCCACGGGGTCTCGCTGAAAGCGCCCGGCGCCGGACGCTTTCAACGAGATCCCGAGAATCTCCCCCTATATCGCCCCGCCGCCACAAGTGACGGGCCGGAACACGAAAGGACATCATCATGCTGGACGCAGGTATCAAGGAACAACTGGCTGCCTATCTGCAGCGCGTGACGCAGCCCTTCGAGATCGTTGCTTCGCTCGACGATTCTGCCTCTGCCCGCGAGATGCTGGAGCTGCTGCAGGAGATCGAGTCGATGAGCGACAAGATCAGCCTGCGCACCGATGGTCAGGATGCGCGCCGGCCCTCCTTCTCCCTGCAGCGTGTCGGCTCGCAGAGCAGCCTGCGCTTCGCCGCGATCCCGCTGGGCCACGAGTTCACCTCGCTGGTGCTGGCCCTGCTGTGGACCGGCGGCCATCCGCCCAAGGTGGAGCCGGAGGTGATCGAGCAGATCCAGGCGCTCGACGGCGACTTCAATTTCGAGGTCTACATGTCGCTGACCTGCCACAACTGCCCGGACGTGGTGCAGGCCCTGAGCCTGATGGCGATCTACAACCCCAAGGTGAAGACCGTCGTGATCGACGGCGGCCTGTTCCAGGACGAGGTGAAGGCGCGCGACATCATGGCGGTGCCCAGCGTGTATCTGAATGGTGAGCACTTCAACTCTGGACGTATCACCGTTGAGGAGCTGGTGGCCAAGCTGGACACTGGCGCCGCTGCACGCGACGCAGCCAAGTTGACGGCACGCGAGCCCTTCGATGTGCTGATCGTCGGCGGTGGCCCGGCCGGCGCTGCGGCGGCCGTGTATGCGGCACGCAAGGGTATCCGCACCGGCGTGGCGGCCGAGCGTTTCGGTGGCCAGGTCAACGACACGCTGGCGATCGAGAACTTCGTCTCCGTGATGGAGACCGAGGGGCCCAAGTTCGCCGCCGCGCTGGAGTCGCATGTGCGCGCCTATGACGTCGACATTATGAACCTGCAGCGTGCAAAGAAGCTCGTGCCGCCCAGCGAGCCGGGCGCTTACGTCAGCATCGAGCTGGAGAACGGCGGCGTGCTGAAGAGCCGTAGCGTCATCCTGTCCACCGGCGCGCGCTGGCGCAATGTGAACGTGCCCGGCGAGCAGGAGTACAAGAACAAGGGCGTGGCCTATTGCCCGCACTGCGATGGCCCGTTGTTCAAGGGCAAGCGCGTGGCGGTGATCGGCGGCGGCAACTCCGGTGTCGAGGCGGCCATCGACCTGGCCGGCATCGTGGCGCATGTGACCCTGCTGGAGTTCGGCGAGCAACTGCGCGCCGACGCGGTGTTGGTCGCCAAGCTGAAGAGCCTGCCCAATGTGACGATCCACACCATGGCGCAGACCACCGAGCTGACCGGTGACGGCACCAAGCTCAACGGCATCACCTTCACCGACCGGACCAGTGGTGAGTCGAAGCATGTGGAACTGGAAGGCGTGTTCGTGCAGATCGGCCTGGTGCCCAACACCGAGTGGATCAAGGGCACGGTGGAGCTGTCGAAGCACGGCGAGATCATCGTCGACGCCAAGGGCCAGACCAATGTGCCGGGCGTGTTCGCTGCCGGTGATGTGACGACCGTGCCTTACAAGCAGATCATCATCGCCACCGGCGAAGGTGCGAAGGCGGCGCTGTCGGCCTTCGACTACCTGATCCGTACCCCAGCACCAGCAGAGAAGAACGCCGTGACGGCCTGATCGTCGGCGACAACAAGTTGAGAACGGCCGGGCCTGTCCCGGCCGTTTTCTTTCGGCATGCCCTCTTTCCCGCCGTCGGGCGCAGCGCTACAGTGCCACAGCATGCCAGCCGGGCATGCCGCGCCTGTCGGAGCATTCATGCGGTATCTGCTGGACTTCCTGCAATGGGCCCTGTTGGTGCCCCTGACCTTGTTGCCCATCATCAACCCGCTGGGCAGCGCCCCCATCTTCGTCGCCATGACCGGCGGCAACGCCGAGCTGGCGCGACGCATGGCGCGCCAGATTGCGCTCAATGCGTGGTTCATCATCACGCTCTCGATGCTGGTCGGCACTTATGTGCTGGACCTGTTTGGCATCTCGCTGCCCATCGTGCGCCTGGGCGGTGGCCTGCTGGTTGCAGTGACGGGCTGGCGCCTGCTGCACTCCGGTGTACAGGACGAGGTACACAGCGCGGTCGCCGACAGCGCCGGTGAGGTGTCGGAGGCCGAGGTGGTGCAGCGCAGCTTCTTCCCGCTGAGCTTTCCGCTGACCACCGGGCCGGGCTCGATCGCCGCCTCGATCGCACTGGGCACTAAGTTTCCCTCGACGCCCGCGCTGTATCTGACCGGCGTGGCGGTGGCCATGTGTGGCGCCGCGATCACCGCCGCCGTCGTGTTCTTCAGCTATCGCTACGCACCGCCCTTGCTGCAGCGCCTGGGCAAGATCGGCACCATGGTCATGATGCGCCTGGTGGCCTTCATCCTGCTGTGCATCGGCATCGAGATGATGTGGGCGGGCTGGGCCGATCTGAATCATCTGCCCCGCTGAGCGCGGGCGAAACGAAGGGAGTTGGAGATGTCGGTATTCCTCGAAGTCGAGCACCTCACGACCTATCGTTACCACAAGCCAGTGGAGTTCTCGCCCCATCGCGTGATGTTCCGGCCGCGCGCGGCGCATGACATCCGGGTGCTTTCGGCAAGCCTGGAGGTTGAGCCACATCACCGGCAATATTGGGTGCACGACGTGTTCTCCAATTCCGTCGCCGTGGTGGAGCCCCTGGTGCCGGCGGAACGCCTGGCGCTGCGCTCGCGCTTCGTGATCGAGCATTTCGGGGTACAGAACCTGGAGCTGCCGCTGGCGCCGGAGGCCGAGCACTACCCCTTCCAGTACGCCGACGAGGACCGCCTGGACCTGGCCAACTTCCTGCCGCCGCAGTACCCGGAGGATCAGCCCCTGGTACGCGAGTGGTTGACCCAGTTCCTACCACAGCGCGGCACGATCCACACGCGCGACATCCTCGGCAACCTCAACGCGGCCATCCGCAGCGATTTCAAGTACCAGTCGCGTGATGCCATGGGCACCCAGCGCCCCGCCGAAACCCTGGCGCTCAAGCAAGGCACCTGTCGCGACTTCGCGCTGCTGATGATGGAATGCGCACGCAACCTGGGGCTGGCCGCACGCTTCGTCTCCGGCTACCTCTACGACAAGGCGCTCGACACGCCGCTCGCGCCACCGGTGCGTAACACGGCGCTGCAGCAGGGCGTGCGCCAGGTCGAAAGCCGCGACGAGCCGGTCGTGCTGGGGGCTGGCGCCACGCACGCCTGGTTGCACGTCTATCTGCCGGGTGCCGGCTGGGTGCCCTACGATCCCACCAACACCCTGGTGGGCGGCTGCGACCTCATTCGCGTCGCCTACACGCGCAAGCCGGAGCAGGCCGCCCCTGTGTCGGGCTCCTGGTTCGGCGCGGCGCAGGACTTCGCCGGCATGGACGTGCAGGTCAGCGTGCGCCGCGTCGAGGCACCCGAGTCCCCGGCGCAGGACGGCATGGCGGAGTAACAGGCCGCTGCTCCGTCCCAGTGCGCTCAGTCTGGCGTGTAGCCAGCGGCAATCAGGGCCTGGCGGATGGCTTCCCGGTCCTCCGCGCTGCTGACCTCCACGCGATGCGACGGCAGGTCGATACGCACGCTGCTGTCGGGGTCCAGCTCACGGATGGCGCGGGTGATGACGCTGGCGCAGTGCCCGCATGTCATGTCGTTGACGATGAATTCCATTCCAACTCTCCTGTTTGTGTTCATGGAGCGTCGAGCGTGGAGCTTCCCCTTGTAGGAGGGTCAAGCAGGATGTGAAGCTGCGGTGGCCGGCATGACGCAGCGCTGGCTTGCCCACCTGTACGTTGTGAAATGTCGGGCGCTGCTGGACACTGCCCGCGACACTAAATGAGGGTGGCGCATGTTCGGCGCCCTGACATGAGCATCTACGCACTCAAACCGAAGTTCCAGTCCCTGCTGCGCCCACTTGTTCGCGTCCTGCATCGCGCGGGCGCCACCGCCAACCAGGTCACCCTGCTGGCCTGCCTGATCTCGGTCGCGCTGGGCCTCGCCCTGAGCGTGCGGCCGCAGCCCGCGTTGTTCCTGTGGATTCCCGTGTGGATGTTCCTGCGGATGGCCTTCAATGCCATCGACGGCATGCTGGCGCGTGAGTTCGGGCAGAAGTCGGCACTCGGCGCCTACCTCAACGAGCTGACCGATGTGATCTCGGATGCCTGTCTCTACCTGCCCTTTGCGTTCCTGCCGCACTTTGCGCCGCTGTGGGTCGGGGTGTTCATCGCGCTCTCCATCGTGGTCGAGATGACCGGCGTGGTCGGCCTCATGGTCGGTGCTTCGCGCCGCTATGACGGCCCCTTCGGAAAGAGCGACCGGGCTTTCGCGATCGGTGCACTGGCACTGGCCGTGGCACTGGGTCTGCCACCGCAAGGCTGGCAGGCGGCCGTCTTTCCGCTGTTGGCCGCGCTGTGTGGCCTCACCATCTGGCGTCGCGTGCAGCAAGGTCTGCGCGAGGCGCAAGGCTGAGTTCCTTTCTTTCGGACAGGCACCCTGGGTGCCATGGAGTGTGCATGAGTCGACCTATCGTTGAAGCACAGTTCGTAACCAGTGATGGCGAGTCGCTCTTCTACCGCCATTGGCCCGCACAGAGCGGCACGCCACGCGGCGTGATCGTGCTGTTCCACCGTGGGCACGAGCATTCGGCACGCATGGCGCATGTCGTCGATGAACTGGACCTGCCCGACTTCGCGTTCTACGCTTGGGACGCACGCGGTCATGGCCGCTCTCCCGGCCCGCGCGGATTCAGCCCCAGCTTCGGTCGCTCGGTGCGCGATGTGGATGAGTTCGTGCGCTTCGCCGCGCAACACAGCGGGGTCGCGCTGAGTGATGTCGGTGTCATTGCGCAGAGCGTGGGCGCGGTGCTGGTCAGCACCTGGGTGCATGACTACGCGCCGGACATCCGCTGCATGTCGCTTGCCTCGCCCGCCTTCAAGGTCAAGCTCTACGTGCCGTTTGCCGTGCCGGGCCTGGCGCTGATGCACAAGCTGCGCGGCAACTTCTTCGTCAACTCCTACGTCAAGGCGAAGTTCCTCACCCACGACCCGGCGCGCATCGCGTCCTACAACAGCGATCCGCTGATCACGCGGCCGATCTCGGTCAACATCCTGCTCGCGCTGTACCAGGCCGCCGAGCGTGTGGTGTCGGATGCCGGCGCCATCCACGTGCCGACGCAATTGCTGATCTCCGGCGCCGACTGGGTGGTGCATCACGGCCCGCAGCATGCCTTCTTCGACGGATTGGGCAGCAAGATCAAGGAGCGCCACGTGCTGGATGGCTTCTTCCACGACACCCTGGGCGAGAAGGACCGTCATCTGGCGATCGCCAAGCTGCGCAGCTTCCTGCTCGCGCGCTTTGCCGAGGCGCCGCAACGCCCCGATCTGCTGGACGCGCATCGCAGCGGCTACAGCTACGACGAGTACAAGCGCCTGGAGCAGCCCTTGCCGATGTGGAGCTCCAAGCGCTGGATGTTCGGCCTGACTCGCTTGTCGATGGCCACGCTGGGCCGTCTGTCCGAAGGCGTGCGCCTGGGTTGGTCGACCGGCTTCGATTCGGGCAGCACGCTGGACTATGTGTATCGCAACGAAGCGCGGGGCCTCGGGCTGTTCGGCAGATTGTTCGACCGCAACTACCTCGATGCCATCGGCTGGCGCGGCATCCGCCAGCGCAAGCGGCATGTCGAGCAGTTGTTGCAGCAGGCCATCGCGGCGTTGCGTGAGGCGGGGCAGTCGGTGCATGTGCTCGACATCGCGGCCGGGCACGGGCGCTACATCCTCGAAGGCATCGCCCAGTTGCCGCAGCAGCCAGACTCGGTTTTGCTGCGCGACTACAGCCCGCTCAACGTGGAGCAGGGGCGCGCACTGATCGCGGCCAAGGGGCTGCAGGGCGTGGCGCGCTTCGTGGAGGGCAATGCCTTCGATCGTGCTTCACTGTCCTCGCTCCAGCCCCGCCCGACAGTGGCCGTGGTCTCAGGCTTGTACGAACTGTTCCCCGACAATGCCCTTCTGCGCGAATCGCTCGCCGGTCTGGCGGACGCGGTGCTACCGGGAGGCTATCTCCTCTACACCGGCCAGCCCTGGCATCCTCAGTTGGAGTTCATCGCGCGGGTGCTGTCCAGCCACCGCGATGGCAAGCCCTGGGTGATGCGCCGGCGGGTGCAGGCCGAGATGGATCAGCTCGTCACCGCCGCTGGCTTCCGCAAGCTGCAGACGCTGGCGGATGAGTGGGGCATCTTCACCGTGTCGATCGCGCAACGTGCGGGCTGAGTCCGCACCCGACGCCCCGGGCGCGCCACCTCGCCCCTGGGGCTGGGCCTGTGTGTGGGGCCTCGCGCTGGGGCTGCTGTTCTTCACCAGCTACAACAGCGTCAACAGCTTCACCGCACAGCGGGACGATGTGAGCAGCTATGTGTTCGGCTGGGAACGGCATATTCCGTTCCTGGCCTGGACCATCCTGCCGTACTGGTCGATCGACTTCCTCTACGGCATCGCGCTGTTCGCCTCGCGCAGCAAGGCCGAGCTGTTCGTACTGGGCAAGCGCCTGCTGGCGGCGCAGGCCATCTGCATCGCCGGCTTCCTGCTGTGGCCGCTGCGCTTCACCTTCGACAAGCCCGATACGAGCGGTCTGTTCGGCGCCTTGTTCGATGCGCTGGCCAACTTCGACCTGCCCTACAACCAGGCGCCGTCCTTGCACATCTGCCTGCTGGTTGTGCTGTGGCGGCACTATGCGAGCCTGCTCGCAGCGCCTCACTGGCGTGCGCTGCTGCATGGGTGGTTTGCGCTGATTGCGGTGTCGGTGCTCACCACCTGGCAGCATCACAGCATCGATCTGTTCATCGGTTTCTGGGCCGGCGCCTGCTGTCTCCTGCTGGTGCCGGATGCCGACTTCCCATCGCGCCCCGCATGGCGCTGGCGCGGGCAGGACGCCACGCGCCGCTGGCTGGCCCTGTGCTATCTCGGCGCTGCGCTGTTCGCTGGCGTGCTGGGCTACGCCCTGTTCCCCTCCCTGAGTGCCTGGCTGGCCTACTGGCTCGCCGGCGCGCTGGCCTGGGTCGGGGCGATCTACCTGTGCGGCGAGGCCGGCCATTTCGCCAAGCGCGCTGGCCGCCTGCCCTGGCGTAGCTGGATGGTGCTGGGGCCTTATCTGGTCGCAGCGCGTATCAACGTCTGGTGGTGGACGCGCCGCCTGCCTGCGGGGGCCGCCGTACTGGACGACGTGTTCCTCGGCCGCCAGCCGACGGCTGAGCACCTCGATGCACATGGCATCCGCAGCGTGGTCGACTTGTGTGCCGAGCTGCCTCAACCAGGGCAGGCCCTCGGCTACCAGGCGCAGCCCTGGCTGGACCTGCTACCGCCTTCGCCCGCGTCTTTGCAGCGGGTGGCCGCGCACATCGAGGCGGCCCACCAGGCGGCGCGCGCGCACCAGGGCGCGGTGTGGGTGTGCTGTGCCCTGGGCTTCTCGCGCAGCGCCGCTGCCGTGGCCGCCTGGCTGATCTGCCATCGTGGTCACAGCCTGGAGGCTGCGGTGGCGCGCGTCCGCACTGCGCGGCCGGCGGTGGTACTGTCAGCGGCGACGCTGCAGAATCTGGCGCAGCTTGGTCCACGCACAGCCACCCTGTCCGCATGAACGCCGATCAGCAACTCGCCGAACTCACCGTCGCCTTCCTGCGCAGCAGCCGTGGGTTGCAGGGTTTCGGCTGGCTGCTGTGCGCCCTGGCCGGATGGGGTCTGCTGGGCGCCGAGTCCGGCCAGCCCGGGCTGGCCAGCCTGTTGTTCGGTCTGGGTCTGGCTGGCGGTTTCGCGCTGGCCTGGCAAGGCTTGCGCATCCATTTCGATATCGTCGCGTTCGAACAGTTGGCGAGGCAGTATGCCGCGGCGCCCGGCGCCGAGCCGCTGCCCGCCTTCGACGCGGCACTGGCGCGCCTGGGCCTGCGCGCGGGCGTCGATGCGCGCGCACTGACGCAACGCGCCGCCGCGACACGCAGGCTGGTCACGCGCCTGGGCTTGATCGTCGGGGTGGAGTTTGTGCTGCTGTTGGCCGCCTGGGGGGCTCGCCATGTTTGATCGTCTGCTGGCGCGCGGCGTCGGCCTTTTCCTGATCGGCCTGGCCCGTCTGCTCACCGGCGCCTATGCCAATTGGGTCGGGTGCCGACCGCAGCCCAGTCAGCGGCTGTACTTCGCCAACCACTCCAGTCACCTCGATTTCCTGCTGCTGTGGGGCCTGTTGCCGCCCGCGCTGCGTTACCGCACGAGGCCGGTGGCTGGCGCCGACTACTGGAACGCCACGCCGCTGCGGCGCTACCTGATCCACCACGTGTTCCGTGGCGTGCTGGTCGAGCGCGGCGGGCGCGAGGCCGGCGGCGATCCGCTGGCGCCCCTGCAGGCGGCCCTGGATGCCGGTGACTCGCTGATCTTCTTCCCCGAGGGGACGCGCTCGCTTGGCGACGAGATGCTGCCCTTCAAGAGCGGCCTGTATCACCTGGCGCGCGCCAACCCTGCGCTGGAGCTGGTGCCGGTACGCATGGAAAACCTCAACCGCGTGATGCCCAAGGGCGAGCTGCTGCCGGTTCCGCTGGTATGCATCCTCACCTTCGGTACACCGATCGCCCTGGGGGCGGAGGAGCCGAAGGCGGACTTCCTCACGCGTGCCCGCCAAACCATCCTCGACCTGCGAAGCCGATCATGAGCCTGAGCGCCAGCCTGCCCGTCATTTCTGCCAATGTGCCCGAGGCGGCCCGCGTGCCGACGCTGACCTTGTTCATGGGCATCGGCGCCGTGCTGGTGTTCGCCAGCCTCATCGGCGCGCTGCTGCGCTGGCGCCTGGGCGCCGGAAACTCGGTCGTTGCCAACCTGAATGCGCGCATCAATGCCTGGTGGGTGATGGTGGCGGTGATCGGGCTCGCACTGCTGGGTGGGCGTACCGGCGTGGTGCTGCTGTTCGGCCTGGTGTCCTTCTTCGCGCTGCGCGAGTTCATCACCCTCAGCCACACGCGGCGTGGCGATCACCTTGCGCTGCTGGCCTGTTTCTTCCTCTTCCTGCCGCTGCAGTACCTGTTCGTGTGGTACGACTGGTACGGCATGTTCTCGATCTTTGTGCCGGTGTATGCCTTCCTGCTGATGCCCTTCCTGGCCTGCCTGGGGCATGACACGACGAACTTCCTGGCGCGCGCGACGCAGACGCAGTGGGGGCTGATGATCTGCGTGTATGCGATCTCGCATGTGCCGGCCCTGCTGGCGCTGAAGATTCCCGGCTTCGAGGATCGCAACCTGCTGCTGGTGGTGTTCCTGATCCTCGTCGTGCAGTCCAGCGATGTGCTGCAGTACGTGTGGGGCAAGCTGCTCGGTCGCTACAAGATCGCGCCCAACGTGTCGCCGTCCAAGACCGTGGAAGGCTTCGTCGGTGGCATCGCCAGCGCCACCGCGCTGGGCGCGGCGCTGTGGTGGATCACGCCCTTCACGCCCTTGGCGGCGGCCGGCATGGCGCTGGCCATCACGCTGATGGGTTTCGCCGGCGGCCTGGTGATGTCGGCCATCAAGCGCGACCGCGGCGTCAAGGACTGGGGCCAGATGATCGAGGGCCATGGCGGCATGCTCGACCGTCTGGACTCGGTGTGCTTCTCCGCGCCGGTGTTCTTCCACCTGACGCGCTTCTTCTACGAGCGTGTGGGCTGAGCCGCCCGAGCCTCAGGGCATGATCTCGACATAGTCGTAGACCTCGCTGTCGGTGATCTGGCGGCGCAGTGGCAGGGGCAGTCGGGCGAACCAGGCTTGCGGATCGTGGCGGTCGATGGCTTCGCCCAGGTGGCGTACGAGCTCGCAGATCGGGTCGGTGACCTGTTCGCGCCATTCAGGATCTTTGCGCACATAGCCGAGGTACAGGTTCTTCATGCAGTTGCCACGGCACCAGCTATGCGCCGCGCAGCCATGACAGGGCATGTCGGCGGTGGGCTGCAGCGGGCTGTCGCGCAGCCAGTTGTCGCCGATGTCGCCCATCTGCATCTCGGGCAGGTGCATCAGATCGGGGCAGGCGTAGATGCGCCCATCCGGCATCACGTTGAGCAAGTGGCTGGAGGCGCGGCACTGCGTGCGGCCGGCGTAGCGCGCGGCCGCCACGGCAGGGGCGAGCTTGTTGCGCACGATGCCCATCAGCGGGATCACCGGGTATAGCGCATCACTGTGGGCGAAGAAGCGCTCGACCAGTTGATCGAGCACCGCCTTGCGCCGCGCCAGCGACTCGCCACGGTAGGCGTCCCCGGCGACGAACTGGAAGTAGAGATAATCGAAACTCGTGGCCAGCTCGTCGATCTCTTCGAAACAGATCGCATCGGATGACCACGTCATTCTCGCGGTCACGCTGCCGCCGAGCTGGTCGTGCACCTTGGCGAGATTCTTGCGGATCTGCCTGTAGATGCCGCGCCCGCGATAGCCATCGGTCGTCGCTTCGCCGCCATCAATGGAGACCAGGATGTTGGACAGCCGCTGCAACACCCAGGCCGGCAGGTCGTCGAGCAGCGTGCCATTGGTCTGCAGTTGGAAACGGAACTGCGGATAGCGCCGCATCACCGCTTCCATGAAGGGGCGATTCAGCGTCGGCTCGCCACCATAGAAGGTGACGTAGACATCCTTGCCCGCGAGATGGGTGTCGACGAAGCGATCCAGCGCGGCCAGCTCGTAACTCACATTGCCCAGCGAACCGAGCACCTCGCCTTCGCTGATCGAGCAGTAGGTGCACTTGAGGTTGCACTTGAGCGTGGTCAGCAGTTGCAGTTCCACCCGCTCGCTGGTGAGGCGTTCGCTGGCGCGCGGCAAATGGCTGCGCTGCTGCAGGGGGAGGGTAACAGACATGTTCAGACTTCCTCGACAGGTTCAGGGGATGCAGATGCAAAACGACCGGCGCGTGGCCGGTCGCGGATTGTCGGTGGTCGAGGAGGCCGCTGCTTGGATTGCGGTCAACAACGGGTGGTGTGCTCAGCAGTGTTCCCAGAACCGCTCATTCCAGGGACGTACGTCGAGTTCGCTTGTCCAGGCGCTGCGTGGTTGCCGGTGCAGCATATGCACGAGGCTGGCCAGGTGGCCCGGGTCGGTCTGTGGTCCGCCATCCTCACGGGCCTGACCCTCGTGGATGTCGGCGTCGATCACGAGATGGACGACATGAATCCCCTTGGGCCATAACTCGCGCGCCAGGACCTGAGCCAACGCGCGCTGTCCGAATTTACCGACGGCCAGGTTGAGGTGGCCTTCACGGCCAATCAAGGCAGAGGTAGACCCGGTCAGCAGGATGGTGCCTTGCTGCAGGGGTGCCATGTGCCGAGCCGCCTCGCGCGCGACAAGAAAGGAACCCACGCAGTTCAGTCGCCATCCTTCTTCGAATGCAGGTAGCTCGATCTCGCTGGCCAGTCCCGGGCCAAAGCTCTGCAACGCGCAGACCACCAGATGAGGCGTGCCGTGCAAAGCCTTCACACGCGAGAACAGTTCGCGGACTGAATCTTCCCTCGTAGCGTCGCATGGCAAGGCGCAGGCACGATGGCCTGCCTGGGAAATCTCCTCGACCAGTGTGTCGAGTCGGTGTGCGTTGCGGGCAGCCATGACGACCAGCATCCCGGCCTTGGCAAGATGCCGTGCAAGCGCCTCGCCATAGCCAGGGCCCACACCCACGATCAGGGCGATCTCGGGCGGGGATGCGGCATCCGTCTGCGCGGGGCAACGCACTTTAGGCGATGTGAGATCGGCACACTGACCAGCTCGGTGACACGCACTCTGAATCAGTGGCACGCGTCGCTCCAACTTGAATACCACCGATACGGGTCCCAGATGTACATGCCGCCAACGCTTCAAGCCCCTCCAGATTCGTCCTAGCATGATGTCTCCTCGCATATCGGGACCATAAGATCTCTGTGCGGGAAACCCAGCTTATGTTTTTCTATATTCAGCCTAGCTTGAAGATTGAGCCTTGACGAAAGTGTTGCCCGTTTGAGTGTCTGTCTCAGGCACGCCGAGGCCACAGCCGCACCAGGAGCGCCACCAGTGCCGCCGCGCCAGCCAGCAGGCTCACCCCACGCCAGCCGCCGGCCTCCAGCGCCAGGCTGCCCAATGCCGAGCCACTGGCCATGCCAATGAACATGGCGCCGATCAGCAGTGCGTTGAGACGGCTGCGCGCCGGGGGTTCGAGGCCGTAGATGATGCTCTGGTGTGCGATCAGGGCGGCCTGTACGCCGAGGTCGAACAGCAGCGTGCCAGCGATCAGCAGCCACAGATTGTCCGGCGCCAGGAAGAAGCCGGCGAAGCTCGTGAAGACCAGCAGGGCGCCGACGCGGGTGACCAGTTCGGGACCCTTGCGGTCCGAGATACCGCCGGCGATGGGGGCGGCCAGGGCGCCGATCGCGCCGGCCAGGCCAAACGCTCCGGCCACGGAAGCACCGTAACCGAAGGGTGGCTGCGCCAGCATCACGGCCAGGGTGGACCAGAAGGCGCTGAAAGCCGCACTGAGGAAGCCCTGGGCCAGTGCGGCGCGGCGCAGGCCGGCATGGCTGCGCCACAAGCTCAGCAGTGAGCCGAGCAGGGCCGCATAGGGCAAGTCGGTGGTCGGCGCGAAGCGCGGCAGGCGGCGTGCCGCGACCAGCCCCAAGGCCGCGATGGACAGCGCGGCAAGGCCGAACATGGCGCGCCAGCCAAACCACTGCGTGATGCTGCCGCTGACCACGCGTGACAACAGGATGCCCAGCAGCAGGCCGGTCATGACGCTACCGACGATCTTGCCGCGTCGCGCCTCTGGCGCCAGCGCGGCGGCGGCCGGTACGCAGTCCTGAGCCAGCGAGGCGGCGACGCCGATGGCCACGCTGAGCGCGCACAGTTGCCACAGTGACTGCGCGCAGGCCATGGCGAGTAAGGCCAGGCTCAACAGCACGGTCTTGCCGAGGATGATCTGGCGACGGTCATAGCGATCACCGAAAGGTGCCAGCAGCAGAATGCCTAGTGCATAACCGATCTGGGTCAGTGTCGGGATACGGCCGATCGCCGAGGTGCTGGCGCCGAACTCGCGGGCGAGGGTGTTGAGCATGGGCTGGTTGTAGTACAGCGAGGCGGCGCCGAGACCGGCACCGGCGGCAAGCAGGAAGACCAGGCCGGCATCGAGTGTAGGCGGGGCTTCGGACGCGGCCTGATCGGCCGTGATGGCGGGGTTGTTCATGTTGTGTGCTCCGGGAAGGGGAAGGTCGGGAGGAGGTGGGCGCAGTGTGCCGCCGACGCCAATGCCACGGTAGGCGCATGAAATGCAGAACTGTTATACATTCTGTGCATGAAGAAGAGTGCCGACCGGCTGACTCTCATGCAGACCTTCATCCGCATCGTCGAGGCGGGCAGCCTGTCCGCCGCGGCCGCGCAGATGAACGCAACCCAGCCGACGGTGAGCCGTCGCCTGCAGGCTCTGGAGCGCTCGCTCGGTCTGCAACTGGTGCTGCGCTCTACGCATGCCATGAAACTCACCGAGGCCGGTACGCGCTACTACGCGCGGGCCAAGGAGTTGATCGAGGCGTGGAGCGAATTCGAATCGGACCTACGGGGGGCGGTTGACGAGCCGCAGGGTACCTTGCGCGTGGTGGTGCCCCATGCCTTTGGTCAGCACCAGTTGGTGGAGCCACTGGCTGAGTACCTGGCGCGCCATCCGAAAGTGGCGGTGGAGTGGCTGTTGCATGACACACCACCCGACTTCATCGGGGAAGGTATCGATTGTGCGATCCGCGTCGGTGGCGAAGCGGACCCGCTGGCCGTGGTGGTACGCATCGCCGAAGTGTCGCGCATCTTGGTTGCCGCGCCGTCCCTGCTGGCCGGGCGCAAGTTGCCGCGCAAGCCGGCCGCGCTGGCCGAACTGCCGTGGGTGGCGCTGCAACCCTACTATCGCAACGAGATCACGCTGTTCAACCCGCGCGGCGAGGAACAGACGCTGGAGCTCGCGCCGCGTGTCACCACCGATTCGCTGTACGCGCTGCGCAGTGCCGCACTGCGCGGCGTCGGCGTGGCGGCAGCATCGGCCTGGGTGGTGCAGGAAGACCTGGCGGCCGGGCGCTTGTTGCATTTGGTGCCGGACTGGCAGGCCGCGTCGCTGCCGGTGTACCTGGTCTATCCGTATGCGCCGTTCTACCCAGCCAAACTGCGCGCCTTCGTCGAGGTGATGCGTCGCGCTACACGCGAGCTGCCGTGGCGCGGCGCTCAGCCCTGAGGCCGCGGCATCAGATCAGGACGGTTGCTGCGGTTCCAGGTGGGCGCGCAGCCAGGCCTCGAAGTCCGCGGCGGGCATCGGGCGGCCGAACAGGTAGCCCTGGCCGAGGCGGCACCCAAGCTCGCGCAGGAAGTCCCACTGTGCCTGTGTTTCGATGCCTTCGGCGATGACTTCAAGCGCCATCGTGCGGCACAGCGTGATGACGGCCTCGCAGATCGCCTTGTCGTGCTGGTCGTGGAGGATGTCGTCGGTGAAGGAGCGGTCGATCTTGATCTGCGAGAGCGGCAGGCGCTTGAGATAGGCCATGGAGGAGAAGCCGGTGCCGAAGTCGTCGAGCGACAGGCGGATGCCGAACCGAGCAAGCTGTTGCATGCGCTCGATGACCGTGTCGATGTTGCTGATGAAAAGGCTCTCGGTCAGTTCCAGTTTGAGGAGCGTGGGGGCGACGCCGTAGTACTCGACCAGTTCGCAGACCTCGGAGGCGAAGGTGGGGTGGGCGAACTGGCGTGCGCTGACGTTGACGGCCAAGGTGAGGTCATGCGTGGCGGGTGAGGCCTGCCAGTCTGCCAGGCGACGACAGGCCTCGGCCATGACCCAGTGGCCGATGGGTGAGATCAGGCCCGACTCCTCGGCCAGCGGGATGAAGTTCGCTGGCGACACCATGCCCAGTTGCGGGCTGTTCCAGCGGATCAGGGCCTCGGCACCGATGCAGCGGCCCGTGTGGCCCACCTGCGGCTGGTAGCACAGCAGGAACTCCTCATTGACCAGGGCGTGGCGCAGGGCCGCTTCCAGCGCGCTGCGCGCCTCGGTGGCGGCCTGCGTCGCAGGGTCGAAGAAACGCACCGCGTTGCGCCCCGCACCCTTGGCTTGGTACATCGAGGTGTCGGCACGCTTGAGCAAATCCTCCACGCTGAACGCCTGGCCAAGGAAGAGTGAGACGCCGATGCTGACCGTGGTTTGGGCCCGCCGGCCGTCCAGGTCGTAGCTTGCGTCCAGCGCGTCGACGATCTTGCGGGCGACCTGCATTGCCTGGCTGGCCGCCTCGTCGTGCTGCGCGTCGAGCTGTTCCAGGATCACTACGAACTCGTCACCGCCCAGGCGGGCGACGACATCTTCCTCACGCACGATCGAGCGCAGGCGTTGGGCCACCTGCTGCAGCAGGAGGTCACCGCATTGATGGCCGAGCGTGTCATTGACGGCTTTGAAGTGATCGAGGTCGAGGAACAGCAGGGCGCCGTACTTGCCGCTGCGCTGGCTGGCCGCCAGGCTCTGGCGCAGACGTCCCATGAACATGCGCCGGTTGGGCAAGCGGGTCAGCAGGTCCGAATAGGCCAGTTGCTCCACCTGGGCCCGGGCGAGCTGGCGTTCGGTGATGTCGCGTGCCAGCATGATCAGGCGGCTGCGCGCTGGGTCTCCGTCCGCAGTGCGGGCGATCGATAGTTCGTACCAGCGTTGCGTGGCTTCGCGCGTCAAAGCGATTTCCGTGCCGCGGGACACCCCATGCGCAAGCGCCTGTTCCAGCGCCTCTCGCAGGCTGGCGGCGGTGTCTTGCGGAAACAGCTCTTCCAACCCTCGGCCGAGCGGCGAGGGGCCCGGCGGCAGCCAGCCGGTATCCTGAGTGCCCATCACGCGCAGGCAACGCCCATCCGCACTCAGCTCCAGCAAGGCATCGGGGATCGCGGTGATCACCGCCTCCAGCTCGCGATGCGCCTGGGCGCCGGCCTCCAGCGACTGCACCCGCAGCTCGCTCCGCCAGCGGCGCTTGAGATTGAGGCCGAATGCGATACTCAGGATGCATAGCAGACCGAAGGCGGCCACGCCAGCGGCCAGCTCGTGGTACCACGGACGCAGATAGTCGCTGGTGCCGATGCCGCTGATCACGTAAGTGTCATAGCCGCCGACGCGGCGCAATGTCAGCATGCGGCTGACGCCGTCCACCGGGCTATGGCTTTCATAGTTGGCCTGGCGCAGTCGCGCCTCCACCGCGCGGACTGTGAAGGGCGCGTTCAGCACGACGACCTTGTCCGGGCTGGCGTCGGGCGGTCTGGGGTAGCGCACCAGCACGCGTCTTTGCAGATCGATCAGGGTCACCACGCCCTGTGTGCCCACGCGCACAGACGAGAAGTACTCCTCCAGGCGGGGTACGGCGGTATGGATGGATACCGTGCCGGCGAAGTGCCCGTCCGGTGTCAGCAGGCTGCGGGTGACGGGAAGGATCAGGTCTCCGGTCAGGCGTGAGACGACGGGCGGGCTGATGATCAGGCCGCGCTCGGTGAGCGCGCGGCGGAAGTGTTCGCGGCCGGCCACGTTGTGTAGCTGGCGCCGATCCACATCGTCACCATAGATCACCGTGCCATCCACGTCCGTTCCCCGGATGGCAGTGGCATTGGGTACCCGCAGGCGCAAGCTGCGCAGAAGCTGGTTGAAGCTCTCCGCCTGGAAGTTGCCCTCGCGGTGGCGGGCGGTGAACTCGTCGCTCGCGCTGAGCAAGGCCAAATCCATGGCCTGGAAATGCGCCGCGAGGAAGGTTTCGATGCTCTGCGCCAGGCTCTGCGAGATCGCCGTGGCGCTGCTGTCGTAGTGCTGACGGCTCTGGATCAGCACGTATGTGAGCAGGGTGGCGACGGACAGCAGCAAGCCGCCGATCCACAGGAAGACCGACTGCTGCAGCGAACCCAGGGAACGCCTGCCTTTCAATACCACATGCCCTCCTGATGACAACCGGGAGTACGGAGGGCCGTCCGACGAACTTATTTATGCAGAATGAATGGTTGGACGGCTCAAGCAACTACGCCTTCCGGCGTGTGTGCTTGAGCCATCCTGCCCGAAGGGGCAGGGCAGCACGCCCTAGTTGATCTCGTCGTTCTTCCACACCTTGGTGCCGGCGACGGCTCCGCCGGCCTGCACCCCGGCATCGGTCAGGGTGTAGACCTTGCCGCCGGTGAATTCGCCCGCGCCCGCGCCGGCATTGATCTTTTCCTTGCCGGCGCCTGCCCCGGCCGAGGCGCTGGCGCCGGCCTCCCAGCCACTGTCGATGAAGCGCTGGATGGCGGTCGCGTCCTTGAAGACGAACAGGTAGCGGGTGCGTGACACGCCGACCTGCAGGCCGGCGCTGGCCTGGGCGATGGACATGAAGGTGTCTTTGCCGCTCTTGCTGTCATGGGCCAGGCCTTCGCCACCGGCGCCGCCCACGATCAGGCTGCCACCGTAGGTCTTGAAGACCGCGTAGCCGGCCGCCTTCTGCACCTCGCCCTTGAGCTTGGCGTCGGCCTTGTAGAACTCCTGCAGGGTCTCGCTGACGCCTTTGCGGATGTCGGCGCGTTTCTTTTCGATCTTGGCGTCGGCGGCCCAGGCGCTGCCGGCCAGCCCGAGGCTGAGGGCGATCATGGAGCAAGCGAGGAAATGACGGCGTGATGACATGGCAGGCCTCCTGGAAACAGGATGTGGGACTGCCACTGTACGCCGCCTTTGCCTGAGTGTGCGCGCACGCGGCCGGCGGCTGCCGGCCGGTCACCCCGTCGCTCTACACGCGATAGCGTTCGACCCCGCCGCGCAGGCTGGCCGCCAGGCGCTCCAACTCCTGCGTGCTGCGCGCAGCCTGGTCGGCCGCGTGGCGGTTGTCGTCGGCCATGCGCGAGATGAGTTCCACCTTCTGGGCCAGGCTCTGCGCTGTCTCGCCCTGCGCTTGCAAGGCGTCGGAGATGTCGCTGACCACGGTGACGGCTTCGCCGGCCTGGTTGCCGATCTGTCCGATCACCTCGGTCGCGCGCGCGGCGCGCTGCACGCCGCTCTCCACCCGCTCGATGGTGACGTGCATGCCCACCACGGCTTGTTCCACGCTGTTGCGCATGGCGCCGATGGTCTGCGCGATGTCGGCGGTGGACTGCGCGGTGCGTTCGGCCAGCTTGCGTACCTCGTCGGCCACCACCGCGAAGCCGCGTCCCTGCTCGCCGGCGCGCGCCGCCTCGATGGCGGCGTTGAGGGCCAACAGATTGGTCTGCTCGGCGACCTCGCGGATCACGTTGATCACGCCGTCGATGCGCTGGGTCTGCCCCTCCAGCTCCTGCAGGCGCTGTTCGGCGATGCGCGCGGTCTCGGCGATGGCGTGGATGTCTTCCACCGTGCTGCCGATGACTACCCCGCCCTCCTGCGCCAGCTTGCCGGAGGCGGTGGACACGCGGCTCGCGTCGCGTGCCTGCTCGCCCACGTGCTGGATGCTTACGCTCATCTCTTCCATGCCGGCCGCCATGGCCTGCACCGCGTCGCCCTGCTGCTCCGACGACTGGCTCACCTCGTGCGCCGTGCCGGCCAGCGTGCCGGCTAGCCCGGCCAATGCCAGCGCACCTTCGCGCGTGCCGCGGATGCTTGTCTGCAGCGTGTCGAGCAGCTTGTCGAAAGCGGCGCCCGCCTGGCCCACCTCGTCGCTGCCGCGGATTCCGCTGCGGCGTGTGAAGTCCAGTTGCGATTCGATCGCCACCAAGGTGTTGCGCAGCTTGTCGAGTGCCCGCACGATGCCCTGGCTCACGCGCCAGCCGGCCAGGCCCAGCCCGACCGCGAAGACCACGGTGAGTACGGCGGTCAGCAACAGGGCCGAGCCGAAGGCGGCGTCGCCGCGCTCGTGCGCCGCCTCGGCCAGTTTCATGTTGTAGGCGGTATGGGCGGCGAAGGCTTTGGTCACGGCTTCCGCCAGCGGTACCGCGTCGGCCATGGTGTCGCGTGCATCGGCGTTGAGCGAGTCGCGGTTGTATTTCACCGCCTGGTCCAGCTTGGCAAGGTAGGCCGTCACTGCCTTGCGGTCGGCCTCGAACAGAGTCTTGTCTTCCTCACCCGCCAGCAGGCTGGCATAGCGTTCGAGTGCTTGGTCCAGCGCCTTGCGCGGCGCGGTCACGTCGCGCAGCAAGGCCTCGTTGTCCTGCGGACGGGTGTTCAGGATGTAGCGATAGGCCGCGCTCTGCGCCTGCTCGAAGGACTGCGCCGCTATCCCGAGGCTGACCACATGTGGCACGGTCTCGTCACTCAGGGACTCCAGGCTGTCGTTGAGGCGCCACAACTGGCTGACCCCCAGCGCACCGGACAGCACCATCGCCAGCACTCCCAGCAGGACGATGCCTGCCATCTTCTTCGCGATACTCATCGATCCTCTCCCAGCTTGAACCATGGCCGGCCGCTGCGTGCTGCGTTGCGCAAAACACAGACCGGGAAACTGGCTTATCGGCCGGCGAGGGGGCTTACTTTGGGCTGGATAAAGGGTATACGCCTACGACTTTGGTTTGGATCAAAGTGGGCCCGGTGGGGGCGCTGCCGCCCCCGGGTTTGCGGCCGAGGTAGCTTGCTCAGCCGCGCGTGAAGCGCTGCATCTCGCCGTCCAGGCGGGCGGCCAGTTGCTCCAGCGCGCGCGTGGTGGCGGCGGTCTCGTCGACCACGGCGTGGTTGGCTTCGGCCATCTGGGCGACCTGTTCCACGTTGCGCGAGATCTCGGTGCTGGTGGCGGCCTGCTCGCGCATCGCGTCGGAGATTTCGCCGACGTACTGCACGACCTGGCGCGAGGCCTCGTGGATCTGGTGCATGGCGTCGCCGGCCTTGCGCGTCATCGCCACGCCGTCGGCCACACGACCAACCCCCTTCTGCATCGCGGCGATGGCCTCGCCGGTGCCGAACTGGATCGACTGGATCATCTCGGTGATCTCCTGCGTGGCCTTGTTGGTGCGGTCGGCCAGCTTGCCCACCTCGTCGGCCACCACCGCGAAGCCACGCCCGGACTCGCCGGCGCGTGCCGCTTCGATCGCCGCGTTGAGCGCCAACAGGTGAGTCTGCTCGGCGATCTCCTTGATCGTCGCGACGATGGCGCCGATCGCCTCCGAGTTGTTGGACAGTTCGTCGATGACCTGGGAGGACTGACTCACCGCCTCGGCGATGCGTTCGATCTCGGCAACCGTGCGGGTCACGATCTCTTCGCCGCGGCCCGACACCGCGCCGGAGTTGCTGGCCATCTGGTCGGCATCGCCGGCCAGGCGTGCGATCTCGCCGATGCCCACGGTCACTTCCTGCACCGTGGCGGCCATGTTGGCGGCCGCTTCGTTCTGCCGGGTCGAGCCCTGGGCCACCGTGTCAGCCGACTGGCGCAGCGCGGCGGCGGCCTGGGTGGCTTCGCGCACGCTGGCCTGGACCGTGCCGATGATGGCGTCGAAGCCGCTGGCCATGGCGTTGAAACGTTCGGCCACGCCGGCCAGCTCGTCGCGTGAATCGAGCTGGATGCGGTGCCCCAGGTTGCCGGCGGCGATGCGCTGGGCTCCCTCGCGCAGCGCATCCACCGACTGGGTGATGGACAGGAACATGCTGCCCAGGGTGTAGGCCAGCAGGCCGGCCATGCCCAGGGCCAGCACGCCGGCCAGCAGCACGCGCAGCCACAGGGTGCGGGCGCGCCAGTTGACCAGCGAGGCCAGCTCGTCGAGCACCTCGTCCTCCATCAGCTCGTAATAACCGGCCAGGGCCTTGCGGCCCTCGATGGCATAGGGCTTGATCTCGATGCCGCGGGTGCCGCTCATGATGTTCTTGCGGTTCAGCTCGATGAACTCGCCAGCGACCTTGCCCATGGCGGCCGCCCCCTGGCCCAGCGAGTCGCCGAGGCCGGCGTCGTAGCGCGCGATGCGCTTGAAGGCCTGCTCCAGCTCGGCCTGGGTGCGCTCGATCTCCTCGATCTGCGTGCCCATGCGACGCCATTCGCGGGCGAAACCGGGCACCCCCAGCACCAGGCTGCCGGAGATGCGCACGCCGTTGATCGCTTCGGCGCCTTCCGGCAGCTTGTTGAGCACCGCGTCGATCAGGTAGGTGGCACGCGCGTCGGGGTCGCGCGACATGCCGGAGGCATCCGCCACGTCGCGCAGCAGGGCGTCGATGGCGTCCAGCACCGCCTTGTGCGGACGGGCCTCGACGATCTGCCGCACCTCGCTGCCGGCGGCCGTCTGCTTGACCGTTCCCCAGGCCTCGGCGATGCGCTTGGCGTGCGGCTTGAGATCGCCCAGGGGGCCGTCGGCGTCGAGGATGCGCGCATCCAGGCGGGCGAAGGCCTTGTCGGCGGCGGACAGCGCGTTCTCGGCCAGCGGCTTGAGCTCTTCGTTGCCGGCCGCGACATAGCCCAGGCCCACGTATTCCTGCATCGCGCGCATGGCGGCGAAGCTGGGCTCGATCAGGGCCACGCCGCGTGCCTCCTGACGCGCTGCCGACAGGCCGGCACCCAGCCAGCCGGCCAGGCCGACCATGAAGTAGGCGATGGCGAGGATCGCCAGGCCACCCAGCAGGCCGAACTTCCACGGGTAGCGCAGGCGGTTGAGCAGCAGCACCAGCGGGGCGAGGATCAGTTTGAGGATGTTCACGTCACGTTCTCCGGCCGCGTCACACGCGGAAGCGTCCGATCTCGGTGTTGAGCTTGCGCGCCAGTTCGTCGAGCTGGGCGGCGGTGCGGGCGGTGTCGCCGACCACGCTGCTGTTCTGTTCGGCCATCTCGGCGATGCGCTCCACGCTTTGCGCGATCTCGGTGCTGGCACTGGTCTGCTCGCGCAGGGCGAGCGAGATGTCGGCCACCGCCTGCACCACGCGGGCCGCTTCGGTGCCGATCTGCTGCATCGCGTCGCCGGCCTGGCTGGTCAGCGCCACGCCTTCGCGCACGCGGGTCACGCCGTTCTGCATGGCGCTCACCGCCCGCTGGGTGCCGCCCTGGATGGCGCCCACCATGCCGGCGATCTGCGAGGTCGCCTGGGTGGTGCGCTCGGCCAGCTTGCGCACCTCGTCGGCCACCACCGAGAAGCCACGCCCTTCGTCGCCGGCGCGTGCGGCCTCGATCGAGGCATTGAGCGCGAGCAGATTGGTCTGGTCGGCGATCTCCTTGATCGACGCGGCGATCTTGCTGATGCGCGCGGTGTTCTTGCCCAGTTCGCGGATCACCTCGGCCGACTCGTTGACCGCGCCCGCGATGCGTTCCATTTCGGCCACCGTGTCGCGCACCACGGCGCTGCCTTCTTCGGCCAGCGTGCCGGTCTGTTGCGAGCAGGCTTCGGCCGAACCCGCGTGGCGCGAGATCTCGTCCACGCCCACCGCCATCTCCTCGATGGCCGCGGCCATGCTGGAGGCGGCCTCGCTCTGCTGAGTCGAGCCGTGCGTCACGCGCTCGGCCGAATCGCGCAGCGCGCGCGCCGAGTCGCTCAGTTCGGCCACGCTGCGCTTAAGCCCGCTGATCACGCCGGCGAAGTTCTCGGCCATGCCGTTGAACTGCTCGGCGACCGCGCGCAGTTCGTCGCGCGAAGAGAAGCGCACGCGCGCCGTGAGATCGCCGGCACCAATCTCCTGCGCACCGGCCGACAGCTCTTCCACCGCGCCGAGGATGGAGACGAACATCGCCAGCGAGGCGTAGGTCAGCAGCACCAGGATCACCCCGACGGCGATGCCGCTGCTCCAGAAGCGCGCCTGCAAGCGTTCGATGCGCGCTTCCAGCGCGGTGCGCAGCGGCGGCAGCAGGCTGTTGCCGGCCTGGGTCAAGAGCGCTTCGCGCGCCGCCCCGGCGGCCTGGACGAACTCCGGCACCGGCAAGGTGAAGGCCCCTTTGACCAGTTCGCGGTCGGCGATCTCGGCAAAGCTGGCGAGGGTAGTACTGACCTGCTCGCGCGTGGCATCGACCTGGGCCTTGCGCGCCGGGTTGGCGGCGGCGTCACGGCGCATGACTTCGGCCAGGCCGTTGGCGCCACGCTGCAGGTTGGTGTAATGGGTGCCGATCTGGCGCCATTCGGCGTTGATCTCGCGCTCAACGAGCAACTTCGTGCCCAGTGCCTGCACGCTGGCGAGGGAGTCGGCGAGCTGCGGGATGCGTCGCACCAGCAGGTCGCCCAGGTAGGCCGATTCGGGCGAGGCGTCGCTGATCAGTTGTGAGGCTTCGCCCAGGTCGCGCATGAAGTCCAGCAGATGGCCGTCGAGCGGGGCGACCGCCGCGGCCAGGTCCTTGCTGGTGAGTTGCTCGACCTGTGGGCGCAGTTGCTGCCAGGCCTTGGCGATAGCTTGCGCTTGGGGCGCCAGGTCCAGTTCGCTGGCGGCGATGGCGGACTCGAAACGCTTGAGGGCCTCGTCCACCTCGTTGCGTGCGCTCCCCAGGCGCCCCTTGGCCGCCTCGTCGCCAGCGCCGGCACTGGCCGTCTCGCCGGCCAGGGCGTGTAGCTTGCCGGTGAGCTGGGCGGCCGGCTCCCACAGCTTGAGACCGGCCAACTCGGCACGCGCGGCCGACAGCTCGCTGTAGACGGCGAACAGCAGGGACACCACGAAGAAGCCGATGGCGACGGAGGAAACCAGCGCGATGAGGCCGAACTTGGCGGGGTAGCGCAGGCGGTTGAGCAGGCGTACGCCAGGCTGCAGGAAGCCGCGCAGGCCGCCCTGGCGCAGGCGCGCGACGCCCTCGCGCAGGGCCTCGCGTCCGCCGGCCAGCGTGGCGCGGGGTTGCCACGCGGGGGCCCCGCGCAGTTGGCGGCGCAGGGTGTCGGTGGCGGTTTGTATGCGGTGGCGGATGCTCACGCTGTCTCCTCTGGCGGGCCTGATCCCGGAAAGCGGGCAGGGGCTCTCGTTCTTACCGGCGTGGGCGGACGAAACTTGACCGTGCGTTATTGAAAGTTTGTTACGGGATTACCCGCAGAAGGGTTGACCCAGCAGCGTGTCGACCAGGCTGGCGGCAATGGGGCGCGACAGGTGGAAGCCCTGCGCCTCGTCGCAGCCGCACTCGCGCAGCGCGGCCAGGGTGGCCGCGTCTTCCACGCCCTCGGCGACGACGCGGATGCCCAGGCTGTGCGCGAGGTTGATGGTGGAGCGCACGATGATCGCGTCCTGCTGATCCTCGGTCATATCCTGCACGAAGCTGCGATCCAGCTTGAGCGTGGTCAGCGGCAGGCGCTTGAGGTAGGCCAGCGAGGAGTAGCCGGTGCCGAAGTCGTCGATGGCCAGGCGCACGCCGGTCTGCATCAGGCGGTCGACGACCATCATGGCGCGCTCCGGGTCGCCCATCAGCGCGGTCTCGGTGATCTCCAGCTCCAGTGCCTCGGGCGGCACGCCGTACTCGGCGATCAGCGCGGCCAGGGCGGTGGGGAAGGTCACGTCGAGCAGGTTGCGTGTCGACAGGTTGATCGCCACGCTGACCTCGTGGCCGGCGGCGCGCCAGCGCGCGAGCTGGGCGATGGCCTGGCGGGCGACCCACAGGGTCAGCGAGCGGATCAGGTCGCTCATCTCGGCGAACTGGATGAATTCGCCCGGCGGAATCTGCCCCAGCAGGGGGTGCGACCAGCGCACCAGCGCCTCGCAGCCGGTCCAGCGCCCGCTCTGCAGGTCCAGCTTGGGCTGGAAGTGCAGCAGCAACTGGTCGCCGGTGATGGCCGCGCCCAGCTCGGTGATCATGGCCAGGCGGCGCGGGTTGTGCTGGTCGTGCTCGGGATCGTAGAGGCTGATGTTGCCGACCGTGCTCTTGGCCGCGTACATCGCCACGTCGGCGCAGCGCAGCAGGGCATGGCTGGTGTCGCCGTGGTAGGGGTAGATGGCGATACCGATGCTGCCGCCCAGCTCGATGGCCAGACCCTGCGCCTCGAAGGGCTGGCGCAGCGTGGCCAGCACCGTGCCGGCCAGGGCGGTGGCCTCGGGGGCGCCGGTGATGTTCCTTGCCAGGATGGCGAACTCGTCGCCGCCCAGGCGCATCAGCAGCGCGTTGCGCTCGCCGAGCAGGCGCGACAGGCGGCTCGCCACCTGCTTGAGCAGGCTGTCGCCGGTGTGGTGGCCCAGGGTGTCGTTGATTTCCTTGAAGCGGTCCAGGTCCAGCAGCATCAGCGCGATGCCGTGGCGCGCCTGGTCGGCGCGCAGGATTGCCTGGGCCGCCTCGCGGTGCAACTGGGTGCGGTTGGGCAGGCCGGTCAGCGAGTCGTGCAGCGCCTGGTACTCCAGCACCTGCACATGGCGCGCGTTGGCGATGGACAGCGAGACGGTCTGGCAGATCGCCCGCAAGGTGTCCATCTCGACCTCGGAGTAGGCCACGCCGGGCTCGGTGTAGAGCAGGCCGATGGTGCCCATGGGCTCGTCGCGGTAGAGCAGCGGCAGCAGCATCATCGAGCGCACGCCGCGGTGCAGCAGGCGCTGGCGGGCCTGTTCGTGGAGCCGCTCGTCCTGCTCCAGGTCGCTGCACAGCATGATCTTGCGCTCGGTCAGCGCAAGCCCGTTGAGGCTGCCGCGCACCGGCAGGCTGAAGCCCTGCGCGACCAGGTCGTCGAAGCCGACGCCAGCCATTAGCTCCAGGGTCTCGCCGTCCGGCATCAGGCGGTAGAAGGTCAGCATGGGCTGGCGGTGCAGGGCGTGCAGCGCACGCACCGTCTCCTCGCCGATGACCTTGATGTCGGCCGTGCCATGCAGGCGGCTGGCCAGGCTGTTGACCACCTGCAGGGTGCTGTTGCGCTGTTCGAGCTGGCTTGCCGCGGCCACGCGGGCGCGCTCGGCCTGGCGGCGCTCGGTCACGTCGCGCACGATGGCCAGGATGTAGTCCTCGTTGGCCAGGCGCACGCCGGCCAGGCTCACCTCGGCCTCGAACTCGCCGCCGTCGGCGCGGCGATAGACCCATTCGTAATACTGCGTGCTGTTGTGCGCTGCGTGCTGCAGCATGCTCTCCCAGCGTGCGCAGGAGGGGCTGCCGTCGGGCTGGGTCGGGGGCGACAACTGCTCGGGGCGCAGTTCCAGGAATTCGCTGCGGGTGTAGCCGAACAGTTCCAGCGCGCGCTGGTTGCAGTCGACGAAGCGACCGTTGCGCAGGGTGGTGATGGCGTCGCCGGCGCAGTCCACCAGGGTGCGGTAGCAGCGCTCGCTGTCCTTGAGCGCGTGGAACACCAGCAGTTGCGACAGCATGTCGGCCACCGCGACCAGCATGCTCTGCTCATCGCGCCGCCACAGACGGGCCGAGCCGCTGTGCTCCACCGAGATCGTGCCGGCCAGGTGGCCGGCGCGGTGCAGGGTCGCCTGCAGCAGGGCGCCGACGCCCTGCTCGCGCAGGCTGGTGGCCAGTTCGGTGGTGCGGTGATCGTTCAGGGCATCGGCTGCGTCCAGCACGCGGCTGCCGTCCAGGGCGCGGAAATAGTTGGGGCAGTGCGCGATGGGCAGGGGTTCGCAGGTGACGAACCGGCCCGCGACCGCATCGAAGCGCAGCGTGCACTCGAACGCGCTGTTGTCCTCGCGCAGCAGCCACACCGACACCCCAGCCACCTCGAAGGCGGTCGCCAGTTCGGTCGCGATGTGGCGCAGCGCGCCCGCAAAATCACCCTGCCACAGCGCTTCGTCCTTGGTCAGGCGGACGTAGGCGGCGTGCAGATGACTGGACAGGCGATCGAAATGATCGAGCGAGGGGAAGATCATCGCGGACGGGGCGTGGATGGGCCGGCAAGTTCACAAATCGCACTTACATTCGGACCATTACGACCGCGGCGCCCGAAACTGGAGGGCGTATTTGCCAGTTTTTACGACTAAAGTCGTAGCCCGCAAGCGCACGCCGAGTGCGTGGAGGCTGGTAAATACGGCATTGCGACCGTTTGTTCCGGCCGCAATGCCGTTCGTCGGCCTCAGCGTCCCTGCACCTGGCTCACGTCGCGCACCGCGCCGGTGTCGGCGCTGGTGGTCAGGGCGGCGTAGGCTTGCAGCGCGGCCGACACATGGCGCACCCGGTTGGCCGGCTTCCAGGCCTCGACCCCGCGCGCCTCCATGGCGCTGCGGCGACGGGCCAGCTCGGCGTCGGGGATCGCCAGGTGGATGCGCCGGTTCGGGATGTCGATCTCGATGATGTCGCCGTCTTCCACCAGGCCGATGGCGCCGCCCATGGCCGCCTCGGGCGAGGCGTGGCCGATCGACAGGCCCGAGGTGCCGCCGGAGAAGCGGCCATCGGTGAGCAGCGCGCATTCCTTGCCCAGGCCTTGCGACTTGAGATAACTGGTCGGATACAGCATCTCCTGCATGCCGGGGCCGCCCTTGGGGCCTTCGTAGCGGATGATGACCACGTGGCCGGCCTTGACCTGGCCGCCGAGGATGCCCTCGACCGCGTCTTCCTGGCTCTCGAACACGATCGCCTTGCCGGTGAACTTCCAGATCGACTCATCGACGCCAGCGGTCTTCACGATGCAGCCCTTTTCCGCGATGTTGCCGGTCAGCACCGCGAGGCCACCGTCCTTGGAATAGGCGTTCTTGACGTCGCGGATGCAGCCCTTGCTGCGGTCCAGGTCCAGTTCGGTGTAACGGCGGTCCTGGCTGAAGGCGACCTGGGTCGGCACGCCGCCGGGGGCGGCGCGGTAGAAGTCGAACACGCTGTTGTCGTGGGCGTGCATCACGTCCCACACATGGATGGCTTCGCCCAGGGTCTTGGTATGCACGGTGCGACAGCCACGGTGGATCAGGCCGCCGCGGTCCAGCTCGGCGAGGATGCCGATCACGCCGCCGGCGCGGTGCACGTCCTCGATGTGGAACTTGTCGGTGGCCGGCGCCACCTTGCACAGGCAGGGCACCTTGCGCGAGACGCGGTCGATGTCCTTCATCGTGAAGTCCACGCCGGCTTCCTTGGCGGCCGCCAAGAGGTGCAGCACGGTATTGGTGGAGCCGCCCATGGCCACGTCCAGCGACATGGCGTTCTCGAAGGCTTCGAAGGTGGCGATGCTGCGCGGCAGCACGGACTCGTCGTCCTGTTCGTAGTAGCGCTTGCACAGCTCCACGGCCAGGCGGCCGGCGCGCAGGAACAACTGCTTGCGGTCGGCATGGGTGGCGACGACCGTGCCGTTGCCGGGCAACGAGAGGCCCAGCGCCTCGGTCAGGCAGTTCATCGAGTTGGCGGTGAACATGCCCGAGCAGGAGCCGCAGGTGGGGCAGGCGGAGCGTTCGATCTCGGCCACCTCGGCATCGCTGACCGTCTTGTCGGCGGCCTTGACCATGGCATCCACGAGGTCGAGCTTGATGACTTGGTCGCCGGCCGGCTTGTGTGCGATGACCTTGCCGGCCTCCATCGGCCCGCCCGACACGAAGACCACCGGGATGTTGATGCGCAGCGCGGCCATCAGCATCCCCGGGGTGATCTTGTCGCAGTTCGAGATGCACACCATGGCGTCGGCGCAGTGCGCGTTGACCATGTATTCCACCGAATCGGCGATCAGCTCGCGGCTGGGCAGCGAGTACAGCATGCCGCCGTGGCCCATGGCGATGCCGTCATCCACGGCGATCGTGTTGAATTCCTTGGCGACGCCGCCGGCGGCCTCGATCTCGCGCGCCACCATCTGGCCCAGGTCCTTGAGGTGTACATGGCCCGGCACGAACTGGGTGAAGCTGTTGACCACCGCGATAATGGGCTTGCCGAAGTCGCCATCCTGCATGCCGGTCGCACGCCACAGCGCGCGGGCACCGGCCATGTTGCGGCCGTGGGTGGAGGTACGGGAGCGGTAGTGCGGCATGATGTTCTCCAGGGACGGGGCAGAAGTCGCCGGCCGGACCGGCGAAACCAGGCAGTTTACTGCAGGCGGACACTCCCAATGTAGCCCGCGACGCGACGCGCGACCGTCACGACGTGCAAAAAGCGCCTGTCACGATGTCGTGGCTGTGCCTCGCTATACTTTGCGGCCCCACCTTTTTCGAGACAGTTTGAGGACCCCAATCATGGCCATGGATGTGATCGACTACGAAATCTTCGGCAACGAGATGCAGTACGTGGAGGTCGAGCTGGACCCCGGCGAAGCCGCCATCGGCGAGGCCGGCGCCATGATGATGATGCAGGACGGCATCCAGATGGACACCGTGTTCGGCGACGGCGCGGCCCAGCAGGGCGGCCTGTTCGGCAAGCTCATGGGCGCCGGCAAGCGCCTGCTGACCGGCGAATCGCTGTTCACCACGATCTACCACAACGAATCCGGCACCAAGCGCCGCGTCGCCTTCGCCGCGCCCTACCCCGGCAAGATCGTGCCGATCGACCTGAGCCAACTGGGCGGCACCCTGATCTGCCAGAAAGATTCCTTCCTGTGCGCCGCGCGCGGCGTATCGCTGGGTATCGCCTTCAACCGCAAGATCGGCACCGGCCTGTTCGGTGGCGAGGGCTTCATCATGCAGAAGCTGGACGGCGACGGCATGGCCTTTGTGCACGCCGGCGGCACCCTGGCCGTCAAGGACCTCGCGCCGGGCGAAGTGCTGCGCGTCGACACCGGCTGCGTGGTCGCCTTCCAGCCCAGCGTGGACTTCGACATCCAGTACGTCGGCAAGCTCAAGAGCGCAATCTTCGGCGGCGAAGGCCTGTTCTTCGCCACCCTGCAAGGCCCCGGTCGCGTGTGGCTGCAGTCCCTGCCGCTGTCGCGCCTGGCCGACCGCATCGTGCGCGCCTCGCCGGCCGCCGGCGGCCGCGCGGTGGGCGAGGGCTCGCTGCTGGGCGGGTTGGGGGGATTGCTGGATGGGGATAACGAGTAAGAAACCGTAACAGAATGGTTCTGACGTTGTTGCGCCTCCTTGCCGTACTGCTTGTACTGTCTGCGTCGGCGCGCAATGTCTTACCGCGCGCTCGGCCCGAGTGAGGAGAGTGCGAAGTCGCTGGGTCCCTGCCTGCGCAGGGACGACAGAGCCGGTGGCGATCGCAGCAAGGCGTCATTCCTGCGCAGGCAGGAATCCAGCGGCTTTGACTGCTTGCCAGGCAGAGTCCTCAGCACGTCTGCGCTCGTTGGGCGGAACCCCTTGCGGTCTGCATACTCGAAGTCGCCTGGAGGCCACATGTCATCACGCAAGCAAGCTAAGCCAGTCAAGCCGGACCAGATTGCGCCCTCACGTCCATCCGATCCCTCCCAGCAGGGCTTGGGCTGGCGTCGTTACCTGATCCCGCTGGCCCTGTTCCTCGCGGGCTATGCCACGTTTGCGGTGCCGAGCGACTGGTTCACGCGCTTATTCGGGCAGTGAGTCAGCTCCGTGCCTGGTTTTCCCGTCCGCCTCTACGCCCCTGGCCTGCCCCCGGCCGGCCAGGATGCCCAGCTTGAAGTCCTCGCCGACACGCTGAGGCTGCTCGATCCGCCACAGGTGTTGCCGCGCACGGGCCTGCGCCTGCGGCGCGTGGGTTTCGACGGGCAGGGCCTGGAACTGGGCTGGGACACGCCCGAGGGGCGCTGGGCGCTGCAGGTGCTGGACGCGGGCCCGGCGGCCCAGCTCCTCGCCGCGTTGCCGGCCTGGCTGCACGCAGAGCGCGAGGCAGTGCAGCGCGAGGTGCGCCGGGTAGGCCATGGCCGTCGCTTCGGCTGGGCCGCGCTGGGCTTGTTCCTGGGGGCGCCGCTGCTGGCCGTGGCGGCCTTCTTCGTGTTCGCCGACCCGCTGGCCGGCTGGGTGGCCGGTCATATTCCCGTGGCGCAGGAGCGCAAGCTGGGCGAGGCCAGCTTTGCCAGCATGAAGCCCACGCTCAAGCTGCAGGAGCAGGGCGAGGCGCTGCGCGTGGTGCGCGAGATCGGCGCACGGCTCACCGCCGGCTCGCGCTACCAGTACGAGTTCCACGTGGCCGACAATCCGCAGGTCAATGCCTTCGCCATGCCCGGCGGCATCGTGGTGGTGCACACCGGGCTGATCGCGGCGACGAAACGGCCGGAGGAATTGGCCGGCGTGCTGGCGCACGAGGTGCAGCACGTCGAGCTGCGCCACAGCCTCAAGGGCCTGGTCAAGCAACTGGGCCTGTCGGCGGTATGGGCGCTGGGCACCGGCGACATCGGCGGCGGCCTGGCCGGGCAGGCGGCGCAACAGATGCTGGGCCTGTCGTTTTCGCGCGAGGCCGAGCGCGAGGCCGACGAGCAAGGTCTGGCCGCGCTGATCCGCGCCGGCATCGACCCTTCTGGCATGCCTGCGTTCTTCCGCACCCTGGCCGACAAGAGCATGGCGCCTCCGGCGCTGCTATCGACCCACCCGGATTCGGCCGAGCGCCAGCAGCGGCTTGCCGCCTTGCTGCGCGAGCATGCGCCGGCGGCCGTGCCGCCCCTGCCCTACACGCCCTGGCCGCCCAGCTGAGCGGGCCCGCATCGCTGGCTTCGAATCGTCAGAAGCTCGACCTCGCTTTGACCGTGTCAGCCTGAGTCCTGTCGGCGCGTCGTCGCCTGACGCAGGAACTCACCAAGCAGTGGTGCGCTGTCGAGCAGGGCGTCGTCCGTGCCGGTGTGGAACTCGGGATGCCACTGCACGCCATAGACGAAACTCGCGCCCTCCCAGCGCACCGCCTCGATGATCGCATCACCGACCGCCATGGCCTCGACATGCAGGCCGTTGCCCACGCGCTTGATCGCCTGGTGGTGGATGCTGGTCACGCGTGGCGTCCCGGTGTGCGGATACAGGCGCGCCAGCAGCGAGCCGGGCAGGAAATCGACGGCGTGGATGTGGCGGTCGTAGGCCTCGTGGTCCACGTGCGTGTGCGCACCCTCCACCTGGCTTGCCACGTCCTGCCACAGGGAGCCCCCAAAGGCCACGTTGAGCAACTGGCAGCCACGGCAGATGCCGAGGATGGGCTTGCGCTGGATCACGCATTCCCAGATCAGATCCAGCTCGTAGAGGTCGCGCGTACGGTCGCCCTGCCATTCGGGGCGCAGGGCCTCTTCGCCATAGCTCTGCGGGCTCACGTCGGCGCCACCCTGCAACACCAGGCCGTCGATGGTGCGCACGTAGTCCGCCACGCTGACCGCGGCGCGGCGCAGCGCACCACCCGCCTCCAGCGTGGGCAGCATGAAGGCCAGCGCGCCTTCCGCCAGCAGCCAGTGAGCGATGCTCTGCTCCAGGTACTGCAGGGTCTTGCCGCGAAAGCCCAGCTCGGCCGGCGGGCGATGCATCAGGCGCGCCGACAGGCCGATGCGCAGTGGTGGATCGGTCTTGCCGCTCAGCCGCCCTGTCGCCATCTCTGCGCCTGCTGCCACACCAGGTCGGCCAGCGAACGGCTGGATTGGAACTGCTCGCGCATCCAGCGGCTGTCGTTTTCCTGTCGCCGCACCTGGTCGGCAAGCTGGGCGATGAACTCCTGCGTGCCCAGCTCACGTGCGTGTGGCGCCAGCTTGTCGAGCGTCGCGAGCATGTCGTCCTGCAGCAGTACCGGACGGCGCAATGCCGGGTCGATCAGGTTGCCGGCATAGCCGAAGCGCGCGGCCTGGAAGCGGTTGTGCGTGTAGACCACGTACAGCGACTCGTCGATGGCGAAGGGGCGCTCGACCAGCAGGTAGCGACACAGGGTCTGCGCCAGCGCAGTCAGGCGGGCGGCATGGTCCACCGTCAGCGGGGTGTCGCAGATGCGCAGTTCCACCGTGCCGAATTCGGGCTTGGGCCGGATGTCCCAGTAGAAGTCCTTCATGCTCTCGACCACGCCGAAGCTGCGCATCTCGTTGTAGTACGCCACGAAGTCGGCCCAGCGCTTGACCAGCGGCGCGCGCCCCGACAGCGGGAAGGCCGAGATCGCGTTCAGACGCGAGGACTCGTAGCTGGTGTCGATGCCCTGGTAGTAAGGCGAGGCGGCCGACAGCACGATGAAGTGCGGCAGGTAGCGCGACAGGCCATGCAGCAGGAACAGGGCTTCGTCGCCATTGGGGCAGCCGACGTGGATATGCTGACCGAATACCGTGAACTGCTTGGCGAGGTAGCCGTACATCTCGTTGAGGTGCTGGAAGCGCGGCTTGTCGAAGATCTTGCGCGCCGCCCAGTGCTGGAAGGGATGGGCGCCACCGCCAACGATCAACAGGTTCTGCTTGTCGGCGACATCGACCAGGGTGCGGCGGATCGCCTGCAGCTCCTCGGCCAGGCGGCTGCAGTCGTGGTGGATGCCGGTGCTCACCTCGATCATGCTCTCGGTGATCTCCGGCTTGAAGTCGCCCACCACGTTCTTGCGCCGACCAATCTGTGCGAGCAGCTCGGTGGCGCCGCGGGTGAGGTCGGCATCCAGGCGGCTGACGATCTGCAGTTCCAGCTCCACGCCCAGCGTGAGCGCCTCGGAGTGCGAAAACTCCAGTTCCACCTCGGTGCCGCGCGTGTTCGTCTCGGTCGTGACATTGGCATTCATCGGATGCTCTCCTCGCTCTCGTTCGTTTCGTCGGCGCGGCGCAGTGCGAACTGCGTCAGCGGCGGACTCACCAGCTCCATCATGAACAGCGCGCACAGCACGATGGCCGCCAGTTGCGCCCCCAACTCGGGCCACATCTGCGCGGTACGGTCCACCCACAGCAGGGCGGCGCCGGACATGGGCAGCATCGCCACGCCCAGCAGCGAAGCCTTGCGGTAGCTGAGCCCGCCCTGGCGGGCGAAGACGAACACCCCGACCAGCTTGCCCAGCGCGCGCGCGGCGATGATGCCCAGGGCCGGCACCAGGGCCAGGGACAGGTGTTCCGGCTTGAGCAACGCACCGGAGGACATGAACACCAGGATCAGCGCGAGCCGCCCGATGAGGCCGAAGTCCAGCGGCTGCAGGCGATGGCGGCGGTCTTGCACGCGGCTCAGCACGCCGGCGGCGAGCAGTGTCACTACCACCGACAGTTGCAGCATGCTGGCCACGCTGGCAGCGAACACCAGTACGCCCACCACGCCCAGGGTCTGGCTGTTGAAGCGCGCCTGCAGGCGCGACAGCACGCCCGAGATGGCGCGCGCCACCACCATGCCCAGCAGCACCGAACCGAGCAGCAGATACAGCGGGTGCGCCAGCGAATCGCTGAGGCTCTGGCGGTCGATCTGGTGCTGCCAGGCGAAGGCCACGCCGAGCGTGACAAAGGCCATGCAACTGCCCAGCGCGCACAGCAACTGCAGGCGTGCGGTGACCGGGCCACGCGCCTGCTCGTCCTTGCACACGCCCAGCACCACGGCCGGGCCGGTGGCGGCGGCGGCACCTGCAGTCAGCGTGGCCAGCAAGGGCGGTGTCTGCAGCAGCATCAGCACGGCCCACACCGCGCCGAAGGCGAGCAGGCTCTCGGCCAGGCTGGTCGCCAGCAGCCAGGGGTTGCGGCGCAGCCAGCCGAGGTCGATGCGTTGCCCCAGTTCGAACACGATCAGGCCGAAGGCCAGCTCGAACAGCGGGCTCAGCAGCGGCAGCAGATCGGGTGTCCAGGCTTCGGCCAGCGCATTGCCCAGCAGGGCGCCAGCGATCACGTAGCCGGTGATGCGTGGCAGGCGCAGCAGGCGCTGCAGCAGCTCGCCGAGCAGGATGGCGAGCAGCAGGCCCAGCGCGGCCCAGCCCAGGTCGGGCAGGTGCAGCGGCCAGGAGGGCAGATAGGATGTCGTCAGCATGCGGCTGTCTCCTCGTGATGCGGAACGATGGAAGCCCCGCGTCGGCGGCGGGGCAGCGCCAGTCTCGTGACCGGCGCACGCAAACGGGATGGACCCTCGGAGGGTCGCGATGATGCCGTGTGGGGTGAGTGACCCCGGGCGGTGTACCGCCCTGTTGAACGGAGGATTCCCGGTACTCCGGCTTATGCCGGATGTCTAATCGGCATCGCGCAGGCGGCTGCCCGACGATGCATCATCCAATGTGATCGGATCGCGCCGCGAAAAGTTCCCCGCGGACGTGCCGCTGGTCGCTGCGCTCAGCCCGGCGCGTGTGGATGCTCGCCACCGGCGTGCGGCTTGGCCGGCCATTGCGAAATCATCATCGCGATCACCACCAGGATGCCGCCGGCGACGCCGCGCGCGCCCAGCACTTCGCCCAGCCACCAGGCCGCCACCAGGGCGGCGAAGAAGGGCTCCAGCGCGTACACCACGGCCGCCTGGACCGCGCTCACGCGCGCTTGTGCCCAGGTCTGCATCACCAATGCGCCGGCGCTGCAGGCCACGCCTAGATATAGCAGCTCGCGCCACACCTCGCCGCTGCGTGCTGCCATCGCCGCGTAGCGTTCGCCCCACCACCAGGCTTCGCCGCCGATCCACAGCAGCGACAGCAGGCACATCGCGACGGCCTGCCCGCCGGCCAGGGCCAGCGCGCGATGGCGACCTGCCAGGCGTTCCATCGCCAGCACGTAGATCGCGAAGCACAGCGCGCTGATGCCGGTCAGCCCATCGCCCAGCAGGCTGCCACCGGCTTCGAAGCTCATCACCGCGATGCCCAGCGTGGCCAGCACCGCGGCCAGGGTGTGCGGCAGGCGCAGGCGGGTGCCGCCCAGGGCCAGCAACAAGGGCACCATCACCACGTTGAGGCCGGTGACGAAGGCGTTGCGTCCGGCCGTCATCAGGGTCAGGCCCAGCACCTGCAGCAGCATGCTGAGCATCAGCAGCGTGGCGAGCAGCAGCGAGTCGCGCAGCAAGGCGCGGTCGCGCCAGTCGATCATCGGCGCGAGTATCAGCGCCGCCAGCAGCCAGCGCACGCCGATCATCAAGCCAGGGGGCATCACGCTGGCGACCGCTTTCATGCCGGGAAAGGTGGTGCCCCACAGCAAGGTGACGATCACCAGGCAGAGTACGGGCAGCCAGGGCTGGCGGGCGGTGGGCGCGGACGACATGGGCGGAGCGGGGCGGGGCTGATGGAGAAGGGGCGGCATTATCCCACCCGGGCTGCGAGGCCTCTTCGATCTGCCACAAGATGACACGCTTGGACCCCGGCCACGCCCGGCCGGGCTGGGCGGACGCGGGTGGTATACTCGCCGCCACCCCGGCCCGGGCGTCTTGCCGCCGGCCTGCGTCTCCGCCCCCACGCCCCTATGCCGCTCTTCGCTCTCGGACTCAATCACCACTCCGCGCCGCTGGCGGTGCGCGAGCGCGTGGCTTTCCCGCCCGAGGGCGTGGCCGAGGCCCTGGCCGACCTGGTGCGACGCACCCCGGTGCGCGAGGCGGCCATCGTCTCCACCTGCAACCGTACCGAGCTGATCTGCGCGACGGACACCCCCGAGCAGGCCGTCGACTGGCTTGCCAGCTATCGCAGCGTGGCCCTGCCGGAGCTGGCGCCGCATCTGTTCACCCTGCCCGACCGCGATGCCGTGCGCCATGTGTTCCGCGTCGCCTCGGGGCTGGATTCCATGGTGCTGGGCGAGCCGCAGATCCTCGGCCAGATGAAGGAGGCCGCGCGCGTGGCGGAGTCTGCCGGCACCCTGGGCAGCGTGCTGCATCGCCTGTTCCAGAGCAGCTTCGCGGTGGCCAAGGAGGTGCGCTCGTCGACCGCCATCGGCGCCAACATCGTGTCCATGGCCGCCGCCGCAGTGCATCTCGCGGAGCGCATCTTCGAGCGCATGAGCGACACGCGCGTGCTGTTCATCGGCGCGGGTGAGATGATCGGCCTGTGCGCTGCGCATTTCGCCAGCGTGGCGCCGCGTCAGATGACCGTGGCCAATCGCACGCGGGCACGCGGCGAGGCCTTGGCTGAGCGCATCCGGGGCGACGTGGTCGCGCTGGAGGCGGTGGGCGATGTTCTGGCCCGTTACGACGTCGTCATTGCCTGTACCGGCAGCCCGCTGCCCATCGTGGGACGCGGCATGGTCGAGCGTGCGCTCAAGCAGCGCCGCCATCGCCCCATGGTGCTGGTGGACCTGGCGGTGCCACGCGACATCGAGCCCGAAGTGGCTGAGCTGTCCGACGTCTTCCTCTACACGGTGGATGATCTGGCGCAGATCGTCAGCCGTGGCATCGAATCGCGCCAGGCCGCGGTGCAGGATGCCGAACGCATCATCACCAGCAATGTGGACGGCTTTCTCAGTTGGGTGGACCGCCGCGACAGCGTGCCGGCGATCCGCGCCCTGCGCGAGCATGCCGAGCATTTGCGTCAGGCCGAGCTGGCGCGTGCGCAGCGTCTGCTGGCGCGTGGCGACGACCCGCAGGCGGTGCTGGAGGCGCTGAGTCATGGGCTCACCAATAAGCTCATGCATGGCCCGACCCAGTACCTGAACCAGGCGCAGCAGACCGACGGCGAACGCGCCGCACGGACTGTCCACGACATTTTCAATCTCGACCCCGCGGCGGCGCGGTCCGACGACAAGCCAGCCTCATGAAGCAAAGCATCCGCAGCAAACTCGAACAACTCGCCTTCCGCCTCGAAGAGCTGGACGGCATCCTCGCGTCGGCCGCCGCCACGGCCGATATGGACCAGTACCGCAAGATGACGCGCGAGCATTCGGAGCTGACGCCGGTGGTGAAGCTGTGGCAGGACTTCCTGCAGGCCGAGGCCGACGAGCAGACCGCGCAGGAGCTGCTGGCCGATCCCGAGATGAAAGAGCTGGGGCAGAGCGAGCTGGAAGCCGCGCGTGCGGCGCAGGAGCGCATCGAGCATGAGCTGCAGTTGCAACTGCTGCCGCGCGACCCCAAGGACGAGCGCAACTTGTTCCTCGAAATCCGCGCCGGCACGGGCGGCGACGAGGCAGCGTTGTTTGCAGGTGACTTGCTGCGCATGTACACGCGCTTTGCCGAGCGCCAGGGCTGGCGCGTCGAGATCGCCTCGGCCAGCGAGTCCGACCTCGGCGGCTACAAGGAAGTGATCTGTCGGGTGATCGGCCAGGGCGCCTACTCCAAACTCAAATTCGAGTCCGGCGGCCACCGCGTGCAGCGCGTGCCCGCGACCGAGACGCAGGGGCGCATCCATACCTCGGCCTGCACCGTGGCGGTGATGCCCGAGGCTGATGAGCTGGCCGAGGTGAACATCAACCCGGCCGACCTGCGCATCGACACCTTCCGCGCCAGCGGCGCGGGCGGCCAGCACATCAACAAGACCGACTCGGCGGTGCGCATCACGCACCTGCCGACCGGCATCGTCGTCGAATGCCAGGACGACCGTTCGCAACACCGCAACAAGGCGCAGGCCATGAGCGTGCTGGCGGCGCGCATCCAGGACGTGCAACTGCGCGAACAGCAGGCCAAGGAAGCGGCCACGCGCAAGAGCCTGGTCGGCAGCGGCGACCGTTCGGAACGCATCCGCACCTACAATTTCCCGCAGGGCCGCATCACCGACCACCGCATCAACCTCACGCTGTACAAGCTGGATGCGGCCATGGACGGCGACATCGGCGAGCTGATCAATGGCCTGATCACTGAACACCAGACCGAGCTGCTGGCGCAGCTCACCGAGGAGAGCTGACATGGTGCTGCCGGCTACGTTGGGCGAAGCACTGGCCTTGGCGGCCGGCCGCATCGACGTGGTGGACGCGCGTCTGCTGCTGCGCGAGGCGGCGAGCTGTTCGGCGGCGAGCCTCCTGGCCTTCCCCGAACGCGCACTGGCGGCCGAAGCCGCGCAGCGTTTCCTGGATTGGCTGGCACGCCGCGAGGCCGGCGAGCCGGTGGCTTATCTGGTCGGCTACCGCGAGTTCTACAGCCGCGAGTTCCGCGTCACGCCGGCGACCTTGATCCCGCGCCCCGAAACCGAGTTGCTGATCGAACTGGCGCTGGAAAAGCTGGGTGATCTGGCGGAGCCGCGCATTGTCGACCTCGGCACAGGCAGCGGCGCCATCGCGGTGACGCTGGCGCTGGAGCTGCCTGCGGCCAAGCTGTGGGCGGTCGACGCCTCGGCCGACGCATTGGCCGTGGCAGCCGAGAACGCCGAACGCCTGGGTGCGCCGGTGCGTTTCCGTTTCGGGAGCTGGCTCGCCCCGCTGGCCGGAGAGCGCTTCGATCTGATCGTCAGCAATCCGCCCTACGTGGCCGCTGACGACCCTCATCTGCAACAAGGCGACCTGCGCTTCGAGCCGGTGGCGGCACTGGCATCCGGCGCGGATGGCCTGGATGACCTGCGGCAGATTGTTGCTGCCGCACCGGCCCACCTGCAAGCCGGCGGCTACCTGATGCTGGAACATGGCTACGACCAGGCAGAGGCGGTGCGCGGACTGCTCGGGGCTGCAGGCTTCATCGAAGTCGGCAGCTACGCCGACCTGGCCGGCATCGCCCGCGTCACTCTCGGCTGCTGGCCGGGCGGGCCGGATTGACGCTGACTGGCGCATTACCTAAACTAATTCCGACAAAATTTGTCAGGTATTGATCAAAAAAGGACTCCCCCATGAGCGCTCAAGACACCATCCGTGAAACCGTCACCAGCAACCCGGTCGTGCTGTACATGAAGGGCACGCCCCAGTTTCCGCAATGCGGTTTCTCCTCCACCGCAGCACAGATCCTCAAGGCCTGTGGCGTGGAAAGCTATGTCGCCGTCAACGTGCTGGCCGACGACGAGATCCGCAACGGCATCAAGGAATACGCCAACTGGCCGACCATCCCGCAGCTCTATGTGAACGGCGAGTTCATCGGCGGCTGCGACATCATGCGCGAGATGTATCAGTCGGGCGAGCTGCAGAGCCTGCTGACCGGCGTGGCGAAGTAACAGCGCTGCGGCCTCTGTCGCCGATGTCATGAGAAACGGGCCCAGCAGGGCCCGTTTCTCATTGCGCGGCCGTGTCCTCGGTGGGTGGCCGGTCACTGAAACCGGTGAAGCGATACCAGGCCTTGCGTGCCAGGTGCATGGCCAGCAGATGGGGCGGCATGCGCAGCCAGTGGGCACGCACGTACAGCAGCCAGCGCGCCAGCCCGCTCCAGCGGTCGTCGCTCAGCGTGTGCTGCGGGCGCAGGGCGCGCCGGTACAAGGCGTCCATCAGCCACTGGCGCAAGGGTTTGGCTTCGCTCGCCGCCACCTGTTCCAGCACCGCCTGCGGGACCGGCGTCTCCAGCAGGCTGCTGGCATAGCGCAGCGCGTAGTGCAGGGGGCGCAGCAAGTGCAGTTGCTCGGCACGCGCCAGCAGTTGCGCCCAGAAATCGGGGGCTTGTGCGAAGTCGCGCAGCAGGCTGTCCAGGTCGGCCAGATCGCGCAGACCGTTGGGAAACTCGCCTTCATGGAACAGGTGACAGGCGCTGTGCAGCACCATGTCGCGCGGCGACAGCACCCAGATGCCCGGCAGGTGGGGCAGTTCGCGCGCTTCGTCCAGCAGCAGTTGTGCATCCGGAGGGTGGCGTGCCGTCAGCGGCAGGATGTTGTGGTGCACGTCCAGCACGCTGTGGCGCCGTATGTGGGTGAAAGGCGGCAGCTCGTGCATCCACTGGCGGTAGTAACGCTGGTCATATGGCGTGACGTCGCCACAGTGCCAGCCGGATAGCAGCAGGGCGGACTCCGCTTCGCCCAGGCGGGCGTGCGGGAACAGTAGATCGATGTCGCCATATAGGCGTCCGCGTGCAGTCGGCAGACCAGCGGCCAGGTAGGCCGCGCCCTTCAGCAGCACGCAGCGCAGACCATGTGGGGTCAGCGCGTCACGGATGCGCTCGACTTCGGCCAGGCCGGCGATGCGCTGGCGCGCCGACAAGGCCAGGGCGGCCTGCAGATGCTGGCGTGGTGCGGCCGGTACGGCCAATAACAGGCCTTGGGCATCCAGCGCCTCAGCCAGTCGTGCCAGCACGTTGCTGGAACGAGCCAGGCGGATGCAGCGGTCCCACCCCCGGGCATCCAGTGCGAGTGCGTCGGCCGGGGTGACCAGCAAGCGAAACAGGTTCATGCGCCAGCCTCAGCATGCAGGCGCTCGAATACCGCGATGGCATCGTCCAGTCGGCTATAGCTGAAGTCCAGGCATTCGCAGGCGTCGATCGTGCGACCCAGAGTCTCGAAGCCTTGCTCGCCAAGGATGCTGTAGTTGAAGCTGTTCTCGGCCAGGAAGATGAAGGCCTCCTGCGGCGGTAGCGGGCGCAGCAAGGGAGCGGCGCCGGCCTGGTAGCGCGGAAACACGATCCAGCGCGGGCGTGCCGGCTCGGCCAGGCGGGCGATGCTGTCGGCTGGTGCCTTCAGGTGGGCGATCGTGCCCTTGCGGGTGTCGGGTACGATCGGGCCGAACACCGCCTGCGGCGCGAAGTCGCGGATCAGCTCAATGGAAGCATTCTTGAGGTTGATCGGGCGGGCGAGGCCCAGCACTTGGCCGTCTGCGGGGCGGATCAGGGTCAGTTCGTCGGACAGCAGGCGCCAGCCGCGATGCGCCAGCGCGGCGCACAGCGTGCTCTTGCCCGAGCCTGGTGGAGCCGGCAGGATCACCGCCAATCCGTCACGTTCGATGACGGCTGCATGGATCAGGAGGAACTGGTGGCAGAAGTTGGCGATGCACCAGTTGAGCCCCCACTCCAGCAGAGCGAAGGCCTGTGGCTGCGGGAGCGGGGCGAAGGGGCGCGCGCCGTCCAGCTCGAACACCGCTTGTGGCCGGACCCAGCCACGCAGGCCCTCGACCCGCTTGATCTCGACATGGAAGTCGACAAAGCCACCGGGGGCGTCGAGCGGGTTATCGGCGTACAGCCGTTGCAGTGTCGCCACGACCTTGGTGTGCCGGGTGCGGATCGCGGTCGCGAACGGACCGGTGCGCAGCACGAACTCGCCACAGGCGAGCCGCGCGCGCAGCGTGGCGTCATTGACTTGCTTGACCAGCAGGGGAGCACTCATTCTTGGGCGAGGTTGCACAAACGCGTCAGCGATTGTGCCACGGCCGCTTGCAGGGCTTCGTCGAGGGGAAGGTCCAGATCGTGCGCGATGCACTGTGCCAGATGCGCGCCGTCGAATTCATGCACGGCACCGCCATGGCGCAGGACTTCGGCAGTGAGCGCATCCAGCGCATGGGTGTCGCCGCGCCGCACATGGTAGGCAGCCGCGCCTTCGTCCCAGAACAGGACGCGCCAGTCACCGATGGAGAAGCGTTCCGCGCACGCGTGCATGCCGCGTCGCGGGGCTCAGTAGCCGAGCTTGGTGTTGCTGAGATAGCTGCTGACGCTGGAGGAGTTCCAGGGCACGCCGGCGCTGGCCTCGTACAGGCCGCCTTGGGCAAGGGCAGCCCAGATCTGGCGAATATGGGCCAGCGTGGCGGCAGCCGAGTACTGGCCGCCAACCGGGAACTTGCCGCGCCCGGTCATGATATTGAGGTAGGCGCAGGCGAATTGGGCGCCCAGGCCGCCGACATCCAGCACTTCCCTGACCGTCTTGGAGACTCCCACGCCATTGACGGTCTTGGTGAAGGAATAGCCGCTGCCGCCCGCGGAAAAGATGTCGTGGAAGGACTTCGTGCCGTGGCTGTAGCCTTCGTCCGAGCTGCTGCCGCACTTGCTCTTCCAAGTGGTGATCGGCAGGCATTGCCCACAATCGCCTTCGTGCTTGGTGGTCTGACTGGAGACCACCGACAGGGTCTTGGACGGTGCCATGCACTTGAGGCCGGTACCGAACACGGGCTGGCTGCCCAGGCTCAGGATCACCGGGCCTGCGGCCATGCCGCCGCGGATCAGGCGGCGGCGTCCTTCATTGCGCGACTCGGTGGAGGGCGCGGGGGCGAGATCTTGTTGGCGGTCAGTGCTCATGGTGCGAATCCGGTGACACACAGCGCAATTGTGCGCGGCGGAAACTCATTTTACGCACGAATGTGTCACGTTTTCGTGAGACATCCGGGCGGGTTCACTACTTTTAAGCAAGATGAGTGCCGATCGAGCGACGTGAATAAAGTTCTTATTAATCAGTTGTTTGTGCGAGTCGATGAGGCGCGCGGCCGGGTCGCGCCATAAAGTGTCAAATCCGTCGACAGGCGGGGCTCAACGCTTCAACTCGGCCAGCAGACCGGCCAGCATGCGCTCGGCCTGGGCCAGGTAGCCACGCCCGAACAGGTTCAGGTGGTTGAGCACGTGGTACAGGTTGTAGAGCGTTTTGCGGGTTTCGTGGCCGGCGACCAGTGGCCAGGCCTCGCGGTAGGCGGCGTAGAAGCGCAGCGGGAAGCCGCCGAACAGTTCAGTCATTGCGAGATCGGTCTCGCGGTCGCCATGGTAGCTGGCAGGGTCGAACAGTACCGGCGTGCCGTCCGGCAATTGTCCGATGTTGCCGCCCCACAGGTCGCCATGCAGCAGGCTGGGCCGTGGGCGGTAGTCGATGAACAGGCCCGGCAGGCGGGCGCAGACCTGCTCGCCCAGTTGCTGCAGGGTGCCGCCGTGGCCCTGGCGGGCGGCCAGGGCGAGTTGCGGCTGCAGGCGCTGACGGATGAAGAAACGCGCCCAGTCGTCGTCCTGCGTGTTGGTCTGCGGCGTGCTGCCAATGTAGTTGTCGCGGGGGCCGCCGAAGCGCGCCGCCTGGATGCGGTGCAGGTCGGCCAGTGCGGCGCCGGCGCGGGTCGCCGCGGCCTCATCGCGCAGCGGCTGGAGGTCCAGCCATTCGAGCAGCAGCAGGGCATGGGTGGTCGTGGCTTCGCAAGCCACCACGGCGGGGACGCGTAGGGCCCGGGCGGAGGCGAGGGCGCCCAGGCCTTCGGCCTCGGCCTGGAACATAGAGATGTCGCGGGCGGCGCGTAACTTGACGAAGACGCGGTCGGTGCCGCCGTCGGCGCACAGGCAGGTGTTGATGTCGCCGCCGGCGACCGGGTGCAGTGTGGACAGCCGGAAGTCCGTGCCCAAGGCTCGCCGCGCAAGTGCTTCAATGTCCGCGGCGAGAGGCGGTGTGTTCATGTCTTGAGCAGGCGTTCGTTGGCCTGGACGAGGCGGCTCGCCAGGGTGTCCATGAAGGCGCGGTAGAAGCGCAACTGACAGCCGGCCGAGGCCCGAGCCAGGGCGGGAGCGGAAATCTCCAGCAGATGACAGTCGGAGTCGGCAATCACGTCGGCGCTGCGCGTGCCGTGGTCGGGCGTGACGACGGCCATCTCGCCCACGCATTCGCCGGGTGCAAGGCGGTACAGGGCGCGTCCCTGGGAGCAGACGCTGACCTGACCATCGACCAGCAGGGCAAAGCGGTCGCCCGGTTCCCCCTCGCGCATGACCAGCGCGCCAGCCTGGTAGGCACGCCATTGCGACAGGTGCAGCGCTTCCCAGATTTCGGCGTCGTCGAACTGTCGGAAGAAGGGCATCGCGCGCATGACCTGGAAGCGCTGCGCTTCTGGCGGCACCTCCTGCGACAGCGGCTGGCGCAACTCGCGGGCCGCCTGGTTGAGGTCGTGGGCGAATTCCTGCCAGCTTGCGTAGCGCCGCTCGCGCTGAGGATGCATGGCGCGTGTCACGACCTCATCGAGACAGGCGGGCAAAGTGGGGCGCAGGCAGCTCGGCGGCGGGGGGGTGGTGTTGACGATCTGCCAGGCCAGGCTGGTGTGGCTGGTCGCGGCGAAGGGAAGTTGGCCGGTGAGCAACTGGTACATCACGGCGCCCAGCGAGTAGATGTCGGTCTGATGGTTCAGGGCCTCGTCACGGACCTGCTCGGGTGACATGTAGGCCGGCGAGCCGAGGCCGAGGACCACGGTCTGGCGCAGGTCGGGGCTTAGCGCGGCACCGAAGTCGCTGATCTTCACGCGGGTGCCGGCGGCATCCATCAGCATGATGTTGGCCGGCTTGATGTCGCGGTGGGTGATCCCGCGGCGGAACGCGAAGTCCAGTGCCTGGGTGCATTTGAAGAGGATTTCCAGCAAGCGCTCTGGCGCCATCAGTGTGGCGGGCTCGCTGAATGCGTCCAGGCTGCCCCCGGGCACGTACTCCAGCACCATGTAGGTGGCCGCGTCGCCCAGCACGACGTCGACGATGCGTGCGATGTGGGGGTGCTTCAGGCGGCGTGCCAGCGTGGCTTCGGTGAGCAACTGCTGGCGCAGCAGGCGGGCGTGCTGCGGATCGCGCAGCATGTCCTGGCGGTAGAGCTTGATGGCGACCTGGGTTCCGTCGAGCGGGTCGCGGGCGAGGAAGACCTCGCTGCTGCTGCCTTCACCCAGCAGCGCGATAAGTTCGTACCGCCCGATCTCGCCCAGGCTGTCCATGTCCGCTCAGGCCATGCGTTGGCGTGCCCGGGCAATGGCGGCGCGGACCTGTTCGGGCGCGGTGCCGCCAATGTGATTGCGCGCGGCCAGCGAACCCTCCACCGTGAGGGCGGCGGCGACGTCGCTGTCCAGGCGCTCGGCCGCGCCGGTGACGTGGGCCATGCTGGCACGCAGTTCGTCCAGGGTGAAGTCGGCCAGGTCGCAGCCGCGTGTTTCGGCCGCGCGCACGGCCAGGGCCACAGCCTCGTGCGCGTCGCGGAAGGGCAGGCCCTTCTTGACGAGGTAGTCGGCCAGGTCGGTGGCGGTGGCGAAACCCTGGGCCAGCGCGCCACGCATGGCTTCGGCCTTGACCCGGACGCCGGTCATCATGTCGGCATAGATGCGCAGTGTGTCGATCAGCGTGTCGGCGGCGTCGAACAGGGGCTCCTTGTCTTCCTGGTTGTCCTTGTTGTAGGCCAGGGGCTGACCTTTCATGAGGGTCAGCAGGGCGATCAGATGGCCGTTCATGCGGCCGGTCTTGCCGCGCACAAGCTCGGGCACGTCCGGATTCTTCTTCTGCGGCATGATCGAGGAGCCGGTCGTGAAGCGGTCGGCCAGGTCGATGAAACCGAAGCGCGGCGTCATCCAGATGATGATCTCTTCCGACAGGCGCGACAGGTGAGTCATGGTCAGCGCGCAGGCGGCACAGAATTCGATTGCGAAGTCGCGGTCGGACACCGCATCCAGCGAGTTCTCGCACACGGCTTCGAAACCCAGCTCGCGCGCCACCGATTCGCGGTCGATCGGGTAGGTGGTGCCGGCCAATGCGGCCGCGCCCAAGGGCAGGCGGTTGACGCGGTGACGCGCATCCAGGAAGCGTTCGGCGTCGCGCTGGGTCATCTCGAAATAGGCCAGCAGGTGGTGACCGAAGGTCACCGGCTGGGCCACCTGCAGGTGGGTGAAACCGGGCATGGGGGTGGCGGCATGCTGTTCCGCGAGGCTCAGCAGATTGGCCTGGAACTGGCGGATCAGCACCACGATCTGGTCGATGGCGTCGCGCAGCCACAGGCGGATGTCGGTAGCCACCTGGTCGTTGCGCGAGCGGCCGGTATGCAGGCGCTTGCCCGCATCGCCCACCAGCGCGGTGAGGCGGCGCTCGATGTTCAGATGCACGTCTTCGGCGTCCAGGCTCCACTCGAACTCGCCATTGCGGATCTCACCTAGGATCTGCGCCATGCCTTTTTCGATCAAGGCCAGGTCATCCGTGCCGATGATGCCTTGGCGGGCCAGCATACGGGCGTGGGCGAGTGAGCCGCGGATATCCTGTTCGGCCATGCGTTGGTCGAAGAACACCGAGGCCGTGTAACGCTTGACCAGATCGGAGACGGGTTCGGAGAAGCGTCCGGACCAGGCTTTGCCGGAGTCCGGGGCGCTCGGGGTGCGGGGATCGACCATAATGTGAAGGCTTCGTGTTGTGCAGGCGTGCGCGGCTTCATTCCGAGGCCGGGCCTGATTAGGGGCTGTGAATGGCGCAACTGGCCGAAAAAGTATCGAACAGCACGCTCGCGGCCGAGTCCGCGCGGGGCGGCGGCAAGGCTGGAAGTATAAAGCAAAGCACTGGCCGCCCTGGCGGTGACGCCTTGCGGGTGTCCGTCCCGGATTTCCGCAACCTGGGGGCAGTGCTGCGCATCTTCGTGCTGGTTAACCTGTTGCTGCTGCTGACGGCCGCGATGCGCGCCAACGAACTGGCCGATGTGCCAGTGCGCTTCATGCACCTGGCGGCGCGGGCCGAACTGTCGCTGCTGGTCGCCATGCTCACGGTCTATCTGATGGGAAGCTGGATGGCTCGCCTGACCTGGCGCGAGATGACCATGCTGCTGTGTTCGCTGGCGGTGATCCTGACCGTGATCACCCAGTCCCTGGTGTTCTCCGGCATGCGCGGTGACGGCTATGTGTTCCATATGCTCTGGGCCATCGGTGCGGCGCTGGCGGTGTCGGCCTATTTTCGCTGGCGTCAGATTGCGCAGATCCCGGCGCTGGACGAGGCGCGCATCCTGGCGCTGACCGCGCGCATCCGGCCACACTTCTTCTTCAACAGCCTCAATGGCGTGCTGGGGGTGATCCGTTCCGACCCGCGGCGCGCCGAGCAGGCGCTCGAATCGCTGGCGGAGCTGTTCCGTGAACTGATGAAGGACAATCGCGATCTTGTGACATTGTGTGACGAGATCGACCTGTGCAATCGCTACCTCGAACTGGAGCGCTTGCGCCTCGGCGACCGCCTGCAGGTGAGCTGGGAACTCAAGCACGCGCCGCTGAACGCCAAGGTACCGCCGTTGATGTTGCAGCCCTTGCTCGAAAATGCTGTTTATCATGGAATTGAGCCTTCGCCGGATCCGGGCATCATCCAGGTCCGTGTCGTGCGCAAGGGGCACATGCTGGAGATCAACATGCTGAACCCGTCGCACGGCCTGCCGCGTCGTGGACAGGGCAATCGCATGGCATTGGAGAACATCCGCGAGCGCCTGATCCTGTTCTTCGACATGGAGGCGAGCCTGATGACGGAAGATCGCGATGGGCAATTCCGGGTGCGTATCCGCCTGCCTATCCGGAGGGATGACAAATGACTGAGAACAATGTGCTGAACATCCTGATCGTTGACGACGAGGCGCCTGCGCGCGAGCGCCTGCGTGACCTGCTGAGTGATATCGCGGCGGAGCAGCCCACGCGCCTGGTCGGCATGGCCGGCAACGGCATCGAGGCGCTGCGCCTGCTGGAAACCGTGAAACCCGATGTGCTGCTGGTCGACATCCGCATGCCGGCCATGGATGGCATCGAGTTTGCGCAGCATGTGACGCGCCTGGAGCCGCGGCCGCACATCATCTTCGTGACCGCCTACGACGAGTACGCGGTGCAGGCCTTCGAGCTCAATGCGGTGGATTACTTGATGAAGCCGGTGCGGGCCGATCGCCTGGCTGCCGCACTGGAGAAGGTGCGGCGCGCGGTGCCGGTGACGCGCGAGAAGATCGACCAGTTCGCCGAACCGCGTCGCCACCTGACCTGCAGCGAGCGCGGCAAGATCCACCTGATCCCGATCAGTGACGTGATCTTCCTCAAGGCCGAGCTGAAGTACGTGACCGCGCGCACGACCGAGCGCGAGTACTTGCTCGAAGAGTCCCTGGTGCAACTGGAGCATGAGTTCCCGGACCGCTTTGTGCGCATCCATCGCAATTGCCTGGTGGCGCGTAGTGGGGTGGTGGGCTTCGAGCGCACGGTCGGCGAGGAGGGCGGCGAAGGACACTGGTCGGTACGCCTGACTGGCGTGGTCGACGCGCTGCCGATCAGCCGCCGGCAATGGGCGCACGTGCGCGCCGAGCTGGGAGGCTGAGGCGCGTGCCATGTCTGCCATCGAGCAATTGCGCGGCGCGGTCGACGACTACGCACACGACCAGATCAGCACGGACGCGTTCTGCGCGCTGTGGCGCGAGCAAGGTGGGCGTCTGTGCGAGCGCTTGCCGGAGACCTATCGCCGCGCGCTGGATGATGCCTTGATGCGCATCGAGTCCAGCCGCCTGTTTGCTGGAGACAGTTGCTCCTTCAGCCGCGAAAGCCTGCTGCATGTGTTCGGCGTCTGGCTTGAACGGGCAGAGGCGCGCTTGCAGGACCGCGAAGACTGATCGGACTGCTTGGGACAAAAACAAAGGGCGCCGAGGCGCCCTTTGTTTTTGTCCACCAGGCACTCAACCGCTGTTACGCAGACCCGCCGCGATCCCGTTGATCGAGATGTGGATGCTGCGGCGCGCGCGGTCGTCTCCCGCTTCCACCGTGCCTTCGCGGAAACGGTGCAGGAGTTCCACCTGCACATGGTTCAGCGGGTCGAGGTAGGGGAAGCGGCTACGCACCGAGCGCTTGAGCAGCGGGTTGCCATCCAGCAGTTCCTTGTGGCCCGTGATAGCCAGCAGGGCCTGCACCGTGGCCTCGTGTTCGGTCTTGATGCGCGGGAAGATCGCGTTACGCAGGGCCTCGTCCTTGACCAGCTCGGCATAGCGCGAGGCGATGGCCATGTCGGTCTTGGCCAGCACCATGTCCATGTTGGAGAGCTGGGTGGCGAAGAAGGACCATTCCTTGTGCATCGCCTGCAGGCGCTCCAGCGCGCCCGCGCCGTGCTTGGCGAGGTACTGGTTGATGGCGCTGCCGAAGCCGAACCAGCCAGGCAGCATGACGCGCGATTGGGCCCAGGAGAACACCCAGGGAATCGCCCGCAGGTCCTCGATGGCCGTGGTCTTCTTGCGCGAGGCCGGACGCGAGCCGATGTTCAGGTGCGCGATCTCGGCGATGACGGTGGACTCCCAGAAGTAGCGCTCGAAGCCTTCGGTGTCGTAGACCAGGCCGCGGTAAGCCTTGAAGGCGTAGTCCGACAGCTCGTCCATGATGGCCAGGTACTCGGCGCGCGGTGCGGCTTCCGGATGGGCCAGCAGGGTCGCCTCGAAGGTGGCGGCGGCGAGCACTTCGAGGTTGCGGCGGCCCACTTCAGGGTTGGAGTACTTGGAGGCGATCACTTCACCCTGCTCGGTGAGGCGGATCTGCCCCTGCACCGCGCCACCCGGCTGCGCCAGGATGGCCTGGTAGCTGGGGCCGCCGCCACGCCCGACGGAACCGCCGCGGCCGTGGAACAGGCGCATTTTCACGCCGTGCTTGCGGAAGACTTCGATCAACTGCATTTCGGCCTTGTACAGTTCCCAGCCGGAGGTCAGGAAGCCGCCGTCCTTGTTCGAGTCGGAGTAGCCCAGCATCACTTCCTGCGCGTGCTTGCGCGTGGCCAGCAGCTCGCGGTAGAGCGGGATCGACAGCAGGCGGTTCATGATGCCGGCGGCATTCTGCAGGTCGCCGATGGTCTCGAACAAGGGAATGATGTTGACGTCCAGCTCCTTCAGGTGCGGGCGCAGCAGGCCCACCTCCTTCAGCAGCACGGCCAGTTCCAGCATGTCCGACACGCCGTCGGTTTTGGAGATGATGGCGTTCTGGATGCAGTTCTGGCCCAACAGGCGATGGCCTTCGGCAATGGCGCGGAAGATCGCCAGCTCGCCCTCTGTCTCCTCCGAGTACTGGATGGCCGGCGAGCCCAGCGGGCGCGGCGTGGCCAGTTCTTCGGTCAGCAGCGCGATGCGGGCATCCTCGTCCAGCGCCAGGTAGTCGGTACCGGGACGGGCGAGGGCCAGCAGTTCGGCCACGCAGCGCTCATGCACATCGGAGTTCTGGCGGACGTCGATGGCGGCCAGGTGGAAGCCGAACACGCGGGCCGCCCGGCGCAGACGGCGCAGGCGGCCGCGCGCGATGTTGGCCAGTTTGTGGTCGGTCAGCGAGCGATGGATGATGTCCAGGTCGGCGCGGAATTCCTTGACGCTGGCATAGGGCTCACCCACCAGGCCAGGGTCTTCGCCGATCGATTCGCCCAGCAGCTTGAGCGCGGTGGCATGTACGCGGGCATAGATGCCGCGCAGCGCACGGCGATAGGGTTCGTCCTCGGTGTGCGCGGTGCGTGCCGGCCAGCGCGCGGCCAGCTCGGCCAGTTCGCTCGACACATTGACCAGCAGGGTGGACATGGACAGACCCGAGCCCAGCGCCAGCAGGTCTTCCAGGTAGTAGGTGAACACCGCCTTGGACTGCATGCGCAGCGCGCGACGCAGTACGTCCGCCGTGACGAAGGGATTGCCATCGCGGTCGCCACCGATCCAGCTCCCCATGCGCATGAAGTTGGGCAGCTCTTCGCCACTCAGCTCGGGGTAACGGTGCGCCAGCAGGTCTTCGAAGTGGGTGTAGAGGCGCGGCAGCTCGCGCAGGAAGGTGTAGTCGTAGAACGACAGGCCGTTGGCCACTTCGTCGGTGACCGACAGCTTCACCGGGCGCAGCATGCGCGTTTCCCACAGAATCTGGATGTTGCGGCGCAGGTCGTCCTCGTTGGCCTGCAGTTCTTCCGGGGTGAGCTGGATGCGGTCGCGTTGGTCCATCAGCTTGGCGATGCGCAACTGGCAGTTGAGGATGCTCTTGCGCTGCACCTCGGTCGGGTGGGCGGTCAGTACCGGGCTGATCAGCGCATCGCTGAAGAACTCACGAATTTTTTCCGGCTTCAGGCCGGCCTCGTCGGCCAGGTCCAGCGCATGCTCGATGCTGCCGTCGCGCGCCTTGGAGCCGGCGCACATATGGGCGCGCGTGCGGCGGATGTGGTGCAGATCCTCAGCGATGTTCGACAACTGGTAGAAGAAGCTGAAGGCGCGCACCACTTGCATGGTCTCGCTGCTGGGCAGATCGCGCAGCATGGCTTCCAGTTCATGCCGAGCACCGGCATCCTCGTCGCGGTGGAAGCGGATCGAGGTCTGGCGGATGCGCTCGATCAGTTCGAAGATGGCCTCCCCTTCGTGGGCACGCACGGTGTCACCCAGCATGCGGCCGAGCAGGCGCGTGTCTTCGCGCAGAGGGATGTCCTTGTCTTGTTCGTTGATGGTGTTCATGGATTGCCCGAAGCAGCGCCCGTTGGGGGAAGGCGCGGAAAGAAAGAAAACCCGGAAGAAACCGGCGGCCGGGGCGACCGCAAACTGCCAAATATACCAGCCACAGGCACCAAAATGGCGCCAACTACTGCCGCGCTGTTACCATGGACGCAACTTTCGTGCCTTGCGCTCCGCCATGTCTGAAGTCATTTCCCCTCCCCGCCGCCTCGTCATCGCCACCCGTGAAAGCCGCCTTGCCCTGTGGCAGGCCGAACACGTCAAGGCACGCCTGGAGAGCGCCTGGCCGGGCTGCGAGGTGAGCCTGCTGGGCATGACCACGCGCGGCGACCAGATCCTCGACCGGACTTTATCCAAGGTGGGGGGCAAGGGCTTGTTCGTCAAGGAGCTGGAACAGGCCCTGGCCGACGGTCGTGCCGATCTCGCGGTGCATTCGATGAAGGATGTGCCGGCGCAGATGCCCGAGGGCTTTGCGCTGATTGCCACCCTGGCGCGCGAAGAGCCGCTGGACGCCTTCGTCTCGAATCGTTACGCCAGCCTGGCCGACATGCCGCCTGGCACGGTGGTGGGTACCTCCAGCCTGCGCCGCGAGGCACAACTGCATGCCCAGTACCCTTACCTTGGGGTGTCGCCGCTGCGCGGCAATCTCGATACGCGCCTGCGCAAACTCGACGAGGGGCAGTACGACGCGATCATCCTGGCCGCTGCCGGGCTGCGTCGCCTGGGCCTGGGTGCGCGCATCCGCAGCGTCCTGGCGGCAGAAGATTCACTGCCCGCCGCAGGGCAGGGGGCGTTGGGCATCGAGGCGCGGGCAGACCGGCCCGAGCTGCGTGCCTGGCTGGCGCCCTTGGCGGACGAGACGACCACGCATTGCGTGGCCGCCGAGCGCGCGCTGACCCTGAGTCTGGGCGGTGGCTGCGAAGTACCGATTGGCGCTTACTGTATCCAGCAAGGGGCGCAGCTCTGGTTGCGCGCGCTGGTGGCGACGCCGGATGGTGCGCGCATCATTCGTGCCGAGGCGCAGGCCGGGCCGGAACAGGCCGAGGCGCTCGGGCGGCAAGTCGCCGACGCACTGCTCGCCCAGGGCGCACGCAGCATTCTCGCCGAACTGGCGAACCCATGAGCATCGAGGCGGGGCCGCTGGCCGGGCGCGGCGTGGTGATCACCCGTCCTGCCGCCCAGATGCCGGCACTCGCCGCCGCCCTGCGAGCGCAGGGCGCCACGCCCTGGCCCTTTCCCGTCATCGACATCCTGCCGCCGGCCGATCCTGCCGTGCTGAGCGCCCTGGCGCCGCGGCTGGCGAGTTTCGACCTCGTGTTCTTCGTCAGCCCCAATGCTGTGATACATGCACTCGCGTGCTTGCCGCGTGCCCTGTGGCCGGCCAGCCTGCGGGTCGCCACGGTCGGGCCGGGCACGGCACGCGCCCTGCACGAGGCCGGTTTTGCCGAGGTCCTGCTGCCGTCGGCACGCTTCGACAGCGAGGGCGTGCTGGCGCTGCCCGCCTTCCAGGCCGAAGCCTTGCGCGGCAGGCGCCTGCTGGTGCTGCGGGGTGACGGCGGGCGCGAGCTGGTGGCGGAGACCGCGCGGGCGCGTGGTGCCGAGGTCGAGCAACTCACGTGCTACCGGCGCCAGCGTGCCGCCAGCGATCCGCAGCCCTTGCTGGCGGCGCAGGCGGCCGGCAATGTGCATGCGCTGAGTCTGACCAGCAGCGAGGGGGCCGAGCATTTCGCTGCCCTGCTCGGTGCGGCCACGCCAGAGGTGTTGTCCGCGCTGCCCGTCTTTGTGCCGCACGCACGCATCGCCGAGCGGGCGCGGGCCCTGGGGGCCCTCCGCGTGGTGGTGCATGGGGCTGGAGATTCAGGCCTGGTCGCCGCGCTCGTCGCGTTTTTCGCAGCGACAGGCGCGTCCGGCGCACCCTGAAGGGGCGGGCCGCGACGTGCCGTCCTAGGCATGCGCTAAACTTGGGCGCATGAACGAACAACTCCCCCTGTCCGACACGGCCGCCCCCCCGCCCGCGCCGGATACCGCCGCCGGCGCGACGCCGCGTCAGCCCAAGCCCGCGGGCGCCTCGCGCCAGCGCCTGTTGTGGCTCGCTTCTTTGCTGGTGATCGCGGCCATCGCCGTGTGGCAGGTCTACGCCGTGCGGGCAGAGCTCGAGCGTAGCCGGGCCGACCTGGCTCGTCGTCTCGCCACCGCCGAGGAGACGGCACGCGCCGCACAGGCGGTGGCGCGCCAGGTGCATGACAGCCTGGACAGCCTGCAGCAACGCGTGGGCGGCATCGATGCACGGGTCGGCGACGCGGCCAGCCAGCAGGATGCGCTGCAGGGCATGTATCAGGAACTGATGCGGGCGCGTGACGAACGCTTCCTCACGGAAGTGGAGCAGGCCGTTGGCATCGCCTCGCAGCAATTGCAGCTTGCCGCCAACGTGCCCGCGGCGCTGACCGCCTTGCAGGCGGCCGAGGCCCGCCTGGCCTCGCAGAGCCGGCCGCAACTGCTGGCCGTGCGCAAGCTGGTGGCGCGCGACATCGAGCGCCTGCGTGCGCTGCCGACGGCCGACATCACGGGCATGGCGCTGCGCCTGGAAACCATGCTCGGCATCATCGACACCTTGCCGCTGGGCTTCGAGCACACGCCGCCAGAGAAACCTGCGGCGGCCAAGACGTCCACCCCCAAGCCAGCCGCGCCCGCCAAGGGCAAGGCGGCGCCCGTGGCGGTTTCCGAGCCGGCGTTGGCACCGGTCAGCGCAGAGCCGGGCTTCGTCTCCAGCCTGCTCGGCGAGTTGTGGAGCGAGTTGCGCCAACTGGTGCGCATCGAGCGCCTGGATCGAGCGGAGCCGCCGCTGCTGGCACCGCAGCAGGCCATCTACCTGCGCGAGAACCTGCGCCTGCGCCTCCTGTCGGCGCGCCTGGGCCTGTTGCAGCGTGACGCGCGCAGCTTCGCCGAGGATGTGCGCCAGTCGCGCCTGTGGGTGGAACGCTATTTCGACGTGGATGCCGCGCCGGTGCGCAACATGCTGGGCGACCTGCGCCAGATGGAAGCCGCGCGTCTGAACGTGGAACTGCCCTCGCTGGCCGAGACGGAGGCTGCGCTGCGCAACCTCAAGTTCGGTCGCGGCAACTGACGGGGGCCGGGCATGCGTACTCTGTTCTGGTTCATCGGCTTGTTCGCGCTGGCGGTCGTGCTGGTCATCGCGGCCCGTTACAACGAGGGCTACGCCCTGCTGGTGCTGCCGCCGTGGCGCATGCAGGTGTCGCTCAACCTGTTGTTGCCGGCCCTGGTGGCCAGCTTCGCCCTGCTGTATTTCCTCCTGCGCCTGTTCTTTCGGACCCTGGCCCTGCCGGCGCGGGTCAGTGCCTTCCGCGCCAGCCGCAGCCGCAACAGTGCGGCCCAGGCCCTGCGCGCAGCCGGCCGTCTGTACATGGAAGGGCGCTTTGGTCAGGCCTATCGCTCGGCCGAGTCAGCTTACGACCGCTCCGATGCGCCTGGCTTGGCGGCGCTGATCGCGGCGCGTTCGGCCCATGCCCTGCGCGAGTACGAGCGGCGCCAGCAATGGATGGACAGAGCGGTGCAGCATGATCGCGAGATCCGTTCGGCACGCCTCATGATCGAGGCAGAGTTCGCCATCGCCGACCGTCGTTTCGATGAAGCGGTAGCCAGCCTGGAGCGCCTGCGGCAGAGCGGCGGGCGCCACATCGCGGCGCTGCGCCTCGCGCTGCAGGCCGAGCAGGGGCGCGGCCGCTGGGACGAGGTGGCGCGCCTGGCACGCCAGCTCCGCAATCATCATGGACTGACGCCGGAGCAGGCGGCGCCGCTGTTGCGGCGCGCCTCGCTGGAGCAATTGCGCGAGGCCGAGGGCGATCTCGCGGGTTTGCTGCGCGTGTGGGATGGCATCGCCAAGGAGGAGCGTCTGGACCCGGGCTTGCTGACGCGCGCCGTGCCCTACCTGATTGCGGCGGGGGACGACAAGCTCGCGCCCGCCGCCATCGAGGCCGCGCTGGCGCAGGAGTGGGAGCCGGAACTGGCCGCGCTGTACGGTCGCTGCAAGAGCCAGGACCTGCGCGCGCAGCTGGCGACTGCCGAGGCATGGCTGAGGCAGCATCCGGACGACGCGGGCCTGCTGATGACCCTGGGCCGCCTGTGTCTGCGCGGCCAACTGTGGGGCAAGGCGCAAAGTTACTTCGAAGCCTCGTTGTCGCAACAGCCATCGCGCGTCGCCCACCTGGAGCTGGCACGCCTGGCCGAGTCATTGGAGCGTCAGGAGGTGGCGGCGCGCCACTATCGCGCGGCCGCCGAACTGGGCGCCTGACTGGCTGGCGCGTCAAGCTACCCGCGCGCGCGGACAGGGCGCGCGACCAAGCGCCTAGACCCAATCGCGGGGCGGCAAGAAATCGGTGTACAGGCGCGCCTCCGGGCTGCCCGCCTCGGGCTGCCAGTCGTAGCGCCAGGCCACGTTGGGCGGCATCGACATCAGGATGGATTCAGTGCGCCCGCCGGACTGCAGACCGAACAGCGTGCCGCGGTCCCACACCAGGTTGAATTCCACGTAGCGACCGCGTCGATAGGCCTGGAAGTCACGTTCACGCTCGCCGTAGGCTTGATGGCGACGGCGCTCGATGATGGGCAGGTAGGCGTCGAGGAAGGCGTCGCCCACGCTGGCCGTCATCTCGAAGCTGTGCTCGAAGTCCTGCGCGTTGTAGTCGTCGAAGAACAGGCCGCCGATGCCGCGCGCCTCGTTGCGATGCTTGAGGAAGAAGTACTCGTCGCACCCGTGCTTGAAGCGCGGGTAGAGATCCGGCCCGAAGGGTGACACGGCCTTGCGGCAGACGTCGTGGAAGTGGCGCGCGTCTTCCTCGAAGGGGTAGTAGGGCGTGAGGTCCATGCCGCCGCCGAACCACCAGACGGGTTGGCCGGCTTCCATGCGCGGCAGCGTGTTGCCGGGGCGCTCCTCTTCCTCGGCGTTGGCCCTGAGGCGGCGCGGCGAGGCATAGAAGCGGGAAGGCTCCGGTCCTTCGTCCACGCGCGCAAGATGGCGCGCGATGAAGAAGCGCACGTTCATGTGCACCGTCGGGCAGTACGGGTTGCGCGGGTGCAGGACCAGGGACACGCCCATGGCCTCGAAGGCAGCACCGGCGAGCTCCGGGCGACTGGCACTGGCCGAGGGTGGCAACTGGTCGCCCTTTACGTGTGAGAAATTCACTCCGCCGCGCTCGAAGAAGTGACCGTCCTCGATCACGCGGGTGATGCCGCCACCCCCGCCCTGGCGCTCCCAGGTGTCGGTGCGGAAGGGGCGGCCGTCAAAAGTCTCCAGCGAGGCGACGATGCGTTGCTGGAGGTCCAGCAGGTAGCTGCGTACTTGCTCGCTGAGTGACATGCAGGGCCTCCTGTTCAGCGCTTGATGGCGCGGTGGCCGATGTCGCGGCGGTACTGCATGCCGTCGAACCCGATGCGGCTGCAGGCTTCGTAGGCGCGTGTCTGCGCTTCGCGCACCGAGTCTCCCAGCGCGGTGACGCACAGCACGCGACCACCGGCGGTGACGATGGCGTCGCCGTGTTGCGTCGTGCCGGCGTGGAACACATGCACGTCTTCTGCAACATGGTCCAGGCCGCGGATGACGTCTCCCTTGAGCGGGTTGTCGGGGTAGCCGCCCGCCGCGAGTACGACGCCCAGAGCCACGCGGCGGTCCCACTCGGCCTCGGCCTCGTCCAGCTTGCCGGCCAGTGCGGCTTCGATCAGGTCCACCAGATCGCTCTTGAGGCGCATCATGATGGGCTGGGTCTCGGGGTCGCCGAAGCGGCAGTTGAACTCCACTACGCGTGGCGCGCCGGCCTCGTCGATCATTAGGCCGGCGTACAGGAAGCCGCTGTAAGGCAGGCCGTCGGCAGCCATGCCGGCGAGTGTCGGACGGATGATCTCGCGCATGACGCGGGCATGCACGTCAGGCGTCACGACGGGTGCCGGCGAATAAGCGCCCATGCCGCCGGTGTTGGGGCCCTGATCATCGTCGAGCAGGCGCTTGTGGTCCTGGCTGGTCGCCATCGCCAGCGCGTTCCGGCCGTCGGCCATGACGATGAAGCTGGCTTCCTCGCCCTGCATGAACTCTTCGATGACCACGCGCGCGCCCGCGTCGCCCATCTTGTTGCCGACCAGCATCATGTCGATGGCGGCGTGCGCCTCGTCCGGCGTCATCGCCACCACCACGCCCTTGCCGGCGGCCAGGCCGTCAGCCTTGATGACGATGGGGGCGCCTTCGGCGTCGATGTAGGCGTGGGCCTGCGCGGCGTCGCTGAAGGTCTGGTACTTGGCAGTCGGAATGCCATGGCGAACCAGGAATTGCTTGGCGAAATCCTTGGAGGATTCAAGCTGGGCGCACGCCCGGGTCGGACCGAAGATCGGCAGACCCTCGGCACGGAAGGCATCGACCACGCCCGCAGCCAGCGGCGCTTCGGGGCCGACCACGGTGAGTCCGATGCCTTCCTGTTTCACCAGTGCGATCCACTCGGGGATGCTGTTGGCAGGGACATTCTGCAGGCCGGGTTCAGTGGCTGTGCCGGCATTGCCGGGGGCGACGAGAACCTTCTGGATGCGGGGCGACTGGGCCAGTTTCCAGGCCAAGGCGTGTTCGCGGCCGCCGGAGCCGATGACGAGAATCTTCATATCAGTGACGGAAATGACGGAAGCCGGTGAACACCATGGCGACGTTCTGTTCGTCGGCGGCGGCGATGACCTCCGCGTCGCGCATCGAGCCGCCGGGCTGGATCACCGCGGTGGCACCGGCCTGTGCCAGTACGTCGAGGCCGTCGCGGAAGGGGAAGAAGGCGTCCGAGGCGACCACGCAACCAGGGATGGCGAGGCCGGCGTTCTCCGCCTTGATCTTGGCGATGCGCGCGGAATCGACACGGCTCATCTGGCCGGCGCCCACGCCCACGGTCATGCCGTCCTTGCAGTAGACGATGGCATTGGACTTCACATACTTGGCCACGCGCCAGGCGAACAACAGGTCGGAAAGCTCCTTGTCGGTCGGAGCGCGTTTGGTCACCACCTTGAGATCGGCCGTGTTGAGCACGGCGTCGTCATAGGTCTGCACCAGCAGGCCACCGGCCACGCGCTTGTAGTCGGTCTGCGTCACGCGGCCCAGGGCGCAGGTCAGTACCCGCACGTTTTTCTTCACGGCCAGCAGGGCCAGCGCTTCCGGCGTGTAGTCCGGGGCGATCAGCACTTCCATGAACTGTGCCGAGACAGCCTCGGCCACGACCGCGTCCACCGTGGTGTTGAAGGCGATGATGCCGCCGAAGGCCGAGGTCGGATCGGTCGAGAAGGCCTTGCGGTAGGCCTCCTCGGCATTGGCGCCGAGGGCCACACCACAGGGGTTGGCATGCTTGACGATCACACAGGCCGGGGTGGCGGGGTCGAAGGCCTTGACGCATTCCCAGGCTGCGTCGGAGTCGGCGATGTTGTTGTACGACAGTTCCTTGCCCTGCAATTGCGTGTAACCCGCAATGCCGCCGGCCGGGGCCGCCAGGTCGCGGTAGAAGGCTGCGGTCTGGTGCGGGTTCTCGCCATAGCGCAGGTCCTGCACCTTGTCGAAGGCCAGTTGCAGGCGAGTCGGGTACTCGGCGCGCGTCGGTGCAGCGGCCGGCTCCAGCTTGTCGGCATCGACGGCGGTGAGCCAGTTGGCAATGGCGGAGTCGTAGCGCGCAGTGTGGGTGAAAGCCTTGCGCGCCAGCTCGAAGCGCGTCTTGTAGCTCAGCACGCCGGCATTGCCCTTCAGCTCTTTCATGATGCCGGCATAGTCGGCCGGGTCGGTCACGATCCCCACGCCACCGGCCTCGCTGCCATGGTTCTTGGCTGCGGCACGCACCATGGTCGGGCCGCCGATGTCGATGTTCTCGATCGCATCTTCGAGCGAGCAGCCTGCCTTGGCCACGGTGGCCTGGAAGGGGTAGAGATTCACCACTACCAGGTCGATGCGCGGGATGGCGTTGGCTTCAATCGTGCTCAGGTGTTCAGGCAGGTCACGGCGCGCCAGGATGCCACCATGCACCTTGGGATGCAGGGTCTTGACGCGGCCGTCGAGCATTTCGGGAAAACCGGTGTAGTCGCCGACATCGGTGACGGGCAGACCAGCGTCGCGCAGGGCCTTGGCGGTGCCACCGGTGGACAGCAGGGTGACGCCGAGGGCTGCCAGTTCGCGCGCGAATTCGACGACGCCGGTTTTGTCGGAAACGCTGAGGAGGGCTTGGGTGACTTTCATGGGAAGTGCCTGAAAAGAATGGGAGTGAGGCTTTACAGCAGACCGTGTTCGGTCAGCTTGCGACGCAGGGTGTTGCGCGTGATGCCGAGGATCAAGGCCGCCTGAGACTGGTTGCCATTGGCCCGGCGCATGACCGATTCGAGCATCGGACGCTCGACCTGGCGTAGCACCATGTCATAGACGCCGGCCGGTGCCTCGCCGTCAAGATCGGCGAAGTAGCGGTCGAGTGCGCGTGACACGCAGGTGGAGATTTCGTTGTTGTTGCTCATGCTGCGAGGGCTTGCGCCCCCTCCCCGTCGTTATTGTGGTGGTACTGTAGCCGCGTGCCTTGCGCGGCCTGTTCGGCGAAGAAAGCGTCGAGCGCGTCCAGTTGCGCGCCGGCGCTTTCCAACTGGTACATGGCCTGGCGGAAGGCATTGGAGCCGGCCAGTCCCTTCGTGTACCAGGCAATGTGCTTGCGTGCCACGCGCACCCCGCTGACTTCTCCGTAGAAGGCGTACAGGTCAGCCAGGTGTTCTCGGCACACGCGATGAATCTCGCTCACCTCGGGGGGAGGCAATTCCTCGCCGGTCTGCAGGAAGTGCTCGATCTCGCGGAAGATCCACGGCCTGCCCTGCGCCGCCCGACCGATCATCACACCGTCTGCGCCGGTGTAGGCCAGCACACTATGGGCCTTGCGCGGCGAGTCGATGTCGCCATTGGCGATGACCGGGATGGCGATCCGGCTTTTTACCTCGGCGATGGTGTCGTACTCGGCCTCGCCCATGTACTGATCTGCACGTGTGCGGCCATGGATCGCGATCAACCGGATGCCGGCTTCCTGCGCCAGGCGCGCGATGGCGGTTGCGTTGCGGCTGCTGCGGTCCCAGCCGGTGCGGAACTTGAGCGTGACTGGCACCTCGGGTACTGCCGCCACGACTGCATCCAGAATGCGCCCGACCAGGGCTTCGTCGCGCAACAAGGCGGAGCCGGCGGCCAGATTGCATACCTTCTTGGCTGGGCAACCCATGTTGATGTCGATGATCTGCGCGCCGTTGGCCACGTTGTGGCGGGCCGCCTCGGCCATCATCTGCGGGTCGGCGCCGGCGATCTGTACCGAGATCGGGTCCACCTCGCCAGCATGGTTGGCGCGGCGCTGGGTCTTGCTGCTGCCGTACAACAAGGCGTTTGAGGTGACCATCTCCGACACCGCGAGTCCTGCCCCCAGCTTCTTGCAAAGCTGGCGGAAAGGACGGTCCGTCACGCCCGCCATGGGTGCGACAAACAGGTTGTTTTTCAAGCGGATGCCGGCGAATTGCATCGGGCGGAAAGGGGAGGGCGAAGGGCGGAATTCTACCCCAGCGACCCCCTTCGAAGTAAGCGCGGCGAGTGTGCACGCGCCACGAACAGGAACTGTCTCACGCCCGGGGCGGGCGCGAGACAGGAAGGGTGGGACTCAGCGCTGCTGACGAACGAAGTCGGCGATCAGTTCGAGCAATTGCTCTTCCTGGTAAGGCTTGCCGAGGTAGTGATTGACGCCGATCTCGAACGCGTAGTTGCGGTGCTTGTCGGCCATGCGCGAGGTGATCATGATGATCGGGATGCTGCGCAGGCGCTCGTCGGCGCGAATGTTGCGGGCGAGGTCGAAACCGTCCATGCGGGGCATCTCGATATCGAGCAGCATCACATCCGGCTTCATGTCGACCAGTTGCTCCAGCGCATCCACGCCGTCCTTGGCGGTGACGACCTGGTAGCCCTCGCGCTCCAGCAGGCGGCTGGTGATCTTGCGCACGGTCAGCGAATCGTCGACCACCATGACCGTGGGCACGCGTTCTTCCTGCACCGCGGCGGCGTAGCGGGCATCGACCGCCAGTTCATCCTCGGCGGCGGAGCCGCGCGAGGCCAGTACCACCGGATTCAGGATCAGCGAGATCTCGCCGTCAGGCAGCACGGTTGCGCCAGTGAAGCCCTGCAGGCGCACGAACTGTGGCCCCGCGTTCTTGACGATGATTTCCTGGTTGCCACGCAACTCGTCGATCTGTAGCGCCAGCGTCTCGTTGCCGGCGCGCAGCAGCAGCACCCAGTGGAAGCGGCTCTGGATCGCCTGCGTCTCGCGGTCGCCCAGCAGGCGCGGCAGGTAGCGCAGCGGGTAGCGCTGCTCTTTCCACTCGGCGTAGCCTTGCGCGCGCATCGCTTCCAGTGCGGGCTCCTTGAGCTCCAGCGCCTGTTCCACCATGTTGGACGGAATCGCGTAGGTGCGTTCGGCGCTGCGCACCAGCAGGGCCTGGGTGACGGCCAGGGTGAGCGGCAGATGGATCAGGAAGCGCGTGCCCTGGCCCGGCGTGGTGCTGGTGTCGATGCGGCCACCGACCGACAGGGTTTCGTTCTTGACCACGTCCATGCCGACGCCGCGCCCGGCGATGCCGGAGATGGTCTCGGCGGTTGAGAAGCCGGGCTCGAAGATCAGTTGGGTGAGACGACCTTCGCTGGGCGATTCGTCGGCGCCGACCAGACCGACTGAGCGGCCGCGCGCGAGGATGCGCTCGAAGTTGAGACCACGCCCATCGTCCTGCATGTCCAGCGCGATTTCGTTGGACAGTTGGGTCAGGGTCAGGGTGATCTGGCCGATCTCGGCCTTGCCGGCGGCGACGCGGTCGGCGGGCATCTCGATGCCGTGGGCAATGGCGTTGCGCAGCAGATGCTCGATCGGCGCCACCATCTTGTCCAGCACGCCGCGGTCGATTTCGATGCGTCCGCCGCGGATGTCGAGGTTGGCGCGCTTGCCCAGTTCCTTGGCGGTCTGGCGCACGACGCGGTAGAGCCGTTCGGCGATGTCCTCGAAGGGCACCATGCGCACGCCCATCAGCGCCTGCTGCAGGTCGCGCGACAGGCGCCCCTGCGCATGCAGCGCAGCGTCAGCCGAATCGAGGTTGCGCAGCAGGTTCTGCTGGATGGTCGTCACGTCACCGACGGACTCGGCCATCATGCGCGTGATTTCCTGCAGGCGCGTGAAGCGGTCGAACTCCAGCGGGTCGAAGTTGGCGTGCTGCGATTCGGCCGCGGCGATGCGCGACTGCATCTGCGATTCGGCCGAGATTTCCACTTCGCGCAACTGGTTGCGCAGGCGGATCACGTTGTCGGTGAGGTCCAGCAGCGAGCGGCGCAGCGTGCGCATCTCCCCTTCGACGCGGGTGCGCGCGATGGAGATTTCGCCTGCCTCGTTGACGAAACGGTCGACCATGTCGGCGCGCACGCGCACCAGGGAGCGCACGGCCTGCAGGGCATCGTCTTCCACCAGCGCGAGCGGCTCGGGCTGTTGCAGCAGGATCGCCGGCGTCTGGCCAGGCTCGCGTTCGATCTGGGCGCCCAGCGCATCGGGCGTCGCGGCGACTTGTTCGAGCGCCGGCTGTTCCGCCGGGGTGGCCGCGGGGTTGCGCAGCAGCTCGATCATGGTGCCGATCTGGTCGAGACCATGCTCCAGCTCGTCGACCACGGCGGCATCGACCTGCTTGTGGCTGCTGGCCTGCTCCAGCCGAGTCTCGAGCCCGTGCACGAATTCGCCCAGACGCATGGCGCCCGCCATGCGGGCGCTGCCCTTGAGCGTGTGATAGACGCGGGCCAGCGCCTGGGCGGAGGCCTGGTCGGCCGGATCGGCCCTCATCTGGCGCAGGAGCACGCCGATTTCCTGGTTCAGCTCATCGGCTTCCTCGAAGAAGATCGGCAGCAGTTGCTCGTCCAGGTCGTCCTCAAGCTTGCTGCCCGTTTCCTCCGCTTCACCGATGGCTGAGTCGGGCAGGATCACCGCGACAGGCTCGGCTGGTGCCGCCATGCTCACGGCAGGGATGGGCTCATGCGGCCACAGGGCTTCGAGCTGGGCGACCAGGTCGGGTTCCGGCACCGGTTCCTGGCGTTCGGCGATGGCATCGACCATCTGCTCCAGGGCGTCCACGGTGCGGTACATCACCTCGGACTGCACCGTGTCCGGTGCCATCGCGAGTTCTTCAAAGCGGTGCAGGGCGTGCTCCAGCGCACGCGACAGCGCGAGGACCGGTTCCATGCGCGCAGTGCCGGAGATGCCCGCCAGGGTGTGGGCGGCACGGATCGCCGGGGCCTGCGGCACGTGCAGCGGGCTGCCGCGCAGGCGCAGTTGCTCCTCTTGCAGGCTGCCGATGTGCTGGCGGGCTTCGGCGAGATAAAGGTCGTACAGGGCGCGTGACAGCATGATGCTGCCGATGCTGACCTCGCTGTCGGCCGTGCCGACGTCGCTCTGCGCTTCGGCGCTTTCCCCGGTGGGTTCGGCTTCCGTGTCGGCGGGGGCGGGCTCGCTTGCCATTTCGGCGTGTGCCACGGCCAGCGGGGCGACGCCGCCCAGCATGCTCAGGTCCAGGACCGGCAGATCCTCGTCGCGGGTGTCGAGCTCGTCCTCAATGGAGACGACCTCCAGGCCTTCGTCCTTGCTGGCGGGGGCCGGCGGCTCGACGGGGCTCGCGGTGGGCTCGCTGGCGGCAAGTGCCTGCGGTTCGACGATGTCGGTCAGGACTGCGGGTTCGTCGGCGGATTCGTCCGGCTCGGCTGGCGCTTCCATGACAATGGGGGCTTCGCCGAGGTCGGTAGGTTCCTCTTCCTCTTGTTCTCCGCGCAGGTCGAAGTCCAGCGAGGTGGTGACCAGGTCGCCTGCAATTTCCTCGAGTCCGATGTCTTCTTCGTTGACCGTCTCGACCGCCTGCGGCGCAGCGGCTGGCTCGTCGTCGCCTCCCAGCTCAAAGTCCAGTCCGCCGGCGAACAGCGGGTCCCCATCCATCAGGGTGGCGGTGAGGTCGATCTCCTTGAGCTCGTCGGCTCCGCCGTCCAGGGCGGTCAACCCACCTTCCAGATGGGTGGCGTTGAGATCCAGCTCGGGCATCAGCGGGGCGGCGGAGATGTCCGGGGCGTCGGCCTCGAAGGCACGCAAGGCGTCGGCATCGAGGCGCGTGGCCTCCAGCGAGGAGAGGTATTCCGGCTCAGCGGGTGGCGTGCTCGGTGTACTCGGGAGGGCGTCGACCTCGGCCCCCTCCTCGACCTCGAAGGCGTCGAAGGCGAGCGAGGTGGCTTCCACGTCAACCACTTCCTCGTCGCCGGCGTCAAGGTCGAAATCAAGCTCATCCAGCGCTGCATCCTGCTCCTGGGGGGCGGGGCTGGCGAGGGCTTCTGCGGCCGCTGCGATTACGGGGGCGGCCGCGACCCCAAACCTAGGGATGGGCGGACTGTCCTCCCCTGGTGGCACGTCGAGCGAGGACAGCAAGGTCTGCGCCTGGGCGATCAGAGCACTGGCGTCGTACCACAGCGAACCGCCGGCTTCGAGCTGTTTGACCCAGGCCGTGAACACCATGATGCCGGTGTCGATCAGTGACAGGATCTCGCTGCTGGCGTCCTTCTCCAGTTGCAGCCAGCGATTCATCGCCATTTCGACGTGGCGGGCCGCCTCCGAGAAGTCCTGTAGGCCCACCATGCGGCTGGAGCCCTTGAGGGTGTGGAAGCCGCGACGCAGCGTGGTCAGCGCGTCCACATCGTGAGGGTTGCGCGCGGCTGCGTGGCGGCTTTCGCTCTGCGTCGCGACGACCTCGTTGGCTTCTTCGAGGAAGATTTCGAGTAGTTCTTTGTCCAGCTCTTCTGCGCTGGCCTGCATCAGCCGCGCAGCCTCTTCCGAGGGCTGTGGTGCCGCCGCCGGCACCACGCCGGCGAGGGCCACGTCCAGTTGTCCGGGCAGGATGTCGCCGCCGGCCTTGATGCTGGCGATAGCGTCCTTGGTCTGTTGCTCCAGCTCGCTGTTGGCGAGCAGGTGGGCGTCTTCGCGGATCGCTTCGAGGCTGCTCACCAGTTGCTGGCGCAGAGCATCGTTTTCCGGGGCGTCCTTGAGTGCTTCGGCGATGCTGTGCGTTTCGCGCGTCTCGCGTGCAAGCTGCGCTTCTACGGTCTCCGCGGAGGCGACGATTTCGGCTTCCGGCGCCTTCGCTTCCGGGTTGAGGAAGCGCTCAAGCTGCGCCGGTCCCCCCTTCAGCGCTTCGACATAGAAACCCAGTGCGGACAAGTTGTGGGCCAGGGTCTCGCAGGCTTCTTGCGGGGGAGCGTCGCTGCTGCCTGCCATGCCGGCAATTTCGGCGGCTGCGTTGCGCACCAACTGGGCGGCCGAGGCCTCGCCCAGCATCGAGAAGGCCCCTTCGATCTGCTTGAGCGGGCTGGACAAACCGGGCAGCGATTCACGCTGGGCCGCCGGGTTGCGGAAGAAGGCGTCCAGGGTCTGCTCGATCTGGCCCAGGTTGGTCAGAATCTCGCGTGCCAACTGGTTGAAGAACAGGCGTTCCTGCGCACGCTGGGAGGCTTCGCCGAACAAGCCGTCGTCCAGTGCGGGCGGCGGGTTGCCGTTCTGGCGAGCCGTGTAGATGGCGCACAGCAGGTCGACCTGGCGGGTCAGCAGATCCTGGTCGTAGGCCGGGGAGTCGGCAACCTGCTCCAACACAAGTAGCGCGGTGGCGACTTCCATCGCGAGTTCGTCGTTGTAGCGCAAGGGATCGCTACGCAGCCAGTCGGCCAAGGCCAGCATCGCGTCGAGCAGGCGGTCTACCGCCTGCAGCTTGAGCGGACGTGCCCGGTTGGTGAGCTCCTCCAGTTGTTCCTGGAAGACAGGCAGGGCGACTGCAGCGCCGGCGCAGAAGCGGTTCCAGGCTTCCTTCACGTGCTCAAGGGACTCACGCACGCGTAGCACGACCGGCTGGCGCAGCGTGTCGGACAGGGCTGCGTTGGCGCTGGAGGGCAACAGTTTTTCGAGCGCGTAAACCTTGCGTACAGCTTCCGCGTGCTCGCTCTGAATCTTGTGTGCGGCCACGAAGTACAGCACGTCGCGGACCAGGCGTTCGGCGACGATCTGCGAGCCTTCGATGAGGCGGCGCATCTGTGTGTCGATCCGGCGGCACAGGCGGTGGGCCTGGCGATCCGGCGCGATGGCGCGCTGGGCAAGGCCTTCAAAGTAGGCGATGGCCGCCCACCAGAACGCGCGTGTCGCGGGCAGGGCGGAAATTTGTTCGATGCGTCGTACGGCGGCCAGCATCTCGGTGGGACCGGTTGCCTCGGCTGGCTTGCGGATCCAGGCCAGCAGGCCTTTCTCGAAGCGGCCGCGCAACAGGCGCAACTCGTGCGCGGTACGCTCCGCCGACTGCGGTGCTGCCTGCTGCGCCAGCACCGGGCGTGCCGACAGGTCGGGGAAGAACAGCTCGGACTGAACGGGTTCCTCGCCACCGCGTGCGGTGACCAGTTCGCGGTAGACCGGGAACAGGCGCAGCGGTTGGTGTGTGGCGCCGGCCATCAACTCGTTGAGGTAGTTGGCCAGTACCGCGATGCCGCGCAGCACCAGGGTGATCTGCTCGGCAGGCGGGCTGGTTTCTTCCGCCACCTGGGCAGACAGCAACTTGTCGATGGCTTCCGCGAATTGCGCCACGCCATCCAGGCCGACCAGCGACAGCGCCCCGCTGGCCTGGTGCATGTGCCCTTGGGCGAAGCGCAGGGGTTCGCGTGATTCCTGATTGCGCTGGAATTCCTCCAGGCTTTCGCGCGCGCGATTCAGCGTCGCGTCGATCTCAGATTTGACCCAGGACAGCGGTCCGATATCAAAGTCGTTCGTCGGGCTCATTCATTGCCTCTGCAGGACTCACCACCGGTAGGCACCACAGGGTGCGAAGTAGGGCGGGGTCGGTTCGACATGTGCTATGCAGGCTGTGCTGGGGTCAGACCTTGAAGCCGGACACCGAGCCCTTCAGTTCTACCGCGAGGTCGGCCAACTGACCGATCGACACCGCAGACTGCTGCGTGCCGCGCGTCGTGGCTTCGTTGATGGCGAGAATGCCGCGCATCGACTCGGCCACATCAGTCGCCACCGAAGCCTGGCGCTGCGTGTCGGCCGAGATCTTCTCGACCAGCGTGGCCATTTCCACCGACACGTCGCCGATCTCGGACAGTGCCTGACCGGCCGCGTCGGACAGCTTGGCTCCCTCCACCACGCCCCGCGTCGAGTTTTCCATGGCGGCCACGGCGTCTTGTGTGTCGGTCTGAATCGTCTTCACGATCGCCGCGATCTGCTTCGTCGCTTCCGCCGAGCGTTCGGCGAGGCGCTGCACTTCTTCCGCAACCACCGTGAAACCGCGCCCGGCTTCACCCGCCGATGCTGCCTGAATGGCAGCGTTCAGGGCCAGCACGTTCGTCTGCTCGGTAATGTCGGAGATCAGTTCCACGATTTCACCGATCTCCTGCGAGGATTCGCCGAGGCGCTTGATCCGCTTGGAGGTCTCCTGGATCTGCTCGCGGATTTCGTTCATGCCCTTGATCGAGTCCTGCACCGCGTCGGCGCCCTTGCGCGCGGCTTCCAGCGAACGGCGGGCCACCTGCGCGGTCTGCAGCGCGTTGGTCGATACCGCGTTCATCTGGCGGGCCATTTCCTGCACCTGCGAGCCGGCCTGCTGAATTTCGCGCGACTGGCGTTCCGATGCGTCAAGCAGTTCGCCCGATACACGCTGGGCGGATTCGGTGGCCTGCGTCACCCGGCTGGCGGCGTCGTTGATTCGTCGCACCAGCACCGAGAGTTCTTCAATCGTGTAGTTCACCGAGTCGGCGATGGCGCCCGTCACGTCTTCCGTCACCGTGGCGCGGATCGTCAAGTCACCATCCGCCAAGTCGCCCATTTCGTTCATCAGGCGCAAGATGGCCTGCTGGGTGGCGTTCTTGTCTGCTTCCGCCGAGGCGCGCTGGCTTTCGGCCTCCTCCCGTCGGGCCGCGATATCGTCGCCGTAGGTCCAGGCCAACAGGGCCAGCGTGATCAGGGACAGCAGGGCGAACACGATGATCGCGCCAATCAGGGCGCTGAAGCCGGTATAGGCGTTCTTGTAAGCCTGGGACAGTTGGTCGGTGGCCGTCAGCAGCGAGGTCGAGTTCTGGAAGATCTGGGCGCCGGCGCGTTTGGCTTGCACCAGCAGTTGCACGTTGCTCAAGATCCCGCCCACGGCCAGCAGGTGGCGGGTCGAGTATTTCTTCAGGCCCTCCAGCTTTTCCTGCATGTCGGCGTCGCCGGTCTTGGCGCTGATTTCCTCGATCAGCTCACCGAAGGTGTTGGAGTCCTTGCCGAGCAGGAACACTTCTTCCGGCTCCACCGCCTCGGCGGCCAGCAGCGCGTTGGCGTTCTTCGCCATGCGCTGGGTCAGCATCACGATCTGGTTGGCGGTTGCGATGTCGGCGGCGGGTGCGTTGCGTTGCAGCTTGGAGGCTGCCACCTGTTCCGCGAAGTCCAGCAACTGCGCATTGTTGTTGTTGATGTTGGCCACGGCGGTGCCAAGGCGGGTGATGTTCACCTGTTGGCTGGCAAGCTGGGTGGCGTCCTTGTTCACCTTTTCCCAGATGTCCTGCACTTCCTTGAGCTGGGTGTTGACCACGCCGGGGCTGGCCGGCACCGCGGTGCCGTCAACCTCGCCCCCTTGGCTGACTGCAGCGAGCAGACTGGCGAATCGTTCGCGCGACTCCTTCAGTTCGGAGAAGCCCGTGCGGCCGCCGGTCACGGCCAACTGAGCGGCCTTGGCGAGCTGCTGTGATTGGGTACCCATCTGGCTGGCCGCCGACACGAAGGCGGTGCCGCGGCTGGCGTTGCGAATCTGGAAGTAGGTCAGCGTCACCGCGACGGCGGTGAACACGCCGAAGGCGATACCCAGAATCTTGAGCTGCTCGGACACCGGCTTGCTGCCCAGCCAGGGCAGCTTGCGCCGGATCTTGGTGACCGAGAACTGCGAGCCTTCCATGACGGTGGCGTTGTCCATGATGGTGCTGTCAGTACCCTCAGGCATTACCGTCGTATTGCCCGTCGGGGACTTGCGACCGAATAGTTTCAGTGCCATGCGAAGACTCCAGGTGCAGACTTATCGTTTGTCAGTGCGGTTATTGTGCGGTGTCAGCGGTAGTCGGCCGCCGCATCCAGAAAGCGGGCATCCGCCAGCAAGGGGCGGACCACCAGTTTTTTCCATTGTCGTCCCTGCGTGTCACGCACGGCGCCAGCGACCCACGGCCGGTTGTCGATGTATTCGTCGTCCGACTCGAAGTCCTCAGGGTTGCGCAGGCCCAGCGCGCGCGATACCAGCAGCGCGGTGTTCAGGCCGTGGCGCGTGCCGATCAGCATCATGCGCGAATCCGCGTTGAGCGTGGTGACGCCCTCGCCGCAGAAGGCAGCGAGGTCGACCACGCTGTAGAGATTGCCGCGCACGTTGGTCAATCCGCGGAACCAGTGATGCGTCAGCGGGACGGGAGTGAGTTGCGGTGCAGCAATGATTTCACCCGCGTCGGTGAGGTCGACCAGCCAGTTGTCGCTGCCGGCGTTGACGGCCAGCAGGGCGGCGCGGCGGCCCGAGCTCTTGATTTCCGTGAGCCGTTTGGTCAGATCCTGCTGGAACTCGCGCAGACTGATTCGTTTCGCCATGGTGTGCGGGCTCCGCTTCGTCGTTCAGCCGATTGCCTGGATTTTCTTCATCAGCTCATCGTGATTGAGCGGCTTCGTCATGTAGTCGAAGGCCCCCTGGCGCATGCCCCAGATCTTGTCGGTCTCCTGATCCTTGCTGGTCGTCATGATGACCGGGATGTGGCGTGTGGCTTCGTCGCGCGAGATGGTGCGGGTGGCCTGATAGCCATTGATGCCGGGCATGACTACGTCCATAAGGATCAGGTCGGGTTGCTCGGCCTTGGCCTTGACGACCCCGTCCTCGCCATTTTCGGCGGTGACCACGGTGAACCCCTGTTTGGCCAGGAACTCGCTCAATGCAAAGCGTTCCGTCGGCGAATCGTCGACAACCAGGATCTTCTTGATAGGCATGATGTGTGACCTCTTGCGGCTACTTCTGGGTACGGGCGGCGATATGGGCAGAGACGGCCTTGAGCAGGCTGTCCTTGGTGAAGGGTTTGGTCAGGTACTCGTCGGAGCCAACCATGCGGCCGCGCGCGCGATCGAACAGGCCGTCCTTGGACGACAGCATGATCACGGGGGTGGCGGCGAAACGGGGATTCTTCTTGATCAGTGCGCAGGTCTGGTAGCCATCCAGGCGCGGCATCATGATGTCGACAAAGATCAGGTCAGGCAGATGGTCGGCAATCTTCGACAGGGCGTCGAAGCCGTCTTCGGCCAGCAAGACCTGGTAGCCGGCCTGAGCGAGGAAAATTTCTGCACTGCGGCGAATCGTGTTGCTGTCATCGATCACCATTACTTTGACGTTGGAGACGTCGAGTGCTTCGGCCACGCAGTACTCCTGTTCTCAATATCCGATCCGGATTCCTGCCCGCTTCCGGACTCCATTCCTGACAGCCTGACGTCACCCCGGTATCACGACTGCCGCTGCATTATGCAGTAACGTCAAGTTGCGTCCATGTCTTAACTCAGATTTCGACGAGTTCGAAATCTTCCTTGCGCGCTCCGCATTCGGGACAGGTCCAGTTGAGCGGGACGTCCTCCCAGCGGGTGCCCGGGGGCAGTCCCTCGTCCGGGCTGCCCACTGCTTCGTCGTAGATCCAGCCGCAGGTCAGGCACATCCAGGTCTTGAACTGGGCGGTCGCGCTATCGCTCATGGGAGCAGGCTTTTCAGTTAAACTGCGGCCGATCTTAGCGCATTTTTCCGATGCGCTTCACCGCCCACGGCGACGTCAGCGTTTACCCCTGCATACGCAAATTTCATGAATCTGCCAGTTTCTTCGGCCGCGCCGCCGGTCGTGCTGACGTTTGCAGCGTCCGACCCGACCGGTGGTGGGGGACTCCAGGCTGACCTGCTGACCATTGCGGCCTTGGGCGCATATCCCTTATCCGTGCTCACCACGCTCGCCTTGCAGGATTCGGCGAGCATTCATGACATCCAGGCCGTGGATGACGATTGGGTGGTCGATCAAGCGCGTGTGTTGCTGGAGGATGTGCGGGTCGATGTGTTCAAGCTCGGCGCGCTGGGCAGCGTGGAGAACGTGGCCGCGGTGGCCGAGGTGATCGCTGACTATCCGGACGTGCCGGTGGTGTACGACCCGGTGATCGTGGCGTCCAGCGGTGACCCCTTGGCCGACGAAGAGATGCTGGCGGCGATGACCGAGTTGCTGCTTCCCCTGACCACCATCCTCACGCCGAACGGCATGGAGGCGCGCCGACTGGCGCAGGAAGAGGCGGAAGAGGACGGCGACGGGGAAGATTTGCCCTTGGCCGATTGCGCCCGCCATCTGATCGAACTGGGCGCTGATCATGTGCTGGTGACGGGGGCGCACGAGGCGACCGCCAAGGTACTGAACACTTTGTACGACGTGCATGGCGTGGTGCGCACCGATTCCTGGGAGCGCCTGCCGGGTAGCTTCCTTGGCGCCGGCAGCACGCTGGCGTCGGCCATCGCGGTGATGCTGGCGCGCGGCATGCCGATGCAGGAGGCGGTGCGGGCGGCGCAGGAGTACACCTGGAACACGCTGGCCCATGCCCTGCGCATCGGCATGGGGCAGAGCATTCCCAACCGCTTCTATTCGCGCTGAACATGCGCCGCGGTCTCTACCTCGTCACGCCGGACTGGAATGACACGCCGCGCCTGCTGGCGGCCACCGAGGCGGCCCTGCGTGGCGGTGCCGTGTGGGTGCAGTACCGCAACAAGGCGGCTGACGCGCCCCTGCGCCTGGCGCAGGCCCGCGCACTGCGCGACCTGACCCAAGACTTCGATGCCTGCCTGATCGTTAACGATGAGCTGGATCTGGCCCGCCAGTGCGCGGCTGACGGGGTGCATCTGGGGCGCGAGGATGGCGAACTCGCGGCAGCGCGTGCGGCGATGGGGCCGGATTTCATCATCGGCGCTTCCTGCTACAACGAGTTTGCACGCGCCCAGCAGGCGGCTGCGGCGGGTGCGAGCTATGTCGCGTTTGGTGCGATGTATCCCTCGCCCACCAAGCCGCAGGCCGTGGCCGCCGACCCAGCGCTGATCCGTCGCGCCAAAGCCGAGTTGGGGCTGCCGGTCGCCTGCATCGGCGGCATCACGGCCGACAACGCGGCGCCCTTGGTGGCGGCCGGGGCCGACTGGCTGGCTGTCATCACCGATATCTATGCGGCAGACGATGCATGCGCGCAGGCGGCGCGCTTCGCTGCCCTGTACGCCTGATCTTCCGGAGAGCGCTTCCATGAGTCGCAACGAAACCCTGTTCGCCCGGGCACAGCAGACCATTCCCGGCGGCGTCAATTCACCGGTACGTGCCTTCCGTTCGGTCGGCGGTACGCCGCGCTTCCTGGCGCGCGCCCAAGGTGCCCATGTGTGGGATGCCGACGGCAAGCAGTACGTGGACTACGTGGGCTCCTGGGGCCCGGCCATCCTGGGCCATGCCCACCCCGAGGTCGTGCGGGCGGTGCAGGACGCGGCAGCGCTGGGCCTGTCCTTTGGCGCACCGACCGAAGCCGAGGTCGAGATGGCCGAGTTGCTGACGCAACTGGTGCCCAGTATGGAGATGGTGCGCCTGGTGTCCTCCGGCACCGAGGCGACGATGAGCGCAATCCGCCTGGCGCGCGGGTTCACCGGGCGTGATGCCATCGTCAAGTTCGAGGGTTGCTATCACGGCCACGCCGACAGCTTGCTGGTCAAGGCTGGCTCTGGCTTGCTGACCTTCGGTAACCCGTCCTCGGGTGGGGTGCCAGCGGACTTCGCCAAGCACACCATCGTGCTCGACTTCAACGACCAGGCGAAGCTGGAAGAACTGTTCGCGGCGCGCGGCCAGGAGATCGCCGCCGTCATCATCGAGCCGGTGGCCGGCAACATGAACCTGGTGCGCCCCTCGCAGGCCTATATGGATGCCTTGCGTGCGCTGTGTACACAATACGGCGCGGTGCTGATCTTCGACGAGGTCATGACCGGCTTCCGCGTCGGCCTGCGCGGCGCGCAAGGCCTGTACGGCATCACCCCGGACCTGACCACGTTGGGCAAGATCATCGGTGGCGGCATGCCGGTCGGGGCCTTCGGCGGCCGCCGCGACATCATGCAGAAGATCGCGCCGCTGGGCGCGGTGTACCAGGCGGGTACGCTGTCTGGCAGTCCGGTGGCGGTGGCGGCGGGCCTGGCCACGCTGCGCCTGATCCGTGAGCCGGGCTTCTACGAGGGCGTAGTGGCGCGTACGCAGCAATTGGTGGATGGCTTCAATCGGGTGGCCAAGGACGCCGGTGTCGCGATGTGCGCGCAGTCTGTCGGCGCCATGTTCGGCGTTTATTTCAGCCAGGCCTTGCCGCACAGCTTTGCCGACGTGATGGCTTCGGATCGCGAGCGCTTCAACCGCTTCTTCCACGCCATGCTGGAAGCCGGCCACTACCTGGCGCCCTCGGCCTTCGAGGCGGGTTTCGTGTCGGCGGCGCACACCGAGGCGGATATTGCGGCGACCATTGCGGCCGCGCGGGTGGCATTGACGGGGACTTGAGTTGGGCGGAACTCCGAAGGAGGTTCCGCCATGTGCCTTCGATGAGGATCACGAGCCGCCCGACGGCGGCCGGTGGAACCTCCTTCGGAGTTCCACCCTACGGGATTTCGCTGTAGCGCATGCGTCCCTGAATGCGCGCAGCGTGTGCGGCCAGGCGTGGCGAGTAGTTCTTCTCGTACTTGCGCGGGTTCGGCAGCATGACGGCCAGGCGCGCGGCCTGGTCGGTCGAGAGCTGGGCGGCGGAAACACCGAAATACCGGCGCGCTGCGGCCTCGGCACCGAACACGCCATTGCCCCATTCCACCACGTTCAGATACACCTCCAGGATGCGCTGTTTGTCCCACAGCGTCTCGATCATCAGCGTGATGACCGCTTCCTCGGCCTTGCGGAGATAGCTGCGCGAGGGGCTCAGGAACAGGTTCTTGGCCAGTTGCTGGCTGATCGTGGAGCCGCCGGCGACGGCCCGGCCCTTCTTCTGGTTCTTCTCGATGGCTTTCTGGATGCCTTCCCAGTCGAAGCCTTCATGGTCGACGAACTTGTCGTCCTCCGCCGCGATGACCGCGCGCTTCAGGTTGGCCGAGATTTTTTCGTAGGGCACCCACTGGTAGCGCAACTGGGCCTTCGGGTCCTTGTCGCGCAGTTCCTCAAGGCGGATCTCCATGAAGCTGGTCGAGCCGGGAGCGTTCCAGTTCCACCACAACAACTGGGCGAGCAGCCACAGATGCCAGGCCAGCACCAGCAGGACCAGGGCCAGCAGGGCATTGCGGGTGTAGCGGAAGGCGGTCTTCATGGCGTGGCGGGGTGTGCAGCAACGGGGCGGCAGCATCGCAGAGGCGTGCCCGGCGGGCAAGTGCCTGCAACTTTGTGACCGGCGGCGCTCTCCAATCGGGGCTGCGTATTGCTGCGCTCGCAAGGCCTCTATGTAGTAGCGCGCATTGTCCGGCGCCGCATTTGGCGCTAGGGTGTGCGCCGAATACCCATTCAGTGGAATGGGTTATTGCTTTCCTGACCATCACCGAGGTAATCCACATGCAAAGCCGTCGCCAATTCATGTTGACCGCCGTTCCCGTTCTGGGACTGGGCTTGCTGGGCAGTCGCCTGGCCTGTGCCCAGGCCAAGCTGCTCGAGAACGACCCCACCGCCGTGGCCCTGGGTTACAAGGAGGACGCGACCAAGGTCGATGCCAAGAAGTACCCCACCTTCAAGGCTGGCAACCTGTGCAACAACTGCATGCTCTTCAAGGGCAAGCCGACCGATGCCAGCGCCTCCTGTAGCGCGTTTGGCGATAAGCTGGTGGCGGGCAAGGGCTGGTGCATGGCCTGGGTGAAAAAGGCCTGAGTCTTCGGAGCCGGCCTGATGAAGCCCGCCGCGTGCGGGCTTTTTGTTGCGCGGGCGGAAAATTGACTCGGGGCAAGGCAGCCGGCCCGACCTGCTCCGGACAATGTGGGTTCCCCCTAGGAGAACCACAATGCCCTTGATCCGCCTCGATGAGCCGCGCGTGAAACCGCGCACCCCGCCTACCGGCTGGGCGCCTTTCGCGCTGGGCTTTCGCCCCTTCTACCTGCTGGCCGCCGCGTTGGCGGTGCTGTTCGTTCCCTTGTGGATCGGCCTTTTCGTCGGCCACGCTACGCTCTCGCCGGTCTTGCCGCCGCTGCTGTGGCACGGGCATGAGATGGTGTTCGGCTTCGCGTGCGCGGTGATCGTCGGTTTCCTGTTCACCGCAGTGCGCAACTGGACCGGGCTCGACACCCCCAGCGGTCTGCCCTTGGCGGCCCTGGCGGCGCTATGGCTGGCTGCGCGTGTGGCGCTGCTGAGCGGACCGCACTGGCTGGCTGCGCTGCTGGACCTGGCGTTCCTGCCCGTTGCGGCGGTGCCCTTGGCGCAACGCCTGTTCAAGGTGCACCAAGCACGCAATTACTTCCTGCTGCTGATCCTGGGCTTGCTGACGGTCGCCAACCTGGTGGTGCACGCCGGCAGCGCCGGCTGGTGGGCGGTGTCACCGATCACCGGCCTGCATCTCGCGGTGGCCTTGATCACCGTGCTGGAGACGGTGATCGCCGGGCGCATCGTGCCCAGCTTCACGGCCAATGCCTTGAAGCTCACGACTTTCCGTCATCCCGCCCTGGAGTGGGCGGCGGTGCTGCTGACCGCCGCGAGCTTGCTGGCCTGGGCCCTGGACGCTCCGGCGGCATGGCTCAGCCCGCTGGCGCTGCTCGCTGCCGTGGCGCAGGCGCTGCGCTGCTGGGGTTGGCGTCCGTTTGGCTCCTGGCGCAAGCCGCTGCTGTGGATTCTGCACCTGTCGCATGGCTGGATCATCGTGGCCCTGGCCTTGCTGGGCCTGGCCGGGCTGGGCATCGGCACGGCCGCGCCGGTGCTGCACCTGCTCACCGTGGGCGGCATGGCCGGCCTGATCCTCGGCATGATCACGCGCACCGCGCTGGGCCATACCGGCCGCATGCTGGTCAGCGGCCCCGTCGAGCTGGCCTGCTACCTGTTGCTGCAAGTCGCGCTGCTGACGCGCGTGCTGCCCGTGCTGATGTGGCCGGAGGCCTATCGGGTTGGGCTGATGGTGTCGGCGACGGCCTGGGCTGCGTGCTTCGCCTTGTACCTGTGGAAGTACGCGCCGATGTTGCTGCGCGTGCGGCCGGACGGGCGGGAGGGCTGATTCAGGCAGGCATGAAAAAGGCCCGGCGATGCCGGGCCTTTTTGTTGGGCGCGACGGCGGATCAGGCGCAGTTCGGAATCACCCGCACCGCCACCACGCCGTCGACGGCCTTCAACTGGCCGACCAGATCGGCGCTGACCTCGCCCGACACGTCGATGATGTTGTAGGCGATGTCGCCCTTGTTCTTGTTGATCATGTCGTCGATGTTCAGGCCATGCGAACCGACCACCGAGGTGAGCTGGCTGATCACGTTGGGCACGTTCTTGTTGCTGATCGTGATGCGCGTCTTGCCGGTGGGCGCCATCTCGCAGGCCGGGAAGTTCACCGAGTTCTTGATGTTGCCGCGCTCCAGGTACTCACGCATCTGGTCGGCGGCCATCACCGCGCAGTTGTCTTCCGATTCCGGCGTCGACGCCCCCAGGTGCGGCACGCACAGGATCTTGTCCACGCCCAGCAGCTCGTCTTCCGGCAGGTCGATCACGTAGCCGGCGACATGGCCGGAGGCGATGGCCGCCTTGATGGCGGCGTTGTCGACCAGGCCGTTGCGGCTGAAGTTGAGCAGGCGCGCGCCCTTCTTCATGCGGGCGATGCGCTCTTCGTTGAAGAGGTTCTTGGTGTCCTTGGTGGCCGGCACGTGGATCGTGATGTAGTCGCACTCGGCGATCATCGCGTCCAGGCTGGCCGCCTTCTGCACTTCGTGCGACAGCTTCCAGGCCGCATCCACGCTGACGAAGGGGTCGAAACCGATCACCCGCATGCCCAGCGCATTGGCTGCGTTGGCGACCAGCACACCAATTGCTCCGAGACCAATGACGCCCAGGGTCTTGCCCTGGATTTCGGGGCCGACGAACTGGGCCTTGCCCTTCTCGACCAGCGGCGGCACTTCATCGCCCTTGCCCTTGAGCGTGTTGGCCCAGGTGATGCCTTCGTACAGGTTGCGCGAGGAGAGCAGCAGCGAGGCGATGACGACTTCCTTCACCCCGTTGGCATTGGCGCCGGGCGTGTTGAAGACGACGATGCCGCGCTCGGTGCACTTGTCGAGCGGAATGTTGTTCACGCCGGCGCCGGCACGCGCGATGGCCAGCACGCTGGCCGGGATGTCCATGCTGTGCATGTCGGCCGAGCGCAGCAGGATGCCGTCCGGATTGAGGATCTCGGTGGCCGATTCATAGTTGTCGCGCGGCAGGCGATCGAGGCCGCAGGACGCAATCTTGTTCAGGGTCTGGATTTTGAACATGGGGTATCCGCTCTTCTCGTCAGTGATCAGGTTGCTCGCCCCGGTCGCCGCGCAGGCCGACCGAAGTACGGAGCGCGTAACGATAGCAGACGCCTATCGAAACGCATGCTGCACAGGATCAAGGAATGGCATTGCCTCGCGTGCGGCGAGCAGGTGTTCGATGAAGCGCTGCGTCACCAGAGAGCGCTCCTGGCGGGCGGGCATCACGATCTTCCAGGCCGAGGGCAATGGGAAGCCCGCGCAGGGCAGCTCCACGATGCCCGGGGTGTCGCGCAGCGCATGGCGCGACAGGATGGACAGCCCGAGCCCGCTCTGCACGGCGAGCTTGATGGCTTCGTTGCTGCCGATTTCCATCTTGATGTTCAACTGCAGGCCGTGGCGCTGCAGCCAGTCGTCGATCGCCATGCGGGTGCCCGAGCCCGCTTCGCGCAGGAGGAAGCGCTCCGTCTGCACCTGCCTTGCTTCGACTGGCGCGCCTGCCTGGGCCAGGGCATGTCCGGCCGGGGCGATCAATACCAGCGGGTTGTCGAGGAAAGGCAGCGCGTCGAGCGCCATGTCACTGGGTGGGCGCGACATGATGGTCAGGTCGTCCAGGCCCTGGCGCAGGCGGGCCGCGATCTGGGCGCGGTTGCCGATCTCCAGGCTCACTTCGATGCCGGGGTAGCGCGCGCAGAACGGGGCCAGGAGGCTGGGCACGAAATACTTGGCGGTGCTGACCACCGCCAGGCGCAGCCGTCCGCTCTGCAGGCCGCGCAGGTCGTGGATGCGATCGGCAAAGTCTGCCCAGGTGTCGGCCATGCGCCGGGCTGCGTGGTACAGCGCCTCGCCGGCCTGCGACAGGCGCAGCGGTTTGTGCCCGTCGAACAAGGGCAGGCCCACCTGCTCGCTGATCTGCTTGAGCTGGATCGACACGCTGGGCTGGGTGCAGTGCATTTCGCGCGCGGCCGCACTGACGCCGCCTGTGCGGACGACCGCTTCGAACAGCCGGAGTTGGCGCAAGGTCAGGTGCATGGCTTCATTGCATAAATAAAAGTCTATGTAAGTGTTGCATAGAATTGATTTGAGCTTAAGTTGTATGCGGTGCAGCATGCGAGCCCTTGTCTGCTCTTCCGTGCTGTCCATGCTGAATCACGCGCTGTCCAACCTGCTCGATCCGGCCATCCTGTTCTTCTTCCTGGGCTGCCTGATGGCAGCGGTCCGTTCCAATCTCGATATCCCGCCGCCGATCGCGCGCTTCTTCTCCCTCTATCTGCTGATGGCCATGGGCTTCAAGGGCGGGGTGGCGTTGGCGGAGAGCCCGGGGGCGGGGGCCTGGATTCCCATTGCCTGTGCCCTGCTGCTGGCGGTGCTCGCGCCGGCCTGGGGCTATGCCGTGCTGCGCCGGCGCTTCTCGCCTTTCGATGCGGCCGCGATCGCCGCTGCCTATGGCTCGGTGAGCGCGGTCACCTTCATCACCGCCACCCAGTTCCTGGAGCGCCTGGGCGTGAGCTATGGCGGCTACATGATGGTGGCCATGGTCCTGATGGAGTCACCGGCGATCATCATGGCGGTCCTGCTGGCCAACCTGGCCCGGCGGCATGTGCCGGGCTCGACGCCTCCGCATGGTTTCCGCGAGATCTTGCGCGAGGCTTTCACCGACGGTGCCCAGCTCCTGCTGGTGGGCAGCCTGGTCATCGGTGCCATCGTCGGGCCGGAGGGCAAGAAGGTGCTGGACCCGTTCACAGGTCAGCTCTTCAAGGGCATCCTGGCTTTCTTCCTGCTCGAAATGGGCATGCTGGTCGTGCGGCGGGCACGCGAGGTGCGGGCGGAGCTGCCCGGCCTGGTCCTGTTTGGCTTGGGTGCGCCGCTGGTGAATGCAGTGCTGGCCCTGGGCCTGGCCTGGTGTTTCGGTCTATCGGACGGTGATGGGCTGCTGCTCATGGTGCTGGCCGCCAGCGCGTCCTACATCGTGGTGCCGGCCGTGTTGCGGGAGGCTGTGCCGGAGGCCAACCCCGGGCTCTACTTCGGCGCCGCCCTGGTGGTGACCTTCCCGTTCAACATCGTCCTGGGCATTCCGCTCTACCACGCACTCATTCAACGGGTCGGCTGACGCGGCCGAAGCGCGCCAGCGTGCGCTCCCTGGCCACCGCGTGGTCGACCACCGGGGCCGGGTAGTCGCGGCCGATCACGACCCCCAGCGACTGCTGGTCGATCGGGGCCAGGGTCCAGGGAGCATGGATGGCCCGCGCGGGCAGCGGCGTTAGTTCCGGCACATAGCGCCGGATGAAGCGCCCCTCGGGGTCGAACTTCTCCGACTGGCTCACCGGGTTGAAGATGCGGAAGTAGGGCTGGGCGTCGCAACCGGTGGAGGCGGCCCATTGCCAGCCGCCGTTGTTGGCGGCGAGGTCGTAGTCGTTGAGGTGCTCGGCGAAGAAACGCTCGCCGCGCAGCCAGTGGATACCCAGGTCCTTGGTCAGGAAGCTGGCGCTGATCATGCGCAGGCGGTTGTGCATGTAGCCGGTCTGCAGCAACTGGCGCTGCGCGGCATCCACGATGGGGTAACCGGTGCGGCCCTCGCACCAGGCGGCGAACAAGGCATCCGCGGCCGGGCCTTCGTCCCAGCGCAGCGCATCGTATTCCGCGCGCCAGGCATGCTCGGTGACGCGCGGATGGTGGTGCAGGATCTGCTGGTAGAAGTCGCGCCAGATCAGCTCAGACAGCCAGGTCTCCGCGCCGGCGCCACCTTTTTCCCAGGCGTGGCGCGCCAATTCGCGGATGCTGATCGTGCCGAAGCGCAGGTGGGTGGACAGGTAGGACACGCCCTTGGCGGCCGGGAAGTCCCGCGCGGCCTTGTAGTGGTCGATACGTTCGCGAAAGTCGTCCCACAACTGCCGCGCGCCGTGCATGCCGGTGGGGAGCTTGAGCGCCGCTAGATTGGTTGGCTCGAAGCCAAGCTCGGCCAGGTCGGGAATGCGTTCCGTCGTGGGCGGCGCGGCCAGGTGGGCGGTGTAGCGCGCCACCGGGTAGGGCTTGAGATAGAAGTCCGTCACCTGGCGCAGCCAGGCGTTCTTGTAGGGCGTGAACACGCCGTAGGGCGTGCCGGCCTGGGTCAGCAGCTCGTCGCGCTCGAAGATCACCTGGTCCTTGAAGCTGTGGAAGGCGATGCCTGCCGCGTGCAGGCGGGCTGCCACCTCGGCGTCGCGGGCCAGCGCGTCCGGTTCGTAGTCGTGATTGGTGAACACGGCAGCGACGCCCAGCGCCTGTGCCAGTGCGGGCAGGGTGTCGCGGGGATGGCCGTGGCGCACGATCAGGCCGCCGCCCTGGCGCCGCAGTGCTGAGTCCAGCTCGATCACGCTCAGGTGGATGAACTCCACGCGGCGGTCCTGCCGTTGGGGCAAGGCATCCAGGATGTCGCGGTCGAACACGAAGGCGCAGTACACGCGCGCATGCGTCTTCAGCGCGTGGTACAGCGCGGCGTGGTCGTGATCGCGCAGGTCGCGGCGGAACCAGACGAGGGCGGCAGGGCTCATGGCAGCGGGGGCGGGTTGGGCTGGGGCGATTATGAGCCCGCGGGGGCGGCGCACAAACGGGTTAAAATGCGGGCGTGAACGCGACGAATCTGACCAATCACTTCCTGATCGCCATGCCCGCCATGGAGGATCCCAACTTTGCCCGCAGCCTGGTGTTCGTGGCCGAACACAATGACGAGGGGGCGCTGGGCGTGATCATCAACCGCCCCATCGAGCTGACGGTGGAAGGCTTGTTCGAACGCATCGAGCTGCCGCTGGAGGCTGACGAGATCGGCGAGCAGCCGGTTTATTTCGGCGGCCCGGTGCAGACCGACCGCGGTTTCGTGCTGCATCGTCCGGCGGGTGACTGGCAGTCCAGCCTGCGCGTCAGTGACGAGCTGGCGCTGACCAGCTCCAAGGACATCCTGCAAGCCTTCGGCGCACGCGGCGAACCGCGCGACATGATCATCACGCTGGGCTATTCCGGCTGGGGTGCGGGGCAATTGGAGGACGAGCTGGCGCAGAACGCCTGGCTCACCGTGCCGGCGCAGTCCCACATCATCTTCGAACTGGAGCCGGAGGCGCGTCTCGACGCCGCCGTGAAGCTCCTGGGCATCGACTTCACGAATCTCTCCGACGTGGCGGGGCACGCCTGAGGGCATGTCGACCCTGCTCGGCTTCGACTTCGGCACCGTGCGCATCGGCGTGGCGGTGGGCGAGACTGAAACCGGCCTGGCGCAAGCACTGTGCGTGATCGAGGGCGAGGCCAATGCGCTGCGCTTCGAGGCCATCGCCAAGCTGCTCGCCGAGTGGCAGCCCGCCCGCCTGATCGTGGGCCTGCCCATGAACATGGACGGCAGCGAGCACGACATGAGCGCGCGCTGCCGGCGTTTTGCCAACCAGCTCACCGGCCGCTTCAACCTGCCCGTCGAGTTGATGGACGAACGCCTAAGCTCGGCCGACGCCGAGGACATGCTGCGCGAAGTCGGGGCGCTGCACGGCACGCGTGCCGGCCGCGACTGGCGCGAGCGCAAGAAGCATCTCGACGCCCTGGCTGCACAAAGAATCCTTCAATCCTTCCTGGACCATCATGGAACTGCCTGACGCCAACACGCTCGTCCGCCAACTGGTCGAGCACATCCGTCCCCATGTCACCGAGCGCACCGCACTGATCGGCATCTATACCGGCGGTGTATGGCTGGCCGAGTACCTGCACCGCGAGCTGGGCATCGGCGAACCGCTGGGCACCCTCGACGTGGCCTTCTACCGCGACGACTTCGGCTCGCGCGGCCTGCATGCCAAACCGCGCCGTTCCGACATTCCGTTCGACATCAGCGGGCGCGACATCATCCTCGTCGACGATGTGCTCTACACCGGCCGCACCACGCGCGCCGCGCTCAACGAGCTGTTCGACTATGGCCGCCCAGGGCGCGTCGATCTGGCGGTGCTGGTGGATCGTGGCGAGCGCCAACTGCCCATCGCGCCGACCTGGTGCGCCCACGCGCTGGCGCAGCCGTTGCCGGCCGGCGCGCGCCTGCGCCTGTCGCGTGACGAAAACGGACTCTTCTCGCTGAGGACTCTCCATGCTTAATCCCCAACTCAACGCGCGCGGCGAGCTGCAGCACCTGCTGACGCTCGACGGCCTGCCGCAGCGCATCCTGACGCAAATTCTCGACACCGCCGAGCCCTTCACCGAGGTGGCCGAGCGCGAGGTCAAGAAGCTGCCCTTGCTGCGCGGCAAGAGCGTGTTCAACGTGTTCTTCGAGAACAGCACGCGCACCCGCACCACCTTCGAGATCGCCGCCAAGCGCCTGTCGGCCGACGTCATCAACCTCAACGTGTCGACCAGCTCCACGGCCAAGGGCGAGACCTTGCTCGATACGGTGGACAACCTCGTCGCCATGGGCGCCGACATGTTCGTCATGCGCCATGCCTCCAGCGGCGCGCCCTACCTGCTGGCGCAGCACCTGCGCAACACCGGACGCGACCACATCAGCGTGGTCAACGCCGGTGACGGGCGCCATGCGCACCCGACGCAGGGCCTGCTCGACATGTACACGATCCGCCACTACAAGAAGGACTTTACCCAGCTGACCGTGGCGGTGGTGGGCGACGTGCTGCACTCGCGCGTGGCGCGCTCCGAGATCGCCGCGCTGACCACGCTGGGCGTGCCCGAAGTCCGCGTGATCGGCCCGCGCACGCTGCTGCCCACCGACGTCGAACGCATGGGCGTGCGCGTCTTCCATGACCTGCGCGAAGGGCTCAAGGACGTCGATGTGGTCATGATGCTGCGCCTGCAGAACGAACGCATGCAGGGGGCACTGCTGCCCTCCAGCCAGGAGTACTTCAAGGTGTGGGGGCTGACCGAGGACAAGCTGGCGCTCGCCAAGCCGGATGCGATTGTCATGCACCCGGGGCCGATGAACCGCGGGGTCGAGATCGATTCGGCGGTGGCCGATGGCCGCCATGCGGTGATCCTGCCGCAGGTCACCTTCGGCATCGCGGTACGCATGGCCGTGATGAGCATGCTGGGGAGCAAGGAATAAGCATGAAGATCCAGATCCGCAATGGCCGGGTGATCGACCCGGCGAACAAGATCGACGCGCAGCTTGACCTGTTCATCGCCGACGGCAAGATCGTCGCGCTGGGCAGCGCGCCCGCCGGTTTCACGCCGGAGCAGCTCATCGACGCAGGTGGTCTGGTTGTCGCGCCGGGCCTGATCGACCTCGCTGCGCGCCTGCGCGAGCCGGGCTTCGAGTACCGCGCCACGCTGGAGAGCGAGATGCAGGCCGCGATGGCCGGCGGCGTGACCAGCCTGGCCTGCCCGCCGGACACCGATCCGACCCTGGACGAGCCAGGCCTGGTCGAGATGCTGTGCTTCCGCGCCAAGAACCTGAACTGCGCCCACGTCTACCCGATAGGCGCGCTGACGGCGGGCCTCAAGGGCGAGCGCCTGACCGAGATGGCCGAGCTGTCCGAAGCCGGCTGCGTGGCCTTCAGCCAGGCCAACGTACCGATCAAGGACACCCAGGTGCTGTTCCGCGCCATGCAGTACGCGGCCACGTTCGGCTACCGCGTGTGGCTGCAGCCGACCGAGCCGTATCTGGGCAAGGGCGGCGTGGCGCACGATGGCGAAGTCGCCTCGCGTCTGGGCCTGACCGGCATTCCGGTGGAGGCCGAGACGCTCGCGCTGGACCGTTACCTGCGCCTGGCCGGTGCCACCGGCGTCAAGCTGCACATCATGCGGGTGTCGTCGGCGGCCGGGCTGGAGGCGATCCGCCGCGCGCGCGCCGAAGGCGTGGATGTGACCTGTGACGTGTCGGCCCATCACCTGCACCTGTGCGATATGGACATCGGCTACTTCAACCCGCTGTGCCACCTGGAGCCGCCGCTGCGCAGCCAGCGCGACCGCGAGGCCTTGCGGGCGGCCTTGCGCAGCGGGGAGATCAACGCCGTCTGTTCGGACCACACGCCGGTCGATGACGACGCCAAGCAACTGCCCTTCGCCGAAGCCGAGGCCGGTGCGACCGGCCTGGAGCTGCTGCTGCCGCTGACCCTCAAGTGGGCGCGCGAGGAAAAGCTGGGCCTTGCCGACGCCTTGTCACGCATCACCCGCGACGCCGCAGCCATCATGGGCATCACCAAGGGTGGCCATCTGGGCGTGGGCGCGCGCGCTGACGTGTGCGTGTTCGACCCCGAGGCCGAGCGCGTGGTGAGTCGCGAGTCGCTGCGCAGCCAGGGCAAGAACACACCCTTCCTGGGTCTGCCGCTGCCGGGGCGGGTGCGTTACACCTTGGTCGAAGGGCGCGTGATGTTCGCCGAGCCGGCGCGCTGAAGGCGCGGCGGGCAAAGACGGAAAAGCCGGCGTGAGCCGGCTTTTCTATTTCCGGGCCTGCCGCAGGCGCGGCGCCGCCACGGATGCGCGCGCCTCCTGCTCCGCCGCGGGGGGCCGGCTGCCGGGCGCTCCGGGTGCGGGACGTGTCCGTCCGCGCGTGTCGTGCAGCGCGAGCATGGTCAGGGCAACCAGACCGAAGGACAGTTTCATGGCGTTCTCCCGGCGGGCGAGGCGGCGGAGCACCGGCACCTGCCGACGAATCCCTGCTGCCCTTGCCCACTAACGTGCCATCCCCCTGTCGGGTGCACACCGTTTGGCCGCGGATTCTCGTCGTTGGTAAGCGTGGGGCGCGTCAGTGGCTGCGCACCGGCGTGGCCTCGGCGGTGTTGACCCAGGCCAGGGCCTCCAGGTGGCGCGCATTGACCTTGCGCGTGCTGAGCCCCACCGCCACCGCGAACTTCAGCACGCGCTCCACCTGGCCGCGCTCCACCGCGTCCGCCAGCGCCAGGTAGGCGCCGAAGGGGCCTTTCTGGCGCAGCAGGGCCATGCGCATGTCCTCGGGCAGGTTCAGCGGCTCCAGGGCCTGTTCCAGCGGGATGCGCAGCGCCACGTCGAGCATCGAGAACAGGCCCAGCACGAACAGCCGTTCGCACTGCGCCTCGGGCAAGCGCCCCTCGCCCAGCAGTTCGAGGAAGCGCGCGCGTACCAGCGCAGCCTCCATCAGGGCCGCGTTGCCGCCCAGGTTGCCGCCCAGCATCAGCAGGGTCAGCCAGCGGTCCAGTTGTTCCTCGCCCAGCACCATCAGGGCCTGCTCGATGGAGGAGAGCTGACGTTCCAGGCCCCGCGCCGCGGTATTCACATAGCGCAGCAGGCGGTAGGACATGGCCATGTCCTGCTTGAGCACCTTGGCCATCTCGCGCATGTCCGCGCCATGGCGCAGATCGGTGATCAGCTTGGCCACGGCCAGCACCTGCGGTGTCAGCTCGCGTCCGCCCGCGTCGCTGCGGCGGGTCACGAAGCCCCCCTGGAAGCGGCTGCAGCCCAGGCCGCGGGCGAGCTCGAATTCCTCCTGGCTGGCGATGTCCCAGGCTGCGCGCTGGAGGCTCGGGCTGTCTCGGCGCAGGCGCTTGAGCGTGTCGGCGATTTCGGTCGGCAGGTGCATCGCCACGCGCAGCACCACGCCGTTGGCCTGTGCCGCGGCGCTGGCAAACCAGGGCGTGCCGGCGCAGTCGTCCAGCCAGATCTCGGCGCCGGCCGCACGCAGGCTGGCCATGCGCAGCAGAATGGTCGAGTCCGCCACGCGGTCGGTGCGTGTAGGCACCACCAGCAGGCTGCACTGCCGCGGCAGAGCCTGCGGATCCAATCTTGCCAGGCTGCTCTCCCACACCTGCAGGTAGCAGCGGCGTTCGCCCAGCGCGGTGGAGTCGAACCGGGTCATCTGTTCGAGCAGCAATTCATCGAGGAAATCACGCATCTGGGCGCTGACGCCGCGCAGCCTGTCGCGTGGCTCACCACGCAGGGCGAAGGCATAGGCCACCACGTTCATCTCGGCGTCCAGCACATCGCGGCGGGTCAGCAGGGGGGCGCTGTCGTCCTCGGTCGTGGGCGTGGCGCGGGTCGGCGCACGCGCGGGGGCGGGTGGGCGGGCGGCAGGCGGGCTGGGCGGCGCCGGCGGTTCCAAAAGATTGGCGAGGTAGTGCAGCAAGGCGCGGAACATGGGCACATCCGTGATCATTCCTGCAATAACGGCGGCGGCCGATGTTCTTTAAGGGCGGCAGCAGGGGCATCCCGCTCTGAGGCGGAATATTCCGTCGACAGCATTGGCACAAACAAAAAAGCGGCCACCGGGGCCGCTTTCGTGACGACGCGGGCGCGGCTCAGGCAGCGATGGAACCTTCTTCCTGCAGCTCGTCCGGCGCCTCGCCGAGGGCCGACTCGATGACGCGGCGCATCGAGGCCACCTCTTCGAGTTGACGCAGCATGGCGCTTTCGGACTGTTCCAGCTCTTCGATACGCTCCTCCAGCGTGCCGGTCGCCTCATGGACGCGCTTGACGCTTTCCAGGCGACGCTTCAACTGCAGCTGGTACTCGCGCACCTGGGTCTCCAGCGGGGCCATCACGGCACGCAGCCATTGCTCGATGTCGCGGTTGGCGACCTCGAAAGTGCGGCGCGCCTCGATCGCGATGGTCTCGAAGAAGCGCTGTGTCACCGTCCCCTTCCAGTGCGCGATCATGGTGCCCACGCTATTGAGCTGCTCGTCGAAGGCGTGGCGTAGGCGGGCGATCTCGCGTTCGTAACGGATGGTCGAGAAGGCGGCTGGTGGCGCGAGCTTCAGCCCGTGCTCGACGGCGAAGCGCTTGTACATCGCGTCCAGCATGGCGGTGATCTCGTCGATCTCGCCGGAGGACTTGCGCAGGTTGTCGTGCAGCTTTGAGAAGAACTGTTCCATCGCCTCGCGCAGACCCTTGGACAGGCGCGCGTCGATCATTGCCTCGCGCGTGCGCTTGGTTTCGCTGCGCACGGCATCCATCCCGATATGCAGGAACAGGCGGTTGGAGAGGTTGGTGAACACGCTGCGCACGGCGTGGTACTTCTGCAGGCCGCGCTCGAACTCCTCCTTCTCGCTGCGCACCTTGCGCATCATGTACTCGATGACGCTCTGGTTCTTGCCGCGCAGGTCCGACATCTCCTGCAACTGCTCGCGCAGGCCCTTCAGGCGCGAGGCCAGCAGTTCGTCGGCACGGCGCAGGATGTCACTGGTCTCGAGCAGGGCGTTCTCGCGCAGGATCTGCTGCCGTGCCGGCAGCAGCTCGGAGGAAAGCGCGTTCTCGAGCTTGGCCAGACGCGAGCGCTCGAGCAGCGAGGCGACCTTGTGCACCTTGGCGTACAGCCCCTTCTGGGCCGACACCGGGAAGATCTGGCTGGGCGGGATGGCCAGGGTGGTGGCCACCGACTGGACCTGGCGTTCGATCTCGGCGTTGATTTCGGCCTCGGGGCGCATGCCGTCCCACAGACCGTCGATCTTGTTGAGCACGACCACGCGGCCGCGCTTCTGCGTGCCGCCGGCATTCACATGGCTTTGCCACACCAGCAGGTCGCTGTGCGTGACGCCGGTATCCGCGGCCAGGATGAACAGCACGGCATGCGCATTGGGCAGCAGCGACAGGGTCAGCTCGGGTTCCGAGCCGATCGCGTTGAGCCCCGGGGTGTCGACGATGACTAGGCCTTGCTCCAGCAGCGGGTGCGGGAACTGGATCACCGCATGGCGCCAGCGCGCCACCTCGACCATGCCTTCGGCATCCGGCTTGGCGCCCTCGGCGCCGCTGTCGTCGATCGGGAAGCCCAGGCGCTCGGCCTCCTCGCGTGGCACGCGGACCGTCTCTGAGACGCGCGACAGGGCGCGCTGCAGGCTCTCTGCATCGTCTACGTCCACTGGTTCGAAGGTCCAGGCGTCCGGGATGCGGCGCAGGTCCGCCACGCTTTCACGGGAGGCTCGGGTCTCGATGGGCAACAGGCGCACGCCGGGCTGCTGGCCTTCCTCCCACTGCAGCTCGGTCGGGCACATGGTGGTGCGGCCGGCGCTGGAGGGCAGGATGCGGCTGCCATATTCGGAGAAGAACACCGCGTTGATGAGCTCGGACTTGCCGCGCGAGAACTCGGCGACGAAGGCCACCACCAGCTTGTCCTCGCGCAGGCGGTCGAGCAGGTGCTGCAGGCGCAGGTCGGACTGGGCATCGCCCACATCGTTGTGGGTCAGCCAGCCGCGCAGGTGCTGGACCGCCTTGGCGACGTCCCCTCGCCACTGGGCATACGCAGAAAATTGTTCCACCAGAGCCATGACGGCTTCCTCCAGAATTTGATGGCATCGGCCGGGCCGATGGCGTCCCGCCGCGTGACCCGTGATCCTGCCGTGCCGGCCAGGTGGCGTGCGCCGTGGGCGCCGCCAGTCGTCGTCCATGCGGGGCCGGACGCTTCTGATTGACTCCGTGGAATCTACGCTATCGGGCCAAGGCCGGCAATCGGCGGCCTGCCTCGGGTCCCTGGCTATGCACCGTTCATCGCGCCGCAGCAATTCAGCGCTGACAGACGGGGCAGTAGAAGGTGGCGCGTTGTCCGGTCACGCAGCGGCGGATGGGGGTGTCACATACCTTGCAGGGTTCGCCGGCGCGGCCATAGACAAAATACTGCTGCTGGAAATAGCCGGGCTGACCATCGCTGTGCACGAAGTCGCGCAGGGTGCTGCCGCCGGCAGCCAGCGCGTCCTGCAGCGTGGCACGAATTTCTTCGGCGAGACGGCGGTAGCGTGCCACCGCCACGCGATGGGCCGGGCGATGAGGGTGGATGCCGGCGCGGAAAAGGCTCTCCGACGCGTAGATGTTGCCGACGCCCACCACCACGGCGGCATCCATGATCATCAGCTTCACCGCGCAGCGGCGCTGTCGCGCGACCGTGTGCAGCAGCTCACCGTCGAAACCGGGCTCTAGTGGTTCAGGCCCAAGTCCAGCGAGCAGGGGGTGTGTTTCTATCTCTGCGGCATGCAGCCACAGCACTGCCCCGAAACGGCGCGGGTCGTGCAGACGCAACATGGATGGGCCACAAATGATGTCGACATGGTCGTGCTTCTGCGCCGGCGTGTTGACCGGCAAGACGCGCAGGCTGCCCGACATGCCCAGGTGGATCAGCAGACTGCCCTGGGCGAAGTCGATCAGGAGGTACTTGGCGCGCCGGCGATAGCCCAGGATCGTCTGCCCGCACAGGCGATCCGCCAGGTCGGCGGGTACGACATAGCGCAGCCGCGGCTGACGCACGGCCACGGCGGTGACGCAGGCCGGGCCGAGCGCGGCCTCGATGCCGCGACGGGTGGTTTCGACTTCGGGAAGTTCGGGCATGGCGCATCGCGAGGGAAAAACTAGCTGATACTATCGCCGACGAACCAAAGCACGAGCAACGACTCCAATCCGCACGGCTTCCGCTTCACCCCCTCGCTCCACTCTCCAGCCGAGTCGCCCGCCATGGCCATCTCCCTTCGTCTCAGTCGCACCTTACAGCTCATCCTGGCCACGGGTATTGGCATCGGCGCCGCACAGGCGGCCGAACCGGCAAAGAAACCCGCGCCTGCCGCCAGCCGCCCCGTAGCGAGCGTGGCGCAGCAGAACGGCCTCGATCCGGTCACCCTGTACCAGTACCTGCTGGCCGAGATCGCCGCCGCGCGCGGCGAGCTGGGAATCGCCAGCCAGGCCTACATGGAGCTGGTGCGACGCCATCCGATTCCCGCTTTTGCGCGGCGTGCCACTGAACTGGCGGTACAGGCCCGGCAGGGTCAGTGGGCGATCGAGGCTGCCCAAGCCTGGGCCGATGCCGAGCCAGATTCAGTGCCCGCGTTGCAGACGCTCGCCCTGCTGCAGTCGAGCGCCAATGGCAAACCGGAAGAGGTGGAGCGCACCCTGGCCCGCCTCTTCGCCAATAGCGCGGAAGCGCGCCTGAACCTGCTGCCGCAACTGCCGCGCATCTATGCCAACCTGCCGGACAAGGCGCAGGTGCTGGCCAGCGTGCTGCGCCTGACCGAACCCTATCTGAACATGCCGGAGGCGCATCTGGCCCGTGCCCAGGCTTATCTGGGCGATGGTCAGCGCGCCGCCGGTGAGGCCAGCGCGCGCCAGGCCCTCGCCCTGCGTCCTGGCTGGGAGCGCGCCGCGCTGCAGGTAGCGCAGAGCCGCGCTGGTGAGGACGAAACGGCGGCGATGGAGGAGCTTGGTGCCTTCGGTCGCCAGTACCCGCAGGCGCGTAGCGCGCGCAGTGGCTACCTGCGCTGGCTGGCGGGCAAGGGACGCAAGGAAGAGGCGCGCAGCGAGTACCAGCGCCTGCTGAGCGATTTCCCGGGTGACGAGGACATTGCCTTTGTCGTGCTGCAAGCGGCGGTTGCCCAGGCCGACCACGCCACCGCCGAGCCCCTGATCCGGCGCCTGATCGCGGCCGAGCATCCGGAGACCAACCTGCTGCGCATTCAACTCGGGCAGGAGCTGGAGGCAGGCGGGCGGAACGACGAGGCGCGCGCAGCCTACGAGGGCGTGCCTCCGGGGCGTGACTACCTGGCTGCCCGCTCGGCCCTGGCCAACCTGCTGGCGCGCCAGGGACGCCTGGACGAAGGCCGGCGTGTGCTGCAAGACGCGGCCGTGCTGCAGCCGGAGCGCACGACCGCTTACGTGATTGCTGAGTCTGGCGTGCTGCTCAAGCAGGGTAAGCCGGCCGAGGCCTCCGCCTTGCTGGAGAGTGCGCTCGCCAAGAGCCCCGAGGATAGCGAGCTGTTGTATGAAGCTGGCATGGTGGCCGAACGCGCCAACCAGTTGGAGCTCATGGAAACCCATCTGCGCAAGCTGATCCGCCTGAAGCCGGATCACGCCCATGCCTACAACGCCCTGGGCTACACCTTCGCCGATCGCAACATCCGCCTCGACGAGGCCGAAAGCCTGCTGTTGCGGGCCATCTCGCTGGCTGGCGACGATGCGGCGATTCTCGACAGCGTGGGTTGGTTGTACTTCCGCAAGGGTGACTTCACTCGTGCCATCGAGTACCTGCAGAAGTCTTACGCCCGCCTGCAGGACGACGAGGTCGCGGCCCATCTGGTGGAGGCCCTGTGGGCCGCCGGTCGCAAGGACGAAGCCATGCGCCTGCTGGAGAGCGCGCGCAAGGCGCGGCCCAAGAGCGAGTTGCTCGACAAGCTGGAGGCGCGGCTCGTCCGATGAGCCCCCGCATGTTCGATGTATCGCGTCACCTGCTGATGCTGGTGGCTGCCTGCGTACTGTGGGGATGCGCCACCGCGCCCGTTCCCGTGCCCAGCGAGCCCCGACCGCCCCGCGCCAGCATCGCCAGCTTTGCGTTGGAGGCGCGCGCGGTGATTCGGCAGGGCGAGCGTGCCGACAGTCTGCGCATGGCCTGGGAGCATTCTCCGCAACTGGACGTCGTGGGCTTCATCAGTCCCCTGGGGCAGAAGTTGGCCGAACTGCAGCGCGATATGCACGGTGCGCGCTGGCTGGGTGCCGACGGCGAGCGGGTCGAGGCAGAGCGGCCAGACGAGCTGTTCGCCCGTCTGACCGAGGTGCCGGTGCCGCTCGATGCGATGAGCGAATGGATGCTGGGCCGTGTCAGCGCGCAGGCCACCGCCTTGCGCCACGACGAGTTCGGCCGCCTGGAGTCTGCACTCGACCGTGGCTGGCGGATTCAGGTCCTGGCCTACGAAAGTGCCGCAGTGGATGCGCTGCCCAGCCGTCTGGAACTCACCCATGGCACTCTGCGGATTCGCCTGGCCATCGAAAACTGGAGCTTGTGAGCGCGTGATGGACGAGCAAGAGCTGCACTGCCCGGCGCCGGCCAAGATCAATCTCTTCCTGCATGTCACCGGCCGTCGTCCTGACGGCTACCATCTTTTGCAGAGTGCCTTCCGCCTGCTCGACCGGGCGGACGACATCGTGTTGCGTCTACGTGAGGATGGCGAGGTCACGCGCAGTAGTGATCTGCCTGGCGTGCCGGTGGAACAGGATCTGGTGGTGCGAGCCGCGCGTCTGATGCAGGCGCGCACAGGCTGCCGCCTGGGTGTGGATATCGCCGTCACCAAGCGCCTGCCCATGGGCGGCGGGTTAGGAGGAGGCAGTTCGGATGCCGCCAGCGTGATGCTGGGCCTGAACCGGCTGTGGGGGCTGGATGTGCCGCGTGCGCGCTTGCAGGAATGGGGTTTGAGCCTGGGTGCGGACGTCCCCTTCTTCCTGTTTGGCCGTACTGCATTGGCCGAGGGCGTGGGTGAGCAGTTGCGACCGTTGGACCTGCCTCCGGCTTGGTACGTGGTGGTCGAGCCGCCAGTTTCGGTGCCGACCCCACAGATTTTCGCCGCAAAGGAATTGACACGAGACTCCAAGCCCCTAATAATGTCGGGCTTTCCGGCGAAGGATTGCTGGGCGATCGAAAACGAAGCCCGCAATGACCTGCAGCCGGTCGCCTGTGGCTTGTATCCGCCGGTTCAGGAAGCGCTCGACGCGCTGGCGGAATATGGAGTCCCCAGGATGAGCGGTTCCGGCGCCTGCGTGTTCCTTGCCTGTGAGAGCGAGGCTGCGGCGCGCAAGGTTGAGGCGGCGCTGGCAGACCGTTGGAAGGTCTGGGTGGCAGCCTCCCTGGAACGCCATCCGTTGTGGGGTGCCACACGCGAGTAAATGGTTTGACGGACTTGCCGGGTGGCGATGCGGCAGGTCTCAAAAAGGTTATTGGGGAGTCGCCAAGTTGGTTAAGGCTCCGGATTTTGATTCCGGCATTCGAGGGTTCGAGTCCTTCCTCCCCAGCCAGTCAATCGGGCAGGCAGCAATCAAATTGCTGCCTGCCCGAGTGTTTTGTAGTGCTTTAATCGCATATTTCCGTTCCGTGACAGGAACGCTCGCTCTGCAGAGGTAGTCATGGCGTACCGCAGCCTGATGGTCTTCACTGGCAACGCCAATCCCAAGCTTGCCGGTGACGTGGTCAAGCGTCTCGGCATTTCGATCGGTGCCGCGACGGTCGGTCGCTTCTCCGACGGCGAAGTCAATGTCGAGTTGCTTGAAAATGTCCGTGGCAAGGACATCTTTGTCCTGCAGCCGACTTCGGTGCCGACCAATGACAACCTGATGGAGCTGATGATCATGGTCGACGCGCTCAAGCGCGCCTCGGCCGGCCGTATCACCGCCGCCATCCCGTACTTTGGTTATGCCCGCCAGGATCGTCGTCCGCGCTCTGCACGCGTGCCGATCACCGCCAAGGTCGTGGCCAACATGCTGCAAGCCGTGGGCGTGCAGCGCGTGCTGACGGTCGATCTGCACGCCGACCAGATCCAGGGTTTCTTCGATATTCCGGTCGATAACATCTATGCCACCCCCTTGCTGCTGGATCACCTGCGCAAGACTGAGGACCTCAAGGATCTGATCGTGGTGTCGCCCGATGTGGGTGGCGTGGTGCGCGCGCGTGCCGTGGCCAAGCACCTGGAGACGGACCTGGCGATCATCGACAAGCGTCGTCCCAAGGCCAACGTGTCCGAGGTGATGAACATCATCGGCGACATCGAAGGTCGTACTTGCGTGATCGTCGATGACATCGTGGATACCGCCGGCACGCTGTGCAAGGCCGCCCAGGCGCTCAAGCAGCAGGGGGCCAAGCGAGTGGTGTCGTACATCACGCACCCGGTGCTGTCGGGCGCGGCGATCAGCCGCATCAACGATTCCGAACTGGATGAGCTGGTCGTGACCGACACCATCGCGCTGACGGATGAAGCGCGCGCATGCCGCAAGATCAAACAGGTTTCGATCGGCGCCCTGCTGGCCGATACGATGCTGCGCATCAGCAACGAGGAGTCGGTGTCCTCCTTGTTCATGGAAGACTGATTTTTGGTTTCGGGGGCTGGCGCGAGCCGGTCCCTTTTTGTGTAGGCGCCCGACTGGTCGCGGGACGGCGCCGTAATTCTGGAGATGACAATGCAATTTTCGTTCAAGGCTACCAAGCGCGATGAACAGGGCACGGGTGCGAGCCGCCGCCTGCGTCGTGCTGGCCAACTGCCGGGTATCGTGTACGGCGCTGGCAAGGACCCTATCCCTGTTCTGCTCGACCACAACGAGCTGTTCCACCTGCTGCGCAACGAGAAGTTCCACTCGTCCGTGCTGAACGTGGACGTCGAGGGCAGTAAGGAAACCGTCGTGCTGCGCGCCACCCAATGGCACCCGTTCCGTCAGCAAGTGCTGCACCTGGACTTCCAGCGTGTCGATGCTGCGGCCAAGCTGCACCTGAAGGTGCCCCTGCACTTCATCAACGGTGACGTGGCGCCTGGTGTGAAGCTGGACGGCGGCATGGTGTCGCACCCGGTCAATGAACTGGACGTGCAATGCCTGCCGGGCAACCTGCCCGAGTTCATCGAAGTCGACCTGGGCGCACTGCGTGCCGGCGAATCCATCCATGCTTCGCAGATCAAGCTGCCGGCGGGCGTGGAACTGGCCGCGCATGGCGATGCCGATCCGGTTGTGGCCTCCATCCTGAAGGCGCGCGGCGCTGATGCCGAGGCTGCTGAGGGTGAAGCGCCCAAGGCCTGATGACGCAGTCGGCTCCCAAGCTGATCGTCGGGCTCGGCAATCCCGGGCCTGAATACTCCGAAACCCGGCACAACGCCGGGTTTTGGTTTTGTGAGCGCCTGGCGCGCGAGTTGGGTGCGCCGCTCAATCATGAATCGCGCTATCACGGCTTCGTCGGGCGGGCCGGCAACGTCTGGATCCTGTTGCCACAGACCTATATGAACCGTTCCGGTCAGGCGGTGCAGCCGCTGGCACATTTCTACCGCATCGCGCCTGCTGAAATGCTGGTGGTGCATGATGAGCTGGACATCCCGCCCGGCCATCTGCGCTTGAAGTTCGGTGGTGGATTGGGCGGGCATAACGGCCTGAAGGACATCACTTCGCGCTTGGCGACTCAGGACTACTGGCGCCTGCGCATCGGCATCGGTCACCCCGGTGACAAGGCGCAGGTCGCGAACTATGTGCTCAATCGCGCGCGGCGCGAAGAGCAGGACGAGATCGACGCGGCAGTGGATCGCGCCTTGCTGGCCTGGCCCAAGATTGCCAAGGGCGACTGGAACGCCGCCATTCAATACATCAACACGCGCCCTGCGGCGCCCAAGGAAACAGCATGAGTCTCAAGTGCGGCATCGTCGGCCTGCCCAACGTCGGCAAGTCCACCCTGTTCAATGCGCTGACCAAGGCCGGCATCGCAGCCGAGAACTACCCCTTCTGCACGATCGAACCTAACGTGGGCATCGTCGAAGTGCCGGATCCGCGCCTCGACGCGCTGTCGGCCATCGTCAAGCCGCAGAAGATCCAGCCGGCCATCGTCGAGTTCGTGGATATCGCCGGCCTGGTTGCCGGTGCCTCCAAGGGTGAAGGCCTGGGCAACCAGTTCCTGGCCAACATCCGCGAAACCGATGCCGTCGTGAACGTGGTGCGCTGCTTTGACGACGAGAACGTGGTGCACGTGTCCGGCCGCGTCGATCCGATTGCTGACATCGAGACCATCGTGACCGAACTGGCGCTGGCCGACCTGGCCTCGGTGGAGAAGTCCATCGCGCGTGACGGTAAGAAGGCCAAGGCGGGCGACAAGGAGGCACAGAAGCTGGTCGCCGTGCTGGAGCGCCTGCTGCCGCACCTGAACGAGGGCAAGCCTGCGCGCACGCTGGATCTTTCTGATGATGACAAGGCGCTGATCAAGCCCTTGTGCCTGATGACCATCAAGCCTGCGATGTACGTCGGCAACGTGTTGGAGGACGGTTTCGAGAACAATCCGCACCTGGATCGCCTGCGTGAGCATGCAGCCAAGGAGGGCGCGCCGGTGGTCGCCGTGTGCGCCAAGATCGAGCAGGAACTGGCTGACCTGGACGATGAGGACAAGAAGGCCTTCCTGGCCGATCTGGGCCTCGAAGAGCCGGGCCTGAACCGCTTGATCCGTGCCGGCTATGATCTGCTGGGTCTGCAGACCTACTTCACCGCCGGCGTGAAGGAAGTGCGGGCCTGGACCATCCACAAAGGTGATACCGCGCCCCAGGCGGCCGGAGTGATCCACACCGATTTCGAGCGCGGCTTCATCCGCGCCCAGACCATCGCGTACGAGGACTTCATCCAGTACGGCGGTGAGCAGGGCGCCAAGGAAGCCGGCAAGATGCGTGCGGAAGGTAAGGAATACGTCGTCAAGGATGGCGACGTCATGAACTTCCTGTTCAACGTCTAAAACGCAAAAAAAGACCGTACAGATGTGCGGTCTTTTTTCTGTCGTGAGCGGATGGTGGCCTCGAAAGGCCACAGAAGGCACCCTTCTGAAGAAACGTAAATTCCTTCACGGAGGCGCGTCAGCTTTCTTTACATTGATTTTGATGCTTGAATGATTTTATCGGTAACTTGTTGATATTTATTGAGTAAATAATTTGGCACGCTGCGTGCTTAATCCTCCTTGCTGAGCAACTCAATCCGATCAACAAGGAGTCAATAAATGTTCACCAAGTCCTTGATGGCTGTGGCTGTCGTGGCCGCCTTCTCGACCAGCGCACATGCCCTGCCGAGCGTCTTCAACGATTCGATCCCCGCAGGCATCGCGTCCTTCGACGCCACCATCGCCGCCACAGGGGCAAGCGTGTCCACCGCACAGATCGTGACGGGCACCAGCGTCTACAACTACATCGACAAGGATGGCAATGCCGCCACCGTGACGATCACCCGCCCGAACGGCAGCGCAGCCAGCTTCTATGGCCAGTACGGCTCGATGACGGGAGCTTCGTTCTCGATCAACCCGGGCAGCAGCGGCTCCGATCCGATCCCGGGTTACAACTCGGGTATCACCTTCACGTTCAGCTCGCCGGTCAATGCCTTTGGCTTCGAAGTGGGTGACTGGGCAACCTGCTGCTATACGGGTACGCGTCCTGCTGCGGTTCAGAGCAGCTACGGCGTGCCGGCCAATGGTTCTGGCCTGTGGATCGGGTTTGACGGCGGCGCTCAAAAGCTGACTGCCAACGCCGACGACTATTCCGACAACCCCGGCTACGCCAAAGGTGGTGTGTTCGAAAACTTCATCGGCGCGATCGATGACACCGGCTTCTTCTCCAGCGTGACCTTCTTTGGTGACGGCTTTGGTGAGGTGCTGACGGCGGGCGGTACGCTGCGTTTCGCTTCCGTGCCGAAGGGTTCGGTGAGCGTGCCTGAGCCGACCTCGATGCTGCTGGTTGGCCTCGGTCTGGCTGGACTGGCGCTGCGCCGCAAGTTCGCCTGAGCCTTGAGCGCAAAGGGGAGAGATCCCCTGAGGCTAAAAGCCCCTCGTAAGAGGGGCTTTTCTTTTATGGGGGCCGAGATTCTGTGGCTGCGGGTGGCGTGTTGCGCTGAGATCAGGAGAGTGTGTGCGTGGCGTGACCTGGCAACTGGTTGAACTCCGTTGATCGATGATGCAGTGCTGACAGCGTGAGGCTTCCTGCGTGGTTCGCAAGTGTTTTGCGTAAGCGCGCTTGCCTGCCGCGAACGGCGAGCCTCGTTCCGGCCGTGTCTGGTCGTGTGTGAGGGGCCTTTCACTGCGCAGCGGCACGACGTCTGGGGCCGAGCGGGGCTTGTGGCGGGTGACTGGGCTGCACCTGACCTCGATGTGGACGGCTACCGAGTGACCGATGGAGCTAAGCAGATGCTCCATCGGTGTAGCCCTTTGCGGACCTGGCGGGCGACCCCGCTGCGCGCAAGCGGGATGTCAGAGACTGCTCTTGAGTTTGTTGAAGTCTTGTAGGGACACGCTGTTGAGCTTGCTGCCATCGATTTCGTCGAGCAGTTTGCGCGCTTCGCTCCGATCACCGCCTGCTGCCAATTGCATCGCCAGATGCAGGCGGATGTCAGGAACGGTCGGCGCCAACTGCACCGCTTTGCGCAGCATCTCGATGGCTTCCTTGGTCTGCTTGTTCATGGCCAGTGCCAAGCCCAGCGTATCGACGACAGCCGGTGCGTTGGGGGCCAGCGCGTAAGCTGCGCGGGCATCAGTCAGTGCGCTCGGATCGCCAGCCTGGATCTTTTGCCAGGCGAGATCATTCAACACGGCGGCGTGGCCAGGCGCTTGCTGGTTGAGGCGTTGCAGATAGCCGATGGCGTCTTTGTGCTGGTTGCGCTGGCCCGCTCTTTGCGCGGCGAACTGAAGTGCTGTCAGATCTGCCGGGTGAGCGGCAAGCCATGCGTTCAGCTCCCGATCGGCCTTGGGTGATTCGCTGATTCTGTCGAGGACGGTGATGCGCCGCAGTTGCGCGGGGCCTTCGGTGCCAAGCTCGCTTGCCTTGGCATAGGACTTGAGCGCGTCTTCGTAACGTTTGGTCTGGACGAATACATCGCCTTGCATGATGTAGCCCTGTGGCGCCCAGGCTTTGCGGTCGCGCAGGATGCTGATGGTGGTCAGCGCATCTTCGGCTTGCCCGAGTTGCACCTGAAGTGCGGCGAGCGTGGTGTGGACCGACATGTCGTCCGGGAAGCTGGCGATCGCTTTCTTCATGAGGCTGATGGCTTGGTCGGCCTGACCTGCACGGACCAAGGCTTCGGCTTGCCGGATGTGCAGACTTGGCTGGTCAGGGAAGCGCGCGATCAACTGGCCAAAGATCTGCGCCGCTTGCTGGTGATCTCCCTTGGCTTGCAGGACCGAGGCCAACAAGGTTTCCATCGCGGGCGAGGCGGGGTCTGCGGCCTGACCCGCCTGGGCAATCGAGAGCGCCTTGTCGACTTGGTTCAGCGATAGCAGGTGGTTGGTTGCGCTTTCCCGCAAGGTCACTGACGTCGGGACGGCAGCGATGCCACGCTCCAGCACGGCGAGCACATCGTCCGGTGGGGCATTGTCGGCGCGTCGCATGATGGCGGCGTCGACATAGACGCGTGCATCGGTTGTCTTCGCATCCATGGCTTTCTGGAGCCGGTTGAGAACGGTGTCCTTCTCGGCGCGGGACTTGGCTGACGCACGCAGCGCGAGGAGGGCCGGGTAGTAGTCGGCCTGAACATCGAGGGCAGCCAGGGTGTGCCGGAGTGCTTCGGCTTGCTGGCCGGCGCTTCCTGCGATCGCTGCACGCCACATGTGCGGCGCCGCCTTGTTTGGGAACTGGGCAATCTCCTGATCGGCAAGACGTTGTGCCGTGTCGCGCTGGCCTCCGCGCAGGGCGACCTGGAAGATCCGTTCGCGCAGCGTGTCGTCATTGCCTGCCTGCTGCTCCGCTTCGGCCAACAAGGCGAGGGCTTTGTCCTTTTGACCGAGCTCGAAGTGCATTTCCGCCTGGCGCACGGTCAGGGCGGCCTTCTGTTTGCTGGCCGGGTTGGCGCGAAGCTTGTCGAGCGTGGTTACAGCGTCATTGCGTTTGCCTGTCTGCCATTGGGTTTCGGCTTGCAGGCTGAGCAGTCGTTCGTCGCTGGGAGCGAGTACCAGGCCGCGTGCGATCCATGTGCTTGCCTCTGCTGTCTTGCGTTGGGCGAGGAGCGCTTCGCTCAGCAATCGATAGGCTTCCGGCGCGGTGTCGCGGACACCGACGGCCTTGCGTGCGCGCGCTTCGGCAGAAGCGAGCTCGCCGCGTGACAGCTCGATCTTGCCGGCGATGATCAGCGCAGGGTAGTGCTCGGGTGCGCTGGCCAGGACGCGCTGGGCTTGTGTATGCGCCTCTTCCGGCCGTCCTTCCTGCAGCTTGAGATAAGCATCGATGAACTGGGAGCGGTAGTGCCCAGGCGCCGTCTGCATCAACTGGTCGCGCAGTTTCTTGCCTTCCGGCAGCTTGCCAAGCGCCAGGTAGGCTTCGGCCAGGGCAGCCTGCAGCTCTGGATGTCCGGGCATGGCTTGATAGGCTTTCTCTGCAGCCACAAGTGCCTGTTCTTCCTGGCCGGCCGCCGCATAGAGGCGACCGATGCCGCGCCACAGGTTCCAGGAAAGCGGGCCTTTGCCCTGTAACTCGGTGGCTTGTGCCAGCGCTTGCTCCCGACGACCTTCAATGAAGTCGAGTTGCGCCTTGGCAAGCAACAGGCTGGGGGTGGCTTGCTTGGCGCGCTCGATGAAGCGATGCGCCTCCGCCGGTTTGCGGTCGGCCAGGGCGGCGGTGGCCAGGGCGGCGCTGAGATTGCTCATTGCCGTGGCATCGTTCAGTTGGGTCGCGCCATATTTACGCAGCAGCGCGCTCGGCTCCGCATTCTCAAGGGAGAGAACCGCGATGCGTGGGACGAGTTCGTCTGCCGAGGCGCCCAGCTCCAGCGCACGCGCGTACTGCTCTTCGGCCTCGTTCAGCTTGCCGGAGCGCTCCAGCGCATCGCCCAGTGCAATCCGTACCTTGGCGGATTCCGGTGCCTGCTGTACCGCGTTCTTCAGCACGATGACCGCCTGGTTGAAGTCCTGTTTCTCGATGGCGGCCTGGCCTTCCTTCAGATAGTCGTCGCTCGATTTGGAGCAGGCGAGCAATGACAGGGTCAGGCAGGTACACAACAGGTGGCGTGCGGCGGGCATATCCATCTCCGGAGTGGGAAGTGTGCTGATCGCTGATGCCGCATGGGCCCAGAGCGACCGCGGGGGCAGTTTACAGCGTGCCTTCCCTGCAGGTGGCGAGTGCCGACGTTTGGGCTGAGTCGTGCGGTGAACTGCGACGCAGACAGGAATGAAAAAAGGGGAGCTTGCGCTCCCCTTCTCGATTGGCTGGTGTCGTGCTTAAGGCGCGGGGTTCCAGCCTGCGCCGCTGTTGTAGGCGGCGAAGATCTTGGCCCGGCTGGAGAACTCGGCGGCGTACTCGGCATCGGTCAGCGTGTAGCCGCCAACGCGCTTGCTGGTATCCAGCTTGGCGCCGCTCAGGTCCATGCTGCCGTACTCGCGCCAGCCGCTGGTAGCGGTCGGCGTGGCCGGGTTGGACTTGGGTTGGCCTTCGACGTCATAGGCCCAGCCCATCGGGTTGATGTGGCTGCCCATCTTGGTGTTCACGTACACCGCGTTGTCCGTCCAGGTGCCGGCCGCCGCACGGGCGAGGTAGACCGCGGTCGGTGCGGGTGCGCCGCCGGGGCCGACGCCGCTGGTCAGGCTGCTGTTGAGGAACACGAAGCCCTTGTCGGTGGCGCCTGTCGTGCGCGACTGCAGGATGTAGCCCGAGCTGGAGCACATGGTGTCGCCAACCGAGCGGATTTCGCTGTTCTCGAACAGCGCCACGCGGTTGTTGCCCCAGATGAAGTCGACGTTGCCGGCGATCAGAGTGTTGTAGAACCAGCTGTAACCCTTGACCTGGATGGTGTCCTGCTCGCTGTAGAAGTTGGCGTTCTTGGCGATCAGGCGATCCGTATCGGCGCCGTTGAAGTACAGGGTTTCGGCCTGGCTGGAGGAGGGCGAACGCAGCGTGGTGTTCTTCAGCGTCAGCGTGTCCAGCGTGAACTCGTCGGCGATCTCGATCAGCAGCACGGCGCGGCCACCCGCGGTGCCGGAGGCGGTCGAGGCCTGGCTCGCACCGGAGCCCGAGTTGATGCTCTCGTTGTTCTTGTACTGGATCACCACGCCATCGCGGCTCTCACCCTTCAGCGTGACCTTGTCGCGGTCGCGGATGAACAGCAGTTCCTCGTACGTGCCGTTCTTGATCGTGACGGTAGCTGCCGTGGTCTTGTCGGCATGCGCCATGATGTGGCTCAGCGCGCCCTGCACGGTGCGGAAGTCCGCCGTACTACCGGTGTCGTCCACCGTCACGTTGAGAGCCGTCGGGGCGGCAGCCTTGGTCGTGAAGGACCAGCCGGCTGCCTTGCCGATACCGGTGAAGCTGGTACCGCTGAAGTTGGCACCGGTCAGGGTGCCGTCGGAGATCGCGACGTAGTACTCGGTGCCGTACTCCAGCTTGTTGCTATGCGGCGTGATGGTCACGGTGTTGCCGGAGACGCGGATCGGCGTGGTTTTCACCGCGCGGAAGGCTGCGCCACCCTTCGGGCCGATCAGATCGGTCTCGTCGGCCGGCTTGATGACATCCACCAGCGAGTCGTCGCTCTTCTTGAAGATGCGGATGGAACCCAGGTTGGTCAGCGTCGGGGCCGAATCGAAAGTCAGTTGCAGGCTGCCGTCGATGTAGGCGGCCGTTTCACCGGCGGCGGGCACGACCTTGCCGCTCAGGTTGTAGGTCTTGCTCGACTGCACGAACTGCGGCGCGATTGTCGCCACAATGCTGCGGGTCACCTTGCTGTCCGAACCGCTGGTGAAGGTGATCGTGGCCGTGCCGGCGCCTACCGGGGTCAGTGTGACGTTGGTGCCGTTGATGGCGGCGGTCACGACCGAGGTATTGCTGGAGGTGGCCGTGAAGCTGTCGGCGGTTACGCCGTCACTCTGCTTCGCGGTCACGGCGATCACTTGGGGCGCGTCACCGGCTTCGGCGGAGTAGGCCGTGATGGCGGGCGACAGCGTCAGTTGCACCGGCTTGACCGCCGGATCGCTGACGCGCACGTCGTCAATCTGGAAGGACTTGTTGTCGGTGAAGATACCGATCAGGCCCTTGCCGGTCAGCTCGGTGTAGGCCGCAGCGCCGGTCGGGATGCCATCTGTGATGGTGGCATTCACGACGCGCTCTCCGTCGAAATAGGCGCGCACACTAGTGCCGATCATTTCCAGACGCAGCGTGTACCACGGGCCGTCCTGGGCGATCGCGCGCTTCATCTGGATGGTACGGGTCAGGGTGCCGTTGATCATCTTGACCAGTTCCACCTGGGTGCTGCCGGTGGAGTTCTGCACGTTCAGCAGGGCGCCGTACCAGTTCGTTTCGTTGACGTAGCGACCCATCAGCACGATGCGCTTATTGCTGGTGGTGCTGTTGGTCATGGGCTTGAAGCGCGCTTCGACCGAGTAATCGGCGCTGCTCACGCCTGTGAAGGCGGTGGGCTTGACCAGGGCCAGCACGCCGCCCTTGGCTGCTGCGGTGTACTGCATGACCTGGTTGGCGCTGCCGTTCTCGGCGATGACCGAGAAAGCGCCGTCGGCGGGGCCGACGCTACCGCTGGCGGCCATCGGGAAGTCCCACTTGGCCGAGTTGCCAGCTTGGAAGTCGTCGCAGAAATAAGCGCCGCTGGGACAGGTGAGCGGGGTGATCGGGCCGCCGGAGCTGGAACTCGAACTGCTGGAGCTCGAGCTGCTGGACGGCGCGACGCAGACGGCCGCGCCACCGGAGCTAGAGCTGCCGCTGGCGACCGTGGCGGGCGTGTCGTCGTTGCCACTGCCGCCGCAGGCGACGAGCAGAGGGAATAGAAGTGCAGTGATCAATGCGCTGCGACTGGACAATAAGGGTTTCATGTTGCCTCCTGATGCGCGGCCGTTTTCTCGTGGATGCCGCTGTACGTGCGAGCGCAATGGCTGACGCCAGCCCGCTAGCCGCGGCAATATATCGCTGCGGCATAGCGGGGGAGGACTGCCTGTGGGCTCACAGGCCGTGCACTATCAGTGCACAATCGCGTCGAACAGGAGCTTGAGGCCGGTGAGCAGGAGGAGGACGTAGGAGACGCGATAGAACAGCTTGTCGTCAATGCGTCTGTGCAGCCAGGCGCCCAGATACACGCCCAGCGGGGCGAGCGGCGCGAGGATCAGGGCGGTGCCCAAGTTGCGCGCATCGAGTTGCCCAAGCTGTGCGTAGGGAATCAGCTTGATGTAGTTCACCAGGGTGAAGAACAGGGTCAGCGTAGCGACCAGACGCGTCTTGTCGAGTTGCTTGGGCAGCAGGTAGATCATCGCGGGCGGGCCGCCGGCATGCGCCACGAAGCTGGTGAAGCCGGACAGGCTGCTCCACAGCGTGGCGCGTGCCGCTTCAGGCAGGGGGGACTCGTCGCGCGGCTGCAGGCCCAGCAGGCGCTGCAGCGAGAACAGCACGGCCAGGGTGCCGATCAGGCCCTCGACCCAGTGCCCGCTGAGCTGGTGAAACAGCAGCCAGCCCACGACGATGCCCAGCACGGCCCCGGGCAACATGTGCAGGAGCAGGGATTTGTCCCAGGCCTTGCGGTAGGTCCACCAGCCGAACAGATCCATCGTGCACAGGATGGGCAGCATGATGCTGGCGGCTTGTGGCACGGGGATCACCAAGGCCATCAAGGGGACGGCCAGCACCCCCAGACCGCCCGCGAAACCGCCCTTGGAGATACCGGTCAGCAGCACGGCCGGCACGGCGAGCCAGTAGAAGAACGGATTGTCGATGAAGCTCATGGGGCGGTCTGTCGGGGCGAGGCGGCATGATAACCCGCAGCCATCTGACGGCATCGCATGAGCAGTATTCACGAGTGGGCTAACATGTCGGGTTTCGTTTGTCATTTCTCGGGTAGGGCGTCATGAACATGCGTGCCAAGATCGCTTGGATACTCCTTGCGCTGGGGGTGGTGGTGCTGGCGGGTGCGCTCTTGCTGTGGCGCGGCCGCCCTGCGGCGCCTTTGCCGGAAAAGGTGGAGGCGCCCCTGGAGATCGCCGCGGTCGACGTCGTCGCGGTGCGCAGTGGCCGTGTGACGCGCAGCGTGCAACTGTCCGGCCTGATGCAGCCGGTGCGTCAGTCTTTGCTGACCGCCGAGGTCGAGGGGCGGGTGGAAGAGGTCATGGTGCGGGCCGGCGAGCGCGTGGCGGCGGGCCAGGTGCTGGCGCGCATGGACACGCGCGACCTGGGTAACCGCCTGGCGCAGCAGCGTGCCAATCTGGCGGCCAGCCGCGCTCAGCTCGAACTGGCGCAGAAGAACTTCGACCGCAATCAGGAGCTGCTGGCGCGTAACTTCATCTCCGCCACCACCGTCGACAACAGCCGCAGCACGCTGGAGGCGGCGCGCGAGACCCTCAAGGCCAACGAGGCCCTGGTGGCTCTGGCCAGCCAGGCGCAGGACAAGGCGGTGATCCGCGCACCGCTGGCCGGCGTGGTGGCCGAGCGCAGCATTGAGGTGGGCCAGCATGTGGGGCTCAACGCCCGCATGTTCTCAATCGTGGACCTGTCCAAGCTGGAGTTTGCCGCCAGCGTGCCGGTCACCCAGGTCGCCGCGGTTGGCGTCGGGCAGGAAGTCACGCTGGCCGTGGAGGGCATGAGCGGCACGGTGACGGGCAAGGTCGAGCGCATCTCGCCGGTGGCCGACCAGGGCTCGCGCATGATCCCCGTCTTCGTCGGGGTGGCCAATCCGGACGGGCGTCTCAAGGGCGGCATGGTGGCGCAGGGGCGCATCGTGATCGCGGATTCGGGGCCCACCCTGCTGGTGTCCGACCAGACGATCCGTCATGAGCAGGGCGCGGACAAGGCGCTGGTCGTGGTGGAGGGCAAGATCGAGCAGCGCACGCTGGTGCTGGGCTTGCGTGACGAGGAGAGCGGGCTGATCGAGGTGAAGTCCGGTCTCAAGGAGGGCGAGCAGGTGCTGCTCGCGCGGGTGGCCGGGCTGGCGCCGGGTCAGGCCATCAAGCTCGCGGCCCAGTAAAGGAAGCATCGCCATGTGGTTCACCCGCGTCAGCATCCATAACCCGGTCTTCGCCACCATGATGATGGTGGGCCTGATGGTGCTGGGGCTGTTCTCCTACAAGCGCCTTGCGGTGGAAGAGTTCCCCGACGTCAAGTTCCCGGTGGTGGTGGTGTCGACCACCTATGCCGGCGCGTCGTCCGAGGTCGTCGAGACCGACATCTCGCGCAAGGTCGAGCAAGGGCTGTCGGCGATCAACGGGCTCAAGAATCTCTATTCCTACAGCTACACCGGGCGTTCGGTGGTGGTGGCCGAGTTCGAACTGACGGTGGACCCCGAGGTCGCGGTGCAGGATGTGCGCGAGAAGGTGGCGGCGGTGAAGGCGGGCTTCCGCAAGGAGATCGACGAGCCCCTGATCAGCCGCTTCAACCCGGACGAGCGCCCCATCATCACCATCGCGCTGACCTCCTCGCGCCTGCCCTTGCGCGAGCTGACCACGCGTGCCGAGCAGTACGTGCAGAAGCAGTACCAGACGCTCACTGGCGTTGGCCAGGTCAACGTGGTCGGTGGTGCGCGGCGCGAAATCCAGGTGCTGCTGAACCCGGACGCGATGCAGAGCTTCGGCGTCGGTGCCGACCAGGTCATCAACGCCTTGCGCGCCGAGAACCAGGAGCTGCCCGCCGGCAGCATCGAGGTGCGCGCGACCGAGAAGCTGGTGCAGATCAATGGCCGCCTGCCCACGCCCGAATCCTTCGAGCGTCTGGTCATCGGCAAGCGCGGCGACAGCCCGATCTACCTCGGCCAGGTGGCGCGCGTGGTGGATGGCGAGGCCGAGCGCGAATCGGTCTCGCTGATCAACGGCCAGCCCGGTCTCACGCTGGACATCGTGAAGGTGCAGGGCGCCAACACCATCGCCGTGGCCGATCTGGTGCGCGCGCGCACCGCGCAGCTGAGCACCGAGCTGCAGGCCGAAGGCATCGAGATGAAGCTGCTCAATGATTCTTCGCGCAGCGTGCGCAACGCCATCGCCGGGGTGCGCAGCAACCTGCTCGAAGGCGCGGCGCTGACCATCCTGATCGTGTATCTGTTCCTCGGTTCCTGGCGCAGCACGGTGATCACCGGCCTGACCCTGCCGGTCGCCATGCTCGGTTCCTTCTGGTTCATCTACATCGCTGGCTTCACGCTGAACCTGATGACCCTGATGGCCTTGTCGCTGTGCGTGGGCTTGTTGATCGACGATGCCATCGTGGTGCGCGAGAACATCGTGCGCCATGCGGCGATGGGCAAGAAAGCCTTCGATGCGGCGATGGACGGCACGCGCGAGATCGGCCTGGCGGTGCTGGCCACCACCCTGTCCATCGTCGCGGTGTTCCTGCCGGTCGGTTTCATGGGCGGCATCATCGGCCGCTTCTTCTTCGCCTTCGGCCTCACTGTGACGGCGGCGGTGCTGATCTCGATGTTCGTCAGTTTCACGCTGGACCCGATGATGTCCTCCGTGTGGCCCGACCCCGAGGTGCATGGCACCCGGCGGCGCGGCCTGTTCGGCGGCATTCTCAATCGGTTCGAGGCCTGGCTGGACGCGTGCGCCGATGCGTACGCGTGGCTCATCGGCTGGTGCCTGCAGCATCGCAAGACGGTGATCGCCATCGCTGCCCTCTCCCTGTTTGGCGCGTTTGCCCTGGTCAAGGTGGTCGGCGCGGAGTTCGTGCCGCAACCCGACATGTCGCGCCTGCAGGTGCGCTTCGATGCGCCCGAGGGCTCCGCGCTGGCCTATACCACCGCCAAGGCCTTGCAGGTGGAGGCAGCCCTGCGTGAATTCCCCGAGGTGGCCGAGGCCTACACCAGCATCAACGTGGGCGGCGCCATGGGCAAGCATGCGGTCAACATCGACCTGCGTCTGCTGCCGCGTGCCGAGCGCAAGCGCAGCCAGCGCATGCTGATCCCGCTGTTCCGCGAGCGTGTGCTGCGCGTGGCCGGCATTACGCTCAAGGGCATCATCGTGCCGAGCGGGCCGGGCGGCGGCCAGAAGCCGATCTACCTGTCGATCCAGGGCGGTGACTTCCGCGAGCTCAAGCGCATCTCAGACGAGGTGATGGCGCGCATGCAGAAGATTCCGGGCGTGGTGGAGCTGGACAGCTCGCTGCGCGCGACCAAGCCGACGCTGGCGGTCGAGATCAATCGCGAGCTGGCGGCGCAGGTCGGCTTGTCGCTGTCCAGTGTGGCCGGCGCGTTGCGCCCCCTGGTGGCGGGCGAGGCGGCGACTACCTGGCTCGCCCCGGACGGCGAGAACTATGACGTGCGGGTGCGCCTGCCGCGCAGCGAGCGGGGCTCCAGCGCCGACCTGGAGCGCCTGCCTTTCGCCAGCTCGCGTGTCGACGCCAGCGGCCGGCCTGTGATGATTCCGCTGGCGCAGATCGCGCGCGTGGAAGAGACCACCAGCCCCTCGCAGATCAACCGCCGCTCGCTGTTCCGTGAGGTCGCCATCACCGCCAGCCTGGATGGCCGGCCACTGGCCGATGTGAGCGCCGAGATCAAGCGCATCATCGCCGACATCAAGCTGCCGCCGGGCTATCGTTTCGATCTCGGCGGCCAGTCCAAGGACATGGCCGAGTCTGGCGCCTATGCCGCCTCGGCCCTGCTGCTGGCGGTGATCTTCATCTACATGGTGCTGGCGAGCCAGTTCGGGTCCTTCATGCAGCCGCTGGCGATCATGAGTTCGCTGCCGCTGTCGCTGATCGGCGTGATGCTGGCGCTGTTGGTGGCCGGCAGCACGCTGAACATCTTCTCCATCATCGGGGTGATCATGCTGATGGGCCTGGTGACCAAGAACGCGATCCTGCTGGTGGACTTCGTCAACCAGGCGCGGCGCGAGGGCAAGGAGCGCTTCGCCGCCATCGTGGAGGCGGGGCGGGTGCGCCTGCGGCCGATCCTGATGACCACCTTCGCCATGGTCTTCGGCATGATCCCGCTGGCCTTCGCGATGAGCGAGGGCTCCGAGCAGCGCGCACCGATGGCGCACGCCATCATCGGCGGGGTGATCACCTCCACGCTGCTGACCCTGATCGTGGTGCCGGTGGTGTTCACCTACCTCGACGATCTGGCACAGCGCGTGCGGCGCCGCCGACCCGCCATGCAGGAGGGGGCGTAATCGGCGAAAATGCCGCGTCCGCCGACCGGCGCATCCCGTTCCCCGCCCTTTCCATGATCCGTTTCGACAATGTCAGCAAGCGCTACCCCGGCGGCCACGAGGCCTTGTCCGGCGTCAGTCTTGAAATCCGCCACGGCGAGTTGCTGGTGCTGGCCGGCCATTCCGGCGCCGGCAAGAGCACCCTGCTCAAGCTGATCGCCGCGCTGGAGAAGCCCAGCGCCGGCCGCGTGCTGGTCAATGACCTCGACGTCGGCCGCCTGCGCGCTTCGCAAGTGCCCTACCTGCGGCGCAGCCTGGGCCTGGTGATGCAGGAGCATCGCCTGCTGCTCGATCGCACGGTGTTCGACAACGTGATGCTGCCGCTGCTGGTGACCGGCACCCCACCCGCCGATGCGGCCAAGCGCGTGCGTGTGGCGCTGGAACGCGTGGGCATGCTGGCGCACGAGCAGGCCAACCCGGTGACCCTGTCGGGCGGCGAACAGCAGCGCGTGGCGATTGCGCGCGCCATCGTCAATCGCCCCTCGATCCTGATCGCCGACGAGCCGACCGCACACCTGGACCCGGCCTACGCGCGCGAGATCGCCGCGCTGTTCCGCAGCTTCCACGCGGCCGGCGTGACCCTGATCCTCGCCACCCACGACGACACCTTGTTCTCGCCCTATGGCGCGCGCCGCGTCGAACTCGCCAAAGGGAGCCTCCTCGCATGAGCAGCCTGTTTCCGCACCGCATGGCGCTGGGCCGTGCCGTCCGCCGCCTCAGCCAGAAACCCTTCGGCACCCTGCTGTCCACCCTGGTCATCGCCATTGCATTGGCGCTGCCGGTGCTCGGCTATGTGCTGGTCGACAACCTGGCCGGCATCGCGCGTGGCGTCTCCGGCAAGCCCGAGATCAGCCTCTTCTTCAAGCTCGACACGCCGCGCGAGCAGGCCCAGGCCATCGAGACCCGGCTGCGTAGCGACAAGCGCGTGGCGGCACTGCGCTTCGTCACCCGCGAAGAGGCGCTCAAGCAGTTGTCGGCACGCGGTGGCTTTGCCGACGTGACCAGTGCATTGCCCGAGAACCCCTTGCCCGACGCGCTGATCCTGGAGCCGCGCGACGATGCGCCGGCCGCCTTCGCCGCCTTGCGCGACGAACTGGCGAAGCTGCCCGAGGTGGCCCTGGTGCAGCTCGATACGCAATGGGTGGCGCGCATGCACCAGCTCATCGAGGTGGCACGCGGCGCCAGCCTGTTGCTGGGCCTGCTCTTCGGCACCGCGCTGGTGATCGTCACCTTCAACACGATCCGCCTGCAGATCCTGACCCAGCGGCAGGAGATCGCGGTGAGCCTGATGCTGGGTGCGACGCGCGAGTTCGTGCGCCGGCCCTTCCTGTACTTCGGCTTCCTGCAAGGCTTGCTGGGCGGCTTGCTGGCTTGGGGCATGGTGGCGGCGCTGATGCTGCTGATCGCGCCGCGCCTGCAGCAGCTCGCGGCCAGCTTCTCCATCGTGGTCGACCTGGCTGGGCCGGGCCCGCTGCATGTGGTCGTGCTGCTGGCCTTTGCCGCGCTGCTCGGCTGGCTGGGGGCGGCGCTGTCGGTGCGCCGCCACCTCCACGACGGACCCGTGGTGGACTGAGTTTTGGCCCGGCTTCAGGGCTTCAGGGCGTGAGGCGTGCCAGGCTGCGCTGCAGGCGCGCCTTGCTGGCCGTCAGGTGCATGCGCAAGGCGGCGCGCGCGGCCTCGGGGTCCTGACGCTCGATGGCGTAGCAGATCTGCTCATGCTCGCGCTGCACGCGGGCGAGGTAATCCGCCATCGGCGTTTCGTCGAGGCGCACCGACTGCAGGCGCGCCCGTGGGATCAGCAACTCGCCCACGTAGTTGAATAGTTTGAGGAAGTGCGGATTGTCCGCGGCTTCCATGATGCTGCGATGGAAGCGCATGTCGGCATGCACCGCATCCTCGCCGCGCGCCAGCGCCTCGCCCATCTCGCGCAGCGCATCCTGGATCGCCGCCAACTGCGCCGGCGTGCGGCGCTGCGCGGCCAGCACGGCCGCCTCGGCCTCCAGCGCGATGCGTAATTCCAGCACCGACACCATCTCCTGCACGGCGGACAGCTTGTCGGCATCGATCTGGAAGCCTTCCGTCATGTCCTGCTGCATCACGAAAGCGCCCACGCCATGCACGGTCGTCACGCGGCCGCCCGCGCGCAGGTTGGCGATGGCCTCGCGCACCACGGTGCGGCTGACGCCGAACTCACTGATCATTTCCTGCTCGCTGGGTAGCCGCGAGCCGACCGGGTAGGCGCCGCTGGAGATCCGCTCGGCCAGCGTGCGCGTGAGCTGGACCGACAGGGTTTCGCGGCGGCGCATGGGTTGTACGGCGTTGTTCATGGTTGTCCTTAGTCGGCGACTCCTGTGATGAGTTGCCCGATGGATGCCTAGTCTGCCTCTATATTGTCACACGTCTCATCAAGATCAAAGCCCGGCCTGAGCGATAGCAGCAATCCTATTCGCGCGCAAACCCTTGCTTTATAGGGTTAACGAGTAAGGGTTTAGAGTTTTGACAGCGCTTGTTTCCGACTTCTACTATTGGCCCAACTCGTATGATGACTGATGAGTTGAGTCCACACCCATCCCGGTTTCCAGGAGCAAGCATGAAGATCGAAAGCCTACGCGGCACCGTGTTCACCTACCCGAGCAAGCGCTCGGTCGATAGCGCGGGCCATTCCCATCCCGGGCCGGAGAAGGAGGCCAGGATGGCTATGCTGACCATCACCTGCGACGACGGCAGCGAGGGGCATGCCTTCGGCCCGGTCGAGGTGGTGCGCAAGCACGTGGTCGATGCCTTCTTCCGCAAGGTCATGGTGGGGGCCGACCCCTTCATGCGCGAGCAGATCTGGCAGGACCTGGCGCACTGGCAGCGCGGCAGCGCTGGCCAACTGACCGACCGCGCCATGGCGGTGGCCGACCAGGCGCTGTGGGATCTGGCCGGGCGCAAGCTGGGCCAGCCGGTCTACAAGCTGATCGGCGGCTACCGCGACAAGGTGCCGGCCTACGGCTCCACCATGTGCGGCGATGAGTTGAAGGGCGGGCTGTCGACGCCCGAGGAATACGCGGACTTCGCCCTCAAGCTCGTGGCGCGCGGCTACAAGGCGATCAAGCTGCACACCTGGATGCCGCCGGTGGCCTTCGCCCCGAATGTGGAGATGGACATCAAGTGCTGCGCCGCGGTGCGCGAAGCGGTCGGCCCCAACATCGACCTGATGCTCGACGGCTACCACTGGTACAGCCGCACCGACGCACTGAAGATCGGGCGTGCCCTGGAGAAGCTCCAGTTCGCCTGGTTCGAGGAGATGATGGACGAGCAGAGCATGTCGTCCTACGTGTGGCTGACCCAGCAGCTCGACATCCCCATCCTCGGCCCCGAGTACATGGGCGGCAAGCACCACACGCGCGCCGAGTGGATCAAGTCCGGCGCAGCGACGATCACGCGCGCCGGTGTGCCGGGCGTGGGCGGCATCACCCCGACCCTCAAGGTGGCCTACATGGCCGATGCCTTCGGCATGAACTGCGAGGTGCATGGCAACGGCGCGGCCAACCTCGCGGTGTGTGCTGCGATCAAGAACTGCCAGTGGTACGAGCGTGGCCTGCTGCACCCCTTCCTCGACTACGACGAGGTGCCGGCCTATCTCAACAGCCTGGCCGACCCCATGGACCAGGACGGCTTCGTGCACCTGTCGCAGAAGCCCGGCCTGGGCGAGGACATCAACTTCGAATACATCGCCGCCCATACCGTGAGCACTTACTGATCCGCTTCGCAGGACCCATTACAAAACGGAGGAGACCCGTGATGAAACTGCCGCATCTGCTGGCCATCTGTGCCTTGTCGATCTCGCTGATCGGTGGCGTGCAGGCCAAGACGCCGACCGATCAACTGATCGTCGGCATGAGCATGAACAACCTGCTGTCGCTCGACCCGGCCGGCGCCACCGGCAACGACGTGGTCGAGATCAACGCCAACATGTACGACTCGCTGGTCGAGCTGGACCCGGCCGACACCTACAAGGTGCTGCCGGGGCTGGCCGAGAGCTGGGCGGTGGCGCCGGACAACCGCAGCATCACGTTCAAGATCCGCAAGGGTGTGAAATTCCATTCGGGTAACGTGTTGAGCGCCGAAGATGCCGCCTGGTCGTTGCAGCGCGTGCTCAAGCTGAATCTCGCGCTGGCCTCGGTGTGGAAGAGCTATGGCTTCACCGCCACCAACGTCGACAAGCAGATCCGCGCCACCGACCCGCAGACCCTGGTGATCGACCTGCCCGAACCGACCGACCCCAAGCTGGTGATCTACACCCTGGGTACCTCGGTCAGCGCGATGATCCTCGACAGCAAGAAGGTCATGCAGAACGAGAAGGACGGGGACCTGGGCCGTGCCTGGCTCACCACCAACGAAGCCGGCTCCGGCCCCTTCGCACTGAACGAATGGCGCCAGAAAGATGTGCTGCTGATGACGCGCTTCGACGGCTACTGGCGTGGCACGCCCAAGCTGCGTCGCGTGGTGTTGCGCCACATGACCGAATCGCAATCGCTGCGCCTGATGCTGGAGCGCGGTGACATCGACGTGGCCAACGGCATGTCGGTGCCCGATGTCGAGGCGATGAAGAAGAACCCCGGCGTGGTCGTCGAATCGGTCAAGCGCGGTAACGTGTACTACGTGGCGCTCAGCGTGAAGGACCCCAAGTTCGCCGACAAGCGTGTGCGCCAGGCCGTGCGTGCCCTCATCGACTACGAGGGCATCAACAAGACCGTGATGCCCAACTACGGCATGTTCCACCAGCGCCCGGTGCAGATGGGCCTGCCGGCCACGCTGCCCAACCCCGGCTACAAGCTGGACGTGCCGACCGCGCGCAAGCTGCTGGCCGAGGCGGGCTTCCCGAACGGCTTCAAGACCACCATCCGCGTGCTGTCCGACCCGCCCTTCATCAACATCGCCACCAACCTGCAGGCCACGCTGGCGATGGGCGGCATCGAAGCCAGCGTGATCCCCGGCACCGGCAACCAGGTCTACGGCGCGATGCGCGACCGCAACTTCGAGATCATCGTGGGTCGCGGCGGCGGTGGTGCCGAACCGCACCCGCACAGCAGCCTGCGCTCCCTGGTCTACAACCCGGACAACCGGGATGAAGCCAAGCTGACCAACTTCCAGGGCTGGCGCACCTCCTTCATCAGCCCCGAGATCAACGCGCTGATCGAGAAGGCCGAGGTCGAGCAGGACGAGAAGAAGCAGATCGCGATGTACCAGGAAATCCAGAAGCTCTACGACAGCCAGGTCGGCGCCATCCAGCCGGTGTCGCAGATGGTGGAGACCGTGGTGCTGCAGAAGGACGTGCGCAACTTCCACACCCACCCGGCCGCGACCACGCGCTGGCGCGAGGTCTTCAAGCAACGGTGAGGCCCGGGCGTGGTGGCGTATTCGAACCCCTCCCTGCCTCCCCTTGTCAGGGGAGGAGAACAGCGTGGGCCGTCGCGGTCACCCTCCCCTGACAAGGGGAGGGGTGGGCAGTGGTTGAGGCCCGTTCATCTGGACCACCGAGCAGATCGCCATTACGCCAGCGAACCCGACCCTGCGCATCCGTAACGGAGCATTTCATGTCGATACTTGTCTCTTCCAGTCTGGGCAGACGCCGCTTGACCAGCCTCGGCCATCGCCTGGGCATCGTGGCGATCACCCTGTTCGGCCTGTTGGCGCTGACCTTCTTCATCGGCCGCGTGATGCCGCTGGACCCGGTGCTGTCCATCGTCGGCTCTGACGCCGACCAGTCGACCTACGACCAGGTGTTCAAGCAACTGGGCCTGGACCAGCCCTTGTACGTGCAGTTCGCCTACTACCTGCGCGATCTGCTGCACGGCAATCTGGGCCAGGCGCTGCTGTCCGGCAACGCGGTGACGGCCGATATCGCGCGCGTGTTCCCGGCCACCATCGAGCTGGCCACGCTGGCCATCCTGTTCGGCACCTGCGTCGGCGTGCCGCTGGGCGTGTTCGCGGCCACCCAGCGCGGTCGCCTCGGCGACCAGGTGGTGCGCGTGATCAGCCTGTGCGGCTACTCGGTGCCGGTGTTCTGGTTCGGCATGATGGGGCTGATCATCTTCTACGCCTGGCTCGGCTGGGCCGGTGGTGCGGGGCGCGTCGATCTGGCCTACGACGGCCTGGTCGAGAGCCGCAGCGGCTTGCTGTTGATCGACGCCGCGCTGGCCGGCGAGTGGGAGGTGTTCCACAGCGCGGTCAAGCACATCACGCTGCCGGCCTGCATCCTGGGCCTGCACTCGATGGCCTACATCGCGCGCATGACACGTTCATTCATGCTGGCGCAGTTGTCGCAGGAGTACATCATCACCGCCAGGGTGAAAGGCCTGTCGGAGCGCGAGGTGGTGTGGCGCCATGCCTTCCGCAACATCCTCGTGCAACTGCTCACCATCGTGGCGCTGGCCTATGGCTCGCTGCTCGAAGGCGCGGTGCTGATCGAGACGGTGTTCGCCTGGCCCGGTTTCGGCAGCTACCTCACCAGCAGCCTGCTGCTCGGTGACATGAACGCGGTAATGGGCTGCGTGCTGCTGATCGGCATCATCTTCGTGACCCTCAACCTGATCGCAGACGCCTTGTACCAGGTCTTCGATCCCCGTACCCGTTAAGGATGGCCTCATGACAACAGCAACCCTCTCCGCTGTGGCCAGCGAGCACGCGCCGCGTTCCTCGGCCCAGGCCCTGCGTCAGAACATTGCGCGTGGCCTGCGCAAGCTGATGCGCAACCCGCTGTCGGTGGCCGGCCTGGTCGTGATCGGCGCCTTGCTGCTGGTCGCCTGCTTTGCCCCGCTGATCGCCACCCACGACCCGCTGGCGCAGGACCTGGCGAACACGCTGCAGGCCCCCAGCGCCGCACACTGGTTCGGCACCGACGAGTATGGGCGCGACATCTACAGCCGCCTCGTCTATGGCTCGCGCATCACGCTCTACATCATCTCGCTGGTGACCGTGATCGTCGGCCCCGTGGGGCTCGCCATCGGCGTGGTGTCGGGTTACTTCGGTGGCTGGATCGACACCGTCTTCATGCGCCTGACCGACATCTTCGTGTCCTTCCCCGGTCTGGTGCTGGCGCTGGCCTTCGTCGCCGCGCTGGGCCCGGGCCTGGATCACGCCGTTATCGCCATCGCGCTCACCGCGTGGCCACCGATCGCGCGCCTGGCGCGCGCCGAGACGCTCAGCCTGCGCAAGGCTGACTTCATCGTCGCGGTGCAACTGCAGGGCGCATCCAGCTTCCGCATCCTGTGGCGCCACGTCGCGCCGATGTGCCTGTCCTCCGTCGTGGTGCGCCTGACCATGAACATGGCCGGCATCATCCTGACCGCTGCCGGCCTTGGCTTCCTGGGCCTGGGCGCGCAACCGCCGGTGCCGGAGTGGGGCGCGATGATCTCGGCCGGCCGCCGCTACATGCTGGAGTGCTGGTGGCTGGTGGCCATGCCCGGCGCGGCCATCATGATGGTGAGCCTGGCCTTCAATCTCTTCGGTGACGGCATGCGCGACGTGCTCGACCCGCGCAGCGAATAAGGGGACGACATGATGAATCGTGACAGTGCCAGTTTCGAGCCCCTGCTGCAGGTGCAGGACCTGCGGGTGAGCTTCAACAGCGGCGGCAGCCTGGTTGACGCGGTGCGCGGCATCTCCTTCGCCCTCGGGCGCGAGAAGCTCGCCATCGTCGGCGAGTCCGGCTCCGGCAAGTCCACCGTCGGTCGCTCGCTGCTGCGCCTGCATCCGCGCAGCGCACGCATCACCGCCAGCAAGATGCGCTTTGGCGACATCGACCTGCTGGGCTGCTCAGAGCGCGCCATGCAGGACATCCGCGGGCGCCGCATGTCGATGATCATGCAGGACCCGAAGTACTCGCTGAACCCGGTCATGCGCGTCGGCGACCAGATCGCCGAGGCCTACCTGTCGCACCACAAGGTGTCGAAGCAGGAGGCTCAGGCGCGCGCGCTGGCAATGCTGGAGGCGGTGCGCATCCGTGACCCGCAACGTGTGATGCGCATGTATCCGCACGAGGTCTCGGGCGGCATGGGGCAGCGCATCATGATCGCGATGATGCTGATCACTGAGCCCGAGGTGGTGATTGCCGACGAGCCGACCTCGGCGCTGGACGTGTCGGTGCGCCTGCAGGTGCTGGCCACGCTGGACGATCTGGTCAGCCAGCGCGGCCTGGGCCTGATCTTCATCAGCCATGACCTGAACCTGGTGCGCAGCTTCTGCGACCGGGTGCTGGTGATGTACGCCGGCCGCGTCGTCGAAGCCATCGACGCGGCCAACCTGGAGAACGCCCGCCATCCCTACACGCAGGGCCTGCTGGCGGCCCTGCCCAGCGTGGATGAACGGCGTGCGCGCCTGCCGGTGCTGCAGCGCGACCCGGCCTGGCTCACCGAGCCGGTGCGGGCATGAGGCGAGGAGACAGGACATGGGCATGATCGAGATCGACAAACTGAACCTGAGCTTCGGCGAGGGGGCCGACGCCAACCAGGTGCTGCACGATGTGAGCTTCGCGGTCGCCGAGGGCGAGGCCTTCGGCCTGGTCGGCGAGTCCGGCTCGGGCAAGACTACCGTGCTGCGCTGCCTGGCTGGCCAGTACGACCACTGGAGCGGGCGCCTGGCGATCCATGGCGAGGCGCTGGGGCGCAAGCTCGATCGCGCGCGCTGCCGCAAGCTGCAGATGGTGTTCCAGGACCCGTACGGTTCGCTGCATCCGCGCCACACGGTGGAGACGGCGTTGGCCGAGCCGCTGCGCATCCACGGCATCGGCGACATCGATGCGCGCATCGACGCCATCCTCGGCAAGGTGGGCCTGCCGACCAGTTTCCGCTATCGCTACCCGCACCAGCTCTCGGGTGGCCAGCGCCAGCGCGTGGCCATCGCACGCGCGCTGATCCTGGAGCCGCGCATCCTGCTGCTCGACGAGCCGACCTCGGCGCTGGACGTGTCGGTGCAGGCGGAAATCCTCAACCTGCTGGCCGAGCTGCGCCAGAAGGACGGCCTGACCTACCTGCTGGTCACCCACGACCTGGGCGTGGTCGCCCACCTGTGCGACCGCGTGGCGGTCATGCAGCAGGGGCGCATCGTCGATCTGATCGAGAGCGCGAGCCTGGTCGGCGCCATCCCTGAGCACCCCTATACCCGCATGCTGGTCGAGGCCAGCCGCCACTACAGCCGCGACATGGCCGAGCGATCGGTCGTCGAGACGGCATGACATCGGAGTGATGCCGGATGGACATGATCCTCAACCCCTTCAAGCACGCCCTGCGTGATCGTCGTCTGCAGATCGGTCTGTGGTCGCACCTGTCCAGCCATGTCAGCACCGAGGTCATCGGCGGTGCCGGCTTTGACTGGATCGTGCTCGACGCCGAGCACTCGCCGAACGAGACCTTCCTGCTGCACCAGCAGTTGCAGGCCCTGGTCGAGGGCGGCAGCAGCCCGGTGGTGCGCGTCGCGTGGAACGACAAAGTGCTGATCAAGCGCGTACTGGACCTCGGTGCGCAGAGCCTGTTGATCCCGCAGGTGCAGAACGCCGAGGAGGCAGCCGCCGCCGTGGCTGCCACCCGCTATCCGCATGAAGGCGGCGTGCGCGGCTTCACCGGCCTGTCGCGCGCCTCGCGTTTCGGCCGTATCAAGGACTACCACCAACGCGCCAGCGAGGAGATCTGCGTGATCGTGCAGGTCGAGACCGGCGAAGCGCTGGCGCAGATCGAGGCCATCGCCGCCGTCGAGGGCGTGGATGGCATCTTCATCGGTCCCGGCGACCTGTCGGCCGCCCTGGGGCAGATCGGCAACCCGGGGCACCCGGACATCCAGCGCGCCATCCGCGATGCGATCACGCGCATCAATGCGGCCGGCAAGCCGGCCGGCATTCTCACCGGCGACGAGCAACAGGCGCGTCAGTACATCGAATGGGGCAGCAGCTTCACCGCCGTCGGCGCCGACATCGCGCTGCTGGCCCGCGCCACCGAGCAGCTCGCGGCGCGCTTCCAGGAATTCAAGGCCGCGCGCGCCTAAGCGCGGCCCATCACATCGCACACAGGAGCACAGCATGGAAAGCATTGGTTTCATCGGCCTCGGCATCATGGGCACGCCGATGGCGGGGCATCTGATCGCCGCCGGCCACACCACCTACCTGCACACGCAGGGCGACATCCCGGCCCCGCTGCTGGAGGCGGGCGGCATCGCGTGCCGCAGCGCGGCCGAGGTGGCGGATCGTGCCGACGTCATCATCATGATGGTGCCCGACACGCCGCAGGTCGAAGCCGTGCTGTTCGGCGCCGATGGTGTGGCCGCCGCGCTGACGCCGGGCAAGCTGGTCATCGACATGAGCTCGATCTCGCCGGTGGCGACCAAGGACTTCGCGCGCCGCATCGAGGCGTTGGGCGCGGCCTACGTCGATGCGCCGGTGTCCGGCGGTGACGTTGGCGCCAAGGCGGCCACGCTGACCATCATGTGCGGTGGTACGGAGGCGGCTTTCGCGCGTGCCCGCCCGATCTTCGAGAAGCTGGGCAAGAACATCACCCTGGTCGGCGAGGCCGGCGCGGGGCAGATCACCAAGGTCGCCAACCAGATCATCGTGGCGCTGACCATCGAGGCGGTGGGCGAAGCCCTGCTGCTCGCCTCCAAGGCCGGCGCCGACCCGGCCCGGGTGCGCCAGGCGCTGATGGGGGGCTTCGCCAACTCGCGCATCCTTGAAGTGCATGGCGAGCGCATGGTCAAGCGCAACTTCGCGCCGGGCTTCCGCATCGCGCTGCACCAGAAGGACCTGAACCTCGCGCTGTCCACGGCGCGCGCGCTGGGCCTGTCGCTGCCCAACACGGCCACTTGCCAGGAGCTGTTCAATAGCTGCGCGGCGCATGGTGGCGAAGCCTGGGATCACTCCGCCATGGTGCGTGCGCTGGAGCTGATGGCCAATTTCGAGATCGGCGCTCCGGCTTCCGCATGAGCGAAGTGCCCACCCCCGAAGCGCTGCTGCGTGCGATGGCTGAGGCGGCCATCGCCGCCGTGGCGCCGGCTGAATGCCTGCCGCCGCATTTGCCACCGCCGCCGCGCGGCCGCACCGTGGTCATTGGCGCCGGCAAGGCTGCCGCCGCCATGGCCGCAGTGGTCGAGGCACATTGGCAGGGGCCCTTGTCCGGCATCGTGGTCACCCGCTACGGGCATGGCGCGGCCTGCCGCCACATCGAAGTCGTCGAGGCCGCGCACCCGGTGCCCGACGCGGCCGGCGAGCAGGCCGCGGCGCGCATCCTGGCCGCCGTCCAGGGGCTGGGCGAGGACGACCTCGTGCTGTGCCTGATCTCCGGCGGCGGTTCCGCCCTGCTGGCCTTGCCCGCGCCGGGCATCACACTGGAGGACAAGCGCCAGATCAACCGCGCGCTGCTGCGCAGCGGGGCCTCGATTGCCGAGATGAACTGCGTGCGCAAGCACCTGTCGGCCATCAAGGGCGGGCGCCTGGCGGCTGCTTGCGCGCCGGCGCGTGTGGTGACGCTGGTCATTTCCGATGTCCCGGGTGACGACCCGGCGGTGGTGGCTTCCGGCCCGACCTTGCCGGACCCGACTACCTGTGCCGATGCCCTGGCGATCTTGCGACGCTATGCGATTGACATTTCTCACGCGGCGCAAGACTGGCTAGAAAGCGGACACGGGGAGACGCCCAAACCGGGCGATCCGCGTTTCGCGGGGCATGCCTGCCATGTCGTGGCGACTGCGCAGGACGCGCTGGAGGCCGCAGCGGCCGTGGCGCGCGCGGCGGGCTTCACGCCGCTGATTCTGGGCAACGCCATCGAAGGCGAGGCGCGTGAGGTGGCGCGCATGCATGCCGCCATGGCCCGTCAGGTGCGGCGTCATGGGCAACCCTTGGCGGCCCCGTGTGTACTGATCTCGGGAGGCGAGACGACGGTCACGGTGCGTGGAAAGGGGCGTGGCGGGCGCAACGCCGAGTTCCTGTTGTCTCTGGCTTGCGCCTTGGACGGCGAACCCGGGGTGTATGCGCTGGCGATCGACACCGACGGCATCGATGGCAGCGAGGACAACGCGGGTGCCTTGTGCCGGCCGGACAGCCTGGCGCGCGCCCACGCCCTCGGCCTCAGTGCGCGTGCTCTGCTCGACGATAACGACGGCTACGGTTTCTTCGCCGCGTTGGACGAGCTGATCGTCACCGGCCCCACGCGCACCAATGTCAACGACTTGCGCCTGCTGCTGCTGACCTGACGCGGGTGCCTCATGCAGTGTCCAAGAAGAGAGGGATGGAGATGTCAGCGAGCACGTTCTTTCGCAATAGCCTGGCCGTCTGGGGGGTGATGGTGTTGTCCGCCTGCGCCACGCCGACCATGGTGTATGTGTCGAATGCCGAGAGTCGGGACATCTCGGTGTACCGGCTGGACCCGGCGCAGGGCAGCCTGCAGCCCGTGCAGACCAAGGCGGTGGGCGGTACCGTCATGCCCATGGCCGTGTCTGCGGACCGACAGCGCCTCTATGCCGCGATCCGCTCCCAGCCTTATCAGGTCGTCGCCCTGCGCATCGACACCCGCGAGGGCACGCTGAGCGATCTCGGGTCGGCGCCCTTGGCGGACAGCATGGCCAACATCGCGCTGGATCGCAGCAATCGCTTCCTGTTCTCGGCGTCCTATGGCGGCCACAAGCTGGCGGTCAATCCGCTCGACGCAAGCGGCGTACCGCAGCCGACCAGCCAGGTCGTACCGACCGGCCTCAATGCGCATCAGGTGAGCAGCTCGGCGGACAACCGCCACGTGTATGCCAGTCTGCTCGGCGCGGATCAGTTGGTGCGCCTGGACTTCGACGCACAGCAGGGCCGCTTGGGGACGCCTCCCGACGTCATGCTGCAGTTGCCCGCGCAGTCCGGTCCGCGGCATTTCGTGTTCTCTTCCCGCCATGCCTTGCTGTATCTGCTCGACGAGCTGGACGGCAAGCTGCATGTGTTGCGCGCGGATCCCGCCAGCGGACGCCTGACGCCGATGCAGACCGTCAGCGCCGTGCCACCGGCGTTCGCAGGCAAGCCGGCTGCGGCCGACCTGCACCTGACGCCAGACGGGCGATTCCTGTACGCCTCGGAGCGCGGGTCGAGCACCCTGGCCGGCTTTGCCGTCTCGGCGGACGACGGCCAGTTGAAGCTGATCGGTCATTGGCCCACGGAGACCCAGCCGCGCGGCTTCAACATTTCGCCGGATGGCCGCTTCCTGCTTGCCGTGGGGCAGAAGTCGCATTTCCTGACCAGTTATCGCATTGACGCCCTCAGTGGCGTACTGACCGAGGTGGCGCGTGTGCCGACCGGCAAGGGGCCAAACTGGGTCGAGATCGTGAGCCTGCCCTAGGGCCTGTTCACATTTATGAGGCGAAGCGGCGCGTGAACAGGCCTGTGTGGCGCGGGATGGCGCATTTGCCGGGGGCGTTCCGCCGCCCGGCACCGTCTGCCGGAACTTTTTCCTCCTGTTAGCACTCTCTAGCGGCGAGTGCTAAAATTTGATCGCGGGACGGGAAAAACCCCAGATGTCCCGTGGTTTCACAGGAGGTCACATGTCTCACGCGTTGAGTTTTCCCGTTCCGGCCGCTGTCGGCAGCATCGACCAGTACATGCAGGTGGCCAACCGCTACCCGCTGCTGAGCGAGGAGCAGGAGTTCGCGTTGGCGCGCCGTTACCGTGACGGCAATGACCTGGAAGCGGCCCGCGAGTTGATCCTGTCGCACCTGCGACTGGTGGTGTCCATCGCCCGCAACTACCTGGGCTATGGCCTGCCCCATGCCGACCTGATCCAGGAAGGCAACATCGGCCTGATGAAGGCGGTCAAGCGCTTCGACCCGGACCGCGGCGTGCGCCTGGTGTCCTTCGCCATGCACTGGATCAAGGCCGAGATCCACGAATACATCCTGAAGAACTGGCGCCTGGTGAAGATCGCCACCACCAAGGCGCAGCGCAAGCTGTTCTTCAACCTGCGCAGCCTGCGCGGCGACGCGCACACGCTGTCGCCCACTGAGGTGAACAACATCGCCCGTACCCTGGGCGTGAAGCCGGAAGAAGTCGTCGAGATGGAGACGCGCTTCTCCGGCGGCGACGTGGCCATCGACAACGGCCCCGAGGACGACGAGGAACGCGTCGCCCCGGCCGCCTGGCTGGCCGCGCCCGGTGCCGAACCCACCGAAGTGCTGGAGGCCGCCGAGCGCGACCACCTGCACGGCACGGCGCTGCACGAGGCGCTCGATGCGCTGGATCCGCGCTCGCGCGACATCGTGCAGCGCCGCTGGCTGGTGGATGAGGATGCCGCCACCCTGCATGAGCTGGCGGCAGAGTACGGCGTGTCGGCCGAGCGCATCCGCCAGATCGAGGCCAAGGCGCTGCAGAAGATGCGTGGCCTGCTGACCGCCCACTGAGCGGCACTCTGCCCAACAAAAAGCCGACCCGCGGGTCGGCTTTTTGTTGGGCTTCCATCTCTTCGCCACAGCTTCGCTTGGCCGTCATTCCTGCGTAGAGCCTGCCCTCGACCCAATCGGGGGCAGGAATCCAGCGTCTTTCGACGCTTTGCCGGGGGCAAGCAAAGTCACTGGGTCCCTGCCTGCGCAGGGACGAAGGTGGCGGGGCCCGTTCAGGCGCGCGCATCCCCCCAGCGCAGCGGGCAGTTGTCGTCACCCACGTAGTAGGTGTCGCCCTTGCGGTTCACGCAGTAGCGCGGCGAGACCACCATTTCGGGGAAGCTCATGCCCTCGCCGATGCGGGTGTATTCGAACAGCACGCTGCGTACCAGGGTGGCGCCCTTGCGCACGTGGCTGCCATGGCCGATCCAGGCCGGCCCCACGATGGTGGCGCCGGGCTCGATGCGCACGCTGGAGCCGAGGTAGACCGGGCCGGTGATGCTGACCTTGTCCCAGTCGACATGGGTGTTGAGGCCGACCCAGATGCCGGGACGCACCTCCTTGCCAGGCATGTCCATCTGCGCCACCTCGCCGCGCAGCACGCGTTGCAGCACGGCCCAGAAATCGGTGACGCGGCCGATGTCGATCCAGTTGAAGAAGCGGTTCTGGGCGTAGAAGGGCAGGCCCTTCTCCACCAGCAGTGGGAACAGCTCGCTGCCGATGTCATACACCTTGCCGGACGGGATCAGGTCCAGCGCGGCCGGCTCGAAGATGTAGATGCCGGTGCTGGCCTTGGTGGACTTGGCGTCCTCGGGCTTGGGCTTCTCCTGGAAGGATTCGATCTTGCCTTCCTTGTCGGTCACCACGATGCCGTAGTTCTTCACGTCTTCGAGCGGCACGTCGAGCGTAACCACCGAAGCGATGGCGCCCTTGAAGCGGTGCTCGTGCAGCGCGGCACCGATGTCCAGGTCGATGATGGCGTCACCGCACAGCACCAGCGTCGTCTCGTCGAAGAAGCCGCTGTTGTCCTGGATGTACTTCATGCCACCGGCCGAGCCCAGCGGCTTGGGCACGATGTCGCCATGCTCGTAGCCGCCCTCGTAGGAGTAGCCGATCTCCACACCCCAGCGATGACCGTCACCGAAGTACTCCTCGATCTTGCGGTGCATGAAGGAGACGTTGAGCATGATCTCCTTCACGCCGAAGCGCGCGAGGTGCTCGATGATGTATTCCAGCACCGGTTTGCCGAGGATAGGAATCATCGGCTTCGGGATGTCCTTGGTCAGCGGTCGTACGCGGGTGCCCTGGCCGGCGGCCAGGATCATTGCCTTTGCCATGTGCGTTTCCTCTTCGTTATGAATACGGGGTACCGGGTTCAGACCCGGCCGATGGGTTGGTAGTCGAGGCCGAAGCTGCGCGGCAGCTTGGGGTCGTACAGGTTGCGCCCGTCGAACACCGTGGGCGACTTGAGCTTTGTCCTGATGCGCTCAAAGTCGGGGCTGCGGAATTCCTTCCATTCCGTGACGATGACAAGCGCATCGGCGCCTTCGAGCGCCTCCATCGGATTGGCCGCATAGGCCAGGCGCGGCTCGTCGCCGAAGATGCGGCGCGCTTCGTCCATGGCGACCGGATCGTAGGCATTCACCTTGGCGCCGCGCTTGAACAGCTCGGCGATCACCACCCGGCTGGTCGCCTCGCGCATGTCGTCGGTATTCGGCTTGAAGGCCAGACCCCACAGCGCGAAGGTCTTGCCGGAGAGGTCTTCGCCGAAGCGACGCACGATCTTGTCGACCAGCACCAGCTTCTGCGCATCGTTGGCATCCTCCACTGCCTGCAAGAGCTTGAGCGCCTGGCCGGCGTCCTGACCGGTGCGGATCAGGGCCTTCACATCCTTGGGGAAGCAGGAGCCGCCGTAGCCGCAACCGGCGTACAGGAAGTGGTAGCCGATGCGCGGGTCGGAGCCGATGCCCTGGCGCACCAGCTCGATGTCGGCGCCCAGCTTCTCGGCCAGTAAGGCCAGTTCGTTCATGAAGGAGATGCGCGTGGCCAGCATCGCGTTGGCCGCGTACTTGGTCAGTTCCGCGCTGCGCACATCCATCACCACCAGCTTGTCGTGGTTGCGCTGGAAGGGCGCGTAGAGCGCGCGCATGAGGTAGATGGCCTGTTCGTCGTCGGCACCGATCACGATGCGGTCGGGCTTCATGAAGTCCTCGACCGCCGCCCCTTCCTTCAGGAACTCGGGGTTCGACACCACCGAGTAGTTGAGCGTCACGCCACGTGCCGCCAGCTCCTCGGCGATGGCCGCGCGCACCTTGTCGGCGGTACCGACCGGCACGGTGCTCTTGTCGACCACCACCTTGTAGTCGGTCATCAGACGGCCGATGTTGCGCGCCGCGGCCAGCACGTACTTGAGGTCGGCCGAACCGTCTTCGTCCGGCGGCGTGCCCACCGCGATGAACTGCACCGTGCCGAAGCGCACCGCCTCTTCCACGTCGGTCGTGAAGTGCAGACGGCCGGCCGCGACATTGCGGGTGACCACGGCATCCAGCCCCGGCTCATGGATCGGGATGCCGCCCTCCTTGAGGATGCGGATCTTCTCCGGGTCGAGGTCCAGACACAGCACGTCATTGCCCATCTCGGCCAGACAGGCGCCTGATACCAGGCCTACATAACCGGTTCCTACAACGGTGATCTTCATGGTCGACTCTCTGTGTGTGCGTTTCAGGGGGCCAGGGGGCTGGCGCGTCGCGGCGCGAAATTGGCCTGGGTCCGCTCGACGGCGGCCTTCATCGCGGCCCGGAAGGACTCGGGCGAAAAGCGCTCGGCATGCGTCCGGCAGGTCTGCGGGGCGATCGTCTGTGGCATCTGCTCGAAGGACTGGACGGCGGCCACGATGGCGGGCACCGATTGCTCGTAGAAGAACAGGCCGGTGCGGGCCTCGCCCTCGCCGCACACCGTCTCCAGCGAACCGCCGCGACCATAGGCGATCACCGGCGTGCCGCAGGCCTGGGCCTCCACCGGGGTGATGCCGAAATCCTCCTCGGCCGCGAAGACGAAGGCCTTGGCGCGCTGCATGTGGTCTATCAGTGCCTCTGCCGACTGGTAGCCCAACAGGCTCACATTGGGGCCCGCCAGCGCCTTGGCGCGCTCGAAGTCAGGCCCCTCGCCGATCACCACCAGGCGCTTGTCCGGCATCTTCGAGAATGCCTCGACGATCAACGGAATGCGCTTGTAGGGGACCATGCGCGAGGCGGTCAGGTAGAAGTCCTCCTTGTCTTCGCGCAACTGGAAGCGGGCGACGTCTACCGGCGGGCAGATGACTTCGGCATCCCGCCGGTAGACCTTCTGGATGCGCCGTGCGATGAAGCGCGAGTTGGCGATGAAGTGGTCCACCCCGTTGGCGGTGCGCACGTCCCACTGCCGAAGGTAGTGCAGGATGACGCGTGCCAGCCAGCCCTTGAGGCCGCGCTTCAGGCCAGATTCGGCAAGGTACTGGTGTTGCAGGTCCCAGGCGTAGCGGATGGGGGAGTGCACATAGCTCACATGCACCTGGTCGGGTCCGGTCAGCACGCCCTTGGCCACCGCATGGCTGGATGAAATGACGAGATCATAGGATGACAGGTCCAGTTGCTCGATCGCCAGCGGCATCAGCGGCAGGTAGGCGCGATACTTGGTGCGGGCGAAGGGCAGGCGCTGGATGAAGGTGGTGTGCGTGTCCTTGTTGTGGATGAAGTCGCGCTTGCCGGGCGGCAGGAAGTCGACCACGGTGAAGATGTCGGCGTCCGGGTAGAGGGCGAGGATCTGCTCCAGCACCTTCTCGCCGCCGGCGTAGCCGACCAGCCAATCCTGGATCAGGGCGACCTTCATGCGGTTCTCCCCGGGTAGCCTGGCAGGGTGGCACGCAGCACCTTCAGCATGCGTTCGGTGCGGCGCTCGTAGGTCTGCTCGCGCGCCACGTCGAGGCGCGCCTCGAGCGTGCTGTCGCCTTCCTGCAGGGCGTGCTCGATGCCGCGGATGAAGGCGTCCGCATCCTCGGCGAGACAGGCCACGTGGCCATAAGCCTGCAAGGCGTGCAGGCGGGTGGAGACGACGGGCACACCCGCCGCGAGATACTCGAAGAACTTCATCGGGAACATGCCCTTGGTGTACTCATTGATCATGTTGGGCAGCATCGCCACGTCGAAACCCTTGAGGTAGGCCGGCAGCGTCTGGTAGTCGCGCGGGCCGAGGAAGTGGATGTTGGGAAACTGCCGCAGCGTGGAGGCATCGGTCCAGGGGTCGCCCTCGCCTACCTTGCCGATCAGCACGATGGACCACTCCGGATGGCGCGTCGCCATCTCGGTGAGCAAGGAGAAGTCGACCTTGTAGCCGCTGATGGCACCGATGAAACCGATGCGTGGCGCCGGCAGCGCGGCCAGCTCGGCGGGTATCTCGGTGGCGGCGTCGCGGGCACGGGCGAAGTGCGCGAAGTCGGCCACGTTGGAGAAGTAGTGGGTGTTGGGATTCAGCTCGCGGCGCGTCTCCAGCAGATGCTCGGCGGTGACGAAGCAGATGTCGACGTCGCGGGTCAGCTCGCTCTCGGCGGCGGCGATCTCCTCGGCCGGCATGCCCGGCTGCGCCTTGATCTCATCCACGCAGTGGTACACGCTGGAGCGAAAGTCGTCGTAGCGGAACAGGCGCGTGGTCATTGGGTTGTAGGTCCAGAACAGCTCGGGCTTGAGTCGCAGGTACCACATCCAGAAGCGCAGGCCCCAGTCGAGCAGCTTGCGATTGAGGGCGCGCACGAATCCATAGCGTTGCAGGGGCACCACCAGCGGCGACCACACCCACAGGTTCGGGCGTACTTCTTGTGGCCGGCGCAGCGCCTTGCGCAGGCGACGCAGGATGCGCTTGAGATCCTGCGCACTGGCGGAGGGCCGGCGCAGGCCCAGCGAGTCGATGTAGAGCACGCGGAAGCCGCGCCGCGCGAGCTCCACCGCCACATGCTGCTTGTTGGTCCAGAACGGGTTGTCCCAGTCGGCCGTGGACAGCAGCACCACGTCGCCGGGGGGAATCGTGCTTCCTTCTTGCAGGGGCGTGTCCATGTCGCTCACTCAGCTTGGGGTTCGGTCGGAGGCCCGCCGGCGCAGTCCGGGGACGCGCTGGAGCAGGGGCTGGGCGGCGCCACGCAGCGGTGGCACCAGGCCGATCAGCAGGCCCCACCAGACGAGACAGGCCGTTGCACTCGCCAGCATTCCAAAGGGATAGAGCAATTCGCTTGCCAGCCACGCGCAGAAGGCGAGCTGCACGGCGCAGCCCAGGGCGATCCAGGCGAGCGGCGCGGCCAGCGCGCGCCACAGGCCCAGCAGGGTGAAGCAGGCAAAGAACAGGATCAGGTTGAAGCTGGCTACCGCCGCACCGATGGTCAGCGCCCCCAGGCTGCGCCACAGCAGCAGGTTGACCAGCATGTTGCCAGCGGCGGCCAGCACGGTGACGAACAAGGCCTCGCGGTTGCGCAACTGCGAGTTCAGCACCTTGACCAGGTAGTAGGCGGTGATGGTCGCGCCCAGTGCGCCGCCCATCCAGCGCAGCACCTCGGTGGTGAGTTGCACCGAGTGCGCATCGAAAGCGCCGCGCGCGAACAGCAGGCGCACCACGCTCTCCGCATGCAGGGCGATGAACGCCGACAAGGGGAAGGCCACCAGCAGGATCGTCGTCGTGGTCTGCCGCACATGCGCCTGCATGGCCTGCGCGTCCTCGCCGCCATGCTTCGACATGGTGAGAATGCCCAGGGGAACGGCGATCAGTTGCACCGTCGTGTCTGCCACAAAACGGGCGTAGTCGACGGCCGGGATCACTTCGGTACCGATCCACGAAGACACGATGCGCTCCACCAGCACGTTGACCTGGGCGATCAGCGGCAGACCCAGCAGCGGCAGCATGTTGCGCAGGAAGCTGCGCGACACCTCGGCGATCACCCCCAGCGTGGGGCGCAACTCGGGCAGCAGTCGATCCAGCTTGCGCAGTTCCATCACCGTCCACAGGAAGAAGACGATGTGGCTCGCCACGATGGCGCTGGCCAGCCAGTGCGTGTGCTTGGTCCACACTGCCAGCGCAGCACCGAGGATCGCGCCCACGTTCAGCAACACCGGCCGCCACGCGATGCCGCCGTAGCTGCCGAAACTCGCCTCGATGAAGGAGATCGTGCCCCCCAGGACGAAGAAGGGTGTGGCCAGCCCCATCACCTGCAGCAGCTTGGCGGCCAGCGCCAGCGTGGCGCCGGAGGCGCCGGGCGCGATGAAGGCGGCGACTGCGCCGGCATACAGGAACAGCAGACCGCTGACGGTGGCCGAGAACAGCAGGCCGTAGACGCAGGCGATCAGCAGCAGCAGTCGCCCCTGGTCGCGGTCCGTGCTGCTGAATCGCCGGTACAGCGGTAGCAGGCCGGCACTCAGCGCATCGCCGACCAAGGCCTGGGTGGGCAGCAGGTAGCCTGTCTGCGCGACACGGAACGCGGCGGCGATCTCGCCGGTGCCGAACCAGGCCGCGAACAGGACTTCGCGCACCAGGCCCAGACCCTTGGAGGCGAGGTTGCCGATGACGATGGCAAACACGCTACGCGCCATGGGGGCTCCGTGCATGCAGCGACTGCACTACATCGAGATAGCGCGCCGCCACCTTCTCCCAGGCATAGGCCTCGGCCATCGCACGCGCGGCTGCACGCATGCGCGCATGCAGGGCCGGATCGGCATGCAGTTGCAACAGGCGGTCGGCAATCGCGCGGGCGGTGTAGTCCACGACGAAACCCGTTTCACCATCGCGGATCACATGGGGGGCGCAACCGACCGGCGTCATCACGGCCGGCGTGCCGCAGGCCATGGCTTCCAGCACCACCAGGCCCCAGGTCTCGTAATCGCTGGGCAGGACGAAGGCATCTGCCGCGCGGAAGTAGCGCTCGGTGTCTGCCACGGTGCCCAGAAAGCGTACGCGGTCGGCCACGCCGTGGTCGGCGCTGATGCGCTTGTAGGCGTCATGCGAGCTGCCGCGCCCGCCGATCACCCACAGGCAGACATCCTCGGGCATCAAGGCGAGGGCGGCGATCACCAGGTCCAGGCGTTTGCGCTCGAACTCGTGGCCCACGAACAGCAGGACGAAGCGTCCGGGTGCGCCCAGCTCTGCCTTCAAGGCGCGCCGTTCGCTCTCTGGGCAAGGGCAGTAACGCACCAGATTGATGCCGTTGTGGATCACCTCGTGCCGCAGGCCGGCGCGCAGGTAGGGGCGCGCTTCCTCCAGTGTCTGCTCCGACACGGCGATCACTGCCTGGGTGCGCGGCGAGCGGAAGGCCCATTGCTCGCGCAGCAGACGGAAGCCGAAAACCGGATTGAAGAACTGCGGGATCTTCTTGATCCAGTGCCGGCGATCTGCGCGGTACTGCGCGATGAACACGTTATGCAGCACCAGCACATGGGCGCCGAAGGACTCGATGTTGTGGTCCAGCGAAACGAAGCCCTGGCGTTCCAGACGACGCACCTGCAGGCCGCCGAGCAGGGAGAAGAGGAACACTTGCAGGCAATGGCGGATGCGGAAGCTGATCCGTCCCCTGGGCTGCCAGCGCTTGAGTGCGTTGCCGAAGGCGGTGACGTGCAGGCGGACACCCTCCAGGCCGCGTGGCACATCGGTATCGACCACGAAATGCACCTCGTGCCCGCGCTCGGCGAAATGCCGGCTGGTTTCGATGGATACCGTGCCGCCACCGGTGCCGATCACATCGCGCGCGGAGACCGCGATCTTGGCCAGGGTGGCGTGTGGGTTTGCGTAGCTCATGAGTTGCTCAGGCCTGTGCTGTCCGGTAGAGATCGCACAGCGCGGCGGACTGACGTCGAATGTCGAAGCGTTCGCAGACGAAGCGTCGTGCCGCTTCGCCCATGGCCTGCTGCCGGGTCCGCTCCGTCACCAGGCAGTCGAGCGCCAGCGCCAGTTCGCTGACATTGCGCTCGGCGACCAACAGGCCGGTCTCGTTCTCCACGATGGCTTCCGGAATGCCGCCATGGCGGGTGCCGATCACCGGCACGCCGCTGGCCGAGGCCTCCAGCAAGACGATGCCCAGCCCTTCCGCATCGCCCGAGCCGGCGGTCACACTGGGCAGCACCAGGGCGGTCGCGCCGCGCAGGGTGTGCCGCACGAAGTCATGCCCCTTCACGCCATGGAAACGCACCGCGCGCGCAATGCCGAGCTGCGTCGCCTGGGCCTCCAGCTCCGCACGCAGCGGCCCGTCGCCGATCAGATCGAGGCTGATCTCGGAGTGTCGCCGCTGCACCTGGGCGAAGGCCTCCAGCAGGTAGCGCGTACCCTTCTTCTCCACCAGGCGGGCCACGTGCACGAAGCGGGGCATGGCCTCGGCCGCCACCGGCGAGAACTGCTCAGTGTCGATGCCGATGTAATGGATATGCAGCTTGTTTTCCGGGAAGCCGGCGCGCAGCGCCGCATCGCGGATGAAGCGCGAGACGCAGATGAAGCCCGCCCCGCCCTGCTTCAACGCGGCCTGCAGCAGGGCGTAGCGCACCAGCGCGGGGCGTCCGCTGCGCAGGAAGTGGCCGCGCGTGGTGGTCACGTCGAAGCCATGCAGGGTGGTCAGCAGCGGGATGTCGAGCTGGCGTGCCAGGGGCAGCGCGTACAGGCCGTCGACCGAGAAGTGCGCATGCAGCAGGCCCAGCGCGCGCGTCTTCAGACCGGCCAGGAAAGGTGCCGGCGTGGCGGTCAGCAGGTAGCGCAGCAGGGCGCCGCCGCCCAGCGCCGGGGGCACCCAGCTTTCGAGCGCCGCATCGGCGGGCCCGAACAGCTTGCGTCCGATCAGCAGGGGCTTGCAGTGTGCCGGCAGGGCACGCGCCTGCGCGGCGATGAAAGTTTCCGAGGGCTTGAACAGTTGAAGCCGGAAGATGCCGGGATTCATGTCGTGGTCGCTTTCGATTGCGATTGGCTCGGACTGAACGGCGGGGCACCCTTGGCAGATACGCCAGCGAGTACGCCCACCAACACGGCCAGCACCGCAGTGATATGCACCTCACCGATCAGTCCGAAGTTTTCGCCTTGTGCTTGAAACAGGTTCCACACGAATCCACAGAACACGGCTAGCCCAAAACGCCGCACCAGCGGGGCGTTGGCGAGAGCATGCTTGAAGGACCATATGAGTAGGCTTGCAGCGAAGATCACGCCGGCGAGTGCGCCGAACAAGCCGCTTTGTGACCACAGCATGATCAGCGCGTTGTGTGGAGGAAAGCCGGGGCTCAAACCGTGGCTCAGGGCATAGACGATGAAGCGCTGTTCCCAGCCACCGAAGCCGTGTCCAAGCAATGGCGTAGCGAGAAACTCTCTCTCAGCGAACCCCCAGATGACCTGTCTTACTGCAAACGTGCTGGACGAGGCCTCACCAAAGCCACTATCGGACAGGGCATCCATCGCATAGGGCACAAGAGGCGTCAAAGCCGCGGCAACCAGCAGCGAGAAGACTAGTTGCTGTGGGGCGATCTTGCCTGTCTTGCAGGTGGTGATGGCGAGCGCCAGCAGCGGGATACTCAAGCCGGCGATGGCGCCTGCCTTGGACCCTGTGAAGAAGACAGCAAGCCAGTAAAGGCTCGCCACAGCGAGAAGCTTGCGATCTTGCAAGGCTTGCCCGACCTGCCAGGCAGAGAGCGCCATGATGCCCATTAGGCAGGATGCAATGTTCGCGTTGACAAGCACGCCGCCTGACTTGGAGGGATCGAGCACATTGTTGCGTCCCTCGAAGAAAAGCATGCTCAAAGAGTTGGGGGAGATGAAAACCTTGGCCAGTGAGGAACTCAGGAAGTCGAGCTCGTACTGCGGAAACAGACGAAAAGCGATGACGAGGACTGGCTGGAAGAGACCTGCGAAAAAGAGCGTACGCAAGAGTGCATCCCGGGCAGTATCGCTTTCCGAAACCAGTCGAGCCGTGGTAATCGCAATACTGAAGAATGGCAGCAGATAAATGATGTATCTGAAGCCGAGTACAGGCGAGGGCGACCACATAATGCTGATGCCATGCGCTACGACGAGAAGGGCCGCGCTGAGGAACCAAGCTTCCCGGAATAGTCGATCAGTTCGCGTGAGCGAGAGCAAGAGCACTAGGGACAGCAAGAGGCCAAGTGAGGGATAGACTCCACCGAGAGGCACCGTGAAGCACTGGAGCACAGCTAGTCCTGCGACGGGAAACAACACGCTGGCGATGCCCCTGCTGGCTTGCCAGCCGATATAGGCCGGGCGTGCGGCCATCAGCATGGACAAGAACAGCACAGAGAGAACGAGCGCGACACCCATCGTGTATGGATTCTTCTGTGAATCAGTTAGCTAAGTAGTCGTACGACGGTTTGGGGCTCCAATCGTGACGGAGCAAACCGAAGCCAGCCTCGGGGTCAGTCGTGCTCGGATTGTCGTCCCGCATCTCGTAGATCAAGTACATGGCGATCCCGGAACTCCGTGCGAGCGCGATTGAGCGGGCCAGGTAGTCACGCTGAGTGATTTCGGTTACGCCGCGTTCGTGATCGGGCACGGTGCTCCATCCGAGCTCCGTGATGAACACGGGCTTACTCTCAAAGCCTTTCGTGCTCCTGATCTTTTTGAGGACTGTTTTCAGCAGGGTCTCAAAGCCTGTGTATGTCCCGGCCTGTCCGTCGCGATAAACGACATAGGGGTGGATGGCGAGTGCATCCCCAAACTGCGCGATTCCTGGTTCCGATAAGTAGTCTTCCAGGACTGAATTCTTTTTTGCGTAGCCGATCAGGCTGTCATAAGCGCTCGTAGAAAAACTGCCCGAGATTACGGTTGCTTCGGGGTCGGCAGACTTTACAACTGGATAGACTGCCTTCACGAGCCGTGTGTAGTCTGCCGCGTTACCTGGTCGCGTCTTGCCCGCGCCACCGCTCCATTCATTCCAGATTTGGTAGTACTTCACCCTCCCCTGGAAATGGCGAGCCACGAAGGCGGAGTAGCGAGCGAAAGCTTGCACGGCTTCTGGGCTACGAGGCTTTTCGAAGCCGTCGTAGTGCGGGTTTCCGTAGTCCAGGATCATCATTGAGTCGATGCCAAGCTTGCGTCCCGTGTTGACGATGTAGTCCCAGCGTTCAGGAATTCTGAGTGTGCCCTTGTCCTCCTCGACTGCTTTCCAGGGGACATCCCACCGAATGACACTGAGTTTTGCCCGGGCGGCAGCCTGAAGTACCTTATCGATGGTCTCCTTGTTCGCGCCCCACAGGTGCTCGCACACCCCCAGAATCATGTCGTTGCCGGCCGCGCGGCCCGCAGCGGGCAAGAGCATGAAAAGGGCGAGGAGGCTGGCGTAGACCAATCGCATGCTCAGCGCACCAGGAGTTGTTGGGTGCGTGAATCGGGCACGCTGGTCGCCAGCTCGGCGACGAAACGTTCCTGCCGGGCGAAGGCTTGCTCGATGCGTTCGTCCGTCTCGAAGGGGCTGACGACCTGCGACACGCGCACCAGGATGCCGTCGGCCACGCGCCCCTGCAGGCCCTGGCCGAGGATGTGCAGACGGGATTCCAGCGCGCTGGTGCTGTAGATGTCGCCGACGCGGATCCAGTAGCTGACCAGTTCGCGGCGGCCGTCGCCGTGCGCGATGAGGCGCTTGCCGGGGATGGGCTGGCGCGTCGCGGGTGCCTGCAAGGGGAAGCGCACCGCGCTCTCGTGGCTCAGGCGGAAGCCCTGGGCGGCGTAGCACAGCTCGGGGCGATGGATCTTGTCCTCCTGGCTCAGGTTGGCACCGTAGGCCAGCGCCAGCATCAGGGTGGACTGGCCGTCGGAGTAGCTGCGCATGAGGACTTGATCGTAGGTCTGCTGGGCGCCGTCCTCGGCACGCTGTTGCTGCGGGGTCAGCGCCATCTGTACGACCGGGCTGCGCACCTCGCGCCAGTCGCCGAGCCGGTGCGGGATGGCACGCTCCAGCTCGACCACCGCGGCGGCCTGGTTGCGTGGCGGGGTGAGGGCCACGGCGAGGCCGCTGGCGAGCAGACACAGCAGCAGCACGCAGGCACCCCGGCGCAGGCTCAGGCTGTCGCGCGTCAGCAGCCTGCTCATGCCCGGCTCCCGCGGTACTGCGGCAGGCGCGCCGCCAGGTGGCGCAGCAGGCCGTCGAGCGCAATGATCAGCAGCAGCGCCGACAGGAACAGCACGAGGCCGGAGAAGCCATGCAGGAAACCCTGGCCGGCGGCGTCGCCGAAGTGATAGGTGATCAGCGCCAGCACACAGACCCGGATCAGGTTGGCGGCATAGGAGATCGGCACGATCAGGATGGCCAGCAGCACGTTGCGCAGTACCGATTCGTGCCGCGTGATGTTGAGGTACAGCAGGCCCAGGGCTTCCAGCGTGAATAGCGAGTTGAGCCCGGCACAGGCGTCGGCCACCAGCAGTTGGTAAGGGCCGATGGTGAGGACGACGCCGCTTCGCGCCACCGGGTAGCCGACCAGGTACAGCAGGTGCTCCGCCCCCCAGGAGACGGCCAGCTTCATGGGCTGGGTGAGCAGGTCGATCAGCGAGCCGGGCAGGGGGATCACGAACAGCAGGAAGAAGAAGCCGAACCACAGGCGGCGCAGTACCTGCGGCCCCCACAGCAGCAGCACCAGGCCGGCGAGCACCGGGATCAGCGAGCCCACGTCGAGCACGTGGAAGCCCTGCGAGCGACCGACGACGTACAGGCCGAGCCCGCCCAGCAGGGTGAGGCTGCCTGCGATGGGGGCCGGGCGCAGCGTGAGTTCCGCCATGCCGTCGAGCTGGCTGAGCCGGCGCAGCATGAACCACATCGCCACGGCCAGCACGATGGGGCCATGCGCGTTCTGGTCGGTCGCCCACAGCCCGCGTGCGAGGCTGGTAAAACTGGGCAGGTAGAGTGCGACCAGGCCCCCCAGGACGAGGGCCAGCGCCAGGTAGGGGCGGCGCGCCGCCGGGCTGGCCGGGGTCGTCACCAGGCCAGGCGGGAGCGTCGTGCTGTCCAGGTCCAGGCGTGATGGTGGCATGGGCTCAGTGCTCGTTGAGGACGGCGCCGAGCACTTGCACACCCGCGCCCAGCAGCGACTGGGTCAGGGTCTGCGCGGCCAGTACCGGGGTTTCCCCCTGGCGGGCGACGAGCACCGCTGCCTGCGCGCGCACCGCAACCATTTGTGCATCCGCCGCGGTGCCAGCGGCACTGGTGTCGAGGATCACCACGTCGAAGGCCTGGGCCACGCGCTTGAGCAGTTCGGGGAAGTGCTCGCGCGCCAGCAGCTCCTGCGGGTTGGGCGGAACGGTGCCGGCAGGCATGACGGACAGGTTGTCCAGCCCATCGATCTTCTGCACCACCTCGGCGCCGGCGCGCCCGGCCAGCACATTGGCCAGGCCGCTGCGGTTGTCCAGGCGGAAGTAGGTGTGCTGCGAGGGCTGGCGCAGGTCGGCGTCGATCAGCAGCGTGCGTTCGCCCAGTTGTGAGAACACCACGGCCAGGTTGGCGGCGGTGAAGCTGCGCCCATCCCTCCGCTGCGTACCGCACACGGCGACGGTCTTGTTGCCGGGCGCGGCGGAGATCCAGCGCAGCATGATCTGGCTGCGCAGCGCGCGCAGTTGCTCGACGACCGGGCTGAAGGGGCGGAAGGCTGCCACCACGCCGGGGTCGAGCCGGGTGTCACCGGGCGGCAGGTAGGCGTACTCGAACTGGCGCGAGATGGCTTGGTCGATGTCGGCCTGGGTGAGCAGGCCCAGGGAGATGCCGGCCTCGCCGAAGCGCATTTTGTTGTCGCGCTGCAGGCGCATGATCTGCTCGGCCTCCTCCGGGCGGAGGCGACCACTGTCGACGAGGAGGCTGCCGATCGAGCGTGCGGGGCGTGCGGGACTGGGGGCGGCAGGTCCGGCGGGATGTTGCATCTGCATGGTCAACTCCTTAGCCCGCATGACGTGCGAATGGCCCCGGCCAGCGCCGCGGCCGTCCGGAGGGGAGGCGCGCCAGCAAGGGAATGCCGAGTGCCTCGGTGAGGTCCTGCTCGGAGCGCACGCGACGTTGCAGCAGCTCGGCGAGAAGTGCCGTCGCAATACCCAGGAACCCGCCCAGGAAGCACGACAGCACGGCATTGATGAGCAGGCGTGGGCTGCTGTGGCGGATGGGGGGCGCCGCGTAGGTCAGCACCGTGATGTTGGTCTGCCGGCTCTGGCTCTCCAGGCTGGTCTGGGTCAGGCGCAGGTTGACCTGCTCGTAGGCACGCTGGGCGCTCTCCACGTCACGCTGCAGCACGGCGATCTGGTCGCGCTGGGCCCGCAGTTCCAGCACGCGTTTCTTCTGCGCTTCGAGCGAAGCGCGGATGTCCGCCTCGCGCGACACGTTGACCTGGTTGGCGGTGCCCAGCGAGCTGGCCACACGCTGTGTTTCGAGCTGCAGGCGCTCGCGCACTGCGGATATCTCGGCCGTGATGCGCTTGAGTTCGGGGTGGTTGCTGCCGAAGCGCGAGGCGAGCTGGTCACGCTCGGCCTCCAGGCGCGACAGCTCTGCGCGCAGGCTCTGGATCAGGCTGTTCTGCACCACCTCGGGCAGCGTCTCGGCCTGGCCGGCCTGGCGCTGGCGCGAGGCGGTGTCGCTGCGCTGGGACTGCACCATGCTCAGTTGCGAAGACAGCTCGGCCAGGCGGGCGTTCTCCAGGTCCAGCCGCTCGTCCGTCGCCACGATGCCTTGCGCCTGCTGGAAGGCCGACAGGCGCTTCTGCGCGCTCTCCAGCTCGGCCCGCAGTTGCTTGGTGCGTTCGTCGAACCAGTTGGCATACTGGCGCGCGGGGTCGACCTTGAGTTCCAGGTTCACGTCGATGTAGGCCTGGGCGAAGGCGTTGGCAAAAGTCGCCGCCTGGATCGGATCGAGGTCGACGTAGCCGATGTTGATCACGCTGCTCTCGCGCGAGGGGCGCACGTCAAGGCGTTTGGCGAGTTGTTCCACCAGCCAGCTCTCGAAGTCGATCCGGCCTTCGGTGGTCATCCGCCAGTGTTCGCGCAGGCCCGCGGACTGATCCAGCTTGAGCAGCTTGATCACGCGGCGCGCCACCCGCTCGCTGGTGATGATGTCGATCTGCGTGGCCATGTAGCCGGGGGCCAGTTGGCCGGGCATGAAGGCGCCGAGAATGGGGTCGACCGACTTCACGTCCACCACCACTGAGGTCATCGCGGTGTACTTCTTGGGCAGCAGCAGGCTCAGGCCGACCGCGAAGGTGACGACGCAGGCGGCCACCAGCAGCACCAGCCACTTGCGGGCGAACAGGATCAGGAACAACTGTTGCAGGCTCATGGCATGCGCTCCTAGAAGAGGCTTTCCTTGACGTAGATGACATCGTCCGCCTGCAGGCGGTCGTCCATGCCCGGGGTCAGCACCAGCAGCTTGCCGTCCGCACTCCGTCGGTGCACCACCAGTCCGCGCGCAGTGCCGCGCGCGCTGAGGCCGCCGCCGGTGGCGAGACCCTGCATCACACTCATGTCGCGCTCCAGGCGGAAGGCGCCGGGGCGCTGCACTTCGCCATAGATGAAGAACTGCGGTGCGCGGCCGACGAAGATGATGTCGCCCGGAGCGAGCAGCTCATCTGCGCCGCTGCCACTCTCGAACATGTGCGGGATGTCGATGCTGCGGCGCTGGGCCTGACCATCGCGACTGGTCTGCAGGGTGACGAGATCGGCGCCGGAAGCCGCCACGCCGCCTGCCGTGGCCAGCATGTCGGAGAGACGGATGCCCGGCGTCTCCAGCGGGTAGCGACCGGGCCTGTTCACATAGCCCAGCACGGTGACCAGATTGCTGCGCATCTGCAGCGGCAGCACGGTGACCTGTGGCTGCAGCACGAAGCGTCCGTCCTTCAGCAGGCCGGCGATGCGTTGTTCCGCCGCCGGTACCGACAGGCCGCCCAGCTTGACCGCGCCGATCAGCGGAAAGCTGATGTTGCCTCCCTCCGCAATGCGCGCCTCCAGGGTGAGGTCGGGGTTCTGGTACACGCTGATGCGGATGGTGTCGCCCGCCCCCAGCACATACTCGCTGGCGACGGCAGCGCGCGCCACGCAGGGGGCAGCCAGCAGCAGGCAGGCCAGCAGGCGGCACAGAAGAAGGATGGCACGGGCGGGATATGCGTGCGGGATGACGGGCATCGACGGTCTCGGCAGATAAGGGGCAGGGTGCTCACCAGTGTGTTGCAAGTCTCGCGCCAGCCAGCGGGATCAGGACTTGTCGGCGGCGGCGGTGGGTTTGGCGAAATCGCCCAGGTACTCGACCTGGGCACCCGCGCGCAGGCGTTGCAGTTCCTCGCGCACCAGTTCGGCCCGCTTGCGCGCGACGATGTACTGCTGGATCGCGGCGGCGGCATCGGCTTCGTTGATCGGGGCCTCTTCGGAGGATTGCAACTGGATCACGCTGATGCTGGCGCCGCTGCCGAAGTAGGCGATCTCGCCATCCTTGAGCGCCGCGAAGCGTGGCAGCAATTCCAGCGGCAACTGCTCGGCAGGCTTGCGGCCACCGGAGGCCATGAAGGGCACCTCGTGTGTCTTGAGCCATGCCGACAGATCATCGACGCGGGCGGCGGCCTTGACCTGCGCCATGACCGCCTCACGTTGCTCGGGACGCGGCCGGATCACGATCTCGGCCAGGGTGTAGATGCGCCGGCGCTCGAAGAGATCGGGGTGCTCGCGATAGAAATCACGCACCACCACCGGGTCGGCCGGCGCCTGGGTGCCTCCCAGCGATTCGCTGTAGGCCCGGGCGAGCACTTCGCGACGTGCGGCTTCGAGCTTCTGGATGACATCCGGGTTGCGATCGAGCTGCCGCTCGACGGCCTGCTTGACCAGCAGTTGCTGGTCCACCAGGCGTTCCAGCACTTCCGCCCCGACCGCCTTGGGGTCGGCGCCCGCGATCGGCAACTGACTCAGTTGCACGTTGAGCTGATGGACCGAGATCTCGTCGCCATTCACCCGCGCCACCACCTGGCCGCTGGAACTGGCCTTGCCCCCGGCATTGCATGCAGCCAGGGTTGCGACGAGCAGGACAGGGAGGACCAGGCGCGAAGCCAGGTGCAGGGAGGGGGGGGCAATACGGTCGATCATCGTGCTGAAGCTCCGGCGGTCCGAGGATGAGGATGCTCAGCAAGAAACGTATGGCAGCGCCTGTCGGGCGGTTCTATGAGAGCGTCAGACAAAGCCTGTCTGGAAAAGGAACGCTTCTCGCTGGCAAATACATACCGTGCCGCCGGCAATGCCCGCGGCACGGCACTAACGCACTCGCGGGGCGGTGCGCAAAGGAGAGTCGGTGGCCATCAAGGGCCAACCCGTGGGTTGGGCGGTAAAGGCTGTGCGCCTGCCCGCCCGCACCGATCAGTTGTCGAGGCGACGACGGGCGACGAGGCCGATCATGCCCAGGCCGGCCAGGAGCATGGCGTAGGTTTCCATTTCCGGCACCGCGCTGACGGCGGAGACGATGGTGGTCGGGCCGCCGAGGTTGAGCATCTTGTACGAATAGGCGCCGGGCGCCAGGTTGGAGAACACCCCGGTCACGCTGCTGACCGCACTGGTGTAGATCAGGCCACCCAGCAGGGTGCCACCCTGGAACAGGCCCAGTGCGCCACCGCCCGTGCTGGTGCTGACGGTGGTGACGAGCGACGACAGGCTGCTGAGGGTGAAGTCGAAGGAGCTGATGAAGGAGTTGGTCACGCCAAACTCCACCGCGTCATGCGTGCCCCAGGACGTTGCCGCAGTCGCCGGTGCGGCGGCTAGGACGCTGGCGCCAAGCGCCAGGCCCGCGAGTGCATTCTTGAGCTTGTTCATTTGAATCTCCTGTTCGGATTGGGGGAGGAGAGGAGCTGCAGGGAAGGCAGGACTCCAGACCGGTGACACAGAGCTAGCAAGTAGCAGGCCATCGGGGTAAATCCCTAAGGGCTTCTACGCAGAATAGACCGTAAATTCAGAACTATTGCAGTGCCGCACAAAATTTCTGGATGGACGGTCGGATGTCAATGCCAAATGCATCCGTGTAAAGTTGTCCGACATGTCAAATAAGCGGTAATTGCTATATTTGATGCCGTTTTGTGGTGCATTGACTGACCCGACATGGGGCACGGTCTGACAAAGTAGGATGTCGGTTTTGGCGATGATGCAACGCAAAATTGTGGCTTCGGAACAGGGGCGGTGGTGCGCAAGGAGGGGGCGCAAGCCTGCCGTCCGCGCCTTGTAGGGCGCGGCGGGGGGCTCAGAAGCGAGCGGTGGCGCTGAGCGTGGTGAGGGTGTCGTTGTAGTCGGCGGCGGCGTTGTCGGCGCTGCGGCTCTCGCGTGACGCGGACAGGCGGATGCTCAGCCAGGTCAGCGGCAGGTAATCCATATAGAGGTCGAAGAAGTCGGTGCGGTCGTTGCGGCCCACGAGCGGGACGACACCTAGCCCCGGGTCTCCGCCATAGTCGCGATAGCGGAGTTCGTAGCGCCCGCCCAGGGCGAACTGGGCGGCGAGATCCCAGCGGGCCGAAAGGTTGAGGGCGGAAGTGACGACGTAGTTGTCGGTCAGGTCTTCCTGGGCACCCAGTTCGCGCCGCAAGCCTGCGCCCAGCAAGAGCTTGGGCGTGGTCTGCCAGTCGTAGTTCAGGCGCCCGGTCAGGCCGTCGAAGTTGCGGCTGGCGAAATCGGGGTACTTGCGCTGCGTGTAGCCCAGGTAGCCGTGCAGGCGGCTCAGGCCGGTGACGGCCCATTCGCCGCGCAGGCGCGCGTCCCGCTGGCGGTACTCGGCGGGGTAGGGGCCGCCGGTGGCGCGCCCGGGGTAGTCGCCATCAGCCTGTCGCAACACGCCGGAAAGGAGATTGTTGCCCTTCGGGCGGTAGCTGACGATGGCCTCGTAGGCGTTCTCATCATATTCGGAGCTGGCCGACTGGGCGTCGCTGTACTGGCTGGAGACCCGCGCCAGGCCGATGCCGGCAGCCCATTCGGGGTGGAACCAGTAGTGTCCATCTGCGCCGACGCGGCGGAAGGTGTTGATGCTCTTGGTGGTGTAGGCGAAGTCGGCGAAGCCGCGCAGGCTCTCGTCCTGCGAGGCCTGCAGGCGTCCGCTGAAGAGCTTGCCCACGGCCCAGTCCCAGTGGCCATGCAGGTTGGTGGTGGTGTGGTCCAGGTAGTCGAATGTCTCGAAGGCATTGCGGCGCAGTTCGACGTCGAGGTGGATCTTCTGCAGGCTGTAGCGATGCTCGAAGCCGGCCAGTGCGCGCGTGACCGAGAGGGTGTCGGCACGTTCCGCCGGAAAGCCCGGCACGGAGGGGGATTGCCCTTCGGGCAGGCGATAGAGGTTGTCGTCGTGGGTGAAGCTCTGCGACACATCCCAGAAGAACCCCTCCTCGCGTTGCGTCTCGGCCAGGGCGCTGCCGCTCGTTGCAAGCAACAGCAGTGCAGGGGCGAGGCGATGGGCGTGACAGCGGGGGCGGCTCTGGTGCGCCCGTTCGGCGTGCGCCCTGTTCTTCTTCCGGCATGTGTCTTGCATTGGAATGTCTCGCTTGGGTGAAGTGTCCGGTCGTGATGACGACGGCTTAAGCGCTGCGTTCGCCCCCGCTGGGTGCCCGTTCGGCCCGGGAAGAAATGCTGGGGTTAATCCGTATAGTAATCTGGCTCGCATATGAACACGCAAACAGGAACTCTCAGTCTGGCCGCACGGCGTATCTCGCGTCGATCCTTCAAGCCGCGGCGCCTGGTCAACGCCTATCTCGATCCCCTGATCATCGTGGCGAGCCTGTTTCTCGTTGCCCTGGTCCGCGCCGACGAGCTGGGGGCGCAGCACATCCTCCTGGGGGTGCTGGCCTTTGCGCTGAGTTTTCCGGGCGAGGCGAGGCTGCACGAGTCATGGGGGCGCATGCTCGGTGGCACGGCGTGGAACCTGTCGATGCTGGCCGGCCTGCTGCTGGTGTTTGGCTACGCCAGCGGCTACCTCGCGGTGTTTCCGGATGGGTTCGTGTGGCAATGGCTGGCCGTGCTGCCCTTCACGACAGTCGGCACCCATGCGCTGGTGCGCCATTTCATGCCCAAGGTGCTGGCGTCCGAGGCCTACCAGAGCAAGGCGGTGGTCGCCGGCTGCAACGACATCGGGGTGAATCTGGCGGCAAACTTCGACCACGATCCCTTGCTGGGCATCCGCTTCCATGGCTTCTTCGATGATCGTTCGCGCGAACGCCTGGAGGGAATTGGTGACCACAAGCTGCTGGGCCGGCTTGATGAACTGGTGGACTACGTCAAGCGCTACCAGATCGACCACATCTACCTGGCTCTGCCGATGGCGAGCCAGCCGCGCATTCTGAAACTGCTGGACACCTTGAAGGACACCACGGTGTCGATCTATTTCGTGCCGGACATTTTCGTGACCGACATCATCCAGGGGCGCATGGATACGATCAACGGCATCCCCGTCGTGTCGGTGTGCGAGACCCCTTTCACGGGGCTCAACGGCGTGGTCAAACGTGCCTCCGACATCCTGCTGTCGTCGCTGATCCTGACGCTGATCGCGCCGGTACTGCTGTTTGTGGCGGCCGGCGTGCGCCTCAGTTCGCCGGGGCCGGTGATCTTCGCCCAGCGCCGTTACGGGCTGGATGGACGGGAGATCGTCGTATACAAGTTCCGCTCCATGACCGTGACGGAAGATGGCGACAAAACCTACAAGCAGGTCACGCGCGGCGATGCCCGGGTGACGCGCTTCGGGGCCTTCATCCGCAAGACCTCGCTCGATGAGCTGCCGCAGTTCATCAACGTGCTGCAGGGGCGAATGAGCATCGTCGGTCCGCGCCCCCATGCCGTGGCCGTCAACGAGCAGTATCGTCGCCTGATCTCGGGTTACATGATCCGCCACAAGGTCAAGCCGGGCATCACGGGCTGGGCCCAGGTCAACGGCTACCGTGGCGGAGACGACCTTGAGCATATGAAGAAGCGCATCGAGTTCGACCTCGAGTACCTGCGCAACTGGTCCCTCTCGCTCGACCTCAAGATCATCCTGCGCACGGTAGGGGTGATGGCGAACGACGCCACGGCATACTGAATGCCGGCTCCTGCTGCCTGAGAGCCTTCTCAGGCAGCCGGGCCGTGGTCATGGCGTCGGTGAGGCGCGGCCACGAGAGCGCTGCGCCTTCCGCCTCGTCGTGGGGTGAGAAGCGCTGTTTCCTTGGCGCGCAGATGCGCGCATTCCCTTTCTTGGTCTGCACTTCCGGTGTCTGCCGGAAGCTTCCACTCTGACTGCAGTCAGCCGCTCTGGGCTTGGGAAATGATCCGGGCCGGAGCTTCCTGCGCCCCGGGCGGCTTGAAATCGGGAGGGGCTGCCCCTATTATTAGCACTCGCCATGGGTGAGTGCTAACAAAAGGCGTTCAGCCGGCCTCGAACCCTACATTGATGGATGCTTGGCATCCCCGATTTTTTGACCCTTCCTCTGATTCAGGAGTGAATATGAAGATTCGTCCCCTGCACGACCGTGTTGTCGTCAAGCGCGTTGAAGCCGAAGAGAAGACCGCTTCCGGCATCGTTCTGGCCAGCTCTGCCGTCGAAAAGCCCGATATGGGTGAAGTGGTGTCCGTGGGCACCGGCAAGATCCTGGAAGATGGTTCCGTGCGCGCCCTGCAACTGAAGGTTGGTGACAAGGTCATCTTCGGCAAGTACAGCGGCCAGACCGTGAAGGTCGATGGCGTCGAACTCCTCGTGATGCGCGAAGAAGACATCTTCGGCGTGATCGAGTGATCGCACTTCGATCCCCATACGAATTTCAATCAATTTCTGGAGTAAGAAATGGCTGCTAAAGAAGTCAAGTTCGGCGATTCCGCTCGCGAGCGCATGGTTGCTGGCGTCAACATCCTGGCCAACGCGGTCAAGGTGACCCTGGGCCCCAAGGGCCGTAACGTGGTGCTGGAGCGCTCCTTTGGCGCCCCCACCGTGACCAAGGACGGTGTGTCGGTCGCCAAGGAAATCGAACTGAAGGACAAGTTCGAAAACATGGGCGCCCAGATGGTCAAGGAAGTCGCTTCCAAGACCTCCGACGTGGCCGGTGACGGCACCACCACCGCTACCGTGCTGGCCCAGGCCATCGTGCGCGAAGGCATGAAGTACGTGGCTGCCGGGATGAACCCGATGGACCTGAAGCGCGGCATCGACAAGGCGGTCGCCGCCCTGATCGAAGAGCTGAAGAAGACTTCCAAGCCCTGCTCGACCAGCAAGGAAATCGCCCAGGTCGGCTCGATCTCCGCCAATAGCGACTCTTCCGTGGGTGACATCATCGCCACCGCCATGGACAAGGTCGGCAAGGCCGGCGTGATCACCGTCGAGGACGGCAAGTCCCTGGACAACGAACTGGATGTCGTCGAAGGCATGCAGTTCGACCGCGGCTACCTGTCGCCCTACTTCATCAACAACCAGGACAAGCAGATCGCCACCCTGGATAACCCCTTCGTGCTGCTGTACGACAAGAAGGTGTCCAACATCCGTGACCTGCTGCCGGTGCTGGAACAAGTCGCCAAGTCTGGCCGCCCGCTGCTGATCGTGGCCGAAGATGTCGATGGCGAAGCCCTGGCCACCCTGGTGGTGAACAACATCCGTGGCATCCTGAAGACCGTCGCCGTCAAGGCCCCGGGCTTCGGTGACCGCCGCAAGGCCATGCTGGAAGACATCGCCATCCTGACCGGCGGTCAGGTGATCAGCGAAGAAGTCGGTCTGTCGCTCGAGAAGGCCACCCTGGCCGACCTGGGCCAAGCCAAGCGCATCGAGGTCGAGAAGGAAAACACCACGATCATCGACGGTATCGGCAAGGCGGAAGCCATCCAGGCACGCGTCGCCCAGATCGAAGCCCTGATCGAAGGCTCCAACTCCGACTACGACCGCGAGAAGCTGCAAGAGCGCAAGGCCAAGCTGGCCGGCGGCGTGGCCGTGATCAAGGTTGGCGCTGCCACCGAAGTCGAAATGAAGGAAAAGAAGGCTCGCGTCGAAGACGCGCTGCACGCCACCCGCGCTGCCGTGGAAGAAGGCATCGTGGCCGGCGGTGGCGTGGCCCTGCTGCGCGCCCGTGCCAACATCGGCACCGTGAAGGGTGACAACCCCGATCAGGAAGCCGGCATCAAGATCGTGCTGCGCGCGATCGAAGAGCCGCTGCGCCAGATCGTTGCCAACGCTGGTGACGAGCCCTCCGTGGTCGTCTCCAAGGTGTTGGAAGGCCAGGGCAACTTCGGCTTCAACGCGGCCAACGGCGTGTATGGCGACATGGTGGAAATGGGCGTGCTGGACCCGACCAAGGTGACCCGCACCGCGCTGCAGAACGCTGCCTCCGTGGCTTCCCTGATGCTGACCACCGACTGCATGGTGGGTGAACTGGCCGAAGACAAGCCGGCTGGTGGCATGCCTGACATGGGCGGCATGGGTGGCATGGGTGGCATGGGCATGTAATCCAGCCAGCGGATCAAGCTACTGCGCAGCCCGATCTCGCAACTCCGGTGCTCAGCGTACTTCTGTACGCTTCCGCTCCTCCTTGCGACCTCGGACTGCTCGCGACGCTTGCTCCGCGACTGGAGTGCTAGGCACTCAATGCTTCAAGACAAAACCCCGCTTCGGCGGGGTTTTGTTTTTGGCGGAGGGTATTTATGCGCGCTTGGGCTTGGCTTCGACGAAATGCCTGCGCAGGTAGCGCAGCACGAAGACAAGGGCGAGGGCCAGCAGCAGCCAGCGCGACCAGGTGATGCCGCCGTTGTGGGTGAGGTCGATGCCCAGCGGGATGCACAGGACCAGCGCGAGACGCAGCAGGCGGTAGTGGGCCCAGCTCAGGCGCGGGCCGCTCGCCGGTGCCGGGGGGCTGAGGGTGCCGGCCGCGGTGCCGGGCGCCGCTTCGCTGGCGTTCAGTTGCGAGACGGGCACGCCCAGTGCTGCGGCCAGGGATAGGCGGGTTTCCGCCGAGGCTTTGCCTTCGGCTTCCACACGCTGCACCGTCCGCAGGCTGAGGCCAGCCGCCTCGGCCAGGTGTTCCTGGGACCAGGCGCGTTCCTCGCGCAGCTTGCGGATCAGGGGTGCGTTGAGCATGACGTCCATTATGGTGGCCTCTTGGGTTCGGTGCGAGGCCTCATGGTGTCCCGTCGCCGTACGCCTCACCCCGCCAGCGCTACGACAGCGGGCCGCCAGCCGTGCGCCAGGCGGAAAAAAGCCCGCCCGGTCTCCCGGGCGGGCGATGCGCATCGACGCGTGGGGTTGTCCTGACTCAGGGTGTGATCTTGCCTACGCCCGCGCTGGCCTTGACCGCGGCACGGACGGCTTCCGGCGTCAGCAGCGGGGTGTAGCCGTAGTTGGCGGCGGGGTTCCAGCTCACCGGGCCGAGGAAGGGCTTGGTGTCGCCTTCCAGTGCGTTCTTGGCATTCACCACTTCGGCCGCCGCCGCGTTGAGGTCAACCGGGCTGCCGTTGAGCCAGGAGCCGACGTCGGTGAAGTACTGGCTCCAGGCGTCGAAGTTGGCCGACAGCAGGTTGGTGGCCGCCGCGCCCTGGATGTCGAACACGTTGCGCTCCGAATAGGCCTTGCCATTGAAACCCAGGCCGATGGCATAGGTCATGTGATAAGGCCGGTCTTCGGTGGTGCGCCTCACGCCCTCGTACAGGTTGTTGAGGATGTGGGCGTGGGCGTTGCGCACGCGCGGCGTACGCTGACCGGTGTATTGGAACCAGTTGCGGTAGAAGGTCAGGCGGTAGTCGCCATCGGCCGAGTCGTTGGCGCCGATCAGCATCGTCTTGTCGTGGTTGCTGAACTTGTTGTACGACAGGGTGATGTAGTCCGAGCCCTTCTTGATGTCCAGCAGACCGTCATACATCTTGTACCAGGCCTTGTTGGTGTTCACGCCGTTGAAGTCCGCGCCGTCGGTGAACTCGTTGTGGTCGATCCAGGCGCGCGTCACGCCTTGCAGGGTCAGCGAGTCCGGCTCGGCGTTGGAGGGGCAGTAGTCCTTGTCGACGTAGGTGCACTTCGAGAAATTCTCATACGCCCAGGACGGATCGGTGCCGGCCACGAAGCGCACGTTGCGCACGATGATGTTGTCCTGGCTGCTGATGTTGATCCACACCGCTTTCAGGGTTGGCATCACGCCGTTCTCAACCACGCCGATCAGCGAGGTGTTGGGGCGCGAGATGCGCTGCTGGGTGTAGCCGGTGCCGTCGGCATTGGTGGCGCCATTGATCACGCCCTTGACGTAGATGGTCCACGGGATGCTCTTGTTGGCACCGCTGCTGGCCGTGGCGATGCAGGACTGCAGCGTGGCCAGCGTGGTGGCCGTGCAGGACTGGCCGCCGGCACCGCCCGTGGGGAAGCCACCGCTGGCGCGCGTGGCCCAGCCCATCTGGCCGTCGACCAGGCCACCCGAGGAGCTGGAAGACGAGGAGCTAGAGGACGAGCTGCTCGAAGAACTGCTCGATGACGAAGAGCTGGAACTCGACGAAGAGGAGCTCGAAGAGGACGAACTCGAAGAGGAGGAACTGGAGGACGAGCTTGAGGAGGACGAGCTGCTGCTGGACGAGGAACTGGACGAGGAGCTGGATGAGCTGCTGCTCGACGAACTGCCACTCGGTACCGAGCACTCGTTGACGCCGCCAGCGACCTTGCTGCCGGCACCGAAGGTGGCCTCGGAGCAGAGGAAGCTGCCGGAGAGCTGCTTGAACGTGAATTTGTCCGCGCGGCCGAAGGCCACGTTGGTGCTGCTGCTGACCGAGCAGGTCTTGCCCTCGGTACAGATGGTCACATAGCCGGCCGGCCGGTTGGCGGCCGTAGCGCTACCGGCCATGGCCAAGGTGGCCATGGCCAGCGCGAAGCGGGTCATACGCATGATTTGTCTCCAGAGTGTATGTCGTTGTTATGCTGCGATGTCGCACGACGGCCACATGCTGCGCCCTGGTGCGAGCAGGGTATTTGTAGGACAGATTCCTACTTTTGCGCAAGGGCGGGCGCACAATGGCGGGCCCTTCGTGCCGGGCGGGCGCGTCAGGCCTCCGCCACGCGCTCCTGCTGCTGCAGCGCCCACATGCGGGCGTAATGGCCCTCCTGTGCGAGGAGGCTGGCGTGGGTGCCGCGTTCGACCACGCGGCCGCCGTCCAGCACCACGATCTCGTCCGCGTTCATCACCGTGGACAGGCGGTGCGCGATGATCAGCGCGGTGCGGCCGCGCGCGGCCGCATCGAGTTGGGCCTGGATCGCCTGCTCGGTGCGCGAGTCCAGGGCCGAGGTGGCCTCGTCGAAGATCAGCACCGGCGGATTCTTGAGCAGCGCACGCGCGATCGCCACGCGTTGCTTCTCGCCGCCGGACAGCTTCAGCCCACGCTCGCCGACCCGCGTGTCATAGCCGTCGGGTAGCTTGCTGATGAAGTCGTGCAATTGGGCGGCGCGCGCCGCCTCGATGACTTCTTCCTTGCTGGCGTTGGGGCGGCCGTACTGAATGTTGTGCCAGATGCTGTCGTTGAACAGCACGGTGTCCTGCGGCACGATGCCGACCGCGCGACGCAGGCTGGCCTGCTTCAACTGGCGCAGGTCCAGTCCGTTGAGCGTGATGCGGCCGCTGCTCACGTCGTAGAAGCGGAACAACAGGCGCGATAGCGTGGACTTGCCTGCGCCGGAGTGCCCCACCACGGCCAGGGTGTGGCCGGGCGGAATGTCCAGACTCACGCCGTCGAGTACCGGACGGCGCGGGTCGTAGGCGAAACCCACCGCCTCGAAGCGCAGGTGCAGCGGACCGCTGGGCAGATCAACCGCGTCGCGCGCGTCCTCCACCTCGCGCTCGGTGTGCAGCAGGCCGAACATGCGCTCGATGTCGGTCAGTGCCTGGCGGATTTCGCGGTACAGCACGCCCAGGAAGTTCAGCGGGATGTAGAGCTGGATCAGGAAGGCATTGACCAGCACGATGTCGCCCACCGTCATCTCGCCGCTGACCACGCCAGCGGTGGCGCGCCACATCATGGCCGTGACGCCCAGCGCGATGATCAGCGCCTGGCCCGCGTTGAGCGCGGACAGCGAGTACTGGTTGCGGATCTGCGCATGCATCCACGCTCCCATTTGCTCGTCGTAGCGCCGCGCTTCGTAGCCCTCGTTGTTGAAGTACTTGACCGTCTCGTAGTTGAGCAGGCTGTCGATGGCGCGTGCGTTGGCGGCCGAATCCAGTTCGTTGGCCTCGCGCCGCAGCGTGGTACGCCAGTTCGTCACGAGTACCGTGAAGCCGATGTATGCCCCCAGTGTGACGACCGTGATCAGCGCGAACACGGGGCTGTAGTGCTTGAGCAGCACGCCCAGCACGAGGGCGATCTCGACCAGGATGGGCAGGATGCTGTAGATCGCGTAGCTGATCAACGAGCCGATCGAGCGCGTGCCACGCTCGATGTCGCGGGTCAGTCCGCCGGTCTGGCGTTCCAGGTGGAAGCGTAGCGATAGCGCATGCAGGTGTTCGAAGACCTGCAGCGCGATGCGCCGCACGGCCTGCTGGGTGACGCGCGCAAACAGCAGTTCGCGCAGCTCGGTGAAGGCCGAGGTGGCAAAGCGCAGCGCCCCGTAGGCCAACACCAGGGCTGCCGGCACCACCACCAGGGCCTCCTTGCTGGTGGGGGCGAGGCCGTCGACGAGTTGCTTGAACAGCAGTGGCACGCCCACGTTGGCGACCTTGGCCGCGACCAGGCAGGCCATGGCCAGGGCGATACGGTACTTCCATGGCCAGACGTAGGGCAGCAGGGACTTGATCGTGGCCCAGGCGTGCAGTTCGCCGCCGGGGGCGGGCAGGGGCAGGGAGGAAGCGCGGCGCATGGCGGCGATTATGCCGCCCACGCCAGCGCTTTGCGTTAAGACAAGGCCTTGGGGCTCAAGAAACAGCGCCGATGGCCGTAAGCGGAGGGACGATCACCTGCCGGGCGGTGGGTCGGAAGCGTGCTGGCCCGGGGAGTTGTAGTGGGGATGACATGTCGATCAAGCAGAAAATCTGGGCCCTGGTGGGCGTTGCACTGGCCATCTGTGCCGTTCTGGTGGGGGTGGGGCTGTTCGGACTCAAGCGGCTTGACGCCAGCGTGGCGCGCGTGACCGGGGAGGTGGTGCCTGGCATGCAGGCGGCGGCCGACGTGCGGGTGTTGTACCTGAGCATGTACGGCGCAGCCTATGACCAGGCCACCAATGCCGACGCGGCGAAGAACGCGGACATCGACAAGCGCGTCAAGGACACTTATGACGCCCTGATCAAGCGCATCAATGAATACCAGGCCATGGTCACCGATGAGGCGGAAACCAAGCTCATCGACGAGGTCAAGCAGGGCCTGCTGACCTTCATCTCGCAGATGAACCGGGTCAAGGGACTCGCCAACATGGGCGAGAACAAGATGGCCATCGACATCATGCAGACCGGGGTCGGTGCCCTGCACGTCAAGCTGAGCGGGGCGTTCGACCAGATCAGCAAGCTCCGCCAGGCCGAAACCGAACGCGTGTCCGCCGCCAGCAGCAGTGCCTACAAGACCACCCTGGGGGTGTCCATCACCGCGGCCCTGGTGGGTTTGGTGGGGTTGGCGGTGATCGGCTTCCTGCTTGCCCGCTCCATCACCGGCCCGCTGATCAGCATGCAGCAGGCCATCACGGCCACCGCCAGCAGCCTGGACTTCACGCGTAGCGTGCCGGTCAGCTCGCGCGACGAGATCGGGCAGACCCTCAAGGCCTACAACGACTTGCTGGGGCGCCTGCGGGCCAGTTTCCGCGAGATTCAGGGCGCGGCGGCCAAAATGACGGCGGCCGTCGACGAGGCGGATGCCAGTTCGCGCCAGATCGCCGACAACTCGCGCCAGCAGAGCGACGCCACGGCGGGTATCGCCGCGGCGATCGAGGAACTGACCGTGAGCATCTCGGTGATCGCCGAGCGTGCGCGTGACGCCAGCCAGCACACGCAAGAGTCGCAGAGCAATGCCGACCGCGGCACCAGTGTGATCATGGAGACGGTGGCCGGCATCCAGGGCATCTCCGACTCGGTGCGCAGCGCCTCCGAGCGCATCGCTGCCCTGCGCGACGACAGCGAGAGCATCTCTTCGGTCGCCAACATGATCAAGGAGATCGCTGACCAGACCAATCTGCTGGCATTGAATGCCGCCATCGAGGCGGCGCGCGCCGGCGAGCAGGGACGTGGCTTCGCGGTGGTGGCCGACGAGGTGCGCAAGCTGGCCGAACGCACTACCCATGCGACGGTGGAAATCTCCACCCTGATCCAGAAGATGCAGGACGGGGCGCGAGATGCGGTGGAGCGCATGGCTTCCTCGGTGGTCGAGGTCGATCGCGGGGTACAGAACGCGCAGCGCGCCGGCGAGGCGATCGGTGAAATCCAGAGCGGCTCCGCCGCGGTCGTGGGCGTGGTGGACGAGATGACGGTGGCGATGCGCGAACAGACCATCGCCAGCACAACCATTGCCTCGCAGATCGAGCAGATCGCCCAGATGACCGAGCGCAACACGGCCGCCGCGACCACCTCGGCAGAATCGGCGGATCGCCTCTCACGCGTCGGTCACGAGATCGCTCAGGCCATTTCGGCCTATCGCGTCTGAGTGCGCCGCCCGGCCGATGGTCGGGTTACCCTGTGAGCCTTGCCCGCGAGGCGTACTGCTTGCTGATGGAAGGGGGCGGTTGTGGGGGGAGCGAAGCCGGAAGCATGTGGGGTGAGGCGTGCCACGACGCGCCTCGGGCGGGTCTTGTTGAGCCTGGCCCTGGCGTTGGGAGTGGGCAGCGTGCGGGCGGACTCCGCGCCGGTCGCGGCGCAGCCGGCCGCCGACAGCGCCGAGCTGCGCATCATGAACCGCCCGGTGGTCGAGTTCCGCGCCAACGTGCTGGGTGCCACGCCGCAGCAGCGTGCCGAGCGCAATAGCCGCAACATCAACGAAATCCTGCGGCGCGGCGGGCCTGGCGAGGTCAGCGTGCAGGCCAATCCCTTGGGCAATCTGGTTCTGCTCGACGGGCAGATGGTCTTTTTGCTGAGCCCGGCCGACGCCGACGCGCTGTCGGGCGAGACGCTGGAGCAACTGACCCAGCGCGCAGTCACTGCACTGCGCCAGGTGGCCGCCGAAGCGCGCGAACTGCGCGATACCCAGGCCATCCTGCACAGTCTGCTGATTGCGGCCGCCGTGACCGCCGTGTGGTTCTGCCTGCTGTGGGGGCTGGCGCGCCTGCGGCGCTGGCTGGTCGAGCGCTTGAGCGCATTGGCGCTGGCGGGTGCCGGCAAGCTGCAACTGGCCGGCGGCGAGCTGATCCGCCGCGACCGCGTGCTGGCCGCGGTACGCTGGGGCATCAACCTGCTCTTCTGGCTGCTCGCAAGCATGCTCACCTATAGCTGGCTGAGCCAGGTCTTTGCCCAGTTTCCCTACACCCGCGTGTGGGGCGAGCAGCTCAACGGCTTCCTGCTGGGCGTGCTGCTGCAACTGGGTGGCGGCATCCTGTCGGCGATTCCCAACCTGCTCATTGCCGTGCTGACCTTCTTCATCGCGCGCGGCGTGATCGGTCTGCTGAGCCCCCTGTTCGACCGCGTCGAAAAGGGCGAGGCCGAAGTCGCCTGGCTCGACCCGGAGACGGTGCGACCGACGCGCAAGATCACCACCATCCTGATCTGGGTGTTCGCGCTGGTGATGGCCTACCCCTATCTGCCGGGGGCGCAGACCGAGGCTTTCAAAGGCGTGTCGGTGCTGATCGGCCTGATGGTGTCGCTGGGCGCGTCCAGCATGGTGGGGCAGGCAGCCAGCGGGCTGATCCTGATGTACACGCGCACCCTGCGGCGGGGCGAGTATGTGCGCATCGGGGAGTACGAGGGCACCATCGTCGACATCGGCATGTTCGCCACGCGGCTGCGCACCGGTCGCGGCGCCGAGATCACGCTGCCGAACTCGATGATCGTGGGCAGCGCCACGCAGAACTACTCGCGCGCCGTGAAGGGCAAGGGTTACGTCATCGACACCAAGCTGACCATTGGCTATGACACGCCCTGGCGGCAGGTGGAGGCCATGCTTCAGGAAGCGGCACGCCGCACTCCGGGCATCCTCAGCGACCCCGCGCCGCGCGTGTTCCAGACCGCTTTGTCGGATTTCTACCCGGAGTACTGCCTGGCCTGCCAGGCGGTACCGGAAGGCGCCGCTTCGCGCGCCGAGGTGCTCACCCGCCTGCACGCCAACATCCAGGACGTGTTCAACGAGTACGGTGTGCAGATCATGTCGCCCAACTATGAGGCCGACCCCGAGGCACCCAAGATCGTGCCGCCGGCGCACTGGTATCCAGCACCCGCCGAGCCGCCGAAATCAGCGTGATCGTGGGGGCTGCGGCAGACCGAGGCGGATGCGCGTCGAGAAGTCCGCGCCGTCCCCGGCCAGCTGCACGCGCTCGGTGACATCGCTCACCCGCATCAACTCATCGTAGGACAATTGGGTATTGATGCTGCCCTGGTCCTGCAGCATCGCTGGCAGGTGGGCGTTGGCGTAGACCCGCCAGTCGAAGAGGCTGTGCAGGCCGAACACATGGCGCACGTTGTCGAAGATCACCGTGGTGCAGTTGGTGGTGAAGGCGTTGTACCAGCGCGGCTGCGCGGCCAGCGCATTGATGTCTTCCAGATAGCCTTCGAGCAGGCGACGTGCGCTGCGTGCATCGGCGCGCAGGGTGAACAGGCGTGTCCGTTCGCCGCGGTAACGGGCGCGCACTCCGATCACGTCGCGCTCGTCGGCTACCACGTAGTACAACTCGTACTGGCGGAAGAACCCTTTCAGCGCGGAGTACTCCTCGCCCCGTTCCTTGCGCGTCTCGATGGAGATCGCCAGTGGCGGCGAATCGGCAAAGCGCCAGGCCATGATCGTGTGGGCGATACCGGGCGCGCCCCATTCCGACAGATAGATATCCAGACCCACGAGTTGGTCCAGGTTGTAGCGGCGCGTCTCCCAACGCTCCTCGAAACGGCTGTCGCTGCCCTGGTAGTGGAAGTTGCGCACGTTATCCAGCGTCACCTGTGCCCCTTCGACATGGGCGCGCGGCAATCTGGCGACGTCGGGCAGCCAGTCGCGTGCGTTGCTGGGCGCCAGGCTCAGCCACCACGCCAGCACTATGACGAAGACACCCAGGCAGGCCAGGCAGGCCCGCCGATAGGGGCGTACCCGCCACAGCAGCAGACCGACCAGCACCAGCAGGCCCAACGCGAGGCTGGCCGCGAACGGACGCGAGGCCGGGCCATCTATCCACAAGGCGGCGGCGGCCCATAGGCAGGGCAAGACGCTCAGCGGGGTGGCAAGCAGTCGCAAGGCGGTGCGCATGTGGGCTCTCGCGTGAAAGGGAGGTGCGGCATGGTAGCCCGATTGCTGCGCCAGCATATCTGCGCCAGGGCGAAGCCCAGCGCCGAGGGGCGCCTATCTGACAGCGCGCGCCTGCTGCGCAGCGCAATGGATGATCGTTGACTGTGGCCGCGTCGCTGCTAGCCTGAACAGGCGGCAAAATCGCAAGTCAGTGATTAAAAATATAAATTTGCCGAAAACGACAAAACAAGAGAGTGCTGCGGTGGCGCACGGTGAAGGCTCGCGCCGTCCGTTCGTCCGGCTGTGCCCGCGCGTCATGGCGGGGCAGGGGCGGCGGTTCTGTCGTTCCCGGTCGCGATTACTCGTGTCTGGCCCTGGCCTGCCTTGATGGGTGTTGCCGCCCGTCGGGATATGCCCGATGCCCCGGTCGGCGGTCACCTGCCCACACGCATCATCTCTTCTCTCCCCGAGTGACCGCGCTCAGGTCGCGGTGCCCGGGTCATGTTGTGCCAAAGAGTGGGTATGCACCCCTTGCGGGGCTGTGCCCACCGATAACCAGGAGACTGAGATGCGTCGTTTCACCATGGGGGCGCTGGCCATGCTGGCGCTTGCAGGAGGGGCCCAGGCGGCCAATCGTCCGGCGGGATACGTAACAATCTGCAGCGAGAACAAGACCTGTTCGGTGGCGGTATCCACCAACGTGGCCTTCGGCCGCGCAGACAAGTTCACCTACAAACTCCTCAGCGGCAGCTTCGTCTGCAGCGAGGCGACCTTCGGGGCCGGCAGCAAGGTTTCGGGCGGGGTCAATGAGTGCTCGGTGCCTTCGGGCAGTGGATCGAGTTCATCCAGTTCGAGTTCCTCGTCCAGCAGCTCGTCCTCGTCCTCTTCCAGTTCGAGCAGTTCTTCGTCCTCATCGAGCTCTTCCTCTTCAAGCTCGTCTTCCAGTTCGTCTTCCAGCTCGTCGAGCAGTTCCTCGTCGAGCAGCAGCTCCAGCTCGTCGTCGAGCAGCTCCTCGTCTTCCAGTGGCGGCTGGCCGCCCAGCACGGCGACCCGCCCGCAGCTCTCGGACACGGTAGCGGCAAAGTATGACGTCCCCCAGTTCCTGGCCGCCGCTGGCACGATCGGCGCGCTGGTCACGGACAACTGGAACCCGCGCGCGACGGTGGTGCAGAACCCGGCCAACCCCGACTTCGTGGTGGCCGCCAGCGGCGGCACGCATACCACCGTGCAGGCCGCGGTGACGGCCGCGACCGTCAATGGCAAGACCACCCGCCAGTACATCAAGGTCATGCCGGGGACATACAACGAACTGGTCATCGTGCCCAAGGGCCCGACGCTGACGATCTACGGCGGCGGCACGGACCCGGCACAGACGGTGATTGCCCTGCCCACGGCCGCCAAGCTGACCGGCGCGCAGTACGCGGCACTGGGCAATCCGGGCGGCGCGGTGTTCAACAGCAGCACACCCAGCTCGATCAAGGCGACCTATGACGCATGTGCCAGCAAGAGCGGCAGCATCGGCACGACTTGCTCCTCGTTGTTCGTGGTCAATGGCGACAACTTTGAGGCGAGCAACCTGACCTTCCACAATACCTACAGCGAGGCCAATGGCGAGAGCCAGGCGGTGGCCTTGATGGTGGTGGGCGATCGCGCGCTGTTCTACAAGACGCGCATGCTGGGCAACCAGGACACGCTGTACGTGAAGACGACCGCAGTCGATGTGGTGGCGCGCAGCTACTTCGCGCAGAGCTACATCGAAGGTGACACCGACTTCATCTTCGGGCGTGGCACTGCGGTGTTCGACAACAGCACGATCTACTTCACCCGCGTGCGCAAGAACAGCAGCACGATCGCGGCGCCCAGCACCAATGCGCTGCACCCCTACGGCTTCCTGTTCACCAACTGCAGCTTCGGTGTCGATCCGGGCGCGGCGACCGTGTCCTTCGCGCGCCAGTGGCCGGAGTCGTCCAGCAACGGTGCCTCGCTGGGCAAGGTGATCGTGCGCGAGTCCTACGTCGCGGCCGAGATCAAGAACCCGCCGTGGGCCGACTGGAGCAGCAGCAACCCGGCGCAGTACGGTACGGCCGACAAACCCTATCTGGCCGAGTACCACAACACCGGTCCGGGGGCGGCGAAGTGACATGAATGCAGGCGGCTGCCAGGTGTGGCGGCCGCCTTCATCGGGGAGCCGCCCTCCGCACAAACGCAGGCGGTGTCTTGAACTTACTTTGGAGATACAGCGATGAAACTGAAGCACCTCATGGCGCTGGCGTTGGCAACCGCCTTCGTCGGCAGCGCCCAGGCGGCCAACCGGCCCGCCGGCTACAAGACCATCTGTTCCGAGGGCAAGACCTGCTCGGTCAGTACGGCCACCAGCGTGGCTTTCGGCCGCGCCGACAAGTTCACCTACAAGACCCTGAGCGGCAGCTTCGTCTGCAGCGAAGCGACCTTCGGCGCCGGCAGCAAGGTGGCGGGTGGGGTGAACGAATGTTCGATCCCGATCTCGGGCACGGGTAGCTCCTCGTCCAGCAGTTCGTCCTCGTCGAGCTCGTCGTCCAGCAGCTCATCGTCGAGCTCTTCTTCGAGCAGCTCGTCTTCCAGTTCCTCCTCGAGCAGCAGTTCGTCCAGCTCTTCGTCGAGCTCGTCGGGCGGCACGACCTGGGGCAACTACACCAGCGGCCAGGGCTACTTCCCGGGTTGCAAGATGCCCACACCGACTGAAACGGTGCAGCTCTCCGCCACCCTGGTGGTGCCGGCCGGCACGGTGTTCGACGGCGGCAACAAGCGCTACAACCTGTCGGGTGGCAGCCAGTCGGAAGGTCAGCCGGCAGTCATCGACGTGCAGGACGGTGGCATCGTGCGCAACGTCGTGATCGGTACGCTGGCTGCCGATGGCATCCATTGCCTGGGCAATTGCAAGCTGGAGAACGTGTGGTGGGAAGACATCGGTGAAGACGCCGCCACCGGCCTCGGCCCGGCGGGTTCGGTGATGGAGGTGAACTGTGGCGGCGCCTACAAGGGCTCGGACAAGACCTTCCAGCACAATGGCCGTGGTGAAGTGCGCATCAGCAACTTCTACGCCTCCGATGCCGGCAAGCTCTACCGCTCCTGCGGCGACTGCACGGGCAACGGTGGTCCGCGCACGCTCAAGGTCAACAACGTGATCACCCGCGCGGTGCCCACCATCGCCGGCATCAACAAGAACTTCGGCGATACCGCGACCATCACCAATCTGGTGATCGACAACACCTCGACCTCCAAGGTCAAGGTCTGCCAGGTCTACCAGGGCGTGGTGAAGGGTCAGGGCAGCACCTCGGCACTGGGCGTGGAGTGGGATACCGCGAACTGTAAGGTGAAGCTGTCCGATGTGATCCTGCTGGGCCCGAGCCTGGTGAACCTGGGCAACTGAGCGGCCTGATGTAAGGGATTGACCCCGCCTGTTCCGTCTCCCGGCGGGCGGGGGTGAAGCTTCCCCTTGTCGGTGGTGCCTGGCGCCGCCGACAAGGGGTTTTTCATTGTGGGCCAGGACTATCACCAAGGGCATAGAGCCAGACATCCTTTCACGCGATGGAATGCTGCACTGCGCAAGGCTTTGCAAGCATGGGCCGGGTTTTGTTTACAGCGTGTTCTCGCCAACAATTTCGCACTTCTATCGTTTTCTGCTCGGGTAGTATGCGAGCGTTCGTTCGACGTCCGGACTACGGTGCGGACCGCGCGGACCACTCAAAATCAAAGCAACCCGACCAGGGTTCGAGGAGACACCATGAAGCTGAAACTGATCGCCGGCGGCTTGCTGGCGTTCGCGGCGCTGGGCGCGCAGGCCGCAGCCGACTATCCGTCGGGCTACACGAAGTGCGTGCAGAACACCGGCGCAACCTGCGCCATGACTGGTACGCGTTCGGTGGCCCTGGGCAAGTCCGGCTCCTTTGTGTACGCCACCAAGACCGGCAGCTTCGCGTGCATCGGCTCGGCCTTCCCGGCCAACAGCTACACCAGCTCGGCCTGGTGCTCTTATGGCGCACAGCAGAGCTCCTCGTCCAGCTCTTCCAGCTCGTCCAGCAGCAGTTCCTCGTCGAGTTCCAGCAGCTCGTCCAGTTCCTCGTCGAGCAGTTCTTCCAGCTCCAGCAGCTCCTCATCGAGCTCGTCTTCGTCGAGCTCTTCGTCCAGTTCCAGCAGCTCGTCCTCGTCGAGCTCCAGCAGCAGCTCGTCCTCGTCCAGCTCCTCGTCGAGCAGCTCCAGTGGCGGTGGCATCGACGCCAAGACCCTGACCGGCGCCAGCACGCCGCTGCAAACCGCGCAGTACGGCGTGCGCAACTATTCCGCGCCGGTGGCCGTCGATGGCCTGCACAGCCCGAGCAACTACAAGGCGGCGCCGGCCCTGCCGACCTGGCAGTTCGCGACGGTGGATCCCACGGGTGGCAAGCTGAGCTTTGAGCGTGAAGTGGCGCCGGCCAACGGCTGGCACAGCTACTCGCGCAAGGGCAAGGTGGTCGTCACCGGCGGCTCCTCCGCCACGGCCAACCGCGTCTACACCGTGTTCAACGGCCAGCAACTGGTGGCGGCCATCAACGAAGCGGGCAACGATCCCAAGATCATTCGCGTCGTCGGCCACATCGACCTGCGCTGGAGCAGCAACAACACGGTGTTCAAGGAATACACCAGCTACTCCGACCAGAAGTACGGCGGCTCCATCATGATTCCGTCCAACACCACGCTGGTCGGTATCAACGATGCGCAAGGCCGCCCGGCGCGCATTACCGGCACCACCCTGCTGATCGGTGGCGAGCTGGCGCTGGCCGCAGGCGGTGATTCGCAGGCCGACTTCAAGGCCTGGGAAGCGGCCGGCAAGGATGGCGACGAGTACCCGACCTGGACCAAGAACGTGATCATCCGCAACCTGCAGATCGACACGCCCTGGGACGTGAATCCGGAAGACTCGGCCAATGCTTACGCAGACGGTGTGACCATCTCGCGCGCGCAGAACGTCTGGATCGACCATGTGTCGATCTCGGATGGCGACACGCCGGACTCGCTGGCCTCCGACACGCGCCATGACGGTGCGCTGGACGTGGTGCGCGGTTCCGACTACGTGACCATCAGCAACAGCTACTTCACCAAGCACCACAAGACCACGCTGATCGGCAATGGTGATTCCGGTCGCGCTTGGAGCGATGCGGGCCGCCTGCACGTGACCCTGCATGGCAACTGGTGGGATCACGCCGGCACCCGCCTGCCGCTGAACCGCTTCGGCCAGGTGCATATCTTCAATAATCTGGTGACCGGCAGCACCAATACCTCGAACAAAGACCTCAAGTTCGAGGCCGGTTCGGATGCGCGCTACCAGTCCAACCAGCTCATCCAGAACAACTTCTACGGTTTCACCGGCATGAAGTTGTCGGAGGCCTGTGGCAAGGTCATCAAGGGCAAGGACTACCTGGGCTTCCGTTCCTCGGGCCACCAGTTCGTCAGCTATGACAAGGCCGATACCACGCTGGGCATCCCCGCCGGCACGGTGGCGAGCTGGGACGGCCAGTGCAGCATGACGGCCCCGACCGGCAGCAATGTGTGGACGCCGCCCTACAGCTACACGCTGCAGGCAGCTTCCGCCGTCGAAGCCTCGGTCAAGGCCAATGCGGGGGCGGGCAAGCTGAAGTAAGCCGCATCGCAGCATGCAAAAAGGGCAGGCCTTCGAGCCTGCCCTTTTTTTTGTCATCAATCCGGGGAATCGTAGGGCGGAACTCCGCAGGAGGTTCCGCCGGCCGCCCTGAGGGCAGCAATCTGCATCAGGCCATGTGAGGACGGTGTGGCGGAACCTCCTGTGGAGTTCCGCCCTACTCACGGCGAATGGATCGCTATTCGCCGAAGACGCGGTTCTTGCCGGCGCGCTTGGCCTTGTACATGGCTTTGTCAGCGCGGTCGATGGCGAACTGGGGGTCTTCGCCCATGGACAGTTCGGTGACGCCAGCGCTGAAGGTGATCAGCAGCTTCTGGTTTTCGTGCAGGAAGAAACGCTTGGTCAGCTCGCGCTGCAAGCGGGTCAGCGCGACCATCGCCTCGTCCTGCGCGGTGTCAGGCAGCAGGATCAGGAATTCTTCGCCGCCGTAGCGGGCGCAAGAGTCCTGTGGGCGCAGGTTCTCGCGGATGACCTGGGCCATGTGGCGCAGTGCGTCGTCGCCGGTGGCATGGCCGTAGGTGTCGTTGAGCTTCTTGAAGTCGTCCACGTCCAGCAAGGCCAGGCACAGGCGCGATTGACGCCGCTGCATGCGGGCGATCTCGCGTTCCAGAATCTCGTCCAGGCCCTTGCGGTTGAGCGCGCCGGTCAGCGGGTCGTGGCGCACCATGGTGCTGGCCTGCTCCAGTTCGCCTTCGAGGCGGGCGATCTCGCGATAAGCCTGGTCCACCGTGGTCCGCAGGCTCAGTAGCTCTTGCTGCGAACGGCGCGCGCGGTTCTCGACCTCGCGCGACTCCTTCACGACCTCTTCGATCAGGCCGGTCAGTTCGTCCAGGCTGTTGGCCTGCGACACCTGAGTGGCGAAGTCGGACATGCGGCTGTGGTAGCTGCCGGTCGATTCGGCGAATTCGCTGAGGCGTTCGACGAAGTGCGCCAGCATGTCGCGCAGGCGGTCCTGCGCGTCGGTCAGGCTGCGCTTGAGCGTGCCCTGCTTGTAGATCACGTCGCGCAGGCGCTCCGACAGCTCTTCCAGCGTGCTCTTGTCGAGCGGGCGCGCGAACAGGTCCATGACCAGGGCCATCTGCCCGGCCAGCCATTTGTCGTCGACGACCAGTTCCGAGATGTTCTCGATGATCAGTTGCAGCAGATTCAGCAGGGCCTGGCGGATGTAGCTCTGGTCCTGCGCCACCCATTGCAGCTTGTAGGTGAAGTCCTTGAGCTGGCGCTCGAACTGGCTGGCCTCGCCGAGGTCTCCTGCGCGCAGCATGCGCCCCAGGTCGGTGGCCTGTTTGGCCAGCTCGGGCGTGTCGATCAGTAGCAGACCGAGGGTGTTCTCCAGCACCTGGGCGAGCAGTTCGCGCCAGGCGTCGGGAATCTGGCTGTTAGGGGCAGATGTGGTGCTGGCCGTCGTTGCGATTTCTGCTGCAGGGGCACTGGCCGCGGGCGGTTCTGCGGCTTCGATCGGCAGACTGCGGGCGGTCGGCAGTTGTGCCCAGCCGCGCACCAGCGCCTGCAGGCGAGTGTGGAGGAGTTCGGCGTCGCTCTGGTTGGCTTCCAGTACATGGTTCAGACCATCCTGTTTGGCGCCTTCCGACAGACCGGCCTGACGGCGTGTCCACTGGTTCAGTAGCTCGCGCAGCAGCGGCCCCCAGGCCGCGGTATCCCCTTCGTCTTCGCTGAGAATGGCGGTGAAGTGTTGCTTGAAGGTCTGCCAGTTGCGGTCCGCGATGGCCGCCTCGAAGCGCCGCGCAGCCTTGAGCTGTTCCGGGGTCGCGCGCGGCAGCGCGGCTGCGATCATCTTGAAGCTGCGCTCGGGGAAAGATTCCTCACCGGGCGTGCCGGCGATCTGGTTGTACAGCTCGCGGAAGTTCTCCGGGGTTGGCGGCTTGCGCGCAACGACCAGGCGGCGCAGCACTTCGCGGGCGATTTCTGAAGGCGAGGCGTGTTCTGCCATGGGGGGAAGCCTATTCGACCAGGCCGTGCTTGAGCCCGTAGTGGGTCAGCTCGGCGTTGTTGCGCAGCTTCATCTTCTCCAGCAGGCGGGCGCGATAGACGCTGACCGTCTTGACGCTCAGGTTCAGTTGCTCGGCGATCTGGGTGAGGGTCTTGCCGGAGGCGATCATGCACAGGGTCTGGTACTCGCGGTCCGACAGCTTCTCGTGCGGTGGGCGCTCGGAGTCCTCGCCGATGGCATTGGCCAGTTCCTCGGCCACTGCCGCGCTGACGTATTTCTTGCCGGCGGCGACCTGGCGGATCGCGGTGACCAGTTGTTCCGGCGCGCCCTGCTTGGACAGGTAGCCTGCCGCGCCGGCGCGCAATGCACGTACGGCGTACTGCTCCTCCGGGTGCATGCTGAGGATCAGCACCGGCAGCTTGGGGAATTCCTTCTTGACCAGCTTGAGCGTGTCGATGCCGTTGCGGTCGGGCATCGACACATCCATCAGCACCACGTCGTACTGGCCGGCACGCAGCATCTGCAGTGCACGCACGCCGCCATCGGCTTCCGCGACCACTTCGAGGTCCTCGGTGTCCGAGAGGATCTGCTTGAGACCGTGCCGGATGATGGCGTGGTCGTCGGCGATGAGTACGCGAATCTTGTCGCTCATGAATCAAACCTAACGATCGGCATGGGCCTTGTCCAGCCGGGAACGGGCCATTGTCATTGCCCAGGCTCGCGACGTGGCGGCGATACCACGGGGGCGCGCAGGACGACCGTGGTGCCGCGCGGCACGCGTGGCTGGATGCGCATGCTGCCGCCCAGTGCGTGCAGGCGCTCGCGGATGCTGCGCAGGCCGAAGGACTTGGGCTTGCCCAGATCCGCACTGCCCACGCCGCGCCCGTCGTCGCTGACTTCCAGCACGATCTCGTCCCCTTCCTGCATCAAGCGCACCTCCACCTTTCCGGCCTGGGCGTGCTTGGTCACGTTGGTCAGCGCCTCCTGGAAGGTGCGGAACAGGGCCAGGGCCGTGTTGTCCTCGGCGTCGATGTCGTGGTCGGCACACAGCACTTCGCAGGGAATGCCGGTCCGGTGCTGGAAATCCTCGGCACAACTCTCAACAGCGGCAGCGAGGCCGAATTCCTTGAGGATGCCGGGGCGCAATTCGCGCGCTACCCGCCCGGCGGTGGCAATCGCGTCGTCCAGCATGGCTTCGATGCCGCGCAGCCGCTCGCGCAGGGGGGCGTCGTGCTCCAGCTTGGCGCCCAGCAGGGAGGCCGAGATCTTGATGCCGACCAGGGTGCCGCCCAGCACGTCGTGGATGTCGCGCGCGATGCGCTCCCGCTCCTCCTCCTTGGCCCGCTGTAGGTGGTCGGACAGGGCGGCCAACTGGGCCCGTGAAGCGCGCAGCTCGGCCTCGGCCAGCTTGCTCTGGGTGATGTTCCACATCACCCCTTCCCAGGTGCGGCCGTCCGGGCTGTCGGGGCGCGGCGAACCGCGCAGGTTGATCCACTTGATGTCGGCGCCGGCGGGTTGCACGCGGCCTTCCCAGTTCAGCGTGATGCTGCGCTCGGCGGCATTCGACAGGGCGGCGAGGAAGTCCTGGCGGTCTTCTTCGACAATCAGCGCGAGCAGGGCGTCGGGCTTGTTGCACAGCGCCTCGGCCGGCATCCCCAGCAACATCTGGCTGGCTTCGCTGACATAGGTGAAGCGCAGGTAGCCGTCGGGCGAGTCGTGGATCTGGAACAGCACCCCGGGCACGTTGGCGGCGAGCGCCTGGAAGCGTTCGTCGCTGGCGGTCACGGCGTGGACGGCCGCGCGGTGCTCGCGGCGCAGGCGCGCCTCGGCGCGTTCGCGTTCGATCACCGCAGTCAGGCGCGGCAGACGATCCTTGGGTAGGTAGTCCTGGGCGCCGGCCTGCATGACCTGACACGCCAGCTCTTCGTTCTCCAGCCCGGTGACCACGATGAAGGGCAGGTCGCTGCCCTTCTCGCGCAGGATTTCCAGCGCCCCCAGCGCGGTGAAGCTGGGCAGGAGGTAGTCGGAGATCACCACGTCCCAGCTCTCGTCGAGCGCGGCACGCAGCCCGTCCGGGTCCATCACCCGCAGACAGGAGGGCGCATAGCCTTCCACCCGCAGGTAGCCCTCGACCGCTACCGCGTCATCCGAGTCATCCTGGATCAGCAGGACCCGCAAGGGTTTTGGCTCGTGATTGCCGTTCATCCACTCCTCCCGGCGCGGACGATACCATGCCGTCCGTGGCCTCGCCTCGGCAATCGCGCGAACCAAGGCTATAATCCGCGCCTCGCGTGCCGGCATAGCTCAGTTGGTAGAGCAACCGCCTTGTAAGCGGTAGGTCGTCTGTTCGATTCAGACTGCCGGCACCAGCCCCGCCTCCAGTTCTCTCCCTTCGTTTCCCGTTTGCCTGCTACGCACGACCTTGCCCATATGGGCAGGTGGCTGACGCGGCCATCAAGTTCCCTTCGGCGGCGCCCGATATCCGCCTTTGCCGGGGCGCCTGTGCGCCTTTACGCGGCGAACCACACACAGGGCGCGGGATGAGCATCGGATTGCAGCGCGAAACGATGTATGCGGGGCTTGCTGGCGGCGCGCTGGGCGGCTTGCTGGCGGGTGGGCTCCTGGGCGCGCCAGCCTGGGCGTGGCTGTCCTGCGGTCTGTTGGCGGTGGGTTTTGGCTGGCAGTTGTGGCGCGGCGCGGGTGGCAAGCCCGCGGTGGCCGAGGCGGAGCTCCAGCCGGGCGAGGCCGGCGCAAGCGCGGAGGAGGGGTTGCCAGCGCTGCTGCAGGAGTTGGACGACACGGTGGCGCGCGGGGTGCGCAGCATCGAGGGCGAGGTGCGGCGGGCGCAAGACCTGATCCATGAGGCGGTGGCGGTGCTGATGCGCAGCCTGGACGCCATGGCGGCCTTGTCGGGGCGACAGCACGAGATTGTCCACGAAGTCCTGCAGCGCAGTGAGGAGGCCTCTGCTGGCGGGGATGCCAGCGTGCGCGGTTTCGCCGAGGAGGTGACCGTGCTGCTCGACAGCTTCATCTCGCTGCTGGTCAGTGGTAGCCAGCAGAGCGTGTCCACCGTGCATTACATCGACGACATGGTGGACCAGATCGGCGGAATCTTCGCCGTCATCGACGAGGTCAAGGGCCTGACCAAGAAGACCAACCTGCTGGCGCTCAACGCAAGCATCGAGGCGGCGCGCGCGGGCGAAGCCGGCAAGGGCTTCGGCGTGGTGGCCGACGAGGTGCGCAAGCTGGCGCAGGCCTCGGAGCAGGTCAACGAACGCATCCGCCAACGCATGGAGGGCGCCCAGCAGGCCATCGAGCGGGTGCGCGACATGGTGTCGCAGATGGCCTCGCGCGACATGAACGACTGCCTCAGCACCAAGCTGCGCGTGACCACGGTGCTGGAGGATGCGGAGGAGGTGAACCGCAGCTTCGCCGCGCGTGCCGCCGAGGTCTCGGGCATTGCGGACGAACTGAGTGGCGTCATTGCCGATACCGTGCGCTCACTGCAGTTCGAGGACATCGTGCGCCAGGCGCTGGATCAGGCGCGCAAGCACATCACCCTGTTGCAAGCCGTGGGCGGGCAGTTGCACCAGCTATCCGCCGCCGACGGGCCGCCAGCGCAGCGCGTGGACGCGCTGCGCCAGGCGATTGCCGCCTTCCGCGCCGAGCATGGCGCCGCGGTCGATCACAGCGCGGTGCGTCAGACCTCCATGGGGGCGGGTGAAGTCGAATTGTTCTGAGGAGCGCGAGATGCCGATCGAATGCCGGGCCGTGGGCGAAGGGTGTAGCCATGTGGTGGTGAGCGGGAAATTCGATTTCGCGCTCCATCGCGAGTTCCGCGATACCTACCGCTACCAGGCCGGGGCCGGCCACCTGTTCCGCGTCGACCTGGGTCAGGCGTCGTACATGGACAGTTCGGCGCTTGGCATGCTGCTGTTGTTGCGGGAACACGCACAATCGCTCAATGGCCGGGTGGTGATCGAGCATGCGCCGCCGACCATCCGCCGCATTCTCGAGGTGGCGCGCTTCGACAAATTGTTCGAGATCACGGCATGAGCATGGCCGCACGCGCGCCGCAGTCGAAGGGCCTCGTCCTGGTGGTGGAGGACGAACCGACCAGCCGCGCGATCTTGTGCCGCCTGCTGCACGACGAGGGTTACGAGGTGATCGCGGCCGAGGATGGCCTCACTGGCGTCGCGCTGTTCGCCGAGCATCGACCCGCGCTCGTCTTCCTCGACGTGCTGCTGCCCGACATCGACGGCTACGAGGTGTCGCGGCGGATCCGCGCGCTGGGGGGGGATCGCTACGTGCCCCTGGTGTTCCTCAGCTCCGTCGACGAACGCGAAGCCCTCCTGCGCTACGTGGAGGCAGGGGGTGACGACTTTCTCTCCAAACCATGCCGGCGCGACGTGTTGTGCGCCAAGCTGGCGGTCATCGAGCGAACCCGTGGCCTCTACGAGCGCATCGCGCGCCAGCACGAGGAGCTGATGCAACTGCACGAGCAGGTGCACCGCGAGCAGCAGATCGCCGAGCAGGTCTTCGCCACTGCGGTGATCTCGGACAACGTGGCCGGTGGCGTGCTGCGCACCTTGATCAAGTCCACCACCGTCTTCAATGGCGACATCATGCTCAGTGCCCATGCGCCGGACGGTGGCCTGTGCGTGTTGCTGGGTGACTTCACCGGCCACGGCCTGGCCGCCGCCATCGGCGCGCTGCCGCTGTCGCAAACCTTTCATGCCATGTGCAGCAAAGGCTTCGGCATGCCCGAGATGCTCGTTGAGATCAATCGCAAGCTGCGCAGCCTGCTGCCCACCGGCATGTTTGTCGCCTGCGCGGCGATCCGCCTTGAGCCCGATCTCGCGCACGCCACCGTCTGGAACAGCGGCATGCCCGACTTGCTGGTGCGTGACGGGCGCAGCGGGGCCTTGCGCCATCGCATCCCCTCAGCGCATCCGCCGCTGGCCGTACTGGATGTCTTCCTGCCGGGCTGCGCGCCGCAGCAGATCGCGATTGCTGAAGGTGACGAGATCGTTCTGTGCAGCGATGGCGTCACTGAGGCGCGCGACGAGCAGGGTGAGCAGTTTGGCGAAGCGCGCCTGGAACAGGCCGTGCTGAGTGCACCGCCGGGGCAGGTGTTCGAGTCGGTGGCGGCCAGCCTGGGCAGGCACATCGGCGCAGCCTCGCAGGACGATGACATCAGCCTGGTGGTGGTGCCCTGCGTATCGGCCCTGTTCGAGCGCTGCTGCCCCGGCGAGGCGGCAGCGGCGCTTACGCTGGGGCGCTGGCAGTGGTCGATGCGGCTGGAGGGCGAGCGCCTGGCCCAGCTCGACCCGGTGCCGCTGGCGATCACCCAGTTGGCGTCGATGGGGGTGCCGCTATGGCATCGCCAGCAGCTCTTCATCGTGCTGAGCGAACTGTTCAGCAATGCCCTGGAACATGGCGTGCTGGGTCTCGACTCCATGCTCAAGCGTTCGCCTGACGGCTTTGCCGACTATTACGTGATGCGCGAGCAACGCCTGGCCGCCTTGCACGAAGGTTTCGTGAGTCTGCGCCTGGACTATCGCGAGGGCGAGGAAGGGCGAGGCGTGCTGGGCGTGGAGGTCGAGAATTCCGGTCCCGGCTTCGAGGTGTGTGTCGCGTGTATCACGCAGGCGGATGTGCCGCCTGCGTGCCAGCCCTGCGGCCGCGGCATCCTGGTGGTGCGTGGCCTGTGCCGACGCCTCGACTATGCGGAGGGTGGGCGGTGCGCGCGCGCGGAGTACCTGCTCTGAGCGCGCCGGCGGAGAGTCATGCCCATGCCATAAAGTCCGGACGGCGCTGCCCGTAAATCAGACTATATTGCATTGCAACGAAGGCGTTTTTCAAAGCTTAGCGGGAGTGCCCAGATGAGCAAGCGAATCCTGATCGTCGATGACTCGGCCTCCATCCGCCAGATGGTCGCCTTCACCCTCAAGACCGCCGGCTACGAGATCGACGAGGCCGTAGACGGCAAGGCCGGACTCGACAAGGCCAAGACCGGCAGCTACAGCCTGATCTTCACCGACCAGAACATGCCGCAGATGGACGGCCTGTCGATGATCCGCTCGTTGCGTGGCCTGCCCAGCTACAAGGCGACGCCGATCCTGATGCTGACCACCGAGTCGAGCGACGAGATGAAGGCCAAGGGGCGCGAGGCGGGTGCCACCGGCTGGCTGGTCAAGCCCTTCGACCCCCAGAAGCTGCTGCAGGTCGTGGCCAAGGTCCTGCCCTGAACAGGCAGGGGATACAGGGAGCGGGCGATGTCGATCGACCTGACACAGTTCCACCAGACCTTCTTCGATGAGGCGGCCGACCACCTGGCCGACATGGAGCGGCTGCTGCTCGCGCTGGACCTGGCCGCGCCGGCCAAGGACGATCTGGATGGCATCTTCCGCGCGGCACATTCCATCAAGGGCGGTGCCGGCATCTTCGGTTTCGCCCACCTGGCCGAGCTGACCCACATCCTCGAATCGCTGCTCGACAAGCTTCGCTCCGGCAAGGCCAGCATGAGCGAGAGCATCGCCGACGAGTTACTGGAGGCCACCGATTACCTGCGCGAGCTGCTGCGTTGCCAGCGCCAGGGTGAGGCGGTCGATGAGCCGGTCTTTCGCGACACCTGTGGTCGCTTCGCCAGCCTCGGCGAGAGTGTGGGGGTGGCGTTGCAGCTTGCCCCGCTGGTGGCGGAGGAGGATGAGGGCTTCGGCCTGTTCGCGCCGCTGCCGGTGAGTGAAGACCGTGGCGCGGTGGAGGAGGACGAGGGCTTCGGCTTCTTTGAGCCCCTGGAGCACGTGGTGGCGTCTGGCGCGGTGGCCGAGCCGCTGGCCGCCGAGGTGACGACCCTGCCCACGCCCCGCAGCGCCAGCGTGACGCCGCTGCCCACGGCGGAACGTGCCTCCAGCCGTAAGAGCGCCGCACCATCGACCAACGATGCTGCCTCCATCCGCGTCAGCGTGGAGCGCGTGGATCAGTTGATCAACCTGGTGGGCGAGCTGGTCATCACCCAGGCGATGATGACCGAGGCCGGCAGCGGACTGGAGGGCGCGCAGTTCGAGCGCCTGCAGCGCTCCATGGCCCTGCTGGAGCGCAATACGCGCGATCTGCAGGAAGCCGTCATGTCGATCCGCATGCTGCAGATCAGTTTCGTCTTCAACCGTTTTCCGCGCGTGGTGCGCGACCTGTCGCACAAGCTGGGCAAGCAGGTGGAGCTGGTGCTGGAGGGCGAGGGGACCGAGCTGGACCGGGGCCTGATCGAGAAACTGGTCGACCCGCTCACCCACCTCGTGCGCAACAGCATCGACCATGGCATCGAGTCGCCCGAGCAGCGCGTGGCGGCCGGCAAGCCGGAGAAGGGCACGGTCACCCTGCGCGCCTACCAGGCCGGGGGCAGCATCGTGGTCGAGGTGCAGGACGATGGCGCCGGCCTCAATCGCGAGCGCATCCTCGCCAAGGCTCGTGAGAATGGCCTCCCGGTCAGTGACGCGATGAGCGATGCGGAGGTGTGGCAGCTCGTCTTCGCACCAGGTTTTTCCACCGCGGCCGAAGTGACCGACGTGTCCGGCCGCGGCGTCGGCATGGACGTGGTCAAGCGCAATATCAGCGACCTGGGTGGGCGTGTCGAGGTCAGCTCGGTGGCCGGTCGCGGCGCGACCTTCACGATCCGCCTGCCGCTCACGCTGGCGATCCTCGACGGCATGTCGGTGGCGGTGGGGCGCGAGGTGTTCATCGTGCCCATCACCTTCATCCTGGAGTCGCTGCAGCCGCGCGCCGAGGATCTCAAGCGCGTGACCGGCAAGGGCGAAGTGATCCAGGTGCGTGGCGACTACCTGCCACTGATCCATCTGTCATCACTGCTGGGGCTGGCGAGTACGCGTACGGCGGCCGAGGGCATCCTGCTGCTGGTGCAGTCCGGCAACGACCGCGCTGCGCTGCAGGTCGACGAACTGCTGGGCCAGCACCAGGTGGTGATCAAGAGCCTGGAGGCGAACTATCGCCGCGTGGCCGGTGTGTCTGGCGCGACCGTGATGGGTGATGGGCGCGTCGCGCTGATTCTCGACGTGACGGAACTCGTGCGTCAGCACGCCATGGCCAGCGCGGCCTGAAACGGGGGAACGGGGTATGACACTGGAGACGGACGGACCGACGACTGATGCCGCAGCGGAGTACCTCACCTTCTCGCTGGGGGCGGAGGAGTACGCGGTCGACATCCTCAAGGTGCAGGAGATCCGCGGCTACGACGCCGTGACCACCATCGTCAATGCGCCGCCCTTCATCAAGGGTGTCATCAACCTGCGCGGCGTGATCGTGCCGATCATCGACATGCGCATCAAGTTCGCCCTGGGCGAGCCCACCTACGACCAGTTCACCGTGGTCATCGTGCTGAGCCTGGCCGGGCGCATCGTGGGCATCGTCGTCGACGGCGTGTCCGAGGTGCTGTCGCTGGCACCGGAACAGATCCGCGCGGTGCCCGAGCTGGGCGCCGCCGTCTCCACCGACTACCTGACCGGCCTGGCCTCGCTGGACGATCGCATGATCATCCTGCTCGATATCCAGCGCCTGATGAACAGCGAAGAAATGGGACTCGTCGAGGCGGTCGCCGCCTGACCCAGGCCGGCGGGCCAGCCGCCACACATCACTCAATCCGCGCGGCGCGCGCGTCCAGACGACAGGGGTAAGACCATGAGAGTGAATCTGCCGGTAACCGATCATGAAGTGCATTTCGAGGAAGACGCGCTGATCGTCTCGCGCACCGACCTGAAGGGGTACATCACCTTCGTCAACCGCGACTTCATCCGCATCTCCGGCTTCACCGAGGACGAGCTGATCGGCAAGCCGCACAACATCGTGCGCCACCCCGACATGCCGCCGGCCGCGTTCGAGGACCTGTACCGTACGCTCAAGAGCGGCAAGCCCTGGGTCGGCATGGTCAAGAACCGCTGCAAGAATGGCGACTACTACTGGGTTGAGGCGAATGCCACCCCGGAGTACGAGAGCGGGCAGATGGTGGGGTTCCTGTCGGTGCGGGTGAAGCCCACGCGGGTCAAGGTGGAGGCCGCCACCGAGCTGTACCGCCAGATGCGCGAAGGGCGTGCCAAGGGGCTTGCCTTGCGTGCGGGGCGGGTCGTCAAGACCGGCTGGTTGCAGCGCTTGAACGTGATCAAGACGGTTCATGAACGCATGGGCATGTCCGGCAAGTTCATGCTGATCGGGCTGATGCTGTTGCTGCCTCTTCTGCTGGCCCTCGGTTTGTTGGTCTCCACCATGATGGAGGCGGTCCGGGTGGCGGAGCTGGAGCGCGAAGGCCTGGCCTATCACCAGCAACTGCGCGGCTTGGTGCCCGAGCTACAGAAGCACCGCGGGCTCAATGGCCTGGCGCTGGCCGGCAATGCCGACGCCCAGCGGCAACTGAGCAACATTGACAAGGAGGTGGCCAGCCGTCTGCGCAGCCTCGATGAGGCAGGCGCCCGCGTCAGTGGGCTCCCGGTGTCCGAGGAATGGCAGCGCGTGCGGCGCGACATCGACACCGTGCTGGCGGAAGCCTCACGGCTGTCGCCGGAGCAGTCCTTTGCGCGCCACTCAGCCGTCATTGCCGCGTTGTCCAACTTGATGGGCAGTGTTGCCAACGACTCGGGGCTGGTGCTCGATTCCGAGGCGGCCAGCTTCCATATCATGCAGGCATCGGTCATGCACGCGGTCGACCTGGCCGAGCACATGGCCTATACGCGTGGCCTGGGGGCCGGAGCGATCGCACGCGGCCAACTCGATGGCGACACCCGGACGACCATGCTCAAGCACATGGTGGCGGCTGAGCGGCAACGCGAGGACATTGTCACTGCGCTTCGCCACGCGGTCGAAGCGGTCCCGTCGCTGCAATCTCTGCTGGGCAAGGTGGGCGAGGATTTTGGTGCCAGCGTGCAGAACTTCATCCAACTGACTGAACGCCGGGTGCTGCAGCCGGCCAAACCGGAGGTTAGCGGGCCGGATTACTTCGCGGCCGGCTCCCTGGCGGTGGATGCAGCCTACGCGTTCTATGACAAGGCCACCCAGGCACTCGACACGCTGATCGCCCAGCGCATTGCGCGCACCGAGCGGCGCGCCTACCTGCTCATCGGTGGCGCCTTGCTCTTCTTTGCGTTCGGTGTGGGGGTAGCGGCGCTGTTCGTGCGCCAGACGGTCACTGCCCTGCAGCTTGCCGTCGCCCGCTTCCGCGAGGTTTCTTCGGGCAACTTCCGTGGTGAAGTCCGCAGTGATACCCAGGACGAGATCGGCCAGCTCATGGATGGCCTCAAATCGATGCAGACCAAGCTGGGCTTCGACGTCAACGACGCGCGCGAGCGCGCCGAGGAGGCCTTGCGCCTGAAGATCGGCCTGGACAGCGTGAGCACCAACGTGATGATCGCCGACAACGAGCGCAACATCATTTACCTGAACCCGGCGGTGGTCGCCATGTTGCGTGCCGCGCAGACCGACATCCGGCGCGACCTGCCGCATTTCGACGTGGACAAGCTGCAGGGCGCCAAGATCGACGTGTTCCACAAGAACCCGGAGCACCAGGCCCGCCTGCTGGCCACGTTCACCAGCACCTACCGGGCTTCGGCCGTGATCGGCGGGCGCACCTTCTCGCTGACCGCCAACCCGGTGATCAACGAGCGCGGCGAGCGCCTGGGCAGCGTGATCGAGTGGCTGGACCGCACCAACGAGGTGGCGGTCGAGAAAGAGGTGTCGGAGATCGTGGCCGCCGCCGCCGCGGGCGACTTCTCGCGCCGCATCGAGGAGCGCAACAAGGAAGGCTTCTTCAAGGTGCTGGCCGAAGGCATCAACAAGGTCGTGGAGACCTCGGATGCGGGTCTGCGCGACATCGCGCGCGTGCTTGCCGCCTTGGCCAAGGGCGACCTCACCGAGCGCATCACCGCCGACTACCAGGGGACCTTCGCCGATCTCAAGCGTTACACCAACGAGACCGTGCGCAGCCTGGAGAGCATGCTGCGCAGCATCCGCGAAGCCTCCGAGACCATCCACACCGCCGCCGGCGAGATCGCCAGCGGCAACGCCGACCTCTCCTCGCGCACCGAGGAGCAGGCGGCCTCGCTGGAAGAGACTGCCTCCAGCATGGAGGAGTTCACCTCCACCGTGAAGCAGAACGCGCAGAACGCCCGCCAGGCCAACCAACTGGCCGATGGGGCCTCCGAGGTGGCGAGCAAGGGTGGCGATGTGGTTGGTCAGGTCGTCACCACCATGGGCGCGATCAACGACAGCGCACGCAAGATCGTGGACATCATCGGCGTGATCGACGGCATCGCCTTCCAGACCAACATCCTCGCGCTGAATGCGGCGGTGGAGGCTGCGCGGGCCGGTGAGCAAGGGCGTGGCTTCGCCGTGGTGGCGGGCGAGGTGCGCAGTCTGGCACAGCGCTCGGCGGCGGCGGCCAAGGAGATCAAGGCCCTCATCAACAATTCGGTGGAGAAGGTCGAGGACGGCAACCGCCTCGTCGAGACGGCCGGCAAGACCATGGAGGAGGTCGTCACCTCCATCAAGCGCGTGACCGACATCATGAACGAGATTTCGGCCGCCTCCATGGAGCAGAGCAACGGCATCGAGCAGGTCAGCAAGGCGGTCAACCAGATGGATGAGACCACCCAGCAGAACGCGGCCCTGGTCGAACAGGCGGCGGCCTCGGCCGAGGCGCTGTCGGGCCAGGCCACGACGCTGCTGGAGATCGTGCGCCGCTTCAAGCTCGACGACATCGAAGCGGGCGAAGCCGCGGCACCTGCGGCGGCGGCCGGCCGTGCGCTGCCCCCGCCGCGCAAGCAGGAACGTCTGGCAGCGCGGCCCAAGCCGGCCTCCTTGCCGAAAGCGGTGGCGGCGGCGGATGACGAGGACTGGAGCGAGTTCTGAACGAGACGACGGCCGTGGAAGGGGGCGTGCCTGCCCCTGACACGGCCCGCGATCACAGGCCATGAGCAGCCGCGAGGAGCCCTTCCATGAGCGCGAGTTCGCCTTCGGCGACAGCGACTTCCGCCGCGTCTGCGCCCTGATCTACCAGCGCGCCGGCATCGCCCTCGGCGACAGCAAGCGCGAACTCGTCTACGGCCGTCTTGCCCGGCGCCTGCGCAGCCTGCGCCTGGCTTCCTTTGCTGACTACCTGGCCCGGCTGGAGGACGAGAGCGATGCCGAGTGGGAATATTTCACCAACGCGCTGACCACCAACCTCACCTCCTTCTTCCGCGAGCCGCATCACTTCGAGATGCTCACCGAGTATCTGCACCGTCACGCCATCGACGGCCCGCTGCGCATCTGGAGCGCGGCGTCCTCCACCGGCGAGGAGCCCTATTCCATCGCCATGACGGTGGCACAAGCCATGCGTCGCGCCTCTGACGACGTGCGCATCCTGGCGACCGACATCGACACCCAGGTACTGCAGACCGGCGCGCGCGGCATCTACCCGCTGGAGCGGGTGGATGCCTTGTCACCGCAGCTCAAGCAGCGCTTCTTCCTGCGTGGCGGCGGGGCGAACGAGGGGCGGGTGCGGGTCAGCCCGGCTCTGCGTGCGATGGTGCACTTCCGTCGCCTCAACCTGCTGGACCCGGCGTGGCCGATGCGTCAGCGCTTCGATGTGGTGTTCTGTCGCAACGTGCTGATCTACTTCGACAAGGAGACCCAGCGCAGCCTGCTGCGTCGCATGGCCGACTTCATCCGCCCTGGCGGCCTGCTGTTCATCGGTCATTCGGAGAGCCTCAGCGCCGAGCGCGAACTGTTCGAGTCCCTCGGGCGCACCGCCTACCGGCGGGTGGATGGGGCAGCAAGATGAGTGAGCTGGAGTCGGCGCCCAACCGCTACTACGACCGCCACTTCCAGAAGGAGGCGGTGAAGATCCTGCCGGGCGAATACTTCGTCACCGGGCGCGACGTACTGATCGTCACCGTGCTGGGCTCCTGTGTCTCTGCCTGTCTCTACGATGAGGTGGCCGGCGTCGGCGGCATGAACCATTTCATGCTGCCCGACCATCATGACGAGGGCTGTGTGGCCAGCGCTTCCGCGCGCTATGGCAGCTATGCGATGGAGATGCTGATCAACAACCTGCTCAAGGCCGGCGCGGTGCGTACGCGGCTGCAAGCCAAGGTGTTCGGTGCGGGGCGGGTGTTGTCCGGCATGAACCATACCGACGTCGGGGCGCGCAACGCCGAGTTCGTGCTGCGCTACCTTGCGGCGGAGCGCATCCCCTTGCGGGCGCAGGACCTGCTCGATGTGTACCCGCGCAAGGTGTACTTCTTTCCGGCCGAGGGGCGCGTCCTGGTCAAGCGCATCCGCACCCTGCACAATGACACGATCATTCAGCGCGAGCTGCGTTACGAGGCCATGCTGGAGAAGGTCAAGGTTGAGGGGTCGGTTGATCTGTTCTGAGGGACGCGCATGATCAAGGTGCTCATCGTCGATGACTCCGCCCTGGTGCGGCAGCTCCTGACTCATATCCTGAGCCAGGCGCCGGACATCCGGGTGCTTGGCGCCGCGCCCGACCCCTTGGTGGCGCGGCAGATGATCAAGGATCTCAACCCGGATGTGCTGACGCTCGACATCGAGATGCCGCGCATGGACGGGCTGGACTTCCTGGAGCGTCTGATGCGCCTGCGGCCGATGCCGGTGGTGATGGTGTCGACGCTGACCGAGAAGGGGGCCGACGCCACCTTGCGCGCGCTGGAGCTGGGTGCTGTCGACTACATCCCCAAACCCTCGCTGGGCGTCGGCGCGGGCCTGGAGGCCTATGCCGAGGAGATTGTCGCCAAGGTGCGAAACGCCGCGCGCAGCCGCATCCAGCGGCGCGAGAGCACACCGGCTCGGGCCACCGTGGTGCCCGCCAGCATCCCCGGGGCGAGCGAGAAGCTGCTGCTGATCGGCGCTTCCACCGGGGGTACCGAGGCGCTCAAGGAGGTGTTGCTGCAGATGCCGCCCGATTGCCCGCCCATCCTGATCGTGCAACATATGCCACCGGGCTTCACCGCCTCCTTCGCGCGGCGACTGGACGGCCTGTGCCGCATCGCGGTGAAGGAAGGGCAGGACGGCGAGCGCGTGCTGCCGGGCCATGCCTACATCGCGCCCGGGGGCCTTCACATGAAGCTGCGCCGCAGTGGCGCCTATTACCTCGTCGAGATCAGCGACGAAGCGCCGGTCAATCTGCACAAGCCGGCGGTGGACGTGCTGTTCCACTCTGCCGTGCCCAGCGTCGGGCGCAACGCGGCAGCCGCCGTGCTGACCGGCATGGGCAAGGACGGCGCGGCTGGCCTGCTGGCGCTGCGCCAGGCCGGGGTGTTCACGGTGGCGCAGTCGGAGCGTACCTGCGTGGTGTATGGCATGCCGCGCGAGGCGGTGCAGAACGGCGGCGCGGCAGCGGTGGCCGACCTGCAGGATGTCGCCGGCATGCTGCTGGAGAAGCTGGCGGCGGGGCGCTGAGGGGTAGCGCTCAAGCGCGCTGTGCCGACAGCACGTCCTTCACCTCGCCGATCTGCTGCAGCACGCGCTGCACCCAGGCCACGCTGCTTACTTCGACGGTGAAGCGCATGTAGGCACGCCCCCCGCGTGACACGGTGTTCACCCCGATCACGTTGAGGCGCTCGCGCGAGAACACGTCGGAGATGTCGCGCAGCAGGCCCTGGCGGTCGCTCGCCTCGATCGCGATGTCTACCGGGTAGACCTCGGACTTGGGCGGGGTCGTGCCCACCTGCGGCACGTCGCCGCCCCACTCGGCCGGCACGATGCGCTCCGGGTGGCGCTGCGCGATGTTCTGGTAGCTGCGGCAGTCGCAGCGGTGGATCGACACGCCGCGCCCGCGCGTGACGAAGCCCGAGATTGCATCCGGTGGCACCGGTTTGCAGCAGCGCGCGAGCTGGGTCAGCAGCTTGCCCACGCCCACCACCAGGATGCCCGAGGACGATTCGGCCGCGTGCCGCTCGCCGATGACCACGTCATCCGGGCGGTCGGCCTTTTCCGGCTTGGCGGTCGGGGCCTGCAGCGCGTTGTGGATCTGCCGGCTGCTGACGTCGCCACGGCCCACGGCCAGGAACATGGCGGCGGAGTCCTTGAAGCCGGCGCGCGCCGCCAGCTCTTCCAGATTGGCCTGGGTCTGGCCGGAGCGCTGCAGCTCCTTGGTGACGATGGCACGGCCCTGGGCCGCCGTCTCTTCCTCTTCCTGCTGCACGAACCAGCGCCGCACCTTGGCGCGCGCGTTGGAGGTGTTGAGGTAGTTGAGCTGCGGATTCAGCCAGTCGCGCGAGGGGCCGCCCTGTTTGGCGGAGATGATCTCGACCACCTGGCCGTTGGTGAGCGGGGTGTCCAGCGGCACCATCGCGCCGTTGACCTTGGCGCCACGGCAGCGGTGGCCCAGCTCGGTGTGCAGGCGGTAGGCGAAGTCGATCGGGGTGGCTCCGGCCGCCATGTCCAGCACGCGGCCCTGCGGCGTCACCACGTAGATGGTGTCGTCCAGCGCGGCGCGCCGCGTGTGCTCCTCCCATGCCGAGGCATCGGCGACTTCTTCGCGCCACGACAGCAGTTGGCGCAGCAGGGCGATCTTCTCGTCGTACTCGCCGCCGCTCTGGCTGCCTTCCTTGTAGCGCCAGTGCGCCGCCACGCCCAATTCGGCGTGCTTGTGCATGTCGTGGGTGCGGATCTGCACCTCCAGCGCGCGGCCGTCGGCGGCGCGCACGGCGGTGTGCAGCGACTGGTAGTTGTTGCCCTTCGGCTTCAGGATGTAGTCGTCGTACTCGTTGGGAATCGGCGTCCACAGCTCGTGCACCAGGCTCAGCACGGCGTAGCAGTCCTTGACCTCGGGCACCAGCACACGCAGCGCACGCACGTCGTAGACCTGCTCGAAGTCCAGGTGCTTGGCGCGCATCTTGTTGTAGATGCTGTAGATGTGCTTGGGCCGGCCATACACCTCGGCGGTGATGCCCAGGGCCGACACCTCGCGCAGCAGGCGCTCGGTGGCGTCGTGGATGAAGGCCTCACGCTCGACGCGGCGTTCGTCCAGCATCTTGGCGATGCGCTTGTAGGTCTCGGGCTCGATGAAGCGGAACGACAGGTCTTCCAGCTCCCACTTGAGCTGCCACACGCCCAGGCGGTTGGCCAGCGGGGCGTACAGGTCGATGCTCTCGCGCGCCACGTCCAGGCGCACGCGCTCCCGGTTCTCGGTGAAGAAGCGCAGGGTCTGCACGCGCGAGGCCAGGCGCAGCAGGATCACGCGCAGGTCGTCGGCCATCGCCAGCACCATCTTGCGCAGCACTTCGGTCTGCGCGTGCAGGTCGGCCGCGCCGCCCTTGCCACTGGGCGACAGGTGCAGGCGGTTCAGTCGGCGCAGGCCGTCGACCAGGCGCGCCACATTGGGGCCGAAGCGCGCCTCGATCTTGTCGGCGCCGTCCGGTTCGTGGTCGCACACGGCGAACAGCAGGGCGGCCAGGCGCGCCTCCAGGTCGAGGCGCAGCAGCACGCCCATCAGCGCCATGCCCAGCGCGTGCTGCCAGATCGGCTCGCCACTGCCCAGCGTGCGGGTGCCGTAGCACACCTGCGCCCATTGCGCCGCTTCAGCCAGGGGGGCCAGCGCGTCGGCAGGCAGGCCTTCGGCCAGCAGCTCGGCGACGGGCTTCTCGGCGTCGGCGCTGGCAACGGAATGTTGTACGGATACCATTGGCGAATTATCCCACAGGCCTTCGGCGGCCCCGCTACCCACTCGGGAACCATGTTCAGGCGATTGCTGCAGTCCCTCAAACCCCAAGCATCCGACGTGCCCGAGGCGCTGTGGCAGGCTGCTCTGGCTCGCCTGCCCTTCATTGCGCGCTTGCCCGAAGATGAGTTGCTGCGGCTGCGCGAAGTGGTGCGGCGCTTCCTCGACGACAAGGTCTTCGCGGGCGCCCAGGGCTACGAACCGGACGATCTGGCGCGCCTGAGCATCGCGCTGCAGGCCTGCCTGCCGGTACTGCACCTGGGCCTGTCGGCCTACGCCGGGTGGCGCGGCATCATCGTCTATCCGGGTGAGTTCGTGATCCCGCGCCGCGTCGTGGACGACGATGGGGTGCTGCACGAGTACGACGAAGAGGCGCTGGGCGAGGCCTGGGACGGCGGCCCGGTGGTGCTGTCGTGGTACGACGATCCGGCCGACTACGCCGGCGCCAACGTGGTGATCCACGAGTTCGCCCACAAGCTGGACATGCTGACCGGCGAGGCCGATGGCGTGCCCTTGCTGCACGGCGACCTGGACGAGGAGACCTGGGTCGGTACCCTGGACGCCGCGTGGGAGGATTTCTGCGCCCGCGTGGACGAAGGTGAGGACACCGCGATCGACCCCTATGCGGCCGAACACCCGGGCGAGTTCTTCGCTGTGATGAGCGAGGTCTTTTTCGTCGAACCACAGCTCATGGTCGACGAATATCCGGAGCTTTACGCGCTTTTTGCGCGGTTTTACCGCCAGGATCCCGCAAGTTACGGCCCGTCGCCTGGCGGCTGAAGTTCTCCTTTCGCGGCCCTGTGCGCGCTGCCTATGCTGAAGGAGGCCGCCCCTCCGGGTGGCCCGGGCCTTCCCCTCGCAGCGTGCTACGCGGCCGCTTCCGGCGCGCGGGGGAGACCTGTCCCTGACTGTTTTCTGGAGGACTCACCCATGTCTACGACCTGGATTCTCGTCGCCAACGCCCGTCACGCCCGCCTGTTCGCCAACCACGGCCCCAACAAGGGTCTGGAACTGGTGCACGAGGCCGAGGCCGATCTGGCTGCCGAGGCGACGCGGATGCCGGTGTCGGGGCGGGCCTCGCCTCGTGGCGAACCACCCAAACATGTGGAGAGGAGTTTCGCGCACCGCTTGGCGCGCGACCTGCACAACGGGCGAAGTCGTGGCGACTACGCGCGCGCCATCATCGTGGCGCCACCGGGCTTCATGGGCATGCTCAACAACGAGCTGGACGGTCCCACCGCCTCCCTGGTCAGCGACCGCCTGGACAAGGACTACACGCGCAGCGAGCCGGAGCAGTTGCGTTCCCAGTTGAGTGGCTGCCTGTGCGCATGACCCGCCTGTGACATGCCGCAGGGCCCGGGCTTGTGCCCCGGGCCCTGTGCTGGCGGACTCAGCCCGCCAGGATCGCGCGGATCGCGCGACGCATCGGTTCCACCAACTGCATGCGGTCGAGTTGCGGATTGCTCAGTGCGCGCAGGCGCAGTCCTTCGAACAGCACGATCACCATGTTGAGTCGCCCGGCTTGCGCGGGGTCGGCACGGTAGGCGGCGAGCTGCGTGCTGGTCAGCAGCAGCTCATGCAGACGCGTGGACAGGATGCGGTCGGCTTCGTGCACCTTGGCGGCGACCGCCGGGTTGCGTGAGGACTCCGCCGCCACCTCCATCATCAGCGCGGCGTATTCGGAATCCGAGTTGTCGCAGATGCCGGTGGCGATGCGGCCCAGCATGGCGTCCAGCACATCCTGTTCAGGGTTCTCGACCATGCTCTGCATCAGGGCCAGCTTGTGTGCGACGTTGCGGTCCACGATGCCGAAGATGATCTCTTCCTTGCTCGCGAAGTAGTTGTAGATGTGGCCGGCGCTCATGCCGGCCTCGCGCGCGATCTCGGCCATGCTGGCGCCGTGGAAGCCGCTGCGCGCGAAACACGCGGTGGCGGCTTCCAGCACCTGGCTGCGGCGCGCTTCGGCGCGCTCGGGGTCGTGGTGTTTGCGAGGCGTGCTCATGGGAGGCGGATACTACTTCAAGTGCCGCCGCGCTCGACCAGCCCGCCGCCCAGTACCTTGTACAGGGTGACCAGATTGCTCTGGCGCGACAGTTGAACGCTGATCAGCGAGAGCTGGGTGGCGAACAGCGCGCGCTGCGCGTCGAGCACCGCGAGGTAGTTGTCCACGCCGCCGCGGAAGCGGGCTTCCGACAGGCGCAGGCTGTCGGCGTAGGCCTCCACCTGGGCGGCCTGGGCGGTGAGCTGTTCCTCCACCGTGCCGCGCACGGCCAGTGCATCGGCCACCTCGCGGAAGGCCGTCTGGATCGCCTTGTCGTACTGCGCCAGAGCGATCGCACGGTCAGCCTCGGCCACTTCGAGATTGGCCTGGCGGCGCCCGGCATCGAAGATCGGCAGGTTGATCTGCGGGATGAAGCTCCAGGTGCCCGTGCCGCTGCCGAACAAGCCGTCCAGCGTGTTGCTGGCGGTGCCGCCACTGGCGGTCAGCGTGATGCTGGGGAAGAAGGCCGCGCGGGCCGCGCCGATGTTGGCGTAGGCAGCCTGCAGGCTGCGCTCGGCGGCGAGGATGTCGGGGCGCTGTTGCAGCAGTTCGGAGGGCAGGCCGGCGGGCAGCTCGCTGGTCGCGGTCAGCGCGCCGCGCAGGCTGCTGGGTTGCAGGTCGGCCGGGACCGTTGTGCCGACCAGCACGGCCAGCGCGTTCTGATCCTGCGCCACGCGAGCGGTGTAGGTCGCCACTTCGACGCGGGCGCCTTCGACCACCGTGCGCGCCTGGGCAACGGCCAGTGCCGAGGCCGCGCCCAGCTCGAAGCTGCGTTGTGTCAGCTTGAGCGTCTCTTCGCGTGTGGCCAGGGTGTCGGCCGACAGTTGCAGGCGTTCGCGGTCGGCGGCCAGGGTGAGGTAGGCGTTGGCCACCTCGGCCACCAGCGAGATCTGGGTGCTGCGCGCTGCTTGCTCAGTAGCGAGGAAGTTCTGCAGCGCGGCGTCACGCAGGCTGCGTACGCGGCCGAAGAAGTCCAGCTCGTAGCTGGAGAAGCCCAGGCCCACGCTGTACTGGCGCGTGATGCGCGGCTCGCCGGTGCCATTGATGTCGCCCGAGCTGCGTTGCGCCGTCTCGCCGGCTGCGGCGTTGACGGTGGGGAACAGCTCGCTGCGCTGGATCTGGTACTGCGCGCGCGCCTTTTCAATGTTCAGCGCGGCGACGCGCAGATCGCGGTTGTTGGCCAGCGCCATCTCGATGAGTTTCTGCAGGCGCTCATCGACGAAGAACTCGCGCCAGCCGATCTCGACCGCCGGCTTGGCGCTGGCAGCGCCCGCCTTGTAGGCCGGGCCTTGCGGCCAGGCCTCGGGGGTCACCGCCTTGGGGCGGCTGTAGTCGGGGGCCAGGGTGGAGCAGCCGGACAGCAGGGCCAGCGAGAGGCTCAGGGAAAGCAGGGTCTTGTTCATGTCAGAGTCCCCCCAGATCGTTGGGGTGTGCAGCGTGGCTGGAGTGCGTGTTGCGCGTAAAGATGCGGCGGATCACGACGTAGAACACCGGCACGAAGAAGATGCCCAGCACCGTGCTGGTGATCATGCCGCCCAGCACGCCGGTGCCGATGGCGTTCTGGCTGCCGGAGCCGGCGCCGGTGGCGATGGCCAGCGGCACCACGCCGAGGCCGAAGGCCAGCGAGGTCATCAGGATCGGGCGCAAGCGCAGGCGTACCGCCTCCAGCGTGGCCTCGACCAGGCCCTTGCCGTACTCCTCCATCTGCGCCTTGGCGAATTCCACGATCAGGATCGCGTTCTTCGACGCCAGACCCACCGTGGTCAGCAAGCCGACCTGGAAGTACACGTCGTTCGACAGGCCACGCCCGGTGGCGGCGAGCAGCGCGCCGAGCACACCCAGCGGCACCACCATGATCACCGAGAAGGGCACCGACCAGCTTTCATACAGCGCGGCCAGGCACAGGAACACGACCAGGATCGAGATCGCGTACAGCGCAGGCGCTTGCGCACCGGAACGACGTTCCTCGAAGGAGGTGCCGCTCCACTCGTAGCCGATGCCGGGGGGCATCTTGGCCATGATCTCCTCGACCGCCGCCATCGCATCGCCCGAGGACAGGCCGGGTGCGGCCTGACCCAGCAACTGGATCGAGGGCATGCCGTTGAAGCGCTCCAGACGCGGCGCGCCGTAGCTCCAGCGCGCGCTGGAGAAGGCCGAGAAGGGCACCATCTGGCCGCTGCTGTTGCGCACGTACCACTTGTTCAGGTCTTCCGGCAGCATGCGCGCCGGCGCGTCGGCCTGCACATACACCTTCTTGATACGGCCACGGTCGATGAAGTCGTTGACGTACTGGCTGCCCCAGGCGATCGACAAGGTGTTGTTGATGTCAGCCACCGTCACGCCCAGTGCGCCCGCACGTGCGTGGTCGATGTCCAGCTTGTACTCGGGCTGGTCGTCCTGGCCGTTGGGGCGTACGGCGACCAGGCGCTTGTCCTGTGCCGCCATGCCCAGGAACTGGTTGCGCGCGGCCACCAGGGCTTCGTGGCCGAGGCCGCCGCGGTCCTGGATCTGCAGCTCGAAACCGTTGGAGGTGCCCAGCTCGATCACCGCCGGCGGCACGAAGGCGAACACCATCGCATCGCGGATGCGCTGGAAGGCCCCCATGGCGCGGCCCGCAGTGGCCTTGACCGTCAGGTCGGGACGCTGGCGTTCAGACCAGTCGCGCATCTGCACGAAGCCCAGGCCCATGTTCTGGCCGGAACCGCCGAAGCTGAAGCCAGCGATCGTGAACAGCGAGCTGACGGACTCCTTCTCCTTGTTCAGGAAATGGTCCTCGACCTGCTCCAGCACCTTGAGCGTGCGCTCTTGCGTGGCACCGGCCGGCAGCATGATCTGGGTGAACATGATGCCCTGGTCCTCTTCCGGCAGGAATGACGTGGGCATTCTGTGGAACAGATAGCCCAGGCCCACCACCATCAGCACGTAGACGATCAGGAAGCGCGTCGTGCGGCCCAGCATCTTGCCCACCGCCGATTCGTAGCGCTGGGTGTTGCGCTCGAACATGCGGTTGAACCAGTTGAAGAAGCGCGACTCATTGTGGTGATGGCCCTTGGCAACCGGCTTGAGCATGGTCGCGCACAAGGCCGGCGTGAGCACCAGCGCGACGACCACCGACAGGATCATCGAGGACACGATGGTGATCGAGAACTGGCGGTAGATCACGCCGGTGGAGCCACCGAAGAAGGCCATCGGCACGAACACGGCCGACAGCACCAGGGCGATGCCGATCAGCGCGCCGGTGATCTGCCCCATCGACTTGCGCGTGGCTTCCTTGGGCGACAGACCTTCCTCGGTCATCACCCGCTCGACGTTCTCCACGACCACGATGGCATCGTCCACCAGCAGGCCGATGGCCAGCACCACGCCGAACATGGTCAGGGTGTTGATCGAGTAGCCGAAGGCGGCCAGCACGCCGAAGGTGCCCAGCAGCACGACGGGCACCGCGATGGTCGGGATCAGGGTGGCGCGGAAGTTCTGCAGGAACAGGTACATCACCAGGAAGACCAGCACGATGGCTTCGGCCAGCGTCTTCACCACCTCTTCGATGGAGAGCTTCACGAAGGGCGTGGTGTCGTAGGGCGTCACCGCCTTCACGCCGGCCGGGAAGTAGGCGCTCATCTCCTTGATGCGGGCCTTCACTGCGTCGGCGGTTTCCAGCGCGTTGGCACCGGCGGCGAGCTTCACGCCGATACCGGCGGCGGGCTTGCCATTGAAACGCGCCACGGTGGCGTAGTTCTCGGCACCGAGTTCGACGCGCGCCACGTCACGCAGGTACACCTTGGCGCCCGTGCTGGTGGTGCGCAGCAGGATGGCTTCGAACTGCTCGGCCGTCTGCAGGCGGCTCTGCGCCGTGATGGTGGCGTTGAGCTGCTGGCCCGGCACCGCCGGCGTGGCGCCGAGCTGGCCGGCCGAGACCTGGGCGTTCTGCGCCTGCAGCGCGCTGACCACATCGCTCGGCGTGAGCTTGAAGTTATTCAGCTTGGCCGGGTCCAGCCATATGCGCATGGCGTACTGCGCGCCGAAGATTTGCACCTCACCGACGCCAGTCACGCGCGACAGCGGGTCCTGCACGTTGGAGACGAGGTAGTCCGCCAGGTCGGAACCGTTGTACTTGCCGTCCTCCGACACGAAGCCGATCACCAGCAGGAAGTTACGTGCCGACTTGGCGACCTGCACGCCTTGCTGTTGCACGGCTTGCGGCAGCAGCGGCAGGGCCAGTTGCAGCTTGTTCTGCACCTGCACCTGCGCGATGTCGGGGTTGGTGTCGGCGTCGAAGGTCAGCGTGAGACTGACGCGGCCCGAGGAGTCGCTGGACGAGTTCATGTACAGCAGGCCGTCCAGGCCGGTCATCTTCTGTTCGATGACCTGGGTGACCGAATCCTCCACGGTCTTGGCCGAGGCGCCGGGGTAGCTCGCGTTGATCGCGATGGCCGGCGGTGCAATGTTGGGATACTGGGAGATCGGCAGCTCCATGATGGAGAGCGCGCCCGCCAGCATGATGACGATCGCAATGACCCACGCGAAGATGGGCCGGTCGATGAAGAAACGTGCCATGAGTGCGGGCTCCTTACTTTGCAGCCGGGGCGGAGGCGGCGGCCGGCGCACTGGCGGCCACCGGGCTCCACGCCTGCGGCGACACCTCGGCACCTGGGCGGGCGCGTTGCAGGCCTTCCACGATCACGCGATCGCCGGCCTGCAGGCCCTCGTTCACCAACCAGCGGCTGCCCAGGGCCTGGCCCACCTGCAGCACGCGCGGCTCCACCTTGTTCTCGGCATTCACCACCATGGCCACTGCATTGCCCTTGGCATCGCGCGTCACGCCTTGCTGTGGCACGACGATGGCGTTCTCACGCACACCTTGCTCCAGCACGGCACGCACATACATGCCGGGCAGCAGCACGCGGTCAGGGTTGGGGAACACCGCGCGTACCGTCACCGAACCGGTGCCCTGGTCCACCGTCACATCGGAGAAAGCCAGCTTGCCTTCGCGCGCATAGGTCGAACCATCTTCCAGCACCAGCTTCACCTTGGCCTGGCCGGCGTTGTCGCGCTTGAGGCGGCCGTCCGACAGCTCGCGGCGCAGGCGCAGCAGCTCGCTGCTCGACTGGGTGACGTCGACATAGATCGGATCGAGCTGCTGGATCGTGGTCAGCGCGGTGGCCTGGTTGGCCGTCACCAGCGCGCCCGGCGTCACCGTCGACATGCCGATGCGGCCGCCGATGGGCGCGGCCACCCGCGTGTAAGCCAGGTTGATGCGCGCGGTTTCCAGCGCGGCCTTGGCGACCAGCACATCGGCCTCGGTCTGCTTCAGCGTCGCGGTGGCATCGTCGAAATCCTGCTGGCTCACTGCCTTGATCTTGACCAGTTCGGCGTAGCGCTCTGCCTTGGCGCGCGCGCTCACCACGTTGGCCTCGGCACGCGCCAGGGCCGCCTGGGCGCTGGCATGGCTGGCCTGGTAGGTGGCCGCGTCGATCTGGTACAGCGCGCTGCCGCTGGCGACGTCGGCCCCCTCGCGGAACAGGCGCTCCTGGATGATGCCGCCCACTTGCGGGCGCACCTCCGCGATCTGGTAGGGCGCAGTACGCCCGGCCAACTCGGTGCTCACCGCCACCGTTTCCGGCGCCAGCGTGACCACGCCCACCTCAGCCGGCTTGCCACCGCCTTGCTGCGCCCCTCCTTGCTGATTACCGCAGGCGGCCAGGGCCAGAACGAGAGCGAGCGCGAGCGGCGCTCCAAAACGCGGGGAAAGGGTGGAGTTGGGCATGAAGCACCTGTCAGGGAACGAGGGTTGGGGGCTGGCAACGGAGCATCGCCAACACTGAATGAATGTTCATTCTAAGATTTGTGCGATGCAGAATACAAGCGTGAAATGTGTAAAAGAAAGTGACTTGTTCCGGACAATTAAAGTCGAAAACGAGCCATTAAAGTCGAGAACGACTTTTCAAGTTGCTGACTTCCTGAAAGGCAGACTCCATGCGGTTTTCCGAGGAATTTGGCCCTTGCTACGCAAAGCACCAAGTTTGTGCAATAAAGTCGAGAACAAGTCCAGAAATCCTTGCCTGGCAAGGGTTTTGATGAATCCACCTGGTTTGCTCCATCAGCCGCATACGCCTGAGTGTCGATCAAGACGTTTGGAGCACTAAGCTCTCGGTTGATTTGCAAGGATTTGTATCTTGCGAGACTTGAGGGCCGGCGATGCTCGACGCTTTGACTGCATGGGGGTGGAACATGGGGCCGCGCTCGGAGGCATTGAGATGATTGGCTGCATGTCGGCCAAAGCGGCCGGTCAAGGCTGCAACCAAATAGTTCTGCGAAAGGCCAAAACCGGCCACTGCGATTCCGTGGGCTGACTGGCAGCATCCCAATGCGGATTCAACCGGTCACTCGACGATGATGCCCACCCAGTGGCTGCTTGAACAACCGATTCTCGGCGACGGCATAAGCTCGAACCGACTCTGCCCTCAGCGGCCTGGTGCTGTGCAACGGAGTCGGCCAGCGGACCTCACGTCCGCGGCACCAACGACGAATGATGCTCCGCCCGCCGCGAATCCATCAGCCGCTTCCAGAGCCCCAAAGGCTTCGCATCCACTTCCAGATGCCCAAGCTAGGTGTGTTCGATAACGATATGCCTGATGGCGCTCCTGATGCGTCGGCAGAGGCGGATGGCGCCGATGTTCCGACGGCGCCGGTGGCGCGCGCGGTGTTGTTGGCATTGATCTGCAACCGCAGGGCGACCTCGTCTCGTTGCTTGACCCGCCTAATCTGATGCTCTGTCATCGAAGCGGCCCAGCGCACCTGATTTCGACGAATCACGTAGTGAGATCTACACGGGTAGTCCCAGTTGCCCACCGACGGCCAAAGTGAGACACAGTCGCCGTCGCGACTCAACTGCCACTCTGCCGGGGATAGGGGCAGGACAACCTCGTGGCCACATCCACAACAACATTTGTGGGAGCAGGTCCGAAACCGCTCGCTGATGTACAGCACTCCGTCGTCTAACTGGTCAGGGATGAACTCAACGAACTTTGGCTTCAGGTGCGTCTGTCTCATCCAGCCGCTCCTGCGCATTCGGTCGCGGATTCCGCGGTATCACCGCGAGCAGCGAGCTCGCCCCGAGTCAGCGACTGTGTCGCAACCGTATACGTGGCCTGGTGCGACCTCGCACGGTCCTCGTAGAAGCCGAACAGCTGCTTCCATTTGATTACCGCAAGTAGAGCGTTTAGCGCGTTCAGATCCGCCACTTGGATGTTCTGGCGGTAGAGCGCGTCCGACTCGTCGTTGTCCATCGGGATGGAGCCGGCGATGTGGTCGTTCTTGAATGGCGTAACGGTCGTGACTCGGCAGGTTCCGTCAAGCTGCTGCGTCTCGGCGTCCATCGCGACGTCCATGCCAACGTCAACAAAAGGGATGCCTTGCGCGGTCAGGTAGCCGCAGATGGTCTTGCGCGCCAGCCCCTTGTCGACGCACACGAAGACGAAGTCGAAGCCCGCCAGCTCGGACACGTTTGCCTCATCCAGGAAGTACGGATGGGGCACCAAGCCTGTTCGCATTGGACTGTAGCGCTCGACGAAGTAGTCGACCTTCTTCATGTGCCGACGCAGCTCTTCCGCTGTCGCTGCGCCCGGTGCGCGGAAGGCGTTGTGCTGCTTGAAGTTATCCCCGTCGAACGGATGAATCTCCCATACTGGAGTCTTCGTTACTTGGTCGAAAACGTAGCTACCAGTACCGCCGAGACCCACGATTGCGACCTTACGCAGCTTGAGCCTGGCCGATGTGGCCACGATTTCGGCGCGCACGCTGGCCGTGTCTGCGTATCGGAAGACAGAGTCCGGTTCCGAGGGTGGGATGACGCGGCGCGTGCGCGCGTCAACGTTCGCGTCGAGTACCTTGGCCTGGCTCTGAATGAGGGTCACATAGTGCGTGACCTTCTCAAAATGGTCCGGATAACCGGTCTGGCTGTACTCCTCCGGCTTGTTCGAAAAGCGATGTTGAGCGTCGCAACCTTCGAACACCGTGAACGGCGACGGCTGCGCGTTGGCAACGAGTTCCGCCAGCATCAGCGTGCCGTCGCTGCGGCACGGAAATGAGCCTGTCCACCAAACCTGATGGTCGTCACCGGCGGCCGTGGGGGGCAGGATGGTGCCGGCATCCTCCACGTACTTGCAGACAATCGACGCGCGCTCGACCATGCCAATTGCGGTGACATAGGGGACGGAGTGCACCAGCAAATGCTGCTGGCGCACTTCGATCTCATAGCCCTGCTCCAGCAGGGCGGCGAGTCCTGAATCAGGAGCGATTGGTCTTGCGGACACGGAATTCCATCCCGTTGTGGACGGCAGTGGACTGGCCCGGGGCGAGCGTGCCGTCGTGGCCGTGGAGGTTGGCGAAGGCCACCGTGTACAGGATGTCGAAGGGTCCCTCGGGGAACGCCAGGCGCACGACATCCTCGTAGCTGATCTGCTCGTGGTGGTACTTGCGCGGCTTGCCGTTGACGAAGATCTCGTACTGGACCGGGTGCGGGCGGGGCGGGGGGCGGTGTTCGGCAGCGCCCTGGGATGGCTGTTGAATGCTCATGCTGGTTCCTTACTTCTTTTCGCGGCGGACGCCCTTGAAGGGAGTCGTGTCGCTGGTTTTGACGTCGAGGAAGCGGCCGTTGTTGGTATCCCGCTTCACGTAGTGGCCTGACGGCGTTTGCGTCTGGCTGCGCTCTCGCACGGCGCCCACGCGGTGACCGTCGCCTGTCTTTCCGTTCTTTGCCATGTCCAAGATCCCTTCCAAGTCCGCAGCAGGAGGTGCTGCTGCTCGCTACTTTGAGGCGGCGCGCTAAGTTTGTCAAGCACATGGTGCGCGCTTGATGAAACTAGCGACTGAACCTAAACTGAGTTGGTCGGGCGGCGGGCGATGGGCGTCCGCCGCTTACGGCATGACCACGAGGAGACCGTGAAACCAACACTAGGACAGTACCTAGCGTCCATCAGGCTTGATCGAAAGATGTCGCTTCGACAGGTCGAGGAGGCTAGCGACAAGGAGGTTTCGAACGCCTACCTTAGTCAACTCGAAACCGGCAAGATCCTTCAGCCCAGCCCAAACGTCCTGAACACGCTCGCTGACATCTACAAGATCAGCTACGTGCAGCTTATGGAACTTGCCGGCTATCTGCCGGCCGCCAAGGCCCGCGAAGCTACGCAGCGGCATGGTCGCATTGCTACCTTCGCGGAACACAACCTAACCCCAGATGAGGAAGGCGAACTCATGCAGTACCTTCAATACCTTAGAACCCGGAAGAAACCGTGACAAAACCCGACGACAGCACACTCACGACGGCCGAACTGCTTGCAGTGGAGGCCCGTGCGAGGCTGTCGCTCGACAAGGCTGACGCTTGGGGCCGATTCCCGACACCAGTTGACGACATCCTGCTCGCCGCCAAGCTGCGGGTGGCCCCGAAGGGGCTGTTCGACGCGGCGAGCTTTCTCGCGTACGTGAAGAAGAAGGCTGACAGCACGAAGCAGTTGCTGAAGTCAGCGCTCTCCAAGGTTTTGGGAATCTACGACGCGAACGAACACATCATCCACATCGATGACTCGGTCGTCGAGTCGAAGCAAACCTTCCTGAAACTGCACGAAACCGGGCACCACGAGCTCCCGACGCATCGCAAGATCTTCAGTCTCTTCCAAGACTGCGAACAGACGCTTGCGCCTGCGATAGCCGACCAGTTCGAGCGAGAGGCTAACAATTTTGCGAGATTCGCCCTGTTTCAAGGAACGGCTTTCCAGGAGCGGGCCGCTGACATGCCGATGAGCATCAAAACCCCCATCGGCTTGGCCAAGACTTTTGGCGCTTCGAACTACGCCGCGGCACGCGAGTTTGTGCGAGTCCACCACCGGCCCTGTGTCCTCTATGTCCTGGAGCCGCTTGAGTTCGTGCCTAGCAAGGGGGTGCGCGGACTGGTTCGACGCATAGAGGTGTCCCCTAGCTTCAATCTGCAGTTTGGGCGGCCGACTGACGAGCGTATTGACAACGACCATGCACTTTCGCCACTCCTGCCGATAGGCAAGAAGATGACGTGGCCGACCCCTTTGCGTTACCGCGACAAGAATGGCGTCGACCACGAATGCCTCGGTGAGGCGTTCGCGACGAAGTACAACGTCTTCTTGCTGATCTACCCGACGAAGGCCCTCACGTCGTCGAGCATTTTCGTACCCACCAAGTTGAACATCGTCCAGCCCGGGCGCTAAGCATCGCGTCCTTTGGCCGGAGGGACTCTTCGTCAGGCCTGAAAGACGGCTCGGCTTAACGCTCGACCGCGGTCAGCGCCGCTATCGCTGCGACGATGAGCCGATGGCTGCCTTGGGCGAAGAACCGCGCAAGGGGCTCCTTGCCGTGGATGACGCCAATCGCTGAACAGCAGTCGTTTGCAAACTCAAGCTTTATCGTCCGCTCCGGCCGAAGTCCGGACGCGCGGCTACGTTGATATCCCACGAGGCTTCATTTCCAATGCATTGATCAAAGCTCAAGTGCCCCGCATGCATGGAGCAGTCAAATCTATTTGCCCTTACCCTCAAATCACCCCTTCTGGCCTGGCTGCCAGATGAGTCCCTTTTCAGCCTGCTGAGCCGAATCCATCGGCTCTGGGGCTACGCACACGCAGAGTCCACCGTGCGTGTGCTCTTCGGTCGTCGTGTTCAGATACATTCGAGCCTGGTTTCGCAGCTCGGTTTGTTGGAAGCACGCGCCTTCGGGTTGCTAGGCACAGCAGATCAGATCGCTTCCGAACGGACGCTCTACGCCTACTACGCCAGCTTCTTGCCAGCCATGGAGAGAGCGGCGCTGCTGAGGGCGATGTGCGACCCCGTGCCTGGCTCCCGCCACAAATGGCCATTCGGGTTTGGCCACCACGTACGAACAGCCAAGCCTTTGAAGACCTGCACGCGTTGTATGGAAGAGGATGAGCTTGAACATGGTGTTGCGTATTGGCACCTGACGCATCAGTGCCCGGGGTCTTGGATTTGCACGCGTCATAGGACACTTCTCCTGGCGGTCGAAGTTTCTCCAACCGCGGCCATGCGTCCTCACTGGCACCTGCCCGCCATTGGCACGCTCAATTCACCGCAGGTGACCACAGACAGCCTTTCTGATGCTGAGCTGGCAGCGTTACAGGGTCTGGCAGACCTGATTTCGGAGCTTGTTCCAGCGATGCAGTTGCGCCGTGTGGATATGGGGAAGCTATTGGAGGTCTATCGAACAGCCATGCATGAGCGGGATTGGCTTAGCCCACTTGGCAATCTCCGGCGCGACAGCATCGCACCCGCTCTCGTCGAGTTCGTTTTGCCGCTGCGGCGCATACGTGAGTTGGCATCGCTGCCGGTGACGGCACGCGAAGCGAGCGTGCTGCTTGGTCGTCTGCTGCGAGGCTCGCACCAGGGTTTTCATGCGTTCCGGCACTTCGTGCTGATCGCCTGGTTGTTCGGCGATGCCAAGCGCTTTCTCGCACGATTCGACGAAATCAACGTGCCTGATCCAGGGCAATCCTAGCCTGACCCTTACCAATCCGTTCGCGAGCAAACCCTCGCCCTTCGTACGGTGCTTGTATGTAAATATGTAAAAACTATCCTAAACACATGAACGCATCCAGCCTCAAAGCACGGGCCTTGCGCGCGGCGGAAATCTGTCGTGAGCGTGGAATCACGCAGACCGAGATCGCGCAGGCCTTGGGCGCCAGTCAGGGCCAGGTGAGCCGAATCCTGCGAGGCCACAACCTGCGCGCCTCCCGCTTGTTCGAGGAGGTCTGCCTGTATGCGGAGCGCTTTGGACAAGGCGTAACGGCCAAGGCGGTACGCGAGAACCAAGAGCTGATCGAGGCGTTGCGCGAAACCTGGGACGGCAGTGCGGTTCATTCGCGCGCGCTGGCGACCGTCATCCGATCTCTGGCCGCACTGGGCAATCCGGTGCATTCCCCGATCACCAGAAAGGAGTAAGCGATGCTCATCCGCCCCAGTCTGCAACCGGACGAAATGGACCGTGGTTACCTGGGGCGTGTGATGCGCTTGAATGGCATCCGTGACCAGAAGATCGGACTGCGGGCTTTGAGAGTGTACTGTGGCGATGACCCCAACCCATCGCAAGGCTTACGAACCGGCACTCAGGAATACCTGAGCCGGATCGCTGATGTGCCCTTGGCGGAATTCATCGCAAGCCACACGACCTTGCCCTGGCGCCGAGCCATCTCGCCTCACAAGGTGAATGTTGCGCACGGTGGCGCCGGCAGCGCCTCCATCGTGTCGATCAGCGGCTTCCGCTTGGCAAGAGGCGATGTGGCGTACTTTTGCCCGGCCTGCATCGCGGAAGGCCAAGCGCGGTTGGGATTCAGCTACTGGCGGCGCGCTCATCAGCTGCCCGGCTGCTGCACATGCGCGGAGCATGGTGTCCCGCTGGTGGCCGTCAAGAACAAGTGGGCGTTTCTGAAGGCGCCAGCACACTATCTGGAGCATCAAACCAGTCAGTCGCTGGCGCCAAGCGACTGGCACGCGCATCCCCTGGTGCGGCGTTTCCAGGCGATTGCGGTGGCGCTGATGGAGCGACGCCAACCCCTGAACTCTGCCGTGGTTCGCCAGGTGCTCCATCGTCGTGGGCAGGAGAGGGGATTTCATGTGACCAGCGGCGAAGTGAGGCGGCCATTGCTGAGTGATCTTGTCCGGCGCTCATTTCCGAGGGCATGGCTTGCCGAAGTATTTCCGGTCGTCCTGCAGTCTCCCAAGGGTGAGTTACTTAACCAGCTGGATGGAGTGTTCTTCTTCTCCAAGGGCGCCTCTTCTGTCGAGGCCGCTTTCATTGCTTTGGCGGTGTTGTTCGATACGCCGGATGAGGCGATACGGGAGCTTGAGCGGCACGAGGCGAACCCTCGGGTTAGAAGCGCACGGCACAACGCGATGGCCATTGATACGCAGGACATCGTGGAGGCCTATATCGATTCGTTCGGTAGCCACGGTTTGGCAGCCAGGACGTGTGGAACAAGCCCCTTCCTGGCAACGAAGAAGCTGTTGTCGTTAGGGCTGCCCAATCTGGCAGCGGGGCGCCGCCGCGAGGGATTGTCAGCCGCTGCGACGGCGTTCTATGTGAAGCGTTTGGGGATCGTGGAGTCGGCCATGCTGGGTGGCATCGCGGTGGCCGAGTTGGAGGCGCTGGTGCGACAAGTCAGCCCCTTGTTTGCTCAGGTGCTTGCGCTGTGGGCATCAGACGCGAACGAGGAATCCCTGGCGGCCTGAGGCCGTCAGGGATTCCAGCTTGCGCTACAAGGGCGTGCTGATGCTGGCAAGGGGATCGAAGCTGTTCGGCAGCAAGTCTTCGAACTGCTCGATCAATCTGGGGTCACCAGAATTCAGCGCGTAGATAGCGGGCATCACAGGGGCCAGGCGCGTTTTTGCAGCGTGATGAAGGTCCTCTATCCTCAAACGATCCTCCTTGCGTGCCAGCGCCGCACGCTGCGCATGAATCCACAACGCGATGAGCATGCGAGGAATGCCGGCAGTCAACTCAAACAGGACGGCGCGCAGTGTCGGCGAGTCCTCGAGCGGATGCGCCACATACTGAAGCTGAAGCAGCGTTGGCAAGAAGGGCTGTTCGAACTCGGGGTCGTCGGCAGTGAAACGGTGGAGCGTGTGACTGCCGCCTGTCGCAAGACGCTGCCCTGTCGCGAATCGACTCCGTAGCGCGAGGAAGCCATCCTGCGTGCCGGAAACGCAGAGCGCAAAGCTACTGCTGTTGGTCAGCATCAGAATGGATTTCAGTGTCTCATCGTCCGCCACGGGTAAGCCGAGATGAGGATCTTTCCTGGACTTGCGCTTAACGGCCTCGGCCTGGCGTTTTCTGCGTTGCGCCAAGGTCTCCAGCTTGAACAGGTTCTGAATTTCGTCCAGATGAAGCAGCCCCAGAAAGTGGCCTTTGGCGACTTTATTCCATTCAGCGAGCTTGGCATGACCGGGCGTCTTGGTGTCGTAGATAAGCGTTTGGAATCGCTGCTCCAAGCCGGCATTCGCCGGACTGACGGCCTCATGCCAGGCCTCCATGAGTGCGCGCGCCAGATCCGAGGATTTTCCACTGGCAGGTACGCCAAGCGACAGCCAGGGGACTTGCCAGTGCGAAGACGCCATATGCGGGAAGCTGTCGTGTCGAATCAGTTGTGGATAGCGCCGCAGAATCCGTGCGATGGCCGTGGTCTTGCCCGCCCCAGATAAACCTTCCAGGGTGATGACCCGCGGCGGCACGGGCAGCGCGGGCCGGTATCCGGGTTCGTGCATGAGTTGAGCCCATGTGGCGGGCTGCGAAGGGTCCCGATATTGATAGCTGTGGCGAAGCGCGAGATCGACAGATTGCGCGAGGTTGACTTCTTCAAGGCGGGGAAGATGCAGTTCGCATAGCTTGTTCAGCCAGTGAACCCGTACGTGCGCTGGAATGGTGGCGATGCCTGAGGGTTTTTCCGGCATATGCCAGAGAAGCCGCATCAGCTCACGAGAGCTCGGAATGTTCCCGAGCGGAGCGATGAGAATGTTGCCGGCATAGGGGTCACTCATGCGCATACCTCCGATTGAACTCTTCGGATAGTTGAGCTGAAAGAGCAAGATGATCGTCAAGCTCCTCCTGGTTGTACCGTGCCCCAGTGGGTTCTGTCGGCGGATCAGATGAAATGCCAGATTGGTGCGCGGCCAGCTCCATCGCGCGGGATTCCGTGATGCTGGGGATCGAGCCATGCAAGGCCGCGTCCGCTTCACGCGTTTTCTGAATGGCGTCGTTCTTGATGCTCTCCAGCAGTGTTCGAGCTTTGATCTTGGCGAGGTTGCGTTGATGCTCGAGTTCCGCCCCATCCAGGTCTCTGTAGGTCAGAACATCGAGATGGTCGAAGTTGGTCGCGTAGGAAGGACAAATGGCGTCGTCCCGGAGCGTAAGGTCGAGAACGCCTGACTGAGCGTCAGGCATCCACAGCTTCTTGATGCCAGCAGGGTGGTAGGCTGTTTCGATATCCCACCCACCTTCGTGTCGGGCGCGTTCGCTCCAGTCGCGCTCAAGTTCTTCGGGCCAGCCATAGCCCAGGCCAGCTCGGAAGACGCCGTACTTGGTCACACGCGCTTGCTCGATCGGCAGCAGATCCATGATCAACTCCGAGGCTGGGAAAGCTCGTTGCGTGCCGATGCCGAACGAATGGCCGAAACGCCAGAGCCCAGCCGGTGAAGGCTGGACGCCATGCTTCACCATTGACGCGTCCAGGCGATGCCGGCGATCAGAGGTCAGGTTGTAGTTCCAGAAGACGACCGCCAAGTAGCGCGCAAACTCAGGAAGCGTCATGACCGACAGACGGGGCCTGTATTGACGGAGTTCAAGCTCCTGACGTCGATAGTCAATCGCGCCTGGAATGGACTGGATATGCTCCTTTCCGATCCGGTGGAGAACCTCGACCACGCCATGCCAGTCAGGACGGTACGGTGGTGTGAATGACTCGTCCGGGATATAGATACCGAAAGCCCGGCCTGCTTTTGATCGGCACTCGCCGTTGTCCACCCAGAGCGAGGCAGGCAACCTGGGCAAAGGGTCGAGGGCGAGATTGACCGTGAAGCCGTAGACCTCACTCAGTAGATCCGGGCTGCATGCACTATTGAAGAGGGCAATTTTCGCTACATTCCAAGATGGATGCTGGAGGCATACATGGAAGCCGAGCACCGCCGTGGACCACACATCTACGACGATGTAGACGACGGGACGTCCGACAACCCAACTCCGATCCAAGGTGGACCGGAGGTAGATGTCGCCCACCGTGGCGTCCATGCACCACGTGTGACCGGGCCCTGACACATCTAGCCACATCCTGCCGCGGAGGCCGCGCATATTGCGGTTGAAGTGTCCCTGCGTGGTCTTCTTCAGCAAAGCGACCAGCTTTGGGATCTCTTCGATAAGTACGCGTTTAATCTGACGACGATTCGGATAGCTCCCCTTCGGCAGTACGACTTCGACTGGAACCCCGTCGACAAACTTGAACTGTTTGACAAAGGCCGAGGTCAGGATACGGTCGATGCGCTCCGGCATCTTGATCTTGAGCTTGGAGATATTGTCGTCTGCCGCCATGATCCTGTCGCGCCACTCCTTTGTCATACCGGGCTGTTCGGGTGGGACGGAGGCTCCATGCGTGCGCGCCAGCCGTTCTTTGCGCGTCTTTCGTCCGGCCTTCCTTCGACCATCCGGCGAGCAGTAGCGGGGCTGTCCAGGTGCTCCGCAGCCGAAGCGCCGATCCCGCAGACTGCGCTCGGAAAACCCGAACCGGCAAAGCAGCGAGAGCACCTTGTAGACGAGCGCCCGGCTGAAGCCTTGCTCGATGACTTCCCTGATCAAAGGGGTGAAGCTTCCGCTGCCCGACAGCGATTCGCGCATGCGATCGAAGTTCAGAAAGAGCCTCGCGACTTCACATCGGCGGGCGAACTCTGCCTTGCTGCGCTCATTGGCCGGCTCCAAAAAATACGCGGCCTCCGGTTCGATCTGCACTGGGAGCATCAGGTTGCGTCGTTGCAGAGAGACAAGTGCATCACGGTCAAACCACACGGGGTTGGTTGAGATGGGCAGTGAGGTTTTCTTGCGCGGCCTGCCCAGGTTCTCCTTTCGCTGACGGCCTCCTCGTGCGGACGGCGCGAGCGGGTCGCCAGGGCGTCTGACAAGCTCAACCAGCGCGGTCCTCTGGTACTTGAGGTCGTCCAGGATGACCCGGTACAGAACGTCGCCTTCTGGCCGGATCATTTTGATCACGGAGTTGTGGGCTAGCGGGTCCATGCATCCCTCCCTGCCACCACTGGGTTCAGCTCCCAGAAAGCCTCGGGGGCCATCGGTGACAGCGCATCTGATGGACGCCAGCCCCGGCGCAGATCGATGGTGATGCGCCCGGTCCAACACGCACGCCAAAACGCGTTCTGAGCCAAGGCCATGCAACCGGTCGCCTCGGCGATCCTTTGGAGCGTGGTGTGTAGCGGCAGACCTTCCCCGCGCAGCCCGTACTTGATTGCGTGCTGAAGGTGTTCTTCAGGAGGAGACGAGATCAGTCCCCAGTGCCAGGTCCGCACCAGTGTGGAAACCAGCAACGGGTGCGCCATATCCTCTGTCAGTAATCGCCACGGCACACCACGCCCGAGCCAGTACGCACGCTCAATAGCAAGCAGTTCCTTTTTGCGCCGGGACTGGAGTTCCTTGCGGTACTTGCACGAGAGTGCCAAAAGGCCAAGCGTTCCGTCGCGCTTGCGGAGAGTGAGCAGTAGGTCGGTCGTCATGACCCATGGGGTTCTGGCGCCGCCCTTCTCTCGCAAGATTGGGTGGCGGATGGACATCTGCTGCGCAAGTTGCGCTGTGCCCAGATGCCGCCGCTGCAGGGGGGCGTAGCCCAGATAGGCACACAACTCATGGGTGCTGGGCTCAACGGCCAGTGGGAATTGTTCCCGCAGATCCACCAGGCGCAAGTTCATCCAGGCTAACAGGGCAAAGTTTCGCTCAAGGTCACTCAGGAAGTCGTGGTGACGCCCCCGCAAAGTCATGATGTGGGAGCGGCCTCGGCTGGTGGGATCCCCGCGCGTGATTTGGTGCCAGCCTGTGTAATCCTCATAAATGCCGGTCCCGCGCCCCTCGCGGTAGAAGCGATCGAGGACGGCTGCGGTGAAGCGTTTTGTGGTGCGCATAGCGTCAATCTCCTGATGCCGGGGTGAGGGAGGTCCTCGCTCACCGGGCGGCTTGCGAAAAATGAAAACAGGGGATTGACGGACTGCTGGCGCAGTCCTAGACTGGACTCGTGTGAAGTTCAGTTGGGGGTGTCAATCCCCGACAAGCTGTAGATGTAAAGAAATCTGCCCGCCTAGCTGCGGGCTTTTTCTTTTTCAAGGGTGCTGTTCTGGTGCCTGATGACCTCCGCTGGCAATAGGAAGATGAGGGTGTTTCGCGCCCTCCGTCGAGGCGCACGAAAACTCAATCTAATTCCTGGCGGCAAATAGGTCAATTGCAATTCCTAGGTTTTATATTTAGTACTATTTTTATATCACCATTTCCAACGTTGGAAATCATGGGTTAATGCAATGATTATTTAATAGCCCATTTCCTGTGGCTGAGCGGCTGCATATTGCTTACGTTTGGACGTAAAATGAGGCTTCCGATGCGTCCGGAAGTCAAAAAATGGAGCCCACGTTTGTCTTTCTGGATTGTGAGTTCACAGACTTCCTGGATATTGATTTGATCAGCATTGCGCTGGTCTGTGAGGATGACCGTGAGTTCTATGCAGAGCGGTCCGATTTCCGTCGAGATGAGTGTTCAGATTTTGTACGAGTGGCGGTGCTCCCACTTCTCGGAGCCGATTCGAGCAGGGTGATGACGCGATCTGAGCTGAGTGCACAGCTAAAGACGTGGATAGCCGAGCTTCCGGCGATCAAGTTGGCCTGTGACTCCAGCCATGATCGGGATCTGTTTGCGGATGCGATGGACTACACGTCACCGCCAAATATTATGGGGTGGCTGAACTTGAACTCCCTCTCTGGGGAAGAGGAGGTAAGGTTCAATGCTGCCGTGGCCGCCTATCATGACAATCCAAGCCATCCTTGGCACCATGCGCTACACGATGCACGAGCGCTCCAGATGGGTTGGCGAGCGTCGCTGAACCCTGTGTAGGTAAAACCTGCCCTCGTGGCTTTTCGCTCAGAACCTCTCCAAGTCGTTGCTTCTGTGAGAATCGCGCTCTATTCCGACCTTCATTTAGAAATCTCCCCTTGGGTGCCTCCGGCCGTTGAAGCTGATGTCATCGTTCTGGCCGGTGATATCGGGCGACATACTCATGGTTTGACTTGGGCGGCGCAGACCTTCTGCGAAGGAAGAGCGGATCCCCCGGTCGTCATCTATGTGGCGGGCAATCACGAGTACTACGATGCTCAGCTCGGGATGCTAGAGGAGCTTCAGAAGCCTGAATGGGCAGAGGCGGGAGTTCGGTTTTTGGAGCGCCAAGTGCTGAAAGTGGGTGATGTCCGTTTTCTCGGCTGCACACTCTGGAGCGCATTCAGTCTCTACGGGAGAGACAAGGCGGAAGCCTATATGGAAGTCGCGAAAAGGGGCATCAATGACTTCCGCTTGATCTTCGCTAGAGGTGGAAGGCCTCTGCGGCCACTCGATGTGCTCAATCTGCACCGTACCGCCATTCAATGGCTGGATGCTGCGCTGTCCGAGCCTTTCGAGGGGAAAACAGTAGTAGTCACACACTTCGCTCCGCATCCAGGCTGTGTGGCGCCTCAATATGAAGGGGGCGATCTTTCACCATACTTTGTGAATGATCTTTCGTGGTTAATACGGAAGCATCGGATTGAGCTATGGTGCTTCGGGCATACCCACACGAACTGCGATTATGTTACGGCTGAGGGTTGTAGAGTCCTCTCGAATCAGCGTGGTTATCCCGGCGAGCACGGGCTGGTGGGTTTTCGACCTGACCTCACGGTTGGTCTATGACGGCTCAGTCGTTACTTGGTGGACGACCTGAAGCGTGCTGGGCAACCATCAGTCACGCAAACAGCCCCTTGCAACATCACATCTAGGCGTCAACCTGCCCAATAGTCACGCTGTGCTTGATAGGAAGCGCGGGCGCCGGTAAAGTGCCGCAAGCAGAAGAAGTGGTGCCGAAGTCACCATGTTAAAACTAACCGGGGGTAAATCATGCGCTGGATTGTGGGGCGTGCAGGTGTCGGTTTGGCCGTTGTTTTGTTGATGATCAGCAATTCAATGCAGGCAGCGATGGTGACGCCAGGTCAGTTTGCCGTGACGGAGTCGGGAGCGGCGACGTATACGGTGCCGTTGGCGGCGGTGCCGGGGGTGGGGGGAATTGAACCCAAGCTGACGCTTAATTACAACAGCCAGCAAAACGACAATGGCCCTATGGGGGTGGGCTGGGGGATTGGGGGGCTGTCTGCCATTACTCGCTGCCCTCAGACGCGTGCGCAAGACGGGGTGCCGTTTGCGCGAACCGTCCAGCATGATATCAATGATCGCTATTGTCTTGATGGCCAGCGCCTGACGCTGGTCGCGGGCGTGTACGGTGCAGACGGTGCGGAATACCGCACCGAGATCGACAGTTTCTCCAAGATCACCTCACATGGTACGACCGGAAGTGCGATCGCACGGGGGCCTCTCTATTTTTTGGTTAAAACCAAGGCGGGTTTAACCATGGAGTTTGGTACGACCGACAATGCACGCATTACGGGGACAAGGATTGGGGATGCTGTGTCGGTGTGGGCGCTGAACAAAGTCAGCGACTCCAAACGGAACAGCATGACCTTTCTGTATCACAAGGACTTAGGCTTGTTCTATCCGTCTAGGGTGAACTACACCGCCAACGATGCGACTGGGACCAATAGCGGCGCATGGTTACAGTTTCATTATCAAGGGAGGGCGGGAAGTGAGGCCGACATCGAGCGCACCTATGGCAAGGCGAATGATTCGGTTCAGGCACTGCGTCTATTCCAGGTGGATTCGGGAGTGGGGAGTGCCAAGCTGACGGAAACCCGGATTGGCTATGACCAAAGTCCGGGCACGTATCGTTCCCGTGTGACTTCTATTCAGAATTGTAATGCACAGGGAGTGTGTCTCGCTCCTCTGGAGCTTGGTTGGGCTGGAACGAACTTTGGAGCGGGGTGGGAGCGGTGGGAGACTCAGGCCGGAGGTATCTGGGCTCAACAGCAATGGATGACGGGTGACGTAGATGGGGATGGACGAACCGATCTTATTAATGTTTTTGATGACAATGGTTTGGTCTCTATTGATGTTCACCGAAACACTGGCAGTAGAAACTTCTCTGCTGTTCGGTGGGCTACACAAACTGCACCAATGCCACGAGGTTCGGTTGATCTGTGTGGTGCTCCAGCAAAAGGTGGTTGGCGCCCTCGATGCGCGAACGATCCCATGCGCGAGCCCGGCGGGATTCAGAAATGGTTGCAGGGCGATTTTAATGGAGATGGCATGCTTGATCTCGTGCAAATATATGACGAGGCGGGCATGGCGAACATCAACGTTTATTTCAGCACCGGCAGCTCTTTCGCGATGCAAAGATGGGCGACGCAACAAGGCGGAGTGTGGAAAGAGCAGAATTGGTTTGTGGGTGACTTTAATGCAGACGGAAAGCCGGATCTTGCGAAGGTATTTAGTGATGGCGGCTATGCTTCGATAGATGTTCATCCAAATACTGGAAGTGGCTTTGGCATCGAACGCTGGGAGTCTAGGGTAGGTGGGTTCTCGGCTGATCAGAAATGGTTTGTGTTTGATGCAAATGGCGATGGCTTGCTGGATTTTGTTAACGTCTTTTCAGACTATGGCTTGGCTTCAATAGATGTGCACTTAAACTCTGGTGCCGGAAAGAGCTTTTCTGCTGCGCGCTGGGAGACTCAGGCCGGAGGTTTTGAGGAGGGACAGCGCTGGTTTCCGATGGATGTGAATGGTGACGGACATGTCGACTTTGTCAATCTTTTTAATGATGAAGGCGGGGCTTCGATGGATGTTCATTGGAATCGTGGTGATCGCTATGAGGGAATTGCTCGATGGGGAACTCGCGCTGGAGGATATTGGGAGGGGCAGCGTTGGTTTTCTGCTGATGTGAACGGGGATGGCAAGCCTGATTTGGTGAATATATTCAGTGATGGTGGTTTGGCTTCAATTGATGTTCACCTTAATCGCGGCAATGCTTTTGGAGCGCTTCGGTGGGTAACGCAGCGGGGCGGGTTTAGTGATACACAGCGCTGGTTTTTTGAAGATGTTACTGGAGACGGCTTGCCTGGAGCGATTTTGGTGCATGATGAGGGAGGGTATGCGTCAGTAGATGTCCATCCAAATCAATCCTCTTTGGAGTTGGTCTCCGTTTTTAATGCCGGTTATATGCCCGTGAAGGTGACTTATCAGGGGCTCCCTACTGTATATGGCAGTCGCTATTTTAAGGAGCTTTCACCGGCATATCCAAAAGTTGCAATAACTATGCAGATTCCTGTTGTAACGGATGTGACTTTTTCCGATGGGGTGGGAGGGGGGAGGCAGAGTGTCTATTGGTACGGTACAGCGGTGACGGATTTAGATAGAGGTTTTCAAGGGTTTAATTGGCAGCAGGTACAGGACCAATCGACTGGCATTGTTTCTAGAACTTGGTTTAGGCAAGAGTTTCCTTTTACAGGTATGCCCGAGACTGCAGCTTCATGGACTGGTAGTTGGTTGCCTTTGTCTGAAGTTCGCTCCAGCAATGTTTGTCTTAATCCCGCAGATGTATCTGGCAGTTCAGGCTGCTCGGTAAGTCCTGGTCAGCGCTACTTCGTGTATCCCCAGGTGACGACGCAACGTAACTGGAGCGTGACGAGCGACGGTCGCGGTGTGGAATTGCCTGGGAGTCGGATGACGCAGTCCTTCGATGGGCTAGGCAATGCCAAGCAAGTGGAGGTCGAGGTGTTGCAACCGGGCGCGGTTGCGACGGGTATCAAGAAAGTGACGACCAACACCTACGAGAACGACGCGACCAATTGGTATCTGGGGCGCTTGATTCGTTCGACGGTAAGCAGTATCCGGCCCTAGTCGTCGGGGCCGCTCTCGGCGGGGTGCCGGGAGGGTCGAATCATAGCGAGGCAGCACAAAGCCAAATTTAGGAGGCGGGCCGGATATGCCGGTCCCGTACAGGGGGTGAGGGGATGGACAACGTGACGAGTCCGCGCGGGCGCGGCTGGCTGTTGGGTGCGGGGATCGTGTTGTGCGTACTGGCGGGGCCGGCTTGGTCGGCCAGTCAGATGCGCAGCTCGGCGTTTCGGTATGACCCGGCGAGCGGCCTGCTAATCAAGGAGATCGTTGAGCCGGACAACAGCGATCTGTGTGTGGTCACCGAGTACGGCTACGACGGTTTTGGCAACAGAACCATTACCACCACGCGTAACTGCAACGGCAGTGATGGAGAAGCCCCATCGCCCGTGCCAGGTAGCCTTGCTCTCTTTGAAGCGCGCACCACCACCATCGTCTATTCTCCGGATGGGCGCTTCCCCCAGAGCAGCAGCAACGCCTTGGGCCACACGGAGACGCGTAGCTTTGATCCTGTTAAGGGTACCCTGAGCAGCCTCGTTGGCCCCAATGGCCTTACCACTGCGTGGGAATACGACGGATTTGGCCGCAAGACCAAGGAGACGCGTGCCGACGGCAGCTACAGCGCCTGGGAATACCGTTGGTGCGCCGGCTACAACGGCGGCAACGAAAATTGCCCCACCATCAACGGTGCCGTTGGCATCTATCTCGTACGCCACAGGTCATCCAGTGCCAATGGCACCAGTTTGAGCCCCGTTAGCATCGTCTACTACGATGCCCTTGAGCGTCCCATCCGAAGTCAAATTCAAGGTGACTTGCGTGACCAAGGGTATTGGATATTCCAGGACACCCGTTACAACGCCAAAGGCCAAATCCAAGCGAAGTCCTTACCGTACTACTCATGGGAGTCTCCTCGCTGGACGACCTACACCTATGACACGCTTGGTCGTCCAGAAACTGAAACAGCCCCTAGCGGTCTGATCACGCGTACGACTTACGATGGATTGCGCACGGTCGTTACCCTTGAAAACCCGCGAGACGGCTCCCCGGCGCAAAGCAAAGTCACGGTCAAAAACATCCAGGGCCAAATCGTCCAGATCATTGACACCGAAGGCGGAACCCTCACCCACGAATATGACCTGCAAGGCAATCTCAGTCGCACCATTGACGCCCTGGGCAACGCCGTGGTCGTCAGCTACGACCAGCGTGGCCGAAAGACCGGCCAGAGCGACCCTGACATGGGCGTCTGGACCTATGGCTACAACGCACTGGGGGAACTCAGAGTCCAAACGGATGCCAAGAATCAGGCCAGCTTCTTCGACTACGACAAGCTCGGTCGCCTCAGGAGTCGCAACGAGAACGATCTCAAGTCTACTTGGATCTACGACGTCTGTGCCAAGGGCATAGGCAAACTGTGTAGCGTCACGGCAGACAACGGCTACCAGCGTACCCAAAGCTACGACAGCCTAGGCCGACCAGTAACAAGCAGCACTTTCATCGACAAATGGTTTACCACCACCACGAACTACGATAGTGCAGGTCGCATCGCTAGCATCGCTTACCCCGGCGGAAAGGCGACGACCTACTATGGATACGCACCGATTACTGGTGTGCTGGATGAGGTGCGTTTGGGTACCGAAGGGGACGGCGGAAATGGTCCCCGGATTATCTGGCTGCGTGGGGACCGCAATGCAGCCGGGCAGTTTGAAACCGAGATCTATGGCGACCCAACAACAAATGACTATGGCGGGCACTCGCTGATTAAGCACGCATACAGTTTTGTTGGTGGCCCGCTGGCTCAGTCCTGGGAGGAGCGCTTCGATTGGTACAACGACGAATACAACGATCTCGGCTACGACCGTTACTACCAATATGATCGAATGGGCAACCTTACGAGACGGACCGTTCAGTTGGACGCTTGGCAGTCCGTCAGCGAGAGCTTCACCTATGACAATCTCAATCGCCTCAAGAGTGGCAGCGGCCCTGGCTTGCCCACACGTACCTTTGCCTATGACGCCATTGGCAATGTCACCTATAAGAGTGACGTTGGCGACTACAGCTACCCCGCCTCCGGTAGTGGCAGCGTGCGTCCGCACGCGGTGCGCTGTCTCACGGGCCCCGTCCTTCAGGGCTGCATGGACTATGACGCTAACGGCAACCTACAAAGCGCCAGTTACACCAATGGCAACACCCGCACGGTAAGCTATACAAGCTTCAACCTGCCTGCGCAGATCCAGGCCATGCATGCCGGGCGTAGTGTGACCTACCAGTACGTTTATGGCGCTAATCATGAGCGGGTCAAACACATCGTCACCACCCAGGGCGGCACCACCATTACGCGCTACCTCAACCCAGACAACGCCGGCGGCCTGTTCTTTGAAGAAGAAACCAAACCCGATGGCACGGTCGAATTCAAGCACTACATCGCAGGGGGCAACGGCGTAGTCGGGGTCTATGTCACCAAGAGCGCCTACAGCGTGGGCCAAGGTCCCGAAATGCGCTATTACCACAAGGACCATCAGGGAAGCGTTGTGATGATCACGCGTGAAGACGGAACCGTGATCGAGCGACTGGGGTTTGAAGTCTTTGGTGAGCGACGCCATGCCAGCGGCCAGCCGGAGGACCGCAATAGCCCCCTCTATGGGCTGAGTACGGATCGCGGCTATACGGGACATGAACACTTGGACGAAGTGGGTTTGATCCATATGAATGGCCGGGTTTTTGATCCGGTGGCGGCGCGCTTCATGACGGCCGATCCGAACATCGACGGGCTCTACGAATTGCAGGGCTACAATCGTTACAGCTACGTTATGAACAACCCGCTGAACATGACGGACCCCAGCGGTTACTGGAGTTTGGCAAAAGCACTCAAGACGCGACTGCTGTTCGACGCCGCGCCAACAGATCGAAATTTATTTAAAGCCTTCCAGGCCCAACCTGGGCAGGCCGCCATTGATCGATATGTAGCAAAGAATCAAACGGTTTATTCGATCGGTCAGATCGCCGTGACTGCTGTCGCATCGTACTTTGGGGGGCCATGGGCGGGCGCGGGGGCTTCGGCCACCTGGACGCAGTACTTCTCCTATTATCAGACGGGTGATATTTGGGCGTCTCGTCGTGCTGGCGCGATCTCCTTTGCGACGTCGGCGGCGTTCTATGGTGCTGGCTCGTTGGCCAAAGCGGCTGGCAGTGAGCTGGTGCGGGTAGCGGCGCATGCAGCCGTGGGGTGTGCCAGCGCGGAGGCTTCTGGTGGCAACTGTGGGCAGGGTGCCATGTCGGCGGCGGCAGGCGCTGCTTTCACGGCGTCAGGAGTCAAGTTTGATGGTTTTGCGCAGAATGTCGCTGCGCATGCAATTGTCGGGGGTACCGCTTCAGTATTAGGCGGAGGGAAGTTTGGGAATGGCGCGGTTACAGCGACTTTTGGATACCTCTTTAATTCGCTCGCGCATCCGGACAACACCTACGAGGCCGGCGTAAAGCAAGCGATCCTTCGGGGTGATGTCGCTGAGCTTCAGGCACTACTTGGGAATGGCACACTGTCTGCTCAAGACGCGCTGATTGCTCAGCGTGCACTTGCCGCGATGCAAAGCGTTGGCGCAGAGAACAGCGCCATGCTTGCAGGCCGCTATGGTGTCGACTGGGCCAACAAAGTCGAGCACATCTTCAATGGTGTGCACCAAGGCCCTGTAGGGCAGGCGCTCCTTGGGAAATTCGGCTCACCGATCGAAGCAATGGCGCAGGTTCAACGGGCCTTGGAGGTAGCCAGGCCATCTACCGGCTTGTTCAGCAATACCTTCCAGACAACTGTCAATGTTCAAGGTGTGGCTGTTCAGGTGCGCGGGGCTGTGGTCGATGGCGTCTACAGGATCGGGACGGTTCTCAAATGGTGAAATCATTGCCCGCTGAACAACTCACTACGCTGGAGCGCGAGGCGCTCCAGCGTGCGATTGGATCGATCAAGTCCAAGGCATTGCGAGATGCCTTGATACGGCAAGTCGACGCACTTCATGTGACGAATAGAACCGAAAAGACGGCGGGCTATTACGCGGATCTCGAGGTTCCCGCAGAACTGCGAGTTGACGATTTGCCCGACGAATTCAACAAGGATCCGCCTCAGGCTGAGGCTCGGCACCCTGACGGTGCAAACGCGATCTTCTTCGTTGTTTACGTCAAGTGCGGCATGATCTCGTTTATGGAGGCGGCTTCAACCTCTGACTGGCCGGAGAGCGAAGACCGCATTGTCTTTACCGGTTGATCATCACCCAATCAAATCGGGCGGCGGTATCCGGCGCTGGTGTGAGGTCTTGCTTCTTGCGTCGTCAATGCGTCTGGCTGCCTTGGCCGCATTGACGATGCCGCTGCCCTGATGGCTACCGAGCGAAAGCAGATGCCGATCCCCCGACACGACGACATCGGCGCCGCCGGTGACGGCCGTACCTCCGTACGGTGAATAACGAGTAGGGCGGATTCGCAAACAGTCTGCCATTGGAGTAGCAATAGGCGATTGCGTTTTGCTTTCGGCTCGCCGCGGCTTGGAGGGCACGCGAATGGTGGACTGTCGCTTTGCTCCGAATCCGCCCTACGGGTTACAACATTTGAGGGTGTGGGGCGTGTTGATGTCGAATTATCGGCGTGCTTTCGTTCCGGGTGCGACGTACTTTTTTCACTGCGACGCTGTTGGAGCACAAAGGTGATTTGCGGGTTCGGCATGTCGATGCGCTGCGGGATGCGGTGAGGCAAGTATCCAACGAACTTGTGAGAAATTATCTCAGTGATTTTTTGCGGGCACATTCAACGGTCTTTTGCATTTGCCTCCGGGGTAATTGATGTCAAGACTACAGTTTTCTTTCATGCGTTGCGGCCTGTTCTGGGCTATCGCACTGCATGGCTCTCATCTTGGCGCTCAGCAAACAACGTCGACAGAGCGTCCGGCACTGCCGGCGGACATGGCTTCGCGTCCCATTGCGGCTCCCGGCGCACGCAAAGCCATTCGCATCGACGCCGGGCAAGCCTTGTTTCCGTTGACGGCGGCAGTGGTTGACGCGTATGCGAAATCGCCCTCCTCGCCAAGTACATCTGAGCGCCCCGCGCCAGCTTTGCAGCGCTTGGGAGGGGGGGCGGAGCGGTTGTGTGCGAACCGCGTGGATATCGCGGAATCCAGCCGTCTTCCTACCGCCCCGGAACAAGCGCTGTGTGAGCACTCAAAAGTCGGCTTGCTAGTCATTCCTGTTGTCAGTGACGCGCTTGTTGTCGTGGTTAACAAGCTCAATCCACTCAACAGAATCAGTATCGAAGAGTTGCGCACGATGTGGGATGTGCAGTCTCAGGGCCGTATCAATCAATGGAAGCAGATTAACGACAACTTCCCGGCTCAAGCACTGAAACTCTATGGCCCAATCCCGCGTTCCAGCGCCGCGCAGTTCATCGAAAGTCGCCTTTTGGATAAGGGGGGTGAGCTGCGTGAAGACTTCACGGCCTCGGGTGACGACGCCATGCTGCTTCAGGGGCTGAAACGCGACCCGGCGGGGCTGGCCCTGATTGGTCTGTCGTATTACCTGGACGCGCGCGACAGCGTCAAGGCCTTGGGTATCGAGCCTGCCAAGGGCAAGCCGCCAGCCGTGTTTCCCACCCCTGAGAATGTCGCCAGCGGGGCGTATCAGCCCTTGATTCGTCCCCTCTACCTGTTCATCAACACTCAATCGCTGGTGCGCCCCGAAGTGATGGCCTTTGTCGAGTTCTATCTCCAGAATGCAGCGCGACTAGCCAAACCGCTGCGTTTCGTTCCTTTGCCGGAGGCGGAGTACACGAAGAGCCTGAACACTGTGCGCAAGGATCGGCCGGCTGCGTCTGCCAAGCCTTAAGCTTGCCGCTTCCAGTGTGACGCATGCCCGCATTGGCATCGTATTTGGGCCTTGGATTGGCGATAATCCCCTAAGCGTGGCTATCCGGTGACTGGGTAGAGAAATAGGGGGCCACCAGGCCTGCAGGGGGAGGGGGCGGTGCGATGCGTTACATGGTGAAAGCGGTTGCCACTTCGGGAGAGGTGAGCGACTTTCCTGTTGACGCACCGGACGAAGTCGCAGCGCGAGCGTACATTGCGCAGAGAGGGTTGGACGTTCTCGACGTCAGGGCAGAGCGTCGATTGCAGCTCAACTTGAGCCGGAGTCAGGCGTTTCCAACGGTATTCTTCAGTATTGAGTTAATCGCGCTCCTCGATGCAGGGTTGAATCTCGTCGAGGCGATGCAGGCGCTCAGCGCCAAAGAGGCTGAAGACGGGACTACGCGCGCAGTCACGCGCGGCATCCTGGACGCGCTACATACTGGGGAGTCATTCTCCATCGCGCTGCAGCGTTTCCCGCAAGCTTTTCCTCCCATCTACTGTGCCGTCGTCCGAGCTTCGGAACGCACCGGCAATCTGCGCGAAGCCCTGGCAAGGTATGTCGCTTACGCGGAGGCTTTTGGCCAGATTCGTCGCAAGCTGGTTTCGGCCCTCGTGTATCCGGCCGTGCTGTTGGTGGTTGGCGGCCTCGTCATGCTTTTCCTGTTGGTGCACGTCATTCCCCGATTCGCGCGCCTGTACGACGACAGGAGGGGCGAGCGTCCATTCTTCTCGACCTTGCTGAAGTCACTTGGGCAGATCATGGAGGCTCATGGTCATTGGTTTGTGCTTGCGATGTTCATTGTGGTGACGGCCATCATCGTGGTCTTACGCCGCCCTGAAGTGAGGCGCTGGCTGAATCGGCAGGCGTGGCGATTGCCGACTGTCGGAGCGAAGATGCGTTTGTTTCAATTGGCGCGCCTATTTCGTACGCTGGGCATGCTTCTGCGCGCGGGAACACCTTTGGTGCCCGCGCTCCAGATGTCGCGCGAGGTCTTGGCGGAGCACTTGCAAGTTCAGTTGGCTAAGGGGCAGCGCTTGATAGAACAGGGACTGCCGATGTCCTCGGCCCTCTCGGAGGTGGGCTTGGTGACCTCCGTTGCTATGCAGATGATGTTGGTCGGTGAACGTGGCGGCAATATGGGTGAGATGTTGGAGCGCATCGCAGGATTCTTCGATGAGGATCTTGCGCGATGGTTAGATCATGCTTCCCGATTGTTCGAGCCTGTTTTGATGACGATACTGGGGATCGGCATAGGCGGTATCGTGGTGCTGATGTATATGCCCATCTTTGAACTTGCGAGTAATCTGCAATGAGCGCGCAGCCTTCTGATCTTTGTGCTGATGACTTGCGATGGGCACGTGAGCAGGCAGCCGCAAGCGGTCGCAGCCCCGTTGATATTCTGGCGGAGCGGAGAGCGGAGGCGCCCTTTGTGGTGCTTGTTGGCATGGCCAGGGTGCTGAGATGGGCTGCCTGGCACTACTCCCAGCTTGCCGAAGCCACCCCAGACTTCAGCCGGATTGGTTTCGTGGAGGCGAGCCAGCGCGGCTGTCTTGCATTGCGGACTGCGGACGGACATCTGCAGGTTGCTTTGAGCGACGCTTTTGCTCTTGCCGTTCAGGACTGGGTCGAGCGGCGGATGGTTGAGCCCTTCCAATACGTCCTCGTTCTTCGGGATGACCTCGCTGCCTTACTTGTGCGTCTCGAAGAAGGTATGCGTGCCCTCGACCAAACCCAGGCCGCAGGGGGAGCGACGGAAGAATTAACGGTACGCGCTGATGACATTTCTATTGAGTCGATCAGTGGGGCGGAGAGCGCAGTCGTAAGACTGGTCAACTCAACGCTCTATGATGCCTACCGCTCTGGGGCAAGTGATATACACCTGGAGTCTACGTTCGATGGCATGGCAGTAAAGTATCGCATCGACGGAGTGCTGACGACTGCTGAGCGCGTCTCGGGGTCAAACTTTGCCGAGCAGGTGATATCCCGCGTGAAGGTAATGGCAGAGCTCGATATTGCGGAGCGACGTGTGCCGCAGGACGGTCGATTCAAAGTGGCCATCAAAGGTCGCGACGTTGATCTGAGAGTTTCAATCATGCCTAGTGTGTTTGGTGAGGATGCAGTACTACGTATTCTCGATCGGCGCAGCGTGGCAGGGGAGGCTCAGGCGGTCACCTTGGAGTCTCTTGGATTCGAGAGTGCTATGCGGGAGCAGTTGCATGATCTTGCGCTTGCTCCGTATGGAATGGTGCTGGTAACGGGGCCTACGGGTTCGGGTAAAACGACGACCATCTACGCCATACTGTCACGGGTGAATACCGGGCACGACAAAATCATCACAATTGAGGATCCAGTAGAGTATCAATTGCCAGGGATATTACAAATTCCTGTCAATGAGCGAAAAGGACTGACCTTTGCGCGTGGCCTGCGTTCAATTCTGCGCCATGACCCTGATCGGATAATGGTAGGAGAAATACGAGATCCTGAGACGGCGGAGATTGCTGTTCAGTCGGCACTCACTGGACACTTGGTATACACAACCGTGCATGCCAATAACGTTTATGACGTGATCGGGCGTTTCATGCACATGGGGGTCGACCTCTACAACTTTGTTTCCGCGGTGAATGCGATCTTGGCCCAGCGTCTGCTGCGCATGGTCTGCACTGAATGCGTTAGACCAGACGCGCCGGAGTCGGAAGTGATACGGCGTTCTCATTTGACAGCAGAGGATTTGGCCCGTGCGAAGTTTCAGCGCGGGCTGGGGTGTGGTGCATGTCGTGGAACCGGTTATCGCGGCCGTATGGCGGTAGGCGAATTACTTGTCATGAATGACGAACTTCGTGATTTGATTTTGAGCCGCGCATCGACGCGTGAAATTAGAGTTGCGGCGGCCAAGTGCGGAGTAAAGCTACTCAGACGGTCCGCCATGGAGCTGGCCTTGGCGGGTAGGACAACGCTTGAAGAGGTGAATCGTGTTACCGCGGTGGCGTGAATCCGTTCGCGTAGCTGTTTATCGGCATCGAGTTCTTGGCATACGTACAAAATACTGGCAACAGCATACTGCTGAGAGCGCTGCAAGTCGCCTGGTGGATGGCCATGAGGCGGGTGGCATGTTGCGCGCAGTGCAGGAGGTTCTGGACGAACTGGCCGCCCCTCGCGGGGCCTCCCTGCGAATCACGCTCTCCAACCAACTGGTAGCCTTTCAGTTGTTGCCCTCGAGTCCAGCCTTGAAGCGCGAAACCGACTGGACTGCTTTCGCGATGAACCGGCTGTCGTTGGTGTATGGCGCGGGGCTTGATTTGGAATCTGTTCGAGTTGGTTGGATGCCGCCTGGACAGGCGCGGGTGGCTGTTGCTTTGGAGCAAGGAGTGCTGCCTGGATTGCGTGAGTGTGCGGAGCATGCAGGGCTGAGCCTTGTTAGCATTCAGCCTGCTTTGATGGACCGCTGGAGCAGCCTGAGTCCGCATATTCGAAAGGCGCAGAATATGCCTACTTTCTGGATAGTGCTGCGTGAGCCGCAGGCGCTGGTCGTAGCGCAAGTCGATAGATCTGAATGGCGCGCTGTGCGGGTACGTGCTTGTGACAGACATGTGGGTTTTACGGTCTTGGATGATCTGCTGACACGAGAGTCCAGTTTGTGTGAAAGTCCCACTTCTCAGCATCTCATCTTGGTTAGGAGTCACTGGCAAGAGCACAATTCTCAGGTTGGAAATCTCAACATCCTATGGCTGACGCCCAAAGCAGACATATTGGAAGAAATGGCATTCGACAACGAATTCACAGCATGAGCCCACTTTATCTGGATTTCGTGGCGCCGAATCGCCCCCGTCCTTGGGTTGGGATCGTCCTTCTTGCTCTATCGATTAGTGTACTGACGGTGGCTGTGGCACGCTACCGTCAGCAATTGATTGCACTTGAAGAAGCGCGTGCTCAGGCAGAGCAACTAGTGTCAGAACCTGCGAGTGACGAAACCACATACCAAAGGCTAGCGTCCGAACAGAATGAAGACGCTATGCGGGAAGTAGTCAATTCCATTAATGCGCCATGGAATATGGCGTTTGGCCTAGTAGAGGACACCGCGGTCGAGGGAGTCAGCTTGACTCGACTGTCGCCATCTATCAATAAGGCACGAATGGTATTGGGTGGGGATGCAGAGGAGTTTTTGGATGTTTTGACTTATGTAGCGAAGCTAAGAGGAAGGCCAGGGGTGCGAAACGCATTTATTTCACGGCATGAGGTTGTGCAAGTCTTGGGTAGGCGTCGTTGGGTATTCGAGCTGGATATTGAGCTTCAAAAGGGCGACTGAGTGATCACCATAGTATGGAGTAGATTGGGTTGGTACGGGATAGCAGCGCTATGCTGTTTTGCTCTTGCACTATACCTTTCCGCGTCCTCTATTCCAGGATTGCAGCGTCAAGCCTTTGATGCTACCAGCGTGGTACATCGCGCAGTTGATCCCTCAAGACGCGTTGTAAGGGGGGGCTCCCGGAAACTTGAGCTCCCACAAATTCAAGAGCTAACTGATCATCTGGCGGTTTTATTTGCGGCTGCCCATAACCAGGGCCTAGAGATTTACCGGGCCACCTATGAGCTGGGTGAATTACCTGATGCCAATGTTCAGAGGTACACGATGACCTTCTCTATGCAAGGGGGGTATGTGGCGATACGCAGCTTTCTTGCCGAGGCTTTGACAAAAATCCCCAGTCTTGCTTTGGAGGAAATAGGTTTTCAAAAACAACCTCTCCCTTCCAATGGCGTAGAGGCTGATATTCGGCTTGTTTTCTTTTTCGAGAAATAAAATGCCGAAAAAGTCATTTATGCCACTATCACTGCGAAATATCGCACTACTAATAGTGGCCGGTTCGGGGGCGACGGCTTTGGCCGTTTTGGCGTCGAGCTTGCATGACGACAACAGGGGTAGCGCTCCCCATATCACTGATTCTTTGCAGAAAGAGCCGGAGGATAGATCGGGGGGGCTTGCAGAAGAGGTGAGAATCCGAGTTCCTAGATTGCCGAGCAGAGATGTCTTCAGTGCTCCTGCTGTGCCAGCTCCGGTTTCTATACCTAGACCAATCGAAAAACAAGAGAATAATATTCTGCCTGTCCCGCAGGTGCCTACGGCGCCGACTCTACCTTTTCGCTATCTTGGGCGAATGGAGGATGAAGAGGGAGTCGTATTGTTTCTCGAGAAAGGCGGGAGCGAATATGCTGTTCGCGAAGGCGATGTTATAGAGCAAACATACAAAGTAGAAGGTTTCACGGAAGATCGAGTGGTTTTTGTTTACCTTCCCTTGTCCCAAGGGCAAACGCTGTTTGTTAAAGATAACTGAAGTGAAAGCGATGAATCATGTTTTCTATGTCGTATTGTGCGCGCTATTGCTTAGTGGATGTGCTGCTCAGCGTGTGTACGACGAGGGTGTTGGACTCATTCAGGATGGAAAGCTCTCCGCAGGGGTTTTAAAGCTTGACCAGGCAGTTAAGATGGCGCCAGAAAATAGAGAATGGCGGAATTACTATTTGCGTCAGCGAGATGCCTCCGTGCAGAAGCTGCTCTCCCGTGCAGAAGTTGAAAAAGATGCAGGTCGGTTTGATGAGGCGGATGCTATATATGTGGAAGTGCTTGCCGTCGACCCTAGGAATTACGCGGCTATCCAGCGACGAGAGCAATTGCATGTCGAGCGCCATGCCAAGAAGGAGCTGGCCAAAGTAGAAGAGTTGTTGAAGGATGGGAATCTTGATTTGGCAGAAAAAAAAGCGCGCGAAATCATCTCTCTCGATCCAAAGAATTCAATTGCCGGTGCGCTGCTTAGGCGTATAGATCTACAACGAGCATTGGATTATGGCGGGGAGCCGCGCCTTAAGGCTTCGTTCCGTAAAGCGATTTCGATGGATATCCGAGATGGAAGTGTACGACAGATATTTGATTTTATATCTAAAGGATCTGGGCTGAATTTTATCTTCGACAAAGATGTCAAGACTGATCAAAGGACAACTTTGAGCGTAAAGAATACGAGTGTAGAGGAGTTGGTGAGGTTTGTTCTGGTAACCAATCAGCTTGAGCAGAAAGTGCTGAATGACTCGACACTGTTGATCTACCCGGCAACGCAGGCGAAGCAGAAAGAGTATCAAGAGCTGCTCGTCAAGTCATTCTTTGTTGGCAATGCGGATGTCAAACAGGTCGCCACGCTTGTAAAGACAGTGTTGAAAGCACGAGAGGTTTTTGTTGATGACAAGATTGGCTTGATTGTGGTACGCGACACTCCGGGCGTTGTGAGGACCGTTGAGCGACTCTTGCTTAGCCAAGATGTGGCACAGCCTGAAGTGGTTCTGGACTTGGAGGTGATGGAGGTTAGCCGCACAGATTTGATGGAGCTGGGCGTTCAGTACCCACAGAAAATTAGTGCGAGCGTATTGAGTTCCAGCGGGCAGGTTGGTGTGTTGCCGCTGCCAGAGTTTCGATCAATTCCGTCGGATCAAGTGCGTATAAACGTAGGCGACCCCGCGCTTTCCTTGAATATTAAGGACCAGCTGAGCCGAGCTAGTCTCCTCGCCAATCCGAAGATTCGTGTGAAAAATAGAGAGAAGGCGAAAGTTTTGGTTGGAGATAAAGTCCCCGTAGTCACAACAACAACAACTTCTACTGGCGTGAGTTCGGAGTCGGTGAACTATTTAGATGTGGGCCTCAAGCTTGAAGTGGAGCCGGACGTTCATATCGATGGCGATGTTAGCGTGAGGCTTGGTCTAGAAGTGAGCAATATTTCAAAGGAGATAAAGAGTGCTTCTGGAAACATTAATTATCAGATTGGGACGCGCAACGCTGTGACGGTCTTGAGGTTGAAGGATGGAGAAACACAGGTTCTTGCAGGACTCATTAGTGATGAGGACAGGAGCTCTGCGAGCCGGATCCCATTTTTGGGAAGCTTGCCGATCTTAGGTCGTCTGTTCGGAACCCAGGGGGATTCTGTATCGAAAACAGAGATCGTTCTGTTGGTAACTCCTCGAATTGTGCGTGGCGTGGTTAAGCCAGATCGCGCCATATCCGAGTTCTTCTCGGGGCCCGAAGCAAATGTCGGATTGGGTCCCATTCGGCTTGCTGCGGTTGGGGATGAGGGAGAATCCAAGAAAACGGGGGGAAGCGAGTTGAGTAGCGCCCCCTCCAAGGCTCGAGAGGAGGAAAGGAAAGCGGGGAGAGGTCGTTTGCAGCTGAATGGCACACCTCAGGCTTTGGCGAATGAGGATCTCAAGCTCGGCTTGGGCTTTACCGGGCAGTCTGATTTGAAAAGCGCTAACATCCAACTCGTCTTTGATCCGACTCGATTTCGGGTTGTGGACGTGAAGTCAGGAAGTGCCACGCCAGCGGCAACAGAGCTGAAGTTCAGCGCCCCCGAGTCGTTGGGGCGTCTGAGCCTTAGCATTTCATTTTCAGATGTGGTACGAGGTGAAGGGGATTTGGCGACTATCATTTTGCGCCCTGTTGCGGATCGGTCGTTTAATTCTTCTATTAGGGTTGAGAATGCAGTAATTTTAGACAAAAATGGGGGGGCAGTATTGTTGGAGGGCGGATCCCCGGTTTACTCGGTATCGATAGAGAAGTAGAGATGCAATTGAATCGACAAGGATTCAGCCTGATTGAGCTGCTTGTGTGCCTCGCTGTTCTCTCGTTGTTGGCACTAATGGCCATGCCACTTTCTGAGATGGCGAAGAAGAGAAGGGATGAGGCGGAGCTTCGGATGGCTCTCCGTGAAATTCGTAACGCCATTGATGCCTATAAAACTGCTGCAGATGAGGGGCGAGTTGCAAGATCTGCCGATAGCTCTGGTTATCCGCACAGTCTCAGCGCTCTCGTTGAGGGTGTCCCTGATCAAAGTTCGTCCTCCGGACGTCGGCTTTATTTCCTAAGAAAAATTCCGCGCGACCCGATAAATTTAGCGGTCGCGGGAGTTGTTAATCCTATTGAAACCTGGGGGCTAAGGAGCTATGAAAGCCCTCCAGATAGGCCGCGAGCAGGTGTTGATGTATATGATGTATATTCTCGCTCTTCGGAAGTCGGACTCAATGGTGTTCCGTACAGTGAATGGTGAGCGCGTACGTCTCGAGCTGTGTGGCTTTACTTTGATAGAGCTTCTGGTCGCTATGGCGATATTGGCTATGCTGCTGTCTCTGGTTGTCCCCCGATACTATGGGTCGGTTGATAGAGCGCAGGAGGTTGCTTTAAAGAACAATCTTCATACTACACGTGTTTCAATAGATCAGTTTTATTCGGACAACGGGCGTTATCCCGAGTCCTTAGCCGAATTGGTTGATAGGCGTTATTTGCGTGATTTGCCGGTTGATCCTGTGCATGATAGTAGTGAGGGTTGGATAGTTCTCCCACCTCCGCCGGGGATCGATGGCAAAGTTTATGACATTCGGAGCGGCGGCAAAGGTCAAGGAAAAGATGGGCGGAAGTACTCGGAATACTAGGTCGGTATTCGGTGACGCTGGATTCGCTTACCTAGCCATTCTTATTTTCGTGGCTGTATCTACCGCAGCGCTATCTGTAGTTGTTTTGCTTGATAGCCAACAGCGGCAGCGCCAGAAGGAGGAAGAGCTCCGCTGGGCTGGAGGGCAGATTCGTAAGGCGATTGCTCTATATTATTATAGAAGTCCTGGCGTTGTAAAAAGGTACCCTCAGCATTTGGATGATCTTGTCAGTGATAAGCGACAGTTGACTACCTCGCGATACTTGCGAAAGGTGTACGCTGACCCTCTTACAGGTAAAGCGAATTGGGGCCTTGTGCGTGCTCCAGATGGCGGAATAAAGGGGGTGTTTAGTAAGGCTGAGGGTGTCCCACTTTCCGTTTTTACAACGGTCGGCGGAACAGAAAGAGTGGCGATGTCTTATTCAGAATGGGTGTTTGAGTTTTCCCCTTTGTCGCCTTTGCCAAAGTCGCCTAACAAAGATTATTAAGATTAGCGAGCGAGTTTCTGGAAGATTGAGTGTAATGACACAATGAAATCTCACCTTCCTGTCATGGCTTCTGGCGAAAAGCCGCTCACCGTCACGTATTTACGCATCCACGGGGTGTGTGGTCACCGCATAATGCGTGGGAATGTTCTCCCATGAGCCGGCCACAACCCGCATGAATGCTTGTTTTCGACTTTAGGTTGTTCGAGTGATCCGAAAGGCACGCCGAAACCCGCTTCGTTGCGTACCCTCCGTTTTCGACTTTAATTGTCCGGAACAAGTGACTTGTTCCAGACAATTAAAGTCGAGAACGAGCCATTAAAGTCGAGAACGACTTTTCAGGTTGTCGACTTCCTCAAAGGCAGGCCCCATGCGGTTTTGCGAGGAAGTAGGCCCTTACTGCGCGCAAGCACCAACTTTGTGCGACAAAGTCGAGAACAAGTCCCAAAACTACTTACCTGGTAAGGGTTTTGATGCTGCTGCCTGGACTGCTCAATCAATCGGCTACGTCTGAGCTTCGATCGACGAATTTTGGCTGCAGAGCTCTCGATTGATTTGCAAGGATCTACATCTTGCGAGCCCACGCCATGTACTTGTCGATCCACAACAGCAGCGCGCCGTGCTGGGCAAGGATTCGTTGTAGGCTGACCAGGGGGGCGGCACTTCGGTTTTGCGGCTTGCTCGTCCTGTAAGTCGATCGGCTACTCACCGCCTGACCGACGATTTGTGCAACAAAGCCCCTGGCCCGGTACATCGACGGGTGGAGCGACGCATGTCAGGCCGAGTAAGCGACACTGGCCTTTATACGAAGATGAACGCGGGTGCCTTGGCCGTGATGCCCGTCAATGCTGAGTTGAGCGTCGATGCCTTTTGCACGCTCGCGCATGCCAAGCAAACCGAAATGGCCTGATTGAAGGGCCTGAGCCGCAATGTTCTCGGTCAGTCCGGACCCATCGTCACTGACAGTAATCATCAGCCACCGGCGCGTGTAATTGATTTGCACCGTCACGTTGTCAGCGCCAGCATGCTTGGCGGCATTGAACAGGGCCTCTCCTACGATGCACAGAATTTCGTCGAAGATTTCGGGGCGTAAATTTTTGCTGAGTCCCTGGCTAGTCAGGCTGACCTTGGTGCTGGGCGATAGCGGTAGTCCTGCGATCAGTTTGCGGACTTCATGCTCAAGGTCACTGGCATAGATCCGACGTAGTCCCTGCACTCGATCCCGGCCTTCGATCAGTACCGACTCTGCGCGGTCCAGTGCCTGGCTCATCGCCATCTGAGTCTGTGGATCATTCTGAACGCGATTGGCGATCGACTGAAACCGCAGGATCAGCCCCTGCACACTCTGTAGCAGAGTATCGTGCAGCTCGCGGGCGATGCGCTCACGCTCACGATTGCGCTCATGGGCGCGATTCCGAGCTCCGGCCAGGATTTGCCGTATTCTCACTTGGTACAGCCCATACAACAGCAACAGTACCGCCACACTCGCGACGATTCTGAATCCAAGGGACTGGGTCAGGGTTGCGGGGATCTTGAGCGTGACGCCGGCGGCCTGTTCGCTCCAGAGACCATCGTTATTGGAGGCGACGACTTCAAAACGATAGGTGCCGGGGCGCAGATCAGTCAGCAGGGCATTGCGCCGATTGTCTGGCGAGCTCCATTCCACGCTGGTGCCCAGGAGACGATGCCTGAACTGAACACGCCCCGGTACAGTGAGACTCAATGCAGTGAAAGCGATGCGTACGGTGGTCGTGCCCGCCGGCAATTCGATTTCAGGCGCGGGATCATAGACCCGCCCGCCGACCGTGACCGAGCGCAGCAAAACGGGCGGTTGCAAGGTGTTCGGCGCAAAAGCCTTTGCGGCGATGGTGAGGACATTGCGCCGAGTCAGGAACCAGATCCGACCATCGCCCCCTACAGCGACCTGTGGCCCCGCAGCCTTCTGGACAAAGCTGTTCATGCCATCTGCAAATCCGAAGACGCGATGCGGGATAGGTTTGTCGGGTTGCAATAAGCCGTTTGCAAGATCACTGGATCGCAGGAGCACGATGCCTGCGTCGCCAATCATCCAGGTGTCACCGTTACGCGCCTGGGCCAAGCCATTGACCGAGGCCGCCCAGGGATGGATCTCGCCCGACAGCAGCGCCTTCGCGGCGGAGTCGGCAAAAGCTATCCCCCGGCTTCCACTGACCAGCACACCTGCGTCGGTGGGTAGCAGGCCTTCAATGCCACCGGATCTGGCGGTGGTCGAATCGAGGGCGCGAAATGGCAGCTCGCCTTCCGGCGGTCGCGCGCGGAACACCACAACCGCGCGGCCATCGCGATCAAGGGCCGCATTGGCCGGTAGAGACGGGGATGGCGAGGGCTCGGGCCAGCGCTGCCATGTGCTGCCCTGAAGCCAATGCAGACCATGTTGCAGAGCGGGCATCCATAGTCTTCCAGATGCATCTTCGGCGCAGCCGAGGGCGATGCCGGGGGGCTTTGGATAGTGCCGGACTTTGCCTGCCTCAACGCGTAATACTTGCTTGCCAAGAATCAGCCAAACACCCTGTTCGCCCGCCATGCAAAGTGCTTCGGCAGGCGTGTCGATATCCATGGCCCACCTGGGTGCCTGATTCGGCGCAATGACATACAGCGCTTGAGCATCTGCGACATAGACCATGCCGTCGCGTGTGGCTGACATCTGATAGCTGACAGGTGAATTGGGCGGCAAATCGGGATCGACGATCACACTGGCCGGCCGAAGCTGGTCTAGCCCCAGTTCGGTGCCGACCCAGACGTTTCCTTCGCGGTCCTCAAAGAGCGCGCGTGTCTGGTCGGAAGTCAGCCCAGCCTTGGCATCAAGGGAGGCGATACGACGCCTGATGATGTCTGTCGTAGCAGGTTGATGACCCGGCTCACGGATTCTCAGGACGCCGTTATTCCGCGTAGTGGTCCACAGGTCGCCTTGGCGATCAAACAGCAGGCGTGTTCCGCCAACTGGGTTGGGGTGCGAGAAGAAGGTGTCGGGGCCGGCAGACCGATCCAGTATGCGCGTGCCGTCGGCGTCGGAGATCCAGAGCTGTCCCAATGAATCCTCCGCGAGGCTGGCACGAGGCGTGGTGACAAACTGGGTGCCCGTAAAGTGAGATTCTCCGGGGCGCAGATAGACCAGAGTGGTCGACAACACGACCCATAAGGTGCCATCGCGGGCAATATGCAAATCCCATATGGGCTGGGCGGGCAAGCCGCTTTCGGTTCCGAATTCTTGCCAGGTCCCGTCATGAAACCGGGCCAGCGTGCGATCGCTACGCCCACCGCGAGCAACCCAGATTCCGCCTCCGGCATCCTCCTCGATGTCGTTGACTTCCCTCGACGGGTTAGGCATCCCGGCCTCGACCAGGCGGCCCTTACGGAGCACTGCCATGCCACGGCCCCGGGCCAGTCCGACCCACAACTCACCAGATCGTGAGGCCTTGAGACTTGAGACCACTAACTTTTCGGTGGCACCGGTGCTCAAGCGCACGGGTTCAAACCTCACACCGTCGAAATTCACCAAACCCTCGACACCACCGATCCATAGAAAGCCATCAAGGGTTTGTGTAATCGAGTTGATCCGACTGGGCGCACCACGCTCTATTGACCAGGCTTCATGCTTGAACTCCACTAGAGCGACGGGTAGAGAGGCCGCCCATGACGTGACTGAATGCATGGACAGGCAGATCAGACCGCCGAGCAGGAGGTAGCGGCGCGTCGCCAAGGCGCCAAGAAACGAAATGCAGAGGTGCAGGAAACGAGGGATCATTCAGATTGGACGGATCGCTACTCAGCTGAAATCGTTGTATTCCCGGCCAGAGCGGGGCCCGGTCTTTCTATGCAGGGGCCTCAATGCGGTCTGCCCCATCTGGAGTCGTCGGTAATCCAGATCACTCTCAAGGACACTTCACCATAATGCGGTCACTGACAACGAGATTCCATTACCAGCATGGAATTTTGGGCATTGAATTGCCACCAAGAGTAGCCCACTGGATTGGTCAGCCCGCAGCTCCATACGGTCGCCTTCCGTGAGTACCTGAAGGCAGTGCGCAGGAAACGGCTGGCCCGCAGCATTGAGCAGAGACACCTTGCTCATGTGCCTGTGCTTGCAAGGCTCATTGGCTGTGGTGCGGCAAGCGTGCGGTGAAGCACAACTTGGCCGTGTCTATGTAATCCGGACGGCTTTCAGCATAACCCCGTGAATCAAGGCGCCAGGTCGAAGACGAGCACCTCTGCCAATCGACCATTATCAAATGTCAGCGCCGACTCACCTTCAACCTTGAGCGCATCGCCTGCCAGCAATGCCTGACCGTTGACAGCGAGCTCGCCACGAATCAGGTGCACATAGGCCTTGCGCTGCGAATCAAGTTGCAAGCGCGCCTGCTCATCGCCATCGAACAGCCCGGCGTAAAGCGCTGCGTCTGCATGGATTTTCACAGCATGCTCCCCTCCTTCAGCTGAGGCTACCCGCAACAGGCGCCCTCGTTTCAGGTCGTGCGGAATTGTCTTCTGCTCATAGCTGGGCGTGATATTCATCTGATTCGGTTCTATCCAGATCTGCAGGAAGTGGGTTGTGCGATCACTGGCGTGATTGAACTCGCTGTGCCGTACGCCAGTACCGGCGGACATGCGTTGTACATCACCTGGCGGAATGACTTTCACATTGCCAATGCTGTCACGATGCGCCAACTCCCCTTCCAGAACATAGCTGATGATTTCCATGTCGCGATGTCCATGGGTACCAAACCCCTCACCTGGCGCAACGCGATCCTCGTTGATGACGCGGAGGTTTCCCCATCCCATGTGCTCAGGATCGTAGTACTCGGCAAAGGAGAAACTGTGCGCGGATTGCAACCAACCGTGGCTGGCCTGTCCGCGGTCTTCAGATTTTCTGATAGTTAACATGGCGAATCCTTGTTTTGTATTGGGAGAGGGAGCTTGGACTGAAACTCTGGCGATTGCCTGGTCTGTTCAGTCAGTAGCCGGGGCGGGTTGGCACAGAGCCAGAGAGAGCCATTCCGCCGACTGCGACCAATCGGCGTCTGCCGCAATGGCCTCACGCAGGAAGGCGGCCTGGGTCGCTGTCCACGGGGGGGCATCGGGAAGCGCACAACCTAGCGAATCGGGTCGGTGACGCGTAATAAACGCTTCGATGTCCGAAGGTGTAGAGGGCAAGCCAAGCTGATCGAACAACTCGGTAATGCTGTGATGTCCGCGCTGCATTTATCCACCTCGATTAGCTGCGTCCGCATTCGAACAGGAACCACGCCCGCTGCTCCGTTTCGTCCAGCCAGTTCTCCAGCAAGCTGGCACTCGCCACATCGCCATGCTGATCGCATAGCTCGTGCGCAGCGCGCAGCCAGTCGGCCAGGCGATGGTTGTCATCGAACAACTCCGCCAGCATGCCACTCGGCTGAACCAGGTCTGCATCGTTGTCAGCCAGGCGTTGAAGACGCGCAATGTGGCCGATCGAGTGCAGGGTGGTGCCGCCCAGCTTGCGTACCCGTTCGGCCAGCGCGTCGGTCATGTCCAGCAACTGGCTGGATTGCTCGTCAAGCAGCGCGTGATAGCTGGGAAACAAGGGACCCCACATATGCCAGTGGAAATTCTTGGTTTTCAGGTAAAGCGCGAATACATCAGCCAGCACTTGGTTCAAGGCAGCACTAAGATCCTTGCGCGCTTCCGTGCCCAAGCCATTGGGGGTGACAAGTGGAGCTTGGCGACGGCGGCGGGTAGTGACAGGGTCTTTCATGATGAAAACTCCATTTTGATGGGTTAGAGGGAGATCAAATGACTCACGTTGGGCGGCTCCAGCCCCTGATGCAACGCGCGCGCGCGGGCCTGCAACGCAACGGTTGCTTGGGAGGCACGTTGATGCTGACGCAAGTGCTCAGCCCATGAGCTAACAAAGAACCATTCCACCAATCGATGCGGGTCGGCGCTGTCTTCATACAAGCCCCAAGCACTGGCGCCATCACCGCGTCGCTGTATTGACAGTTTGTTGAGCACATCCACGAACTCTGCTCTGTCAGCCGGTAACACCTGATACTCCACCTGTACGAGTATCGGCCCCCTGTTGTGTGCCAGTTCGAGGGCTCTGGGTGGTGTCGGCCAATGTTGGCTGGCAGCCAGACTGCTCTCGCCTGCGGGGAGCGGCCAGCGACGCATCAACAAGGCGGTGGAGGCCAGCATGGCCGCCGCCAGCAGCAAGGTGCCGGGCAGGCCCAAACCATGCGCGACAGCGCCCCAGCCCAGGCTTCCTGCCGCCAGCGCACCGTTAAACACAGTGAGATAGACCGACAGACCGCGGCCACGGACCCAGTTGGGCAAGATGCTCTGCGTCAGTGCATTGAGCGTGCTCAGCGCGACGATCCAGGCCACGCCCAGTGCCAGCAGAATCGGCAGCGCCAGCCCTTTCGGCGGGCTCATTGCCAAGGCCGCCAGCACGGTAGCGCTTAGCATCGCGGCAAGAAGCATCAAGCCATCCGGGTCAAGGAAGTTCCGTAATCGCGGCAGCGCCACCGCGCCGACAATCGCGCCCAAACCTACCGCACCCAGCATCAGGCCATAGAAGCCTGCGGAGCCCTGCAGCAGCTGCCGCGCCACCAGTGGCAGCAAGGCCCAGGCTGCGCTGGCACTCACAAAGAAGACCGCCGAGCGCAGCAGGACGCGATGCAGGGCTGTTTGAGCCAGGGTGAATCGCAGTCCGGCCTGCAAAGCGCCAACGAACTGTTCGGCCAGCGGGTCGGGCGCTGTGGGCGACGGGCGCCACCAGAGCAGCGCGGAGATCACCAGGGCATAAGTCAGCAAGTCAACGCCGTAGGTCACGGCAGCGCCACAGGCTGCCAGCAAAGCACCACCTGCCGCTGGGCCGATGGCACGCGAGATGTTGACCCCCAGCGAGTTAAGAGCCACCGCTGCACGCAGCTGGCGCCCTGATACAAGGGTCGGCACGATAGATAGCCAGGCCGGCCCCATCAGCGCTGCGCCCAGGCCACCGACAAAGGTCAGCGCGAGGAGGCTTTCCAGCCCTAGAGCGCCGCTGGCCGACAGCACCATCAGCAGGGCGCTGACGGTGGCCAGAAGCACTTGCACCGCGATCAGGAAACGGCGCCTGTCCAGAATATCGGACAGCACGCCCGCGGGGATGGCGAAGAGAAAAACCGGCAATGCAGCAGCAGCCTGCACAGCCGCGACTGCTGCTGGATTCGAGCTCAACTCGGTAACCATCCAACTGCTCGCCACATCGCGCATGAAGCTGCCCGTATTGCCGAGTACGGTGGCCACCCAAAGCGTAGCGAAAACCCGTTCGCGTAAGGGGTCAAGCGCCCCGACTGGCGCCTCGAACGGCTCTGCGCGTGCCGACCGCTCAGTCACGCCGAGCCTCGCGCAGATCGTACCAAGCCACCAGAACGAAGGCGCCGACCAGCCCCACGTGCTCGAAGAAGGCGTTGGTGGCCATGAAGCGTGCATCCCCAGCCATGCTCCAGAAAGGGTTGGCAATCACACTGGCCGCCAGGGTGAACAGCGCGAGCGACAAGGCCCCCAGCCACCGATACCAGCCGCTGAGGATCAGGCCGGACGCGCCCAGCTCCAGCAACACGACGGCCAGCGCCAGCGGCGCTGCGAACGGCAGGCCGAAGTGATGCATCTCTGCAATGGCAGCCTCGAAGTGGAGAGCCTTGGTCAGCCCACCTTGCAGATAGGCTGAGCACAGCGCCAACAGAGCTAAAGCGGGCAGCGCTTTCTGCATGGGACAGGATGACGGAGGATTCGACATCACACGGCCCAGCAGGCGCAGCCCAGCGCCCCCCAGAAACTGCGCAGGTCGGACACCGGTAGATCAGACGCCCAAGCGCTGGCATGGCGATGGCCGTGCACACTGCATGAGTTGGCGCAGGCACATGCGGCGGCTGCCTGACGCAAGGCTGTCTGCTGGGGACGCGCCTTATCCCCCCACGCGGCATAGCCACCGTAGCGGCGCACCGGTGACCACTCCGGCATCGCCGGCGGTGGAATGCTGTCGTCAAGCGACGCGAACTCGCCCGCGCCCCATACGAACTTGCCTCCGACCATGGTCAGCAGCGCACTGGTATGGGCGATGTCGTCCTCCGGGCAGCTGAAGAAGTCGCGGTCAGGCACCACGAGATCGGCCAGTTGCCCGACCTCGATACGTCCCTTCAAGCCTTCTTCATTGCTGAACCAGGTGACGTTCTCGGTCCACATCCGCAAAGCCGCATCACGGCTCAGGCAATTGCGCTGCGGTGTAATCCTCAACCCGCCCACGGTCTTGCCGGTAATCAGCCAGGACAGCGATACCCAGGGGTTGTAGGAGGCGACGCGGGTGGCATCCGTGCCGGCGGAGGTACGGATACCTTTTTCCAGCATCCTCGCCACCGGCGGTGTGGCCTCGGCTGCGCGCGCGCCGTAGCGCTCGACAAAGTACTCGCCCTGATACGCCATGCGATGCTGCACGGCAACGCCGCCGCCCAGGGCCGCGATGCGATCCATCGATCGTTCGGAGATGGTCTCCGCATGATCGAAGAACCAGTTCAGGCCATCAATCGGCGTGTCGCGATGCACCTTCTCGAACACATCGAGTGCGCGGCTGATGGTCTCGTCGTAGGTCGCGTGCATGCGCCAGGGCCACTTGTTCTGCGCCAGTATGCGCACCACCTCTTCCAGCTCAGGCTCCATGTCTGGCGACATGTCGGGCCGGGGCTGGCGGAAATCTTCGAAGTCGGCGGCCGAGAACACCAGCATCTCGCCGGCGCCGTTGTGGCGGAAATACTCGTCGCCTTGTTTGTAGGCGACGCTTTTTGTCCAGGCCAGGAAGTCGTCTTTTTCCTGCTTGGCTTTCTGGGTGAACAGGTTGTAGGCAATGCGGACAGTGAGTTGCCCGGCATCGGCCAGCTGCTGGATGACCTGATAGTCCTCGGGGTAGTTCTGGAAGCCGCCGCCTGCGTCAATCGTGCCGGTGACGCCCAGTCGGTTCAGATCACGCATGAAATGGCGGGTGCTGTTGATCTGGTATTCGATAGGCAGCTTGGGGCCTTTGGCCAGGGTGGCATACAGGATGGCAGCGTTGGGTTTGGCGAGCAGCAAGCCACTGGGGTTGCCCGCATGGTCGCGCACGATTTCGCCGCCGGGGGGCGCAGGCGTGTCCTTCGTGTAGCCCACAGCACGCAAGGCCGCGCCGTTGAGCAGCGCACGGTCATAGAGATGCAGTATGAATACCGGCGTGTCAGGCGCCACAGCATTCAGTTCGTCGAGTGTCGGCAAGCGCTTCTCTGCGAACTGATGCTCACTGAAGCCACCGACCACGCGCACCCATTGCGGCGCAGGCGTGATGGCGACCTGCGCCTTCAGCATGGCCATAGCGTCGGCCAGACTGGTCACGCCGTCCCAACGCAGCTCAAGGTTAAAGTTCAGGCCGCCGCGAATGATGTGCATGTGGTTATCGATCAGGCCAGGCAACACGCGGCGATTGTTCAGATTCACCGTGCGCGTAGCCGGACCGGCCAAGGCCAGCACGTCCTCATCGCTACCGACCGCGCTGAAGCGGCCATCGGTGATGGCGACCGCGCTGGCTTCGGGCTGCGCACGATTGAGGGTACTGAAGCGGCCGCGGAACAGAATCAGATCCGGAGTTGTATTGGCTTTATCCATGACGTTCGTCCTTTGCTGCTGAATTCTGATCGGCGCAGCGTGGCAACTCACCGAACATGTGTGGTTTGACTTGATCCCGCAGCCATGAGGTGTGCGTTGGAGCACCCAACCAGCGCTTGATCAGTGGGGGCAGTTGTTCGCCTGCCAGGATGCCCAGCAATCCGACTAAAGCGATTACGGGGGGGGCAGGCGAACGCACGTTGAACAAGGCGTAGATGACGCCGACGAGCAGACCGACTGCTGCGGAGATAACGTAGGTATTCATCGTCGGCGCCTCCTTATCAGCCTTCGTGTGCGCCGAACATGGTTTTGGCGTAGGTGACGCCGATACCGTATGCGCCGCCCACCTTCTTCGCGATGCCAGTGGTCAGTTCATAGGTCTCACCACGTGCCCAGTCGCGCTGCAGTTCGAGCAGGTATTGCAAGGCGGTCATGGGCTGCGCACCCGCCTGAACCATGCGCTCGACGGCGCGCTCATGCGCTTCGGTAGACACGTCGCCGCAGGCGTCCGTGATGACATAGACATCGAAGCCCTGATCCAGTGCAGACAAGGCCGGTCCCACGATGCAAACACTGGTCCAAAGGCCGGCCAGCACAATGCGCTTCTTGCCGATGCGATTGACTTCCGCAATCACGGCGGCGTCTTCCCAGGTGTTCATGGTTGTGCGATCCAGCATCGTCTGCCCCGAAAAGGGCGCGGTCACCTCATCAAACATCGGGCCGGAAAAGCTCTTCTCGGCCACCGTGGTCAGAATGGTCGACACCTTGAAGCCGGCGGCGGCCTGCGACACCAAGGATGCGTTGTTGCGCAGCTCGATGGCGGGAATCGAATGCGTCGCAAAAGCCATCTGCGACTGGAAATCGATCATGATCAACAGGTGATCGGTCGGGGTAAGCAGTTTGGCGCCGGGGGCGGCCTTGGCAGTCGGGATGTTCATTGATTTCTCCTTGTTGCGAGTGGGTTGGTGGTTGGGGGAACTGCAGTTAAATAAGTCCTAGGGCGCGGGCTACACCTGCGCCATAGGCAGGGTCCGCTTTGCAGCAAAGGTCGACATGGCGCTGCTGTACTTCGCGACTGACGCCGGACATGGCTCGCGCCGTGTTGTCGAACAGTCGCTGTCGCTCGTCGCCACGCATAAGCCGAAACAAGGCAGCTACCTGGCTAAAGCAATCGTCGTCATCGCGGTGGTCATGGGCGCGTGCCTCACCCTGCAGCGGCAAGGGCGGCTCAACGGCTTCGGAACTGCTGGGCCACTCTCCCTCGCTGTTGGGCACATAGCTCACCAGTCGCCCCTGGTTGCCATCGACACGCATCGCGCCATCCCGATGGAATATGTGGAACGGGCAGCGCGGCGCATTGACGGGAATCTGATGATGATTGACGCCCAGGCGATAACGCTGCGCATCGCCGTAGCTGAACAGGCGTGCCTGCAACATCTTGTCAGGCGAGAGTCCGATTCCCGGCACCAGGTTGGCAGGCGAAAAGGCCGCCTGTTCCACTTCGGCGAAGTAGTTCTCGGGATTGCGGTTCAGCTCCAGCACACCCACCTCGTGCAGCGGATACTCCGCATGCGGCCACACCTTGGTCAGGTCGAAGGGGTTGAAGGTGCAGGACTGTGCCTGTGCTTCGTCCATTAACTGAACGCACAGCCGCCAACGGGGGTAGTCGCCACGCTCGATGGCTTCGAACAAGTCGCGCTGAGCGCTTTCACGGTCCTTCGCCACGATGGCTTCGGCCTGGGCGTCCGACAGCCAGCGCACGCCTTGCTCGCTGCGCAGGGTGAATTTCACCCAGGTGCGTTGGCCCGCGGCGTTGATCAGACTGAAGGTGTGGCTGCCATAACCGTGCATGTAGCGATAGCCATCCGGCAGCCCACGGTCGCCCATCAGGATGGTTACCTGGTGCAATGCTTCCGGCATCAGACTCCAAAAATCCCAGGTGGTCTGAGCATTGCGCAGATTGCTGCGCGGATCCCGTTTGACCGCGTGATTGAGGTCAGGAAAACGCAAAGGGTCACGCATAAAGAACACTGGCGTGTTGTTGCCAACGAGATCCCAGTTGCCCTCGGGCGTGTAGAACTTTATGGCAAAGCCACGGATGTCCCGTTCCGCGTCGGCCGCACCGCGTTCGCCAGCCACGGTGGAGAAACGCACGAACACTTCTGTGCGCTGGCCGATTTGCGCGAACACCTTGGCCTTGCTGTATGGGGTGATGTCCTGCGTGACGGTGAAATGTCCCCAGGCTCCGGAACCCTTGGCATGCATGCGGCGCTCGGGGATGACCTCGCGGTCAAAGTGAGCCAGCTTCTCCAGCAGCCATATGTCTTGAAGAAGCGCCGGGCCCCGCGGTCCGGCCGTCTGGATGTTCAGGTTGTCTGCCACCGGCGCACCGCTGGCGTGGGTCAGGCGCTTCTTCATGCTGCTTACCCCTTGATGAAGGCCAGCAGGTCGGCGTTCAGCACGTCGGCGTTGACCGTCAGCATGCCGTGCGAGTAGCCCTTGTAGACCTTGAGCGTGCCGTTCTTCAGCAGCTTGACGGCCTTGAGCGCGGAGTTGGCGATCGGCACGATCTGGTCGTCGTCACCGTGCATGACCAACGTGGGCACGGTGATGGCCTTGAGGTCTTCCGTCTGATCCGTTTCCGAGAAGGCCTTGATGCCGTCGTAGTGGGCTTTGGCGCTGCCCATCATGCCTTGGCGCCACCAGTTGTTGATGACGCCCGGCAGGGGCTTCACGCCCGGCCGATTGAAGCCGAAGAACGGGCCGGCGGGCACGTCCATGAACATCTGCGCGCGGTTGTCGGCCACGCCCTTGCGGAAGCCGTCAAAGACCTCCATCGGCAGGTGGTCGGGGTAGGCGGCGGTCTTGGCCATGATGGGCGGCACGGCGGCCACCAGCACGGCCTTGGCCACGCGGCCGGACGGCTGGCCATGCTTGGCCACATAACGCGCCACCTCACCGCCCCCGGTGGAGTGACCGATATGCACCGCATTGCGCAGGTTCAGGTGCTCGACAACGGCGAAAGCGTCGGCAGCATAGTGGTCCATGTCATGCCCCTCACTGACCTGGGCTGAGCGGCCATGACCACGGCGGTCATGGGCTACCACGCGAAAGCCGCGCTGCACGAAGAACAGCATCTGTGCATCCCAGTCATCGCTGGACAGCGGCCAGCCATGGTGGAACACAATGGGTTGGGCATCCTTGGGGCCCCAGTCCTTGTAGAAGATCGTGGTGCCGTCTTTCGTCGTGATGGTGTTCATGTGTATTCCTTCGTGAGACACAGGGTTGGGGGGAGTTGCAGCTTGCGCTTCGCCGACTGTCGTCATTGCAGCGCCTAGAGGCAGGATCAGCGAAGCGCCGATCCCGGTTCCGAGCGCGAGCAGCCGCCTGCGATCGGGGTTCGTAATTTCGGTGTCGTCGAGTTTCATGGTGGGGCCGTGGGGTGGTGGTCGGTGATGAAAGGTTAGGCAGCCACATCCCAAGCGGACACCCACGTTCGGGTAGATCTGCCTCTGCCTTTTGGGGTAGATGGGGGTAGATGACGCTCGAGACCGAGCGGAAGGAATGCCAAAAGGCATGACACCGGCGCTTTGGCTACCGGTGCTTTTGATACAGGGGAATGAAGGTCAGAGCGGGGCGCTCTGCCTGGGCGGTCAGAGTTGGATCAGGCCGCGCTGCAGGGCAATGATGACGGCATGAGTACGATCTCGCGCATTCAGTTTGGCGAGAATGCTCTTCAAGCGTGCTTTGATTGTGTCTTCCGAAACGGACAGCATTGCGCCGGCCTCACGGTTGGAATGACCCTTGGCGATCAGGCGCAGCACATCCACCTCGCGCTCGGTGAGCATCTCGTCACCCGCATGGTGTGCCAATGCGACGGCCACTTCTGGGGGTACCCATCGGCCACCCGCGTGGACGCTGCGCACAGCATCCAGCAGCGAGCCGCGAAGGCTGCTCTTGACCAGATAGCCAACCGCACCAGACTTCAGCGCGCGCCACGCTTGCACATCCCCTTGGTAGGTTGTCAGCACCAGAATCCGCGCATCACGCGAGGTCTTGCGGATGGCATGGATGGCCTCAATTCCATCCATGCCAGGCATCTGCAAGTCCATCAATGTGACATCGGGCTGCAACTCACGGAAACGCTCCACGGCCTCGACCCCGTTCGCTGCCTCGCCTACCACTACGATGTCGGTTTGGCTCTGCAGCACCGCCGCCACCCCTTCGCGCATGAGGGGATGGTCATCGACGATGAGCAGGCGGATGGCAGCGCGAGTAGGGATCATGACCCAGAGTCCATACAGTAGTGAAAGCACCCAGCAATGAGCCTAAGCTGGACGGACTGAGTAGCATATGGCTCGGACAATGTTGCGGTATGTTTAAAAGCATGAGAACTCGGCTGTATGGTCTTGAGTGCATTGCCTGCATGAGCGCCGAGAAGGAGTGTCTCACCTTTACTTTGATTGGGGCGTAATTGGAGCATAACGAAAAACCTGAGAGCATGTCGTCCTCGTTCAGTACGATTGATCGACTGAAAAGTGAATTGATTCGATGCAAGAGCGAGTTAGCTGAGGCCAGCGCTCAAGCCAAATCCATGGCTGATGTGTTCCTGCATCTTGCTGATGCGACCTTTATCGTCGAGCGCGACGCAACCATCATCGACGCGAATCCTGCGGCCTGCGCCCTTCTCGGTTATAGCCGGGAGGCACTACTCCGGATGCGCCCCTGGGATTTCGTGATCAGTGCATCACGTGAAGAGATCCTCGATCTGACGCAAGGTCTTCTCCCAGGGGAGGTCGCCACGGTTCAGCGCACCTATCGTCGGCATGACCAGGTGCGGCTTCTGATAGATCTGCGTCTGATCCGCTGCAACCTGGGGGGACGCGACCTGATCATGGTCTCATGCCGCGATGTTACCGAGCGCGAGTTGGCATCCGAAGCCCTGAGCCGGAGTGAAAACCACCTGCGGCAACTGCTTGATTCGATTCCCGGCCTGGTCTGGAGTGCCAAGGCGACGGGCGAAGTGGAGTACCACAACAATCGCTGGACTGAATACACCGGCCTGACAGTCGATCAGGCCAATGGCTGGGGTTGGCAGTCTGCAATCTATCCTGCTGATCTGCCCAAACTCGTCAGCCAATGGAAAACACTGCTGGCCGCAGGCTCGGCAGGCGAGGGTGAAGCCCGTCTGCGTCGTCATGACGGCACATATCGCTGGTACCTGTTCCGTGGTGTGCCGGTGCGCGACGATGCGGGCAAGCTGATCGGCTGGTTCGGCATGAACACCGACATCGAAGACCGAAAGTGGGCAGAATTTCTGCTAGCCGCCGAAAAGCGCGTGCTGGAGATGATTGCGCAAGGCATGCCCTTATCCGAAGTGTTTGCCGCGATATGCCTGGCCGTGGATGAGATGTCCCCGGACGCTTGCTCCCTCATTCTGGATTTCGAGGCCGGCAGCCGCTCGGCGCACAGTACCGTTGCACCGGGTTTCGGATTTGCGTTCGACGCCGCGCCGCCAACCGACTTGCTGCCGCCGGATGCCCTGCTGCAACAAATGTGTGGCAGCAAGTTGCCTGTGATCGTCGGCGACCTGGCACAAGCTGATCTGAGGGATGATCAGGCCTGGCGTGAGCACTTTCTGCGCCGGGGCTTTCAGGCATGCTGGTTGTCCCCGATACTCTCTTCCGGTGGCACGGCCTTGGGTGCCTTTGTCATGTATTCCCGCCTGAGGGGCGAACCAGGATTGCAGCACAGCAAGATGATGGAGCAAATCACTCATCTGGCTGCAATCGCCATCGAGCGCGCGCAGGCTGAAACACAGTTGCGGCGTAGCGAACTCTCACTCGCCACGGCTCAGTGCCTGAGCGCAACCGGCAGTTTCAGCTGGTTTCCGGTCACAGGGGAAATCACTTGTTCATCCGAAACCCGCCGCATTTGCAGCCTGGCTCCGGATGAACAGCCAGACCTGAAGACAATACTGGCACTGGTCCACCCGGACGATCTAGGCATGTTGCGCGAAACGCTGGCCCACGCGCAGCAAGACATTCGAGTCAAATTCCGATTGTGTCAGCCCGAAGGGCGCCTGCGTCACCTGGAAGTTGTCGCCAGAGCTGTGCGCAACGAAAGCGGGGGCATCCTGGAATGGGCAGGCGCAGTCATGGATGTGACCGAGCACCAGCTCACGCAAGAGGCTATCCGTCATGCCAAGGCCCGCTTTGAAGGAATTTTAAGAATTGCGGATGACGCCATCATTTCGGTTGACATAAACCAACGCATCTCGTTGTTCAATCAGGGGGCCGAGAAAGTATTTGGCTATACCCAGGAGGAAGTGATTGGTCAGCCATTGGGACTGCTTTTGCCGCAGCGACTTCAGACTCTTCATGCCGAACAGGTTGCAGCATTTGCACATTCCGCCGAGGTCACACGTGGCATGGGTGAGCGGCGGGAGGTGCTGGGTCTGCGCAAGGATGGCAGCGAGTTCCCGGCGGAAGCCTCTATTTCTCGCCTGGACCTGTCTGGCGAGCAAATATTCACCGTCATCCTGCGCGACATTACTGAGCGCAGATGCGCAGCCGAAGCGCTGCGTGCAGCCGGACAGCTGGCACGCGGTCAGGTCGAAGCCTTGACGCACACGGTCGACTCGCTGGCCCTTGAGTCCGAGCCTGAAAGAATCGCCGAGCATGTGCTACGCACGATAACAACACAACTCGGCGCGCTGGGCTGCAGCCTTTGGCGGCGAGAGGAAGACAGCGGCCTGGTGGCCTTTGCATTCGCTTTTGAGCACGGCCGCATCGTGATGCCCACCGACCCCAAGGTGGGCCCGGTCAGTCCAGCACTACGTATTGACGACGTCTGGCCCTGGCCCGAGGTGTTTCGCACCGGCAAGCCCTACCTGCTCGAAGATATTCGCAAGGACGTGAGATTTCCGTGGCGTGATCATGTCTTGGCTTTGGGGGTGATCTCCATTCTGATTGTGCCGATGCTGGTTGCCGGAGAAGTGGAAGGGGTCATTGGCATCCGGTTTTCATCCAAACGCAATTTCAGTGCGGACGAAATGGATCTGGCCCAGGCTCTGGCCAATCTTGCCATGCTTGCCCTGCAACTGATCCGCATGTCAGTGCAAAACCGCAGTGCAGCCGTGCTGGCTGAGCGGAATCGTATGGCACGCGACATCCACGATACCTTGGCCCAGGGCTTCACCGGCGTCATCGTGCAACTCGAAGCTGCTGCAGATGCAAGCGTAAAAGGGCTGAATGACGAGGCCCAGGCACACATGCTCAGGGCGGCCGAACTGGCACGCGAAAGTCTGAAAGAGGCCCGCCGCTCAGTGCAGGCGCTGCGCCCACAGGCACTGCAAGGCAATACCTTGTGTGAGGCGCTGGCGAGTCTTGTGCACAAAATGACCCTGGGTACGCCACTTCAAGCCGTGTTCTCAGTCGAAGGCGAGCCGCCCAGCCTGCCCTCGGAATGGGAAGAGAATCTCCTTCGCATCGGTCAGGAAGTGCTCACCAATTGCTTGCGTCATGCCCAAGCCAACCAGTTCAGTCTGCGGCTTGCTTTCGATCAGTCTGTTGTCACACTGAGAATGCATGACGACGGTAAAGGTTTCGACGCTCGCACCAAGCACGATGGCTTTGGCTTGCTAGGTATCCGTGAACGAGTGACTGAAATGGGGGGGCAAGTGAGCATCTACAGTACACCCGGATCCGGCACAACGGTCCAGGTCACTCTGCCTTATCTGGCAAGTGATCATTCTGCATAACGGAAGCAATAATGAAATCATCTGACATGCTTCGCTCCCGTCCGCCAGCGCAAGCTGAGTTGATGTCGGCCGAGCGTTGCGTAGCGAGAACGAAGATTCGAATTTTGATTGCCGACGATCATGTGACAGTGCGCGAGGGGCTTGTTGCGATGATTGGTCGCCAGTCCGACATGGAGGTCGTCGCCGAAGCTGCCGACGGGCGCATGGCTATAGCGTCATGGTTGGCGCGTCAACCTGATGTCGCCTTGCTTGATCTGCGCATGCCAGTCCTTGATGGTGTCGCCGCCATCAGCGAGATCCGCCAGGTTGCTCCGGCGGCGCGCATCATTGTGCTCACGACTTTCGATACAGACAGTGATATCGCCAACGCCATCAAGGCAGGCGCGCGTGGCTATCTACTGAAGGATTCACAACGCGAGGAGTTGCTCGACTGCATTCGCAAGGTGCATAGAGGTGAAACCGTTATCCCCCCCACGATTGTGGCTAAGCTTGCAGCTGGGATCAGCAACGAGGCCCTGACGGGCCGTGAACTGGACGTACTGGGTCTGCTCGCCAGGGGTAAGACTAACAAGGAGATCGGCTCCCATCTGTACATCAGCGAGACCACCGTCAAATCACATTTGCGCAGTATTTTTACCAAGCTCAATGTGCTGAGCCGTACCGAAGCCATCACCGTGGCCAGCCGTCGTGGCCTGGTCAAGCTCTAGGTGAAAGTGCTGCGCCTCCTCCAAAAGGAGGAGGCCGTGCTCCATCCTTGGTAGCGCGCAAAATCTAGTCCGCTGGCCCATAGAAGGTGTTGGTGCGAAGCGGCATGCTTGTATCCATCAAAACTTGATGGAAGAGAAAGCATGAGCGTGAGCTCTACTGACAAAGGCCTTCTGACCCCAGAGAACTGCGTCCTCGTCCTCTTCGACTATCAACACCAGTTGCTTGCCTGCCTGGGCGAGTCGGACCGCGAGGCATTGTTGGTCAATGTGATGACCGTCGCGCAGGCTGCAAGCATATTCAAGCTGCCGGTCATTCTCACCGCGGTAGCGTCACGGGAACTTGGTGGCGAATTCATCCCGCTCTTGCACGAGCAGTTCCCGAACCAGTCGATCATCCAGCGTACCTGCATGAACGCATGGGACTGTCCGGAGTTCGTGACCGCCGTGCGAAAGACAGGGCGCAGGAATGTCATTCTCGCCGCAGCCTGGAGCGAGGCGAACCTGGTCTTCCCTGCCCTGCAGATGATGGAAGATGGCTATTACGTCTACGTCGCAGAGGACGCTTCCTTTGGCATTCGACCTTCCTCGCAGGAGATTGCTATCAGGCGCATTGCACAAGCCGGCGCTGTGTCGCTGTCGGCAGTACAGGTGCTGCTGGAGCTTCAGCGGGACTGGGCCCGAGGTGAGCACTACTCAGAAGTCATTAAGGTCATGAAAGCGCACAGCAGAATCTTCGATCTGAACGACTGACAGCTCTCGGTCAAAAGAAGGGCGTTGGTTACCTCAAACAGGACTTGATTGAGCGTGATGAAGCCAATCAAACGACTTTGGAGAGAGAAAAATGCAAACCAATGAGCGAATCCGTATCCTGATTGAATATCACGATCCGCTGATGGCCGCCGGGCTGACCGCAATTTTGCGCGAACCAGCTGATTTTGAGGTTGTTTCACGGGATCAATGTAATCAGGGAAAAACGGTCCCTGACGTGCTGATCGCTGACTATGAGCAAGGCCTAGAGTGTCTAACTGGCGCCAAGAGCAGTTGTCACATACCTTACGTTGAGTCCCCCAGAGTACTAGTCTTGACTCGACGAGATAGCGAACTGGAAATCAAGCATGCGCTTGCATGTGGAGTACGCGGCTACTTAACCTTGGGATGTAACTTGGACGAACTGGTTAGCGCTGTGCGCACCCTGCATCGCGACATGCCCCACCTTGGCGCCGTTGCTGCCCGTAAGATTGCAGACAGCGTCGCTTCCGCACCGCTTACCACAAGAGAGATGGACGTACTGCGTTTGTTGGTTGAAGGGCACCCCAACAAGGCCATTGCCAAGCATTTGGGAATTGCTGCAGGGACTGTAAAAGTCCACGTGAAAGGGATCTTTCATAAGCTCAATGCAACTAGCCGAACTGAAGTTGTTGCGGTTGCTGATCGTCGTGGGCTGCTGGCCTTGCCGCCACAGGTGTATGCATTGGGGGCGTTTAATGCCGCGTCTGAACGTCGATATGACCTTGGCTGTCTGGAACGACCGCTGCGAACCACGCAATCCGGCGCGGTAAATGTGAACAGGCCCTAGCATCCAGCCGGTCTTGATTGCTGCGAGAAACCGTATTTCAACAAGTCCGAGGCCCTTGCAGAAGCCCCATGACTGTCGCAAAAAAGGGGCCGGAGAACGTCTCCGGCCCCTTTTCCTGACTTCAGCTACCGATGCTTACATCTTGCCCGCGCCAGCACCGCTGGTGACGATGGCCGGCACGTTCGCGGCATTGTCCAGCGAGTAGGCGTACGGGATGCTGATCGTGGTGGTGGACACTACGTTCGGGCCCGCCGGATGCAGCTTGTCGCCGGTCAGCCAGGTGACGCCGCTGCCGAAGATGTTGCCGCTCACCTGCCAGTAGCCCATGTCGTCGGTGTAGAAGGTGCCGATCGGGTTCTGGGCGTTGGTGAAGTAGTTGTTTTCGGCCTTGATCTTGCCGCCGATGCGGGGGTTCATGCCGGATTCAACGATGCCGTTGTAGTAGTTGTTGAAGGCGTGTGCCGTGGCGTGACGCAGCAGCGGTACGCGCGAGTTCAGGTTCTGGAAATGGTTGTGGTGGTAGGTCACCGGGCCGTTGCCACTGTCACCATCACCGGAACCGACGAGGCCGCCACGCTCGGAGTTCTTCAGCAGACTCCAGGACAGCGTCACGTACTTGGTGTTGTCCTTCATGTCGAACAGGCCGTCGTAGCCCTGGGCTTCACCGCCGGAGGCTTCGAGCGTGACGTGGTCGACCCACACATTGGACACATTGGATTCCATGCCGATTGCATCGCCGCCGTTGGAAGTCGGCGAGCCGGACTTCTTCACGTTACGCACATGCACGTTCTGGATGATGATGTTGCGCGCATCACGAATGTGAATGCCGATCTGGTCGAACAGCGCTGCATTACCCACGCCGATGATCGAGATGTTGCTAACGCCCTTGAGCTCGATCACGTCGGCCGCGGTGCTGCAGCTGCCGCTGACCTTGGTGGTGTTGCCGTGATTGATGGTGCCGTTCACGCGAATGATGATGGGCGTGCTGACCGAAGCGCGACCGCACAGGGCTGCATTCAACTGGGTGCCGGTGGAGACGGTGACGGTGGTGCCGCCAGCGCCGCCGGTGGTGCCGCCGTTCTGCGTCGAGAAACCAACCTGGCCCGAACTGCCGGAGCTGGAGCCGCTGGACGATGAGGAACTGGAGGACGAACTGCTCGACGAAGAGCTCGAAGAGGAGGAAGAGCTGCTCGACGAGCTGGAGGAGCTGGACGAGGAACTGCTGCTCGACGAGGAGGAAGACGACGAAGAAGACGACGAGGAGGAACTGGCAACCGGGCCCACCGAGCACCAGGCCGAGCTGGAGAAGCTATTGGTCGGGAAGGCCGAACCGGTACACGCGAAGTTACCCGTCTTCACGGCGTAGACGAAAGAGCCTGACTTGCCCAGGGCAACGTTGCGCGTGCCGCTCATGCTGCAGGTGGCCCCGGTGTTCTGAGCGCACTTGGTGTAGCCGGAGGGATAATCGGTGGCGGCTTGCACGCCACCGGCCAGCAGGCAGGCGAAAACGCCCGCAGTGAGTTTGCGAATCATGTGTTTGTCTCCTCGTTCTGGATTTTTGGTACGAGCAAGACAAACCGCTTAGCCTTGTCGTTGTAGGAATATGTCCTACAGCACAGCCTTCGCCAAGGCGCAGCGCACCATACAGAAAACTGATGGCACTTCAAGGCGTTCTCAGGCGAAGACCGCGCCTTCATCGAGGGCTGTGCCATGTTCTTCGTCACCACTGCGGATGCGCAGGGGCGGTCGGTCAGCTATGCAGAATCTCGTAGTGCCCCGTGCCGTCGGAAGCGGCCAGGTGCCCGCCGGGGGGCTCTTCACCTGGTGAAGCGGGGGCGGGGGACGGATCGACTCCTGTTCATCGTCCTCCAGCAATAGTCCCGGCGGTCGGATCGGGATTCCTGTCGGGTGCCAGGCCCGCGCAGGTGCCCTTACGGTTTCGTCGGCCGGCGCACCGCGCGCAGCTTGCGTGTCGGCCCGCCCCCGCAGAAGAAGCGGTCCGCGCCGTCCGATTCCAGGCCGGAGATGTTCATGCCGGCCGGCATCTGCAGTTGCGCCAGTACCTTGCCGGACTGCGGGTCGACGCGCCGCAGCTCGCTCTCGTCGCCTTCCCAGGTGGCGTGCCACAGCTCGCCCTCCACCCAGGTCACGCCGGTGACGAAACGGTTGGATTCCAGGGTGCGCAGGACTGCGCCGGTCTCCGGGTCGATCTGGTGGATCTTGCGGTTGCGATACTCGCCGACCCACAACAGCCCCTCCGCCCAGGTGAGGCCGGAGTCGCCGCCATTCCCCGGCGCCGGGATCGTCGCCAGCACCTGGCCGGTCGCGGGGTCGATCTTCTGGATGCGCGATTCGGCGATCTGGTACAGGTGCTTGCCGTCGAAGGCGGTGCCGGCATCGGCGGCGACGTCGATGGCGCGCGTGGTCTCGCCGCTCTCGGGATCGAGCGCGCTGAGCTTGTCGCCCGAGGCGAACCAGATGTGGCGGCCGTCGTAGCTGACGCCGTGCACGCCCTCGATGTCGGGGAAGGGGCCGTACTCGCGGAGAACTTCGGCGACAGGGGCTTTGCTCATGATGCAGTCCTCATGCGTGATCCATTCAGCTGGCCCGGCGGTGTTCTCCGGGGTCTTCGCCGTGCATGCTAATCGAGGCCTGCGGGCACGGAGAGCAACAATGCTGTCGTGAATCCCGCGACCGAAGGGGTCATCCAGCGCCGTGCCCGCCCTTGGCCCACCGGCTCCACCTTGCCGGCGGCGGCCAGTGCGTCGAGTGCGCGCTGCACCGTGCGTTGCCCCGTGTTGAGTGCGAGCGCCAGGGCGGAGGTTGACCACGATTCACCGTCGGACAGCAGGGCCAGGATGGCGGCATGCTTCTCCTCGACCGGCCGCGCCAGCACGCACACCTCCACCGCCTGCAGGGGCACGAGCCGGAATCCCGCAGCCGTCGCCTGCAGCGCTGCCAGCGGCGACAGCAGCTTGCGCAGCCGCCCGATCTCCACCCGCAAACGGGCGCGCTGAGATTCATCGGCGAGCTTGAGGCGGAAGGCGCGCGCCACCAGCGTATCGCGCGCCACGTCCGCCGGCCAGGCCTCGGCGAGCGCACGGATCAGCGTGAACAGGATGGGCCGGGTCGCCAGCTCGACGGATTGATCTCCATGCCGCACCGCGTAACGACAGGCATCCACCACCAGCGCATTGGAAGCGAGCACGGCCTCGACCTCGTCGAGCCGCAGTGGTCGCGCTGCGCCCTCCGTGATCAGGCGTGCCGCAGGTGCTGCGAGCAGGGCTGCCACGCCCTCCACCTCGGCCATCAGCGCCGCAATGCCGCTTGCGTGCGCAGCCTGCGCCGCGCGTTGCACGGCCATGCGCGCCTCCGCCGCACGCACGCGGCGCATCGCGATCCCCGCGATCCCCAGCTCATGCGCTGCGCGCAGCGCGGGCGGCAGGGGTGACGGGTCGAGCGCGGCGAGCTTGCCCTCGGCCTTGCGGAGGTGGCCGATCAACAGCAGGCGCCGTACTTCGAGGTAAGCCGCGTGGGCCGCGTTCGCCCGGTCGCCGTATGCCTCCAGCATCACGCGCGCGGCCTCCAGCGCCTGGGTGTCCCAGCTCAGATCGCGTGAAGCGAGCGCAACCTCGGCCTCGGCCACGACGCAGCGTGCCCGGGCCAGGCCCTCGCGTGGGCCAAAGGCGCGCGCCGCGCTGCGCAGCAGGGGCTTGGCGCGCGCGAGGTCGCCCAGTTGGGCCATCGCGATGCCGCGCAGCGCGAGCGCCGACGCGTCATCGCGCAGGGCGACCAGCTTCAGCGCATCCAGTGGATAGCCCAGCGCCAGCGCCCGCGCCGCCGCGGTGATCAGCGAGTCCATCCGAATCCCGACACACTTGTCACTCCCACCCTCCCAGGCTCCGCGCCGAGACTCTCGACCACGACGGATTGTCGTTCAATCAACCCAACGGAGAAACATCATGGTCGATATTGTGCACAGAGTCGGAATCAAGGCGCCGCTGGACGCGGCCTACCGCGCGCTCACCACCCGCGAGGGCCTGGCCGACTGGTGGACCCAGGACACCCAGGGCGACAGCACGCAGGGCGGCATGCTGCGCTTCCGCTTCATCAAGGACGGCGTCGACATGGGTGGCTTCGACATGAAGGTGCTGGCGCTCGAAGCCAACCGCAGCGTGGACTGGCTGGTCACCGACGGGCCGCCGGAATGGGTCGGCACCCGGGTCGGCTTCGAGCTGCGACAAGAGGGCGAGTATGCAATCGTCCTGTTCCGGCACACCGGCTGGAAGGAAGCGAACGAGTTCATGCACCACTGCAGCACCAAGTGGGCCACCTTCCTGATGAGCCTGAAGTCACTGGTCGAAACCGGCAAAGGCCAGCCCAGCCCGAATGACGTACGGGTGGGCGACTGGCACTGAGCGCGGTGAAGGGGGCGGAGGTGACTCCGCCCGCCTGAGCGGCGCGGACGGGACTGCGTAGCGCGTAGGGTAATGACATGGACGCCCCCTACCTGCGACGGCATCGAAGTGCCAAAGTGGAGTTGTCGAGAAACCACTGAGCAGAAGGGGACGTCATGGAAGAGCTTAAGGTAGTTGGGCTGGATGTGGCAAAGAGCGTGTTTCAGGCTCACGGCATCAACAGCCATGGTCGCAAGGTGTGCAGTAAGAAGCTGAGGCGCGGGGAAGTCGTTGCGTACTTTGCTCAACTCCCACCGGTGCTTGTTGGAATGGAGGCGTGCGGCGGTGCGCATCATTGGGCCAGAACGCTCTCAAGCCTGGGTCACCAGATCAAACTCATGGCGCCCCAACATGTAAAGCCCTTCGTTCAGGGCAACAAGACCGATGCACGTGATGCTGCGGCGATTGCAGAGGCGACAACGCGGCAATCGGTGCCCGCGGTGGCCGTTCGCGGCGTGGAAGGCCAGCAGATGCAGGCGCTCCATCGCGTGCGCGATTTATGGATGAAGCAACGCGTGGCACTGGGCAATCAGGTTCGTGGTTTGCTCAGCGAGTTTGGCGAGGTCATCCCCTTGGGTTTTAAGCGACTCAAGCAGGATGTGTCCCAGTGGCAAGCTCGCGCAGGTGTAGAGCTGGTGACACTCAAAGAGCTGATTGCGCAATTGATGCATGCATTGAATGAGCTCGAAGAGCGCATCCGTGCGCTGGAGCTGCGAATCCGTCAGCAGCACAAAGGCAATGCCGCGAGTCGCTTGATCGAGAGCATTCCTGGCGTCGGGCTGTTGAGTGCAACAGCCGTGGTAGCCAGCTTTGGCCGGTGCGACAGTTTTGAGAATGGGCGTAAGTTCGCGAGCTGCCTGGGGCTGACGCCGCGTGAGCACAGCAGTGGTGGCAAGCAAGTGTTATTGGGGATCACCAAGCGGGGCAATGGCTATGTGCGCAAGCTGCTGATTCACGGCGCTCGTGCGGTGCTGCGGCATCTGATGCAGAGCGAGGCGCATGCAGAAGATTGGGTCGTGAAGCTTGCCAAGCGACGTGGGCACAACATTGCTGCAGTCGCGCTTGCGGCCAAGAACGCACGACGAATCTGGGCGATGCTCAGAACAGGAGAAATGTTCCGGGCCGACTACGCGCAAGCCAACTGCGCTTGCGCGTAGTCGGCCCGGTCGAGCACAACGTAGTACCGATCAACGCAACACGGAGGCAGCTCACTCGATTGCCTGGGCAATCTTGAAATGATGGCACCCACAGGTCAGACCGGGGTCATGACAACTCGTCCGAGCCCATGTGCCCTGAGCACGATAGGGTGATTGAGCTGTGACCCGGGAATATCATCATGCGTCAGCAGTCATGCAAGGGCTGCGTCAAAGACCGAATGTATGGCTGCAATCGACTCCGTGAGTCGTCATCATCGAAAAGATTGGTCGTGCAAACGGGGGGCGTCCATGTATGGGCTCACCGAGCCCGCCCTACCCGGCTAAAAATCCTTTGCGGACCATATCGCTCATGAACAGATCATGAGCCTGTTGGTGCACTTCCGATTTGGTTTCGATCGCCGTAATTCGGTGAAAGCGCAGCGAACTAGCAACGAAGGCTAGCTTGTCGCCCCTATTGAATGCCCGTTGCTTGACAGCAGTGCCTTCAGTCATAAGCCTTGCGATCTCCTCAGGTGGGTAGTAGTACTTTTCGCTGATCACGCTTACCTCAGGGAATAGCACGACATTAGTACCGACTTCGCCCGTCTGGACAGATGGAAAGACCAAGCCGTCGACCTGATTGCCGAACTTCAGTCGTAGATACTCAAAAACCACTTGTGTGGATAAGTAGCTCAGATCGTCGTTGCGCCCCTTCGGCTTTGACATCTTTTTTACTAGGGACTTGAGGAAAGTCCTTAGGTGCAGGGATTTTCGGTAGCCGACATCAAGAAAAGTAAGCCTCGGGGGCTCGACCAACTCTAGCTTGGTTAAATCCAGGAGTTTTAGGTGATTCGTGGGGGTTATGGCACCGCTGACCACGTTGTCACCAGTCATGGAGCGGATTTCGCTCAAGCAAGTATCCCTCTCCAAAGAACAATAGAGGGCTGAGATGCCATTTGGTGTCATCCGCTGACTGGTGGCCTTGTCTTTTGGGGTGGGGCCAAGCTCTTTGTGCGGGGTTTTCTCGATTTTCTCGGCAGTCGCGAACGTTTGAACGGTCCTAGCCCTGTAGAGTTCCTGACCCTTGCTAATCGTGCGGACTACTTCAGGTTTCAGCTCCTCGCTCTCAGATGACAGCAGGTGGAAGACCGAGTCGAGGAATACCTTGGCGTTGGGATTGAAGAAGCGGTGGAGGTGCCTAATGTCGGCGATGAACTTCTCCCACTGGCGCTCGTAGATGTTCTGCTCAAGATCACCGTCGTCGGAGAAGTAGTGTCGTTCGTTGCCACGTTCATCCTCCAGGTATTCCTTAGGAATATGAGCTATCAGATCATCAAAGTACGGCTCATCCGCAAGATCAAACCATTCAGACAACACGATGCCAATATCTGCAACTGCGATGTGGTCGGAACCGCACTCATATATCAAGCACAACTCAAAGTGGGTCAGGTCATCTTCTGAAGCAACATTGGCGTCCACCAGCTCAATGATGTGATCAAAGAGCATGACAGACTCAACCACAAGGTCTCTTTGCCCGCAATAGTTGCACTGTCCAAGAAGTCCTTTTGAAACAACAATTTCCTTGAGTTGGCTCGGTGTTACACACCCAGAACAAATCATCCCTATTCTCCTTTGGCGGCCAGACCCAAAAGGGAGTAAATCTATGGCTCGCTGAGCATAACAAGATCGCAGTCTATCCACTCGCACAGAAAGTACTGACCAGGATCCAGAATGACTGCGTTCGCTTTGGCCAAACTTTGAGTAAGTAGCCCAGATGTAGGTGAATGCTGAATCCGGATTTGCGTAGGCATGAGGAGCCCCGGACTTCGCCGAGCTGCATCTACGACAGAGGCGTGGCTTTCACTCAGTTCAAGCCGAGGAAATAGTTGCCCAGCGCTGCAGCAGTTCGTAGTGCCCCGAACCATCCGACACCGCCAGGTGCAGCGCCTCGGGCGTCCAGGTGTGGGGCTGCAAGGCCGGCAAGGTTTGGGGCGTGGCCTTGCGTAGCAGGGTGAGGTGCGGGCGCCAGCCGTGTGGTTCGACGCGCATGCCCAGCGCGCGCATTTCGGCGTGCAGGCGCATCACGGCTGCGTGCAGGGCGGGGTGTGGGACGGCGACGATGAACTGGCCGGCCCAGTATTCGAGGTGGTCGATGTCGAGCGTCACGCGCGGCAGCGGGTGACGTTCGGCCAACTGGCACAGGGCGGGGATGCGCGAGCGCAGTTGTTCTCCGGCGAAGGCGACGGTGACGTGCAGGCCGGCTTCGTTCATGGCACGGCCTTGCAGGCTGCGGGCCTGCATGTGCGGGCGTGTTTATGAGGAACCGCATCTCCCGCTTCATCTTTCTTTACGTTGCGGAGACAGCTCCGCAAACCGATGCAGGCAGCCTTGCTGACATGTGATCAATTGATGAGACAAAGTCGTGAGCATCTGGACAGCATCCTGCATTCCTCCCCAGCGTGGCCGTACGGCGATCGTCACGGGAACTGGTGGCTTGGGACTCCAAACCGCTTTGGCGCTCGCCCGTGTTGGCGCAAACGTCATCATTGCGGGCCGCAATCCATCCAAGGGGGCGGCGGCTGTCAGCCAGATCCGCCAGCATGTCGCGGAAGCAAAAGTGAGGTTTGGCAAGCTGGACCTCGCCAGCCTGGAATCCATCGAGGGATTTGTTCAGAGCGTCCAGAGTTCATACGGCAGCCTGGATCTGTTGGTCAACAACGCGGCGGTCATGGCACCGCCGAAGCGCCATGAAACGGCAGACGGATTCGAACTTCAGTTCGGCACCAACTATCTCAGCCACTTTGCGCTGACGGCCGGTCTCCTTCCGCTCCTGCGCAAGGGCGACAAGCCTCGTGTCGTGACGGTGTCCAGCATCGCCGCCAGAGGTGGGGTGATCAACTTCGAGGACCTGCAGGCGCGACAGCGCTACACACCAATGGCTGCCTACGGCCAATCAAAACTCGCCTGCCTGATGTTCGCGCTTGAGTTGCAGCGTCGCAGTGATGTCGCTGAGTGGGGCATCGAGAGCATCGCTTCCCATCCCGGGGTGACACGCACGGACCTGATACTCAACAACGCCGGCGCGTGGAGCGCTGCAGGTATGGCCCGGCGTTTCCTGTGGTTCCTTTTTCAGCCAGCAGAGCAGGGCGCGTTGCCCACACTCTTTGCTGCCACTGCTCCCCAGGCCTATGGCGGTGCCTATTACGGACCGGACGGAATGGGCGGACTTCGTGGCTATCCCGTCGTTTGCCACGTGCCTTCGCAAGGACTGGACAGGGGGGCTTCTGCCAGGCTGTGGAGCGAATCGGAAAGGCTGACTGGCGTGGCCTATCCCGCCGCGCCGTCAGCGTCGATCCAGGTTGTTCAATCGCTTCACGCAGGCGGATAGCTCAAGTTCTCTTTCGGCTAGCGCACGAGCGGTGCCTGGCCTGGAACCGCTGACGGGGAAAATCTACCGATGCATCACTTCACAACGCGCAGCCTGTGTGGCGCCGCGCCTCACCATCTTGAAGAGCACGCTATCCGACTGACGGAAGCCCTGTCATCCCAGCAGGTGGACATGACGCGGCGAAAACTCAATGCCATGCTCATCATGGCTCCCTTCGCGGCATGGAGTGCGACAAGCAAAGCGCAGTCATTGGCGCCGCCGTATGTCGTCACAGATTTCAACTGGGTCGATCAGGTCCGTTCGCGTCCGGTACCGGTACGCCTCTACTGGCCAAGGGATGCCGTAGCCGAAGCTTCGACGCCACTGGTGGTGTTCTCGCATGGCATAGGTGGTTCGCGACAAGGCTATAGCTACCTCGGGAAACACTTGTCGGCACGTGGCATAGCCTGTCTGCACGTTCAGCATGTTGGCAGTGATGCTGAACTCTGGCGGGGGAATCCGTTCAGCTTGATCGGTCGATTGCAGGCCGCAGCCCAGGAGCGGGAGGCCATCGCGCGTGCGACGGATGTGCGCTTCGCGCTTGATCGCATGCTCGCAGACGAAATGGGCTCTCTTGGCGCGGCGGTTGACCGCCAGCGCCTCGTTGCGGCGGGCCACTCTTACGGTGCCAACACCACACTGTTGACCGTGGGGGCACAGGTTGTGCGAGAGGGCCGGGCGATTGATTGCCTGGACTCCCGCTTCTCTGCGGCCGTGGTGATCTCCGCTCCGCCGTTCTATGGTGAGCACGACCTGGCCGGGATACTGAGCCGGATTGCGGTACCCACGATGCATGTCACCGCGACCGACGATGTGATCGAGATTCCGGGGTATCACTCGGGAGCCGGGGATCGGCTGGATATCTTCAATGCGATCCCCTATCCGGACAAAATGCTTGCGGTGTTCCGTGGCGGCTCCCACAGCATGTTTACCGATCGCGCCCTGACCGGCGGGCCTTGGCTAAATGTGAAGGTGAAGCAGGCAACAGCCGAACTCGCCTGGGCCTTTCTCGAACAGGTGTTCAACGGAAGGGGGGCAGAGCTGGTGCAATGGCAGGCGATGTGGCAACCCATCCTGGCGCGTGTGGCGGGCACCGCTTTCGTGGCGGACCAGTGGCTGTCGGCCGCTGGTGCACCGCAGGGCTTGCCGCCCAGGACGCGTCACCTGCCTGGAGTGGCGCATGCATAAAAAAGCGGTCCATGTTGCCTTGGGCTGGCTGGCCATCAGCAATACGGCGGGTGCCGAGGAGCTTCCCCGCTGGGAGCTTGGTCTGGGCCTGGCGGCCCTGTCCTTGCCTGATTACCGCGGTTCCGACGAATCCTCCAACAGGGTATTTCCGATCCCGTACTTCGTGTATCGGCTGGATTGGTTGAATGCAGACCGTGACGGCCTGCGCGCGAACTTCCTGAAGACGGATGCATTCGATGTGACGCTGAGCGTCAGTGGCTATGCACCGATTTTCAGTAGTGGCAACCGCGCTCGCCAAGGCATGCCGGACCTGGGTTACATGATGGAGCTTGGCCCTTCGCTGGATGTGAAGCTGTGGCGCAACGTGGCCGGGAACCAGAAGCTCGCCCTGGTTCTTCCGGTGCGTGCGGCGGTGGGCCTGGAGGGGGGCGCGCGTTACCAGGGCTGGACCTTCAATCCGCGCCTCACCCTGAACTGGACGCCTGCCAATCACCCTCAGTGGAACTTGATTATGCAAGCGGGGCCGAGGTACGGGAGTGCGCGTTACAACCAGCATTTCTATGACGTTGAAGAGCAGTACGCGACGCCTGCTCGGCCGGCCTACCACGCCTCTTCGGGGTATGCAGGCAGCACGGTCCAGGTGGCGTTATCGCGCCAGCTAGGCGATTTCAGGGCAGTGGCGTACATCCGTTTGGATGACTTGCACGGCGCGAGCTTCGAGGACAGCCCGTTGGTGAAGACACGGAACAACACGACAGTTGGGATGTTCTTCACGTGGACCTTCCTGCGCTCGGCCGAACGGGTGCAGAGCGGACGAGTCGCGCAGTAGAACCCCATCTGCACGCACACAGAAACCATTCGGTGCCGACCATGCCCGCCTACATCCACTACGCCGCCTTCGGATGGCTTGCCGCGAGCGGCGTCCTGCACTTCGTCATCGATGTGCTGTCGCAGTACTTGCGCGGAAAACGCCTCCCCGGCGCGGAGACCACGCTTTACTACGGATTGAACTCCGCGTTCGCTTTGGGGCAGGTGGTATTCGGACTGCTCGGGCTCTATGTGGCTTGGCGGGCCTCGTACCTGCTCCGGGAGACTCCCGTGCTGGCACTGTCTCTGGCCGCGAGTTTGGGCTGGCTTGCCATCGCCTTCCTGTTCATGGAGTACTGGGAGCCGAAGCTGAATGCTGGCATCTTCTGCCTGCTGATTCTCGCCCTCATCGCCATCGGCAAGGCCTGAAGCCTCAGCCGTTGAAGTGCGCAAAGCGCTGGGCGTAATCGCCGTTGCGTTCAGCCCAGCGTTCGCCACTCACCCGTTCGACGAGGATCTCTCCACCTGGTGTCTGTTGCGTCGAAAGCAGATGCATCACTGCGTCGATGTAGTCTGCCAGTGGCATGGCGCGTGGGTCGTGCAACTGCTGTGGGCCGCTCAGCTCGGTCTGCACATAGGGTGGTGCCAGTTCCAGGACTTCGATGCCGGTCGGGCGCAGTTGCACGCGCAGCGATTGCAACCAGGAATGCAGGAAAGCCTTGCTTGCGCAGTACGCCGGGAAGTTGGCGCGAGGCACGAAGGCGAGGCCGGATGTTGTCGTGATGATTGAGGCCGTCTCTTGTTGTCGCAGCAGCGGCAAAAACGCCGTGGTCACGGTCAGCACGCTCATGATGTTGATGTCGATGATGGCCCGCGCCACCGAGAGTGCGGGTGGGTCGGCCAGCAGGTCTTCCGGCCTGGAGATACCGGCGTTGTTGATTAGGACGTTCAGGTACGGCACCTCATCGCGTAGTCGAGCGACGAAAGCCTGCACAGCGTCCGAATCCTGAACGTCGAGCGGGTAGGCCTGCATGCCGGGATGGGTTGCGACGATCTCGTCGAGCAGGTGTTGCCGGCGACCGACGATGACGACCTGGTTGCCGAGTGCATGGAATGCCTCGGCTAGTGCCCGGCCGATGCCGCTGGTGCCGCCGACGACGAGAATGGTGTTGCCTGTCATGCGCATGATGTCGAGTCCTATTATTGGATTGATTAGTCGGTCAGAGCGGGGAGCAGGGCCGCTTCGCACCAGGCGCGGAAGCGTGTCGGCGTGGTGTTCTTGGGGCTCCGCTTTACGCCGAGGTCCAGCCCGAGGCTCTTTGCCCGCGCCATGTCCGTCATGCCTTGCGCCATCGCTTCGGAAAAGCCCGCACGGAGAAGACCCGCCTTATAGGCGTCGAGCGAGATCTGCTGAAAACGTACCGGCTTGCCCAGCACTTCCGACATGACCGCGGCCATGTCGTTGAACGAAATGTTCTCTGGCCCCAGTACCGCCACCTCTTCCTGCCCCGTCCATTCGGTATTGAGTAACTGGCGTGCCGCTACCGCGGCGATGTCGCGCGTTGCGCAACTGGGTAGCTTCAGATCACCGTCAATTGGGGAGAAGAACAGGCCCTGATTCTTGATCGTCGTGGCTTGCCTGAGGATGTTGTCCATGAATGAAGGCAGGGTGAGCGCGCGGAAGTGAGCCCCTGTGCTCGCAATCAGGTCGTCCATGGCCAGCGAGCCGGTGACGTAGCCAGCTTTGGCGGCTTGGGGCGTATGGCGCCCCAGCGCACTGATGCCCACCACGCGCCTCACTCCGCAGGTGAGCAAGGCGTTCGCGGCGGGACGTGTGAAATCCACAAAAGCTTCGAGGATGCTGTCGGCGTGAGGATTCGCCGGGGCGAGCCAGAACACGGCTTCGGCGCCGTCGAACGCGCGCTTTACCACCGCAGCATCGGCATGCGAGCCCGTCACGACCTCGACGCGGCCCATGAGCTCGGTTGGAAGGCTTGCCGAATCTCGTACGATCACTCGCACGGGCGCGCCATGTGCCAACAGAGCGGGCAGGATTTGGCGACCAATCTTGCTTGTAGGGGCGGTGACGACAATCATGAGGAACTCCGGGTTTCGTGTGAGACGCCGGCGGGGTAGCGGGTGATCCGCATTGCCAGGAAATGCCGGGCGAGCGTGCATGGCAGGCACGATATCTTCTCGATGTCGGATGATCCACGGCGTAGGATCCGAGTAATCTTCTTGATCGTCCGGAATTACGATGGACCCGCTCTCCGAAGTCCTCTCGCTGCTCAAGCCGCGCAGCCACATCTCGTCAGGGTTTGATGCCGGAGGTGAATGGGCTGTCCAGTTCTCCAGCCAGCATCTGCTGATCAAGTGCTACGCCATCGTTTCCGGTGCCTGCTGGCTCGTCGTGGAGGGGCAGGCCGACGCTGTAAGGCTCGTTGCAGGCGAGTGTTTCGTCTTGCCCAGTGGTAGACCGTTCCGTCTCGCCAGCGATCCAGGAGTTGCCCCCGTTGATGCTGCAGGCATTTTTCCGCCCGTGCGCGCGGGCGGGGTTGTAACGATCAATGGCGGTGGCGATCTATTCTTGGTCGGCAGTCGTTTTGCGGTAAGCGGGCAGCACGCCTCGATGCTGATGGATCTGCTTCCCCCAATCGTGCACATCCGCCGTGAATCCGAGCAGTCCGCATTGCGCTGGGCCATCGATCGCATGATGCTGGAGCTGCGCGACCAGCAACCGGGAGGTGAGCTGATTGCACAGCACCTCGCACACATGATGCTGATCTCGGCGCTGCGTCTTCACCTGGAAAACACCGCGGAGCCGAGCACGGGCTGGATTGCCGCGCTTGTTGATCGGCACCTCGGCCCTGTCATCCGTGCAATACATGCGAATCCGGGACAGCGCTGGATGCTGCGGGATCTCGCAAGACTTGCCTGTCAGTCTCGCTCCAGTTTTGCTGAGCGTTTCAGAAGAGTCGTCGGCTGTACGCCCATGGAGTACCTGACGCGATGGAGAATGCTTATGGCATGCGAAAGGCTTGGGTCTGGGAAAGAGCGCGTGTCCAGAGTTGCTTCCGATTTAGGCTATGAGTCCGAAAGTGCATTCAGTACGGCATTCAAGCGGGTCTGGGGGCACTCACCACGCGAGTTTGGCCGTAAAGGAGCCGAGAGGGCGCGCGGTGACTGAGTCCGGCCGGTATCGATCTTCACCAGATTCCACTCAGAGGCCGCCAACGGCAGGGTGACAGCCCGCTAGCCGAGTTGCTTGGTGGGCCAGCTATGCAGCAACTCGTAGTGTCCTGAGCCGTCGGACATTGCCAGGTGCCAGGTCTCCAGCGTCCAGGCGCGAGGCGTCAGGGTGGGCAGGTCTTGTGACGGCGCCTTGCGTAGCAGGGTGAGGTGCGGGCGCCAGCCGTGTGGTTCGACGCGCATGCCCAGCGCGCGCATTTCGGCGTGCAGGCGCATCACGGCTGCGTGCAGGGCGGGGGGCACGGTCTGTGGGACGGCGACGACGAACTGGCCGGCCCAGTATTCGAGGTGGTCGATGTCGAGCGTCACGCGCGGCAGCGGGTGACGTTCGGCCAACTGGCACAGGGCGGGGATGCGCGAGCGCAGTTGTTCTCCGGCGAAGGCGACGGTGACGTGCAGACCGGCTTGGTTCATGACGCGGCCTTGCAGGCTGCGCGCCTGCGTGTGCAGTGCATGCGCCAGCACGGCCGGCGGCCACAGGGCGAAGAACAGGCGCAGCGGCTGTTCGGGCGGGCTGCCGAACAGGTCGTTCATGCTCAGGCGCGGGCGAGCAGGGCGACGGCTTGCGTGGCGATGCCTTCGCCGCGGCCGAGGTGGCCCAGCTTCTCGTTGGTCTTGCCCTTCACGTTGACGCAGGCAGGTTCGATGCCGAGGTCGGCCGCGATGTGGGCGACCATCTGTGCGGCATGCGGTGAAATCTTCGGGGCCTGCGCGATGATGGTGGCATCGACGTTGACGACGGCCCAGCCGGCTTCGCGCACGCGGCGCATGGCTTCGCGCAGCAGCACGCGGCTGTCGGCGTCCTTGTGGGCGGCGTCGGTGTCGGGGAACAGGCGGCCGATGTCGCCCAGGCCTGCCGCGCCGAGGATGGCGTCGGTGATGGCGTGCAGCAGCGCATCGGCGTCGGAGTGGCCCAGCAGGCCCTTGTCGTAGGGAATCTCGACGCCGCCGAGGATCAGCTTGCGGCCCTCGACCAGGCGGTGCACGTCCAGGCCCTGGCCGATGCGGAACGAGAAGGCGTCGAGGCTCATGGTGTGGCTCCTTTTGCAAGTTCAAGCGCCAGCGTGCGTGTGCGTGGCACCAGGCCGAGCTTGGCGTAGAGCGCCAGCGCGGCAGGGTTGAATTCCCAGACATTGAGGCGGACTTCCTGCGCCCCGGCCAGGCGGGCCCGCTGCATGCCTTCGCGCATCAGGGCCAGGCCGATGCCGCGCCGGCGAAAGCCGTCTTCCACCGCCAGCGTGGACACGCGGAACAGGCGGCGTGCCTTGAGCAGCGGGCCGGAGGGTTCGTCCACGATCTGCCCGATGAGCATGCCGGCGAATCGTCCCGGCTCGCCCATCTCGGCCGTCAGGCAGAGCGCGCCCGTGCCGTGGAGGCAGCGTGCCCAGTAGGCGCGTTGCTCGGGTGCGGCGTCCGCGCCGCGGAACAGTTGCGGCCACTGCGCATGGTGAGCCAGGCTCACCTGCATGCCGAGCGCGGCGATGTCCGCCAGGTCGCCGTCGCGGGCATCGCGGATGCGCGGGGCGCTCATGCCGGGCGTGGCTCCGCGCGTGCGCGCAGGATCAGCTCGGCGAGCTGCATGTCCTGCGGATAGGTGATCTTGAAGTTGGTGGCATCCGCCGCCACCAGGCGAGGCGCGAGGCCCAGGGCTTCGATCGCGCCGGCTTCGTCGGTGACGGCGCGCGCGCTGCCCAGGGCGCGTAGCAGCAGGCCATGGCGGAACATCTGCGGGGTCTGCGCCTGCCACATGGCGTCGCGCGACACGGTGTCGGCCACGCGGCTGGCGGCATCGCTACGCTTGAGCGTGTCGGCCACCGGTTGGGCCAGGATGCCGCCCACGGCGTCGTCGCGCAGCGCGTCGATCAGCGCGTCGACCTGGGTGATGCCAAGGCAGGCGCGTGCGGCGTCGTGCACCAGCATCCAGTCCTCGGGCTGCACGTCGCTCGCCAGTGCGGCCAGCGCGTTGGCCACGCTGTCGGCGCGCGTCGCGCCGCCCACGCGCAGCACCTGCAGCTTGTCGCCCAGGGCGGACCAGTCCTGCGTCTCCCACCATTCGTCCTGCGGTGACAGCACCACGCACACGCGGCTGATGCGCGGCACCGCGCACAGCGTGGCCAGCGCGTGCCACATCAATGGCCGGCCGGCCAGGGGCAGGTACTGCTTGGGGCAGGCGGCGCCCATGCGGCTGCCGGAGCCGGCGGCGGGCACGATCGCGATGAAGCGCGGAGAGGTGACGGGAGCGGCGGCGGCAGGAGTGCTGGGAGAAACGGAGTCCATCGGCCGATTTTACCGGAGCCCATCCCGCGCGCAGGGATCAGGGCCGCATCCAGGCGTTGCCGACGGTCACGTAGACCGCATTGCCGTCGCGGCTGCGGGCGAGGTCCAGGCCCAGGTGGAGGCCGTACTTGCGGGCGATTTCGTAACGGAAGCCGAAGCCGCCGGCGAGCACCTCGCGCTTGGATTCGAAATGGTCGAAGTCGGTCCAGGCCTGGCCGCCGCCGGCGAAGGCGACGAGGCTGTAGCGCTGGTAGAACTGCCAGCGCAGCTCGGCCTCGACCTGGGCGACCTGCTCGCCCTGGTAGCGCATGGCCGGCACGCCGCGCATGCTGACGAAGGGTTGCAGGTAGAAGGGCACCTCGCCATGCGAACTGGTCAGGCTGCCGTGCATGCCGAGCCACCACTTTGATGCCAGGGGCATGAAGTGCAGCCCCATCAGGTTGTAGCGCTGGAAGTCGGTGTCGCTGCCGAGCGACTTGCTGAACACTCCGCCGCTCAGCTCCAGCATGCTGCCGGCGCCCGGCGTGAAGGGCGAGTCGCGCGAGTCATAGCTGAGCAGGGGCAGCAGGCCGCCGACGCGCGACTCGCGGGCAAAGCTGGGCAGGCCCGGCGTGCCGAAGGGGGCCTCGAAGCTGATCGTGGTGGAGGCCAGCGCATAGCCCAGGCCCACCCACCAGGGTGATTGCCCGAGGCGGTAGCGTGCCTGAGCCAGGGCGAGCTCAGTGTCCATGGTGTAGGCGAGCGGCGCATCCTGCAGCGCCGGTACGCGGCCGACGCCGTAGAAGTCGAGATTGACCTTGGCCTTCATGACCGCGGCCACGGTCTTGAGGCGGTCGTCCATCCAGTGCCGCACGTCGCCGGCAAAGCCCCCGCGCGTACCGTTCTCGGTGCCCAGCGCGCCGACCACGCTGATGTTGGGGCGGCCGAAGCCAGCGCGTGAATCCTCCTGCGCCGGCTTGTCGATGAAGGCGACTGCGCCCACCGCACCGAAGCCCACAGCCGGTTCGGTGATCGGGACCACGACCGGCAGGAAGCCATAGGCCTGGTCGAGAAAGCCGGAGACGTCGAGCTGACCGTCCTCCTGCGACCAGAAACGCGGGTCGGCTTCCTCGGCTTGCGCCGCCGGTGTCAGGAGCAGGAGCGCCAGCAGGCTGATGGCGACCGGAGCTAGGCGGGGCCGGGTGTCCATGATGCGTGTGGAGGTGACGAAGGCATGCATGATAGCTGCGTGCCCGCGGCCTTCCCAGCGCCGCCGGCGCTTGCCGGGCGGCGCCGGGCCTGCAAGCATGGCGGCTTCGTCGCGGAGGATTCGCCCATGTTGTTGCGTCTGTCGTGCTGCCTGTGTGCCCTGTTCTTCAGTCTGCCGGGCTGGGCGGGCTGGGCCGCGCTGGATGACGCCCGGATCGACACCCTGGCGGCTTGGTTGCCGGCGGTTCCCTCAGGTTTCGGCCCGTCTTGCTCAGACCGTGCGGCCTGGGCGGCGCAGGCGCCGCGCCTGGGCGAGTTGCGCAAGGCGGCCGACAAGCTGCTGGCGCAGGACTTCCCGCCCTGGGATGAAGAGGCCTACCTGGAGTACTCGCGCAGCGGCCAGCGCCCGCGCGGCGAGCGCATGATGAACGCGCGCAAGGCCTGGCTCTACCCGCTGGTGCTGGCCGAGTGCGCCGACTACGCGGGGCGCTACCTGCCGGCACTGGAGCGCACCCTGGATGAACTGCTGCGCCAGCCGACCTGGACCTGGGCCGCGCATGACAGCCGGCTGAACAATCTGCGCGGCGCACGCTACGAAGTCGACCTGCTGGCCGCCGATACCGCGCTGGACCTCGCGCAGACGATCCACCTGCTGGGCGACAGGCTGCCGCCGGCGCTGCGCGCGCGCGTGCTGGGCGCGCTGGAGGCGCGCGTGTTCGGCCCGCTGCGGACCTCGTTGCAGACCGGCAAGGATCACTGGTGGCTCAGCGCCGAGCACAACTGGAACGCGGTGTGCCTGTCGGGCGTGGTCGGCGCGGCGCTCACCGTGCTGCCCGACGTGCGAGAGCGCGCCGTGTTCGCGGCCGCCGGCGAGCATTACAGCCGCAACTATCTGAAGGGCTTTCCCGCCGACGGCTATTCGCCGGAAGGGCCGGGCTACTGGAACTACGGCTTCTCGCACTTCACGATGCTGCGGGCGCGCCTGATGCAGGCCACGGGCAATCGCCTGGACCTGTTCGCCGACGACAGGCTGCCCGCCATCGCGCGCTACGGCTTCGGCATCGAGATGCTGCCCGGCAATGTGGCGGCCTTCGGCGACGCTTCGCCGAACACACGCATCGACGACTGGACGCGGGCCTATCTGCAGGACGCCTTTTCGGTGCAGCCCAAAGGGCGTTTTGCGGCCTTGCCGGTACCTGCCAGCCAGCGTGCCAACGACGCGCCGCTGACGGCCGCGCTGGCCAGCCTGTTCCTGCCGGTGGCGCCGGCGCGCCCGGTGGCGGACCTGGCCGAGCCGGGGCTGCGCAGCTATTTCGCCGAGGCCGGTGTGCTGGTCGCACGGCCCGTGCCGGGCAAGCGCCTGGGCGTCTCGATCAAGGCCGGCGGCAATGGCAACCACAGCCATAACGACATCGGCAGCTACAGCATCGCGCTGGGCGCGGAGCAGCCCACTGGCGACCCCGGCATGACGGTGTATTCGGCCAAGACCTTCTCGAAAGCGCGCTACACGATCCGCGCGATCAACTCCTGGGGGCATCCGCTGCCGGTCGTTGACGGCGAGTTGCAGCGCGAGGCGACCAAGGTGAAGCCGCGCGTGCTGGCGACCGCCTTCTCGGATGCGCGCGAGCAGATCATGCTGGACCTCGCGCCGGCCTACGCCAGCCCCAAGTTGCAGATGCTCACGCGTGAGCTGCGCTTCCTGCGCGAGGCGGAGGGGCGGATCGAGATCGAGGACCGTTTCGCCTATGTCCGCGCCGCCACCTTCGAGACGGCGCTCATCACGCGCGGTAGCTGGCAGCAGCAGGAGGATGGCAGTCTGCTGCTGTGGCACCGCAACGAGCGCCTGCAGGCGCGCATCGAGGCCAGCGCGCCCTACACCCTGCAGGCCGAGACGGTGGACGAGGAAGGGCTGCGCTTCACGCGCCTCGCCATCGGCTTGCGCGAGGCGCAGCAAGAAGGCTTCGTGCGCGTGGTGTTCACGCCATGAACGCGGTGTCCAGCGCGGCCTGCCAGCCCAGCGCGCGGCACGGCGCGAGGAAGTCTTCGCCCGGCGGGCAACTCAGCACCAGCGGCGTGCCGCTGACCGGGTGGGTCAGTGCCAGGCCGCAGCAGGCCAGCAACAGGCGATGACATTCGAATAGCTGCTGGAAGGCGCGGTTGTGCACGCCCTTGCCATAGGTCGCGTCGCCGATGATCGGATGCGCGATGTGCTTGAGGTGGCGGCGCAACTGGTGGCGGCGCCCGGTCTCCGGTTCCAGCGCCAACAACGCGTAGCGCGTGCTCGGGTAGCGCTCCACAGCGACCGGAATCTCGGCCGTGGCGAGGCGCCGGTAGTAGGTGCGCGCCGCCTGCGCGGCTTCGCCGGCCTGCTCGTGGCGGAATTCGTAGTCGTCGGTGATGCGCTTGAGCGGGTGCCCGATCACGCCCTCCTCCTGCGGCCAGCCGCGTACCACGGCGAGGTAGCGCTTGCTCACCGCCTGCGTCTCGAAGGCACGCGCGGCCTCCGCCAGCACTGCCTTGTCCAGCGCGAACAGCAGCAGGCCCGAGGTGCCGCGGTCCAGACGATGCACCGGATAGACCGTCTGGCCGATCTGGTCGCGCAGCAACTGCACGGCGAAGCGCGTCTCATGGCGGTCCAGCATGCTGCGATGGACCAGCAGGCCGGCCGGCTTGTTGATCGCCACCAGCCACTCGTCCCGATAGACCACCTCAAGCATCGAACCCGCCCTCCGTCGGAGCCGTCCGACTGGCGTATCCGGATGGCCGACGGAGCGCCGTGACCCTGGCTGCCTTGTAGCCTATAAATCCCTCCTGCAACGCACAAAAATAATCACTCAGCATATTTGGATAATTAGGCAGATTTGGCGATCCGGCCAGTCTGTCCGAGGAGACAGTCATGACCACTGGCGTGAAACCAGGCGTGAAACGATTTACCCGCAAACTGTTGGCCGGGGCGGTCAGTTGCCTGGCGATGGCGGCCATGGCGGCCAGCAGCCCCTACGAGATCACCCGCAACATGATGCCGGGCTGGAACCTCGGCAACACGCTCGACGCCCTGGGCGGCGAGACCAACTGGGGCAACCCCGTCACCACCAAGGCGATGATCGACACCGTGCGGGCAGCGGGCTTCAAGTCGCTGCGCGTGCCGGTGAGCTGGGACGATTTTACCGCCAGCGATTACACGATTGCCGCGACGCGCCTCGCGCGGGCGGCCGAGGTGGTGCAGTACGGCCTGGACAACGGCATGGTGGTGATCATCAACGTGCATCACACCAATGGCTGGCAGGCGCCGACCTATGCCAACGAGGCGGCGGCCAAGGCGCGCCTGGTCAAGCTGTGGCAGCAGATCGCCACGCGCTTTCGTGACCATGATGCCGACAAGCTGATCTTCGAAACCATGAATGAGCCGCGGGTGGGCGACGACTGGTGGGGCAAGCAGGAGTACTTCGACGTGGTCAACCGCCTCAACGCGGCGGCGCTGGCCACGATACGCGCCACCGGCGGCAACAACGCCAAGCGCCTGGTGATGCTGCCGACCTATGTGGCCGGTCCCTACGACTACCAGATCGACGCTTTCGTGAAGCCCAGCGATCCGATGCTGGCCTTGTCGGTCCATGGCTACCTGCCGTATTCCTTCGCCATGGAGCGCCCGGGCACCGCGCAGTTCACCGACACGGCGGCGGTCGACAGCATGTTCCAGCGCCTCAACACCAAGTATCACGCCAAGGGTACGCCGGTGGTGATGGGCGAGTGGGCCTCGACCAACAAGAACAACCTGGCCGAGCGTGTGCGGCATGCCGAGTATTTCGTGCGCTCGGCCGGCAAGTACGGCATCCCCGTGATGTGGTGGGACAACGGCGTGGTGACTGCCAGTGACAACGACGCGATGGCCTTGCTAGACCGCAAGGCGCGTACCTGGGTGTTCCCCGAGATCGTGACCGCGATCATGCGCGGCGCGGCGAGCGGGTCGTCCAGCAGCAGTAGCAGCTCGTCTTCCAGCAGCAGCTCGTCGTCGAGTTCATCGTCGAGCAGCAGTTCTTCCAGCTCGTCCTCGTCGAGCAGCAGCAGTTCGTCATCCAGTTCTTCGTCCAGCAGCAGCTCGTCCAGCTCCTCTTCCGGCGGATCCGCATCGTCCAGCTCCTCCTCGGGCGGGAGCGGTGGCGTGAGCATCGTCGCCAAGGTGAACAACGACTGGGGATCGGGCTTCTGTGGCGCGATCACCGTCACCAACACCGGCAGCAGCGTGGTGGAGGCCTGGAGCGGCAGCTTCACGCTGCCCACCAGTGGAAAGGTCGGCAATCTGTGGAACGCTACCTGGTCGCAGAGCGGCAACCAGGTCTCGCTGCGTTCCATGTCGTGGAACGCAAGGCTGGCGCCGGGAGCCTCATTCACCGGCGCCGGTTTCTGCGGCTCGCGCTGAAAGGTGCGAGGTGCCGGCCCGGGCCGGCGCGAAGCTTGAGCATCCTCCCTTTGGGGCCGGTTCGCCGGCCCTTCTTTTTTTGAGAGTGTGCTTACTTCTCGACGAAGGCGCGCTCGATCACATAGTCGCCCGGCTCGCCGATGCGCGGCGAGACCTGCAGGCCCAGGCGGTCGAGCAGGGCGGCGGTGTCGGCCAGCATGGCCGGGCTGCCGCACAGCATGGCCCGGTCCTGTGCCGGATCGAGGGCAGGCAGGCCGATGTCGCTGAACAGCTTGCCCGAGTCAATGAGATCGGTGAGCCGGCCCTGGTTGCGGAAGGGCTCACGCGTGACGGTGGGGTAGTAGATCAGCTTGTCGCGCACCTGCTCGCCGAAGAACTCGTTCTGCGGCAGTTCGTTCTCGATGAAATCGGCATAGGCCAGTTCGCTGACCCAGCGCACGCCGTGTACCAGGATGATCTTGTCGAAGCGCTCGTAGGTCTCGGGGTCCTGGATCGTGCTCATGAAGGGGGCCAGGCCGGTGCCCGTCGACAACAGGTACAGGTGGCGACCGGGGCGCAGGTCGTCGAGCACCAGCGTGCCGGTGGGCTTGCGACTCACCAGCAACTCGTCGCCGACCTTCAGGTGCTGCAGGCGGGAGGTCAGCGGGCCGTTCTCGACCTTGATGCTGAAGAACTCCAGGTGTTCCTCGTAGTTGGCGCTGGCGATGCTGTAAGCGCGCAGCAGCGGACGCTCATTGACCTGCAGGCCGATCATGACGAACTGCCCATTCTCGAAGCGCAGACCATCGTTGCGCGTGGTGCGGAAGCTGAACAGCGTGTCGTTCCAGTGATGGACGCTCAGTACCTTCTCGGTGCTCAAGTTGCTCATGTTCGTTCTCTTTGTTATTGCCCGCCAGATGCGCCAAGCGCGGCAGTCAGTTCGGGTACGGCGGTGAACAGGTCGGCGACCAGGCCGTAGTCGGCTACCTCGAAGATTGCGGCCTCGGGGTCCTGGTTGATGGCGACCACGACCTTGCTGTCCTTCATGCCGGCGGTGTGCTGCACCGCGCCCGATACGCCGACGGCGATGTAGCAGTCAGGCGCGACGATGACGCCGGTCTGGCCGACCTGGATCTCATTCGGCGCATAGCCGGCATCGACCGCCGCGCGCGTGGCGCCCAGGGCGGCGCCCAGGGTCTGGGCCAGCGGTGAGAGCAGGGCGTCGAACTTCTCCTGGCTGCCCAAGCTGCGCCCACCCGAGACGACGATGCGCGCGGTGGTCAGTTCAGGGCCGTCGGAGTGCGCCGGGTTGGCACGCACTGCGCTGATGCGCGGGTCGGCGGCGGGCACGGTCAGCGTCTCGACGGCCGCCTCGGTGGTGGCATCCCCGGCCGGGGCGAAGCGGCTGCCACGCACGGTCAGGATCTGCACCGCCTCGCCGTTGTGCACCGTGGCCTGCAGATTGCCGGCGTAGATGGGGCGCACGTAGTGCTGGCCAGGCTGGATCTCCAGCACGTCGCTGAGCATCCCGACATCGAGCTTCGCCGCGAGGCGCGGCAGGATGTCGCGCGCCTGGCTGCCGTGCGCGGCGACGAAACTCTGGTAGCGCGTGGCCAGTTCCACCAGCAGTGGCGCCACGTCTTCAGCGCTCGCCGGGGCGAGGTGCGGCGCATCGGCGAGCAGCACGCTGCCCACGCCCTGCACGTGACGCGCGGCGGCGCATACGGCGGCCAGATCGTGGCCCAGCAACAACAGGTCGACATGGGCGCTGATCTGCTGCGCGGCGCTGATGGCCTGGCGCGTGGCGGTCTTGAGTTGGCGGCCGTCATGTTCGGCCAGGACGAGAACCTTGCTGACTGCGTTCATTGCAACACTCCTGCTTCATCCTTGAGTTTGCCGACCAGCTCGGCGACGCTGGCGACGCGCACGCCAGCCTTGCGCGGCGGGGGCTCGGCCACCTTCACGGTGCGCATGCGCGGGGCGAGGTCCAGGCCCAGGCTGTCGAGCGGGATGCCCTCGATGGGTTTCTTGCGCGCCAGCATCAGGTTGGGCAGGCGCACGAAGCGCGGCGCGTTGAGGCGCAGGTCGGCGGTCAGCACGGCGGGCAGGCGCAGCGTGCGTGATTCGGTGCCGCCGTCCACCTCGCGCACGATCTGGGCCTGGCCGTCGGCGAGCGTGAGGCTGGACACGAAGCTGCCCTGCGGCCAGTCCAGCAGGCCGGCCAGCATCTGCCCGGTCTGGCCGGCGTCGGCGTCGATCGCCTGCTTGCCCAGCAGCACCAGTTGCGGCGCCTCGCGCAGCACGATCTCGCGCAGCACGCGGGCCACGCCGCGTTGTTCCAGCGTGGCCTCGCCCTGTACATGGATCACCCGGTCGACGCCCATGGCGAGCGCGTGGCGCAGCACATCCTGCGTGGCGGCGGGACCGATCGACACAGCCACCACTTCGCTGGCGAGGCCGGCCTCCTTGAGACGCAGCGCTTCCTCGACGGCGTTTTCGTCGAAAGGATTCATCCCCGTCTTGGCGTTGGCGATGTCCACGCCGGAGCCATCCGGCAAAGCGCGCACCCGCACGTTGTGATCCACCACCCGCTTGACTGCTACCAGCACCTTCATCGCGAAGCCTCGCTCGTTTCGTGTCATTGCGAGCCATTCTAGGGAGCGCTAGAATATCTGTTAAATGGAATGTTTTGATTACATATATCTATTTTACAGATATAAGAATGAGACTGACCCTGAGACAACTTGAGGTCTTCGCGGCGGTGGCGCGTCACCAGAGTGTGTCGCGCGCAGCCGAGGAACTGGCCATGTCGCAATCGGCGACCAGCACCGCGCTGGGCGAGCTGGAGCGCGCCTACGACCACGCGCTGTTCGACCGTGTCGGCAAGAGCCTGCGTCTCAACGAGATCGGCAGCCTGCTGTTGCCGGCCGTGGTCGAGCTGCTGGACCAGGCAGCACAGATCGAGAACCTGCTGGAGGGGCGCGCGGGCTTCGGCCTGCTCAAGATCGGCGCCACCCTGACCATCGGCAATTACCTCGCCACGCTGATCGTGGCGCGTCATCTGCAGCGTCACCCGGAGAGCCGGGTGCAATTACAGGTGCATAACACCGCCACCATCGTGCAGCAGATCGCCAACTTCGAGCTGGACCTCGGCTTGGTGGAGGGCGAGGTGCAGCATCGCGACCTCATGGTGACGCCGTGGATCGACGACGAGCTGGTGGTGTTCTGCGCGCCGGACCATCGCCTGGCCAAGCGGCGCCGCGTCAAGCTCGCGGACTTGCAGGACGAGGGCTGGATCATGCGCGAGGCTGGCTCCGGCACGCGTCAGGCGCTGGACCACGCGCTGGCGCAGAACCTGTTCCGCCCGGATGTGCGCCTGGAGCTGGAGCACACCGAGGCGATCAAGCGCGCGGTGGAGTCCGGCCTGGGCATCGGCTGCATCTCACGCCTGGCGCTGCGCGAGGCCTTCCGCCGCGGCAGTCTGGTTCCGCTGGAGACGCCGGAGTTGAACCTGCGCCGCCGCTTCCATTTCGTGTGGCATGCGCGCAAGTACCAGACCCCGGGCCTGCGTGCCTTCCTCGACGAATGCCATGGCTTCACCGCCGGCGCGCGGCGCAGCGACGAGATCGCGCTGCCCTACATTCCCTGAACGAACTCGCAGGAAAGCACTATGCAACGCGATGTCATGCACTACGACGTACTGATCGTCGGCGCCGGCCCGGCCGGCCTGTCCGCCGCGATCCGCCTCAAGCAACTGGCGCAGCAGAACGGCTGCGAGATCGGCGTGTGCGTTCTTGAGAAAGCGCCCCAGGTCGGCGGCCACATCCTGTCCGGCGCGGTCATCGACCCCATCGCGCTGAACGAGCTGCTGCCCGACTGGCAGGCGCTGGGCGCGCCGCTGCGCACGCCGGTCAAGGAAGACCGCTTCGTGTGGCTGAGCGAAGCTGGCGGCTGGCGCTTGCCGCAGGCCTTGATGCCACCGCTGATGAACAACCATGGCGCCTGGATCATCAGCCTGGGCGAGTTGTGCGTGTGGCTGGGGGAACAGGCCGAAGCGCTGGGGGTCGAGATCTATCCTGGCTTCTCGGCCGCCGAAGTGCTGTACGACGAGCAGGGCGCGGTGGTCGGCGTGCTGACCGGCGACATGGGGCGCGAGGCCGATGGCCGCGAAGGCCCGCAGTTCGCGCCGGGCATGGAGATCCGCGCGGCCTACACGCTGATCGCCGAGGGCACGCGCGGCTCGCTGACGCAGCAACTGGAGCAGCGCTACGCCTTGCGCCGCGACGCCTCGCCGCAGAAGTACGGCATTGGCTTCAAGGAGTTGTGGCGCGTGACGCCCGACAAGCATCAGCCGGGCCTCGTGCAGCACACCCTGGGCTGGCCACTGGGCCGTGACACCGGTGGCGGCTCCTTCCTGTATCACTACGGCGAGAACCTCGTGGCCATCGGCTTCGTGGTACACCTGGATTACGCGAACCCCTATCTGTCGCCCTTCGACGAGTTCCAGCGTTTCAAGATGCACCCGCGCGTGCGGCCACTGCTGGAAGGCGGCCAGCGCCTCGGTTACGGCGCGCGGGCGATCAGCGAAGGCGGCCTGCAGTCCCTGCCCGAGCTGGTCTTCCCGGGCGGCGCGCTGCTCGGCTGCGCTGCTGGCATGGTCAACGTGCCGCGCATCAAGGGCACGCACAACGCGATGAAGTCCGGCATGCTGGCCGCCGAAGCGGTGGCCGGGGCACTCGCCGCCGGTCGCAGGCAGGACCGGCTCGATGCCTACCCGCAGGCGCTGCGCGCCTCGTGGGTGTGGCAGGACCTGGACCGCGTGCGCAATGTGAAGCCCTGGCTGTCGCGCTGCGGCAACCTGCTGGGCATGGCCCTGGGCGGCATGGAGATGTGGGCCGCCGGTCTGGGGCTGCGCCTGCCGTGGACGCTCAAGCACCGCAAGGCCGACCACGAGAGTCTGCAGCCGGCCGCTGCCGCGCAGCCCATCGACTACCCCAAGCCGGACGGTGTGGTCAGCTTCGACCGCCTCGCTTCGCTGGCGGTCAGCGATATCTCGCATCGCCACGATCAGCCCGGCCACCTGAAGCTCAGGGATGCCGCGCTGCCGGTGGCACTGAACCTGGTGCGCTACGCTGCGCCGGAGCAGCGCTACTGCCCGGCTGGCGTGTACGAGATCGTCGGCCCGGCCGATGCGCCGCGCCTGCAGATCAACGCGCAGAACTGCATCCACTGCAAGACCTGCGACATCAAGGACCCGGGCCAGAACATCGTGTGGACCACGCCCGAGGGCAGCAGCGGGCCCAGCTACACCAACATGTGAGCGTGGCTGCTTGGCGGGTCAGGCGTGGGTATCGGGATCATCCAGCCAGACAATGCGCCCCTGGCCGGTCTCGCCCAGTTGCGTCATGAAGCTTGCCGCGCCGGCCTGCGGCAGGGTGATGACGAAGCTGACCTGGGCGCCGTGCTGAACTTGGGCCAGGGTGGCGCCCGCGCCATCGATCGCGCGGCGTATCGTGCCCTCCAGCGCGTAGGGCGCTTCACAACGCAGCGTACATAGACGCACGATGGGCACCTTGTGCGCGTCGCGCAGGGCTTGCGCCACACTGTCGGTGTAGGCGCGCACCAGGCCGCCGGCGCCGAGCGGAATGCCGCCGTAATAGCGTACGACGGTGGCGAGCACCCCTTCCAGGTCCTGGTGGCGCAGCACGTCCAGCATCGGTCTGCCGGCCGTGCCGCTGGGCTCGCCGTCGTCGACCGCCGCCGAGTGTCCGCCTGCCATCAGCGCCCAACACACGTGCGAGGCCGTTGGGTGCTGGGCCCACAGCGTAGCTACGATCTTCTGCGCCGCCGGCCGGTCCGCCACCGGCTGCACGCAGGCGATGAAGCGGCTCTTCTTGATCAGCAGTTCGCTGTGGACGGCGGTGGCGATGCTGTAAGGCATGGCGGTGCGGGCGTGGAGCCCATGGGCGGGCGCGGCAGGGAGAGACCGAGTATAGCCATGCCGCGAGGGGCGCTGTGTGCCCCCACCAGAGGCGAGCACCAGGGTGTGCCTGAGGCGCCCGCCTGGCGGTGGTTTCTTACAGCGCGTAGCCCAACATCAGTGCGACCGCCGGCTCGCTGCTGGGGCGCGCGATCGCTTCCTTCTGCATCTTGGACAGCGGGATGTTGAAGTTCGGCGTGTTGAACCACTTGTCGTACAGCGTGTTGATCTCCGGACTGGCGTAGACGGCACGCAGGCTGCGGTTGATCAAGGCCTTCAGCTCCGGGTTGTCGCGCGCCAGCATGATCGACTGAGGCTCGACCGACAGCGATTCCCTGGACATCACGAAGGCGGCCGGGTTGACGGCCTGGCTGCGCAGCGATTCCAGCACCACGTCGAGCTGGGCGAAGCCGGAGACCTGGCGTGACTCCAGTGCCTTGAAGGCATCCTGGTTGCTGGCGAACACCACCAGCTTCATCTGCTGCAACTGGTTGTCGCGCAATTGGGTGAAGAGCTTCTCCGCCGTGGTGCCCTTGGTGATCGCGATGGTCTTGCCGTTGAGCGAGTTCAGGTCGGAGATGCCGGAGTCGGCGCGGCTGAGTATCTGCTCGCCAGACATGAAGAAGGCATGGCTGAAGTCGGCATCGGTCTGGCGTGACTTGGTATTGGTGGTCATGCCGCACTCGAAGTCCACCGCGCCGGTCTTGACCTTCTCGATCCGGTTGGCGGCGGAGACGCCGACATAGTTGACCTTCAGTTCAGACAGTTTGAGTTCCTTGCGGATCTGCTCGACAACCTTGTGGCACAGCTCGACGGTGTAGCCCGCGGGTTTGCCGGGTTCGGTGAAGAAGGAGAAGGGCTTGGCGCCCTCGCGGATGCCCATGTTGACGGTCTTGCTCTGGCGGATGCGGTCCAGGGCATTGGTCTGGGCGTGGGCGGAGAGGGGGTGGAACAGGCTGGCCAGGACGAAGCTGGCGAGCAGAAGGGGGCGGGTGTATGTGTTGCGGGCCTGCATGATGGTGCTGCTTTTAATGTAAGGAGGGGGAGGGGCATTGTTCCACCCCGTGCGGGGGTGGAACGTTTGCTCAGATTCAGACACAACACACGCAATGTCTATGCCATTGGGTTGCCTGTAACAACATTACATGATCAGGCTGGGCAGCCAGGTGCTGATGATCGGGATGTAGGTCACCACCACCAGGAAGGCCAGCATGGTCAGCAGCCAGGGCATGACTGCGATGGTCAGCTCGGTGATCCCCATCTTGGTGATGCCGGAGGCGACATAGAGGTTCAGCCCCACTGGCGGGTGGCACATGCCCACCTCCATGTTCACCACCATCATGATGCCGAAGCCGACCGGGTCGATGCCTAGGCGGGTGGCCACTGGGAACAAGATGGGCGCCATGATCAGCACGATCGAGCTGGGCTCCATGAAGTTGCCGGCGATCAGCAGCAGGATGTTGCAGGCGAGCAGGAACATCCACGGCGCGAGCTGCTGGTCGAACATCCACTGCGCCATCTGCTGCGGAATGTTCTCGTGCGTCATCAGGAAGGAGAACAGCACCGCGTTGGTGATGATGTAGAGCAGCATCGCGCTCATGTTGGCCGAGGACAGCAGCACCTTGCCCACGTCCTTGAGGCCCATGTCCTTGTACACGAACACCGCGACGAAGAAGGCGTAGACCGCACTCATCGCGGCCGCCTCGGTGGGCGTGAAGATGCCGCTGTAGATCCCCCCCATGACCACCAGAATCAGCAGCAAACCCCAGATGCTGTTCCAGTAGGTGCGCCACACCGCCAGCGACTCCCACTGCAGCTCGAAACGGAAGGTCGGCGAGATCTGGGTGTAGTTACCGCACACCGTGATGATGGCCAGCCAGCCGGCGCAGGAGACCAGGAACACGAGCAGCGGGTTGATCGTCACGCCATCGCCCACCAGCAGCAGGGTCCAGGTCAGCGGGGCGCCGATCACGATCAGGGCGATGTAGACGAAGCGCGTGACCCACTTGCTGTGCGTGGTCCACGGCGCCAGGGCGAGCCAGATCACGCCGCCGAGGAAGTAGCCGAAACCGGTGTTGTCTACCAGCGGGCCGATCACCATGCCCAGCAGCCACACCGGGAAGACGGTGAACATCAGCGCGTAGAAGAGGCCAAAGAAACCGGCCACGGTGGCCTGGCCGCCCGTGCGTTCGGGGAAGATCTTGACCCGCGGGTAGCCCTTGCGCCAGGCGATGAACCAGGTGGTCACGCCGAGCGCCAAGGCCAGCAAGATGCCGGGGATCACGCCGGCGATGAACAGCGCGCCGACCGACACGTTGGTCGCGACCGAGTACATCACCATCACGATGCTGGGCGGGATCAGGATGCCCAGCGCGCCCGAAGTGGTGATCACGCCAGCGCCGAAGCGCTTGGGGAAGCCGGCCTTGACCATCGCCGGCAGGATGATGGAGCCGATGGCCACCACCGTGGCCGGGCTGGAGCCGGACACCGCGGCGAACAGCGCGCAGGCCATCACGCCGGCAAGCCCGAGGCCGCCGTGCCAGTGCCCGACCAGCGAGGTGGCAAACGCGATCATGCGTTTCGCCACGCCGCCGTGGGTGAGGAAGTTGCCGGCCAGGATGAAGAACGGGATCGCCATGATCTCGAACTTCTCGATGCCGGTGAACAGCTTCAACGCGACCGAGGCGATCGGCACCTCGGTCATCGTGAAGAGGAAGGTCAGCACGGTCAGGCCCAGCGAGATCGAGATGGGCATGCCGGTCAGCATGAGGGCCAGCAGCAGGCCGAAGATGATCAGCGCACTCATGTCAGTTCCCCATGCGCGCCGTGGCGCTCTGTTTCACGTGGGCCAGGATGTCTTCCTCGTCGACGCCCTCCACGTGTGCGTGGTCGTGATGCGGCAGTTCGCCACCGCGGAAGAAGTTCCATGCCACCTGTAGGAAGCGGAAGCACATCAGGTAGGAGCCCAGCGGGATGGCGAGGTACACCCACCACATCGGGATTTCCATGTCGGCCGACACCTGGTCGGTGTGCCCGATGTGCCACACGAAGCTCGCCCCCAGGCTGCCGACGATGCCGGTGAACAGCGCACCGGCGAGCAGGCCGAACAGCACGAAGCGGCCGCGGTTCTTGTCCTGCATGCGGTTGATCAGCACGTCGACGCCGACGTGGATACCGGTGCGCACGCCGTAGGCCGCGCCGAACTTGGCCATCCACACGAACATGTAGATGCACAGCTCCTGCGCCCAGGCCATGTTGAGCTGCAGTGCCCAGTCCTGTAGCGCGGGAATGCCCGAGGCATAACGGTGGGCGACCGCGGCGAAGATCACCAGGGTCGCACCGCCCATCAGCACGGAGATGATGATCTCTTCCAGGCGGTCGAGGATTCGCATGAGCATGATTGCCCCTCCGATGGACTCAGGCCCGCGTTGCGCGGGCCTGAGCGTGTTCTTGTTGTGGACTTACTTGACGCCGAGGGCTTCGGCTTCCTTCTGGATAGCCTTGATGATCTCGGGGCCGACGCGCGCCTCGGCTTCCTTGGTCACCGGGGCCAGGGCCGTCATCCAGGCCTTGCGCTGGGCATCCGTCAGGCGCGTCACCTTGGTCTTGCCGGACTTCTCGATGCCGGCCAGCGCGTCGTCGTTGTCCTGCTGGGCGACCGCGTTGGCGTAGCGCGTGGACTCCTTCATGGCCTGGTCGAGCTGGCCACGGATGTCGGCCGGCAGGCCGTCCCAGAACTTCTTGTTCACGATCACCGCATAGCCCAGGTAGCCGTGGTTGGTGACCGTGGCGTACTTCTGCACTTCATGCATCTTCTGCGTGTACATGTTGGACGGCGGGTTCTCGGTGCCATCCACCACCCCGGTCTGCAGCGCCTGGTACACCTCGGAGAAGGCCATCACCTGCGGGATTGCGCCGAGCGCGCGCATCTGCGCATCGAGCACCTTGGAGCTCTGGATGCGCACCTTGAGGCCCTTCATGTCGGTGGGCGCCATCAGTGGCTTGTTCGCGCTCATGATCTTGAAGCCGTTGTCCCAGTAGGCCAGGCCCACGATGCCCTTGGATTCCAGCTTCTGGAACAACTGCTTGCCGACCGGGCCGTCCTCGACGCGCTGCAGCACGGTCTTGTTGGGGAAGATGAAGGGGATGTCGAAGACCTCGAACTCCTTCACGCCCAGCGGGCCGAACTTGGCCAGCGAGGGGGCCAGCATCTGCACCGAGCCGAGCTGCAGCGCCTCCAGCTCCTCCTTGTCCTTGTACAACTGCGAGTTCGGGTAGACCTCCACCTTCACGCGGCCCTTGGTCAGTTCCTCCGCCTTCTTCTTGAAGTACTCGGCGCCGCGCCCCTTGGGCGTGTCGGCGGCCACCACGTGGCTGAACTTGATGACGATGGGGGCCTGTGCCAGCGTCTCGGCGCCGAACAGCAGCAGGCTGGCTGCAAGGGTGATCGTGCTCAGGGTTTTCATGTCGCCTCCTGTGGGTCTTCATTGGCGCCTGGAGCGGCCAATGTGCCTATGCATGGTGGAAGTGCGCGGCGCATTTCGCCACTGTGGATTTCCGAAGTGAGGCTGTCTCGCATGGATGCTAGGCTGCGCCCATGGCCGAATCCGCCGCTTCCCGCCCGCCCCGCAGCCCCGCCGACAGCACCGCGCGTTTCGCGTGGGGCCTGCTGCTGGGCGTGCTGCTGCTGCTCATGAGCATTCTCGCCGGCGTGCTGTGGCTCAGCTTCCGCAGCGATCTGGCGGAGCGCCGCGAGCAACTGGTGGCCGATACCCTGTGGGTCAAGCAGAGCATCGAGTTCCAGTTGCGCCGCCACGGCGAGACCCTGCAAGGCCTGGCCCAGGCCATCGAGCACGATCAGTTGTCGACCGAGGCCCTACGCGTCAAGACGCGCACCCTGCTCAGCGCCAATCGCGAGATCGCCACCCTGGCCTACATCGAGGCGCGCGGCCGCATCGTCGACCTGGACGGCCACCATGACCCGGTCGTGGATGGCGCCATCCTGGACCTGCACCGCGAGGCCATGCGCACGCGCCAGGCGGTCTATCGGCGGGGCAGCGATGGGGAGTGGCGTGGCTACCTGCATTTTGCCGTGCCGGTCATGGGTGGCAGCGGGGGCGCTCTGGTGCTGAGCTACCGCATGGAAGGCCTGCTCAAGGAACTGGTGCCCTGGTGGCTGGCGCGCGACAGCCAGGTCGCGCTGGCCAATGCCTTCAGCGAACCGCTCGCGGTGCAGGGGCTGAGCGGTCTGCAGCGGGCCCAGTTGCATCATCAGACGCCGATCGAACTGCCGGGCGAGACCCTGATCCTGATGATGGACTCCAATCGCGGCGGGCCCAGCGCGGTGCCACGCCTGGTCAGCGGCGCGGCGATCCTGCTGGGGCTCATGCTGCTGCTGAGCCTGGCCCTGCTATGGCGCGACATGCGCCAGCGCGCCGCTGCCGAACGCGCGCTGTCGGAGCAACTGGCCTACCGCAAGGCGATGGAGAACTCGCTGGTCACCGGCCTGCGGGTACGTGACACGCTGGGCCGGGTGACCTACGTGAACCCGGCCTTCTGTGACATGGTCGGCTATTCCGCCGAGGAATTGCTGGGGCGCGGCTGGCCCATGCCCTTCTACGATCAGAGCAAGGAGGCGCAACTGCGCGAGCGACACGAGCAGATGCTGGCCGGCACCATCACGCCGGACGGCTACGAGACCGACTTCATCCGTCGCGACGGCACGCGCCTGCATGTGCTGATCCATGAAGCCCCGCTGCTCGATGCGCATGGCAAGCAGACCGGCTGGATGAGCTCCATCCTCGACATCACCGGCCTCAAGCGCGCCGAAGACCTCAACCGCCAGCAGCAGGAGAAGCTGCAGTCCACCGCCCGCCTGGTCACCATGGGCGAGGTGGCCACCGCCTTGTCGCACGAGCTGAACCAGCCCTTGTCGGCGATCACCAGCTACGCCACCGGCTGCCTCAACCTGGTGGGGCCCGAGCAGGCCATGCTGCGTACCGCGCTGGAGCGTGTGCAGGAGCAGGCCGACCGTGCCGGGCACATCATCCGTTCGGTGCACGACTTCGTGCGGCGGCGCGACGCGGCCAAGGCCATGTGCGACGTCGGCGAACTGGTGGCGGCGGTGATGCCCCTGGTGCAACTGCAGGCGCGCAAGCTGCGCGTCCACGTCGAGACCAACATCGCGCCGGGCCTGCCGCGCATCCCGGGTGACCCCACGATGCTCGAACAAGTGCTGCTGAACCTGACCCGCAACGCCATCGAGGCCATGGCCCAGCAGCCGGCCGAACGGCGCGTGCTGCGCATCGAGGCGCGCCCGCACGAGGCGGGGGTCGAGGTCGGCGTGGTCGACCATGGCAGCGGCATCGAGGCCGCAGCCGCCGAGAAACTGTTTACCGCCTTCTACACCACCAAGACCGAGGGCATGGGCATCGGCCTGTCGATCTGCCGCACGGCGGTCGAGCTGCATCGCGGCCACCTGTGGTTCGAGCACACGCCAGGCGGTGGCGCCACCTTCCGGTTTACACTGCAGGCATGAGTGAGATGAGCCGCACCGTACACGTCGTCGAGGACGAGCAGGCCGTGCGCGAAGCCCTGGTCTGGCTGCTCGCCAGCCGTGGTCTGGCGACGCGCGAATATGCCAGTGGCGAACAGTTCCTGGCCGAGCTGCCGGCGCCCGGTACGGCCGGGTGCGTGGTGCTGGACGTGCGCATGGGGGGCATCTCCGGGCTGGAGGTGTTCGAGCGCTTGCGTCAGCAGGGCCAGACCCACAGCCTGCCGGTGATCTTCCTCACCGGCCACGGCGACGTGCCGATGGCGGTCGAGGCGGTCAAGGCTGGCGCCTTCGATTTCTTCGAGAAGCCCTTCAACAACAACCGCCTCGTCGACCGCGTGATCGAGGGGTTGGACCACGCGCAGCAACAGGTCGCGGCCAGCGCGCAGGATGCCGGGCGCCAGCGTCTGCTCGACCAGATCACGCCGCGCGAGCGCGAGGTCATGGACCTGATCCTCGCCGGCAAGCTCAACAAGGTCATCGCCGACGAGCTGGGCATCAGCATGCGCACGGTGGAGCTGCACCGCTCCAACATCTTCGCCAAGCTCAAGGTGCGCAGCGCGGTCGAGCTGGCACAGTGGCTCAAGGCCTGAGCCGCTAGTGCGCGCTCAGCGGTACTGACGCAGGATCTGCTCCAGCCGCCCGGTCTTGCGCAACTGCTCGATGGCGTCCAGCAGCCTAGCCGCCGGCAGCGCCCCCTTGTGCGGCACCGCGCAGTGGAAGTCCGTCCGCTCCACCACCAGGCGCCAGTCCGCGATGTTGTGGCGTGGCGTGTTGCGCAGGTACCAGTTCAGCGCCATCTGGTTGGACACGCCGTAGGGGTTGCGTCCCGCGCTGACCTTGAGCAGCACCTTCTCCTGGTCCGCGCTGTCGTCGCGGCGCAGGCGACCGCTGTCCAGCAGGTGCTCCAGCCCCGGGTAGGAATAGCCAGCCACGCTGCCGACCACCGCGCCATGCGGCAGTGCATCCAGCGTCGCAGGGGCCGGCGCCGTCACCCCGCCGAACACCACGTCGAGCTGCTGCAGCGCCTGGATCGGCGGGCTCCAGCTCATGTGCTGCGGAATCTCGGTCCACTTCGGGTTGGTGTTGCAGCGCAGGTCGATCTCGCCCGCCAGGGTGGCGGCGTCCAGGCGCTTGCGTGGCAGCACTACGTGGACCACCGGGCGACCCAGTTGGCGGCCCAGCGCCTGCGAGAAGTCGTGCATCACGCCCCCGATCAGGCGGTCGCCGTCGAACAGGGCCATGGGCATGCCCCAGGCCGGGCTCACGGAAAAGCGGATCGGCTCGGCGGCCGCGCGCGCAGCGCAGGGCGACAGGAGGGCAAGCAGGACGAGGCAGGTCGCGTCAAGACGCATGGCAGGTCGGGCTGGCGAGGGCTTGGGGCAGCATAGCACGCAGCCTGGCCCACCCCCGCTGTGCGATCAGGCGGCCTGGCGCCCGCCTGGCTGGAGCACGTGACGCCAGTGCGTTGGCGACTGCCCGGTCCAGCGCACGAAGGCGCGCGTGAAGGCGCTGGGGGTCGAGAAGCCGACCAGGAACGCCACTTCCGTCACCGAATTGCGGGTGTCTTCCAGGTAGCCCATGGCCAGGTCGCGCCGCGTCTCGTCGATCAGCGCGAGGAAGCTGCTGCCGCGCTCGGCCAGGCGGCGCTGCAGCGTGCGCTCGCTGACGCACAACTGGCGCGCGATGTCGTGCGTGCTGGGGAGGCCGCCGGCCAGCGTGCGCAGCAGGATCGCCTTGCAGCGCGCCACCGTGTCCACCTCATCCAGCGCTGCCTGTTGCTGGGCCAGGATGTGGTCCAGCGCATTGACCACTTCCTGGTTGGCCGTGTCCAGCTCGCGGTCGACCGCGGCATGTGCGAACAGCAGGGCGTTGGCATCCGCGCCAAAGTGGATCGGGCAGCCCAGCAAGGCATCGTAGGGGGCGCGCGGCGAGGGTTCCGCGCGCCGCAGTTGCGCCGCCAGCGGGGTCAGCTCGGGGCCGTAGTTGTGGCGGCACAGGGCGAGCAGGATGGACAGCAGGATGTCGGTGCCGATCTGGTCCAGCACGGCCTCCGCGCGACGATGCTCATAGCATACCCACAGCCCCTCCGGGGTGTCGCGCAGGCTCAGCTCGCCACGCTCGCCGATGATGCGGCGGTAGCGCACCAGGCGCTGCAGGGCAGAGCGCAGCGTGGCGGAGGCGAACCAAGCGTAGCCCAGCACGCCGAAATCCGAGGGGTGCCACAGGGTGGCCGCGCGCAGGCCGAACGCAGGGTCGGCGGCCTGCGTGGCGAGGCGTCCGCAGACCTCGTCGAACAGCTCGCTGGGCAGGCGTGTCCTGCCGCGCGCCGGCGGCATGTCCAGCGACTGCCCGCAGCTCTGGGCCAGGCGCTCCAGCAGGGGCAGGGAGGATGACATGAAGGTATGCATGACTCACCACTTGGCGCGTGCTGCACAGTGACTGACGCGGCGGGGAAAGCCTGCCGCGCATGGCCGAGGAGAATGCCTGAGGCCGCCAAGCTGCGCGGGCCCGGGTTCAGTATCGTCCGGCGCCGACCATTCTTCAAGCTCATGCCGCGGCGTCCATCATTCTGTAGGAGCGTGGCATGACCGGATTCGAATTGCATGGCGAACAGCCGCATCACCCCATCCTGTGGCGCAAGCTGGTGGCGCTGGCAGCAGTGTGCGTGCTGGTGCTCGCTGGCATCGGCGCGCTGGCGGTGGCGCAGGTCGACCGGCTGGCCGAGCGCCAGAACGAGTTGTCCGAGAACATCCTGCCCAGCTACGCGCTGCTCAATCGTGTGCATAGTGAGTATGTCGCCTTGCTGGGCGAGGTGCGCAGCCGTGTCGAGACCGGCGGCGAACCGGAGGATGCGCGCATCGTTGACCACCGGCGGCGGATCGACGAACTCCTGCTGACCTATCAGAGCAACTACATCGTCAACCCGCAGGACGGCCTGATGCTCAGCGAGCTGCGCGCCAGCCTGACGGCCGCCGGCCAGGTGGTGGACGGCGGCCTCGCGCTGGCCCGGCAAGGGCGGCGCGCCGAGGCACGGCAGATGCTGGACGCGCAGTCCGCCACCGTGATGGGTGTCCTGCCGGCAGTCACCCGGCATATCCAGTTCAACTACGACCTCGCGCGCCAGGCCTTCGCCGAGCTGCAGGGCATGCAGCGCGGCCTGGTGGTGCGCGGCGCGGTGCTCGCCGGCGCCCTGGTGGCCTTGCTGTGCCTGATGATGCTGGTGCTGTCGCGCTCCGTCCTGCGTCCGCTGGCGCAGATCCGCGACCGCGTGCTGGCCATGGGGCGGGGCGACCTGCGCTCCGCCGTTCCCGGCGCCACGCGCGTGGATGAGGTCGGCCAGGCGGCGCGCGCGCTGGAGGCCCTGCGCAGCGCACTGGCCCTCAGCGAGACGCGCGAGCGCAACAAGGACGAGGTGGCGCGCATCACCGAAGGCCTGCATGGCAAGCACGATTTCGCCGGCTTCACCGATGCGCTGCTGCCGGCGCTGGTGCAGGCCCTGGAGGCCGACCACGCCGCCCTCTACCTCAGCAACGCTCGGCAGGACCGCCTGATGCGCATCGGCAGCTATGGTGGCCATGCCGCGCAGGACGAACAACAGACGTACTACACCCCCTGGGGGCAGGGGATCGCCGGCCTCGCCGCGCAGCAGCGCCGGACCATCGGGCGCAGCGTGGACGCTGGGCAGGCCCGCCTGCTGGCTTCGCTTGCCGGCGAGCTGCCCCTGGCGCATGTGCGCGCCCTGCCCATCCTCAAGCGTGGCGAAGTCTCCGCCGTGCTGGAGGTGGCCAGCGTGCAGCCGCTGACGGCGGATGCACGGGCCTTGCTGGACATGCTGGCTGAGCCGCTGGGCCTGATGCTGGAACTGCTGGAGCAGAACGTCGAGACTCACCAGTTGCTTGAACTGAGCATGCAGCAGGCGGCGGTGCTGAAGGAGCACCGTGAGCAGCTTGAACAGCGCCAGGGCGAACTGGTGCAGCTCAACCAGGACCTCGTGGCCAAGGGTGAGGAGCTGCTGGGCGCGCGCGACGCGGCCGAGGCGGCTGCGCGCAGCAAGGCCGAGTTCCTGGCCAACATGAGCCACGAGATCCGCACTCCCATGAATGCCATCATCGGCATGGCCCACCTGGCGCTGGGGCAGGCCGACGAGGCCGCGCGCCGCGCCTACCTGGAGAAGCTGCTGCGTGCCAGCCGCCACCTGCTGGGCGTGCTCAACAACATCCTCGACTTCTCCAAGCTGGAGGCCGGCGCCTTGCGCCTGGAGGCCAGCGACTTCCGCCTGCGCGAGGTACTCGACAGCGTGCACGACATGTTCCTGCCGCGCTGCCTGGAGAAGAACCTGAGCCTGCGTCTGGAGGTCGCCGAGAACGTGCCGGCCTGGTTGTGCGGCGACGCGGTGCAGTTGGGCCAGATCCTCATCAACTACGTCAGCAACGCGGTGAAGTTCACCGAGCGCGGTGGCGTGCATGTGCAGGTCCGGCGGGAGGCGACGGAGCCGCTGCGCCTGCATTTCGAGGTCAGCGACAGCGGCATCGGCCTCACGGCCGAGCAGCAGGGCCGCCTGTTCCGCTCCTTCGAGCAGGCCGACGGCTCGACCACGCGCCGCTTCGGTGGCACGGGCCTAGGGCTGGCCATCAGCCAGCGCCTGGCGCAGCAGATGCAGGGGGAGACCGGCGTCAGCAGCACGCCGGGCAAGGGCAGCCGCTTCTGGTTCACCGCCTGCTTCGGGGTCGCCCGGCAAAATGACGCGGCGGTCGCCTACCTCGACGAGACGGACGTGCCGCCACCGCCGGCCGAGGACGCCCTGCTCGGCCGGCGCGTGCTGCTGGTCGAGGACAACCCGCTCAACCAGACCATTGCCCGCGAGCTGTTGCAGGCGCGGGGCGTGTTCGTTGAGAGCACCGACGACGGTCAGCAGGCGGTGGAGCTGGCGCGGGCGCGCGGCGCGGCGCACGGCTTCGATTGCGTGCTGATGGACCTGCAGATGCCGCGCATGGATGGCATCGCGGCGACCCGGGCCTTGCGCGCGCTGCCTGGCTGGGGCGTCACGCCCATCCTCGCCCTGAGCGCCAATGCCGATGCCGCGCAGCGCAGCGCCTGCCTGGCTGCCGGCATGGCCGGCTTCATCGCCAAGCCGGTCGAACCGGCCGTGCTGTACGGCGGGATCGCCGCCGCCTGCTCGCCGCGTGTCGACGCCCTGCTCGCCATCCCCGGCCTGGATGCCCGCCAAGGCCTGTCCTACCTGCTGGACGACCGTGCTGCCTACGAGAACATCCTGCGCCGCTTCGCCAGCACGCAGCGCGAAGTCGTGGGGGCCATCCGCGAGGCACGGGCCGGTGGCGATGCCGAGCGGGCACAGCGCCTGGCGCACACCCTCAAGGGTCTGGCCGCCACCATTGGCGCGCCGGCGCTGGCGGCGCAGAGCCGCTTGGTGGAGGAGGCGCTGCGCGACGACGACGAGGCTGCCCTCACGCCCGCCCTGGGCAGGCTGGCGCAAGGGCTGGCGGCGCTCCTGGCGGCACTCGACCGGGTGCTGCCACCGCCGCCGGCGGAGGCGGCCGCGACCGCAGGCCGGCCGGCCGACGCCACCGTAGCCGAGCTGATGCGGACGCTGGAGGCCCGACTGTGCGCCGGCGAGGCGGCTGTCCGTGGCGTCGCCGAGGAACATGCGGGCCTGTTGGTGGCCGCCTGCGGCCGCCATGGCGAAGCGCTGCTGCGGGCGATCCGCGGCTTCCGGCTCGACGAAGCGCTGCAGATTCTGCGCGAACGCTGCCGGCCCCTGCTGCCGCCGGCCCTGCGGGCCGCCGACTGAGATTGTCGCGCGCGGGCAAAGCACTGGCGCGGACGGGAAAGTGGGCGCTGCGGCAGATCGCCACACTGCATGGCATCGACATAGCCATCCCGGGCGCCCGCAGCGCCGAGCCAGAAAGAGGAAGCCATCATGAGCACACCCGACACAGGCAGCAGCACCCCGCCCCCGACAATCCTGATCGTGGACGACACGGCAGAGAACCTGGAAGTGATGTACCACGTCCTTGCCGACCACTACCGCGTGAAGATGGCCAGCTCGGGCCACCGCGCGCTCGACATCGCCTGGCGCGATGCCCCGCCCGACCTGGTGCTGCTCGACGTGGCCATGCCCGGCATGGATGGCTACGCAGTGTGCCGCGCCCTCAAGGCCGATGCCCGCACGGCGGCCGTGCCGGTGATCTTCGTCACAGCCAACGCACTGGAGAGCAACCAGCAGACCGGGCTGGCCTGCGGCGCGGTGGACTACATCACCAAGCCCTTCAACCCGGCGCTGCTGCAGGCGCGCATCCGCAACCACCTGCTCCTCAAGCAGGCGGCCGACCTGCTGCGCCAGCGTGGCGACGAGCTGGAGGAGACCGTCGCCCAGCGTACGCGCGAGCTGGTTGCCACGCGCGATGCCGCCATCCTGGCCATCGCCTCGCTGGCCGAGGCGCGCGACAACGAGACCGGCAATCACATCAAGCGCACCCAGTGCTACGTCAAGGCACTGGCCGAGGAGATGGCCCGCCTGCCGCACTACGCGGCGCTGCTCAGCCCGGCCTATATCGAACTGCTGCAGAAGTCCGCGCCCTTGCATGACATCGGCAAGGTCGGCGTGCCCGACCACATCCTGCTCAAGCCTGGCAAGCTGACGGCGGAAGAGTTCGCGATCATGAAGCGCCATCCCGACATCGGCCGCCAGGCCATCGAGAAGGCCGAGGAAGACCTGGGCATGCCGATCGAGTTCCTGCGCATCGCCAAGGAGATCGCCGCCAGTCATCACGAGAAGTGGGACGGCAGTGGCTATCCGAATGGCCTCAGCGGCCAGGACATCCCGCTGTCGGCCCGCCTGATGGCGCTGGCCGACGTGTATGACGCACTCATCAGCCGTCGCCCCTACAAGCCGCCGATGCCGCACGAAGCCGCGGTGCAGCTCATCCACGAGGGGCGCGGCACGCATTTCGACCCGGAGGTGGTGGACGCCTTCGACCGCTGCCTCGCCACCTTCCAGTGCATCGCGGCGCGCTTTGCCGACGACCAGGCCGAGGCGCGCGCAAAGACCGAACAGGAGGCCGTATGATCCTCGAAGAACTGAGAACCAAGTGCGTACTGGTGGTGGACGACCTGGAAGCCATGCGCAAGGTCACCACGCAGTTGCTGCGCAATTGTGGCGTGAAGCGGATCCTTGCCGCACGCGACGGCGCCGAGGCGCTGCGCCTGCTCGAACTGCATGCGGTGGACCTGGTCATTTCCGATCTCGACATGCCCGTGCTGGATGGCCTGGGGCTGCTGCGCGCCATGCGTGGCGAGGCACGCCTGCATGCCCTGCCGTTCATGCTGGTGACGGCGGAGGCCGGGCGCGAGGCGCTGAAGGAGGTGATCGGGGCCGGTGCCAGCAGCGTGCTGATCAAGCCCTATACCGCTTCGCGCTTCATCGACGGCCTGGCGCGCGCGCTGGGCTGGCAGCCGCCGGCGGAAGAAGCGTCCGATCCGGCCGCCGGTGCCGGCCAGGCGGATTCCGACGCGGCGGCGCCTGCACCGCGCGACGGCGGCGTGCTGATCGTCGACGATTCACCGGAGCAGCGCATGGCGCTCGGCAGCCTGCTGGCGCGCCACCATCGCGTGCGCGCGGCGGCGGATGCCAAGCATGCCCTGCAGGTGTGCCAGGGCGAGGACCCGCCGGCCCTGTTGCTGCTCGACATCGAGATGCCGGGTTGCGACGGCTTCGAGGTGGCGCGCGCGCTGCGTGCCCATGCGGCGACGGCCGAGCTGCCGATGATCCTCCTCGCGGAACGCCACGATGACACCTGCGTGATGACCGGCTTGAACCTGGGCGCCGTGGATGTCTTCAGCAAGACCATGCCGTCGCAAGCCCTGAGCCTGCGTGTGGGCAACCTGCTGCGGCAACTCGCCCGCCGGCGCGAGGCCGAGGCCGAGTGCCAGCGCCTGCGCGCGCTGAGCCGGGCGCGCGACGAGGCCGACAAGATCGTGCGCCACGACCTCAAGGGGCCGCTCAGCGGCATCGCCGGCCTGACCGGTCTGCTGCTGGAGCAGGGGCGCTTCTCCGAATCGCAGGCCTCCTACCTGCGCAGCATCGACAGTTGCACCCACCAGGTCATGGACATGCTGAGCCTGTCGTCCAGCCTGTACAAGATCGAGACCGGTGAATTCCGCTTCGAGCCGGAAGCGCTGGACCTCATCGACATCATGCACGGCATGATGGACGCGCTGCGCGGCGAGGCGCGTCGGCGCCGCTGCGCGCTGAACCTGCGCACCCCGGGCGATGCCTGCCTGGCGCTGGGCGTGGCCGGCGACCGCCTGCTGTGCAACTCGCTGTTCCACAACCTGCTGCGCAATGCGCTGGAGGCGGCGCCGCCGGGTACCACCATCGACCTCGCGGTGGGCATGCAGGGCGAGCATGCCTGCGTGTCGATCCGCAATCGTGGCGTGGCGCCGGTGGCCGTGCGCGCGTGCTTCTTCGACAAGTACGTCACCGCCGGCAAGCGCGGCGGCACCGGCCTGGGCACCTATTCGGCACGGCGCCTGGTGGAGGCGCAGGGCGGCACGATCGAAGCCATCTTCAACGATGCGGCCGACAGCACCGAGGTGGTGCTGACCCTGCCGCTGGCCGAGTTGGCCGCGCCGCCGACGGCGACCACCTTGCGCGACATGTCGCGCATCTCCGACGGAGAGGTGTTCGCCAACTGGTGAGGCGGGGCGTCGGCGACCCGCTCAGCGCAGCCGCGGATGGCTGCCCGGCGGGGCCCCGGCGCGTACCGTCTCCAGGTAGCCAGGCGGTGTGTCGCAGGCCAGTTGGGCCGTGCCGCGCGCGGCCTGCAGCACGGGATGGGTGACGCCCTCGTCGGCCAGTCGCGCCAGCAAGGCGTGGACTTGGGCTTGCGGCAACCAGTCCGGGTGCACCGTGAGGCGCACCTCGAAGGGCACGCCGGCGGCGCGGATCAGGCGCAGGCTCTGCCAGGCCTTGTCGCCGCTACCCGCCACACCGGTGATGGATGCGTAGTCGGCTGCATCGGCCTTGATGTCGAGGCCGATCCAGTCGAGCTGCGGCAGCAGCGGCGCCAGGCGCTGCGGGTAGCAGCCGGCGGTGTGCAGGGCGACGCCCAGGCCCAGCCGGCGCACGCTGAGCATGGCCGCCGGCAGCGCCGCGTCTGCGGTCGGCTCGCCGCCCGAGAAGACCACCCCGTCGAGCAGGCCCTGGCGGTCGGACAGGCGCAGCAGCACCTCGTCCCAGGCGCGGTCGTCGGCCCACTCGCGGGTCTGCAGATGCGGGTTGTGGCAGTAGCGGCAGCGCCAGGGGCAGCCGCGCACGAAGACCACGGCGGCGAGCTGGTCGGGCCAGTCCTGGGTCGAGCAGGGCACGAAACCGCCGATGCAGAGTGCGTCTGTCATGGTGATTTTCGGGGCCGGTACTTCGCTTCGTCGTCCCTGCGCAGGCAGGGACCCAGTGACTTCATTTCCCTCCCGCACTGCTGCCATCGACAGACGCTGGATTCCTGCCTGCGCAGGAATGACGCGGCCTTGGGGTGGCGTGTAGCAGGTCGGGGGGCGCTCATTGTTCCCTGTGGCGTCCTAAGCCTGTCGCTGCCTCAGCCTGCTCAGCACAGTCCGCAGCGATCTTCCTGGAAGCTCAGGCGCTCGGCATGCTCGCCCTGCTTGCCCACGTTGAAGGACGCGACCGGGCGGTGGTAGCCCATCACGCGCGTCCACACCTCGCACAGGGTGCGTTCCTCGTCCTTCAGTTCGATCTCGGTCACGATGGGCAGGGCGAAGTCATTCATGGGCGCGTTCTCCGGTGGTCAATTAACAGACGAGGTCATCCCGCGCCGGCGGGATGACAAATAGGTCAGTCGCAGCAGGCCAGCTTCTTGGCGATCAGTTCCTCGTCGCACTTCGGGCAGAACTTGTGCTCGCCTTTCAGATAGCCGTGCTTGGGGCAGATCGAGAAAGTCGGCGTGACCGTGATGTAGGGCAGGCGGAAGTTCTCCAGCGCGCGCCGCACCAGTTTCTTGCAGGCCGCCACGCTGGATACCTGCTCGGCCATGTAGAGGTGCAGCACGGTGCCGCCGGTGTAGCGCGTCTGCAGCGGCTCCTGCCGGCGCAGCGCCTCGAAGGGGTCGTCGGTGAAGCCGACCGGCAACTGCGAGGAGTTGGTGTAATAGGGCTGTTCGCGTGTGCCGGCCTGCAGGATGTCGGGCCAGCGCTTGCGGTCTTCCTTGGCGAAGCGATAAGTCGTGCCCTCGGCCGGCGTGGCCTCCAGGTTGTAGAGGTGGCCGGTGGCCTCCTGGAACTCGCTCATGCGGGCGCGGATGTGGTTCAGCAGGCGGAGCGCGAAGGCTTCGCCCCAGGGCGTGGTGATGTCTTCGCGGCCCTCGGTGAAGTTGCGGATCATCTCGTTGATGCCGTTCACCCCCAGGGTGCTGAAGTGGTTGCGCAGGGTGCCGAGGTAGCGCTTGGTGTAAGGGAACAGGCCGGCATTGATGAGTTGCTGGATCACCTGGCGCTTCACCTCCAGGCTGTCGCGGCCCAGTTCCAGCAGGCGGTCTACGCGGGCGAACAGGCCCGCCTCGTCACCCTTGAACAGGTAGCCGATGCGCGCGCAGTTGAGCGTCACCACGCCCAGCGAGCCGGTCTGCTCGGCCGAGCCGAAGAGGCCGTTGCCACGCTTGAGCAGCTCGCGCAGGTCGAGCTGCAGGCGGCAGCACATGCTGCGCACCATGTTCGGCGAGAGCTCCGAGTTCAGGAAGTTCTGGAAGTAGGGCAGGCCGTACTTGGCCGTCATCTCGAACAGGCGGTTGGCGTTCTCGGTGTCCCAGTCGAAATCCGGCGTGATGTTGTAGGTCGGGATGGGGAAGGTGAATACACGGCCGTGGCGATCACCGGCCGTCATCACATCGATGTAGGCGCGGTTGATCATGTCCATCTCGGCCTGCAGCTCGCCGTAGGCGAAGGGCATTTCCTTCCCGCCGATGTAGGGGATCTGCTCGCGCAGGTCTTCCGGGCACACCCAGTCGAAGGTGAGATTGGTGAAGGGGGTCTGGGTGCCCCAGCGGCTGGGCACGTTGAGGTTGTAGATCAGCTCCTGGATGCACTGGCGGACCTGGGCATAGGACATGGCGTCCTTGCGCACGAAGGGCGCCAGGTAGGTATCGAAGGAGCTGAAGGCCTGGGCGCCGGCCCACTCGTTCTGCAGCGTGCCGAGGAAGTTTACGATCTGCCCCACGGCCGCACTGAGGTGCTTGGGCGGCGACGATTCCACCTTGCCCGGCACGCCGTTGAAGCCTTCGGTCAGCAGGGTTCTCAATGACCAGCCAGCGCAGTAGCCGGCCAGCATGTCCAGGTCGTGGATATGCACATCGCCGGCGCGGTGCGCCTCGCCGATCTCGGTCGCGTACACATGGTTGAGCCAGTAGTTGGCCACCACCTTGCCGGAGACGTTGAGGATCAGGCCGCCCAGCGAGTAGCCCTGGTTGGCGTTGGCATTGACCCGCCAGTCACGGCGGTCGAGGTATTCGTTGATGGCGTTCTCGACATCGACGACGGTCTTGTGGTCGCGGCGCAGGCGCGCACGCTGCTCGCGGTAGACGATGTAGGCGCGTGCAGTGCGATACCAGCCAGCGGCCATCAGCGAGACTTCCACCGTGTCCTGGATGCGTTCTATGGTGGGCACCAGCTCGCCCTGGGCGACCAAGCGGTCAACCACCAGGCGGGTGAGCCGCTCGGCCTCGTGGGGTTGGAACTCGCCGCTGGCCTGGCCGGCACGGGCAATCGCGGCCTCGATCTTGGCCGCGTCGAAGGGCAGCAGGCGGCCATCGCGCTTGATGACCCCGGTGAGTTCCGCCATCGTCGTCTCCCCCTACTAGATGTTGTGCCGGGGGATGCTATGGCTACTAGATATGGGAGGCTAGGGGGTGCGCGCCGCGTGCTTGATCGAGGTCAAGATTGCCTCATGGAGGGACCGCCGCCCAAGGCGAGCTGGCACACCGGCCTGACAGGCGTGCCAGATCACCAGATCAGGCAGCGACCAGCGCCTCGATGCTGCGCTTGTAGTGGCCCACGCGGTCACGCCGGCCATGTCGCTCGGCGATCGACAGCGCCAGCTCTGCCGCCGCCACCGCATGCATGGCGTCGCGCTCGATCACCAGGTCGAGGTAGGGCAGGGCTTCGGCCTCGTCGTGCTCACTCACGATCTGGGCGACCGACCAGGCCGTCTCCACCGTGCCCTGGGGATGATTGGCCGCACGGCTCAGCGCGGCCATCGCCTCGGCACGCCGGCCCACGGTCAGCAGGGCGCGCGCGTACTGGGTCAGGGCCTCCAGGTTCATGATCTCAACATCCGGCACGCTGCCCATGTTGTCCAGCCACAGGCGTGCGCCCTGCACGGCCTCGTGGCGTTGGCGCCAATAGGGTTGCTCGCGCGCCATCCAGGCTTCGTCCAGATTGCGGATCGCTTGCGCCAGATGCTTGCCCAGCAGGTGTTCGGCGGCGGTGCATTCCGGCATGCCGGTCAGCTCAGGCTTCTGGCTGAGGCAGCGCAGGCGTTCGTTGAGCGGCGGGTCCACCTCGTCGACCTGGCGCTTGCGCTGCATTTCCTCCATGTAGCAACGGCGCTGCGCCATGCTCTGGTCGGCCGCACGCAAGGCGGTGATGAGGCTCTGGAAGGGCATGCGCTCGGGCGCCGGTTGGTCGTCGGCGTGGCGCATGAACTCGGGCCAGAAGAAGGCATTGAGCCAGTTGCTCATGACCCGGCTGCGCACGATGGCCTGGGCGGCGCGTTCCGGGCCCACGCAACGCGCCGCGGCGATATCGGCGCGGATCGTCATATCGCCCGCCAGCGGCAGCGTGTAGGCGTGCATGTAATTGGCGTAGCGGGCGAGCAGGCGATTGCGCAATGAGTCCATGGCGCCCGGCAAGGCCTCCATGTAGCGCGGCCACAAGCTGCGGCAGCGCTGCACCCAGGCGTAGCGCCAGTCTTCGCGCGAACCGTAGCGTGCGTACTCGTGCGCAATGCCGGCTGCTGCCTGCTTGGGCGACAGGGCCATCAGCCAGGGCAGGCCCAGCACCAGCACATGGCGCGAGGGGCCGAACCAGCCCCAGCGCGGAAAGTGTTCGAGGCGCACGGTGAAGTCTTCCACCAGCAGCACTTCGTCGATGCGTGGCGCATTCAGCTTGAGGCGCAGCTTGTTGAGCAGTTCCCACAGTTTGGGCGCGGCATTCTGGGGCGCGGGAAAACCTTCGGGCGCCGGCAGTTCGATCTGCAGCAGATGCAGTCCCAGCAGCGGCAGGAGCAGGCCGGTGACCACCGCCACGGTGGCTAGCAGGCGATCTTCCAGGATCATCAGGCCAGCCAGCACCAAAGCTGCGCATATGGCCACGAAGGCCAGCATCGCCAGCACGGGCAGGAGGGAAACCAGGAGCGCATTGCGCCGGTAGCGGCGAGGCGAGTCCATGGCATCCAGGCGCAGGCGGCCGATGAGTTTGCGATGGTGGGCGGCGGTGTGCATGGGCGATCCGGATCAGTCGTTTGTCAGGCGAACGCGAGCAATGGGCGTGCCTGCGCGCTTGTCTGAATGATCCGGCGCGGGGCGTCCGGCTTCAACGCCGCCTGTCCCGCCGCGCGCGCCCTTGGGTGACTGAGGTGCGGCGAATTTGGCGAATTAGACGAATTCGGCGGGTGCGCAGCCTGGGAGCCGCGCCCGGCAGGGCGGACAGGCCTGCCGGGCGATCGTGAGTTGTCAGGCCAATCTCAGGCCGGATGGCTTATCAGCCAGGCCGGGACCTCAATGCTGTCGAGCAGGTTCTTGAGCGTGAGCCCCAGTTCGGTGTCGCCTTCGATGCGCAGCTTGCGCTGGAAGAACAGGGTGTCCGGGTCTTCCTCGCGGCGCAGGATGCGCAGGTAGTCGCAGGCGCGCGCCGAGAAACGCACGTCGGCTGGCGTGGTGGCCGATTCGCGCGCGCGGTGGAAGCGCCCCTCGCGGTAGCTGACGCAGGCCGTCGCGCCGAGGTCGCTGACATGGATGGCGACGGTGCGTCCGTCGAGGAAGGCGAGGTCGCCGGCCAGCTTGCCGCTGCGCCGCGCCGCCTCCAGCGCCAGCATCAGTGCGTCGCTCCAGGGGCGTTGCGGCAGGCGTGGCCCGAGGCGGGCGAACAGGGCGGGAAAACTGAACTCAGGCGTGTGCATGTGCGTCTCCTGCGGTTTCTAGAATGCCGGGCTGGCCCAGCCAGTAACCATCGCAGGTGCCGCTGGGCGCCAGCGCCGCGTGCGCGCTGGCCGCGACGGCCTGGCCGTCCAGCGCGGCGCGGAAGTTGCGCAGCACGGTTTCCGTGTAATTGGCTTGTGGGCTGATGCGCAGGGCCTGCACCTTCAGCGCGCGCAGGGCGCCCAGGTGCGGCAACAGGTTGTGGGTGGCGGCCGACTGTGTCTGGATGCCATTGACGTTGAGGAAGGCCTGCCCATCGCGGGCGTCCAGGCGCATGCCATCCGGGTGCTCCATGCAGCGGAACTGGCAGTCGTCCTTCTTGAGGCGAAAGTGGCGCGCGGTGAAGCAGCGCGAGGAGAAGGCCAGCGGCAGGCGGCCCCAGGCGAAGACCTCCGTCTCCATCTTTACATCCGCTGCATCGCAGCGCTCTATGCTCCCCTCGCCCGCCTTGTGGGAGAGGGGCTGGGGGAGGGGGGAGTCCTCGCCCGCCTCGCGGGACAGGGGGTGAGGGAGAGGGCAAATCTCGGACAGACCGGCCAGCACCGTACCCAGGCGCTCGCCTGACATCTCCACCGGCGGAATCCAGCGCACCGCGCCCAGCGAGGCGTACAGCCCCAGTGTCGTCGCGTTGTAGGTGTTCAGGTGTGGGCCAGCGACCCAGCGCTGGCCGCGCAGCAGGTGCACCGCGCCGAGGTCGTTTGCTTCGACCAGGAACTCGCCGTTGCCGGTCACCCGGCGCAGCGTCTTCAGCTCGCTCTCGCTCTCCAGCAGGGCCTGGCAGGACAGCACCACCTCCTTGCCGGTGTCGGCGAGGCGGCGCGCGATGCCCAGCCAGTCGTCCAGGCGCAGTTGCTGGCGGCGGCTGCACACGACCTCGCCGAGATAGACGGTATCGACCGGCCAGGCGGCGACCGATTCATAGAAGGCCAGCGCTTGTTCGCGTGGCCAGAAGTAGAGCAGGGGGCCGAGGCTGAGTTTCATGCTTATTTCCAGGGACGCAGGTAGGCGCCGAGCGTGACGTGCTGTCCTTCCGACACCTTGCCCAGGGCCTGCATCCAGGCCGGTTTGGCGGCGAACCGCAGAGGGTCGGCGCAGGCCGCGTCGATGGCAGCGCGCAGCGCGCGGGTGACCTCGGCCACGTAGGCGGGGCTGCGCTGGCGGCCCTCGACCTTGATGGCAGCCACGCCGATCTCCAGTAGCTGCGGCAGGGCCTCGATCACGTTGAGGCTGGTTGGCTCCTCCAGCGCGTAATAGGTCTCGCCATTGACGCCGAAGCGCCCCTTGCACAGCACCGGGTAGCCGGCTGGCTCGTCCTTCGCGTACTCGTCGATCAGGATGCCGGACAGACGCGCCTCGGTACCACGCGGTGTCTCGCTCCAGCGCACCGCCTTGGCCGGCGAGCACACGCCGGCGGTGTTGGGCGACTCGCCGGTGGCATAGCTGGACAGCAGGCAACGCCCCTCCACCATGACGCACAGGCTGCCGAAACCGAACACCTCGATCTCGACCTCGGTATGCGCGATGACGTGGCGCACCTGGTCGATGGTGAGCACGCGCGGCAGCACGGCGCGTTCGATGCCCCACAGCTCGCGAGCCAGATTCACCGCTTCGTAGTTGGTGCAGGAGCCCTGTACCGACAGGTGGCGGCGCATCTGCGGGTGGGTGCGGCTGGCGTAGTCGAGCAGGCCGGGGTCGGCCATGATGACCGCGTCGACCCCAAGATCGGCCGCGCTGTCCACGGCGCGCCGCCACTGGGCTTCTTCACCGGCCTGGGCATAGGTGTTGATGGCCATCAGCACCTGGCGGCCCTTGGCCTGGGCGTAGCGGATGCCTTCGCGGGCGGCCGCGAGGTCGAAGTTGAGGCCGGCGAAATTGCGCGCGTTGGTGGCGTCCTTGAGGCCCATGTACACCGCGTCGGCACCGTGGTCCACGGCCGTCTTCAGCGCAGGCAGGCTGCCTGCCGGGCAAACCAGTTGTGGCTTCTTCATTGGGGCGGATGGGCGGCCGTCGGGGGTCGCATCGGAAGGGTGATCACCGGCTCCGAAGCTTAGGCGCTGGGGAAAACCCCGGCCTTGCCCTGAATCAAGTTGGTCCGGCGCCTGCCGTAAACGGAAAAACACCGCGCCAAGACGGCACAAGAAACGCAGCCGACGGCGCCCAAGGGGGCCGGCGGCAACAGGAAGTCATTGATGACAGGCAGAAAACCGGGTCGCGGAAGCGCCCGGCAAGTGCCATTAGGTTAACATGCAGGACTCGGCGAAAACGCTCCCGGCGGGCTTCGCCAGTTCCAGTGCTTACTCGTGAGGTAGAAACACAATGGCCAAGGGCGACATCATCCAGCTCAAGTTTCAAGATTTCACAGACTCCGACACCGGAGCGCGCGTGACCCGCCTGACGCCCACCGACGTCACCTGTCACCGCAATTATTTCTACCAGAAGTGCTTCACCAACGACGGCAAGAAGCTGTTGTTCGGAGGCCTCTTCGATGGCGGCAGCTGGAATGCCTACCTGCTCGACCTGGAGACCCAGCAGGCGCGTCAGCTCACTGACGGCAAGGGCAAGGTCGACAACACCTTTGGCAACTTCCTGTCGCCGGACGACAAGTACCTCTACTACGTGAAGGGCGGGCGCGAGCTGCGTCGCGTGGCGCTCGACTCGCTGGAAGAAGAGATCCTCTACACGGTGCCGCAGGGCTACAAGGGCTACGGTACCTGGGTGGCCAACTCGGCCTGCACCAAGCTGGTCGGCATCGAAGTGGTCGAAGGCGATCTGCTGCCGCTCAAGACCTGGGAAGAGTTCGCCGTCCAGTTCCACAAGAAGCCGCGCTGCCGCCTGGTGAAGATCGACATCGCGACCGGCACCAGCACGGTGATCTACGAGCAGGCCAAGTGGATGGGCCACCCGCTGTATCGCCCCTTCGACGACAACACCGTGGCCTACTGCCACGAAGGCCCGCACGACCTGGTCGACGCGCGCATGTGGTTCGTCAATGAAGACGGGACCAATGTGCGTTGCGTGAAGGAGCACGAGAAGGGTGAGAGCTGCACACACGAGTTCTTCACGCCGGACGGCTCGAAGATGATCTACGTGTCCTACAAGGAAGGCAGCGTCGAGCGCTGGATATGCTCTGCTGACCCGATCACGCTGAAGAACGAGGCGCTGCTGACCATGCCGGCCTGTTCGCACCTGTACTCCAACTACAACGGCACGCTGCTGGTCGGTGACGGTTGCGATACGCCGCCGGACGTGTCGAACACGGCGGCGCACCAGCACGAGAACGACCCCTTCCTGTACCTCTTTGACCTCAAGGACAAGAGCACCAAGAAGATCGCCAAGCACAGCAGCTCGTGGAAGGTGTACAAGGAGGATCGCCAGGTCACCCACCCGCACCCTTCCTTCACGCCGGATGACAAGCGCGTGCTGTTCACCTCCGACTTCGAAGGCGAACCGGCGTTGTACCTGGCCGATCTGCCGAAGTAAGACGGTCAGGTCGCAAGCGAAACGGGCTCCGCGAGGAGCCCGTTTTCATTTCCGCCGGTCCGTTTTCCGTGCCGCTGGTTTGGGTGATTTGGGGGCCTTGGCGCGCAAGGCAGCCGCCAGTGCGCTGCGTGCCCAGGGCTGCATCAGGGCGGGGGAGTCCATGGCTTCGTCTGGCGCGCGCCAGAAGCCAAGGGTGACGGTCTTGCCCTTGGCCTGGTAGACGAAGGCTTCGCTGCCGGCGGTAATGAATTCGGGGCGGTTCTGCTCGTCGGCCTTGAGGTACAGGATGTCGTCGGCGATGACCGCCACGAACACTTCATCCACATACACGCCGCCGCCGCCGAACATGCGCTTGAGGCGCACCGTGCCCAGCGGGGCGAGGAGTTCCGCGACGTATTCGCCGAACTCCGCGCTGAAGCTCATGCACGACCGCCGCGCAGGAAGGGGAACTGGGGCGTCGGCGGGCGGCGGTCGATGATGTCGGCCAGTGCGCGGGCCGAGCCGCAGGAGAGCGTCCAGCCCAGGGTGCCGTGGCCGGTGTTGTAGTACAGGTTGTGCAGGCGGCTGCGGCCGATCAACGGCACGTTGCTGGGGGTGGCGGGGCGCAGACCGGCCCAGGGCTCGGCCTGGTGCAGGTCGCAGGCTCCGGGGAAGGCGTCGGCCAGCCAGCGCACCAGCGCATCGCAGCGCTCCGGGTCGAGACTCTGGTCATAACCATTGAGCTCGGCGGTGCCCGCCACGCGCAGGCGGTCGCCCAGGCGTGAGCAGACGATGCGATGCGACTCGTCGGTGATGCTGGCGGTCGGCGCACGCCGCGGGTCGAGGACCGGCGCGGTGATCGAGTAGCCCTTGACCGGGTAGATCGGCAGGCGCTCGCCCAGTTCTTGCACCAGGCCGCGCGACCACACGCCGGCGGTCAGCACGAAGATATCGCCGCCCAATGCGCCGCGCCGGCCATGGTTGTCGAGCAGATGCACGGCCGAGATGCGGCCCGCGTGGGTCTCGAAGGACTCGACCTCGCTGTTGAAGATGAATTCCACGCCCGCCTCGGCCGCCAGGCGGGCCAGTTCGGTGGTGAAGCGATGGGCGTCGCCGCTCTCATCGTCATGCCCCTGCATGCCGCCCACCAGGCGGTCGGCGAGTGAGGTCAGGGCGGGCTCGGCGTCCACGCATTGGGCTGCGCTGAGCAGGCTGGCGGGGATGCCCAGACGGTTGAGGATGCGGTGCTGGGCGCGCCCGTGCTTGAGTTCGCGCGGGCTGAAATAGAGATGGATCACGCCACGCGACTGCTGGTCGTAGCGCAGGCCCGTCTCGTGCCGCAGGGCGCGCAGCGACTCTGCGCTGTAGGCGGCCAGGCGGGCGATCGCCAGGGTGTTGCGACGGCTCCGTCCGGGCAGGCATTCGCGCAGGAAGGACAGGCCCCAGCGCCAGCGTTCGGCTTCGGCCGGCAGGCGGAACAGCAGGGGGGCGTCTTTGCGCCCGAGCCAGCGCAGCACCTGGGCAGGCGCGCCGGGGTTGGCCCAGGGCTCGGGGTGGGAGATGGAAATCTGGCCGCCATTGGCGAAACTGGCTTCAAGGGCGGGGGCCTCGCGGCGCTCGATGACGCGCACTTGGTGGCCGGCCTGGCGCAGGTACCACGCGGTGGTGACACCGAGCAGTCCGGCTCCGACGATGACTATCTGCATGGGTTGTGCTGCTTGCTTGGGTTGTGCGGCCCGCGGGCGGGGCGCCGGGATGAACGCGTGCCTCTTCAAGACCTGGGGGCGTCGCGTAGGTTCCCACCGAGGGGGCGATCTTAACCCCTCGAACCGCTTACGGGTTTGTCCGTACCTTGGTCGGGGCGATTTTGCTGCACTGCAATCCGGGGGATAATCTTCCTCAAAGCAACATGACAGACAGGATTCCCCATGAGCCGCATCACCCTCACGCAGTTCCTCATCGAACAACAACGCCAGCACCAGCAGATTCCGGCCAATCTGCGCTTGCTCATCGAGGTGGTCGCGCGCGCGGTCAAGACGATCAGCGTGCACGTCGGCAAGGGCGCGGTGGCCGGCGTGCTGGGCATGGCCGGCAGCGACAACGTGCAGGGCGAGGCGCAGAAGAAGCTGGACGTGATCTCCAACGAACTGCTGCTGCAGGCCAATGAATGGGGCGGGCACCTGGCCGCCATGGCCTCGGAGGAGATGGAGGAGGTCTTCCCCATCCCGAACCGCTATCCGATGGGCGAGTACCTGTTGGTGTTCGACCCGCTGGACGGTTCTTCCAACATTGACGTCAATGTCTCGGTCGGCACCATCTTCTCGGTGCTGGCCTGTCCGGATGGCGAGCCCAACCCGAACGTGGCGGCCTTCCTGCAACCGGGCACCGCGCAGGTGGCGGCGGGTTACGCGATCTACGGCCCCTCCACCATGCTGGTGCTGACGGTGGGCAGCGGCAGCCATGGTTTCACGCTGGACCGCGAGTTCGGCGCCTGGATCCTGACCCATCCGGACATCCGGATTCCCGCCGACACCAAGGAGTTCGCCATCAATGCTTCGCGTGCGCGCTTCTGGGAACCGCCGATCAAGCGCTATGTGGAGGAGTTGCAGGCCGGGACCGAGGGGCCGCGCGAGCAGGATTTCAATATGCGCTGGGTGGCCTCCATGGTGGCGGACGTGCATCGCATCCTGTCGCGCGGTGGCATCTTCATGTATCCGCTGGACTCCAAGAACCGCGTGCGCGGCGGCCATTTGCGCCTGCTCTACGAGGCCAATCCGATGGCCTTCATCGTCGAGCAGGCTGGCGGCGCAGCCTCCACCGGGCGCCAGCGCGTGATGGATGTGCAGCCGCGTTCGCTGCACCAGCGCATCCCGGTGGTGCTGGGCTCGAAGAACGAGGTCGAGCGGGTGGTGCGCTACCACGAGGAATGGCAGGGCTGATCCGCCTCGATGCCGCGTTCGTCGTTGCGCTTCCTGCTGGTCCTGTGTTTCAGCCTGGGGGCGCCCGCGCAGGCGCAGGCACCGTTCCGGCTTGAGGCGCCGGCCGAGATACTGCCCTTGTTGCAACAGCATCTGCCGACCGACATGGCTGGCCACGAGGGGATGGACGACGACGTGGCGCGGCTGGGTCTGCTGCGCCGCCTGCGCCAGGCCATTCCCGCGCTGCTGGCGGTTGAGGGCTATTTCAGTCCGCAGGTCGAGATCGACCCCGCCAGTGAGCCGGTGCAGGTGGTGGTGACGCCGGGGCCGCGCGCCGTGATCAAGAGCGTGCAGCTCAGCTTCACCGGCGCGGTCAACGAAGACCCTCGTTTCGCCCAGCGCATGGCGCGCTGGCAACGCGCCTGGGACTTGCCCGAGGGGCAGCCCTTCCGCCAGGCCGACTGGACCGAAGCCAAGGAGGAGGCCTTGCGGCGGGTGAGCGCGCGCGACTTCCCGCTGGCACGCCTGGTCGACTCGCGCGCCGAGGTCGACGCCGCCGCCGCCGAGGTGCATCTGCAGGTGGTGATCGACAGTGGCCCGGCCTTCCGCCTGGGCAAGCTGGAGATTCGCGGCGTGTCCGACTATCCGGCCAGCCTGGTCGAACGCTACAACACCTTGCGGGAGGGCGATCCCTATAGCCAGGAAGGCCTGTTGCAGTTGCAGTCGGCCCTGCAGGGCACGCCTTACTTCTCCGGCGCCGACGTCAGCATCGACCCCGACCCGGCCAATGCTGAGCACGCCACCGTGCGCGTGCTGGTGGTCGAGGCCAAGCCGCGTGGCGTGACCCTGGGCACGGGTTACAGCACCAACACCGGGTTCCGCGGGCAGATCGACTACCGCAATGCCAACTGGTGGGGCAGCGCCTTGCAGCTCAACAGCGGGCTCAGCCTGGAGCAGAAGCGCCAGGCCGCCTCGGCCGACGTCTTCCTGCCGCCCGAGGAAGGCATGCTCCAATACAGCGTGGGCGGTCTGGTGGAGCACAGCTACATCGAACGCCTCGACAGCAGTCGCGTGCTGTTTGGCGTGGCGCGCACCAAGCCGCGCGGTGACATCGAGACGCGCATCGGCCTGTCCGCGCAGGCCGAGCGCAACAAACCCGACGAGGGCGACCCGACGCGTGCCTCCGCGCTGGCGCTCAACTGGTCGTGGACACGGCGGCACGTCAATAACCTCATCAGTCCGCGCCGCGGTTACGTGCTCAACGTGCAGTTCGGCGGCGGCCTGCAACTCCTGCTGTCGGACGCCAACTTTGTGCGCAGCTATGGCCGCCTCACCTATTACTGGCCCCTGGCCCAGCGTGACGTGCTGATCACCCGCGCCGAGGGCGGCTACACCCAGACCAAGAACCCGACCGAGGTGCCCCAGGAGTTCCTGTTCCGTACCGGCGGCGCGCAGACCGTGCGCGGCTACGATTACCTGAGCCTCGGCGCGCAAAGTGGCGCGGCCGTGGTGGGCGGGCGCTACCTCGCGGTGATGTCGGTCGAGCACAATCACTGGTTTGCGGACAACTGGGCCTCGGCGGTGTTCGCCGACGCCGGCAATGCCGGCAACGATCTCGACAAGTTCAAGCTGAAGAAGTCGGTGGGCGTGGGGGTGCGCTTCCGCACGCCGGCCGGCCCGATCGCCTTCGACCTGGGCTACGCGCTGGACGACCGCACGGTACGCCCGCACATTTCCATCGCCATCGCTTTCTGAACCGAGAGGAGGCTGCATGCAACGCCGCGACTGGATGCGTCTTGCGCTTGGCACCGCATTGGCGGGCCGCCTGCCGCGCTGGGCCTGGGCCAATCCGCGCCTGCCCGGCAACCCCTTCGGCATGGGAGTGGCCAGCGGCTCGCCAACACCCGATGGCATGGTGCTGTGGACCCGCCTGCTAGGTGAGGATGGCCATGCTCTGGCCGGGGTGGGGGAGGTCACGCTGCGCTGGGAGCTGGCGGCGGACGAAGGCTTTCGCCGCATCGTGCGGCGCGGCGAGACGATGGTTGTGCCGCAGCTGGCGCATACGGCGCATGTGGAAGTCACGGGCCTGTCGCCGGATCGCCCCTTCTGGTATCGCTTCATGGTCGCTGCGGCGACCAGCCCGGTTGGCCGCACGCGCACTCTGCCGGCGGCTGACAGCCTGCCCGATCGGCTGCGCTTGGGGCTCGCCTCCTGCCAGCGCTGGGAACATGGGCACTATGCCGCCTGGCGCCACCTGCGCGAGCAAGATCCTGATCTGGTCGTGTTCGTCGGCGACTACATCTACGAGTACGCTGGTGGCAGGAAAGGCGTGCGCACCCATGATCAGCCCCTGTGCCAGACCCTTGAGCAGTACCGTGCGCGCTATGCCCTCTACCGCAGCGATCCCTTGCTGCAGGCCATGCATGCGCACTGCCCCTGGCTGCTGACCTGGGACGATCACGAAGTCGCCAACGACTACGCCGGCCTGCAGGACGAGAACCTCTCGTCAGACTTTCCGGCGCGTCGTGCTGCCGCCTACCAGGCCTACTACGAAGCCATGCCGCTGCGCGCCAGTTCCCTGGTGGCGGGCGCTCAGACACCTGGCGGTCTGCGCATCCACGACCGCGTGCGCTATGGGCGCCTGGCCAGTTTCCATCTGCTGGACGACCGCCAGTACCGCGACCCGCAGGCCTGTCAGAAGGAAGGGCGCGGTGGCTCGCGTGTGTTGCGCAGCGACCAGTGCACGGCGCTGTCTGATTCGGCGCGCAGCCTGCTCGGGCCGGCCCAGGAGGCCTGGCTGGCAGAGGGCTTCGCGCAGGACCGGGCGAGCAATGCGCACTGGTGCGTGATCGCCCAGCAGACTGCCTTCACGCCGCGCGACTTCGCGCCGGAAGGCGTGCCTGCCGTCGGCAGCGACGCCTGGGACGGCTACCCGGCGGCCCGTGCGCGCCTGCTGGCCGACCTGCAACGGCATGCCCCGCGTAATCCGGTGATCCTGGGCGGTGACATCCACATGCACTGGGTGGCCGACGTGCATGCCCAGCCGGAACGCCCGGACACGCCAGTCCTCGCGGCCGAGTTCACTGGCACCAGCATCAGCTCGCAGAACGGCACCAGCCCGGCCCGCATCACCCAAATGCGGGCGCGCAACCCGCATGCGCGCTTCGCCGCCAGCGACAAGCGGGGTTATGTGCTGTGCGAGTTGGGGCCGCGGCGCTGGGAGACGCGCCTGTATGGCGTGGAGGAGGTGGGGCGGCCGGATTCCGCCGTCAGCTTGCAGGCTGCGTTCGCGGTGGAGGACGGCCGGCCGGGTGTCCAGCCTGTTTGAGCGGAACGCCGGAAAGGCAAAAGAATGTGAATCGCCGCCCAGCACTGTGGAAACCAGCAAAAAAAGAGCCGTCGATGCGTGGCATCGACGGCCTCAAGGGAGGATAAAGGAGACACTTGGTCAGACAGCTTCCGTCAAACTGTCCGACCACCATGCAGTACAACCAGGCGACGGAAAACGGGTACGAACCATCCGGCGGCGACAGCGTCAAAGCCATCTCTGACGATGCATCTTGCGTTTCCGACCGTATCGGGCTTCGGCACGCAGTGTGCCGCAAGATTCCAGCCACAACGAAATTGTCTGACAAACGGTCAAGAGTGGTATGACTCATTTTGGCCGCCTGGAAGGGAAATGCAATCCGGGTATGCCACTACGTAATTCGTCATATTTGTTCGGATTTGTGGATCAATGCATCCAGCGGCAAGGGGGTGGGCAATGAGGCGTGAAGAAGCAATCCTGGCGGGTGGCTGTTTCTGGTGTCTGGAGGCGGTGTATCTGGACCTGCGTGGCGTGCTGGAGGTGCGCTCCGGCTACATCGGCGGTCATCTCGCAGATCCGGACTACGAGACCGTATGCGATGGCGACACAGGCCATGCCGAGGCGGTGCGCATCGTGTTCGATGCGGATGTGGTGAGCTACCGCGAGCTGCTGGAGGTGTTCTTCGTGATCCACGACCCGACCCAGCTCAATCGCCAGGGCAATGACGTGGGCAGCCAGTACCGCTCGGCCATCTTTTACGGCGACGAGACGCAGCGCGCGACCGCCGAGGCCGTGCTGGCCGAGCTACGCGCCAGTGGCGCCTTCGCCGCGCCCGTCGTCACCGAATGCGTGGCGGCCTCGCATTTCTACCCGGCCGAGGACTATCACCAGGACTACTACGCGCGCCACCCACAGCAGCCTTACTGCGCCTATGTCGTGGCGCCCAAGCTGGAGAAATTCCGCCACGCCTTCGCCCGTCTGCGAAAATCCGGGTCCTGAGGGAGAGCGAGGAATGACGGCGGTGGTGGAACAGACAGGCAGACAGGACGAGGCGGATCTGGCGCGGCGCTTTGGCGGCGTGGGCCGGCTTTACGGCGAGGCGGCCGCCATGCGCTTCGCCGCTTCGCGGGTGTGCGTGATCGGCATCGGCGGGGTCGGCTCCTGGGCGGTCGAGGCGCTGGCGCGCTCCGGCGTCGGCGCACTGAGCCTGATCGACCTGGACATGGTGGCGGAGTCCAACACCAACCGGCAGATTCATGCCCTGGGCGACGCTTACGGCCTGGCCAAGGTGACGGCCATGGCCGAGCGTGTGCGGGCGATCAATCCGGCCTGTCGTGTGGACACGGTCGAGGATTTCGTGACGCCCGACAATGCCGCCCAGTTGCTGGCCGGACACGACCTGATCCTGGATGCGATTGATGCCGCCCGCGTCAAGATCGCGATGGCCGTGTTGTGCCGAGACCTGGGCTGGCCCCTGGTGATGTGTGGCAGCGCAGGTGGCAAGAGCGACCCGACCCGCCTGTGCGTGGCCGATCTCGCCCAGACCGAGCAAGACCCGCTGCTCGCCAAGGTGCGCGCGCAGTTGCGCAAGGCGCATGGTTTTCCGCGCGATGCGCGGCGCAAGTTCGGCATCGAGGTGGTCTATTCGCGTGAGCCCGTGCAGCGGCCGCAAGCCTGCGCGGCTGGCGAGGCGCCGCAGGGCTTGTCCTGTGCCGGTTACGGCTCGGCCGTGACGGTCACCGCCAGCATGGGCTTCATGGCGGCGGCACGCGCACTGGCCTGGCTGGAGCGTGATGTGCGGGCGGCGGGGGAGGTGGCATGAGCGCCCCCGGGCTGATCCTGTTTGGCCATGGCGCGCGCGACCCCGAGTGGGCGCGGCCCATGCAGCGCCTGCGTGAGCGCATCCTGGCACAGGCGCCGGCGCGCGATGTGCGCCTCGCCTTCCTCGAATTCATGGCACCCAGCCTGCCCGAAGCCATCGACCAGGCGGTCGCGGCGGGTCAGCACGAGCTGTGCGTGGTGCCGGTCTTCCTGGCCCAGGGCGGGCATGTACGGCGTGACGTGCCGCTGTTGCTGGAGGCGGCGCGGGCGCGCCATCCGGGCCTTGTCCTGAGCCTCGCGCCGGTCCTGGGCGAAGCGCCGGAGGTGCTGGACGCCATGGCGCGGGCAGCACTGGCGAGGGACTGAGCCGGGGCTTGCCTTTCGAAATACTGAAAAGTGCTGATAAAATAGCGGGTTATTTTTGACCGGCCAGCTAGGACCCCCGTTTCTGGTCACCCCATTTTTCAGCCCCAGTTTGGAGAAGACAACATGGCAATTGAACGCACCCTGTCCATCATCAAGCCCGACGCCGTCGCCAAGAACGTGATCGGCAAGATCTACCAGCGCTTCGAAGACGCTGGCCTGAAGGTCATTGCCGCCAAGATGGTGCACCTGTCCGAGCAGGAGGCTGGCCAGTTCTATGCCGTGCACAAGGAACGCCCCTTCTTCAAGGATCTGGTGTCCTTCATGACCTCCGGCCCGGTGATGATCCAGGCCTTGGAAGGCGAGAACGCCATCCTCAAGAACCGTGAGCTGATGGGCGCCACCGACCCGAAGAAGGCTGCGCCCGGCACGATCCGCGCCGATTTCGCGGAATCCATCGACGCCAACGCGGTCCATGGTTCCGATGCCCCGGAAACCGCTGCCGTTGAAGTGGCGTTTTTCTTCCCGGGCATGAACGTCTATTCCCGTTAAGCTGGACTGGGGCGGGCCGCAAGGCTCGCCTGACAAGATGCAGAACCTCCTCGATTTCGATGCCGAAGCCCTGATCGCCTGGTTCGCCGAACGTGGCGAGAAGCCCTTCCGCGCGCGCCAGGTGCTGCGCTGGGTGCATCGTTTCGGGGAGACCGATTTCGACGCCATGACCGACGTCGCCAAGAGCCTGCGTGCCAAGCTGCGGGACGAGGCCTGCGTCGTGCCGCCGACGCCGATCCGCGATTCGGTGTCTGCCGACGGAACGCGCAAATGGCTGCTGGACGTCGGCAGCGCCAATGCAGTCGAGACCGTCTATATCCCCGAGACCAAGCGCGGCACGCTGTGCGTGTCCTCGCAAGCCGGCTGCGCCCTGGACTGCGCCTTCTGCTCCACCGGCAAGCAGGGCTTCAACCGCAACCTGACCGCGGCCGAGATCATCGGTCAGTTGTGGCTGGCCAACCGGCTGCTGGGCGCCACCGCTGACGGGGAACGCATCATCTCCAACGTGGTCATGATGGGCATGGGGGAGCCGCTGGCGAATTTTGACAATGTGGTGTCGGCCTTGAACCTGATGCTGGACGACCACGCCTATGGCCTGTCGCGCCGTCGCGTGACGGTGTCGACCTCGGGCATCGTGCCGGCCATGGACCGCTTGCGCGAGGCCTGCCCGGTGGCGCTGGCGGTCTCCTTGCACGCGCCCAATGATGCCTTGCGCGACAAGCTGGTGCCGATCAACCAGAAGTATCCGCTGAAAGAGTTGCTGGCTGCCTGCGTGCGTTACCTCGACCGCGCGCCGCGTGATTTCATCACCTTCGAGTACGTGATGCTCGACGGCATCAACGACCAGGACGAGCATGCGCGGCAACTCGTCGAGATAGCACGCCAGGTCCCCTGCAAGTACAACCTGATCCCGTTCAACCCCTTCCCGCAGTCTGGTTTCGACCGTTCGCCGGCGCCGCGCATCAAGCGCTTCGCCCAGATCCTGATCGATGCCGGTATCGTGACGACCACGCGCAAGACGCGTGGGGACGATGTGGATGCGGCCTGCGGCCAGCTCGCTGGCCAAGTGCAAGACCGCACCCGCCGCACCCAGCGGCGGGTGGTTCCAATCAGCGAGGTTAGACGATGATGATGCGCGTGATCACGGTAGCGGGAGCCCTGGTGGGTGCCGTTGCCTGCACGACGACGACGACCACCACCAGCGCGACAGGGGCGGTCGAAACCGTGGCGCCCGATACCCGCGGCAGCGCGCAGTCGGCGTCGCGGCCGACGGCGGACATGCCGACTGCCGGCAATCAGCAGCGCGCACGCGCCAAGGCCCACACCGACCTGGGTGCGGCCTATGTCGAGACCGGCAAGTTCGGTGTCGCGCTGGACGAGGCCAAGGAAGCGATCGGCTACGACCCGACTTACGCCCCGGCCTACTTGTTGATGGCGCAGGTGTATGCCTTCCTCGAGCAGTTCGATCAGGCGCGCGAGCCCTTCGAGCGCGCCGCCCGCCTGGCGCCGGGTGACCCTGCGGTCAATAACGCCTACGGCTGGTTCCTGTGCACCCAGGGGCGCGAGCAGGACGGCATTGCGCGTCTCGAGCAGGCGGCGCGCAACCCCTACTACCAGCGTCCCGCCCAGGCGTGGACCAATATCGGCATGTGCAATCTGCGGCGCAAGGACGACCGTGCCGCCGAGCAGGCCTTCATGCGTGCAGTGCAGATAGATGCGACCAATATTCGGGCGCTGTTCAATCTGTCTGACATTGCCTATCGCGGCGGCAACTACCCGCGTGCCAAGGAGTGGATGAACAGCCTGCAGAAACGCTTGTCCGAGCCAGGAGCCGAGGTGCTGTGGCTGGCCTTGCGCATCGAGCGCAAGCTGGGCAACAAGCAGACCGAGACTGACTACGCGATCAAGCTGCGCCGTAGCCACATGGCTTCGGAGGAGTATCAGGCATTGATGCAGGGGAAATACGACTGATGGACGTGCTGGAGCAAGCTCAGGACGACGGCAGCACTCCGCCGCCGGCCACGACGACCGAAGCCGGCAGTGTATGGGCACGTCTGCGCGAGGCGCGCGAGGCGCATGGCATGACCATCGCCGAGGTCGCGCGCTATCTCAAGCTGACGCCGCGCCAGATCGAAGCGATGGAAGCGGGCGACCTCAGCCATCTGCCCGAGGTGACCTTCGCGCGCGGCTTCATCCGCAACTACGCGCGCCTGCTCAAGCTTGATCCGCAGCCCCTGCTGGCCGGGCTGGAGCCGCCGCGCGAGGCGATCCTCGCCGCGCAGCCGGCGCGCCTGGGCCAGATGCCGGGACCGCGCGCGGCGCGTTTCTCGGCCTGGCCGGCGGCGGCGGTCTGTCTCGCGCTGTTCGTGTTGCTGTGCGCGGCTTGGTTCTACGGTTGGTTCGAGCCGCGCGATGAGCAGACCCTGGCCGATGTGGTGGCGCAGTCCGAGCAGGCGGCCGTGCCCGCGCCCGTCGAACTGTCAGCACCCGTCGCCAGCCTTGCCCCGGTGGATGCCTCCGCCCCGCAGGGCGAGGCCAGCATGCCGCTGGCCCAGAGCGAGCCCGTCGCCGCCTCGGTGCCGGCCAGCGCGCCCGTGGCGGCAAGCAGTCAGCCGCTTGCGCAGCCCGCGGCGTCCGCACCTGCCGCCGTGCCGGTGACGGCGTCGGCCCCCGCCTTGCTGGCTGGCCAGGTACGCCTGGTCTTCAGCTTCGAGGTCGAGGCCTGGGTTGAGGTGCGTGATGCAGCCGACCGGATCATTTTCTCGCGCCTGAACCAGCCTGGCTCCACCCAGGAGGTCCTCGGGAGCGGGCCCTTGTCCCTGGTCATCGGCAATGCCTCTGGCGTCAAGCTGGTGGCCAATGGTCGTCCGGTCGAGTTGGCGCCGCATACCAAGGTCAACGTAGCGCGTCTGAGTCTTCCCTGAGCCTGTCATGAGTGATTGCCTGAATCCTGCCGCCGCCGCGGCCCGCCATCCCACCCGCCTGGTCCGCATCGGCAAGGTCGCGGTGGGCTCGGCCGCGCCCATCGTGGTGCAGTCGATGACCAACACCGACACGGCGGACCACATCAAGACGGCGATCCAGATCGCGGAGCTGGCGCGCGCCGGTTCGGAGCTGGTGCGTATCACCGTCAACAATGACGAGGCCGCCAAGGCGGTGCCGAAGATCCACGAGCAGTTGCTGAAGATGGGCGTGGACGTGCCCCTGATTGGCGACTTCCACTACAACGGCCACACGCTGTTGACCGAGAACCCGGCCTGCGCCGAGGTGCTGGCCAAGTACCGCATCAATCCGGGCAATGTAGGCAAGGGCAAGAAGGGCGACCTGCAGTTCGCGCAGATCGTCGAAGTGGCTTGCAAACACGACAAGCCGGTACGCATCGGCGTGAACTGGGGCAGCCTGGATCAGGAAGTGCTCGCGCGCATGATGGATGACAACGGCCGCCGCGCCGAGCCCTGGGATGCCGGTGCCGTGATGCGCGAGGCGCTGGTCGTTTCCGCGCTGGAGTCCGCACAGGCGGCCGAAGACGTGGGCCTGGCTGGCGACCGCATCATCCTGTCGTGCAAGGTGTCCAGCGTGCAGGACCTGATCGCCACCTACCGCGAACTGGCGCGCCGCTGCGACTACCCGCTGCACCTGGGCCTGACCGAGGCCGGCATGGGCAGCAAGGGCATCGTGGCCTCGACCGCCGCCGTCGGGGTGCTGCTGCAGGAAGGCATTGGCGACACCATCCGCATCTCGCTGACGCCCGAGCCCAACGGTTCGCGTGCACAAGAAGTGATTGTCGCGCAGGAGATCCTGCAGAGCATGGGCCTGCGCGCCTTCACGCCGATGGTCACGGCCTGCCCGGGCTGCGGCCGTACCACCAGCACCTTCTTCCAGGAACTGGCGCAATCGGTGCAGAGCTACGTGCGCGAGCAGATGCCGACCTGGCGCAACCAGTACGATGGCGTCGAGAACCTCACGCTGGCTGTGATGGGCTGCGTCGTAAATGGTCCTGGCGAAAGCAAGCATGCCAATATCGGCATCTCGTTGCCGGGCACCGGCGAGACCCCGGCTGCGCCGGTCTTCATCGACGGCGAGAAGGCCATGACCCTGCGTGGCGACAACATCGCCCACGAGTTCCGCGCCATCCTCGACGACTACGTCGCCACCAAGTATCCGAAGAAAGGCCTCGCCGCCTGAGCGAGCCGCAGAAAAGACAGCAATGGCAAGCAACAAGATTCAAGGCGTTCGCGGCATGAACGACCTGCTCCCCGATGAGGCGGAGCGTTGGGAAGCATTCGAGGAGATCGTCCGCGACTGGCTCAAGAGCTACGGCTACCGGCCGATCCGCACGCCCATCGTGGAGCCCACCGCGCTGTTCGTGCGCGGCGTCGGCGAGCACACCGACATCGTCGAGAAGGAGATGTACTCCTTCGAGGATCGTCTCAATGGCGAGAAGCTGACGCTGCGCCCCGAAGGCACGGCGCCTTGCGTGCGTGCCGTGACCGAGCACAACCTGCTGTTCTCGCAACCGCAGCGGCTCTATTACACCGGCCCGATGTTCCGCCACGAGCGTCCGCAGAAAGGGCGCTATCGCCAGTTCCACCAGATCGGTGTCGAGGCCCTGGGCTTCGAAGGGCCGGACGTGGACGCCGAGCACATGGTCATGTGCGCGCGCCTGTGGGATGACCTCGGCCTGGAAGACGTCACGCTGGAAATCAACTCGCTGGGCGATGCCGCCGAGCGTGCGCAGCACCGTGCCGCGCTGATCGCCTACCTGGAAGGTCACAAGGACAAGCTGGACGAAGACGGCCAGCGCCGCCTCTACACCAATCCGCTGCGCGTGCTCGATACCAAGAACCCGGAGCTGCAGGCGATTGTCGAAGGGGCGCCCAAGCTGATGGATTACCTCGGCGAGGTCTCGCTGAAGCACTTTGATGGCTTGACCGCGCTGTTGCGCGAGGCAGCCGTGCCCTACAAGCTCAACCCGCGCCTGGTGCGCGGGCTGGACTACTACAACCGCAGCGTGTTCGAATGGACGACCACGCGCCTTGGCGCGCAGGCCACCTTCTGTGCCGGCGGTCGCTACGACGGCCTGATCGAGCAACTGGGCGGCAAGCCGGCGCCTGCGGCCGGCTTTGCGATCGGCATGGAGCGCGTGATGCTGATGTGGGCCGAGGGCATGGAGGACGGGCCGCTGTCCTCGCCGGACGTGTACGTGGTACATGCGGGCGAAGCTGCCGGCAAGCTGGGTTTCCGCGTGGCAGAAACCCTGCGCAGTGCCGGCATGTCGGCGGTCTATCACTGCGGTGGCGGCAGCTTCAAGTCGCAGATGAAGAAGGCCGACGGCAGCGGTGCGGGCTATGCCGTGATCATCGGCGACGATGAGGTGGCGGCCAACGAAGTCACGCTCAAGCTTCTGCGTACCGCCGACGGTCAACCGGGTGAGCAGCGTCGCGTGGGCGTCGATGGGCTGGCCGAGGCGCTGGCTGGCGAGCTGTACGGCAGCGACTAAGACAATTCAACAAGACAGACGGATCGGAAGAGAACCACATCATGGCGGCATACGACCTCGAAGAACAGGAACAACTCTCGGCCATGAAGGCCTGGTGGGAGAAGTACGGCAATCTCGTCAGCTATGCGGCTGCGAGCGTTGCGGTGGTCATCATCGGCTGGCAGGGCTGGAACATGTATCAGGCCCGGCGCGTGGGTGAGGCCAGCAGCCTGCTGAGCACCATCAACCTGGCGCTGGAAAAGGGCGATGCGGGCAGCGCCCGCCAGGCCGCCGGCAAGCTGTTCGCTGACCACTCTGGCACCTTGCAGGCCGACCTCGGTGCCTTGCTGATGGCCCAGGCCGATGTCGAGGCCAAGGACGTGAAGGCAGCCAAGCCCAAGCTGCAGAACGTCATCGACAAGGCTGGCGACTCCCTGATGCGCGACATCGCCGCCTTGCGCCTGGCCGCGCTGCAACTGGACGAAAAGGCCTATGACGAGGCGCTCAAGACCCTCAGCCTGAAGCCCAACGAGGCCTTCCGTGCGCGTTTCGCCGACCTGCGTGGTGATGTGCTCTACGCCAAGGGCGAACGCGAGCAGGCGCGCGATGCCTACAAGGAGGCCCTGAGCGCCCTCAGCGCCGACGCCGGCAGCTTGCGTGGCGCAGTCGAACTGAAGTTGGAAGCGCTGGGAGGCGCCTGATGTCTGCTGCTCGCCGTCTTGTTCCGCTCGCCCTGCTGCTCGCACTGTCGGGCTGCGCCTCCTGGTGGTCGTCCGACAAGGGGCCCAAGCCTGCTCCGCTGGTCGAGTTCCAGCCCGTGGTCAAAGCGGAAGTCCAGTGGCGTGGTCGGGTCGGTGCAGATGGCGATGCCGTGCTGCGCCCGGCCGTGGTCGGCGAAAGCGTCTATGCCGCCGGGGCCGACGGCGCGCTGGCGCGCTTCGACAAAGGGCGTGAGGTGTGGCGCAGCAAGACCGAGGCGAAGCTGGCGGGCGGCGTGGCTGCCGACAGTGAACTGGTCCTCGTCGGTACAACTGGTGGCGAAGTGATCGCGTTGGGTGCGGAGCGTGGCGAGCGGCGCTGGCGTTATGCGGCCGGGGGTGAAGTGCTGGGCGCCCCGCTGATCGCCGACGACCTGATCGTGGTGCGCGTCGGCGACAGTCAGTTGGTCGCGATCGACCGTGCCGATGGCAAACGGCGCTGGGTCTACCAACGCGCGCAGGCCTCCCTGTCGCTGCGCACCTTTTCCGGCATCGCGCGCGCCGGCGATCTGCTGCTGGCCGGCTTCCCGGGCGGCAAGCTGATGGCGCTCACCCTGTCCGGCGGTTTTCCGCGCTGGGAGGCCTCGGTTGCCACGCCCAAAGGGTCCAACGAACTTGAGCGAATGGCAGACGTGGTGGGCGACCCGGTCGTCCGCGGAGGTGTTGCCTGCGTTGCAGCCTACCAGGGCCGCGTGGCCTGCGTCGATGTGGCGAGCGGCGTGGTGCGCTGGACGCGCGACCTGTCCAGCGCCAGCGGCGTGGATGTCGACGCCAGGCATGTCTACGTGAGCGACGAGAACGGCAACGTACATGCCTTCGAGCTGGGGTCTGGCGCGACCGCCTGGAAGCAGGACAAGCTGAGCTACCGCGGTGTCGGTCGTCCCTTGGCCCTGGGCACGGAGGTCGCGGTCGGCGACGCGCAGGGCTGGATCCATCTGCTGGCGGCCGACGATGGCCGTTTCGTCGGGCGCATCCAGCTCGATTCATCCGGCCTGCGTGCGCCCATGGTGCCGCTGCTCAATACCCAGTGGGTCGCCCAGACCCGCGAGGGCGGCATCAGCGTGCTGAGCCGCCGCTAATAACCGAAAGCCAGATGCAGTGAGACCCACCCTCGTCCTGGTCGGACGCCCCAACGTCGGCAAATCCACCCTGTTCAATCGCCTCACGCGAACGCGTGATGCGCTGGTGGCCGACATGCCAGGCCTTACGCGCGACCGCCACTACGGCATCGGCCGCCTCGGCGACCGCCCTTACCTGGTGGTGGACACCGGTGGTTTTGAGCCGAGTGCGAAGGAAGGCATCGTCGCCGAGATGGCTCGCCAGGCCGAGTCGGCCATCGCCGAGGCCGATGCCCTGCTGTTCGTGGTGGACGGCCGCACCGGCCTCACCCCGCACGACAAGCAGATCGCCGACCGCCTGCGGCGCAGCGGGCGTCCGGTCTACTTGTTGGTCAACAAGGGCGAAGGCATGAACCGCGCTATGGTCAGCGCCGAGTTCCACGAGCTGGCTTGCGGTGAGCCCTATGTGATCTCGGCCGCACATGGCGATGGCGTCAAGTCCGTCGTCGAGATGGTGCTCGACAGCTTTCCGCGCGACGAGGAAGAGGCTGGCGACGATTCCCGCGGTCCCAAGGTGGCCATCGTGGGCCGCCCCAATGTCGGCAAGTCCACCTTGATCAACGCCCTGCTGGGCGAGGATCGGGTGATCGCCTTCGACATGCCGGGCACCACGCGCGACGCCATTGCAATTCCCTTCGAGCGTGGCGGCCGCAACTACACCCTGATCGACACCGCCGGCCTGCGCCGCAAGGGAAAGGTCTTCGAGGCCATCGAGAAGTTCTCGGTCATCAAGACCTTGCAAGCGGTGGAGGAGAGCAACGTCGTGGTGCTGGTGCTGGATGCCAGTCAGGACATCTCGGATCAGGATGCCCATATCGGCGGATTCGCCATGGAAGCCGGTCGGGCGCTGGTGATCGCCGTCAACAAGTGGGACGACGTCGATGAATACCGCCGCGAGCGGGTCAAGGTCGACATCGCGCGCAAGCTGCCCTTCCTGGATTTCGCGCGCTTCCACTACATCTCGGCACTCCAGGCGACCGGCATCGGCGCCTTGCTGAAATCGGTGGATCTCGCCTACGCCGCCGCCATGGCCAAGCTACCCACACCCAAGCTCACGCGCGTGCTGCAGGCCGCGCTGGAGAAGCAGGCGCCGCCGCGGCATGGCGTTTTCCGCCCCAAGATGCGCTACGCGCACCAGGGTGGTCAGAATCCGCCGGTGGTTGTCATACATGGAAATGCGCTGGATCATGTCCCGGATTCGTACAGACGGTATCTTGAGCGCGCCTTCATGGACGCATTCCGTCTGCAGGGCACGCCGATGCGCGTGGAGTTCCGCTCTACGCACAACCCCTACATCCGCGACCAGTAATCCGGGTACGTTTTGTGCATCGCGATATTCCGGTATGCTGGCGGTTCATGGGCGCGGCGTTTTTCGCGATCCCTTCAACGCATAACAAAATCGAGGCCCACACATGAGCAACAAAGGCCAACTTCTTCAAGACCCTTTCCTGAACATCCTGCGTCGTGAGCACGTGCCGGTGTCGATCTACCTGGTCAACGGCATCAAGCTGCAGGGGCATATCGAATCCTTCGACCAGTACGTCGTACTGCTCAAGAACACCGTGACCCAGATGGTCTACAAGCACGCCATCTCCACGGTCGTCCCGGCGCGTGCCGTCTCCATCCCGCACGAGAATGCCGACAGCAAGGAGTCGGCCTGAACGTCGTCCTTCCGGGCCGGTTCGCTGGCTCGTGTCTGAATCATGTTTGACCGCCCCGCGAGTGGAAATCGCGCTGTCTTGGTGCAGCTCGACTTTGGCGACGGCGGGGTGTCGGAGCGCTTGGCGGAACTGCAGTTGTTGGTGAGTTCTGCGGGCGCCGAGACGGTGGCACTGGTGCAAGCCAGGCGTGCCGCACCCGATCCCGCGCTGTTCGTGGGCAAGGGCAAGGCGCAGGAGATCGGCGAGATCGCCGCGGCCCATGAGGCCGACCTGGTCATCTTCAATCATGAGCTGGCGCCGGCCCAGCAGCGCAACCTGGAGCGGACCTTCAATCGCCGGGTGGTGGATCGCACCTCGCTGATCCTCGACATCTTCGCGCTGCGCGCCAAGAGTCACGAGGGCAAGCTGCAGGTCGAGCTGGCCCAGCTTGCACATCTGTCCACCCGCCTGGTACGCGGCTGGACTCACCTGGAGCGGCAGAAGGGCGGCATCGGCCTGCGCGGTCCGGGCGAGACCCAGCTCGAAACCGACCGCCGCCTGCTCGGCAAGCGCGTCGCCCTGCTCAAGGAGCGACTGTCACAGCTTGAAAAACAGCGTCGCGTGCGGCGCCGCCAGCGGGAACGCCGTGAAGTTCCGACGGTCTCACTGGTCGGCTACACCAATGCCGGCAAGTCGACCCTGTTCAATGCGCTGACTAAGGCGGGCGCATACGCAGCCGACCAGCTCTTTGCCACGCTCGATACGACTTCGCGCCGGGTCTTCCTGACCGAGGCGGGCGCTCACATCATCCTGTCGGACACGGTCGGCTTCATCCGCGACCTGCCGCACTCGGTGGTGGCGGCGTTCCATGCCACGCTGGAGGAAACGGCGCAAGCAGATCTGCTGTTGCATGTGGTCGACGCCGCCTCGCCGGACCGCGAGGCGCAGATCGCCACTGTCAACGAGGTGCTGCAGGAGATCGGGGCGGGCGATGTGCCGCAGGTATTGGTGTGGAACAAGATCGATGCCACTGCCGGTGAGCCGGGCGTCGAGCAGGACGGCTATGGTAATATCCAGCGCGTTTTGCTCAGCGCCCGTACGGGTGCGGGCGTCGCCGGTCTGCGCAGTGCGCTGGCTGCAAGTCTGTTCCTGCCGGAATCCGGCAGCCACCATCCGCCTTCAATTGTTCAAACAGGTCAAGTTCCATCGTGATCACGGGAATACTCATGTCCTTGAACGACCCGCGCTGGGGAAACAACAACCAGGGCGGCGACGACAAACGCGGCAATGATCAGGGGCCGCCCGATCTCGAAGAGGTCTGGCGCGATTTCAATCGCCGTCTTTCCGGCGCCTTCGGCATGAAGGGCGGCCGCGGCAATGGCGGTTCCGGCGGCGGGGATGGCGGCATGCCAGTCAGCCCGCGCCAACTAGGGGGCGGCATCGTCCTGGTGGCCGCAGTGGTGGCCCTGCTGTGGCTGGGCAGTGGCTTCTACACTGTTGACGCCAGCCAGCGTGCCGTCGTGCTGCGCTTCGGCAAGTTCAAGGAAGCGACCACCGAAGGTCTGCAATGGCGCCTGCCCTATCCATTCGAGACGCATGAACTCGTCAACGTGTCGCAGGTGCGCACGGTGGAGGTCGGCTATCGCGGCAATGAGCGCGCGCAGGACCTGCGCGAGGCGCTGATGCTGACCGATGACGAGAACATCATCAACATCCAGTTCGCGGTCCAATACACCGTCAATGACCCTGCGGCCTTCGTGTTCAATAACCGTGAACCGGAGGAATCGGTCAAGCAGGCGGCCGAGACGGCCATGCGCGAGGTGGTGGGCAAGAGCCAGATGGACTTCGTGCTGTATCAGGGGCGCGAGGAAGTGGCCAACAAGGTCGCCAAGCTGATCCAGCAGATCCTCGACCGCTATCAGACCGGCATCCAGATCAGCAAGGTCACCTTGCAGAACGCCCAGCCGCCGCAGCAGGTGCAGGAAGCTTTCAACGATGCGGTGAAGGCCGGTCAGGATCGCGAGCGCCTCAAGAACGAGGGTGAGGCCTACGCCAACGACGTGATCCCGAAGGCGCGCGGCACTGCAGCCCGCCTGCTGGAAGAGGCCAATGGCTACGCCGGCCGCGTGGTGGCGCAATCCCAGGGCGACGCCAGCCGCTTCAAGCAGATCTACGAGGAATATGCCAAGGCGCCCGAGGTCACGCGCAACCGCATGTACATCGACACCATGCAGCAGATTTTCACCAGTACCTCCAAGGTCATGGTGGATGCCAAGGGCAACGGCAACTTGCTGTATCTGCCGCTGGACCGGCTGTTGCAGGGCCAGGGTGGCGCGGCCGCTCCCGCCTCGGCCGGCGAACCGACGGCGCCGGCGCGTGCCGCCGAGTTGCCCGCCAGTGCGCCGCCGACCGGCGTGGCCGATACCCGCAGCCGCGAGGCGCTGCGCAACCGTGAGCGGGGAGAACGCTGATGCGCGACCGTCTGCCAGTCTTTGCCGGCCTGCTGCTGTTCGTGGTGGTGGTGCTGTCGATGTCGATCTACACCGTGGACCAACGCCAGTACGCCCTGGTGTTCCAGTTGGGTGAGATCAAGCGCATCGTCACCGAGCCGGGTATCAAGTTCAAGTGGCCGCTGATCCAGAACGTACGTTACTTCGATCGCCGCATCCTGACGCTCGATACGGCGAACCCGGAGCTGTTCCAGACCTCCGAGAAGAAGAACGTGCTGGTCGATCTGTTCGTCAAGTGGCGTATCGCCGATCCGGCGCTGTACTACCGTTCGTTCAGCGCGGAAGAAGCCAAGGCACGCAATCGCCTGGAGCAGACCGTGACCTCCGGCCTGCGCGAGGAGTTTGGCAAGCGCACGGTGCACGAGGTGGTGTCGGGTGAGCGCGCGCAGATCATGGAAGACATGCGCCGCAAGGCTGACCTGGACTCCAAGCGTTACGGCATGGAGATCATTGACGTGCGCGTCAAGCGCGTCGACCTGCCCACTGAGGTCAGCGAGTCGGTCTATCGCCGCATGGTGGCCGAGCGCACGCGCGTAGCCAATGAGTTGCGCTCCACCGGCGGTGCCGAGGCCGAGAAGATCAAGGCCGACGCCGACCGCCAGCGTGAGCTGATCGTCGCCGAGGCCTATCGTGACGCACAGAAGATCAAGGGGGAAGCGGATGCCAAGGCGTCAGCGATCTACGCCGAGGCGTTCGGCCGTAACCCCGAGTTCTATCGCTTCTACCGCAGTCTCGAGGCCTATCGCGCCAGCTTCCGCAACAAGAGCGACGTGATGGTGGTCGACCCCAGCTCTGAGTTCTTCAAGTACCTCAAGGGTAACGGCCGCGAGAGCAAGTGATGTGGCGGTATCTGCTGACCGCCTTGGCGCTGATGCTGGTGCTTGAAGGCCTGTTCCCCTTCATCGCGCCGCGTGCGTGGCGCGAGACCTTTAGCCGCCTGACCCGCATGATGGACGGGCAGGTCCGCTTCATCGGCCTGAGCTCGATGATCGCGGGCCTGCTCCTGCTGTTCCTGGTGATGTAATCATGGCCTTGCCACGTTGGGCGCTGCCCGAACACTTCGAGGATGCCCTGCCGGCCGAGGCTGCGCGGCTGGAGTTGCTGCGCCGTCGCCTGCTGGACGAGTTCCGCCTGCACGGTTATCAGTTGGTCATTCCGCCTACGGTGGAATACCTGGAGTCCCTGGTGTCCGGCACCGGCCATGACATGGAGGCCTCCACCTTCAAGCTGGTCGACCAACTGAGCGGGCGCACCCTTGGCCTGCGCGCCGACATGACGCCGCAGGTCACGCGCATCGACGCCCACCTGCTCAATCGTCGTGGTGTGGCGCGCCTGTGCTACTGCGCTCCGGTCGTACATGTCCTGCCGCGTACCATGACGGCTTCGCGCGAGCCGATCCAGATCGGTGCCGAGCTGTACGGGCATGGCGGCATCGAGGCCGACGTGGAAGTCCTGCGCCTGTTGTCGCGCACGCTGGCCTTGGCCAACCTCAGCGCGAGCCGCATCGACGTGGGCCATATGGGTCTGTTTCGCGCGCTGTCGCAGTTTGCCGGGCTGGAGCGTGCCGACGAGGAGCGCCTGTTCGGCATCCTGCAGGTCAAGGATGTGCCGGCGCTGCGTGATTTCTGTGCCGGCTTTCCGCAAGCCATCCGCGCCCCGCTGCTCGCCCTGCCGACACTCTATGGCGGTGCCGAGGTCCTGCTGCGCGCACTGGGTGAGTTGCCCGATGTGCCGGGTGTGCGCACCGCAATCGAGGATCTGTTGCACCTTGCCAAGCATCTGCATGACTTGCCGCTGTCATTCGATCTGGCCGATCTGCGGGGCTATCACTATCACACCGGCCTGGTGTTCGCGGCCTACGCCGCGCATTCGCCCACGGCACTGGCGCTGGGCGGGCGCTATAACGAAGTGGGGCGTGAGTTCGGGCGGGCGCGTCCGGCTACCGGTTTCAGCCTGGATCTGCGCGAGCTGGCCGCATTGATGCCGGATGCGGGCAATGTCTCGGCGGTGCTCGCACCGGTGAGCGGCGAGGCAGGCCTGGCCGAGGCGATTGCCGCACTGCGTGAGCAGGGCGAGATCGTGATCATGGAGCTGCCCGGCCACGCCGGTACATGGTGTGAAGCCGGCTGCGACCGGCAACTGGTTTTGAAGGACGGCGCATGGCGCGTCGAGCCTCTGCAGGGAGATTAGGATTCCAATGGCAAAGAACGTAGTCGTCGTCGGCACCCAATGGGGTGACGAGGGCAAAGGCAAGATCGTCGACTGGCTGACCGACCATGCCGAGGGCGTGGTGCGTTTCCAGGGTGGCCACAACGCGGGTCATACGCTGGTCATCGGCGACAAGGAGTACAAGCTCAACCTCGTGCCCTCGGGCATCGTACGCGAAGGCGTGCAGTGCTATATCGGCAATGGCGTGGTGCTGGACATCCATCACCTGCTGTCCGAGATTGCGGTGCTGGAGAAGGATGGCATCGACGTGCGCTCGCGCCTCAAGGTGAGCCCGGGCTGCCCCCTGATCCTGCCGTATCACTCTGCGCTGGATAAGGCGCGCGAAGCCAAGAAGAGTGCTGGTGAGAAGATCGGCACCACCGGCAAGGGCATCGGCCCGGCCTACGCCGACAAGGTGGCACGCCGCGCGCTGCGCGTTTATGACCTGTTCAACCCGGAGCGTTTCGCGGCCAAGTTGCGCGAGGTGCTGGACTACCACAACTTCGTGCTGACCCAGTATCTGGGCGCCGAACCGGTGGAGTTTCAGGGGGTGTATGACCAGGCCATGCAAGACGCGGAAGCGATCCGTCCGCTGGTGGTGGATGTATCGGCCGCGCTGTACGACGCCAACCAGGCCGGCAAGAACCTGCTGTTCGAAGGCGCGCAGGGCACGCTGCTGGACATCGACCATGGCACCTATCCCTTCGTGACCTCGTCCAACTGTGTGTCGGGCCAGGCCGCAGCGGGTTCGGGCGTCGGTCCGGGCATGCTGCACTATGTGCTGGGCATCACCAAGGCATACTGCACGCGCGTGGGCGGTGGACCGTTCCCCAGTGAGCTGGACATCGAGACGCCGGCCTGCCCGGGCTACCAGATGTCCACGGTCGGCCGCGAGTTCGGTACCGTGACGGGGCGCAAGCGCCGCTGCGGCTGGTTCGACGCGGCTGCGCTGCGCCGCTCGGCGCGCATCAATGGCCTGACCGGCCTGTGCATCACCAAGCTCGATGTGCTGGACGGTATCGAGGAACTGCAGATCTGCACCGGCTACAAGCTGGGCGACAAGGTGCTGGACCTGCTGCCCATTGGCGCGGACGAAGTGGCGGCTTGCGAGCCGATCTACGAGACCATGCCGGGCTGGAGCGAGAGCACCTTCGGGGTGAAGCGCTGGGAGGACCTGCCGGCCAATGCGCGCGCCTATCTGGATCGTCTGGAAGAATTGTGTCAGGTGCCGATCGCCATCGTGTCGACCGGCCCGGAGCGCGACGAGACCATCCTCAAGCAGCATCCTTTCTCTGCTTGATGGAATGAAAAAGGCCGGCGCAAGCCGGCCTTTTGCCTTCACCACTGCGCAGTCGGGGAGTGCGCGAGGGGGAGCAGAAAAGAAAAAAGCCAGCTTTGTGAGCTGGCTTTCTTCCCGAATTTGGTGCCCAGGAGAGGACTCGAACCTCCACACCTTGCGGCACTAGTACCTGAAACTAGCGCGTCTACCAATTTCGCCACCTGGGCAACGGAAGCCGCGCATTATATAGCACTTTGAGAATGAGTCAAGCACCCAAAAACAAAAAGAACACCCCTCCTGCCGTAGCCAAGCGCCAAGTGCGTTATTCCAAGGTCCGGCAGGCCGATCCCCATTTCGCGCGCGAGGCGGAGAAGTACGAACATCCCCTGCCCTCCCGCGAGTACATCCTGCAGTTGCTGAGCGAGGCCGGTGGCCCGATGTCGGGCGACGAGCTGGCCGATCTGGTGGATATCCAGGACGAGGAGCTGGAGCATTTCGCGCGTCGCCTCGGCGCCATGGAGCGCGAAGGCCAGCTCATGCGCAACCGGCGCGGGGACTTCATCGTGCCAGACAAGGCCGACCTGGTCCGTGGCCGCGTCGAGGGGCACCCGGACGGCTTCGGCTTCCTGGTCCGCGATGACGGCGCCGATGACATGTTCCTCGGCCCGCGCGCGATGCGCGAAGTCCTGCACGGCGACAAGGTGCTGGTGCGCGAAATCGGCGTCGACCAGCGTGGCCGCCGCGAGGCCAAGATCATCGAAGTGCTGGAGCGCGCCAACCACAAGGTGGTCGGGCGCGTGGTGGTGGAGCAGGGCGTCGCTTTCGTCGCACCCGAGAACCGCCGCATCAACCAGCAGATCCTGCTGACGCCGGGCACGGGCCGCACCAAGCCCAAGGACGGCCAGGTCGTCACGGTCGAGATCACCCAGCAGCCCACCGCCTACAGCCAGCCCATCGGGCGCATCGTCGAAACCCTGGGTAACTACGCCGATTCCGGCATGGAGATCGAGATCGCGCTGCGCAAGCACGATCTGCCTTTCGAATTCTCCGAGGCCACGCAGGCCGAGGCGAAGAAGCTGCCCAGTCGTGTGCTGAAGAAGGATTGGGGCCCCGGCCGTGAGGACATCCGCCAACTGCCGCTGGTGACCATCGACGGTGAGACGGCCAAGGACTTCGACGACGCGGTGTATTGCGAGCGCCAGGGCAAGGGCTTCCGTTTGCTGGTGGCGATTGCCGACGTGAGCCATTACGTCACGCCCGGCAGCGCGCTGGATGCGGACGGCCTGGCGCGCGGTAACTCGGTGTATTTCCCGCGCCGCGTGATCCCCATGCTGCCGGAGAAGCTGTCCAACGGGCTGTGTTCGCTGAATCCCGAGGTCGAGCGCCTCTGCATGGTGTGCGACATGGCGATCAGCAACACCGGGGTCGTCAAGCAATACCGCTTCTACCCGGCCGTCATGTTCTCGCATGCGCGCCTGACTTACACCAAGGTTGCGGCCATGCTGTACGACCAGGATGCGGCCTTGCGCGAGCAGTACGCCCCCCTGTTGCCGCACCTGGAGAATCTCGACGCGCTGTTCCGCGTGTTGCTCAAGGCGCGCGCCAAGCGCGGCGCGATCGAGTTCGAGACGGTGGAGACCAAGATGGTCTTCGACGAACAGGGCAAGATCGAGCGCATCGTGCCGGAGCATCGCAACGATGCGCACCGCCTGATCGAGGAATGCATGCTGGCGGCCAATGTGTGCGCCTCCGACTTCCTGCAGAAGCACGAGCACCCCGCGCTGTATCGCGTGCACGAAGGGCCGACGGCCGAGAAGCTGGGCAAGCTGCGCGAGTTCCTGGCCGAGTTCGGCATCAGCCTGGCGGGCGGGGACAATCCGCGTGCCAGCGACTTCGCCAAGGTGGTCGAGCAGATCAAGGAGCGCCCCGACGCGCAGCTGATCCAGACCGTGATGCTGCGTTCGCTGCAGCAGGCGGTCTACAGCCCCGACAACGTCGGTCACTTCGGCCTGGCCTACGAGGCCTACACGCACTTCACCTCGCCGATCCGCCGCTACCCGGATCTGCTGGTGCATCGTGCGATCAAGGCGGTGCTGACCCGCAAGCAGTACAACCCGGACCGCGGTCCGGTCGAGCTGCTGATGGACACGCGCCGGCGGCGTCGCGCGCCCGAGCCGCAGGGTAAGGGCAGGGGCGGGCACGCCAAGTCGGCAAGCAAGGCGCCGCCGCGTGCCCCGGAGCCGCCAGCCAAGGCCAAGTCCGGCGGCATCTGGGAAGAGATCGGGGTGCACTGCTCGCAGACCGAGCGTCGTGCCGACGAGGCCAGCCGTGACGTAGAGACCTGGCTCAAGTGCTACTACATGCAGGACCGCGTCGGCGAGGAGTATGAAGGCAGCATCACGGCCGTAGTGTCCTTTGGCATCTTCGTGACGCTGGACGACCTGTTCGTCGAAGGCCTGGTGCATATCTCCGACCTCGGCAAGGACTACTTCCACTTCGACGAGTCGCGCCACGAGCTGGTCGGGGAACGCACGGGTGAGCGCTTCCGCCTGTCGGAGCGCGTCAAGGTGCAGGTGGTGCGTGTGGACCTGGAGTCGCGCAAGATCGACTTCAAGCTGGTCGAGGGTGTGACGCGCGACACCATGCGTGTTGGCAAGACGGCCAAGGATGCCGCGCGCAAGGCGCCGCGTACCGCGCCGGACGCTTTCGTGGCGGTCGCGCAGGAGACTCCGCCGCCGGTGTTGCCGGCAGAGTCCAAGCCGGCTCGGCGTGGCAGGGCGGTGGCCGTCGCGGCGCCCGAGCCGAATCGCCAGGGTCGCGCCAAGGCGGCTGCGCCCAAGCTTGTGCCGGCCAAGGCCGACGCGCCGCGCAGCCCGCGCAAGCCGGTGCCGAGCGCTCCGGTGAATGAGGATGATGGCGTGGTGAGCTGGCGCGAGCTGGCCGGCCTGCCGCCGCGCAAGGGGCCGCCGCTGGATGCGATCAAGGCTCCGGCAAAAAGTCGTGGCGCGGCGCCCCGTGGCGAGCGTCAGCAGGCACAATCGCCGGCTTCTTCCAGCAGCCGAAAGTCATCCAGCGTGAGCAAGAAATCCGGTCATCCTGCCGCCAAGCCGGCAAGCAAGTCGGCCACCAAGCCAGCCGCCAAGCGTCCTGCCAAGGGAGGTCGTCGTGGCTGAGACTCGCTTCATCCACGGTTTCCATGCCGTGGCCGCCAAGTTGCGCCACGACCCCGAGAGCGTGCAGGAGATCTTCATCGCGGCCGGCCGCCAGGACGGCCGCGCGCGCGACCTCGTCGAGCGGGCCGAGCTGGCCAAGGTGCGCATCATCCCGACCGACAGCCAGCGCCTCGACGGCATGGCCGGCACGCATCGTCACCAGGGCGTGGTAGCGCGCATCGTGGCGCGCCAGGGCGTGGTGAAGCTCGACGACGTGCTCGATGGCCTGGACGAGAACGCGCTGCTGCTGGTGCTGGATGGCATCCAGGACCCGCACAACCTGGGCGCCTGCCTGCGCGTGGCCGATGCGGCCGGCGCGCATGCGGTGATCGCCCCCAAGGACCGCGCAGTGGGCCTCAACGCCACCGCCATCAAGGTCGCCAGCGGTGCGGCCGACACCGTGCCCTACATCACCGTGACCAATCTCGCGCGTACGCTGCGCGAGCTGCAGGAAGCCGGTGTGTGGTGCGTGGGCGCGGCCGGCGAGGCAGAGAAGTCGCTGTACCAGATCGACCAGAAAGTGCCGCTGGCCTGGGTGCTGGGCGCCGAAGGTGACGGCCTGCGCCGCCTGACGCGCGAAACCTGCGACGAGCTGGCGCAGATTCCCATGTTCGGCTCCGTCGAGAGTCTCAACGTGTCGGTGGCGACGGGCATCTGCCTGTTCGAGGCGCGGCGGCAGCGGACGCTGTGATTCATCGGGGTGTCACCGTTATTCCGGCGCAGGCCGGAATCCAGTGACGTAGGGCGGAACTCCGCAGGAGGTTCCGCCAATCCTCCCCCCGGGCCACTGACCACTTCTCCATACGCCATCCGGCCCTATACGCGGTTCACCCCGCCGCCCTGCAGGCGGCCGGCGGAACCTCCAGCGGAGTTCCGCCCTACTTCGGTTTGGCCTTGTACTCCGCGATCGCCTTCTGCAGGTCTTCGTATTCCTCGCAGCGTGCATTGCACAGCTTGGCCAGGGTGGCGAGATGTTCCTCGGCCTTGGCCGGGTTGTTGGCCATCAGGAAGGCTTCGCCGACGTATTCGTGTGCGCCGCGGTGGTCGGGCTTGATGGCCAGCGCCTGGTCGTAGGCCTTGAAGGCGGCGTCGAGCTTGCCGGACTTGCGGTTGGCGTAGCCCAGCCAGTTCCAGGCGTCGGCATTCTTGGGCTCGCGTTCGACCACCGCGCTGAAGGCGGTGATGGCGCCGGCCCAGTCCGAGCGCTTGATGGCGGCGGTGCCGCGTTCGTAGTCCTGCTTGGCGGCGCTGCTCGGCGGTGGGTCGTCGTTGCCGATGGCGGCGGCGACGCTGCAGGTGAGGTTGAGGGCGAGGGCGGCTGCGCACAACATGATCGGTTTCCGCATGGTGCATCTCCGTGGGTGGGGACTTTCAGGGTAGTCCCCTGCGCGCGCTCCTGCTGTCAGCGTTCTGTCACACGTCGGGCAGGGGCGCGGCGGCCACGTCCACCAGGCAGTCGTAAAAGGTGGCGCCAGCACCCAGGTCGGTCAGTGCCTGCGAGGTCACCGCGTTGGCGTTCTCGCCGTCGCCCGAGAGTTTCTGCCACCAGATGGAGGGGGCGCTGACCACGCCGGCGCGGATCGTGGGTGTCTCGCGGCTTACACGCAGCCAGGCGTGGAAGGCGCCGCGATCATTGAAGATGCGCACGCGCTGCCCGTCCTGCAGGCCGCGCGCAGCGGCGTCGTCCGGGTGCATGTCCAGCCAGGGCTTGCCCTCGCCCTGCACGAAGCGCGGCAGGTTGGCGAAGCTGGAGTTCAGGAAGTTGCGCGCCGGCGGGCTGATGAAGGCCAGCGGGAAGCGTTGCGCCAGCGTCGGGTTGGAGCGCGGCCCTTCGCGCGGCGGCACATAGGTCGGCAGCGGATCGTGGCCGGCGTCGGCCAGCGTCTGGCTGTAGAACTCGCACTTGCCCGAGGGCGTGGGGAAGTCGCCATCGGCAAACGGGGCGAAGGGCGTGGCCACATTGAGGCGTTTCCAGCCCTCGCGCTTCATCGTCTCCCACTCCAGCCCGGCCGAGCGTGCGTGGTCGCGGCGGAAGGCCCCCGCCGCGATGCTTTCGTCATCTTCGCTGAAGCAGGCTTCGCGGAAGCCCATGCGTTGCGCCAGCTTTCGGAATACCGCACTGTTGGGGCGGGCTTCGCCCAGTGGGGCGATGGCGGGCACGTTGGCCAGCGCGTTGAGATGGCCGTAGGACTTGTGCACGTCCCAGTGTTCAAGCTGGCTGGTGGCCGGCAGCAGGATGTCGGCATAGTCGGCGGTGTCGGTCTGGAACAGCTCGTGCACCACGCAGAACAGGTCTTCGCGCGCGAAGCCGGCGCGCGTGCGATTGCTGTCCGGCGCGACGGCGACCGGGTTGCTGTTGTAGACGAAGATGGCGCGGATCGCTGGGTCACGCGTTTCCAGCAGGGCGTCGCCGATGGCGCTCATGTTGATCGTGCGCGGCACGAGACCGGCCGGGAACAGGTCGGGCCGCTCCAGCGCCGCGCTATCCACGCCGTAGCTGCCCGAGCTGGACAGCAGCGCGCCGCCATTGGCGTGGCGCCAGTGGCCGGTGAGGGCGGGCAGACAGGCGATGGTGCGCATCGCATTGCCGCCGCCGGCGCAGCGGTTCAAGCCGTAGTTGGCGCGGATCGCGGCGGGCTTCGCCGTACCGTATTCGCGTGCCAGACGTTCGATGTCGGCCGCCTCCAGGCCGGTCGCCTCGGCGGCGCGCTGGGGCGTCCATTCGGCGACACGAATACGCAGCGCCTCGAAGCCCAGGGTGTAGCGCGCGATGTAGTCGTGATCCAGCAGATCGTCGCGGATCAGCACATGCATCATCGCGAGCGCCAGTGCGCCATCGGTGCCGGGCAAGGGGGCCAGGTGCCAGTCGCATTTCTCGGCGGTCTGGCTGCGCAGCGGGTCGATGCAGACGACACGCGCGCCACGGCGCTTCGCCTGCACGATGCGGCTCCACAGATGCAGGTTGGAGACCACCGGGTTCGAACCCCAGATCAGGATGTAGGGCGCATCGGCGAAGGCCTCGGGGTCCATGCCCAGGCTGGCGCCGATGGTGGCCTTGTAGCCTTGGGCACCGGCCTCGGCGCAGATGGTGCGCGCCAGGTGCGAAGCGCCCAGCTTGTGGAAGAAGCGGCGGTCCATCGAGCTGCCCTGCACCAGCCCCATGGTGCCGGCATAGCTGTAGGGCAGGATGGCGCGCGGGTCCTCTGCGGCGATCTCGCGGAACTTGGCTGCGATGATGTCCAGCGCTTCATCCCAACTGATGCGTTCGAAGCGGCCCTCGCCCTTGCGGCCGACGCGCTTCATCGGGTGCAGCAGGCGCTGTTCGGAATAGGTGCGCTCCAGGTAGTGGGCGACCTTGGTACACAGGGCGCCGTCGGTGAAGGGCATGTCCTTCGCGCCCTGGATCTTGATGGCACGGCCATCCTGCACGGTGACCTGCATGGCACAGGTGTCGGGGCAGTCGTGCGGGCAGGCGGCACGGACCAGGGTGGGGGGCGAGGCAGACATGGAGGCTCCTGTGAGGACGGCGGTCTTCATTCTAGGCTGATCCCGGCGTTGAGCCGGATGCCAAGTCTGCTCGTCGTAGCACGGGCGCTGCAGGGCAACTAAGCATTTGTACGCATAGGTTTGCCCGAAGGTCTTGCTTGTCGCTGCGGGGGCGCGCGGCCACCATGCATTGCTGTCGCGACGGCCGAGGCAAGGCAGGGCGCCAAGGCGTCCGACACGGCTTGTCACATCGCGCTGGCAGGCTGCCGGGGCCTCGCGAGGCACCATCAGATCAAGATCAAGGCAACACACTGGGCTATACGAAATAGGGAGTCGAACAATGCATAAGTCAGTCATCGCCGTATCCATCGGCGCGCTATTCCTGTCCGCCTGCAGCACCACGCCGGAGCAGTCCGCGCCGGTTGCCGTGCGCGTGGCCACCCCCTTCGCCAAGGGCCATCTGCTGGAGGAAACCGCACAGCGCTTCAAGCAGGAACTGGAAGCTCGCGGCAAGCACTTCAGCGTCACGGTGGCGGCTGGCGTGCTCAACGAGCAGACCATCAACCCGGCCATGCTGCCCTGCGAACGCGCGCAGCGTGTGGGCGAGATCATGCTCACTGGCGGTCAGCCGATCCAGGATTACGCGCCCAAGTACTTCTTCTTCAACGGCCCCTACGTGATCCGCGACTTCAAGCACCTGCAGGCGGTGTGGGCCAGCGACATTGGGCACAAGATGCAGGCCGAGATCGCGGCCAAGGGGTATGTCGTGTTCGACCCGGTGTATCGCGGCTACCGCCAGTTCACCTCCAACAAGGCGATCCAGTCGCCGGCCGATTTCAAGGGGCTCAAGTTGCGCCTGCCGCCCACGCCGGACTGGAATGCCGTGTGGTCCTCGCTGGGCGTGGCGGCGGTGACGGTGCCACTGCCGGGCATCTACGACGCGCTCAAGAACGGCACGGCGGAGGCCTCCGAGGGTGACCTCACGCAGATCCAGTCGCTCAAGCTCAACGAGGTACAGAGCAAGCTGACCCTGACCAATCACCTGGTCGGCTTCGGCATGCCCATGGCCAACGCCTGCTTCTTCAACAAGGAGCTGTCCGAACGCGATCGCAAGCTGGTGCGCGAGGCCATGCAGGCGGCCGCGAAGTGGGGCTCTGACACGTTCTCTGCACGCGAGGCTGGTATTCTTGGGCAACTGCGCAGCGGCGGCATGATGGTGAGCACGCCGGACGCCGCGGCAATCCGCAAGGCAGCGGAACCAGCAATCAATAAGCTGTTCACCAGCAATTGGACTGTCACGACCTGGCAGGAGGTGCTGGCTAAATAGATGGGGGAGTGCGGATGGTCAGGCATGGCGGGGCGCGTCGTTTGGCACGGCGGTTGGCCTGGAGTCTGGTAGGAGCCATCGTGCCGATGGCTTCAGCTTGGGCCCAGAGTTCGGCGTTCTCGATCGTGACGCCGGATGTCGGCAAGCGTGCCAATGCGGTGCTGGGCCTGATGTCCTTCTCGGTCGTGCCGGACGTGACGACCAGTACGCTCAGCATCAGTGCGGGGTCCGGCAGCCAGTCGGACACCAGCCTGTACATGACGCAACTGGCGGGTGGCTTCACTCTGAGCAAGACGACGCCGGTGTACTTGGAGGGGGGCGTGGCCTATTCGCGCTATGACCCCACCTTCCTGGCCTCCAATGGCACCCAGACCAGCGAGGTGCCGCTCAAGTGGAACGTGGGCTCACTCAGCGGCGGCGTGGGCTGGGATTTTCCGCTGACCCAGAAACTGGTCCTGCGACCCATCTTCAACTTCGCCCTCGGCTCGGTCGTCAGCGACATCACCTTGGGCAGCTGGTATCTCGAGCAGAAGAGCGGCAGCGACTGGGACTTCCTCCAGGGCAACACGACCATGGAGGCCTGGGGCGCCGGCGGCTCCCTCATGCTGGACTACGAGGACTACAAGCCGGAGCGCGAGATCGACGTGGAGTGGCGCTATTCCAACCTCTACCTGCGCTCCCTTGGCGAGATTGGCAACGGCGTCAATGCCCAGGCGCGGGCCGAGTCGACCAGCCTGTGGGCGCGCTGGCGCGCACCGATCCGCGACTGGACCTTGATGGGCAACCCGGTGCGCTACGTGCTGGAAGGCGCGCACTCCACCTTCCTCGGCAGCCAGGCCGGGCTGCTGGGCTTCAATCACCTGACCTCGCTGGGTCTCGGCATCGAGTTCGATTCTTCGGCCTATGACATCATCGTGACGCGTACGCGCCTGGTGATGCGTTACCGCTTCGGCCAGAACGTCGAGGGCCTGGCGCTGGGGATCGCGGTCAGCTTCTGAGCCGGCCGCGGCGCGGCCGCGCGATCACGCCACGATCCGGCTGCCGCGCTTGCGGCCACGGGTGCCCAGCGTACCCAGCAGACCGCCCGCAGCGCCGCCGTGCGCATGCGCGATGGCGCAGGCCAATGCATCCGCCGCGTCGGCCTGTGGGGTGCCCGGCAGGTCGAGCAGGCGGCACACCATGTGTTGCACCTGTTCCTTGTTGGCGCGGCCATAGCCGACGACCGCCTGCTTCACCTGCAGCGCGGTGTATTCCATGACCGGCAGTCCGTGCGACACCAGGCCGCAGATCGCCGCGCCGCGCGCCTGGCCCAGCAGCAGCGTGGATTGCGGATTCACATTCACGAACACGATCTCGACGGCCGCTTCGGTGGGCTGATAGGTGGCGACCACTTCCTGTACCCCGTGCAGGATCACCTTCAGGCGCTCGGGCAGCGTGCCCTCGGGGGTACGGATGCAGCCGCTGGCGATGTAGGCAAGCTGGGTGCCCGCGCGCTCGATCACACCGAAGCCGGTGATGCGCAGGCCGGGGTCGATACCGAGAATGCGGGTGGGAGGGAGTGCAAGGCGCGTCATGGCCGCATCTTAGCGTCGCGACAACCACACACCCAACACGGCCAGAGCCATGCCCGCCAGGGCCAGGCCTTGTAGCATGTCGCCGAACATCAGCCAGGCGATCAACGCGGTGGTGGGCGGCGTGAGGTAGAACAGGCTGGTTACCTTGACCGCCGTGCCGCGGCGGATCAGCAGGTTGAGCAGGCTCACCGCGCCGACCGACAGCATCAGCACCAGCCACAGCAGGGCGAAGACGAACTCGCCATACCAGTCGACCTGCATGCTTTCGGTGGTCAGCGCGACCGGTAAGGTCAGCAGCGCGCTGGCGAGGAACTGGATCACCGCGCCGCTGCGCAGATCGAAGCTCGGGCAGAAACGCTTCTGGTAAAGCGTGCCCAGGGTGATGCCGACCAGTGCCACCACGGCCGGCACCAGCGCCGTCAGTGGCCAGTCCTGGCCCAAGCCGGGATTGCGGCTGTGGGTGACGACCAGGGCCACGCCGACGAAACCCAGCGTGAGCCCCAGCCACTGCTGGCGAGCCACCTTCTCCTTCAGCAACCAGCCCGCGCCCAGCGCCGTCACGATGGGCTGCAGGCCCACCACCAGCGCCGACAGCGCGGCCGGCAGGCCCAGCTTGATCGACATGAACACCCCGCCCAGATAGGTGGCATGGATCAGCACGCCAGCGACCGCGATGTGCAGCACGGCGCGCGGCGAGCGCGGCCACGGCGCGCGGAAGGCCAGCGCCGCGCCACCCATCAGCACCACGACCAGCGCATAGCGCAACAGCAGGAAGGTGAGCGGCTCGACATAGGGCAGCCCGAGGCGGGCGCCGATGAAGCCGGTGCTCCACAGGAAGACGAACAGGGGAGCGAGAGCGCGTTCCAGCACGGGTGAGACTCCAAAAAGAAAAGCGGCGCATCGCGCCGCTTTTCCATATGCAACGAGGGTGGAGAGTTTACTCGTCCATCACGGCCGAGGTGTAGACGTCCTGCACGTCGTCCAGCGACTCCAGCGCATCGAGCAGCTTCTGCATGCGCACGGCATCTTCGCCGGACAGCTCGGTCTCGTTGAGCGGCTTCATCGACACTTCACCGAACTCGGCCTTGAAGCCGGCGGCTTCCAGCGCTTCCTTCACCGTGGTGAATTCCCAGGGGCCGGTGATCACTTCGATGGAGCCGTCCTCGTTGCTGACCACGTCGTCGGCGCCGGCTTCCAGCGCGGCTTCCATCAGCTTGTCCTCGTCCGTGCCGGGGGCAAACATCAACTGGCCGCAGTGCTTGAACTGGAAGGCCACGCAGCCGTCGGTGCCCATGTTGCCGCCGTACTTGCTGAAGGCGTGGCGCACATCGGCCACGGTGCGCACCTTGTTGTCGGTCAGGCAATCGACGATGACCGCTGCGCCCGCGATGCCATAGCCTTCGTAGCGTGCTTCCTCATAGACCACGCCTTCGAGCTGGCCGGTGCCGCGCTTGATGGCGTTCTCGATATTGTCCTTGGGCATGGACTCGGCCTTGGCCTTTTCCACCGCCAGGCGCAGGCGCGGGTTGGCGCTGACATCACCCCCGCCGAGCTTGGCCGCGACGGTGACTTCCTTGATCAGGCGAGTGAAGATCTTGCCGCGCTTGGCGTCCTGGCGCCCCTTGCGATGCTGGATATTGGCCCATTTCGAGTGACCGGCCATAGTGTTGCCCTCTATCCTGAAAAACAAAGGTCCGCATTATACAGCCGCCGATCTGCCGGCCCATCCGGGCATTTAAGGGCGCCTGCTAGATTGCGCCGCATCAATTTGCGTTCAAGGAGTGGGGTCATGGGGTACCTGATTCGGGCTGCTTTTGTGTTTGTCATCTTGCAAGCCGGCGCGGTTTGCGCTCAGACGGTGACCATTACCTTTGACAGTTGCCGGGACGCCAAGGGGCATACGGTACCCGTGCTGGCCGACGCCACCCTCAAGGAAGTGGTGGCCTCGGGTGTGGTGGAGGGCAAGCCGGTGATCCGCTACAACCCGGCCGTGCAGCCTCAGATGCTGCCGGAGTCGCGTTATTTCCTGTTCGCCCATGAATGCGCACGTCACTACCTGGGGCTGCCGGTGAGCGGGGCGCGTACGCTGGCCCAGGCGCAACGGGCCGACTGCGAGGCGGTGGCGACCTTGCAGCGCTCGGGCCTGCTGGCGCAGGCGGGTGACGCCGCCGCCATCGAGCAGGATCTGGCCCTGATCGCCGACTGGTCCGTGCTGCCCGGCCCGCAACGCCCGCTGGCCTTGAGCCAGTGCCAGACCACACAGACGCGCGGCAGCATGGCCTTGCCGGTGGCGCCCGCCAAGTCCGAGGGCTGGAGCAAGTGTGTGCAGGCCTGCGGCTCCCGGCTCTATGCTTGCGGGCGTGCGGCGAGCTGCCAGAGCGCCTATGACGCCTGCAGCAAAGGCTGCGGCGAGTGACGCAGGCTTGGTAGGATGCCGCAAGAGAAACAACGACCCGGAGAGCCCTCATGAGTACCCCGCTCGTCATCGCCCGCGCCAACGGGCAGGACATCGCGATCCTGTCCAACTTCGCCAACCGCCACGGCCTGATTGCCGGGGCGACCGGTACCGGCAAGACGGTGACCTTGCAGAAGATGGCCGAATCCTTCGCCAACATCGGCGTGCCGGTGTTCATGGCCGATGTGAAGGGCGACCTCTCCGGCATCGGCGCCAAGGGCGAGTTGAAACCCAAGTTGCAGGAGCGCCTGACTGCGCTGGGCGTCAGCGACTGGGACCCGGCGAAATGCACCACCGTGTTCTGGGATGTGTTCGGCGAGTCCGGCCACCCGGTGCGTGCCACCATCTCCGACATGGGGCCGCTGCTGCTCGCGCGCCTGCTGGCGCTCAACGAGACGCAGGCCGGCGTGCTGCAGATCGTGTTCAAGGTGGCGGATGACAATGGCCTGCTGTTGCTCGACCTGAAGGACCTGCGCGCCATGGCGCAATGGGTCGGTGACAACGCCAAGACCCTGACCACCGATTACGGCAACGTGTCGGCCGCCAGCATCGGCGCCATCCAGCGTGGCCTGCTGACGCTGGAGAGCCAGGGGGGCGACAAGTTCTTCGGCGAGCCGATGCTCAACATCGCCGACCTCATGCAGACCGATGGTGAGGGTAAAGGCGTCATCAACATCCTGGCCGCCGACAAGCTGTACAACTCGCCCAAGCTCTACGCCACCTTCCTGCTGTGGCTGCTGGCCGAGTTGTTCGAGCAGTTGCCCGAGGCGGGTGATCTCGACAAGCCCAAGTTCGTGTTCTTCTTCGACGAGGCCCACCTGCTGTTCGATGACGCACCGGAGGCCTTGCTGGAGAAGATCGAGCAGGTGGTGCGCCTGATCCGCTCCAAGGGCGTGGGCATCTACTTCGTGACGCAGAATCCGCTGGACATACCCGACGCCGTGCTGGGCCAGCTCGGTAACCGCGTGCAGCACGCGCTGCGCGCCTTCACCCCGCGTGACCAGAAAGCCGTCAAGACGGCCGCCGAGACCATGCGTGCCAAGCCCGGTTTCAACGCCGAGGCGGCGATCACCGAGCTGGGCGTGGGCGAGGCGCTGGTCTCCTTCCTCGACGCCAAGGGCACGCCGGGCATGGTCGAGCGCGCCATGGTGCTGCCGCCCATGTCGCGCATCGGCCCGATGACGGCGGACGAGCGCATCGCCGCCATCAACGGCTCGCTGGTGTATGGCGTGTACGAGGAAGTGCAGGACCGCGAATCGGCCTACGAGAAGCTCAAGGGTGCACCGGCCGCAGCAGGTGGTAGCCAAACGAACGGCAAGACTGGCGCGGCACCGGGTCAGGCGCCCTCCGGTGCGCCGGTGGAGGCGGGCGGTGGCGATTTGCTCGGTGGTCTGGGCGGCGCGCTGGGCAGCATCCTGTTCGGCAGCACCGGCCCGCGCGGCGGCAAGCACGACGGCCTGGCGCAGATGGCCGCCAAGAGCGTCGCGCGCACCGTGGGCAGTGCGGTCGGGCGCGAGATCGTGCGCGGCGTGCTGGGCTCGATCCTGGGCGGGCGCAAGCGCTGAGACTGATGTCGCAGGGTGGGTGCGGCGCGTCGCCACAACCCACCGCGTGCATGACGGGAAGGCTGCTGGCCTACGCCGGAGTCATTGGTACCAGCGTGCTCTGGCCCAGCAGCCCGAACAGGTTCTTCGGATCGTCCGCCACGGCGATCAGGTCCAGCGGCCGACCCAGGCCCAGTTGCATGGCCTGGTCCTGCAGGTAGCGCAGGGCCGAGAAGTCTTCCAGCGCGAAGCCGACCGAGTCGAACAGGGTGATGTCCTCGGCGCGGCGGCGGCCAGGCTTCTTGCCGGCCAGCACTTGCCACAGTTCGGTGACCGGGAATTCCGCAGGCATCTGCTGGATTTCGCCCTCGACGCGCGTCTGTGGCGCGTACTCCACGAATACCTCGCAGCGCGGCAGGATCGCCGCCTCCAGCTCGGTCTTGCCGGGGCAGTCGCCGCCGACCGCGTTGAGGTGCATGCCCGGCTCGATCATGTCCGCCATCAGGATGGTGGCGTTGCGCTTGTCGGCCGTGATGGTGGTGACGATGTCGGCGCCGCGTACCGCCTCGCGCGTGTTGGCGCAGGGCGTCAGGCGCAGGCCGCTGGTGGCGAGGTTGCTCATCAGGCGCGCGCTGGCCGCGAGGTCCACGTCGTAGAGGCGGATCTCCTCGATGCCCAGCAGGTGCTGGAAGGCCAGGGCCTGGAATTCACTCTGCGCGCCATTCCCGATGATGGCCATCACGCGGCTGTCGGGGCGAGCCAGGGCGCGGGCGGCGACGGCCGAGGTGGCGGCGGTGCGCAGCGCGGTGGTCAGCGTCAGCTCGGCGAGCAGGGTTGGCAGGCCGCTGGCCACGTCGGCCAGCACACCGAAGGCCATCACCGTGGGCAGGCCGAAGCGGCCGTTCTGCGGGTGGCCGTTCACATACTTGAAGCTGTAGCGCGCAGGGTCGGCGATGGGCATCAGCTCGATCACGCCGTTGCGCGAATGGGTGGCGACGCGCGGTGTCTTGTCGAAATCCGCCCAGCGCTGGAAGTCTTCGCAGAGGTAGCGCGCCATGCCGGCCAGCACCGGGCGGATGCCCTTGCGCGCCACGAGGCGGGCGAGGTCTTCGGTGCCCAGGAAGAGGGTACGGGGGGCGAGGTGGTCGGGTCGGTGCGAGCCCATGATGCGTCTCGATGCTGGGGGATACTTCAGTCTCGCCAAAGCCGCTGCCAATTCATATCGCCAGAAATTTGCAGAAATGCAGGCTAATCTGTCGAAATGACAGATCAGATTGGCAAATCGACAGAATGGATGCGACTGACCATAAACTGCTGGGCCTGCTGCGCACCAATGCCCGCCTGAGCGTTGCCGCGCTCGCGCAGAAGCTGGGCGTGTCGCGCGGCACCGTGACCAACCGCATCGCGCGCCTGGAAGACGCCGGCGTGATCGTGGGCTACACCGTGCGCTTGCGGCCCGATGCACAGCCCAATGTGATCAAGGCCTGGATGTGCATCGCGGTGGAGGGCAACGAGACGCGGCGCGTGATCGCCAGCCTGCTCGGCGAAGCCGGCGTGGCCTGCCTGCACGACACCAACGGGCGGTGGGATCTGCTGGCCGAGCTGCGCGCCGCCAACCTGCAGGAACTGGCCCAGGTGCTGGAGCGCATCCGCCTGATCAAGGGCATCAGCAACACCGAGACCAGCATCCACCTGGAGACCTACCGCCTGGCCTGACTTGCGCCGCCTCAAGAGAGGCGCGGACCGGGCTTTCCGCGGGCGATCGGCGGGGCTACAAAGAAGGCGCCGGGAATACGTGGCGCGGCTGCGTGTTCTTCAGGCGTCCCCTTTCCGTGAGCAAGGAGCAGGCTATGGCAAATGTCGGAGGCGTGGATCGTGTGCTGCGCATCGTGCTGGGGTTGGCCTTGATCCTGGCGGCGCTGAGCGGCAACCTGGGTGGCTGGGCTTGGATCGGGGTCGTGCCGCTGCTGACCGGGCTGTTCCGTTACTGTCCGGCCTACAAGCTCATCGGCTTCAACTCCTGTCCCGTGAAGAAATGAAACCATTCCGTCTGCTGTTTCTGGCTGCCATCGCCGTTTTGCCGGTGCTGGCGGCCGCCAAGTCTTTCGTGATCGACTTGCGTACGCCGCAGGAGTACGCCCAGGGTCACCTCAAGGGCGCCATCAACCTTGACCATGCCAGCATCGCCCAGCGCATCTCGATGGCTGGCGTGGGCAAGGAGGACGAGGTGATCCTGTACTGCCGTTCCGGCCGGCGCTCCGCTCTCGCCCATGATGAGCTCAAGCGTCTGGGTTACTCCCGCATCAAGGACTACGGCGGCATTGACGAGGCTCGCCAGCGCCTCGGGCAATAAACCGGAGGCGCTCAAGAATCCCTGCTCGCCGCCGTTCTCGCCATGAGGCGCCAGACAACGGGGAGCGAGCGTGCAGGACACCAGAGGGAGCGTTTCGCGCCGGCGCGCCATGGTGCTGCTGAGCGGGCTGCCGCTGCTCGCAGCCTGCGAACGGCGGGCTTCCGGCGAGGCTGTCGCCAGCCGCCCCCTGCGGATCGCAATCGACCTCTGGGGCGGCTACTACCCGCTGCTGCTGGCGCAGGACTTGGGCCTGCTGGACCAGGCCGGCGTGGCGGTGGAGGTCCATCTGCCGCAGGACACGCGGCAGATGCTCAGCGACTTCGTGGCGGGCAGCTACGACGGCGTGTGCGTGTCGCTGGGGGACATGATCATGCTGACGCGCGAGCGCGACGACCTGAGCATGATCCTGGTGTCGGACGAGTCGGTCGGCGGCGACGTGCTGCTGGCCAACACCCCGTTGTCGGATGCCGCCGCCCTGCGAGGCCGACGCATCGGTCTGGGCCTGGGGGGCTTTGGCGAGCTCCTGGTGCTGCGCTTCCTCGCCCGCCATGGCCTCGGGTTGGGCGACGTGCAACTGTTCAACGTCGATGCCTCGGAGGTGTCGCAGCGTCTGAGCGAAGGCCTGATCGACATCGGCCACTCGTGGGAGCCCTATGCCGCGCAAGCACTGCGTCGCGGCCAGGTCGCGCTGTTCAGTAGCGCCGAGACGCCGGGCTTGATCCAGGACGGACTGGTGGTGCAGCGCGCGCTGGGCCAGGCACGCGGCGCCGAACTGCGCCGTCTGATCTCCGCCTGGTTCGACGCGCAGGCATGGTGGCGTGCCAATCCGCAGGCTGGCGAAGCGCGCTTGCGCGCACGCCTCGCCGGTCGCGTCGAGCATGTCTCGCTAGTGGGCGCCCGCCTGCTGGGGCGCGCCGACAACCGTCTGCGCTTCGGTCAGGGCGTGGCCGAGCGATCGCTGCAGAACGCTGCTTTCGAGTACGTCGAGCATTTCGTCGCGCGCGGCCTGCTGCCCCGGCGTCCGCAGGTCGAGGCCCTGTTCGACGGGAGCTTTGTCGGATGAGAATCCGCAGCCAGTTGCTGGCCTACTTCGTCGCGCTGGCCCTGCTGCCGGTAGGCCTGGTGCTGTGGCTGGCCGTCGAGGCGCAGTGGGAACTACGCGCGCGCCATCAGGACCAGTCCTTGCTGGAGCGCGCGGAGGAGATCGCCGGCTACCTCGACGCCTACCTCGACAGCACGCTGGAGAGCCTGCGCGCCGATGCGCGCCAGCCCCCTTTTGCCGCCTACCTGGGCAGCCCGCCGGCGGCACGCCTGCGCCTGGCGCCGGAACTGACCGGGCTGCTGCGCAACATGGTCGGCCGTGACATGGTGTACGTGCGCTCGGCGGCCCTGCTGGACCTGGACGGACGCACCCTGCTGGATACCGCGCTGGGGCGCGAGATTCCGCCGGACAGCCAGGCCCTGTGGCTACGCCAGGCGCGCTACAGCGGCCTGGCCAGCCTTGCCGGCCCGCTCGTCGACGCCCAGGGGCGGGCCGCCCTGCATGCGCTGCAACCGGTGCGCAACGCGGGCGGGCAGATCGTCGGCTTCCTGCGCATGAGCTTTGCCGCCGCCCGCCTGCAGCAAGTGGTGCGCGGCAAGCTCCAGCGCGCCAGTGCCTACCCGGTGCTGTTCGACAGCGAGGGGGTGGTGCTGGCGCATGGCCGCCGCCCGACCTTGCAAGGCCGCGCCCTGGTCGGCACTGGCGATGCGGCCCAGGTGACGCGCCTGAAGGCCGAGTACCGCCTGGCCGCAGACGCGGCGCCGGAGCGCCTCAGCGACACCCTGCCCGGGCCGGCGGGCGGGCTGGGCTGGATGCGCTGGGCAGATTCGCGCGGCAGCGGGCCGGACCGCGTGGCGAGTGTGCCGGTGCGCGGCGGGCAATGGCGGCTGGTGCTGGTGGAACCGGCCGACAGCTACTGGGCGCCGCGCCAGCTCACCCTGCATGCCGCCCTGCTGATGGGCCTGCTGCTGCTCGCCCTGATCAGTGGCGCAGCGTGGTGGGTGGCGCGGCGCATCGCGCGGCCCCTGGTCGCGCTGACCGAGGCGGCGGATGCCCTGGGCACGCCAGCCAGCGGCGCACTGGCCTTGCCGATCACCGCCGGCGGCGAGATCGGGCGTCTCGCACGCGCCTTCGGCGACATGACCGGGCGCCTGCAACGCGCGCTGCGCGAGCAGCAGGCACAACTGGACGAGCAGCGCCGGGCCGAGGAACGCCTGCGCGACAGCGAGAGCCGCTTTTCCAACCTGTTCAACCTGTCGCCGGTGCCGGTGCTGCTGACCCGCCTCGGCACGCGCAGCGTGGTCGACCTCAACGTGATGGCCGAGCGCGTGTTCAAGCTGTCGCGCGCACAGGTGGTCGGCCAGCCGCTGGCCAGCCTGCCGCTGGTGGAGTACGAGGATGACCTGAGCCTCACCCTTGACTTGCTTGAGCGCATGCACGATGTCGATCGCTTGATGGACATGCGCACGGCGCACGGCAGTGGCCGCTTCCGCGTGTTCGCGCGTGCCTTCGAGGCCGACGATGCCCGCTGGGGGGTGTGGACCTTCGTCGACGTCACCGAGGCGGAACATGCGCGGCGCGCCCTGGAGGACCTCAATGCCACCCTGGAGCAACGCGTGGGTGAGCGCACCGAGGCCCTGGCGCAGGCGCTGGAGAGCCTCAAACTGACGCAGGACGAACTGATCCGCAGCGAGAAGCTGGCCGCGCTCGCCACCCTGGTGGCAGGGGTGGCGCACGAGCTCAACACCCCCATCGGCAACGGCGTGATCGTCGCCTCCACGGTGCGCGACATGTCGCAGCAGTTGGCGCGTGATCTCGCCGCCGACCGCCTGCGCCGCTCGGTGCTCGCCCGCTACGTGGGCGACCTGGGCGAGGCATCCGTCCTGCTGGAGCGCAACCTGTCGCGCGCCCACAGCCTGGTCAGCAGCTTCAAGCAAGTCTCGGTGGACCAGGTCAGCGAGGGGCGCCGCGAGTTCGACCTGGCCGACATGCTGCGCGAACTCGTCGCCACGCTCTCGCCCATCCTGCGCAACACGCCCTGGCAGTTGGAGCTGGAGGTGGCGCCGGGGCTGCGCCTCGACAGCTACCCCGGTGCGCTGGGTCAGGTGCTGACCAACTTCGTGACCAACGCAGTGGCGCACGCCTTCGAAGGGCGCAGCCGCGGCCGCATCCGCATCCACGCCCAGGCGCGGGAGGCGGACGAAATCGAACTCACCTGCACCGACGATGGCATCGGCATCCCGGCCGAACTGCAGAAGCGCGTGTTCGACCCCTTCTTCACCACCAAGCTGGGGCGCGGCGGCACCGGCCTGGGCCTGCACATCGTCTACAACCTCGTCACCGTGACCCTGGGTGGACGCATTGAACTGAACAGCGAGGCCGGCCTGGGCACCCGCTTCCGCCTGCTGCTGCCGCGCTGTGCGCCGCGCCCACCGGAGCGGGCGCCCTGAGCTAAGCTGGCGGCCCATGCTTCCACCCGCCGCCTCCGTCCTGCCCGTGCCCGCCTACGTCGGCCGTTTCGCGCCGTCGCCGACCGGCCCGCTGCACTTCGGCTCGCTCGTCGCCGCCCTGGGCTCCTGCCTCGAGGCGCGCGCCCAGGGCGGGCGCTGGCTGTTGCGCATCGAGGATGTGGACACGCCACGCAGCCAGCCCGGTGCCGCCGACACCATCCTGCGCCAGTTGGAGGCCTGTGGTTTCGAGTGGGATGGCGAGCCATGGTGGCAAAGCGCGCGCAGCGCGGCTTACCACGCGGCATTGGCGACGCTGCAGGCGCGCGGCACCGTGTTTCCTTGTGCCTGTACGCGGCGCGAGATGGCTGACTCGACCCTGGCGCGCGACGGTTCGCGGCGCTACCCCGGCACCTGCCGCGCCGGCCTGCCGGCGGGACGCGAGGCGCGTGCCTGGCGCCTGCGCACGGCGCCGGGCGAGGTCCGCTTCGTCGATGCGATCCAGGGCGAGCAGTGCGAGGACGTGTGGCAGGACGTGGGCGACTTCGTGCTGCTACGCGCCGACGGCCTGTTCGCCTACCAGCTCGCGGTGGTGGTCGACGATGCGGAGCAGGGCGTCACCCACGTCGTGCGTGGCGCCGACCTGCTCGACTCCACGGCGCGCCAGATCGCCTTGCAGCATGCGCTGGGCGTGGCTACGCCGCACTACGCCCACCTGCCGGTGGCAACCAATGCCGCCGGCGAGAAACTCTCCAAGCAAACCCTGGCGCCCGCGGTAGACCCGGCGCAGGCCGTCGCCGCGCTGCACGCGGCGCTGCGCTTTCTTGGCCAACCTGTGCCGGAGGCGCTATTGCATGCCGATGTGGCGACGCTGTGGCAATGGGCTCGCGCGCATTGGTCGCTGGCGGCAGTGCCGCAGGTGCGGGCCATCCATCACCTCGGCTGAGCGAGAAGGGCGATCAGCGCAGGCGCTGGCCATAGCCGGCCAGTCCGATCGCCAGCCGCATCAGGCCATAGGCCAGCCAGGACAGGAAGCGCTGCGGCAGCGGGCGGCGCTGCCACTCGCGCGCATCCAGCTCCACCGCGCCATCGTCCATCGCGCGCAGCAGGCTGCTGCGTAGCTGAAGCGTGAAGTTCTGGTCGCGCACCACCACGTTGGCCTCGCGCGCCAGCATCAGGCTGAAGGGGTCGATGTTGCTGGAGCCCACGGTGGCCCAGTCATCGTCGATCACCGCCACCTTGGCATGCAGGAAGCTCTTGCGATACTCCATGATGCGGATGCCCGAGTTCAGCAGGTGCGGATACAGCGCACGGCAGGCGTGGTGCAACAGCCAGTACTCCACCTTGCCCTGCAGCAGCAGGGTGACCTTCACGCCGCGCGCGACGGCATCGGTCAGCGCCTTGCGGAAACGCCGGCCGGGGAAGAAGTAGGCATTGGCGATGATCACCTCGTGCCCGGCGTGGCGTAGCGCCGCCAGGTAGGCGCGCTCGATGTCGTTGCGATGGCGCAGGTTGTCGCGCAGCACCAGGGCGGCGCGGATCTCGCCGCGACGCGGGATGCGCGGCTGCGCCGGCTGCTGCTGCGGGCGCGCCCACTGCGCGAAGGTCTCGCGCGGGCGACGGCGGAAGCTGGCCCACCGCACGATCTGCCACAGCTCGCTCATGGTGGCGTGGATGCGTCCGACCAAGGGCCCTTCGATGGCAACGGCATAGTCGAAGCGCGGTGGCGTCTGCCGCGGCGTGTTCATGTCGTCGATGATGTTGATGCCACCGACGAAGCCGATGCGCCGGTCCACCACCGACAGCTTGCGGTGCAGGCGGCGCAGGCGATGGCGGCGGAAGGAGAAGGTGGCGATCTCGCGGCGGAACACCATGATTTCGACGCCCGCCCGCTCCAGTTCGTGCAGCTTGTCCTCAACGAAGGCGCGGCTGCCGAAGCCATCCACCATCAGGCGCACCCGCACGCCCCGCCCGACCGCTGCGCACAGCGCGGCGGCGACGCGGCGGCCGGTGTCGTCGTCCTCGAAGATGTAGGTTTCCAGCAAGACCTCGTGGCGTGCCGATTCGATGGCGGCGACCAGCGCGGGAAAGTAGTCCCCGCCCGTCTCCAGCAGGCTGATGTGGTTGCCGCGGATCAGCCGTCCGCTCATGGCGCCAGACGCAGGCGCGCGGTGAGCGCCGCGTGATCGGAAATGCCGGACCAGGGCGCGCCCCAGTGCACTTCAGCGGCCACCGCGTGCAGGCCGCGCAGGTAGATGCGGTCCAGGCGCAGCACCGGCATCGAGCTGGGGAAGCTGCGCGCCGGGCGGCCATGGCATTCGGTGTGCGCCTCGTGCAGCCCCAGTTGGGCGGCCAGCCACTCGCCGGCGCGGGCGCGCCAGTCGTTGAAATCGCCGGCGATGATCATCGGTTCGTCAGCCGGCACATGGCGGTTTACATGCTCGGCCAGGGCCTGCAGTTGGCGTCGCCGCTGATGCTCGGTCAGCGACAGGTGCACGCAGATGCAGTGGATGCGCCCGCCATCGGGCCGTGCGAGGTCGCAATGCAGCAGGCCACGCCGTTCCAGGCGATGCTGGGTCACGTCGTAGTTGCTGGCAGTCACGATGGGCAGGCGTGACAACACCGCGTTGCCGTGATGGCCGTGGGCGTAGGACGCGTTGCCGCCGTAGGCTGCATGCCACTCATCGCCCGCGATGAACTCATGCTGCGGCTGCAAGGGCCACTCTGGGTGGCGCCGTGCATGGCGCAGGTGCAGGCCTTGCACCTCCTGCAGGAACACGATGTCCGGCCCCAGCTGGCGCAGTCGTTCGCGCAGTTCGTGGATCACCATGCGGCGATTGAACTGCGAGAAACCCTTGTGGATGTTGTAGCTGCACACGCTGAGGGTTTGCATGGATGACTGCATTTGTCATGCGTTCGACCAGGGTGAGGGAACTATGCCAGTTTCCGCGCGTGTCTGCCTCAGGGCTGTCCCTCGGAACCCGTTTGCGCGTTCCGCGCCGCAAGGGTCGCTCCGCAGAATGAGGCAGGGGCCGTCGGGAGAGGTGTCCCGGCGGCCCCTGTCGTGTTCCTGCGGATGGGGTCAGGACACGGCGAGCATGCGGTCGAGTGAGAGCTTGGCGAGCTTGGCCTCGTGCGCCGGCACCGAGATGCGGTTCACGATCTTGCCCTCGGCCAGGTTCTCCAGCGTCCATGCCAGGTGTTGCGGGTCGATGCGCTGCATCGTCGAGCACATGCACACCATCGGCGACATGAACTGCACCAGCTTGCCCTCGTGCTTCACTTCTTCGGCCAGGCGGTTGACCAGGTTCAGCTCGGTGCCGACCAGCCACTTGGTGTTCGGCGCGGCGTCCTTGACGGTCTTCAGGATGTACTCGGTCGAGCCCACGTAATCGGACTGGCGGCACACCTCGAAAGCCGACTCGGGGTGCGAGATCACGAAGCCGTCCGGATGCTGGTTGCGCCACTTGATGATGTGCGCCGGCTGGAACATCTGGTGCACCGAACAATGGCCCTTCCACAACAGCATCTTGGCCTTGCGGATCGCCTCCGGCGTGTGGCCGCCGTACTCCAGGTCCGGGTCCCACACGATCATCTCGTCCAGCGCGATGCCCATCTTGTGGCCGGTCCAGCGACCCAGGTGCTGGTCGGGGAAGAACAGCACCTTCGGGCGCTGCGCGAAGCTCCAGTCGAGAATCTTGGGCGCGTTGCTGGAGGTGCACACGATGCCGCCGTGCTGGCCGCAGAAGGCCTTAAGGTCGGCAGCGGAATTGATGTAGGTGACCGGCGTGATCTGTTCGTCCGGCGTGCCCAGCACCTCGGTCAATTCGCGCCAGCAGCGCTCCACCTTGGCGAGGTTGGCCATGTCGGCCATCGAACAGCCGGCCGCGAGGTCGGGCAGGATCGCAATCTGCTCGGGCTTGGACAGGATGTCCGCCACTTCGGCCATGAAATGCACACCGCAGAACACGATGAACTCGGCGTCCGATTCGGAGGCCAGGCGCGACAGCTTCAGCGAGTCGCCGGTCAGGTCGTGGTGCTGATACACATCGGCGCGCTGGTAGTGGTGCACCAGCAGGGTCACCCGCTTGCCCAGCCTGGCCTTGGCGGCGCGGATGCGCTCATGTGCCTCCTCGTCCTTGAGTGCATTGAAACGATCGAAGCTGATGGTGGCGGTCTGCATGATGATGGTCTGCTGATAGGGGCACTGATGTCGGCCGCGGAAGGCACGCGGGGAGGAGATTTTACCTGTGTCCCCTTGGGGTGCCCACCTTGTTCCGCGTCAAGACTGCTGCCAGGGCAGGCCTGCGTGGCGCCAGCCCCCGATCTTGCCGCGCTGCCCGTGGGCATCCTTGTCGCCTTCGAAGCCTTCCAGCACGTTGTAGCAACCGGAGTAGCCGGCCTCGGTGGCGGCGATTGCCGCCGCGTGCGAGCGCGCGCCGCTACGGCAGATGAACATCACCACCGACTCGGGATCGACCTGGTGCTTCAACTGGGCGACGAAGTGCGGATTGGGCACGCTGCCGGGGTAGCTGTTCCACTCAATCTCGGCCGCGCCGGGGATGCGGCCCACCCAGTCGAGTTCGGCGCGGGTGCGCACATCGACCAGCTTGGCCCCTGGCGCCAGCTTCCACATCTCGGCCGCTTCCTGCGGGGTGAGGGCGCCAGCGTAGGGCAGCTTGAGTTGCTGCGCGCGTTCCTGGGCGAGGCGGAGGATGTCGCTGAGTTGTCCCATGGTGTGTGTGCCAACAAGGAAATGTGACTGGGGAGTTCCGAGTATGGGGGCGGCCTGGCGAGAACTCAATCAGTGCAGTCGACGTGCCCCTGATGACGCACGCCCTGAGTTGGTGCGTGATTTGGCGGCATGGCGCACTTAATTGGTGCGGCGCGCCGCTCTGCCCCGGCTACTGCGTCCTTATGGCAGAATGGCCGCCGACTTTATGGCGATCAAGCCTGAAGCCTGACTGGTTGCAGCCGGCATCCGCTCCATTCGGTGGCACGGTACCTGCTTCCGCATTCACGATAGCCTGTGGCTGCTGCCTGCACGCGGCCGTGGATTGGTTTATCGACTCAAAAACCGGATAACTCTTCTAGGAGCCAATATGTCCCTGTCTGTGCAAGACGTGCTCAAGCTCGTCAAGGAAAATGACGTCAAGTTCGTCGATTTCCGCTTTACCGATACCCGTGGCAAGGAACAGCACGTCGGTGTGCCCATCAGCGCCTTTGGCGAAGACAAGTTCACCGAAGGCCACGCCTTCGACGGCTCCTCGATCGCCGGCTGGAAGGGCATCCAGGCTTCCGACATGCTGCTGATGCCGGATCCGGACACCGCCTACGTCGACCCCTTCTTCGACGAAACCACCCTGGTCCTGACCTGTGACGTCGTCGAACCCTCCGACGGCAAGGGCTATGACCGCGACCCCCGCTCCATCGCCAAGCGCGGTGAGGCCTACCTGAAGTCCTCCGGCCTGGGCGACACCGCCTACTTCGGCCCGGAACCCGAATTCTTCATCTTCGACTCCGTGGAGTGGAAGGTGGACATGCAAGGCGCCTCGCACAAGATCTTCGCTGAAGAAGCAGCCTGGGCCTCGGGCGAGAAGTTCGACGGCGGCAACACCGGCCACCGTCCGACCGTCAAGGGCGGCTACTTCCCGGTTCCCCCGGTCGACAGCGCCAACGACATCCGTGCTGCCATGGTGCTGGCGCTTGAAGGCATCGGCATTCCCGTCGAAGTGCACCACCACGAAGTGGCGACCGCTGGCCAGAACGAAATCGGCACCAAGTTCTCCACCCTGGTCAAGCGCGCCGACTGGACCCAGGCCCTGAAGTACATCGTGCACAACGTGGCACACCAGTACGGCAAGACCGCCACCTTCATGCCCAAGCCCATCGTTGGCGACAACGGCTCCGGCATGCACGTGCACCAGTCGATCTGGAAGGATGGCAAGAACCTGTTCGCGGGCAACGGCTACGCCGGCCTGTCCGAGTTCGCGCTGTACTACATCGGCGGCATCATTAAGCACGCTCGTGCGCTGAACGCCATCACCAACCCGCTGACCAACTCGTACAAGCGTCTGGTCCCCGGCTTCGAAGCCCCGGTGAAGCTGGCCTACTCCGGCCGTAACCGTTCCGCTTCGATCCGTATCCCGTTCGTGCAGTCCGACAAGGCCCGCCGTATCGAAACCCGCTTCCCGGATCCGGGCGCGAACCCGTACCTGTGCTTCACCGCGCTGATGATGGCCGGCCTGGATGGCGTGCAGAACAAGATCCACCCGGGCGACCCCGCTGACAAGAACCTGTACGACCTGCCGCCGGAAGAAGACGCGAAGATCCCGACCGTCTGTTCCAGCCTCGAACAGGCTCTGGAATACCTGGACAAGGACCGCGAGTTCCTGACCCGTGGTGGCGTGTTCTCGAACGAAATGATCAGCGCCTACATCGACCTGAAGATGGAAGAAGTCCAGCGCTTCCGCATGACGACCCACCCGGTCGAGTTCGACATGTACTACTCGATCTAAGCCTTCCCGGCTTGATGGTCGAAGGAGGACGGGCTGCGGCCCGTCCTTTTTTTTACCGGGCGCCTGTCGGCTGCAGGCTTTGCGTTTGCGGGGCCTGCGCCTAAACTGTCGGCTCTCTTCCATCCGGAAACCATGATGACTGTCCTGCGCCGTTGTTCGGTCTTCCTCGCCTGCCTGTCTGCCTCGGTGGCCCAGGCTGACATCTACAAGTGTGTGGACGAACCGGGCGGCAGCCCCACCTATACCAACGAGAAGCCTGCGCCGGGGCGCAAGGGCTGCACCCTGCTGTCGCGCGAGCAGCCGATCAGCACGGTGCCAGCGATGCCGGTACGCAAGCCGGCAGCCGCGACGCCCACGCCCTCGAGCTTCCCGCGGGTGGATGACGGTACGCAGAAGAGCCGCGACAACGATCGTCGCCGCATCCTCGAGCAGGAGCTGGCGACCGAAGAGAAGTCGCTGGAGGAGGCGCGCAAGGCGCTCACCGAACAAGAGTCCGTGCGCCTGGGCGATGAGCGCAACTACGCCAAGTTCCTCGAGCGCGTCCAGCCCTACAAGGACAAGGTGGCCTTGCATGAACGCAACGTCGAGGCCATCCGCAAAGAAATCTCCAACCTCAAGTAGCCCGCCGTCATGCCTGGGCGTGGTGCCTGGCGTGCTTCTTGCTGACGGTATCCGGCTATGAACCCTCCTAGCCTTGCCAATGATCCGGATGGTCTGGCCGCCCACACCCGCGGCCTCGAATTGTTGTCTTCCTCGGTAGTCCTGGTCGATGCGGCGCACCGTATCTGCTACCTGAATCCCTCGGCCGAGAATCTCTTCGCGGTCAGCCACAAGCAATGCCTTGGCAAGCCCCTGCCCATCATCATGGGCGAGGCGGCCGGCCTGCATGCCGCGCTGGACAATGCCTTGTTCAACAACTGGAGCTATACCGGTCAGAACGTGGCGGTGCGGCGTCCGCAGCAGAACGTGTTGCACCTTGATTGCACGGTGACTCCGGTCGATCTGCCACCGGCTCGCCTGTTGCTGGAGTTCCGCCCGATCGACGCCCAACTCAAGGTGGCGCGCGAGGAGCAGCTGGCGCAGCAGCAGCAGGCCAACCGCGAACTGGTGCGCAACCTCGCACACGAGATCAAGAATCCGCTGGGCGGCATCCGTGGCTCGGCGCAACTGCTGGAGCGCGAGCTGGATGATCCGCAGTGGCGCGAGTACACCCAGGTCATCATCGCCGAGGCGGATCGCCTGCAGGACCTGATGAACCGCCTGCTCAACTCGCATCGCATGATGCACCCGGCGCTACTCAATGTGCACGACGTGCTGGAGCGGGTGCACAAACTGATCCAGGCCGAGTTCCCCAAGGTCATGGTCAAGCGCGATTATGACGTCAGCCTACCCTTCCTCACTGCCGATCGCGAGCAGTTGATCCAGGCGGTGCTCAACATCGCGCGCAACGCCGCACAGGCGATGGAGGGCGAGGGCAGTATCACGCTGCGCACGCGCGCGGCGCGCCAGGTCACGCTGGCCAAGAAGCGCCATAAACTGGCACTGGATTTGCAAGTCATCGACACCGGCCCTGGCATTCCGGACGACATCAAGGACAAGATCTTTTATCCGCTGGTGTCGGGCCGCGAGGGGGGGACCGGGCTGGGCCTGTCGATCGCGCAGAGTTTCGTCGAGCAGCACCAGGGCACCATCGACGTGGTGAGTCGCCCCGGTCACACCTGCTTCATGATCCTGTTGCCGATCGGGCAGCCGAACCAGAACTGACAAACCGGCGGTGTAAGGCCGCTGCTTCGGATCCATACAACCCAATAAGCTATCGGACCCCCTTATGAATCCTGTGTGGATTGTTGATGACGACCGTTCCATCCGCTGGGTGCTCGAAAAGGCGCTGGCGCGCGAGAACATCGGCTTTCGCAGTTTCTCCTCGGCAACCGAGGCGCTGACCGTGCTGGAGTCGGCCGGCAGCCCGCCCAAGGTGCTGATCTCCGACATCCACATGCCCGGTGAGTCTGGCCTCGTACTGCTGCAGAAGGCCAAGGAGCGTCATCCCAACATGCCGGTCATCATCATGACCGCCTATTCCGACCTGGACAGCGCGGTGGCCGCGTTCCAGGGCGGCGCCTTCGAGTACCTGCCCAAGCCCTTCGACGTGGATCAGGCGCTTGATCTGCTGCGCCGCGCGCTGGAGGAAAGCACGCACCAGGTTGGTGCGATAGAGGCAGTGACCAGCGTGCCCGAGATCCTGGGCCAGGCCGGCGCGATGCAGGAGGTGTTCCGCGCCATCGGCCGGCTCTCCCAGTCGCATGCCACTGTCCTGATCAATGGCGAGTCAGGCACCGGCAAGGAGTTGGTGGCGCGTGCCCTGCATCGTCACAGCCCGCGCAAGGAAGGCCCGTTCGTCGCGATCAACACGGCGGCGATCCCGCGCGATCTGCTGGAGTCCGAACTGTTCGGTCATGAACGCGGCGCCTTCACCGGCGCGGCGGCGCAGCGGCGCGGTCGCTTCGAGCAGGCGGAGGGGGGCACCTTGTTCCTCGACGAAATTGGCGACATGCCGGCCGAATTGCAGACCCGCCTGCTGCGCGTGCTGTCGGACGGTCACTTCTACCGCGTCGGCGGGCATGCTCCGGTCAAGGCCAATGTGCGGGTCATTGCGGCGACCCACCAGCATCTGGAACAGCGTGTGCGCGACGGACAGTTCCGCGAGGACTTATTCCACCGCCTCAACGTGATCCGCCTGCGCCTGCCGCCGCTGCGCGAGCGGCGCGACGACATCCCGCTGCTGGCGCGCCACTTTCTTGCGCAGAGCGCGCAGCAACTGGGGGTTGAGCCGAAGCGTTTGACCGAGGCGGCGGTCCGCCATCTGCAGTCGCAGGACTTTCCCGGCAATGTGCGCCAACTTGAGAACCTCTGTCATTGGCTCACCGTGATGGCGCCGGGGCAGATGGTGGATCTGGCCGATCTGCCGGCCGAGATGCGCGAGGTCGGCGCGGCCGCGCCGGTGGTGGGCACAGACTGGCTGGCGGCACTCAATGGCGAGGCCGATCGCTTGTTGATCTCCTCGCCGGGCGAGGTGTTCGACCGTCTCAGCCGCGACTTCGAGCGCGCCTTGATCCTGCGTGCGCTGGCGGCGACCGGCGGGCGTCGCGTCGAGGCGGCGCAGATCCTCGGCATCGGTCGCAACACCATCACGCGCAAGATCCAGGAACTGGGGATAGATGGCGGCCGCGAGGAGCCGCACGAGCCCGCCTGAGTCCTATGCGCCGCTCGTGCGGGCGCATGCCCGCAAGAGCGGCTGGCCCCGCCGGGCCGGGCCGGCTAGACTGCGCGCCTGCCCCAGTTTCAAGCCCTGCTGTACGTGATCAACCTGCCGTCCCTCCCTCCCGGCCCGGATTTCTCCCTGGTCCAAGACATCCTCGGCGACTTCGCCCGTCGTTGCGAACTCAGGCTCGTGCCGGAATGCGCGTCCACCAACACCAGCCTGCTGCAGCAGGCGGCCGCAGGGGCTCCCGGCGGCCAGGTGCTGCTTGCGCTGCGCCAGAGCGCCGGGCGCGGGCGGCGCGGGCGTAGCTGGCATGCGAGGCCTGGCGCCAGCCTGACTTTCTCCCTGCTGTGGCGCTTCCCGCACAACTTCCCGCTGCATGGGCTCAGCCTGGCCGTGGGTGTGGCGGTCACCCGCGCGCTGGCGTGCCTGGGTGTGGATGGCCTGGCGCTCAAATGGCCCAACGACGTCTTGCTGTACGGACGCAAATTGGGCGGCGTGCTGGTCGAGGCGGTCGGTGCCCAGGGTGAAATCGCCGCGGTGATCGGCATTGGTCTCAATCTGCAGGAGGATGCCGAGCGCGCGAGCATGGTCGGCCAACCCTGCGCAGCCCTGTCCGACGCCGGCTTCTCGTGCAGCCAGGAGTCGCTGCTGGCGGCGCTGCTGCGCGCCTTGATCGAGGTGCTGGACAGCTTTTCCGCCGATGGCTTTGCCGGTCTGCGCGCCGAATGGTCGTCGCGCAATGCTTTCCATCACCTGCCGGTACGGGTGTGGCAGGAAGGGCGGGAGATGCGCGGCCTCTGTCTCGGCGTGGACGAGCAAGGGGCGCTGCTGCTCGAGACCGGCGGACGGGTCCGTCATGTGTGGGGTGGCGAGGTCAGCCTGCGTCCAGTGTTTGCCGGGGCCCAGTAAGCGGCTGTAACAGCCCGGTCGGGCGCCGCCTTCGGGCGCGTTGCGGAGCATGCATGTGCGCCGCCGCCATTGACGCCGGCGCCTATTGCGCGCCAGCATCCAGCCATGTTTCTCCTCATCGACGCGGGCAATACCCGCCTCAAGCTCGGCCTGCACGACGGCCACGACTGGTTGCAGCGCGAGGCTCTCGCCTACGACGCCTTGTCCCACTGCGCCTGGCTGGCCCACGCCTTGACGCAGGGGCCGCGGGTCGTCGTCAGCAACGTCGCGGGCGAGGCGGTCGAGCAGCAACTGCGAACTTCCCTGGGGGACGCGGCGGCGTCTGTGGAGTGGCTGCAGGCCAGCGCGGTGCGCGCTGGGGTGCGCAACGCGTATGAGCGCCCGCAGGCCTTGGGATCTGATCGCTGGGCTGCCCTCATCGGCGCCTGGCACTGGCGGCGGACTGCCTGCCTGGTGGTCAACGCCGGCACGGCCACCACCGTCGACCTGCTGACGGCCGAAGCCAGCTTTGCTGGTGGCTGCATCCTTCCCGGCTTCGACCTGATGCGCGCTTCGCTCGCCCGTGGCACCGCGCGTCTGCCGCTGGCCGAAGGGGTTCCCCAGGCGCTGCCGCGCAACACTGCCGATGCCATCTACAACGGCTGCCTGCACGCCCAGCTCGGGGCCATCGAGCGGCTGCGCGCGCAATTGCCGGCGGGCGCGCCGGTGCTGCTCAGTGGTGGTGCGGCGGAGCGCTTGCAGGCATTCATCGCGGCCCCGCTGCTGGTGGCGCCCTGGCTGGTGCTTGAGGGCTTGCTGGAAATCGCTCGCCAGGGCTGAGCCGCCGGCCGGCGCAGTGGTTGCCGCCTGCCTGCCGCACGCCGGATAATCAGGCCCTTCCGCCGTCCTGCCATCGAAACCATGATCGCCCGCACTAGCTTCCAGTTGTTGCTGCTCGCCAATCTCGTGCTGGCCGGTTTGTGGCTTTCGCCTCGCCTCGGGGTTGACCTGCTGGGCAGCAGCGGCCGCGAGCCCGAGCGCCTGGAGACGCAACTGCATCCGGAGCAGGTGCGCCTGCTCGGCGAAGCCTCGGCACCTGCTGCTGTGGCTGCCCCCGACGCGGCACCACAAGCCGCTGCGGCAGGGGCAGAGGCGCCGGCCAGCGCGGCGGGGGCACAGGTCTGCATCGAGTGGGCCGCCCTGTCGAGCGAGCAGGTCGCGGCCCTCAACGCCGCTGTGCGCAGCGCGGGCGATGGCCTGACCCTGCGCGAGGAGGCGCTGCCAGGCACCCGATCCTACTGGGTCAACATTCCGCCGCAAGGGGCGCGCGCGGGTGCTGAGAAGCGGATCGCGGACCTGCGTCAGATGGGCTATCAGGACATCTTTCTGGTCAAGGAAGAGGGGCCTGATCAGTGGGCGGTGTCGCTCGGGCTCTATCGCAACGAGGCTGCCGCCAATCGCTTCTTCGAGGGCTTGCAGAAGAAGAACATCCGCACCGCCAAGATCACCGTGCGCGAGAACGCCAGCTCGCGCATCCGTCTGAGCGGGCCCGCCGAGTTGATCGAGCTGGCACGCCAGGGCGCGGCCGAATCGCTCAAGGGCAGCGAGCCCACGGCCTGCACGGCGGGCTGATATGCGCGGCTTCGTGCTGGGGCTCACCGGCGGGATAGGCAGCGGCAAGTCTGCCGTGTCCGAGCAACTGGGCCGGCTGGGTGCCAGCATCGTGGATGCCGACTTGCTCGCGCGCACACTTACGCAGCCCGGGGGCGCGGCCATCGAGCCAATCCGGCACGCGTTCGGTGATGCAATGATCGACGCCGCAGGGGCGCTTGAGCGTGCCGCGATGCGCCGCCTGGTCTTTGCCGACGCGACCGCACGTACGCGTCTCGAAGGCATTCTCCATCCCCTGATCCGCGCCCAGGCTGAAGCGGCGCTGGCGGAGGCCGATGGACCCTATGCCGTACTGGTGGTGCCCCTGCTGGTCGAGGGCTCGCATTGGCGCACGCGCTGCGATCGCATCGCGGTGGTGGATTGCCGTGAAGACACCCAGGTGCAGCGCGTGATGCAGCGCAGTGGGCTGAGTGAGTCCGAGGTGCGCGCCATCATGGCCAGCCAGGCCAGTCGTGCCGAACGTGCCGCACTCGCGGATACCCTGATCGACAACGACGGGGCGCTCGACGCCCTGGCGCCGCAGGTGGAGGCTTTGCACCTGCGGTGTATACGGGAGGCGGAGCAAAAACGCACCGGCACGGTGCTATGATGCTCGGCAGTTTCTCCAGGCCATAGAAAATCAACAGAAAAGCGGCAGCGTTGCGGTGATTACCTACGAATATCCTCTCGGTGAGCGCATACGCACCCTGCTGCGGCTGGAGGATTTGTTCGACAAGGCGCTGTACTTCTCGACCTCGGAAGGGGCCTACGAACACCATGCGGGTCTGCTGACCCTGTTCGAGCTGCTGGAAGTTGCCGGCCGCGCCGACCTCAAGGTCGACCTGGTGCAGGAACTGGAGCGCCAGCGCCAGATTCTGCATGCCTTCCGTGACAATCCACAGATCTCCGAAGAAGCCCTGGCCGGTGCGTTGTACGAGATCGAGCAGGCCAGTACGGCGCTGCTGGGCATGTCCGGCAAGGTGGGTCAGTACGTGCGCGACAGCGAGTGGCTGATGGCCATCCGCTCACGTTCCAACATACCGGGTGGCGTGTGCGAATTCGACCTGCCGTCCTATCACTTCTGGCTCAATCGCGATCCCGCCGAGCGACGTCATGACCTGCAGCACTGGCTGGAGCCCTTGCTGCCCTTGCGTGACGGCCTGACCATCGTGCTGCGCCTGTTGCGCGCCAGCGGCCGTACCGAGAGCCAGGTGGCGCGGCGTGGCGTCTATCAGATGATGATGGGCGGGCGCACGGTGCAGATGGTGCGCCTGCGCCTGGAGCGCGAATGGGCGGTGGTGCCCGAGATCAGCGCCAACAAATATGCCTTCAACATCCGCTTCGTCGCGCCCGAGCTGATTACCCGCCCGCGCCAGGCCGAGACGGATGTGCCTTTCGAGCTGACCTTCTGCAACCTGTGAGTGGCGCCGCCCTGGCGCTCAGCGGGCAGGTCCGTCCTTGTCATCCAATTGTTGCGTCTGTTCGCGCGTCGTGCTGCGCGTGTCGCGGTTCGCGTCCTTGTTCCAGTTGAGTCCCCACGCACTGACTGTCGTGGCGAGCACCGAGGCGAAGGTGAGGGCGATCAGGTTCTGCTGGGTGCGGGTCCGGGTCTGGGGCATCATGTTCTCCTTATGTTGATGCCTGGTCAGATGGGGGCTGGGTCGTCGAGTTCCAGTCCGTTCGGCGGCAAGATGTAAGCAGACGTTCGGTGTTCAGCTCTCGCGCGGGGCCAGCAGGGCGTCGACGAAGTCGGTGGCCTCGAAGGGCTGCAGGTCCTCGATGCCCTCGCCGACGCCGATGAAGCGCAGCGGTTTCGGGTGGGTGCGGGCGATCGCGGCGATCACGCCGCCCTTGGCCGTGCCGTCCAGCTTGGTCACGACCAGGCCGGTCACGCCGACGGCCTTGTCGAATGCGTGCAACTGGGCCAGCGCGTTCTGGCCAATGTTGGCATCCAGCACCAGCAGGACCTCATGTGGCCCGCTGGGTTCCGCCTTCTGGATCACGCGGCGCACCTTGGCGATCTCTTCCATCAGGTGTAACTGGGTGGGCAGGCGGCCGGCGGTGTCGATGAGCACGACGTCGATGCTGCGTGCCTTGGCCGCGCTGATCGCATCGAAGGCCACCGCGGCCGGGTCGCCGCCGTCCTGCGCGATCACGGTCACGTTGTTGCGCCGCCCCCATTCCACCAGTTGTTCGCGCGCGGCGGCGCGGAAGGTGTCGCCGGCGGCCAGCAGCACGCTCTTGCCCTGAGCCTGGAAATGATTGGCCAGCTTGCCGATGGAGGTGGTCTTGCCGGCGCCGTTGACGCCGGCCAGCATGATGATGAAGGGGCGATGGCCGTCGGCCTGCAGCGGCGCCTGCAAGGGCTGCAGCAGGTCGCGCAAGGCCTCGGCCAGCGCGGCGCGCAACTGCTCGCCGGTTTCCAGCTTGTCCTGCTTCCAGCGCTGGCGCAGTTCGCGCAGCAGGGCGTTGGTGGCCTCCACGCCGCAGTCGGCCATCAGCAGCGTGGCTTCCAGGTCTTCCAGCAGGTCCTCGTCGATCTTGCGGCGCGAGAACAGGTCGCCCAGGCCGCCGATCTGGTCGGCGGTGCGTGACAGGCCACTGCGCAGGCGCTGCAGCCAGGACAGTTTGGCCGGCGTGTCGGTCTGCGGCGCCTGGACGGGCGCGGCCTCTGGCGTGGCGGCGGGCGTCTCGGTCGCGGGCGCGGCTTTCTTCTTGAAGAAACTAAACATGTGGGGTGACGGTCGGAAAGCCGGGCGGACAGTCCTGCCCGTGCTTGAATTATGATGCCGCGCCGAGCGTCAGCCTGTGGCTGGCGGGGGCGGCCCGAAACCCGGAAAGTCTAACAGATGCCTTCATCCTTCCTTCTGCGCCTGCTGTGCCTCGCCCTCCTGGCCTGCAGCCTGCCGTTGCGGGCCAATCCCTGGGAGACGACCCTGCCCAATGGCTTGAAGGTGGTGGTCAAGGAGGACCGGCGCGCGCCTACCGCAGTGCACATGGTGTGGTACCGCGTCGGCGCCATGGACGAGCTGAGCGGTACGACCGGCGTGGCGCATGCGCTGGAGCACATGATGTTCAAGGGCACGCGCGAGATCGGCCCGGGCGAGTTCAACCGCCGCGTGGCGGCCCTGGGTGGCAGCGACAACGCCTTCACCAGCCAGGACTACACCGCCTATTTCCAGCGCGTACCGGCGGCGCGCCTGGGCGAGGTGATGCGCCTGGAGGCCGACCGCATGCGCAACCTGGTGATCGACGACCAGGCCTTCGCCAAGGAGATCGAGGTCATCAAGGAGGAACGCCGCCTGCGCACCGACGACCAGCCGCGCGCACGCGTCTTCGAGAGTCTGATGGCGGCCGTCTACCAGGCGCATCCCTATGGTCGCCCCATCGTGGGTTGGATGCAGGACCTCGACAACATGCGTGCGCAGGATGCGCGCGACTGGTACGCGCGCTGGTACGGCCCGAACAATGCCATCGTGGTGGTGGTCGGTGATGTCGATCATGCCGAGGTGTTCCGCCAGGCCGCCGAGATCTACGGGGGCCTGGCGCAGGTGTCACTGCCCCCGCGCAAAGCGCAGCGCGAGCCGGAGCAGGCCGGACTGCGGCGCGTCACGGTGAAGGCGCCGGCCGAACTGCCCTATCTGGTGCTGGCCTGGCGCGCGCCGGCGCTGCGTGCAGCCGACGAGGACAGCCCGCAGGCGCGTGGCGCGCTGGCCCTGCAGGTGCTGGGCGCGGTGCTCGACGGTTATGACGGCGCGCGCCTGCCGCGCAAGCTGGTCAAGGAGAGCCGGCGCGCGGTGTCGGTCGGCGCGGGCTATGACGCTACCTCGCGCGGTCAGCAGAGCCTGTTCATTCTGGAAGGCGTGCCCAGCGCAGGGGTGACCGTGGCCCAGCTTGAGCAGGACCTGCGCGCCGAGTTGCGACGGGTGGCCGAGGAGGGCGTCAGCGAGCGTGAGCTGGCGCGCGTCAAGGCGCAACTCGTCGCCGCCAAGGTCTTCAGTCGCGATTCGCAGATGGGGCAGGCGATGCAGATCGGGGGGCTCGAGATCCTCGGCTGGTCGTGGCGCGACGAGGCGCGCGTGTTCGAGCGCCTGCGCGCGGTGAGCGCGGCCGAGGTGAAAGCGGCCGCGCAAGGCCTGCTCGGCGATGACGGACTGACCGTCGCCGAACTTGTGCCGCTGCCGCTCAAGTCCGACCCGCCCCGCGCCGCAGCCGGCCTGCGTCACTGAGAGAACGCATCATGAGAATCGCATACTCGCCGCGGCATGCCGCCCTTGCCCTGCTGTTGCCCATCGCCTTGTTGACGGCCGGTGTGGCGGAGGCGGGCATATCCATCCAGCACTGGACCACGGACAAGGGGAGCCGGGTCTATCTTGTCGAAGACCACAACCTGCCGATGATCGACGTGCAGCTCGACATCGACGCCGGCGGCGTGCGCAATCCGGCGGATCGGCGTGGCGTGGCCGGCCTGACCCACGGCCTGCTCGACACCGGCGTGCAGGACGGTGCGCGCGTGCTGGACGAGAACGAGATCGCCGACCGCCTCGCCGATGTCGGCGCGCAACTGGGCGGTGACGCCGGCAGTGACATGGCGAGCCTGTCGCTTCGGGTGCTGTCGAATCCGGCCGAGCGTGATGCCGCACTCGACCTGCTGCGCCTGGTGCTGAGCAAACCGGTGTTTCCGCCGGAGGTGCTGGAGCGCGAGCGCGCACGGCGCATCGCCGGCCTGCGCGAGGCGGCCACCCAGCCGGCCGCGGTGCTGGGGCGGCGGTTCTCCGAGCGCATGTACGGCGAGCATCCTTACGGGCGCAATGTGCGGGAGGAGGACCTCGGCCGCATCACGCGCGAGGACCTGCTGCGCTTCCATCAGCGCCATTACGTCGCACGCGGCATGGTGATCACCCTGGTCGGCGACCTCACCCGCGCAGAGGCCGAGCGCATCGTGCAGCGCCTGACCGCCGAACTGCCCGCAGGCGAGGTGTTGCCGCCGGTGGCGGACGCGCCGCTGCCGCAGGCGTTCAGCGAGCGCATCGCCCACCCCTCGGCGCAGGCGCATGTGGCGATCGGCCTGCCGACGATCAAGCGTAACGATCCGGACACCCTGGCCTTGCGCCTGGGCAACTATGTGCTGGGCGGTGGCGGCTTCGTGTCACGCCTGATGAAAGAGGTGCGCGATGCGCGTGGCCTGGCCTACAGCGTCTATAGCTACGTCGCGCCGGGTCTGGCCCAGGGGCCGTTCCAGATCGGCCTGCAGACCAAGGCGGAGCAGGCGGATCAGGCTGTCGCGGTGGTGCGCGAGGTGCTGACGAAATTTCTCGCCGAGGGGCCCAGTGAGGCCGAGCTGCAGGCGGCCAAGGACAATCTCATCAACGGCCAGGCCCTGGGGCTGGATACCAATCGCAAGGTGCTGGGCCAGGTTGCGTCGATCGCGTATTACCGCAGCCCGCTCGATTCGCTGGACACCTTTCCGGCGCGGGTGCGGGCGCTCACGCGCGAGGACGTGATGGCGGCCTTTGCGCGGCATGTGAAGCCCGACGCCCTGATCACCGTGGTGGTGGGCGGGCCGGGCCAGCCATGAGCAAGGTGCGCATCGTCGGAGGCGAGTGGCGCTCGCGCATGGTCACGGTGCCGGATGCGATCGGCCTGCGGCCGACGCCGGACCGCGTGCGCGAGACCTTGTTCAACTGGCTGGGGCAAGACCTCGATGGCCTGCACTGCCTCGATCTCTTCGCCGGCAGCGGTGCGCTGGGGCTGGAGGCGGCCTCGCGCGGCGCGGCCGAGGTGGTCATGGTGGAACTGGCGCCGCGCGTGGTGGAGCATCTGCGCGCTGCCGTCGCCAGCCTCAAGGCCGAGTCGCGGGTGCGCCTGGTGCGCGGCGATGCGACGAAATTTGCGCAGACTGCGGGGCGCCGCTTCGATATCATCTTTCTCGACCCCCCGTACAATCAGGGGTGGCTGGAGCGCATCGCGCCCAGTCTGGAGGCCTTGCTGGCGCCTGGAGGGCGCGTCTACGCCGAGGCCGAGCACCCAATCGAGCGCCTGGGCCACCTGTGCAGCATCAAGGCAGGCAAGGCCGGGCAGGTGCACTATCACCTGCTCGCCCGCGAGGATGAACCATGAGTCAGCACATCGCCGTCTACCCCGGAACCTTCGATCCGCTCACGCGTGGCCATGAGGATCTCGTGCGCCGCGCCGCCGGCGTGTTCGACCGTCTGATCGTCGGCGTGGCTGCGAGCAGCGGCAAGCGCCCTTTCTTCACCTTCGACGAGCGGGTGGAGATGGCGCGCGAAGTCCTCTCCGTCTATCAGAACGTCGAGGTGTATGGCTTCTCGGGTCTGCTGATCGACTTCATTCGCAGCCAGGGCGCCAAGGTCATCGTGCGCGGCCTGCGCGCGGTGTCCGACTTCGAGTACGAATTCCAGATGGCGGGCATGAACCGCCGCCTGCACCCTGACGTGGAGACCATGTTTCTCACGCCAAGCGACGAGTTCATGTTCCTGTCCGCCACCATGGTGCGCGAGATTGGCGTGTTGGGTGGCGACGTCAGCACCTTCGTGCAGCCCAGTGTGAACGAGCGCATCAAGCGCAAGGTCGCGGCCGGGCAGGTGTGAGGCTTTCCTTCCCTATTCACTTCCAGACAGGCGAGCAGCCTGCAGCAACAACCGAGGTAAGAACCCATGGCTTTGATGATCACCGACGAATGCATCAACTGCGACGTCTGCGAGCCAGAATGCCCGAACGATGCGATCTCCCAGGGCGCCGAAATCTACGAGATCAATCCCGACAAGTGCACCGAATGCGTGGGCCACTACGACGAGCCGCAGTGCCAGCAGGTTTGTCCGGTCGACTGCATTCCGCTGAACCCCGACCGTGTCGAAAGCAAGGATGAGCTGATGACCAAGTTCATCAAGCTCACCAGCAAGTAAAGCCCGGGGAAAAGGCCGCGACACAAGATTTTGCGGCTGGATCGTCGCGCCTGGTCAAGATGTGGTGAGGCGGCTTGAGGCATGCTGCGGCATCGTCCTTTCCCTGTGACCTGACCGGACCACGCCATGATCATCGACTACCTGCCCAACGCGGCGCGCTACGAATCCCTCCACCCGCTGTTCGCCCAGGCTTTCGATTTCCTGCGCACGCAGAAACTGGAGGAACTGCCGGCGCGGCGCCATGACATCGTGGGCGACCAGCTCTTCGCGCTGGTCCAGCGCTATGACGCCAAGCCGCACAGTGAAGGTTTCTGGGAGTCGCACCGGCGCTACATCGACCTGCAGTACATCCATGCCGGGCGCGAGCAGATCGGCTGGGCGCCACAGTCCTCGATGCGCCTGCGCGAGCATGACGAGGCGCGCGACCTGCTGTTCCTTGACGGCCAGGGCGAGCTGCTGACCGTGAACGCCGGCGGCTTCATGCTGCTGTGGCCGGAGGATGCGCACATGCCCGGCCTGCGTGTGGGTGAGGCGGCGGAGCCCGTGTTCAAAGTGGTGTTCAAGATCGCGGTTTGAGCCTGCGGTTACTGCCTATTCAGTCCGGCGCCGCCGCGGCCGTAATCCAGGGGATCAGTCCCTCTGGAGTCTGTTCCCCATGAGCGCCGCCGTCGACAAGCTGTTCGCCAACATCCCCCGCCTGCCCAGTATTCCCAAGGTCGTGCAGGAGTTGATCGCGTCCCTGTGCAAGGACGATGTCGACATCGCTTCGCTGGTCGGCCAGATCAAACAGGACCAGGCCCTGTCCGCCCAGGTGCTGCGCATGGCCAACTCCAGCCTGTACGGCGCCAGCCGCAAGATAGGTGCGATCGACGGTGCGGTCACCATGATCGGGCTGTCGGCCCTGCGCTCGGTGACCATCGCGTCTGGCATGTCGCGTTCGTTCAAGCCGATCGAGGGCCTGGACATGCGCCGCTTCTGGCGCCATTCGATGGTCAGTGCCGGGGTGGCGCGTACCTTCGGCAAGCGTGAGGGCGTGAACCAGGAGTTCGCCTACACGGCGGGCCTGATGCACCGCCTGGGCAGCCTGCTGATCCACCTGGCCTACCCGGCGGCGGCGCGGCAACTGTCGCGCGAGGGTGGGCCCAAAGGCGAGCAGTTATTAAAGATCGAACATTCGCTGATCGAGACCGATCATTGCGAGGTCGGGGCCGAGCTGGCGGCGCGCTGGAGCTTTCCGCCGGAGATCCAGAATGCGCTGCGCTGGTATGAGAAACCGCTGGTGGCGGAGGCCGGCATGTTGGCCTCCATCGTGGCCCTGGCCTCGGCGGTGGCCGACGGGCTGGACGCCGGGCATGCCCCGACCGAGATCGCGGCCAGCCTCGACCCTGGGCTGCTGGCCAAGCTCATGCTGGAGCGCGAGGACGCGCTGTGGCGCATCGAGCTATGCCAGGAGCTGCCGGCACAGATGGAGCAGTTGTTGTAGCGCTCAGCGCGGGTGCCCGGCGACCACCATGCCGGACTCCATGCCCAGTTTCTTCAACTGGGCCTGCGCGGCGACCGCCTCGTTGCGCGACTTGAACGGACCCACCTGCACCCGCGTTTCGAGGCGTGCGCTGACGCCGGCGGCCTGCAGGCGCTTGTAGAGCTGCTCGGCATTGTCGTAGTCGGTGAACACCCCGAGCTGAACCACGTAGCCGTCCTTGATTGCCGGCGGTGTCTTGGCGTCCTGCTTGGTGACCACAGGCTTCACGGGCTCGGCACCCACGGTCAGGCGTGGCGTGACAGGCACACCAGCCGGCTTGGTCACCGGCTCGCGCACCACCGCCGTGGGCGGCACCTTGGCGGGTACCCCCAGCACCGGTGCGGTAGGGTCCATCGTTTCCTCGGGTACGCCTTGCGGCATGCTGGCGGCCACCTCGGGGGAGGCGGCCAGCGAGGCCTGCTCCACGCTGGGGGCATCGGCCGATTGGGCCACCATGTCCTTCGCGCTGTCGGCGAGACTGGGGGCGGACACCTCCGGCGGCGAGAGCGGGCTCTGTGGCGTCACGGTGCGGGCCACTACCGGGGCCTCCAGCTCTTCGGGTGACTGTGGCTTGTCGAGAATCACCAGCACGGCCAGCAAGGCCACGACCAGCGCGGCCACCGTACCGCCGCGTACCAGCAACTGGCGACGGGTGCGCTGGGCGTCATCCGGGCGGGTGGCAAGCTGTTCCTGCATCTTCATTCTCCTGAGGGTGACATGGCCAGCAGCGAGCGCACCAACTCGGCTTCGGCCACCGAGATACCGCAGCGCTCGGCGATGGCACTGGCATCGAGGCCGCGGCGCGCCAGCGAGACGGCCTCACCGTACTGTGGCGACACGCGCGAGGCGGCGCGCTGGTCGGCCAGATCCTGGCGCAACTGCTGAATGTCCTGTTTGAGCGCGTCGACCTCACTGCGCAGTTCGTCGACCAGATGACGCTGCTGGCGCACCTCCAGCAAGGCATCGAAGCCGAAGGCCGAGGCGTCGGGTTCGGCCGGCGGGCGGGGTTTGGTGTAGGTGGCGGGGGCGACTTCCCCGTCCTCTTCATCCGATTCGTCGGCGAGTGTGTCGATGTGCGCGGAATGCGAGGCGGTGCCGCTGGCGCGATTGGAGTCCGCGGGCAGGATGCTGCTGTTGAGCACCGGTTCGCGAAACTGCAACGAAGATGCAGGGCTGGCTGGTTTTCGGGACAGTCGCCACCAGCGCAGAACCAGCCATAGCAGGTACACCAGCAGGACGGCGATCATCGCCAGGACCAGTTCGCGCACGCCTCACACTCTCCTTTGTGGGCGGGTGCATGCAGTGCCCCGCCGGTTTTGCCTGCGATAATACGGCCAAGCCCCCTGGATTAGAAGCCGCGATTGCGGCGCTGCCTGCGATGGACCTGCCGCTCGGACTGATACTCAAGAAGATTGTGGGCGCCTTGCTCAAGCCGCCCTTGCTGCCCTTGCTGCTGATTACCATGGGCCTGCTGCTGATGCGCTGGCGGCCGCGTGTGGGGCGCGGCATGGCCTGGGCCGGGCTGGGCCTGGCGTTGTTCCTCAGCACGCCCTTCACGGTGGCGCTGATGACGCGTCCGCTGGAGCGCTTCCCCGCCATCCAGCCCGCACAAATGGAGCGGGCCCAGGCCATCGTCATCCTGGCCGGTGGGCAGCGCGCCTTCACGCAGGAGTACCAGGGGCCGGCGCCCAGCCGTCTGACCCTGGAGCGCCTGCGCTATGGCGCGCGCCTGGCGCGCCTGAGCAAGTTGCCGGTGCTGCTGACGGGTGGCAACCCGACCTGTGACAGCTCGGAGGCACGCGTCATGGACGAAGCGCTGCAACTGGACTTCAATCTGCGCGCGCAGTGGATTGAGGATCGCTCGCTCGACACCGCCGACAATGCACGCCTGTCCGCGCCGATCCTGCGTGCGGCGGGAATCCAGCGCATCGTGCTGGTGACGCATGCGGCCCACATGTGGCGGGCGAGCAATGAATTCCGCCTGCAAGGCTTTGAGGTGATCCCCGCGCCGACCGCCTTCTTCACCGGCGACAGCGCAGGCGAGGAGTTCTTCGTCGACTTTCTGCCCAGTATGACCAGTGCCTATGCTGGTTGGTACGCCACGCATGAGTGGCTGGGGCTGGCGGCGCAGTGGCTGCGGGTGAGGATGTAGGGAGTCGGGAGTCGACCGCCCGTCCTCCTCTCAGAGGATGGGCGGTCGCGGGTGCTCAGCAGCGCTCGAACAGACCAGCCGCGCCCATGCCGGTGCCGATGCACATGGTGACCATGCCGTACTTCAGCGCCGGGTTGCGCTGCATGGCGGACATCAAGGTCGCCACGCGAATCGCGCCGGTGGCGCCCAACGGGTGGCCCAGTGCAATGGCGCCGCCCTGCGGGTTCACCTTGGCCGCATCCAGCCCCAGCGTCTTGATGACGGCCAGCGCCTGCGCCGCAAAGGCCTCGTTGAGTTCGATCCAGTCCAGCGCATCCTGGGCCACGCCGGCACGCTGAAGCACTTTGGGGATCGCCGCAATCGGGCCGATGCCCATGACTTCAGGCGGTACTCCGGCGACCTCGAAGCCGCTGTACCTGGCAATCGGCGTGAGCTGGTAGCGCTTCAGCGCGGCCTCGCTCATCAGCAGCACCGCGCCGGCGCCGTCGGACATCTGCGAGCTGTTGCCGGCGGTGACGCTGCCCTTCGCGGCGAACACCGGGCGCAGCTTGGCCAGGCCTTCGAGCGAGCTGTCGGGGCGCGGGCCCTCATCGTTCTCGACCAGGCGCTCGACCACGCGCACGGCGCTGGTCTTGAAGTCCGGCTGATGCTCCTGCACCAGGTAAGGCGTGATCTCGTCGCGGAAGTGGCCGGCCGCGATGGCCGCGCAGGCCTTCTGGTGCGAGGCCATGGCAAAGGCATCCTGCTCGTCGCGGGTGACCTTGTACTGCTGCGCGACCTTCTCGGCGGTGATGCCCATGCCATAGGCGATGGCCACATTCTCATCGTGCTCGAAGAAGGCGGGGTTCATCGCGACCTTGTTGCCCATCATCTGCGGCATGATGGTCATGGATTCGGTGCCGGCACCGATCATCACATCCGCCTCGCCAAGCTGGATGCGCTTGGCTGCATCCGCCACCGCGTTCACGCCGGATGAGCAGAAGCGGTTGATGGTGATGCCGGGCACGGTATCCGGCAGGCCCGCCAGCAGCAGGCCGATGCGGGCGACGTTCATGCCTTGCTCGGCTTCCGGCATGGCGCAGCCGACGATGACGTCACCGATCTCCTTGAGGTCGAGGCCCGGCGCCTTGGCCACCACGGCGCGCAGCACGTGGGCCAGCATGTCGTCGGGGCGGACGTTCTTGAAGGCGCCGCGGCGCTTGGCCACCGGAGTGCGGGTGGCGGCGACGATGTAGGCGTCCTGGATCTGTTTGTTCATGCTTGTTTCCTCTCTGTTCCGTTACTCCCGCAGGCGGGAGTCGAGGGGGTAGGGTGGGTTCGCGAAGCAACCCACCGTCTTGCCGTTGCAGATGGTGGGTTGTCGCTCCGCGCCGAACCCACCCTACGTCTTTTTCGCCAGGTTAGTTCCTCAGCGGCTTGCCGGTTTCCAGCATGTGCACCAGCCGCGCCTGCGTCTCGGGCGCCTTGAGCAGTTCGACGAACTGGTAGCGCTCCACGTCGAGCAGCCATTGCTCGGTGACCAGGCTGCCGTTCTCCACGTCGCCGCCGCACAGTGCGGTGGCGACGGCCTTGGAGACACGGTAGTCGTGGTCCGAGATCATGCTGCCGGCATGCATGTTCACCAGCATCATCTCCAGCGTGGCGATGCCACCGCGACCGGCCACCGGGACGAGGCCCGGCTGCAGGCGCGGACGGTGGCCTGCGGCGGCGATGCCCAGCGCGGTCTTGCGCGCCACATGCAGCAGTTCATTGGGGTTGGTGATCACGATGTCGTACTCGCGCAGCAGGCCCAGTTCCTTGGCGTGGCGGGCGCTCTTGGCCACGTTGCCCATGGCGAGGGTCTGGAACACGTTCTGCAGCCAGATCATCGGGTCGTTGATCGCGGTGCGGGCTGCCATCTCGCTACTGCGGATGGCGAACTCCTTGCAGCCGCCGCCGGCCGGAATCAGGCCCACGCCGACTTCGACCAGGCCGATGTAGCTCTCCAGCGCGCACACTGCGCGCGTGCTGTGCATGACGATCTCGCAGCCGCCGCCCAGGGCCATGCCATTGACGGCGGCGATGACGGGCACCTGCGCGTACTTGAGGGTCTGCGACATCTGCTGGAATTTGGCGACGATGCCTTCCAGCGTGACGAAGTCGCCGGCCTCCAGCACCGGGCGGATCTGCTTAAGGTTGGCGCCGACAGAGAAGGGTGCTGTCGGTTGCCAGATCACCAGGCCGGCGTGGTCGCGCTCGGCGCGTCGCACCGCTTCGATGATGCCGTCCAGCACCACCGGACCGACCGCGCACATCTTGCTTTTGAACGACAGAACCGGCACCTGCGCGCCGTCTTCGTCGTCGAGCGTCCACATGCGCACCTCGTCGTTTTCCCACAGGGTGCGGCCGGCGTCTTGCACTTCGCCGAACACACGCTCGGGGAACAACTGGCGGCGATACACCGGCAGCGTGGAGCGACCCTTGAGGGTGCCACTGACGGCGTCATATGAGCCTGCAGGGCCATGCACGCCCTCCACCTCGAACACCCAGGCGGGGAGTGGCGCGTCGCTCATCGTGCGGGCGCCCGCGATGTCGTCGCGGATGGCCTCGGCAATCTGCTTCCAGCCGGCCGCCTGCCAGGTCTCGAATGGGCCTTGTGCCCAGCCGAAGCCCCAGCGCATGGCGAGGTCCACATCACGGGCGTTATGCGCGATGTGGGTCAGGTGCACTGCCACGTAGTGGAACACGTCGCGGAAGATGGCCCACAGGAACTGCGCTTGCGGATGCGTGCTGGCACGTAGTTGTGCGAAGCGTTCGGCCGGATTCTTCTGCTTGAGGATGCTGATGACCTCTTCGTCCACCTCGGCGCCGCTGTCGCGGTAGTCCTGCAGCCTGAGGTCGACGACCTTGATCTGCTTGCCGTCCTTGCGATAGATGCCGGCGCGGGTTTTCTGGCCCAGCGCGCCCTTGGCGATCAGCGCCGCGAGCCACTCCGGCGTCGCGTAGTACTTGGCCCAGGGATCGTCCGGCAGGTTGTCTGTCATGGTCTTCACGACGTGCGCCAGGGTATCCAGGCCCACCACGTCGGCGGTGCGATAGGTCGCGCTCTTGGGGCGGCCGATCAGCGGGCCGGTCAGCGCATCGACCTCGTCGAAGCCCAGGCCCAGGCGCTGCGTATGGTGCATGACGGCGAGGATGGAGAACACGCCGACGCGATTGGCGACGAAGTTGGGCGTGTCCAGCGCGCGCACCACGCTCTTACCCAGCGTTGTGGTGAGGAAGCTCTCCAGGTCGTCCAGCAGTGCGGCCTCGGTGCCGTGGCAGGGGATCAGCTCCACCAGCGACATGTAGCGCGGCGGGTTGAAGAAGTGCACGCCGCAGAAACGCGGGCGCAGGCTGGCCGGGCAGGCTTCGGCCAGGCGATTGATCGACAGGCCGGAGGTATTGGTGGCGAAGATCGCGTCGGGCCGGATGTGCGCCGCGACCTTGTGATACAGGTCCTGCTTCCACTCCATCTTCTCCGCGATGGCCTCGATGATCAGGTCGCATTCGGCGAGCCGTGCGAGGTGCTGGTCGTAGTTGGCGGCCTCGATGCACTGCACGCGATCGGCGGTGGCGAGCGGGCTGGGTTCGAGCTTCTTGAGCCCGTCGAGCGCTTTGGTGACGATGCCGCTGGGATGACCTTCCTTGGCCGGCAGGTCGAACAGGATGACCGGCACGTCGGCATTGGCACAGTGGGCGGCAATCTGCGCGCCCATCACGCCGGCCCCGAGTACGCCGACCTTGCGGATGATGAAGTTGGACATGGGTTTCTCCGGTTGAGGGATGAGCCGCTCCTCGGCATGCCATTTCTGGCACCCCGGACATTCTTGTTGTTGTGGAGCGGGGGCCACCCCGAGCGGGGTGGCCCTGGACAGGGCTTAGAAGGCCTGCGAGTACTGCAGACCCATGATCAGGACGCTGCCTTCATAGGTGCCGGTCACGCGACCACGTCCGGACGAGATCTGGTTGTTGTCGATCTCAGTGTCCTTGATGATCAGGTAGGCGGCGCCGAAGTCCAGGCGCGAGGCCTTGGACATAGCGTAGCCAGCGCCGATCGACAGCCACAGGCGGTCGTGGTCGGGCAGCGACACCAGGCGCGAGTCGGCGCCCTTGACCGGTGCCTGGTCCCAGGCGATGCCGTAGCGCATCTTCCATTGCTCGTTGAGCTTCTGGTTGGCGCCCAGCGCAACGCGCCAGGTGTTCTTGAAGTGGGCGTCCAGGGTCTGCGCGGTAGTGCCGGACAATGCGCCGCTAGTACGCACGATGTCGACCGTGTTGATCTTGCCCCAGCCGGTCCAGGATAGGTCGCCCAGCATCTCCCAGGTCTGGTTGAGTTGCTGCGCCACGCTGATGATCGCGGTGTCGGGCAGTTTCAGATCGGCCTTGGCGTCGATGTTGGTGGTCAGCGGAGACAGGCCGGCCGCCGTGCCGCTGAAGGACAGACCGCCTTCCAGTTCATGCTTGATCGCCGAGCGGTAGGACACGCCGATCTTGGTGCTGGCGGACGGCGTAAACAGCGCGCCGATGTTCCAACCCCAAGCGTCGTTGTCGGCGTCCAGCGTCACCTTGGTGTTCTGTAGCGCGACGCTGCTGACGGCGGCCATGCGCTCATAGGTGGCCTCCATGCGCTGCCAGTTCAGGCCGGCGCCCAGCGACACGGCCTCGTTGATCTTCCAGGCCACCGAGGGGTTGATGTTGTAGGTCTTGATGTCGAAGGTCAGCGACTGGAAGCGGCCGACCCAGTCTTCGTCATACTCGGTCTTCAGGCCGAAGGGAGCGCCGAAACCAAGGCCCAGGTACCAGTCCTTGCTGAGGGCGAAGGACATGTAGCCGTTGGGCAGCGCGGCGATGTCGCCCGCGTCGCCACCGTTGCTGCCCGACAACGGCACGCCGGGGGCGGCGGTGGAGCCGTTGTTGCTGAACTTGTAGCTGGGCTTGATCAGGGACAGGCCGACCGACACCTCGCGCGCCTGCAACTGCGTCATGCCGGCCGGGTTGAAGTAGATCGTGCTGGCGTTGTCGGCCACGGCGGCGGAACCCGCGTAGGCGTTGCCCAGGCCGCTGGCGTTCTGTTCGAGGAGCTGGAAGCCCGAGGCACTGGCGCCCTGTGCTGCCAGCAGGGCGGCCATGACGGCGATGCTGCGGGCGATCGTGGTTCTGTTCATCGGTTTGTCTCCTGCTAGGTCGTGATCCGTGGTGAAGGAATGAAGCGTGGTCAAACGGGCGGCAGGGGTCGCTTCTGCCCCCTGGCGTCGATGGCTACATAGGTCAGGGTGGCTTCGGTCACCTTGACGACTTTCGGGTTGGCGGGGTCGCGTTCGGAATAGACCTCGACTTCCACCGTCATTGAGGTCGTACCCTCGCGGATGATGTGGGCATAGAAGCTGACGAGATCGCTCTTGAAGACCGGCTCCTTGAACACGAAGGAGTTGACGGCGACGGTCACGATGCGCCCCTTGGCGCGGCGCGCGGCCGGAATGGAGCCGGCGATGTCCACATGCGCCATGATCCAGCCGCCGAACACGTCGCCGGCGGCGTTGAGATCCTTGGGCAGGGGGAGGACGCGCAGCACTGGCTCGCGCTGGGGCAGTTCGGTCATGTTCTTGGCTGGCTCGCGGTGTAGTTCATGGGGCCGCCCGTCCAGGGCGAAAAACCGGTGCCGAAGATTACGCCGGCATCGGCCAGGTCCGCGTCGGCGACAACCCCGTTTGAAACACATGTTTGCGTTGCCGCAAGCAGGGGTTTGACGAGCCTGTCGGCCAGGCCGATGGGTGGCTGCGCGCCGCCAGCCTTGATCGCCTTGCCGTCCTGCCAGCGGTAGTAGCCTTCGCCGCTCTTGCGCCCCAGTTTGCCCGCTGCAACCAGCGTCTGCAGGCGTCCTGGCGCGTCGCTGCTGCCGGTCAGTGCCTTGCCAGTGGCGAGTGCGATGTCCAGCCCCACCGTGTCGGCCAGCTCGATCGGCCCCATGGGCATGCCGAAGTCGGTCGCTGCACGATCCACCGCCTCGGGTGCGATGCCTTCCTCCACGCAGCGCATGGCTTCCAGCAGGTAGGGGCCGAGCACCGCGTTGACGAGGAAGCCCGGTGCGCTCTTCACCGGCAGCGGCAGCTTGTCCAGCTTGTGCACGAAGCGCATCGCACGCTGCACCTGTACCGGGTCGCTGCGCTCGCCGGCCACCACCTCGACCAGCGGCATCATCGCCACCGGATTGAAGAAGTGGATGCCGACCAGGCGCTCCGGCTGCTTCAGCGCCTGGGCGATGTCTTCCAGGCGCAGACTGGAGGTATTGGTCGCCAGCACCGCCTCGGGCTTGGCGCGGGCCTCGATGTCGCGGAACAGCGCATGCTTGGCGACCAGGTTCTCGAAGATCGCCTCGATGATGACATCCGCCTGACGCACGCCATCACCACGCGGGTCGGCGATCAGGCGGTCTAGCGCGAAGCGCACCTGCTTGCGGTCGCCACGGAACTTTTTGCTGAAACTGTCAGCGGCACGCTTGATGGCCGGCGCGATGCGCTCGATGTCCTGGTCCTGCAGCGTCACGGTCATGCCGCGCAACGCGCACCAGGCCGCGATGTCGCCGCCCATCACGCCGGCGCCGACCACGTGCGCATGGCGTGGTGCGAAATCGTTCGCATCGTCCTTGCCCAGCGCCTTGAGGCGTTGCTGCAGGAAGAACACGCGCACCAGGTTCTTCGCCGTGCCCTGCGACAGCAGGTGCTCGAAGGACGCGGGGTGCCCCGCCGGCACGGCCAGCGCATTGCCGTCGAAATGCTGCCAGATGTCGATGATCGCGTAGGGTGCCGGGTAGTGTTCGGCACGCGCTTTCTTCGCCACCTGCTTGCGCGCGCCACTCGCCACGACCGCCTTCAGCGGGCCGTTGAGCAGGCGTTGCACCAGGCCGGGCTGGCGCGCCGGCTGGCCCGACAGCACCAGCATGCGCGCGGCATTGTCCATCACACGCGGTGGCACCGTATCGTCCACCAGGCCCATGCGCTTGCCGCGCTTGGCGTCGATCTGCTTGCCGGTGAGCATCATGTCCATCGCGGCGGCCGGGCCGATCAGGCGCGGCAGACGCAGCATGCCACCCCAGCCCGGCACGATGCCCAGCATCACCTCGGGCAATGCCATGCGCGTGCCCGGCTCATCCACTGCGATGCGGTAGCGGCAAGCCAGGGCCAGCTCCAGCCCGCCCCCCATGCAGTGGCCACGGATCAGGGCCAGCGTGGGGAAGGGCAGGGCCTCGATGCGATTGAACAGATCCCAGCTACGTTGCACCAGCGCACGCGCGGCGGCGCCATCGGCGAGCCGCGTGAATTCCTCGACATCGGCACCGGCGATGAAGCCGGCTTCCTTGCCGGAGCGGATGACCAGCCCTGCCGGTTGCTCGCGTTCCAGCAACGCGATGGCCTGTGCCAACTCGGCGATGACCGCACTGCCCAGCGTGTTGGTGCTGGCACCGGCGCAGTCCAGCGTGAGCCAGGCGAGCTTTTGCGCATCGCGCTCCAGGCGCCAGTGTTGCCACATCATTTCGTGCATGATCATTGGTGTGCCCCGACGGCAAGGCGCAGCGAGTCAAGTCCGTCATTCCCGCGAACGCGGGAATCCACTTTCCGGGGGATGTCAGCAAAGAGGTCGAAGTGGATTCCCGCGTTCGCGGGAATGACGAATGTAAAGTATGCGATTGTCATTACGGCGTCTCCACCAACATGGCGCCGCCCTGGCCGCCGCCGATGCAGATGCTGGCGATGCCGCGCTTGCCGCCCGCTTTTGCGTCCATCCGGCGCAAGATCTGCAGCAGGTGCAGCACGATGCGTGCGCCGCTGGCGCCGACTGGGTGGCCCATGGCCACCGCGCCGCCGTCGATGTTGAGCTTGTTCTCGTCGAGCGTGCCCATCACCCGGTCCAGCCCAAGCTGCTCGCGGCAGTAGGCATCGTCGTTCCAGGCGCGCAGGCAACCGATCACCTGGGCGGCGAAGGCTTCGTTGATCTCCCAGGCATCGAGATCGTTGAGGCCCAGCCCGTGGCGCTGCAGGATGGGGGTGGCGGCATGTACCGGGCCCAGGCCCATCTGCTCCGGCGCGAGACCTGCCCATTGGCTGTCGCTGATCTTGCCGATCGGCGTCAGGCCATGTTCTTGCACAGCCTCTTCCGAGGCCAGCACCAGCCAAGTGGCGCCATCGGTCACCTGTGAGCTGTTGCCGGGTGTCACCCGGCCGTACTTCTTGTCGAAGAAGGGCTTGAGCTTGGCCAGGTTGGGCATGGACGAGTCGCGGCGCAGGCCGTCGTCATGCGCGTAGACATTGCCCTTGTCGTCGACCAGGGGCACCAGTTCGTCCGTGAAGTGGCCGGCGTCGTGTGCGGCCATGGTGCGCTGGTGGCTGCGGACCGAGAAGGCGTCCATGTCTTCGCGCGTGATGCCGAAGCGCCAGGCGAGGTTCTCGGCCGTCTGGCCCATCAGCAGGCCCACCACCGGATCGGTGAGACCCTTGACGATGCCGATCACCGGCGCGAGGTAGCCCAGCTTGAACTTCTGCAGCGCGGCCGCGCGCTGGCCGAAGCTCTTCGCGGCGTACCAGCCGGACAGCCAGCGCACCATCGCGTCGCTGAACAGCAGCGGGGCACGCGACAGCGCATCGACGCCGCCGGCCAGCACCAGTTGCGAACGGCCGGCCTGGATGTTGGTGATGGCCGAGTCCAGCGCCTGCATGCCGGAAGCGCAGTTGCGCATCACAGTCCAGCCCGGCACCTTCTGGCCGCAGCCCATGCGCAGCGCCACCACGCGGCCGATGTTGACCTCGTCCGGCGAGGGCGAGGCGCAACCCAGGATCACCTCATCGAGCTGCTCCGCTGCGAAGGGCTGGCGGGCCAGCAGCGCGCGGCCGGCGATGGTCGCGAGGTCCGACGCGGCGAAGGGACCGGGGGCGTTCTTGGCCTTGAGGAAGGGCGTGCGCGCGCCGTCGATGATGTAGACGGGTTTGAAGCTCATGACGATTGACTCCCACCGTCAGACACCGTCATTCCTGCCTTCGCAGGGATGACGAGGCGGAGGTGTGTAGCCCGGATGCAGGCCGCAGGCGGGAATCCGGGGTGGTGCGAATCCGCGTGCCGATCCCGGATTCCGCTTCGCTGCATCCGGGCTACGTGGTGTTGGTGGCTCACGCTGCCTCCCGCGCTTCCGTGGTGATGACGGAGCTGGGTCGCACATGCGCGTTGGCGTCGCCCAGGCCGAAGTCCTGCGGGAAATCGTCGACGCGGATCGCCTTCTGGCGCAGCGCCTCGCGGCGGGTGAGCAGGGCTTCCTCCTCGCGGCTGACGATGCCCTTGGCCACCGCTTCGCGTACCAGGGCCTCGAAGCCGCGTGCGCTGAGCTGCTTGGCTTTCTGCGCGGCGCGGATCTTGGTCTCGATAGCCTCGGCCTTGACCGTGGCCTCAAGCGCCAGTTCCAGCACGGCCACCGGGTCTTCTTCGTTACCGTACTCGCAGTAGCTGTCGGCGATCAGGCGTTCGCGGGCGGCGGACGGCGTGATCAGCAGGCGGGCGACTTCGTGGCCAAGCTTGTCGGAGGGCACTACGTAGGGGCGGCCTATGGGGAAGATCACACGGCGCAGCAGGATCGAGATCAGGCGGTTCGGGAAGTTCGAGATCACGCCCTCGAGCGCGCTCTGCGTCTTGAACATGGCATCCCACATCGACCAGTGCATCAGCGGCGCATCCTCGGCCTGGCGGCCTTCGGCCTCGAAGCGCTTGAGCGTGGCCGAGCACAGGTACAGGTAGGACAGGATGTCGCCCAGGCGTGCGGACAGCTTCTCCTTGCGCTTGAGGTCGCCGCCCATGGTCAGCATGGAGACGTCGGCGATGAAGGCGAAGGCGGCCGAGAAGCGGGTGAGCTGCTGGTAGTAGCGTCGCGTCTCGGGGGCGATATCGTCCGGCGTGCCGACCCAGTGCGAACCCGTGATGCCGGTGATGAAGGCCCGTGCGGCATTGTTGACGGTGAAGCCGATGTGGCTGAACAGGGCTTCATCGAAGGCCTTGAGTCCGCGCTCGCTGTTCTCGTCCTGCGCGGCACGCATCTCGCGCAGCACGAAGGGATGGCAGCGGATCGCGCCCTGGCCGAAGATGATCAGGCAGCGCGTCAGGATGTTGGCGCCTTCCACCGTGATGCCGATCGGCAGTTGCTGGTAAGCGCGGCCGAGGAAGTTCTGCGGGCCCAGGCAGATGCCCTTGCCGCCCAGGATGTCCATGCCGTCATTGACCGATTGGCGGCCACGTTCGGTGACGTGGTACTTGATGATGGCGGACACCACCGAGGGTTTCTCGCCCATGTCCAGCGCGCCGGCACTCATTACCCGCGCGGCGTCGGCCATGTACAGGTTGCCGCCGATGCGGGCCAGCGGCTCCTCGACGCCCTCGAACTTGCCGATGGCCATCTTGAACTGGCTGCGCACGCGGGCATAGGCACCGACGGCGCGCGCGGTCAGCTTCATCATGCCGGTGTTGCAGCCGGGCAGCGAGATCGCGCGGCCGGCGGCCAGGCATTCCATCAGCATGCGCCAGCCCTGGCCGGCCATCTTGGGGCCGCCGATGATGAAGTCCAGCGGCATGAACACATCGGTGCCCCAGTTCGGGCCGTTCTGGAACACCGCGTTGAGCGGGAAGTGGCGGCGACCGATGTTCACCCCGGGGTGGTTGTGTGGCACCAGCGCGCAGGTGATGCCCAGGTCTTCGGTGTCGCCCAGCAGCTTGTCCGGGTCGTACAGGCGGAAGGCCAGGCCCAGCACCGTGCAGATCGGGCCCAGGGTGATGTAGCGCTTGTCCCAGGTGACGCGCATGCCCAGCACTTCGCGGCCCTGGTACATGCCCTTGCAGACCACGCCGTAGTCCGGGATCGAGGCGGCATCCGAGCCGGCCTGCGGGCTGGTCAGCGCGAAGGCGGGGATTTCCTCTCCCTTGGCCAGGCGCGGCAGGTAGTAGTTCTTCTGCTCGTCGGTGCCGTAATGCAGCAGCAGCTCAGCCGGGCCCAGCGAGTTCGGCACCATCACGCTGATCGCAGAGGCGGAGCTGCGCGTGGCCAGTTTGGTGATGACCTGGGCATGGCCAAAGGCCGAGAAGCCCTTGCCGCCGTATTCCTTGGGGATGATCATGCCGAGGAAGCCCTTGTCCTTCACGTACTGCCAGGCTTCGGGCGACATGTCCTGATGGATGTGGGTGGTGTCCCAGTCCACCATCAGGCGGCACAGCTCATTCGTCTCGTTGTCGAGGAAGCTCTGCTCCTCGGGCGTGAGCTTGGGCCAGGGGTAGGCCAGCAGGTCCTTCCATTGCGGGCGGCCGGAGAAGAGCTGGCCCTCCCACCAGACCGTGCCGGCTTCCAGCGCGGTCTTCTCGGTTTCCGACATCGGCGGCAGGATGCTGCGATAGATCTTGAACACCGGGCGGGTGATCAACGCACGGCGCAGCGGGGGCAGCAGGAACACCGCGAAGGCAGCCAGCAGCACGGCCAGCACGCCGATCTGCAGGGCTTGCGGTGCGCCCAGCACGGCGAGCAGATTGCCTGCCCACAGGATCACGCCGGCCGCCCAGAACAGCAGCGGCGCACGCAGGGCCGCCAGCGCCAGCGCGCCGACCGGCAGGGCCAGGATCAGTAACAGCACAGTCATTTCTTTGTCTCCGTTGCAGGCTTGTTCGGAATGCCGTTGCCATCGTCGGGCAGCGGCGCGCGCAGGCCGCCCAGCAGGAAGGCGGTCAGGCGTGGTTTGAGTTGAGCCGGGTCGGTATCAACGCGGCCGGTGACGAGCGCCAGCGCATCGATGCCCGAGATGGCATACGACACGGCGCCCATCATGAAATGCAGGCGCCACACGATCTCGTCCTTGGGCACGTCGGGCAGCGCGCGGTACAGCGCGGCGAGGTAGCGCTCCATGACTTCCGCATACTCTTCGGCCATGAACTGGCGGATGAACTGTGCCGGCTCGGTGTAGGTGCGACCCAGCAGATTCATGAAGGTGTGACCGCCACCCTGGGTGTCAGCCGCCATGCTCAGCGCCGGGCCGAAGAAGCCTTCGAGGATCAGGCTGGGCTTGATCGGCTTGCCCTTGGCTGCGGCTTCCAGGCGGTCCAGTTCGGCCAGACGTTCCAGGTTCAGCGCGGTCAGGCGGCGATGGAAGATCGCCTCGAACAGCGCTTCCTTGCTGCCGAAATGGTAGTTCACCGCGGCCAGGTTCACCGCGGCCTGGCCGGTGATCATGCGCATCGAGGTGCCGTCGAAGCCGTGTTCGGCAAACAGGCGCTCGGCCACGTCGAGGATGCGTTCGGACGTGTCTATCGTGGCCTGGCGGCTATCGGTGGCGCGGGTTGCCGGGTCTCTCATGTCGTGATCAGGGGCACGCAGGTCGTAGGCCTGTTTGTTGTGAATCAAACGTTCGTTTGAATAATACGTGCAATCGTCCACAGGTCAAGCCGGCGGGACTAGGGGCTTTCCCTGAGGGCGAGGGGGCGGCGGCTGGCGCCGCTCAGGGCACGATGGAGAGGAACAGGAAGGCCGCGAAGATGACCAGGTGTACCGCACCCTGCATCATGTGCGTGCGGCCGCTGCCCAGTGTGACCGCGCTGACGATGAAGCTCATCACGAGCAGCGCCATCTCGGTGGGATTCACGCCCAGCATCAGGGGCAGGTCGAAGGCGATGGCGGCGATGACGACCACCGGTACGGTCAGGCCAATGCTCGCCAGGGCTGAGCCGATGGCCAGATTCATGCTCGTCTGCAGGCGGTCGGCGCGGGCGGCACGCGCCGCGGCGACGGTCTCGGGCAGCAGCACCAGCAGCGCAATCGCGATGCCTACCACGGCGCGCGGCGCGCCGGCCTCGTTGACCAGGCGCTCGATGGTGGGCGAGAGCATCTTGGCCAGCCCGACCACCGCGACCAGCGAGACGAACAGCAGCGCGAGGCTCAGCCAAGCGGTGGTTTTGCTCGGCGGCGGGGCGTGCTTGTCGGGGTTGGAGGCGTCGTGCGCGGGCAGGAAGTAGTCGCGGTGGCGCACCGTCTGGATGAAGACGAAGATCGCCCACAGCGCAACCGAGGCGACGGCGACGAACCATAGTTGCGATGCGGTGTAGGTGCCGCTGCTGCTACTGGTCGTGAAGGCCGGCAGCACCAGGGTCAAGGAGGCCATCACGATCAGCGCCGCCAGGCCGGCGCCGCTGCCTTCCACGCGAAAGCTCTGCTCGCGGTGTGCCAGCCCGCCCAGCAGCAGGCACAGGCCTACCACGCCGTTGCAGATGATCATCACCGCAGCATAGATCGTGTCGCGCGGCAGCTCGGCCATCTCGGGTCCGCCCGCCACCATCATCGACAGGATCAGCGAGGCCTCGATGATGGTCACGGCCAGTGCCAGCACCAGGGTGCCGAAGGGTTCGCCGACGCGGTGTGCGATCACCTCGGCGTGGTGCACCGCCGCCATGACTGCGGCGCCGAGGGCGGCCGCGCACAGTAAGCCAAGGAGCGGGCCGACCTCGCCCATCGCGATGGCAAGGACCAGCAGGCACAGCGATGCAAGCGGCACGAGCCAGATCCAGGCGCGCATGGAGAACTCCTCGGTGAGCGGGACGCGCTGGCAGTGTGTCGGTGCCGGGCGCGGTTGACAAGCGTGATGAACCCGCCGGAAAGCGCGCCTTGCCCGGCTCCCAGCGCCCAGGACGGGGCAGCCGCAGATCGCAGGCGAATGCCACCGGCCCGACTGTGTCGAGACGCGAGGCTGCAGTGAGCACCCCCTTGCGCCTGATGCGGAACGCCGGGCCAAAAAAAACCCGGCGCGAGCGCCGGGTGGAAATCTACTGCGAGGAGCCTTTGGCTTACTGCTTCACGACGGCGATGTTGGAGACGATCGCCTTGCCCGTGATGCCTTTGAAGTCAAGCTTCAAGCTGCCGTTGCTGACGGTGACCGGGAAGCTCCTGGCGATGGCCGTGTTCCTGGCTCCCGCCGAGGCAAAGACATCCAGGTTCGCGATCTGGCTGATGCCATTCGCATCCACGCTGAAGACCCGCGCACCGGCTGCCGTGGCCGTGGGCTCCAGGAAGCCCAGCGTGACCTGGTAGTTACCGTTCGCCAGCGGGATCTGGTAACTGAAGCTGCTGCCCTCACGCCACATGTCCCAGACGCGGCCGGTTTCCGGAACGCTGCTGCTGCCCAGCCCGTTGATGACGACATTGCCACTGAGCCCGATGGCGCCGCCAAAGCCGGTCGGCACAGGTGGCAACTCGCCGCCGACGAAGAAGTTGTCCGAGCCATACCGATGAGAGCCGAGTAGCGCATCGCTGGACTGGAGGCCGGTCGTCAGTTGCCCTGCGGCGATGTAGATGTTCTGGGCGTTATCGTTGGAGAGCGTCCAGGTCACCGCATCCGCCACACTCGTGTTGCCGTGGCTGCCCACGGCGGACACCAGGTTGCTACCCGCCTGCAGACTGACCGACTTGAACTCGCATACCCGCAACGGGCACTCTGCGGCCGTCTTGCTGCCGACCGTCTGACCGTTGACCTTCAAGCTCACCGAGTCCGCGTTGCTGTAGACCTTGATGTCGGTCACCGGGTAGGCACGCTGGACGTAACGACGGCTGGCGATGTAGGTCACCGGACTGGCCGTCCAGTTTGCTTTGTAGAAATAGAACACGTCCTTTTTGGTCTCGCGGCCGAAGGTCACCAGACCCTTTGTGTTGGTCTTGCCGACATCGCCCTCGTGCCGGATGCCAGAGCCGAAGTCGAACATGTTCCAGATCCACGAGGCCATGAGGTAGGGGCGCGCGACGATCTGCGCGTAAGCCTTCTCATGGACGTAGTTGGCATACCCCTCGGGTTGGTAGCAGATGCGGGTGGAGCCACTGCCATCGCGTGAGCACACCCGGCCGCCGGACACATTGTCGGTGTGGTGCGTGATGGCCGAGCCCGCTCCATATTCGCTGAGGCCGATGGGCTGGGTGGGGTTCTTGGTGTGCAGGTCGTCGAGGTTGTCGCCCAGTTGCGTTTCCGAGGTGCCGTAGTACCACTGGAAGTAGCGATTGACGCTGTAGCTGTCGGTATAGCCGGTCTGCGTCAGGGCATCGGGCAGTACGGTGTCGCCGCTGCGGGTCACCTGGTTGGCCAGGGTGGTGATGCGGGTCGGGTCTTCGCTCTTCGCCAACTGGTTCAGGCTCCTGAACAGGGCTTGAACGTTGTTGCTGGCATCGGTACCCCCCGTCACTTCGTTCGCGATAGACCACATGCCGACCGAGGCGTGGTTGAACTGCTGGCGGATCATCTCGGTGAGCTGCTGGCGGGCGTTTGCCGCAAAGCCGGTGGTTTCCGGGTCGACCAGTCGCGTGACCGAGGTCGAGTTGACCAGGGCGAGCTCTGCCCACACGACGACACCGAGTTTGTCTGCTTGTTGCAGCGTGTACTCCGAGTGAGGGTAGTGCGCGAGGCGGACGGTGTTGGCGCCGATCTCCTTGATGAACGCAAAGGATTCGTCAATGTCGGCTTCGGTCATTGCCCAGGCCTTGCCGAGCTTGTCCTGGTGCAGGTTCACACCGTGCAGGGGCACCGATTTCCCGTTCAGGAAGAAGCCCTTGTCGACGTCGAAGCGCATTTCGCGGATGCCGAAGTCGCGCACCACCTTGTCGATGACCACGCCCTGGCTGTCCTTGAGTTCCACCACCAGCTTGTAGAGGTAGGGATCGCTGAGGCCCTGCCACAGGTGCGCCTGGCTGACAGCCAGATCAATGGAGGCCTCGCCGGCCGCGCCCTGCTTGAGGACGACGTTCTGGCTGGCGCTGGTCTTGAGTGTCTTGCCGTCTTTCTCAAGGAGGGAGGCCTGCACGACGTAGCGACCGTCTGCAGCAGCGTTCTTGAGTTTGGCGACGACGTTGACCGCGGCGTTCGCGCCGGACAAGGAGACGGTTTTGGCGTAGATGCCGGCACTGCCGAAGTCGTCCAGTGCGAGGTGCGCCTGGGCCGGGGTCGAGATCAAGGACACGCTGCGGTAGAGCCCGCCGGACATGTTGAAGTCCCCGCCGAGCGGAGCGATCGCGGTCGGCGATGAATCGCCCGTCGCCGCACGGTTGTCAGTCTTGACCAGCAGCACGTTCTTGCCGGCCTTGAGCTTGCCCGTCACATCGAAGCGAAACGCGGTGAACGCACCGCGGTGCTGGCCCAGCTTCTCGCCGTTCAACCACACATCCGCGACGATGCTGGCGCCATCGAACTGGAGCCACTGCGTGCCCGCGTTCGTGGCGCCATCAATCTCCAGTCGATACCAGCCTAGGCCACGCTTGTAGTTGGGCGTGGTCGGGTAGGACTGGGCCGTCGAAGCCGCATCGATGGCATTCCAGGTATGCGGCAGTTTCACCTCGGCCCAGTTGGCGCCTGAATCCAGCAGGGCCTGGCTGTCGACCATCAGGTCGTCCTGGGTGAACTTCCAGTTTCCAGACAAAGACGTGACGCTGCGCACCTCCTGTGTGGTGACTGCGGGCGCGCTCGACGCCTCGCTGACCTGCGCACTGTCGCCGCCGCCTCCGCCGCAGCCAGATACGCCAAGCCCCACGCCGCACGCAAGCCCGACAAAGAGGACGATGGTCTTCTTGTTGAAACTGATCGAATTCTTGTTCATTTACTCCTCCGGAAAACACAGAAAATCCGGCGGACAGGACATGCCAATCGCATTGACTCACACCGGAAACCCGATCCAGATTCTTTGTGGAGCGATAAGCCGGGTCCATCGCATATTTCGCAAGCCGCCTTGCGTTTCGCGGGAAGCGCTTTGTTCCTAATGGTTTGGGAAGGCAAGCGGTTTACGCTTATTGACGCTTACCCTGATTCGCTTCAGGGTCTCGCCCCTTGAGGAGCAGGCATGCGGTCATGAACGAAAGGCAGTTGAGTTACTTCATCGTGATTGCCGAGGAGAAGAACCTCGGCCGCGCAGCAGCACATCTGCCTTTGTCCATGTCGGCCCTGTCCCGGCAGATGCAGGCCCTTGAGGAGGAGTTGGGAACGGTGCTGTTCAACCGGACAGGCGCCGGCCTGGACCTGACTCCGGCTGGTGAGGCCTTGCTCGCCCGGGCCAAGCTGCTGCGCAGCCAGTTCGAGATCACGCGCAGAGAAGTCCAGCGTGCGGGGACACAGGTTCTGGGGCGTCTGGACGTCGGCGGTTTCGGCGCCGTCTCGCTGATCTATCTGCCGCAACTGCTCAAGGCCTTCAAGGCCAGCCATCCGGATGTGGAGGGCGCGGTGCATACCGGCCCCGCCACATTGCAGGTCGAGTCGCTCAGGCAGGGAAAGATCTGTGCCTACTTCGATCGGGTCCACCGCGCACCCGAGGGATGCGCAATCGAGCTGGCGTTCCGCGACACCATCGTCGTGGCCCTGCCCGAGGGACACCCGCTGTGTGCCAAGCAGGAGATCGCGCTGGAAGATCTGCGCGACGAACCGATGATCGGGCGCCAGGATGAGCGCAACCACCCGCCCGAGCTGCGCAGGCTGCTCGACGGCCTCGGCTTCCAGTTGAAGATCGTCCAGCGCGTCCAGGACATGGTGACCTCCGCCACCATGGTGGGCTGTGGTCTGGGCCTGGCCTTCATGGCAGCCTCGGTGCAAAGGCTGCACATCGCCCGCGTTGAGTTCCGCCCTTTGCGCACGGACACCCGCCTGCCCTGCGATATCCATTGCGTCTATCGGCAGGACGATGACTCGCCCTTGCTACGCGCCTTGCTGCATGTTGTGCGGGCGCATCGGGACGACGCGGTCATCGAGGAATGAGCCCGGCCGGTCTTCCTCCCCTGCGCTGGTGGAGTGTCCTGGGATACGGGGTTGGCGACGTCGCCAACAACTTCGTATTTGCGATGGGTACGTTCTTCCTCCTCAGCTACTACACCGACGTGGTCGGTCTGCCACTCGTTGCGACGGGTAGCTTGCTGATGATCGTCAAGATTTACGGAGCAGGCGCCGATCTGCTTGCGGGCAGGATCATTGATCAGTATTCGACGCGCTGGGGCAGGTTTCGGCCCTTCATCCTATGGGGCGCCGCGCCGCTCCTGATGCTGAATGTGGCCGTATTCTCGGTCCCCGCGACCCTGAGCCCGTCCGGCAAGCTCCTCTATGCCTATCTCAGCTACGCACTGCTGGTGACTGCCTACGCTTTCGTCAACATGTCTTATGGATCGCTGGCCTGCGTGATGACGCAAGATCCGGTAGACCGCGCACGCCTGGGGGCGGCACGTACGGTCATGTCGGTCATGACTGGCAGCCTGCTGACCATCCTGATCGGCCCGTCTCTGGCCGAGCTGCAGGGCGGGGTGCTGCAAGACCGGCTCACCATCCTGACCGTGGCAGAGGCGGTGCTCGGCACGCTTCTGTTTACCGCCTGCTTTCTCGCTACTTCCGAGGTCGTGCCGCGTGCCACCACACAGCCCAGCCTGCGTGGTGCCCTCCGTGCGGTGCTCAGGAACAAGGCCCTTCTGGTGCTGTGCGGGACGATGGTGTTCGCACTGCTGGGTTACACCTGCTCGGGCGCGTCGCTGGTCTATTTTGCGCGCCATCTCTCTCCCGACCCGAAGCAGTTCTTCCTGTTCATCGGTGTGCTAGGCATGCTGTCCGCAGTCCTGACATTTGCCTCTGTGCCCGCGCTGGTGAGGCGCTTTGACAAGCGGTGGGTCGCCCTGGCCGGACTGCTACTCTGCTTTGTCGGCTACTTGCTGCTCTTCTTCGCGTCGCGCGCGCACACCGAGTCCCTGGTTGTGTGTGCCTTCGTGTTGTCTTCCGTTGGGGTGCGGGTCGTCATGTCCACGGTCTGGGCGCTCGAAGCCGATACGGTGGAATACGGGGAATGGCGGACCGGGGTGCGTATCGAAGGGCTGACCTACGCCACCTTCTCCTTGTCGCGCAAAATCGGACAGGCGCTTGGCGCAGGCTGCCCCGCCATGCTGCTTGCGCTGGGGGGCTATCGTAAGGGTGAAGCTGCGCAGTCCTCGTCGGCCATCGATGCCATTGTCCAGTCCGTGGCCTTGGTCCCCGCGATCGCCGTGCTGATGGCATTTGGCCTGTTATGCCTCTATCCGCTCACGGATCGGCGCTTCGCCGAGATAGTGAGCGAAGTCCGTCGTCGACAAGCCGGTGTGGCCGCGGAATAAGTAGACACCCGTGGCCGGCCTTCTCCGGCGCGCTTCAGGGGCGTACGGCGTCCAGCATCAACTTGATGCCCAGCAACCCCAGAATGCCGCCGGCGCTGCGGTCCAGCCAGGTCTTGGTGGCGAGGTAGTGCGCCCGTGGCGCGGGCGAGGACAGGGCGATGGAGACCAGCGAGTACCAGCCCGTCTCGATCATGAACACGATCAATGGCAGCGCGACCAGCACCCCGCGCGGCGCATCGGCCGGCAGCAGCGAGGCGAAGACGCCGGCGTACACGATGGCGGTCTTCGGATTGCTGACTTGCGTGGCCAGACCTAGCACGAAGGAGCGCACCAGCGTGCCTGACTGCGCGGTCTGCGTGGCCGCGCTCAGGACCAGGGGCTGCGGCGCACCGCGCCAGATGCGGATGCCCAGATACACCAGGTAGGCCCCGCCCAAGAGTTTCAATGCCAGGTACAGCAAGGGCACTGTCGCCAGCACCGCCAGCAGGCCCAGCACTGCAATCACCGAGAAGAGTGCGCCGCCAACCCCCATGCCCAGCGAGGCAGCGAGGCCATCGCGCCGCGATACCGCCAGCGCGGTGCGCGCCACCATCACGAAGCTGGGGCCGGGGCTGATCGCGCCCAGCGTGAGCGCGAGGATGATGCTGAGGAGGGCGGTGCTGAGAGTCATGGTGTGGCCTCGTCGGGTGCGGTAGTGGTCTGCAGGATGGTCGAAGCGCCGCGCTGTTCATCACATCGCCGCTGCGATGGGGATCGGCTTGTAGCCTTCACCCCTCCGTTTCCCCGGCGCTGTCTCACTTGCCCACCATCGCCTGCATCGCCGCCGAGTAGCGGGCGCCTTCGACGGGGATGGCCGCGAGCAGCGCGGCGAGGGTCTGCAAGTCGGCGGGGCTCAGCGTGAGCTGCGCTGCGCCAAGGTTCTCTTCCAGACGGTCCAGCCGCGTGGTGCCGGGGATCGGCACGATCCAGGGTTTCTGGGCGAGCAGCCAGGCGAGCGCGATCTGTGCGCGCGTGGCCTGCTTGCTGGCGGCCAGGTCGCCCAGGGCTTCGACCAGGCGCTGGTTGGCGCGGCGGGCCTCCGGGCTGAAGCGGGGGATGCCGGCGCGGATGTCCTTGTCCGCGAATGTCGTGTGCTCGTCGATGGCGCCGGTCAGGAAGCCCCGGCCCAGCGGGCTGAAAGGGACGAGGCCGATGCCCAGTTCTTCCAGCGTGGGCATGACGCTGTGCTCCGGCTCGCGCCACCACATCGAGTACTCGTTCTGCAGGGCGCTCACCGGCTGCACGGCGTGGGCGCGGCGGATGGTCTGTGCGGCGGCTTCCGACATGCCGAAGTGGCGCACCTTGCCTTCGGCGATCAGCTCGCGCACGGTGCCGGCGACGTCTTCGATGGGCACTTCCGGGTCGACGCGGTGCTGGTACAGCAGGTCGATCACGTCGGTGCGCAGGCGCTTGAGCGAGGCCTCGACGACCTCGCGGATGTGTTCCGGGCGGCTGTCCATGGCGCCGGGTACGCCGATCCGGAAGCCGAACTTGGTGGCGATCACGACTTTGCTGCGGAAGGGGGCGAGCGCCTCGCCGACCACGTCTTCATTGGTGAAGGGGCCGTACACCTCGGCGGTGTCGAAGAAGCTGACGCCAAGCGCGTAGGCGCGCCGGATCAACTGGATGGCTTCACTGCGGGCGAGGGGTGGGCCGTAGCCATGGCTCAGGCCCATGCAACCGAGGCCGATGGCGGAGACCTTGAGGCCGCTGCGGCCGAGTTCGCGTGTCTGCATGGTGGATGCTCCATCGAGTCCGCCACGGGGTGCGTGGCCATGACAGATGATAGTGCAGTCGACGGTGCAACCGGGGCTGGCGCAGGGCGACGGAGGTTGGTGGTCGCCCTGCTGCCCTTACTGCATTTCGGTGATGAAGTCAGCGCGGCTGCGACGCACCTTCTTCAGGTTCACCAGCCAGTCGCCTTCGGCGGCGCGATAGCCCAGGGGCAGCAGCAGCACCGAGCGCAGGCCACGGGCGCGCAGGCCGAGGATCTCATCCACCTTGGCAGGGTCGAAACCCTCCATCGGCGTGCTGTCCACGCCTTCCTCCGCGGCGGCGATCAAGGCGGTACCCAGGCCGATGTAGGCCTGGCGGGCGGCGTGCTGGTAGTTCGTCTCGGCGTCGCGCGGCACGTAGCTGGCGAGCAGCTTCTGGCGGTAGGCCTCCCAGCCTTCGTTCTTGAACCCGCGTTCCTCGTTCACCAGGTCGAACATGTGGTTGATGCGCTCGGCGGTGTAGTTGTCCCAGGCCGCGAAGACCAGCAGGTGCGAGGCGTCGGTGATCTGTGCCTGGTTCCAGGCATGCGGCACGATCTGCGCGCGCAGCTCGGGATTGGTCAGCACGATCACCTCATACGGTTGCAGGCCACTGGAGCTGGCGGTGAGGCGGATCGCTTCGAGAATGCGATCAATCTTTTCCTGCGGCACGGCGCGGGTGGGGTCCATCTTCTTGGCGGCATAGCGCCACTGGAGGGTGTTCAGCAGATCAGACATGGGGTGCTTTCTATTCTTCAAGGGGGAGGGGGAGGCTTCAGGCGAGGGCGTCGAGCAGCTTGTGCGCAACGAGCTCCGACGAGGCCGGGTTCTGGCCGGTGATCAGGTGTCCATCGACGACGGCATAGGGGTGCCAGTCCGGCCCCTGGGTGTAGACGCCGCCATGGCCCTTGAGCATGTCTTCCACCAGGAAGGGCACGATCCGGGTGAGCTGCACGGCCTCTTCCTCGCTATTGGTGAAGCCGGTCACCTGGCGGCCACGCACCAGCGGGCTGCCGTCGGCCTGGCGCGCATGGCGCAGCACGCCCGGCGCATGGCAGACCGCGCCCAGGGGCTTGCCGGCGCCCAGGGTGGCTTCGATCAGCGCGATGGAGTGCGCGTCTTCGGCCAGATCCCACAGCGGGCCATGCCCACCGGGGTAGAACACCGCGTCGAAATCGGCCGGGTTGATGCTGTCCAGGCGTTGCGTGTGGGCCAGTTGGGCAACCGCTTCGGGGTCGGCGCGGAAGCGATGGGTGGCGGCGGTCTGGAAATCGGGCTCATCGCTCTTCGGGTCCAGCGGCGGCTGGCCGCCGGCCGGCGAGGCCAGGGTGATGACGTGGCCGGCATCCTTGAAGACGTAGTAGGGCGCCGCGAACTCCTCGAGCCAGAAACCGGTCTTCAGTCCGGTGTCGCCCAGGCGGTCGTGCGAAGTGAGGACCATCAGGATACGTTTCATGATCGTGTTCTCCAGGGGTCAAGCCACGTTGAGGTGCAGACGCACGTCGACGTTGTCGCGTAGCGCATTGGAATACGGGCAGATGGCATGGGCCTGGGCCAGCAGGGCTTCGGCGCCGGCCTGGTCGAGACCCGCCAGGGTGACGTGCAGATCGACGTCGAGCTTGTAGCCGCCCTCGGCCGTCTGACCCATGCCGACTTCCGCACTGGTCTGGCTGTGGCTCAGCGGCAGCTTCTGCTGCGCGGCCAGATGCTTGAGCGCATTGTCGAAACAGGCGGCATAGCCCAGCGCGAAGAGTTGCTCGGGGTTGGCGCCGGCCTTGCCGCTGCCCGGCATGGCGAGTTCGAGACTGAGGCTGCCGTCATCCAGGGCAGTGCGGCCAGTGCGGCCGCCGCTGGCGGTGGCGCGGGTCTTGTAGAAGATTTTCATGGTGAAGCTCCTGTTTATTAGACCGGTCGTCTAGTTTGTGGCCAAAAAAAAGCGCGATGACGCTGGATCGCGCGTGGGTTCAAGCGTGTTCGAGCAGTTGACGTGTCTTGATCAAAGCACCGTGGAAGGGGCTGGAGTCGCGCCGCAGCTTGGCCAGCAGCGAGGCGCCCAGCCAGGCTTCGTACAGCCACAGGGCCAGGGTGCTGGCATCCTCGCGGTTGGCAATCGAGCCGTCGCTCTGCCCGGTCGCGATGTAGCCGGCCAGGCGTGCCAGCACGCTGTCACTGGCGATCCGCATGCGGCTGCGCATGGCGTCCGACAGGTCGGCCACTTCCGCGCTCAGCTTCACGATCAGGCAGTACAGGGCGGCGTCCTCGCCTTGCTGGGTTTCAATCCAGCGCTCGAAATACTGCATCAGCCGTGCGCCGCCGCTCAGCCCGGGCAGGGCATCCAGCTCGGCCAGCCGGGCGTGGTAGTCGGCCTCGTACTGTTCCAGCAGCGCCACACCGAAGGCTTCCTTCGAGGCGAAGTAGTGATAGAACGAGCCCTTGGGCACGCCGGCCGTGGCCAGGATCTCCGCCAGACCGACGCCGACGAAGCCCTTGGCCGCGACCAGTTGCTGGCCACATTCGAGGATGTGCTGGCGGGTGTCGGGGCGCTCGGTGTGGGGGCGATCAGTTTGCATGGGACGCATCCTGCCACACGATTAGACCGGTCGTCTAGTGATTTGTGTGTCGTCGGGTGCCTGCACCATTGCTGTCGTGTTCAGTAGATGTCGCGCAGCAGGCGGCGCGATTCGATCAAGCCTTCCACGCGCAGGTCACCCAGGATGGCACGCAGGGCGTGGTCGACGCCGCGCGCCATGGTCTGTGCGCCACCGCAGACGAGGATGTGGGCGCCGGCATCGATCCAGCGGCGCAACTCCGCTGCCTGTTCCATGAGTGCGTGTTGTACATAGGGTGCCTCGGGGGTGCTGCGGGAGAAGCGCAGGTCAAGGCGACTCAGGATGCCATCCGCATGCAGCCGCGCGAGTTCTTCGCCGCAGGGGCGGTCGAAGGCCTCACTGCGCTCGCCATACAGCAGCCAGGCGCAGTGCTTGGGTGGGCGCTGTCCGGCGAGGCTGCGCCGCTTGTGCTGCAGGTGGGCGCGCAGACCGGCCAGGCCGCTGCCCGCGCCGATCAGGATCACGGGCGTATCCGCGCCGTGCTGCGGATGGAAGCCGGCATTGCGGCGGATGCGCAGACGCACCGGTTCGTCGGCCATCGCCTGGGTATTGAGCCAGCCAGAGGCGAGGCCGGCTTGGCCGTCGGCGCGGATGGCCGTGCGTACGATCAGCTCCAGCCGTCTGCTGCCCGGCAGGTTGGCGATCGAGTAACAGCGCGCCTGGCCCTGGGCGCCGGGGGGTAGCAGCTCGACCAGATCGCCGGCCTGCCACTCGCCTGCCAGCCCGTCGGGGGGCGTCAGCGTGATGAGGTGCATGGCGGGGCCGGGGCTGCCGGCGTTGAGGCAGCGGCGCGATACGAAGCGCCAGTCGGCAAAGACGGCTTGCGTCGCGGGTGTCACCAGTGAGGGGGCGGTATCGAACGCGGTGAGCGCGGCCTGCCACGCGGCCAGCCCCGGTGGGTCCAGCCGGTCCAGCTCGATGCGCGGAAAGGCGGCCTGCGCCCCGGCCTCGTGCAGCCATTGATCGAGGCGGCGGCCGAAGGCGCAGAAGCTCGCGTAGCTGCGGTCGCCCAGGGCCAGCAGGCCGTAACGCAGGCCGCGCAAAGCGGGGGCGGTGCCCAGCAACTGCGGCAGGAAGCGGCCGGCGTGATCCGGCGCGCTGCCCTCGCCAAAGGTGCTGACCACGAACAGGGCGCGGTCGCCGGCGGCCAGCTCGCTGAGCCAGGGTTGATCGATGCGGCACAGGCGCACCGGCAGCCCGGCAGTTTCGAGGCGCTGCGCCGTCTGCTGCGCGATGGCCTCGGCCTGCCCGGTCTGGCTGGCGTAGATGACCCAGTTGCGGTGTGGCGCGCGGCCGGCCGGATGCGTGCGGCCGGAGCCCGGCGCGGGCTGGCCTGCCGGTGCCGCATGTGCCTGGCGGTACTTGAGGCCGCTGTAGAGCAGGTAGGCGGTGGTGCCGCCGAGGGCGACCATCGCCTGCCAGAGGTCGGCGTAGAAGTATTCCATCTGCATTCCTATCCGATGAGTACGGCGAAAGCCCGGCTGCAGGCTTCCTGCCAATGGCCGGCGCCATCGCGCCAGCGCAGCAGCGCGGCGAGCCCTTGCTGCTCGGCCAGGGCCAAGCCCGCCTGCGGGCCGCGCACCATGATCGCGGTGGCCCAGGCGTCGGCCTGCATGCAGGCCGGGTGGATCACGCTGACCGCCGACAGGCTGTGCGCGACGGGGGCGCCGGTGTGCGGGTCCAGCGTGTGTTGCAGGCGGCGGCCGGCATGGGTGTAGGCACGCCGGTAATCGCCGGAGGTGGCTACGGCGAGGCCGTGCAGCGCGATGCGGGTGGGCGGGAGCGGGCTGGCCTGCGCCGCGGGCGGAGACTCCAGCGCCACCCACCAGGGCTGCAGATCGGGCTTGATGCCGCAGCCGCGCAGCTCGCCACCGACCTCGACCAGGTGATGCGCGAAGCCCTGCTCGCCCAGCCACTGGCTCAGCGCATCCACCGCGTAGCCCTTGGCGATGGCCGACAGGTTCAGGGCCACGCCGCCGGGCTGATGGAGGCGATCTTCCGCATCGAGGCGGAGCGTCCGCCAATCGTGGGCAGCGCCCGAACGGTGCGCGGCACTCGTCGCGGGCGGCACGAAGCCGGGCGCGTCATAGCGGGGGCCGGCGGCAAAACCCCAGGCTTCGATGGCCTGGGCCAGGCAGGGATCGAAGGCGCCGTCGCTGGCCTGGGCCACCTCCAGCGCGCAGCGCATGACCGTGGCGAAATGCGTGGGCAGCGCCAGCGACTCTCCCGCGGCGAGCCGGGCGAACCGGCGTAGCGGCGAGTTGGCGCGGAAGTGACTCATCTGCGCTTCAATCTCTTCCAGCAGGGCGGCGGCCGTGGCGGGCAGCGCACGCACGGCCTGCTGGCTGGAGCCGAGCACGCGCACCTCCCAACGGGTGCCCATGCAGCGTCCGCCGAAGCGGAACACGCGGCTGTCTGCTGCCAGCGGGGCGGGCTGCAGCGTGGGCGGGACGAGCACGCGCACCGGGGCGGCCGTCTGGCAGGACTGAGGCGTCATCGCGGGACTCAGGGTTTCAGGTTGAGGCGCACCGCGCCCAGTTCTTCCTTGCCGCTTGCCTCGGCCTGAGCGGCGCTGCGCGGTGGCCAAGCCATGGGCAGGCGTACGAGGTCGTGGCCGCCATGCTCGCGGGCGACTTCCATCACGACTTCGTAGTTGCCGGCGGGCAACTTCTTCATGAGCTCGCTGGCGTCGAGGTCGATGACCTGATCGCCGGCGGCACGTGTGGCGCCCGAGACGCCGTCGATGGGGAAGCTCGCCTTGCTGCCGCTGACGCGCCACCAGGTGCGCAGATCGGGCAGCCACTTGGTTGCGCCCACGTTGTTGGGCTTGCGCATGTCATACCAGACGGCGATGTTGCCGACGAAGTCCTGGCTGCCGGCCTTCTCGACCCACACCGCGACGTAGGGTCGGCGGGCGCGGGCGCCCTGGTCCGGCAGGGTGAAGCTGAGCTGGGCATCGACAGCCCAGGCCGGGAGCGCCAGCCCCAGGCCGAGCAGGGAGAGGGTGGTGGTGGAGAGCGCAGTCGTTTTCATGATGGCCTCGTGTTGAGTACGGAAATCAGTGGATGAAGAGGAGGATCAGCAGCAGCGGCGCCAGCAGGCCCAAGCCGGTGACCGGCCACACCGACCAGCGCGCCCGTGCATGCATCTGCAGCAGGAGCAGGCCGGTCAGGCTGAAGATCACGCAGACCAGACCAAAAACAGTAAGGAAGCCGGCCCACACCGGCCCGGCATTGCGGCCGCGGTGCAGCTCGTTGAAATACGCGACCCAGCCACGATCCACCGCCTCGTAGCGAGCGACGGCCTGACGCAGGTCGATGGTGACGGCGGCATCCACGCCGGGCCGCTTGAGGTCGATGAACAGCTCGTCCTGGCCCCATTCCACCGCCTTCGGTACGACCGGGATATGCCAGGTCTGGTCCAGCCAGCGGACGAGGGCAGGCGGCACGGTGCTGTCCGTCGGCGGGCTCGGCAGGTTCAGCGCCTGCATCACGTCGCCCGGCACCGCAGCCTCGCGGGTGGTGGTCGTGGCGGCGCGGCTTTCCAGGCGCTCGGCATGGACCAGCGTGATGCCGGTCAGCGCGAAGAACAGCATGCCGACCAGGCACAGCGCGGAGCTGATCCAGTGCCAGCGGGTGATCAGGCGCATCCAGTCCGCGCGGCGTTGCGCCGTGGCGGCCAGATCGATGGGGGGCGCGCTGGTCGTGGCGGGCAGGTGGTCGATTTCCTTGGCGGCATTCATGGTGCGCTCATCCGGGCCGAAAGGGAGGGGCCGTGACATGGCAGCATTGAAACGCCGCCAAGTGAATCAGGTATGGAGCGCGACGGTCGTTTTGTGAATGGGATGTAAATGGCGGTAACGGCGTGTTCCGTCAGCGAGGCCGTCGCCCAGCCGGGCTATGCTGGAGGCACCGGCTTTCATCACGAGTCCGCATGAACGAGAAGATCCTGGTGGTCGATGACGACCCAGAACTGACCAGCCTGTTGAGCGCATATCTGGGCGAGAACGGCTATGCCGTGGACACCGCCGGGGATGGCATTGGCATGAAGGAGAAACTGGCTTCCGGGCTGCCCGACCTGTTGATCCTGGACCTCATGCTACCTGGGGAAGACGGCCTGAGCCTGTGTCGCAGCCTGCGTGCCGCGAGCCGCCTGCCGATCCTGATGCTGACCGCGCGCGGCGACGACATGGACCGCATCATCGGCCTGGAGATGGGGGCCGACGACTACCTGCCCAAGCCCTTCAACCCACGCGAGCTGCTGGCCCGCGTGCGCAGCGTGCTGCGCCGTTCGGAGAAGGGGGCGCCTGCGCGTCCGGCAGCACAGGCGCTGTGCTTCGCCGGGTGGACGCTGGACATCGCGGCACGTCACCTGGTCGACGCACAAGGTGTCGTGATCCCCTTGTCCACCGGCGAGTTCAAGATCCTGCACCTGCTGGCCGACACTCCCAACTGCGTGTTCAGTCGTGACCAGCTCACCGATGTGCTGGCCGGGCGCGAGGCCGGCCCCTACGACCGCACCATCGACGTGATGATCTCGCGCCTGCGCCGCCGCCTCAACGACGATGCGCGCGATCCGCAGCTCATCAAGACGGTACGCAGCGAGGGCTACATGCTGTCCGCCAAGGTGGAGCATCGCCAGTGAGACTGCTGCCTCGCACCTTGTTCGGCCAGATCGCCCTGGCCTCCTTCGTCGTCTTGCTGGTGGTGCAGCTTGCCGGCCTGTGGTTGCTGGTCGATGACCGGGGCCGTCTCCACTACAAGCTGCTGGCCGAATACGCTGCGCAGCGCATGGCGGGCATTGCCAGCGTGCTGGACGAGGAAGACGCCGATGAGCGTCCGGCCCTGGTGCGCGCCCTGAGCGTGCAGCCGACCACCTTGTCGCTGGACGAGCCCTGGGCCACCACCCCGCCCGACGATTCCGAGCAGGCGCGGGCCTTCGTCGCCGAGGCGAGGCGCCGCCTGGCGCGCCCGCTGGAGGTGCAGGTGCTGTCGCTGGCCAGCATCGACCCGCAACTGGCCGGCCTGCCCGGGCCGCCGGGTTCGCGCCGGGCGGACTCCGGGCGCGAAGGGCGCGCACCGCTCTTCGTGCAGACCTATGTCGCGCAGGTGCGCCTGCACGACGGCGCGGTGGTGAGTTTCCGCCACATGCTGCCGGTGCCCTCGACCGGCCTGCCCTACCGGCTGATCGCCCTGCTGGCCTTACTGGGCCTGTCCACCACCTTGCTCTCGGTGTGGGCCGTGCGGCGCCTGACGCGCCCCCTGGCCAGCTTCGCGCAGGCCGCCAACGGCTTCGCCCGCGATCTCGCGCAGCCGCCCTTGCCCGAGTCGGGGCCGCAGGAGGTACAGCTTGCCGCCGCCGCCTTCAACGCCATGCAGCGTGACATCCGCCGCCTTGTCGATACGCGCGCCCAGGCCTTGTCGGCGGTGTCGCACGATCTGCGTCTGCCCATCACCCGCCTGCGTCTGCGCCTCGAAGGAAAACTGCCACCCGACCTGCGCGACGCGGTGGATAGGGATCTGGGCGAGATGGACGCGATGATCGGTGACACGCTGGATTTCCTGCGCGCCGGCAGCAATGCCGAGCCGGCAGTCGCGGTGAACCTCGATGCACTGCTCGACAGCGTGGTGGAGGACATGGAGGATCTGGGCGCGCACATCACGCGCAGTGGGCGCAGCAGCGGCCCGATCCAGGCCCGGCCGCATGCCTTGCGGCGTTGCCTGGCCAACCTGCTCGACAACGCGCGCTGCTACGGTGGGGGCGAGATCGCGCTGACGGTGGCCGAGGAGGGCAGGGTCTTGCGCATCACGATCCGCGACCATGGCCCCGGCATTCCTGCCGCCGATCTCGACAAGGTGTTCGAACCCTATTTCAGGCTGGAAGGCTCACGCGCCCGTCATACCGGCGGGGTGGGGCTGGGGCTGCCGATCGCCCGTGCAATTGCCGAGCAGCATGGCGGCAGCCTGGTCCTGCACTCGGCGCCGGGTGAGGGCGTGAGCGCCGTGCTGAGCCTGCCGCGCGCATCGACCTGAACGCGCGGCAGGCCCTAGCCCTTCATGGTTTGCCGTGCGTGGCGTACACGCTGGACTTGCCCTCCGCGCCCACCAGGCGCGTCTCGTAGGGCGTGTTCGACGGCAGGTCCATGCCCGGTGAGTTGGGGGGCATGCCCGGTACGGCCAGACCGACCGCCTTCGGTTTCTCGCGCAGCAGGCGCTTGACGTCGCTGGCCGGCACATGGCCTTCCAGCGCGTAGCCCCCGACGCGCGCGGTGTGGCAGGAGCCGAGCGCCTCCGGGATGCCGGCGGCCTTGCGGTAGCTGGCGGTCTCCGGCACGTCGTGCACTTTCAGGGCGAAGCCGGCCTGCTTCATGTGCTCGACCCATTTGCCGCAGCAGCCGCAAGTGGGCGTCTTCCAGACCTCCACCACCGGCTGGGCGGCGTGTGCAGCGCCCAGCGCGGTGAGCTGGAGTGCCAGGACGAGGCTGAGTGTCTTCATGCGATTTCTCCTTGGGTATTCGGGGCGACGACAGGGGCCTGCGCGGCGGCTCGCCGGCGCATCAGCAGCCAGGCGGCCGGGATCAGGAACATCGACAGCAGCGGTGCGGTGATCATGCCGCCCACCATCGGCGCGGCGATGCGCTGCATCACTTCCGACCCCGTGCCGCTGCCCCACATGATGGGGAACAGGCCGGCCAGGATCACCGCCACCGTCATCGCCTTGGGCCGCACGCGCAGCACCGCGCCCTCGCGGATCGCGTCGAGCAGGGCTTCGCGATCTGACATGCCCTTTTCCAGCCGCTCCTCCCAAGCGTGCTTGAGGTAGAGCAGCATGATCACGCCGAACTCGGCAGCCACGCCGGCGAGCGCGATGAAGCCCACCGCGCCGGCCACCGACAGGTTGTAGCCCAAGAGCCACAGCAGCCAGATGCCGCCGACCAGCGCGAAGGGCAGGGTGGCCATGATCAGCACGGCTTCGTCCACGCGGCGGAAGGTGAGATAGAGCAGCACGAAGATGATCAGCAGCGTGGCTGGCACCACGATCTTCATCTTCGCGCTGGCGCGTTCCAGGTATTCGAACTGGCCGGACCAGGCGAGCGAGTAACCGGAGGGCAGCTTCAACTGCTCGCGCACGGCGGCCTGCATGTCATGCACCGTGCCGGCCAGATCGCGCCCGCGGATGTCCACGTAGATCCAGCCGGAGAGCCGCGCGTTCTCGCTGCGCAGCATCGGCGGGCCATCGCTGATGCGCAGTTGCGCCACGTCGCCGAGGTTCAGGCGCTGCCCGCTGGGGCCGACGATGGGCAGTTCGCGCAGCTTCTGCACCGAGTCGCGCAGCTCGCGCGGGTAGCGCACATTGATCGGGTAGCGCGCGAGGCCTTCCACCGTCTCGCCGATGTTCATGCCGCCGATGGCGGAGGCCACCACGCTCTGCACGTCCGCGATGTTCATGCCATAGCGCGCGGCCGCATCGCGGTCGATGTCCACGTCGATGTAGCGACCGCCGGTGAGGCGCTCGGCGAGCGCAGAGCTGACCCCGGGTACATCCTTCACGATGCGCTCGATCTGGGTGGTGAGCTGTTCGATCTGCTTGAGATCCGTGCCATTGACCTTGATGCCCACCGGGCTCTTGATGCCGGTGGCCAGCATGTCGATGCGGTTGCGGATCGGCGGTACCCAGATGTTGGCCAGGCCCGGCACCTTGACCACGCGGTCCAGCTCCTCGACCAGCTTTTCCGGCGTCATGCCAGGGCGCCACTCGCTCCTCGGCTTGAACTGGATGGTGGTCTCGAACATCTCCAGCGGCGCCGGGTCGGTGGCACTTTCGGCACGCCCAGCCTTGCCGGACACGCGCGCGACTTCGGGGACTGACTTGATCAGGCGGTCTGTCTGCTGCAGCAGCTCGCTGGCCTTGCCGGCCGACAGCATCGGCAATGCCGTGGGCATGTAGAGCAGGTCACCCTCGTCCAGCGGCGGCAGGAACTCGCCGCCGATGTGCTGCAGCGGCCACAGACTCACCAGCAGCAAGACGAAGGCCGCCCCCAGCGTGGTCTTGGGCCAGGCCAGCACGCGGTCCAGCAGCGGCCGGTAGAGGCGGATCAGCACACGGTTGAGCGGGTTCTTCTGCTCGTCCGGGATGCGGCCACGGATCAGGTAGCCCATCAGCACCGGGATCAGCGTCACCGCCAGCGCGGCGGCTGCCGCCATCGCGTAGGTCTTGGTGAAGGCCAGCGGCGAGAACAGCCGACCTTCCTGCGCTTCCAGCGTGAACACCGGGATGAAGGAGAGCGTGATGATCAGCAGCGAGAAGAACAGCGCCGGGCCGACTTCGGCAGCGGCGTTGGCGATGATCTGCCAGTGTTCGGCGGGGCTGGGCTGGATGTCGTCATTCCCGCGAAAGCGGGAATCCACGTCCCCGGACGAAGCTGCTTTGCTTGCAAGTGGATCCCCGCTTTCGCGGGGATGACGAAGCAAGGGGGCATGCGTTGCCGTGAGGGACGAGTCGGTGTGCGCATGCCTCCACTTCTCCAGATGCTTGTGCGCGTTCTCGATCATCACCACGGCCGCATCCACCATCGCGCCGATGGCGATCGCGATGCCGCCCAGCGACATGATGTTCGCATTGACGCCCTGCCAGTGCATCACGATGAAGGCCATCAGGATGCCCAGTGGCAGCGAGATGATGGCGACCAGCGAGGAGCGCAGATGGAACAGGAAGGCGAAGCACACCAGTGCCACTACGATGAACTCCTCGACCAGCTTCCAGCCCAGGTTCTCCACCGCGCGCTCGATGAGCCCGCTACGGTCGTAGGTGGGGACGATCTCCACGCCCTCGGGCAGGCTGCGCTGAAGTTCCGTGAGCTTGGCTTTCACCGCATCGATGGTCTCCAGCGCGTTCTTGCCCGAGCGCATCACGATCACGCCGCCGGCCACCTCGCCTTCGCCATCCAGCTCGTAGATGCCGCGTCGCATCTCGGGGCCGACCTGCACCGTGGCGACGTCGCCCAGGCGCACCGCGATGCCCGAAGCCTGGGTCATCAAGGGGATCTTGCGGAAGTCGTCCAGGGTCTTCAGGTAGCCTGAGGCGCGCACCATGTACTCGGCTTCGCCCAGCTCGAGCACCGAGCCGCCGGTTTCCTGGTTGGCGCGGCCGATGGCCTCCATGACCATGTCCTGGTTCAGGTTGTAGGCGCGCAGGCGTTCCGGATTCAGCTGCACCTGGTACTGGCGTACCATGCCGCCGATGGAGGCGACCTCGGCCACCGCAGGCACGGTCTTCAGCTCGAAGCGGAGGAACCAGTCTTGCAGGCTGCGCAGTTGCGACAGGTCGTGCTTGCCGCTCTTGTCGACCAGCGCGTAGCTGTAGATCCAGCCTACGCCGGTGGCGTCCGGCCCCAGCGCCGGCTTGGCTGCCGCCGGCAGGCGCGACTGCACCTGGTTGAGGTACTCCAGCACGCGCGAACGTGCCCAGTAGAGGTCGGTGCCGTCCTCGAACAGGATGTAGACGAAGGAGTCGCCGAAGAAGGAGAAGCCGCGCACCGTCTTCGCGCCCGGCACCGACAGCATGGTGGTGGTGAGCGGATAGGTGACCTGGTTCTCGACGATCTGAGGCGCCTGCCCCGGGTAACTGGTGCGGATGATCACCTGCACGTCCGAGAGATCGGGCAGTGCGTCGAGTGGCGTGCGCAGCGTGGCGATCACGCCCCACACGGTCAGCGCGACAGTCGCCAGCAGCACCAGAAAGCGGTTGCTGATGGACCAGCGGATGAGGGCGGCGATCATGGCGTGACCCTCACTTGTAGCCCGGATGCAGCGTAGCGGAATCCGGGGGAGCGTTGCAGGGGCTCGCATGCCCCGGATTCCGGCCGCTGGCCTGCATCCGGGCTACGCTTGAGGAGTGTCGTAGTCATTTTTTTCCCCCCATCGTCATCACATGCGTGAGCTGCGGTTCGCCGCTCTCCGGTACGGTGAAGGCGATATGCAGCTTCTGCCCGGGCTTGAGGTCTTTCGGCATGCCTTCCTTGGGCAGCTTGAAGCCCATGGTCATCGCGCCCCATTTCAGCTCGGGGATGGGCGGGTGCGACAGCATGGCCATGTCATCGACCACCGACTCGAACACCGCTTCGACCTGGTATTCCTTGCTTGCCGCAGCCTGTGCGTCGGCCAAGCGCGGCGTCACTGCGCGCAGGCTGGCTTCCGAATCGAGCAGGAACTGGCCCGACACCACCACCTGCTGGCCGGCGGTGAGGCCGGCGGTGATCTCCACCTGGCCATTCGCCTCCTGCCCGGTCTGCACGTCTACCGGGCGATACTTGCCTTCGCCCTCGGCGAGCATCACCACGCTGCGCTGGCCGGTGCGGATCAGCGCTTCCTGCGGGATCAGCAGCGCTTCGCGCGCCGCGCTGGCGAAGGCGAGCCGTACATACATGCCCGGTGCGAGCCGCGCGCCGGGATTGGCCAGTTCGATGCGCACGCGCAGGGTGCGCGTGGCGGCTTCCACCTCGGGCAGCATGGCCTGCACGCGGCCTTTGAACACTTCACCCGGGAAGCCGGCTGCCTGTGCCTCCACCGGAGTGCCGGGGCTTAGCCGCGCGGCCTGCGTTTCGGGCAGTTCGGCGATGACCCACACGCTGTCCAGCGCATTGAGGCGGAACAGCGTGGCGCCGGCCATCACCGTCATGCCCTCGCGCACCGCCAGTTCGACCACGCTGCCGGCCTGCGGCGCGGTGAGGGTGGTGCGCGCACGCACCTTGCCCTCCCGTTCCACTTCGGCGATCAAGGCGTCCGACATGCCGGCCTGACGCATGCGCGCACGCGCGGCATCGACCAGTGCGGCGGTGTTGTCGCCCTGCATGCGTTTGACGGCGAGAAACTCCTCCTGTGCCGCGACCCAGTCCGGCACATAGATGTCGGCCAGGGCCTGGCCCTTGGCGACGCGATCCAGCGTGGCGCGCACGTAGAGCTTCTCGACGAAGCCGGTGTTGCGGGCCTGCACCACGGCCAGCCCGCGCTCGTTCCAGGCCACGTTGCCGCCGGCTTCCACCTGCGGCGCGAGGCGCCCCATGGCGGCAGCGGCAGTGCGCAGGCCGAGGTTCTGCGTCTGGCGCGGGCTCACGCTGATGCCACCGGCATCGGCAGCCTCGTCGGCGTACACCGGCACCAGTTGCATGTCCATGAAGGGCGATTTGCCGGGTTTGTCGAACTTCTGCCCCGGCACCATCGGGTCGTGCCAATAGAGTACGCGGCGGCCGGTGGCCGGGTCGATCTTGCTGTCTCCGCTATCGGCGGCGCTGGCATGCGATCCGGCCTGACGGTTGCCGAGTTGATAGGCGCCGAAGCCGACGGTGGCAAAGGCCAGCGCCAGTGCGACGCTGAGAATCAGGGGTTTGTGGTTCATGGTTGTGCTCCCTGAACGGTGCGGTCCTCACCGTCCTGTGGATTCAGGAAATTGAGCTGGGCCCAGCTGCGCGCGGCTTCCAGGGCCACGCGCTGGCGCTCCATGCGGGTGTCGAGCAGCATGCGGCGCGCTTCCAGCACGCGGTCGAGCATGCCGCTGCCGGCGCGGTAGGCGGCCAGCGCGGCGTCGACCTGGCCCGCCGCGAGTGGCAGCAACTCCTTGTCATAGCGGATCAGGCGCGCACGGTCGGCCTGCCAGGCGGCGAGGCGCTCGGCCAGCTCGGTGCGGTAGGCGCGCTGCATGTCTTCCTGCGCGGCGCGGGCGGCGTCGGCACGCGCGAGGCTGGCGGAGAGCTCGCGATCCTGGCGGTTGCCACGGTCCCAGGGCAGGGGCATGGAGAAGTTCAGCGACACCATGTTGGGGTAGGACGGTCCGCGCTGGCTGTACATCAGCTCCACCGCGATGTCCGGTGTGCGGTTCTCGCGTGCCAGCCTTGCCTCGGCTTCCGCCACGCTGACCATGCCTTGCTGGGCGGCCAGGGTCGGGTGACTGGCCAGTGCCGCGTCTCCTGGGTCGGCCTGCCAGCTCAGGTGGTCGTGATCGGGCAGGGTACCGAGCGGGCGCTGGGCGTCTTCGCCGACCCAGCGTGCCAGCCGCGCGCGTGCCATCGCGATGTCGCGCTGCATCTGGGCGAGCTGGTCCTGGGTGCGGGCGATGGCCAGCCCGTTGGCCAGGATGTCGGCCTGCGGGCCGCGCCCGGCGCGGAAGGCGGCCTCGGCGGCCTGCTGCTGCAGACGCAGCTCGCCAAGCTGGGCTTCGATGAGCTGGCGCATGCTGTCCTGGTAAGCGAGGTCCAGCCAGGCCAGCGCGGTGTCGCGCCGGGTGGAGGCCAGCGCCTGGCGGCGCGCAGCGACGGCCAGGCCGGCTTCGCTCAAGGCGCGCTCGGCACGGGCCTGGCGTTTGTCGCCGCGGGTGAACTCCTGCATCAGGGCGAGCTGGCGCATGGTCATGCTGTCCTGCACCAGGCTCCAGGCCATCTCGCCGCTGATCGGCACGTTGGCCACGCCCAGCTTGAGCACCGGGTCGGGGAGCTGGCCGGCGGCAATCGCCATGTCGCGCGCGGCGCTTTCCTGCGCCTGCGCGGCGGCGAGCTGGGGCGCGCGCTGCTCCGCCACGCGCTGTGCTTCGCTCAGTTGCAGGGGCTCGGTGGCGCTGGCGAGACCCGCGCCGAACAATAGGAAACAGAGGAGAGGGCGGGCGTTCATGGCGTGACCTCGATGGTTCCGCGCATGCCGGCTTCGAAGTGGCCGCCGACGAGGCAGGCGAATTCGAAGCGGCCACGGCGATTGAAATGCCACAGGAGGCGCCCCTGCTGGGCAGGCTTCACATGCGCCATCCACGGGTCGGCGTGTTCCATATTGGGAAACTTCTTCATCAGGGCGGCGTGCTCGGTGATGGTCTGCGGGGTGCCGATCACCATCTCGTGCAGCACCTTGCCCGCATTGCGGATCACGAACTGGATGGTTTCGCCCTGACGCACAACGATGTGCGAGGGTGTGAAACGCATGTCGTCCGTCATGCGGATTTCGATGCGGCGGGCGGGCTTGCCGGGCGTGCCGGCGATGCCCCAGGCGGTTTGCTCGGGCGGGAGGTCGGGCGTGGCATGGGTAGCGTCGCCATGGGCGAGCGCAGCCCCGGTCGCCCCGAACAGGGCGGCCGCCAGCCAGACCATGAGACATGGTCTGCGGAACATGGGCGTCTCCTCAGCGCTTGAGCTGGGTGACCGTCAGCGTGCCGCCGAGGTCTTCGACGCGCACCTGCACCTTGTCGCCGACCTTGAGGTCGGTCGGCAGGGTGAGCCCCTTCTTGATCGTGAACACCATGGTCATCGGCGGCATGCCGAGGTCTTTCAGCTCACCATGCTTGAGGGTGAGCTTGCCGGCCTTGAGGTCCAGGGCGCGGATTTCGGCCGGCGTCATGGCCTCGCCGTGGTTCATGCTGGCGTGGTTGTGGCTGGTCTGTGCCAGGGCGGCGTGGATCGGCAGGACGAGGGTCGAGGTGGCGAGCGCGAGGCTCGCAAGTGCGAAACGGGTCTTCATGGGAGGCATTCCTGAAATGTCGTTGAAAGCGCCGGCGCGCGTGCACCGGTCGGGCGGACGGATCAGGAAAGGCTTCGAGGGGGGCGCTCCAGCCCGGGCGGGATGTGGTCGGCCGGGGTCTGCAGGTCGCGGGCCAGGTACGGCGGCTGGCCCGGTGGCATGGGCAGAACGGGTAAGGCGAGGGTGTCCAGCATGGCGCCGCAACAGCCGCCGCAGGCCTTGGCTTTGGCCGGCAAGGGTTGGGTTGGGCGGCTCTGGGCGTGGTCTTGCGAATCGCCCGCGCCCACCGCCTGGCCGTGGCAGGTGCTCATGTCCGCATCCAACTGGGTGCCTGCATGCTCCGGCATGGCCGGCTGCATGCTCATGGCGAGCGCCGTCACGCCCTGGAGCGGGATGCTCAGGCTCAACAGGCTGACCAGGATCAGGCGGAACAGGGCGCGCATGCGGGCAGTGTAGTACGAAACAATCAGGCCTGCGTTTGGACGCGCAGGGCGGGAGAAGTTCCCCGGCGTTTCATACCGTTTGTTTGATGCCGCCCGGCGCGATGGCGTGGCCCATGCGGGTGCGCTTGGTCTCGATGTAGCGGCGGTTTTCCTGCGTCGCGGGCACGTAGTGGGGGACGCATTCGCTGACGGTGATGCCCCCCGCCTCCAAGGCCTGCTGCTTGAGCGGGTTGTTGCTCATGAGGCGCACGCTGGCGATGCCCAGGGCGTGGAGGATGGCTACCGCGTCCTCGTAGCGGCGCGCATCCACCGGCAGCGACAGCGCGAGGTTGGCGTCCACCGTGTCCAGGCCATCGTCCTGCAGTTCGTAGGCGCGGATCTTGTTGGCCAGGCCGATGCCGCGTCCTTCCTGCCCGCGCAGGTAGACCAGGGCGCCGCGACCGGCGGTGGCGATGCGCTGCAGGGCGAGATCGAGCTGTTCGCCACAGTCGCAGCGCAGGGAGCCGAAGACGTCGCCGGTCAGGCATTCGGAATGCACGCGCATCAGCACGTCTTCGCCGCCGAAGTCGCCGAGGGTCAGCGCCAGGTGCTCGATGCCGGTTTCCTCGTTGCGGAAAGCGTGCGAGTCAAACTCGCCGTGGCGGGTGGGCAGGCGGGCCTGCCCGATCTTGGTGATGTGCGTGCTCATGTGTCGTGCTGCGCCACCGGACCGCCTCAGCGGCCCAGCAGTGTGTCCAGTTCTCCCTTACGGTCGAGCGCGGCGAGATCGTCGAAGCCGCCGATGTGGCGCTCGCCGATGAAGATCTGCGGCACGGTGCGGCGACCGGTCTGCGCCATCATGCGCGCCCCGGCCTCCGCGTCCTGCTCGATGTTGATCTTGTCGAGGCGGTCGGCCACGCCCTTGGCCTGCAACAGCTTTTCGGCGCGGTCACACCAGGGGCACCAGGTGGTGCCGTAGAGAGTGATCCTGTCCATGATCTTACCTGTCCTTTCCGTTCCAGTCGTCATAGGTGAGGGCGATGTGCCCACGATCAAGGCACGTCGACCATCACCACTTCGGCCTCGCTGCGCGCGGTGATGCGCAGCACGCTCTCCTGCGAGATGGCGAGGCCATCGCGCGCCTCGACCGCCACGCCGTTGACCTCCACCTCGCCCACGGCCGGCACGAGGTAGGCGTGGCGCCCCTCGGCCAGCGTGTATTCGACGCTCTCGCCCGCCTTCAGCGTGGCGCCCAGCACGCGTGCATCGGCCCGGATGCGCAAGGCGTCCCCATCCTCCGGCAGGCCGCTGGCCAGCACGGCGAAGCGGCCGCTGCGCTCGCCGCGCGGGAAGGGCTGGCTGCCCCAGGTGGGCTCGCCGCCGCGTTGGGTGGGCTCGATCCAGATCTGGAAGATGCGCGTGGGCGTGGCCTCCAGGTTGTACTCGGAATGGCGGATGCCGCTGCCCGCGCTCATGACCTGCACGTCACCGGCCTCGGTGCGACCTTCGTTGCCCAGGCTGTCGCGGTGGGTGATCGCGCCATCCCGCACGTAGGTGATGATCTCCATGCTCGCATGGCCGTGCGGCGGGAAGCCGGTGCCCGGTGCGATCTCGTCGTCGTTCCACACCAGCAGGTCGCCAAAGCCGCGGCGTTGCGGGTCGTAGTAGTCGGCAAAGGAGAAGTGGTGGCGGGCCTTGAGCCAGCCGTGGTCGGCGGCACCAAGGGTGGCGAAGGGGCGGCGTTCGATCATGATCTGCTCTCCTGTCTGGGGGCTGGCGGGGGCGCCAGTGCATGAGTTGCAGTTTATGAGCGGCGCTGGTGCAACAAAAGATGGATGGGCGTCAATGACTGTTCCGAATTTGGAACAAAAGGCGATTGCTGCCCGCTTTTGCGTGACGGCATCTTCAGCGCTTCCCGGCAGCCGTCTCGTGCTTGCCGGGCGTGCGGGCTCAGGAGTAGGCAGGCTGAAAGCTGGTGTTTGCGCGCTCTGTCTGCTCGGCCCAGTAGGGCGAGATGCTGCGCAGTTGCGCGATGATGCCCGGCACCACCTCGATCGCGTGCTCCACCTCTTCGCGCGTGTTGTAGCGCGACAGCGAGAAGCGGATCGAGCCGTGCGCGGCGGTATAGGGCAGGCCCATCGCGCGCATCACATGCGAGGGCTCCAGCGAGCCCGAGGTGCAGGCCGAGCCGCTGGAAGCCGCGATGCCCAGCTTGTTGAGCAGCAGCAGGATGGCTTCGCCCTCGACGAACTCGAAGGCGATGTTGCTGGTGTTGGGCAGGCGGTTGTTGAGGTCGCCGGTCGGGAAGGCGCGCGGCACCTTGGCGAGGATGCCGCGCTCCAGCCTGTCGCGCAGGTCGCGCACCTCTTCGTTCTCGACCCGCATGTTGGCCAGGCACAGCTCGGCCGCCTTGCCCAGGCCGACGATGGCCGGTGCGTTCTCGGTGCCGGGGCGGCGTCCGCGTTCCTGCTGGCCGCCGCGCAGCAGCGGGCGGAAGCGCGCGCCACGCTGCAGGTACAGCACGCCGATGCCCTTGGGTGCGTGCAGCTTGTGGCCGGACAGCGACAGCATGTCGATCTGCGTGCGCTTGAGGTCGATGGGGATCTTGCCCACGGCCTGCACCGCGTCGGTGTGGAACTGGATGCCCATGGCATGCGCGTACTCGGCCATCTCCTCGACCGGGAAGATCGTGCCGGTCTCGTTGTTGGCCCACATCACCGAGACCAGGGCCACGCGCTCGTTGAGCAGGCTGCGGTACTCGTCGATGTCGAGCCGGCCACGCTTGTCCACGCGCAGGCGATGCACCACGTAGCCCTCCTTCTCCAGGCGCTCGCACAGCGCCAGCACGGCCGGATGCTCGACCACCGTGGTGATGATCTGGTTGCGCTCGGGAAAGGCCTTCAGCGCGGACAGGATCGCGGTGTTGTCCGACTCGGTACCACCCGAGGTGAAGATGATCTCGGAGTCCAGCGCAGCGCCGAGCAGTGCCTGCACCTGGCCGCGCGCCTGGTGGATCGCGCGGCCCACGCGGTCGCCGAAGCTGTGGATCGAGGAGGCGTTGCCGAACTGCTCGGTGAAGAAGGGCAGCATGGCGGCCACCACTTCCGGGTCGCAGGCAGTGGTGGCGTTGTTGTCGAAGTAGATCGGATTCATGGGGGGCAACTCCGTCGGTTCGGGCAAGTGGCGTTCAGTGGCGGGCCCGCGTGGGCGGGCGTGGGGCGTCGAGCGTCAAAGACGCTGGATGCCTGCCTGCGCAGGCATGACGGGGCGCTGGCTCATCGCACTTCCTCCATCTGGCTTGCCGGCAGCAGGCGTACGTATTCACCGAGGTCCTCGAACAGCTTCTGCTGGATGCCGCCGAGGGTCGCAGCCTCCATCGTGCAGCCCATGCAGGCACCCTTGAGATTGACGTAGACGTTCTTGCCCACGATATCGACGATCTCGATGTCACCGCGATCACGCTGCAGCATCGGGCGCACCGATTCGATGATCTCTTCGATCCTGCGCATGCGTTGCAGATTGGTCAGGCGGGGACGGGCGGAGGCGGCATCGGGCTCTGCCGCGACCGCTGGCGTGGCGGGGTGGGCGCGTGTTTCCGCGCTCACGGCCGGCGCGCGTCCTTCGGCGACCAGCACCTGATGAAGCACGTCCTCGATCTTCTCGTGGCACGAGGCGCAGGCGCCGCCGGCCTTGGTGTAGTGCGTGACCTGCTCCAGCGTCGACAACTGGTTCTCGCGCACCACGCGCTCGATCAGCGCGGCATCCACCGCGTAGCACTTGCAGATCAGCTCGCCTTCCTCGTGCTCATCCTTCCACTCCTCGCCGCGATAGTGGGCGATGGCGGCCTGCAGCGCTTCGCGGCCCATGACCGAGCAGTGCATCTTCTCCGGCGGCAGGCCGTCGAGGTAGGCCGCGATGTCCTGGTTGCTGATCGCCAGCGCTTCGTCCAGCGTCTTGCCCTTGACCAGTTCGGTTAGCGCCGAGCTGGAGGCGATGGCCGAGCCGCAGCCGAAGGTCTGGAAGCGCGCGTCGATAATTCGCTCGCTCTCCGCCTCCACCTTGAGCATCAGACGCAGCGCGTCGCCGCACTGGATCGAGCCGACGTCGCCGATGGCATTGGCATCGGGCAGCGGTCCGGCGTTGCGCGGATTGAAGAAGTGGTCCTTGACCTTGTCCGTGTAGTCCCACATGGCGATGCTCCTTCGGGGTGAGGGTCGCGCGCATGGCGCATGCGGAGGTTTCGCAAAGGCCGTGCCATCCCGGCGGAAGGGACGAGAGCCCTTGCCAGCCGGGACTTTTCGCGCGGGCTGAGCGCACGCTTGTGAGGTTTACGACAGGCCCGCGTGAGCATGCCCTCAAAGAGGTGACGCCGTCGGCAATCTGGGTCGCGGACGGCGTCGGGGGAGGCGGGCACGATGCGTGTCGTGCCCGTCACGAGGAGACTTTGGAAGGGGGCAGCCGCCCCCCGCTCAGGCGCCCAGCGGCAAAGCCTGGTGGGTGAAGCAGGCCTTCGGGCACACGCGGCTGCAGGCGGCGCAGCCGGTGCAATCCATCGGGTCGGCGAGTGACATCACGGACGAGATGCTGTCGCTGTCGTCGTCATCGTCCTCGGAGATGTCTTCCTCGCTGCGGTCGATCAGTTCCAGCACGTCGCGCGTGCAGACCTTGTAGCAGCGGCCGCAGCCGATGCATTTCTTGGCGTCGAGCGCCACCGCGAACTCGGGGGTCCAGGCATCCCCGCCACGGGTGACGCCGGTAATCATGTCTGCCATTTCTGACTCCAGGTGTGAAGGTTGGACAAGGGTTCTCTCACCAGGGGCCCGCCCTCGTCGTGGCGGCTCGTTATGTGGATTGCATTCACAGGCCGGCCACTTCGGGGTAGCGCCCGGCCAGGCCGACGGCAACGGAGAGTTGCTTGTCGGCCTCGGTCTTCATCTTCGAGAAGCTCTCGAAGCCGAAGCGGTGCGCATCGCGCAGCGTGCGGTCCAGCACCACCAGCTTGCCGACCGTGATCAGCACGCGGCCGAAGCCTTCGTGCGACAGGTGCACCAAGGGCGAGGCCATCTGTCCGCATTCCTGTTCGATCAGGATGGCGATCGCGTTGTAGAAGGCCTTGACGCGCGCAATGACACGCGCATCCGGGTCGCCGGTCAGCGGGATCGCGGCGCGCGCTTCGCGCGTCAGCACAAAAGGCGCCAGCAGTTGTTCGGGTTGCTTGCCGTCGTTGACGCCGTAGGTGTCCAGCGCGCGCATCTGACGCAGCATCTCGCGCATGAAGTCGGTCTCGAACAGTGGGTCGAGGGCGGGTTTGAGTTCGGACGTGGGGGTACTCATGCCGTGCTCCGGTCTATGGAAGAGGTGGGGTGTGGGTGAAAATGGGCAGGACTCTGCAGGGCCGGCGTGGGCAGCAGTTGCGGTGCGAACCAGCTCTCGCCACGCCGCCGCAGGATGCCGCGCGAGGCGGCCAGACCCAGCAGCAGGCCCGCGCCGCAGCCACCCAGCGCGGCGCCGTCGCCACCCAGGGCCTCACCCAGCAGCGCGCCGGCGAGCAGGCACAGCACCGGCAACAGGTAGGCCAGCAGCGCACCCTGTGCCACGCGTTCATCGGGCAGGCGCAGGGTGACCGTACTGCCCACCGGCAGGCCTGGTTCCAGTGCCAGTGAGAACACGCGGCCACCTTGCTTGTCGTCGTCGCCCTGGCATGCGCGGCGCGCGCCGCAGGCGCAGCAGGCCGCTGCCGGCTGGACGGCCACGTCCATGCGATGAGCATGCAGCGCGAGGATGCGGGCCTGGCAGTCCATCAGTCCTGCCAGCCTTCCTCGATCATGCGATCGAAACGCGTGTGGTCGGCACGACGCAGGCAGCGGTCCACCCAGGACAGCCCGCCATGGCGGATCGCGTTGCGCAGGGAGTGCAGCACTTCGTCGATCTGCTTGGGCTCGTCCACCCGCATCGGCTGGATGCCCATGGCCAGCAACTGGCGGATCGCCGAGCCGCCGGCGGCCAGGCAATAGACCGCGTCGGCACCGGCCAGCGCGGCGATGCGCTCGGCCAGCTTGTTCTCGTTGCCGTCCATGTTCTCCGGCGGGAAGGACAGCACGCCGGCCAGGCGTGCGCGCTCGGCGTCCAGCGTGTAGAGCACGAAGCCCTCGGCCGCGCCGAAGTGCTGGTCGATATGGCTGCGCCCGCGACTGGCGAAAGCCAGGCGCAGCGTGCCGGCCGCCGCCTCAGTGGCGGACCAGGGCAGGCTCACCCGGCGCAGGCCGGGTTTCTGCGGCGCGTTCGGCGTCGCGTGGGCCGCCAGCCCAGAAGACGGATCGGTAAGCTGCAATGTCATGGTGATGCTCCAGGACAAGGTTGGCGATGTCGAACAGGGCCTGCCGCGTGCCGCGGTAGCCCACCCAGGCGCGGGCTTGCGCGCCGGCCCGGTCGTATTGCGGAAAGCCTGCGCGCAGCAGCGGGAGGCCCAGGCGCTCGGCGGCTTGCTGCGCATGTGAGCTGCCGACCAGGAGTTGTGCGTCGGCCGCGCGTGCGGCTTGCTCCAGATCCTGCAGGTCGCCGATGCGCACCTCGGCGCAGGGCAGGGCGGCCAAGGCCGGTTGCTTGATGGGGGACACGGCGCTGACGATCTGCGCACCCATGCCGGCGAACAGTGCAGCCATGCCGGCCAGCAGGTCCGGCTCGCCGGCCAGGGCTACGCGCAGGAAACCGGTGTGGAAATGGCTGTCCACCATGGCGTCCTGCAGTTGCGCGCGCTGGCGTTCCAGGCGCGCCGGCACTGGCTGGCCCGACAGCTCGGCGAGCATGGCGGTGAAGCTGTCGCAGGCGTCCAGGCCTTGCAGATGCGGGAGGTGGATCAGCGGCACGCCGCTGCGGGCGTACAGCAGTTGGGCGGCGTTCAGCATGGAGTGGCCGATCACCAGGGTGGCGATGGATTCGCCCATCGCGGCGATCTCGGCGCGCGGCGTGCCGCCCAGGGTCAGTGCGCTGTGCTGGGCCTCGACCAGATGGCCGTCGAGCGAGTCGCCGAGGTCGGGCAGGATCACCGGCTGCAGCCCGAAGGCCTCGCACCACTCGCGGATCGCCTCCAGATCGCCCGGCGTCAGCGAGGCATTGGCGAGCACATTGACCTGTTGGCAACGACGCCCGGCGCACTGCGTCGGCGGCACCAGCTCGCGGATGATGGCCTCGACCGCCAGCGCGAAGCCGGATTCGAGGCTGCCGTTGAAGTCCGGTGCATTGACCGCCACCACGGCGACATGGGCGAACTGCGGGTAGCGCGCGCGGAAGTCGCGCACCAGGCGATGGATGTCGGCGCCCTGCGTTTCCGACAGCCCGGTGGTGGGCAAGCCGATGAGCTCCGGGTCGTTCTTCTCGCACAGCGTGCGCAGGCCTTCCAGCACGTTCTCGTCGGCCCCCATCACGGTCGTCACATGGTCCATGCCACTGCTCTGCAGCGGGATGGGTTCGCGGAAGTGGCGCACAAAGAAGACCTTGCCGAAGGCGGTGCAGCCTTGCGCGCCGTGCAGCATCGGGATGGTCCGGCGCAGCCCCAGGAAGGCCAGCGCGGCACCCAGCGGGGCACTGCTCTTGAGCGGATTGACCGCCAGCGGCTTGGCACGCTTGATGATCTCAGCCATGGCGGCGCTCCAGAACGGATGGGACTGCTGTGTCGGTGTGCGTGTCGCCGTGACCCCCTCCTGACCTCCCCTTGTCAGGGGAGGAGAACATCGCGCTGGCGGGCGTGACGCCCTCCCCTGACAAGGGGAGGGATGGGGAGGGGTTCCACGGCGCCGGCTTGCGTACCGCCTCCCACACCGGGCTCTCCATCGACAGCGCGAGCTGGCGCGCCAGCTCCGGCATGCCGCGATAGCCGGCGTAGCCGAACTCGCGTTCCTGGTTGATGTCGAGGAAGGGAATGCGTGCCTTCAGCGCGGTGTAGAGGTTGCGGCCACCCGCGATCAGGATGTCTGCGCGCTGCTCCTTGAATACGCCGAGCAGGGTCTTGGGGCTGCCCTCGTCGAGCATGATCGCGTCATCCCCCATTAGCTCGCGGATGCGCGCCTTGTCCTCGGCGGTGGATTTGCGCGTTCCAGTGGCGACGACCTCCATGCCCAGGTCGCGCAGCGCGGAGATGATGGACCAGGACTTCACGCCGCCGGTGTAGAGCAGCACACGGCGCCCCTTGAGGCGCTGCCGCCAGGGCGTCAGCGTGGCATGGGCGGCGGCCTCCTCGCGCGCGATCAGTGCCTCGGTGCGCGCGCTGAGATCGGCGTCGCCGAGCAGGCGGGCGAACTCGCGCAGCGCGGCGGAGGTGTCCTCCACTCCGTAGAAGCTGCCCTCGAAGTACGGGATGGCGTAGCGCTCCTGCAGCTTGCGCGCGACGTTCACCAGGGCGCGGGCGCACACCACCATGCTCGCCTCGGCGCGATGCAGGGTCTGCACTTCATGGAAGCGCGCGTCGCCCGACAGGCTGCCGAGGATGCGCAGACCCAGCTCGTCGAACAGCGGTGCGACGTTCCAGAATTCGCCGGCGATGTTGTACTCGCCGATCAGGCTGATGTCATGCACCCGCGCGATGCCCGGCAGGGCCGGTGCGGGCGCGGGCTCGCGCGTGCCGATCACATGCTTGAGCATGGCTTCGCCGGCGATGCGGTTGCCGATGTTCTTGTTGCCGTAGAAGCCGGCGCAGTCGACCGGCACCACCGGCACGCCCCAGCGTGCCTGGGCGGCCTGGCACACCGCGTCGAGGTCATCGCCGATCACCGCCGTCACGCAGGTGGCATAGACGAACACGGCGGCCGGCGAGAGATCCTCGATGGCCTGCTTGATTGCATGGAACAGCTTCTTCTCGCCGCGCCCCATGATCACGTCCTGCTCCGACAGGTCAGTCGTGAGCCCCGTGCGGTAGAGACGTGGGCCGGAGGAGCGGGTGCCGCGGTTGTCCCAGGAGTTGCCGGAGCAGCCGATCGGACCGTGCACGATATGCGCGACGTCGGCGATCGGCAGCAGCGCGATCTGCGCGCCGTCGAAGGGGCAGCCGCCGGCGGTCGCGCCCGGCTTGGGGCGCGCGCAGCCCGTCTTCTCCGCCGACTTGTTGTGGGCGCAGGCCGGTTCGTTCTGCAGGGCGGCAATCTCGGACGCTCTCATCGTGGCTGCTCTCGTGATGCATGCGACAACATGCTCAGGGCTGCAGGTCGCAAGCCATGTGCCGACCAGCGAATGGACGCGAAGTCCTTGATTTCATGTGCGCAGGCAGCGCGGCTGGCTGTGATGAACCCGACAAAATGTCATCAAGGACACAGCTTTCGCTGCGGCACGCCAGCGGCTGGCGCGACCGGGCACGAAAGTGCGGCGCGCCGTCAGCGAGCGGCATTCCAGTGGCTCGATTGACGAGACAGGTGCGGCTGGCACGGAACTGGCGAATGCCGGGCATATCAATGCGCCCGAAGGAGTACGCCATGGACATACCGCATCTCGCTGCACGCGAGCGCACGCAGAAGACCGCCGCCTGGCGCGCGGACCGCGCCGACGAATCCCTGTGGAAGGAAGGCCTGCCGGAGGCCTGGCGCTCGGAGGTCGTGCGCCCGGTGTTCTTCGTGCGCCACAAGGAGTATGAGATCGAGGCCGAGCGCCTGATCGGCTACGAGGTGGAAGACGAGCCCTGCTACTGCAATGTGCGCGCCGTGATCACCGAGCTGCGCAGTGACGAGGACGACAACTGGCAGGTCGTCCCGGTCTACAGCGAGCACCTGATTGCCTGGCGCCTCTTCGACGGCCGCTGGCTGGTGTTGCGCCAGGTCTTCAAGGGCGAGGACTGCAGCGCGTCGCGGGCCTTCTTCACCTTCGCGGAGCAGATGCCGCGTTAGGGCCTCCCGCCCAGGGGGACGCAGAGGGCAGGTCAGGGCCGTTTGCGGGCGGGTTTGCGCGAATCGCTGCGCGTGGGCGCCGCCGGGGCGAACAGCTCGCCGCGCGCGGAGTCGCTGATGGCGCGGACGCAGGGGTGGGTGATGCGGCGCTCGACCGAGATGGCGTAGAAGTCTTGCCATACCGCTTCCGTGCGTCCGATGGGTTCGACGCCGAACTGTGCGGCGACCTCTGTTTCGATCACCGTGGGGGACGGGAAGACCCCTGTGCCCTCGCGGCCGAAAGCTTTCATCAAGGCACTGTCATCGAATACGCCGACGATCCGTGGCGTGACCCCCTCATTGATCAGCCAGTTTTCCATGCGTAGCTTGACGCCGGAGTCCTCGCCTTGCAGCAGGAGAGGGACGCCATCCAGGCTGGCCGGGAAGCCCGTCCCCGGTTTGCTGATCCGCCGGGCAAGCGCTGGGCTGGCGAAGAAGCTTTGGCCCGAGCGGCCGAGCTTGTGGCTGAACGCTTTGATCGACAAGTGAGGCGGAACGGTGGTGTCGGCCAGCACCAGATCGAGTCGGTGGGCTGCCAGCTCGGTGAGCAGGGGGTCCAGCTTGCCCTCACGGCACACCAGGCGCACAGGCTCGCTAAGGTGCAGCGCGGGTTCGACCAGCTTGTAGGCAATCGACTTCGGCAGCGCGTCCGACACTCCAATGCGGAATTCGATACCGCGCCCGGCCGGGTTGTCGGCGCGGATGGCCTGCTCCAGCTCTGCGCCGAGGGAGAAGATCTCGTCGGCGTAGGCCAGTGCCATGTGTCCCAGCTCGGTGAGTTCAAGATTGCGCCCGCGCTTGGCGAACAGGGGCTTGCCCAGGCGCGATTCAAGCAGCTTGATCTGGCCGCTAAGGGTCTGTGGCGTGGTGTGGAGCTGATCGGCCGCGCGCTGTATCCCACCCGCTTTGGCCACGATCCAGAAGTAGTGGAGGTGCTTGTAGTTCATCTGCCTGACACTTCGGTTTTTTCGAAATATAGACTTAGATAATTCGAATTTTCAAGATTGAGTGCGGCCACTACATTGGAACTGTCGCAGTTGGCGACAACTCTTCTGGAGGCATGCATGCACATCGACGTTCAATGCCGTGGATTCGATCCCGGCCCCGACTTCAGATTGCTCGCGGACACGCGTGTCCGCATGAACCTCGGCCGGCACGGCTATCGCATCAGCCGGGTCGCAATCAGTCTCGACGACATCAACGGCCCGCGCGGTGGCGAAGACAAGCGCTGCATGGTCCAGGTGCTCCTCGCGCAGAGCGGGGGCTTGGTGGTGGTCGAGGACCGCGGGCAGGATGTACGCAGTCTGCTCGACCGCTGCCTGGCGCGTGCCAGCCGCAGCGTGTTGCGTCGGCTGTCGCGGCTGGCCCGCCCGCGTCACCTGTCGCGCCGCATCATCTACATCGCCCGTCTCGACCCCCAGGCCTGAGCGCCCGGGGCGCATCCAACAGGAGATCGCATCATGGAAAACTCGTTGCAAACCCGTGACCTCAGCCGTGTGCCGGTTGGCCTGGGCCTGGCCGGCAATACCCAGCGCGTGCTGCGCAATACCTATGCCCTGCTCGGCATGACCCTGCTGTTCAGTGCCGGCGTGGCGACACTGAGCACGCTGATGAACTGGCCCGCGCCTGGCCTGCTGCTCACGCTGGCGGGCTTCTTCGGTCTGTTCTTCCTGACCGCCCGCCTGGCCAACAGCGCCTGGGGCCTCCTGTCGGTGTTCGCGCTGACCGGCTTCATGGGCTACACCCTGGGGCCGGTCCTCAACCGCACGCTGGCCATGGAAGGCGGCGGCATGATCGTGGCCATGGCGCTGGGCAGTACGGCAGCGGTGTTTCTCGCGCTGTCCGCCTGGGTGCTGACGACCCGCAAGGATTTCCGGTTCCTGGGGGGCTTCCTCTTCGCCGGCATGATCGTCGCCATCCTGGCCGGCCTGGCGGCGTACTTCCTGGCGATGCCCGGGCTCGCCCTGGCGGTGTCGGCGGCGGTCGCCCTGCTGGCCGCCGGCCTGATCCTCTATGAGACGAGCAACATCGTCCATGGCGGTGAGACGAATTACATCATGGCCACGGTCGGTCTCTATGTGTCGATCTACAACCTCTTCACCAGTCTGCTGGCCTTGTTCGGCATCGGCGGCAATGACGAGTAACGCGCACCCTCAAGGATAAGGAACACCATCATGCGTACCTATGCGAAGAACAGCCCCGAAGCGATCGCCCGCTTCGTTGCCATGACCCTGCTGTCGGACGGGCTGCTGGAGGTGGTTGAGTTGCGCCGGCTGGATCGCATGCCCGACCTCGCCGAGCTGGGGCTCGACTCGGATCGCCTGGCGCAGGTGATGCAGGACTTCTGCCGCGATCTGCTGCGCTTTGCACCGGTCGATGCGGAGGGGCAGTGCCAGTTGCGTCACGAACTGGTGACCCAACTGCTCGCCGACATCGACGATCCGGCCCTGCAGCGCCGCCTGTGCCGCCTGGCGCTGGACATCATCGGCGCCGACCGCCGCGTGCTGCGCGGCGAGTCGGTGCTGTTGTGGGCGGTTCTGGACGCCTGGGACCTGACCCTGGCCGACTGCATGAGCATCCCCGCGGCCATGCCGGTACGACCCTTGCCCACTCAGACCGCGCTCACTTGAATCCGCGCCTCACACCTATCCACAAACTGAAATCATGGACATCCTGCCCGTTTCACTGAACAGCCCCTTCCTGGGGCACGCTCTCTGGCTTTGGCTGAGCTTTGCCGTCATCGTGGTCGCCCTGCTGGCCTTCGACCTTGGTGTGCTCCACAAGGAGCAGCGCGAGATCGGCGTCGGGGAGAGCCTGTGGCTCTCCGCCGGCTACTTCGCCATCGCCATGCTGTTCGGCGCCGGGGTCTGGTGGCAGATCGGTGCCGAGTCCGGGGTGGCTTACTACACCGCATTCCTGGTGGAGAAGAGCCTGTCGCTCGACAATGTGTTTGTCATCTCGATGATCTTCACCTTCTTTGCCGTGCCGCGCATTTACCAGCACCGTGTGTTGTTCTGGGGCATCCTCGGGGTGATCGTGCTGCGCGCGATCATGATCGGTCTCGGTGCGGCCCTGGTCAGCGAGTTCAGTTGGGTGCTCTACCTCTTCGGTGCCTTCCTGGTCGCCTCGGGGGTCAAGATGTGGATGATGATCGACCACGTGCCGGACATCGCGAACAACCCCGTGCTGCGGTTCCTGCGTGGGCGGCTGCGCGTCACGCCGAATCTGCACGGCGAGCGCTTCTTCGTGCGCCTGCCTTCGCCTGAAGATCCCTCGGGCAAGCCCGTGCAGTGGGTGACCCCGCTGTTCCTGGCGCTGATCATGGTTGAATGCGTAGATCTGATCTTCGCCGTGGATAGCGTGCCGGCCGTGTTCGCCATCACCCAGGACCCGTTCATCGTCTACACCAGCAACATCTTCGCGATACTGGGTCTGCGTGCGCTCTACTTCGCACTCGCAGCGATGGTGCATCGCTTCATTTACCTGAAGTACGCGCTCGCGCTGGTCCTGGTGTTCATCGGAACGAAGATCTTCCTGGTGGGCTTCATCGGCAAGATTCCCGCCGCGGTGAGCCTGACGGTGACCTTCGGCCTGATCCTCGGTGGCATTCTTGTCTCGCTCTGGAAGACGCGAGAGGGTGGCAGCACCGCCACCTGAGTGTGTCGCCCGGCGCGCTGCTGTTTGATGCGGCGCGCCGGGTGTCTGCCTTCGCGGCTAGAATCCAGTGCTTCCGCGTAGCTTGACTGGAGTACACATGTTTCGGCCGCACGGCACGATACGCCACGAGTTGCTGGGAAGCCTCATCCATGCGGTGGTTGACGGGCCCTGGAACATTGAACTGATCCAGCAATACGTCGCGCAACTCGCGCCTTCAGTCGACACCCTCAGCGCGCGTGGCCCCTGGGCGGTGATCGTGGAAATCCGCGGCGCCAGCCTGTGCCCCCCGGAGGCGGTCGAAGCCATTCGCCAAGGCGTGCTGTCGCATGCCGCGAGAGGGCGCGTGTGTACCGCCTATGTCATCGCGCCCGAGGTGGAAGGCGCCGGAGTGACCGATGGCGTCTGGCGCAGCATCTACGCCGGGGTGATGCCCTTCGAGATATTCGAGACCTTGGACGAGGCCCTGACCTGGGCGCGCGCGCATCTGGATGACGCGCCCCGGCCCGCCGGGCACTGAGCCCGGCAAGCGTGGGCAGGCTATTGCGTCTTGCCCCCGCAGCCGCAGGTACTTTTTCCGTTAGCGCCGTGGCCGCCGCAGCCCGACACCGGCTTCAGCCTCGCCGGCGCAGCCTGCGGCGCGCTTTCCGCGTGGCCTGCGCAGCCACAACTGCCGGCCGCACGCTGACGACCCAGCAATCGTTTGATGAAGTCACCGACGGTGTGGGCCACGCGGCAGGGGATGCCGTGCGTCGCATGGCAGACTTTCTCATGTAGGGTGGCGGGCGGCTGGTCCTTGGCGCTGGGGGTTCCGTTACACATGTCGAGGGATTCCGATGATGGCGTTCAGGCGAACAGGCTGCGCGCGAGTTGCGCCGCCTCCTGCAACCACTGCGCACGCTGTTCCGGCGTGCTGGCGATGACGGGTTCGAAGTTGCGGCGCTCCACGCGCGGCACGCCGCAGAAGCCCCACACACAGCGCTTCCAGAAGTTGTCCAGCGGGTCACCGTAAAGCGCCAGCTCGGCTTCGCGTGGCGTGTTGGAGGTGGTCAGCACCAGCGCGGCCTGCGCCTTGAGCAGGCCGATGATGACCCCCTCGCCCTTGTCGTTGGTGCCAAAGCGGTAGGCTTCACCCGGGCGCAGCACGCGGTCCAGCCAGCCCTTGAGGATGGCCGGTGCCTGCGCCCACCAGTTGGGGTGGATCACCACGATGCCATCGGTATGGCGCAGCAGGTCGGCATGCTCGCGCACCTTGGGTGGTGGTTCGCTGCCTCGCACCAGCTCGTCTGGCGTGTAGATGGCATCGAAGCCCTCGGCGTAGAGGTCGCGCAGCGACACCGCATGCCCAAGGGACTCCAGTGTGCTGCGCACGCAGTCGGCCAGCGCGTGGTTGAAGCTGCCGGGCTTGGGGTGGGCGAGAACGATCAGGATATGCATCGCCGCCACCCGCTCAGACCGGGCCGCGCAGTACGCGCTGGCGACCGGTGCTGGCGGCCAGGGCCTGCGCCAGCGTGACCTCGCTGGTGCCACGCGGGCGGAAGCCGATCAGCTCGCGATAGACCGCCAGCACCTTGTCGGCGCTGGACAGACCCTTGAGGTCGCTCTTCTCCAGGGCAGCGAGGTCGACCAGTTCGTTCCAGGTCAGGCCTTCTTCCAGCGGCAGCAGGTGCAGGGTGCAGGTGTCGGTGGTGACGGTCAGCGGCTTGGCGAGGTCGAACACGAACAGGATCACCAGGCTGCCGACGAACAGCTCCGCGCCAAACTTCTCCAGCAGGGTGGAGACGCTGGCCACTTCGGGCAGACTGCCGGAGAGAAAGCGCAACTGTTTGTCATCAGCCATCGCCACCACCTGCTGCAGCACGCTGGCGGGCGGCGCACGGCGGCCGGAGGAGTCGGACACTTCGCCTTGAACCAGGACCAGCTCGCCGCGATAGACATCCAGTGCTTCGCTGGTGCAGCGCTCGGTCAGGTTGGTGTTGAACAGCAGCCCGCGGGCTTCATAGTCCTTGAACAGCATGATGGTTTCCTTGTGGTTCGGTTTCTTCAACAGCACTCATGTTCGATCTGGTCGAGCAGCGCGAGCGCTTCCGCATCGCCGTGCTGCTCCAGCTGATCGCGCAGCGTGTTCAGGTGCGCGTGGATCAGGAACAGCTCGTCGTGGCGTGGTCCGCTGGTGGCGTGGAGCTTGCGGTCCAGCAGTTGCCAGAACGCGTTGCTCAACGCAGGCGTGTCGATGTACTTGCGCAGCAGGCCGAACAAACGCCGTGCCTGGCCGTCGCAGTCGAGGCCCACGAAACTCACATAGCGGTCGCGTGTGTCGTGGTCATCGGCAGCGGCGCGCGAGCAGCCACAGGGGGCGGGCTCAGTCATCCGCGTCCTTCAGGGCAATCGCGAGGCCGTCGGCGTTCTCCAGGTGGGCGGTCAGGCTGGCGCAATGCCCGCCGGTGTTGACGCCATACAGGGCATAGTCCGCGTGTTCGGCCAGCGGCCGCAGGCGGGAGGGGATGTCGGCGTCGTCGCACAGGCTGAAGGCGAGGCCAGGGAAGGCAAGGCGCAGGCGGTTCAGCAGGCCCGGTTGGGCGACGCCGCCGTCAGCCAGCATGTCGCGCACGCCCTCGACCATGTCGCTGTTCATGCTTCGCTCTCCATGGCCGCGATGCGCGCCAGCGAGGGCGAACTGACGCCCATGATGCGGGCCAGCCAGGGCGGTGGATTCATCAGCGACTGGCGCAGGCGCTCGGCCGCCGCCCGTGCGGCGCAGGCCTGCGGAATCTTCACCGGGTGGATGAAGCTGCGCACGACCTTGGCGGCGGCAGGGCCGCCGATGGACTGCACGTAGACCACGTGGCAGTCCCGGATCAGTGCGGTTCGCGCGGCGTTCTTGTCCTCGGCATGCTCGGCTTCCAGGGTGGAGCGCACATCGACGAGGCGAACCTCGGTGGCGGATACCTGGTAGATCAGGAAGCGTTCGCAGGAGCCGAAGTGCCCGTCCAGCATCTCGTCGGTATTCGACGCACAGGCCAGGCGTACCGAGCCGGGCATGTCACCTTCCTGGTAGGCCTCGCGCGTCGGCAGTTCGCTGAATGCCACGCTTTCGCCCCACAGCAGGCGCACCGCGCGCTTGAGCGAGTCCTTGTGCTCGACGTAGATGCTGTCCTCACCGTACAGCGCCACGCGCAGGTCCTCGACCGAGAAGCCCGCCAGCTTGTCTTCGGTGAGCGGCAGTTCCAGCTTGTCGACGATGGCGGTGGTGAGCTCGCGCACCGAGACGTTCAGTTCCATGGCGGCCAGGCCGACGCGCAGCGCGGCTTCGCGGGTGATGGAGGTGTTCATGGTGTGTCCCTCGGGAGTCGTGAGTGGGGAGTCGGGAGCCGGGAGTCGCGCGAGTCGGCTGCTTTTGCGACTCCCTACTCCCCACTCCCGCCATCACATGTAAACGATGCAGGCGTCGCCCGAGGGGCAGGTCGACTGGCACTTGGGGCCGTCGTCGCTGTCCTCGCATTCGTTGCAGGTGTCGGCCTTGATCTTCACGATGCCGCCCTTGTCGTAGATGGATTCGGTCGGGCAGACCTTGATGCAATCGCCGCAGCTGCTGCATTCGGCGACGAGAATCTTCATGGACATGCTGTTTCTCCTATCTGTGCGTCGGGAGTCGGGAGTCGAAGAGGCATTCAGACTCCCCAATCCCTACTCCCCGGTTCATTCCACCCCATCCACCCGTTTCGCGCGCAGCGTGACCGGGAAGCGTGCCGGCTGCGGAATGGGCTCCACGTAGTACGAACCACCATTGGCCAGCTTCAGTTCGCCGCCCCATTTCTCCGGGGTATCGAACTCGATGGAGGCGATGCCGTCCTCGATGTCGCGCTTGGGCAGGTAGAAGGAGAACCCGCCATTGGCGACCTTGCGGATCATGATGTCGGCCATGTTTTTCCTCGGGGGTGGCGCGTCGGGAGCGGGCTGTCTGGTGACTCTCCGCTCCCGACGCCGGGTTCGTCAGCGAACCAGGTCGTAGTTGTAGTCGGTGTTGTTGAGCAGCTTGGTCTGGTTGTCCAGGTTCTCCAGTACCGCGTTCACCAGCGTGGTCAGGATGTACATGCCGCCCTCATAGCCCAGGGTGGTCATGCGATGCAGGTGGTGGCGATCGAAGATCGGGAAGCCCAGGCGGATCAGCGGCACTTCGAACTCGGCACCCTTGTGCAGGGTGTCGCGCTGGATGAACTTGCCGTAGCTGCTGCCGACGATGAAGTCCGGCTTGTCGGTGAAGCACAGGCTGCGCAGGTGCCACAGGTCGGCGCCCGGGTACAGCTTGGCGTGGATGCCGTAGGGCGAGGCTTCGAGCACTTTCTTCATCGCCTTTTCCCAACGCTTGTTGCTGTTGTTGCAGACGATGTGGGTCGGCTCGATGCCCAGTTCCAGCATGAACTTCACCAGGCCCATGACGAAATCAGGATCGCCGAACACCGCCATCTTCTTGCCGTGCAGCCACTGGTGCGAGTCGGTCATCATGTCCATCAGACGGCCGCGCTCCGTGGTCAGCGACTTGGCGATGGGCTTGCCGGTCAGTTGCGAGACCTTCATCAGGAACTCGTCGGTCCAGTCCACACCCATCGGGATGTTGATGGTGGGCGCGGCGTGGCTCCAGGTTTCCTTGACGAACTTGCGGCTCTTCTCGATCGTGGTGGGCTGCAGGAACAGGGTGTCGATGGCGTTCGGCGCATCCTCGATCTCGGGGATCGTGGTGCCGCCGGCATACATCTCGTACTCACCGGTGGCCGGCGTATCCAGCACTTCCTCCGGATCGCACAGGTAGGTGTAGCCCACGCCCATCTCGCTGAGCATGCGCTTGATGACGCGGTAGTTGCCCAGATAGGTCTCGAAGCCCGGCACGATGTTGAGCTTGCCGTTGCTGCCTACCGTGGCCGGCTTCTTCGTCGTGACTGCGCCGGTGGCTTCATCGATGGCGCCCGTGAAGTACTTGACGATGCCTTCGAACATGTTGTCCCAGCCGGTGATGTGCGAACCGACGAAGGAGGGCGTGTTGGCGTAGGGGATCGGGAAGTCCTTGTCGACGTAGCCTTCCTTGCGGGCGTTGCCGATGAAGGCGCCGAGGTCATCACCGATGACTTCCGCGATACAGGTGGTGCACACCGCGATCATCTTGGCGTCGTACAGTTTGGTCGCGTTCTGCAGGCCTTCATGCACGTTCTTCTGGCCGCCGAACACGGCGGCGTCTTCCGTCATCGAGTCGGCGATGAAGGCGACCGGCTCCTTGAAGTGACGGTTGAAGTAAGTGCGGAAGTAGGCCACGCAGCCTTGCGAGCCATGGATATAGACCATGGTCTTCTCGAAGCCCAGGCCGCACAGTGAGCCACCCAGGGGCTGGCAGGTCTTGGCTGCGTTGACGGTCAGCGCTTCGCGCTTGAAGTTCAGTTCCTGGTACTCCAGCGTGGTGGTCCAGTTGAAGATCTCCTGCACCTTCTCCTTCGCATGCGGTTCCTCGAACGCACGCTTGCGTTCCATCAGGTCCTGGTACTCATCCGAATTGAATAGCGGGAAACACGGTTCGATCTTGTCGACGGTTTGCATCTTGCATCTCCTTGCCCGGCCAACCATGCGTGGACGCGGGCCTTCAGGTCATTCGCTGGCGGCGACGGCGGGCCGTCGCCGCGCTACGGGGGCTTCGCTCAGGCTGCTTCCTGTGCGGGGGCTTCGGCTTCCTTCTCCCACGGTGCCTTGAGCATCGACCAGCACGGGTTGTTGACCGTCATGTCCATGTCGCGGGCGAACACGGCGAAGCCGTCGAAGCCGTGGTAGGGGCCGGAGTAGTCCCAGGAGTGCAGTTGGCGGAAGGGCACGCCCATCTTGTGGAAGGCGTACTTCTCCTTGATCCCGGAGCCGACCAGGTCAGGCTTGAGCTGGCGCACGAATTCTTCGAGCTCGTAGCCGGTGGCGTCGTCGTAGATGAGGGTGGCGTCCTTCATCTCCTTCATCGTGCGGTCGTAGTCGTCGTTGTGCGCAAACTCGTAACCGGCGCCGACCACTTCCATGCCCAGGTCTTCATAGGCGCCGATGGTGTGGCGCGGACGCAGGCCACCGACGTACAGCATCACCTTCTTGCCCTGCAGGCGCGGCTTGTACTTGGCGATGATGGCGTCCATCGCCGGGGTGTACTTGGCGATCACGCGCTCGGCACCTTCCTGGATCTTCGCGTCGAAGTGCGAGGCGATCTCGCGCAGCGACTCCTTGATCTTGCTCGGGCCGAAGAAGTTGTACTCCAGCCAGGGAATGCCGTACTTCTCTTCCATGTGGCGCGCGATGTAGTTCATCGAGCGGTAGCAGTGCAGCAGGTTCAGCTTGACCTTGGGCGTGTTCTCGATCTCGGTGATCGTGCCGTCGCCGGACCACTGCGCCACCACGCGCAGCCCCATCTCTTCGAGTAGGATGCGCGAGGCCCAGGCGTCGCCGCCGATGTTGTAGTCGCCGAGGATGGCCACGTCATACGGGGTGCCTTCTTCGAGCTTGCCGTCACGCGCCGGCAGAATCCAGTCGCGGATCACGTCGTTCGAGATGTGGTGACCGAGCGATTGCGACACGCCACGGAAACCCTCACAGCGCACCGGAATCACCGTCTTGCCGATCTCGGCCGCCTTCTTCTTCGACACCGCTTCGATGTCGTCGCCGATCAGGCCGATCGGGCACTCGGACTGCACCGAGATGGCCTTGGCTAGCGGGAAGAGTTGCTGCACTTCGTCGATCAGCTTGGAGAGCTTCTTGTCGCCGCCGAACACGATGTCCTTCTCCTGGAAGTCGGACGAGAACATCATGTCGCAGAAGGCGTCGATGCCCGACATGCCGGTGTAGTAGTTGCGGCGGCCGCCGCGCGAATACTGGCCACAGCCGATCGGGCCGTGTGACACGTCCAGGATGTCCTTGAACGGGCCCCACACCACGCCACGCGCACCGGCATAGGCGCAGCCGCGCTGCGTCATCACGCCGGGCACCGACTTGCGGTTCGAGGTGATGCACTTCTTCGACTGGGTGATGGACTTGTCATTGACCATCAGGTGTTTGGCGCGGTCCTTCTTGGCCTTTTCGGGATAGACCTCCAGCACCTCTTCGATGAGGGCCTGGGCCTTTTCACGGGTCAGTTCGGTCATGCGAATCTCCTTGCGCCGGGCGCCATTCGGCCACGGCACACAAGTTGAACTACTACGAAATCAAACGGGCATTCAGCCTGCTGCGCCCGACCGAGCCGCCATGCCTGCATGCGCTGGCACGACGGCGTGGTCGCGCGTCCTTACGCGGTCTCGGCTTCCTTGGTCTTGCCGACGATGGATTCGTCCTCGGCTTCCATCAGGCCGAACTCCATCAGCAGCGACTCCAGCTCTTCCATTTCGAGCGGGGTCGGAATCACGAACTTCTTGTTGTCGATGATCTTCTGGGCCAGTGCGCGGTACTCGTCGGCCTGCTTGGCCTTCTTGTCGTACTCGATCACCGTCATGCGGCGGATCTCGGCGTGCTGCACCACGTTGTCGCGCGGCACGAAGTGGATCATCTGGGTACCCAGGCGACGGGCCAGTTCCTCGATCAGCTCGTCCTCACGGTCGGTCTTGCGGCTGTTGCAGATCAGGCCGGCCAGGCGCACCGAACCCGAGGTGGCGTACTTCACGATGCCCTTGGCGATGTTGTTGGCCGCGTACATGGCCATCATCTCGCCCGACACCACGATGTAGATTTCCTGCGCCTTGTTCTCGCGGATCGGCATGGCGAAACCACCGCACACCACGTCGCCCAGCACGTCGTAGAACACGAAGTCCAGGTCCTCGTCATAGGCGCCTTCCTCTTCCAGGAAGTTGATCGCGGTAATCACGCCACGACCGGCGCAGCCCACGCCGGGTTCCGGGCCACCGGATTCCACGCACTTCACGCCGCCGAATCCCACCGCGAGCACGTCGTCCAGTTCCAGGTCTTCCACCGAACCGGCCTCGGCCGCCAGGTGCATGACCGTCGATTGGGCCTTGCTGTGCAGGATCAGGCGAGTCGAGTCGGCCTTCGGGTCGCAGCCGATGATCATCACCTTCTTGCCGGCCTCAGCCAGCGCGGCCACGAGGTTCTGCGTCGTGGTGGACTTGCCGATACCACCCTTGCCGTAAATTGCGGCCTGACGAATCCTTGCCATTGCTCACTCCTTGAGAAAATGTTTCGCGGGGTTGCGCCGGATCAGGCACGTGAGTTGCGAGGGGGACGCAAGGCGCACATGGCTGATCGCTCGGAACTAAAATCGCAACCCATGTGCCACGCCCTGCTGAGATTCATAGGGCATTGAAACAAAAGGAAAAACACGATGGATGAGGAGGAGGGTGCCGGTCTGGCATGCGACAAATTGGGGGCAGCCTGTCAGGATGGCGACAAGCCGCCGGAGCGCCCCACGCTCCCCACCTGGGCGCGGCTGCCGATCAACCGCTGCAACCTGCCGGCGGTGATCCTGGGCAGCCTGACCTACCAGTTCAAGCCCTCGCCGCTGGAGCTGGACGGCGTGGCCGCCCTGCACCGCAAATTCCTCGAAATGCTGGACGCATACGACGAGCCGGCCACGCGCGAGCGCATGTTGCATGAGTACATGGCGGTCAGCTTCTGCCTCGATGCGCTCGACGAAGCCGGCTTCGACCTCAGCAAGCCCAAGGGGCGCGGCAAGCTCAACTACCTCAAGCTCATCCGTGGCTGGCACATCAACTCCGATGCCATCGAAGGCGCCGTGCTCAAGTCCTGGGCCGAGTCACGCTTCGGCCTGCTGCCGCGCTACCACCGGGCGCCGATCCGCGACTTCTCGGGGGAGGCTTACCGCATCTACCTCGAGCAGCGCGCCACCGGCCTCTACAACACCAATGCGCTCGAAAGTCAGCTCGACCTGCTCTACACCTGGACCCAGGCCGAGCTCGTGCGGCGCTACGCCGGCCAGACCCATTTCCACCTCTATCGCGGGCTCAACCGCTGGGAGGCGCACGAAGTGCTGGGCGAGTACGAAGGCCAGAAGCTGGTGTTGCTCAACAGCATCAACTCCTTCTCCACCGAGCGTGAGCGTGCCGAGGAGTTCGGCGACATCATCATTGAGACCGAAGTCCCGCTGACCAAGATCCTCTGCAGCTCCGCCCTCATGCCCGGCAAGCTGCAGGGTGAGGGCGAGGTGCTGGCGCTGGGTGGGGTGTATGCGGTGAGGCGGGTGAGGGTGTAGCCGCCCGCAGGGCGGCAATCGGGAGTCGGCGCGAGACAGGATAGGCGGAACCGCTTCGCGTTCCGCCCTAAGTTTCGTCGTCCTCGATCCCCGACCCCACCACTGCGCGACCCAGGCGGTCGCGCACGGCGTCCCACGCCGAATCCTCGGGCAGGGCCTCGACCAGGATTTCGCGCGCACCGCTGGCATCCAGCGCGCGCAGGTTGGCGTACAGGTCGTGGGCAAAGCCCTGCGCGTCGCTCGGCGCGACGATGCTCATGGCATGCAGGCGGGCGGGGCGTTCGATGCTGTGCGAGAGGATCGCGCAGCCGGCGTCGGCCGTTTCCAGTTCCGCCTTGGCGGCCAGCCGCATCGGCGTGCGTGGTGCGTAGTGGGCGGCCAGCGCGCCGGAGACGCGCGGCGCATGTTCGGCCGCCTCGCGCAGGCGGGGGCGCCGGCCGATGACAGCGGCGATGGCGTCGAGGCCGATCATGCCGGGGCGCAGGATCACCGGCTCGCCGCGCGACAGATCCAGGATCGTCGACTCGATGCCGACGTCGCAGGCGCCACCATCGAGGATCATGGCGACCGAGTCACCCAGCTCTTCCTCTACATGCTGTGCCGTGGTCGGGCTGATGCGGCCGAAGCGGTTGGCGGACGGGGCCGCCACGCCACCACCGAAGGCGCGCAGCAGGGCCAGGGCCACCGGATGATCAGGTACGCGCAGGCCCACCGTGTCCTGCCCGCCGGTCACCACGTCCGGCACATCCTCTTCCTTCTTCAGGATCAGGGTCAGCGGGCCGGGCCAGAAGGCGTAGGCCAGCGCGATGGCCTCGCGCGGAATCTCGCGTGCCCACTCCGTCATCTGCTCGCGGTCGGCCAGGTGCACGATCAGCGGGTGGTCGGCCGGCCGATTCTTGGCGGCGAAGATGCGTGCGACGGCCTGTGGGTTCATCGCATCTGCGCCCAGCCCATAGACCGTTTCGGTGGGCAGGGCGACCAGTTCGCCGGCACGCAGCAGGGTGGCGGCGCGCGCGATGTTGGCGTCGCTGTCGGTGACGATCACTTGAGCTGTTCCGCGAGGAAGGCCAGCACGCGCTGCTTGGCGTCTTCGCGTGCTTCCGGGTGGGGGCCGGTATGCACGCCCTGGCCGGGGTTCACGCCGTTGGGCACGTCCTTGCGGATGCGTACCTTGGTGAGGCCCGGGTTGTCGAAGTCATGGTAAGCGCCCGGGTAGGTGTGGATCTGCATCGGCGCGCCGTGTGCGCGTGCGGTGTCGGTCAGCGCCACGCAGGAGGCGGCCGGGGTCCAGTCGTCCGCTTCGCCGATCAGGATCTGCAGCGGAGCGTAGGGCATGAAGCTGGCCGCCTTCTTGTTGCGCGAGGTGCAGCCTGGGTAGAAGGAGACGGCAGCCGCGAAACCCTCAGTCATGCTCTTGGGTTTGCGGCGGATCGCGTCGAGCGTGACGCCGCCCCCATGCGACCAGCCCAGCAGCGCAATGTGCTGCGCATCCACACCCGGCTGCTGGCGCAGCCAGTGCAGCGCGGCGTAGGTGTCGCCGACGCGGTCGGCCTCCTTGATCGTGCGCTCGGCGTATTTCTGCGTGCACAGTTCTTTCAGGCCACGAGAGCTGAAGCTGTCCAGCATCAGGGCGAGGTAACCATGCGCCGCAAGGTGTTCGCCCCACATCTGGTGGCGTGCGTTGAGGCTGCCGTCCTTGGCGTAGGCACCGCCGCAACCGTGCACCATCACCACCGCGCGGTGTGGGCCGTCGCCAGCGGGCTTGAACAAGTACGCGCGCAAGGGCGTCGGCGAGCTGGACAGGCCGGCTGGCGGAATGGTGACGGCCTCGGGCGTGCCTGCCTGGGCCGTTCCCAGCAGCAGGCCCAGCATCAGGGCGGCCAGGTGTCGCATAGGGCTACTCGTCGCGGATGCCAATGGCCTGACGCGCAGCCATCGCTGTTTCCTGCGCCTTGACCGGGTCGGCATCGACGACCGTGAAGTGGCCCATCTTGCGGCCGGGGCGGGCGTGGTGCTTGCCGTACAGGTGCAGCTTCAGGTTCGGATAAGCGAAGAGCAGGCTCCAGTCCGGCTCGCGGTAGTGGCCCTGCGCGTCGTACCACACGTCGCCCAGCAGGTTCACCATCACCGCCGCGCTGTGCGCACGCGCATCGCCCAAGGGCAGGCCGCACAGCGCACGCACCTGCTGTTCATACTGGCTGGTGATGCAGGCGTCCACCGTGTAGTGGCCACTGTTGTGCGGGCGCGGCGCCATCTCGTTGACGTACAGCTCGCCGCGCGAGACGAAGAACTCCACGCCCAGCGTGCCGATGTAGTCCAGCTTGTCGGCGATGCGTTCGGCCAGTTCCTGCGCTGTGTCACGCTGGCAGGCAGAGGCGCGCGCCGGCGCGATGGAAATGTCGAGAATGCCATGCGCATGTGCGTTCTCGGCCACCGGAAAGCAGCGCGCGCGGCCGTGCTCGTCGCGTGCCAGCACCACGGAGACTTCGTAGTCCAGCTTGAGCATCTGTTCCAGCACACAGGGCTCGCCGTGGAAGCCTTGCCAGGCGGCCAGCGCTTCCTCGCGGCTCGTCACGCGGGCCTGGCCCTTGCCGTCATAGCCGAAGCGGGCCACTTTCAGGATGCCCGGGAACAGCTCGGCCGGTGCGTTGGCCAGGTCCTCGGCACTGTTGATCGGTGCAAAGGGTGCGTGCGGGATGCCGTTGTTGCGCAGGAACATCTTCTCCGCGACGCGGTTCTGGCAGATGCCGACGGCATCGGCCGAGGGGCGCACGGGGATGAACTTGGCAAGGTAGTCCAGCGTGGCGGCCGGCACGTTCTCGAACTCGGTCGTCACCGCGGCGCATTCGGCAGCCATCAGGTCCAGCGCTGCGAAGTCATCGAAGGCGGTGCACAGGTGGCGGTCGGCTGCCTTGCCGGCGGGGCTGTTGGCATCCGGGTCCAGCACCCAGACCTTGTAACCCATCTCATGGGCAGCCAGCACGAAGAAGCGGCCCAGTTGGCCGCCGCCCAGCATGCCCAGGGTGGCGGGCGGGAGAATCATCTTGCTCACGCGATGTCGTCCAGCTTCATGTCCAGCACGCTCTGCGTCTGGCGCTCACGGAAGGTTTCCAGCAGCGCAGCGATCTTTGGGTCTTCGTTGGCCAGCATGGCTACCGCGAACAGGCCTGCATTGGCCGCGCCGGCCTCGCCGATGGCGAAGGTGGCGACGGGAATGCCCTTGGGCATCTGCACGATCGAATGCAGCGAGTCCACGCCCGACAGCGCCTTGCTCTGCACCGGCACGCCCAGGATGGGGACGGTGGTCTTGGCCGCCAGCATGCCCGGCAGGTGGGCGGCGCCACCGGCGCCGGCGATGATGGCCTTGAGGCCACGGCCACGCGCGCGCTCGGCGTAGTCGAACATCAGGTCCGGCGTGCGGTGGGCGGATACCACGCGCGCCTCGTAGGGGATGCCGAAATCCTTCAGCACGCGGGCGGCGGCTTGCAGCGTGGGCCAATCGGAGTTGGAGCCCATGACGATGCCAATGACGGGTTTCTGTTCAGACATGTCAGTTCTTCTTGTTGGCCACGCGCTTGGCGGATTCCAGCGTATTGGCGAGCAGCATGGTGATGGTCATGGGGCCGACGCCACCGGGCACCGGGGTGATCAGCGAGGCGACTTCCTTGGCCGAGTCGAAATCGACGTCGCCGCACAGCTTGCCGTGCTCGTCGCGATTCATGCCGACGTCGATGACCACGGCACCGGGCTTGACCATGTCGCCCTTGATCATCTTGGCACGGCCGACGGCGACGACCAGGATGTCGGCGCGACGCGTGTGAAAGGCCAGGTCGGCGGTCTGCGAATGGCACACCGTGACGGTCGCGCCCTGCGACAGCAACATCACCGCCATCGGCTTGCCGACGATGTTGCTGCGGCCGATGACCACGGCTTCCTTGCCCTTGAGCGGAATTTGCTCAGACTCCAGCATCTTCATCACGCCCCAGGGCGTGCAGGGGTAGAAGCTCTTGCGCCCCTGCAGCAGCAGGCCGAAGTTCTCAGCGTGGAAACCGTCCACATCCTTGTCCGGCGAGATGGCTTCCAGCACCTGATCTTCGTTGAACTGCTTGGGCAGCGGTAGTTGCACCAGGATGCCGTGCACCGCCGGATCGGCGTTCAGCTCGGCGATCTTGCCGAACACGACCTCGGGCGACACGTCGGCCGGGTAGTCGAATTTCAGCGAACGGAAGCCGGCCTTTTCGCAGCCCGCGACCTTGTTGCGCACGTAGACGGCGGAGGCCGGATTGTCGCCGACCAGGATCACGGCGAGGCAGGGTTGGATGCCTTGCGCCGTGAGCGCGGCGGCACGTTGGGCAATCTCTTCGCGGACCTTGGCCGAAAGCGCGTTGCCGTCGATGATGCGTGCAGTCATGGGGGGAGACCCGGAGCGTTGGGAAAAACCGCGCAGTATACCCGTGCCGGCGGGCAGGGCAAAGCGCCGAACCCGCTTTAAGTGACTGAGCATGCAGGGTTTTGCGGGAACGCCCGGAGGCTCCCGGTGGTCAATGCGAGCGGGCGCATATCCCTGTCACCCGCTGCCCGTATGATGCGTGTTCGAATGTCATGTCCCGGATCGGAAGGAGAAGGCGATGTCCCTGCTGAGAATGCTCGTGCTGAGTCTGGCCGCGTTGCTGCTGAGCGCCTGCGGCTACAACGACATGCAGATCAACGACGAGGCCGTGAAATCGGCCTGGGCCGAGGTGCTGAACCAGTACAAGCGGCGCGCCGACTTGGTGCCCAACCTGGTCAACGTGGTCAAGGGTTATGCCGAACACGAGAAGGAGGTGCTCACCCGCGTGACCGAGGCGCGCGCCAGCGTGGGCGGGATGAATGTCACGCCCGAGCTGGCCAACGACCCCGAGGCGCTGGCGAAATTCCAGAAGGCGCAGGGCGAACTGTCGAGCGCCATCGCCCGCCTGCTGGTGGTCAGCGAGAACTACCCGCAGCTCAAGGCGGATGCCAACTTCCGCGACCTGCAGGCGCAGATCGAGGGCACCGAGAACCGCATCACGGTGGCGCGCAACCGCTTCATCAAGGCGGTGGAAACCTACAACGTGGGCGTCCGCACCTTCCCCAACAACCTCACCGCCATGGTCATGGGCTACAAGACCAAGCCCAGCTTCACCGTGGAGAACGAGGCGGCGATCAGCAATGCGCCGACTGTCGATTTCGGCGGCAAGAAGTAAGGGCCGGCCATGAAGCGCTGGCTGCTCGCGCTGTGCCTGGCGGGCCTGGGCCTCATCGCGCAGGCCGAGGTGGCGGTGCCTGCCCTGAGCGGGCGCGTGGTCGATCTCACCGGCGTGCTGGATGCCGCCGCGCGGCAGGACCTGGCGGCCCGCCTCTCCGCGATCGAGCAGCAGAAGGGCAGCCAGGTGGCGATCCTGCTGTTGCCGACGACGCAGCCGGAGGACCTGGCGGCCTTCGGCATCCGCGTGGCGGAGGCGTGGAAGCTCGGGCGCCAGGGCGTGGATGATGGCGTCATCCTGCTGGTGGCCTTGCAGGACCGGCAGTTGCGCATCGAGGTCGGGCGCGGGCTGGAAGGGGCGATTCCGGATGCCATTGCCAAGCGCATCATCGCCGATGACATCGCGCCCTACTTCAAGCAGGGCGACTTTCACGGCGGGCTGGCTGCGGGTGTCGCGCGCATCGCCGAGCGGGTGGGCGCCGAGGGGCTGCCGCCACCGCGCCCGGGCAGCCGGCGCAGCAGCATGCAGGACATCGGGTCTGTCGGCTTCATCGTCCTGATCATCCTGTTCTTCGTGCTGAGCCGTGTCTTCGGCGGCAGTGGCCGGGCCTACAGCACCGGCCGGCGCGGCGCACGCACGGTGATCCTGCCGGGCGGTTTCGGCGGCGGCTGGGGTGGGGGCTCGGGCGGCGGATGGTCCGGGGGCGGCGGCGGTTTCGGTGGCGGTGGCGCCTCGGGAGGCTGGTGATGGGCGTGCTGAACAGACTCTGGCGTCATCTGTGGGCGGGCGAGCGCGAGGCGCGGCGGGTGTTCCCCGCGGCCGCGCTGGCGCGTATCGGCGAGGTCGTGGCGCAATCCGAAGCGCAGCATCGCGGCGAGCTGCGTGTGGTGATCCAGGGCGGACTGGGTTGGGCCGCCCTGCAGGGCGTGCCGTCCAGCCGTGAGCTGGCGCTGATGCATTTCGCCCAGCAAGGCGTATGGGACACCGAAGAGAACTCAGGCGTGCTGATCTACCTGCTGATGGCCGAGCACCGGCTGGAGATCGTGGCCGATCGTGGCATCCACCGCCGTGTGCCGCAGGCCGAATGGGATGCCATCGCATCCACGGCCACCCAGTGTTTTTCGCGCGGTGAGTATGTCCAGGGCATGGTGGCGGCGGAACAACGCATCACCGCCTTGCTGGTCGAGCACTTTCCCGCCGTGACAGCCAATCCCAACGAGTTGCCCGACGCGCCCCTGCGCTTCTGAACCAAGGCCGCGGCGCCCCTCTCTGCGTCCGGACGCACCGGTGTTGCGTCCTCGCGCCGGCTTGACCCGCGAACAGCCCGCCTCCCGCGTAGCCGGCGGCGCGGCTGCGGACCGCCCCTGGCCTTGCGTGTTGTTTCTTAAAGTTTTCTGCACGACGACCGAAACAGAACTGTGGTGGAGAAAACGCTGGGCTTACTTCATTCGATCGGGGGAGTGATGGCGGTACAGGCTTGGGGTATGGACGCGCTGCTCGATGTGGCAGCAGGTGCGGCGGTGCTGGGCAGTGGCGGTGGCGGGGGCTATCAGGATGCCTTGTTGATCCTGCAGCAATTGGTGGCCAGTGGTTGGAGTGGCAGCGTGCCGGTCCAGCCATACGACGGACAAAGCCCTTGCAGCGTGATCGCGATGATGGGCTCGCCGGATGCGGCCGGCCAGATGAGCCTGCAGGAATTGCAGCAGTCCATTGGCAACACCTTGCTGATGCAGGCGCAGAGTTGCGGTTTCGTGACGCACTGTGCGATCCCCATCGAGACGGGGCCGATCAATTCCCTGGTGCCACTGCTGGCTGCAGCCCTTGGTCTGGGCGGGGTGCAATGGGTGGTGGATGGCGATGGTGCCGGCCGCGCGGTGCCTGAGCTGCCGCAGACCACGTTCGCGGGGGCGGCCGGCTTGCCGCCCTGTCCTTGCGTGGTGGCTGACAACGCAACAGAGCCAGCGCAGATCCAGTCGGCGGTGCTGAGTGTGCCTACTACGCCGCAGGTGGAAACCCTGGGCGGCGCGGTGGTGAAAGCCTTCGGTTCGTTTGCCGGCATTTCGATGTGGCCCTCGGGACCGGCCAATGGTTTTGCGCTGACGGGGCAGTACCTGCCCAACACACTGAGCCAGACACGCGCACTCGGCAGCTTCCTCCGTCAGGGGCCCTGGGCCACCCAGTCCGTGGTGGAACAGATAACGTTGCAGACCGGGCGTGCCGCCCGCGCGGTGGCGACCAACTACTTCATCACGCAGATCACGCAAGCGACCACCAGTGCCTCGCTCGATGCCGGCATCATCCGTCTGGACGACAACCCGGACCCCGCGCTCAGCACCAGCCGCTTCTACCTCTACAACCTGAATGAGAACCTGATCCTCTATTCCGCCCAGGCTTTCGCGCCAGTAGTCTTGGCGCCCGACTCGATCTGCTACTACTCCGAGTCGCAGGGGGCCGGGTTCTCCAATGCCACTCCCGATCTTCAGGTCTACTACGACTTCAACGCGCAGCAGAGTACGGGTCAGGCTGTCAGCCTCATCCAGGTAGTGGCGGCGCCGCAACTGGTTGCCACGCCCGGCGTGATGGCCTCGTTTGCGGGTTTGCTGCGATCGTTGGGCTACGCGGGAGCTTTGCCGTACTGATCGGCCAGGGCAGGAATCGGCTGGGGGCGCCATGAACGAAGACCACAACAGACTGTTGCTCGCGCTGGAAGCAGCGGGGTTGGACCTGTGGGAGAACGACCTCGCCACCGGCAAGGTCACTCATCCGGCAAGCCGTACCTTCGTCGAACTCGGCTACACCATCGAGGAAGGGGCGGACAGCATGAGTTTCTGGCTGGACCTCCTGCATCCGGATGACCGCCCCCTGCTTGACACGGCGCTGGCGGCCTATCGCGATGGCCGGGCCGACAACTACCGGGCCGAGTTCCGCCTGCGGGCCAAGTCCGGCGAATGGATCTGGTACGCCAACTATGGCCGCGTCATGAACGCGCAGGAAGACACCGCGATGCGGCGCTTCATCGGCGTGACCTTCAACATCAACGATCGCAAGCAGCGCGAAGAAGAGATGGAGCGCATCAACCGGCTGCTGTCGCTGCAGAATCAGCAGCTCGACCAGATGAACAGCCACCTGGAGCGCCTGTCGACGACCGACCCGCTGACCCGCCTGCACAACCGCCGCGCCGTGCACGAGCGCCTGCACCAGCTCGTCAGCTGTGGCGGACAGGCCTTCGGGCTGCTCTTCATCGACCTCGACGACTTCAAGAAGATCAACGATCTCTACGGCCATGATGTAGGCGACCTCCTGCTGTGCCAGGTGGCCCAGCGCCTGCAGGCCTGCTGCGATGCGGAGGACATGATCGCGCGCTTCGGTGGCGACGAGTTCGTGCTCCTGGTATGCGACGCTCCGGGGCGGGAGGGGGCGTTCCGCGCCCGCCTGGACGCACTGTGCCGCGACATCCTGGGCATCCTGGCCCAGCCTTACGTGCTGGGCGATCTGCAGTTGTACTCCTATGGCAGCATCGGGGTGGCCTGCTCCCCCGAGGATGGCTGGACTGTCGAGGAATTGATCAAGCGTGCGGACATCGCGCTCTACCGGGCGAAGAGGCGGGGGCGGAACATCTGTCGCTTCTTCGAGCCGGCGATGGAGACGGAGCTTCAGTACAAGGACAACCTGGAAAAGGACCTGCGTGCAGCCCTCCGGTCGCGGCAACTGGAGCTGCTGTACCAGATCCAGGTGGATCGCCAGCTCAAGCCGGTCGGCGTCGAGGCCCTGCTGCGCTGGCATCATCCGGCGCGCGGTCTGTTGCTGCCCGCCGAGTTCCTGCCGGATGCCGTGACTTGCGGCCTGATCCACGACATCGACAACTGGGTGCTCGACAGCGCCTGCGCCACCCTCGGCAAATGGCAGAACGATCCGGCCCTGCAGGAGCTGACCCTGTCGGTCAACATCACCGCCAAGGCCTTCGAGCATCCGGCCTTTACCCAGACCGTCATCCGGCTGATCGACAAGTACTCCCTGCCGCCGGGCAGGCTGTGCCTGGAAATCACGGAGCATGTACGTACCAAGTCATTCCAGGACGCTGGCCGTGTGATCGAACTCTTGCATGCGCATGGCGTGCGTTTCGCGCTGGACGATTTTGGGACCGGGCATTCTTCGCTGGAAGGCCTCAAGTACCTGGCTTTCGATCAGATCAAGATCGACGGCGCATTCGTCGGCGACGTGGTGAGCAACGCGTTCAGCCAGGCAGCCATTTCAGGCGTGGTGGCCATCGCGCAGGCCATGAACATCCAGTTGGTGGCTGAATGCGTGGAGCAGCATGAGCAACTTGAGTGGCTCCGGGCCCGCGGGGTCGCCGGGTTCCAGGGCTACCTCTTCGGCCTGCCCTTGCCGCTACGCATGCTGGAGGCGACGATACGCAACACCCTGCAGTCGAGCGCCTGCGACGCGCCGGCCGGATGAAAACGACAAGGCCCGCATGGGCGGGCCTTGTCGTGGGTGAGGACTGGCGGAGGATCAGCCCAGGCGGGTCAGTTGCTCGCGCAGCTTGTCCAGCGTGGACTGGAAGTCAGCCAGGCGCTTGCGTTCCGTCTCCACCACGGCGGCCGGAGCGCGGGCGACGAAGCCTTCGTTGCCGAGTTTGGTCTCCAGCTTGCCGACCTCGCCCTCGATGCGCGCGATCTCCTTGCCGACACGCGCCTTCTCGGCGGCCACATCGATCTCGATCTTGAGCATCAGGCGGAACTCGCCGACCACCTGCACGGGCGCCGGCGACTGCGGCAGCTCGGCACCGACCGCGCTGACTTCCGACAGCTTGGCCAGGGAGGCGAGGTAGGGGCCGTAGCGCTTCACCGTCTCCTCATCGCCGGCGATCAGCAGCGGCACGCGCTGGCCGGTGAGGTTCATCTCGGCACGCAGGCTGCGGCAGGCGTTGATCATGTCCTTGAGCTGGGCGACCTGGGCTTCGGAGCTTTCGTCGATGCGGCTGGGCTCGCAGGTCGGGTAGGCGGCGGTGCCGATGAAGTCGCTCTTCTTGCGATCGGCGACCACGGCAACCGTCTGCCACAGCTCTTCGGTGATGAAGGGCAGCAGCGGATGCGCCAGGCGCAGGATGGTCTCCAGCACGCGCACCAGGGTGCGGCGCGTGCCGCGCTGCGTGGCCTCGTCGCCGGTGTTGAGCTGCACCTTGGCCAGTTCCAGGTACCAGTCGCAGTACTCGTCCCACACCAGTTCGTAGATGCAGCGTGCGGCCAGATCCAGGCGGTAGTCGGTGAAGTACTGCGCGATCTCGGCTTCGGCGCGTTGCAGGCGGCTCACCATCCAGCGGTCGGCAAACGAGAAGCGCAGGTACTGGCCGTCACATTCACTGACTTTGTGATTATCCAGGCCGCAGTCCTTGCCCTCGCAGTTCATCAGCACGAAGCGCGTGGCGTTCCACAGCTTGTTGCAGAAGTTGCGATAGCCCTCGCAGCGGTGCATGTCGAACTTGATGTCGCGACCGGGCGAGGCGAGCGAGGCAAAGGTGAAGCGCAGCGCGTCGGTGCCGAAGGCGGGAATGCCATCCGGGTATTCCTTGCGTGTCTTCTTGGCGATGCTCTCGGCCTGCTTCGGGTTCATCAGCCCGGTGGTGCGCTTGGCGATCAGATCGTCCAGGCCGATGCCGTCGATGAGGTCGATCGGGTCCAGCACATTGCCTTTTGATTTGCTCATCTTCTGGCCTTCCGCATCGCGGATCAGGCCGTGCACGTAGACGTGCTTGAACGGGATCTTGCCGGTGATGTGCTTGGTCATCATGATCATCCGGGCGACCCAGAAGAAGATGATGTCGAAGCCGGTGACCAGCACGGAGGAGGGCAGGTAGAGGTCCAGCGCCGGGTTGCTCTTGGCCGGCCACTCTGGCGTCCAGTCCAGGGTGCTGAAGGGCCACAGGGCAGACGAGTACCAGGTGTCGAGCACGTCGTTATCGCGCGTGAGTTCGCCACTGTAGCCATCCTTGGCAGCCAAGGCCTTGGCTTCGGCTTCGTCGTGGGCGACCCACACGCGGCCGTCGGTGCCATGCCAGGCAGGAATCTGGTGACCCCACCAGAGCTGGCGCGAGATGCACCAGTCCTGCAGATTGCGCATCCAGGCGTAGTAGGTATTGACCCAGCTCTCGGGCACGAACTTGATCTCGCCGGACTCGACGACTTCCAGTGCTTTCTGACCGATGCTCTTGCCATCGGCGCCGGGCTTGTTGACGGCCACGAACCACTGGTCGGTGAGCATCGGCTCGATGACCACGTTAGTGCGGTCACCACGCGGCACCTGCAGCTTGTGCGGCTTGATCTCGCCCATCAGGCCGAGCGTCTCGAAGTCCGCCACGATCTGCTTGCGCGCCTCGAAACGATCCAGGCCGTGGTACTTGGCCGGGGCGTTCTCGTTGATCTTGGCGTCCAGTGTCAGCACCGAGATCATCGGCAGGTGGTGACGCTGGCCCACCGCATAGTCATTGAAATCGTGCGCCGGCGTGACCTTCACGCAGCCAGTGCCGAACTCCTTGTCGACATACTCGTCGGCGATGATCGGAATCTCGCGCCATTGCTTGGCATCCAGCGCGTCACCCGTCATCGAGGAGAGCGGCAGGCGGATCATCTTGCCGATCAGGTGCTTGTAGCGCTCGTCTTCCGGGTGAACCATCACGGCGGTATCGCCCAGCATGGTCTCCGGGCGCGTCGTCGCCACCGTCAGATGGCCCGAGCCATCGGCCAGCGGGTAGTTCAGGTGCCACAGGAAACCATCTTCCTCTTCGCTGACCACTTCCAGGTCGGAGACGGCGGTGCCCAGCACCGGGTCCCAGTTCACCAGGCGCTTGCCGCGGTAGATCAGGCCCTCGTTGTAGAGGCGCACGAAGGTTTCGGTGACGATCTTGGAGAGCCCCGCGTCCATCGTGAAGCGCTCGCGCTTCCAGTCGGGCGAGGTGCCCAGGCGGCGCATCTGGCGCGTGATGGTGGAGCCGGAGTATTCCTTCCACTCCCACACCTTCTCGATGAACTTCTCGCGGCCCAGATCGTGGCGCGAGACGCCCTGCGCATCAAGCTGGCGCTCGACGACGATCTGCGTCGCGATGCCGGCGTGGTCGGTGCCCGGCTGCCACAGCGTGTTCTGGCCGCGCATGCGGTAGTAGCGGGTCAGCGCATCCATGATGGTCTGGTTGAAACCATGACCCATGTGCAGCGTGCCGGTCACGTTGGGCGGCGGCAGCAGGATGCAGAAGGACTGGTCAGCAGGCTTGCTGGTGTCGGTGCCGGCGGCGAAATAGCCGGACTGCTCCCATTGCGGGTACCAGCGGCGCTCGATGTCGGCCGGTTCAAAGCTCTTGGCGAGTTCCATGTGCGGGCTCGGTTGGATTCACGGAAACCCGCGATTATACCGGCCGGGCGCGTGCTGCCCCCAAAAGCCCGCTTCAGCGCGGGCGATCGAGCGTGGCGTCGAGGATCGAGGACAGCTTGTCGGAGATTTCCGGCAGCAGGGTGGCACGCATATGGGCCGCCGTCTGCATGCGCAGGCGCTCGACCATGCTGTCGAGTTCGCCCGCGATGATCTGCGGCAGTTCCTGCGCCAGCCAGCCGTCGATGGCCTGCGCGATGTAGGCGTCGAGCTGGATCAGGTGTTCGCTGATCTGCATGGTGGCCTGCTCGGCGGCTTCCTGGCGCACATCGTTGAGGTAGGTCGCCTGGCTCGCCAGCCCCTCTTCGCGGCCTTGCTCCAGCGCGGCCTGCACGGCGCGCGTCTGCATCGCACGGTTTTCCGCGCGCACACTCTCGGTGGCCTCCTGCACGGCACGTTGCAACTGTGCCTGGTGCTCACGGCGCAACTGCTCCAGTTGCTGGGCGTGCGCGGTGGCGAGTTCGCGCCGGGTGCGTTCGGCGGTGTCGTGGATTGCGTCACCCTGGCGTCGCAACAACTCGTCGCGGGTGCGCTGGATGGCGTCCTCGATCAGCAGGTCGACCTGTTCGCGGCTTAGGCTGCCTGGCGCGGCGGGTTCCGCCGTGGCGGGGGGAGGGGGCGGGTAGGCGGCGGACTCGACCCGGCCAAAGCTGGTGCCGGCGGGGCTGGCCAGGGGCTCCGGGCGCTCGTCGTAGCCAAGATCGAAGGAGAAGCTGCTGCGCTCTTCGCGGATCAAGGTGTCCGGCCGGCCGACCACCAGGGTGTCGGTCAGCTCGGGCAGGTCGTCGACGATCTCGGTCAGCAGCGGCAGCTCTTCCGACTCCAGGCCCACGCCGTCCGGGCGGTTGCGCCGGATCAGCGCGTCCGCCTTGTTCAGCAGCGCGTCGCTCAGCTCGCCTTCGGTCACGGTGGGATTGGGAGTCATGCCAGTGTTGCCAGATCGTGTGCGGTCACCGCGAGGCCCTGCTGTTTGTAGCCCTGCCAGCGGCGGCGCGCGGCGGGGACATCCTCGCCGTCGCGGGAGACCACCTCCACCAGCATCGAGAACTGCTCGTGGCCGGCGGGAAGGGCGTCCCCCAGATTGATCAATACATCATTGTGCGGCGGATTGCCCAGGTCGCGTGCGATGACGACCGGGGTACGGGGGGCCAGCGGCGAGTCCTGTCCGACGTGTGGCACGAAGGACTGCGGCTGCAGGCTCCACAGCAGCGTGTCGTAGCGGCGGGCGAGGGCATCGTCCGGCGCGTACACCACCACGCGGCGACCCCGCGCGACCGCCTTGCCCGTGATCGAGCAGGCGGCCGCCAGGCGGTCCGGTGCGTTGTGGTAGAACTTGACTTCGTTCATGCCAGACCGGCGCGCGCCAGCAGGAAGCGGCTCAATAGCGGTACCGGGCGGCCGGTGGCGCCCTTGTCGGCGCCGGACTTCCAGGCCGTGCCGGCGATATCCAGGTGAGCCCACTTGTAGGCCTGGGTGAAGCGCGCCAGGAAGCAGGCGGCCGTGATGCTGCCGGCGGGGCGGCCGCCGATATTGGCCATGTCGGCAAAGTTGCTCTTCAACTGGTCCTGGTACTCCTCGAAGATCGGCAGTTGCCAGGCGCGGTCGCCGGCCTCCGTGCCCGCGCTCAGCAGCTCGGCCGCGAGCGCGTCGTCGTTTGCCATCAGGCCGGAAGTCTGGTGGCCCAGGGCGATGATGCAGGCGCCGGTCAGGGTGGCGATGTCGACCACGGCGGCGGGCTTGAAGCGTTCCGCGTAGGTCAGCGCATCGCACAGGATCAGGCGGCCCTCGGCGTCGGTGTTGAGGATCTCGATGGTCTGGCCGGACATGGACTTGACCACATCGCCGGGGCGGGTGGCGTTGCCCGCGGGCATGTTCTCGGTGCTGGGGATCAGGCCGATCACGTTGAGCGGCAGCTTCATCGCCGCGATGGCTTTGAAAGTGCCGAGCACGGAGGCGGCGCCACACATGTCGTACTTCATTTCGTCCATGCCTTCGCCGGGTTTCAGCGAGATGCCGCCGGTGTCGAAGGTGATTCCCTTGCCGACCAGCACCACGGGTGCATCCTTCGCCTTGCCACCCTTGTAGTGCATCACGATGAAGCGCGGCGGCTCGGTCGCGCCCTGCGCGACCGACAGGAAGGAGCCCATGCCCAGCTTGTGGATGCCGTTGCGGTCGAACACCTCGACCTTGAAGTCGTAATGCTTGCCCAGTTTCTTGGCGGTGTCGGCGAGATAGGAGGGCGTGCACACATTGGCCGGCAGGTTGCCCAGGTCACGCGTCAGCGCCATGCCCTCGGCGATGGCTGCCCCCTGTGTCATGGCGGCGCGCGCAGTGGCATCGGTCTTGGCCACCAGCAGGTAGTCCAGCGCCTTGATGCCGCCGGTCTTGCCATTCTTGTCCTTGCGCGGGGCGTCAAAGCGGTACGCGGCGTCGCCCAGCAACTGGCTGGCGGTACGCAGGGTCCAGGGCAGGTCGCGCGTGAGCGGTACGAGATCGGTGGCGGCCAGGGTGGCCGCATCGAAGCGCGCGGCAGCCAGCCACTTGCCCAGCGCTCCGAGCGCGCTGCGCAGCGCCTTGTCGGCGAAGTCCTCGCGCTTGCCCAGCGACAGCAGCAGCACGCGCTCGGCAGCCAGCCCGGCCACCCCGGGCAGCAGCAACAAGCTGCCGGCCTTGTCATCAAGATCGCGTCGGGCCAGGCGGGCGATCTGCCCGGCGCCGGCTTCATCGGCCTGCAGGGCCTGGGCCCCCAGTTCGCCGTCAGCAAACACGGGCAGGACCAGGCAAGGGGTCTTGGCCTTCTCGGGGGAGGTGGCTTTTATGCTAAATTCCATCGCGTTTTTTCCTGTCTGTGGCCGCGGCACGAGGCGGCTCGCTGAAAGGCATTATCCCCGCTCGTCGCGCGTGGCGTCAAAGCTGGCGCCGGGCGAGGCAAACCTTCCGGGCATCTATCCGACATGATCTTCCGCCGCGCAGCGATGCGCGAATTCGCCGGCACCACCGCCGCCTTATTTGTCGCGCTGTTCCTGATCCTGCTGACCATGACGCTGATCCGCATGCTCAGCCAGGCGGCGGGCGGGCGCATTCCGGCCGACGCGCTGCTGGCGCTGATCGGCTTCTCCACGCTGAATCACCTGCCGGTGGCGCTGGCGCTGGCGGTGTTCGTCGGCGTGCTGCTGTCCATCGGGCGCAGCTATCGCGACTCCGAGATGGTGGTGTGGTTTGTTTCCGGCATGCCGCTGACTGGCTGGGTCGGTCCGGTGCTGCGCTTCACCTTGCCCTTGGCGGTGGTGATTGCCGGGATGTCGATCTTCCTTTCGCCTTGGGCCCAGGAGAAAGCGGCCGAGTATCGCAAGCGCCTGGAGAATCGCGATGATGTGACGCGCGTCGCGCCTGGCGTGTTCCGTGAGTCGCTGGGTTCGCAGCGCGTCTTTTTCGTCGAGTCAGCCTCACCAGACCAGGGGCGGATCCGCAACATCTTCATCGATACCCGGCGCGAGGGGCGGCAGAGCGTGACCGTGGCGGCCGAGGGGCTGCTGGAGACGGCCGGCAATGGCGACCGCTTCCTGGTCCTGCTGGATGGCCGGCATTACCAGGGGCTGCCGGGTGAGGCACGCTACCAGGTGACGGAGTTCAAGCGGCATGCGATCCGTATCGACCCGAAGGAACTGGGCGTAGTGGAGCAGCAGCCGCGCCTGATGCCCACGCATGTGCTGCTGGCCAGCCCGCTGCCGGCCGGCAAGGGGGAGCTGGTGTGGCGCTTCGGCATTCCGCTGGCCACCGTGATGCTGGCCTTGCTGGCGATTCCCCTGGCTTTCGTCAATCCGCGCGCGGGGCGTGCCAACAATCTGATCTTCGCCGTGCTGACCTTCTCCATCTACTTCAACCTGCTGGGCGTGGCCCAGGCCTGGGTGGCCCAGGGACGCGTGGGCTATGGCGAAGGCATGTGGGGCGTGCACGGCCTCATGGCCCTGTTGCTGCTGGTTCTTTTTGCGCAACGCATGATCCACTCCCTGAAACGGCGGCGCGCATGAAAACCCTGCGTGCTTACCTTCGTCGCGAGGTGCTTGCCGCCACCGGGGTGGTGTTGCTGGCCTTCCTCGCCCTGTTCGCCTTTTTCGATCTGCTGAGCGAGCTGGAGAACATCGGTCGCGGCACCTATCGCCTCAAGCACGCATTCATCTTCGTGCTCTTGCGCATCCCGGGGCGAGCCTACGAGGTGATGCCGATCGCTGTTCTGATTGGCTGCCTGTACGCGCTGACCCAGCTCGCCCGGGGCTCCGAGCTAAGCGTGATGCGCACCGCCGGCGTGTCCACGATGCGTCTCTTGGGTTCCCTGCTGCGCACGGGTCTGGTCTTCGTGGCGCTGACGCTGATGTTGGGCGAGTTCGTGTCACCGCCGCTGGAGCGGGCCGCGCAGAAGTGGCGCCTGCGTACGGCGGATGCGACGGCGCCGCAGGAACTGCGAACCGGGACCTGGGTGCGCGATGGCAATCTCATCGTGAATGCCCGCCGGGTGTCGCCCGATGCAGGCATGGAGGAGGTGCGCCTGTACGAATTCGATGAAGCGCACCGCATCCTGTCGATCAGCGAGGCGAAGACAGGTACGTACTCGCGCGACGCGGGCTGGGTGCTGGTCGGGGTGCGCCAGACCGTGTTCGAGGCCGAGCGCACGCAGGTGGTCGAGCACGCCGAGCTGCAATGGAAATCCAGCCTGACGCCGGACATGATCAGCACCGTGATGATCACGCCGGACAACATGTCCATCCGCAATCTCTACCGCTACATCGACCACCTGGAAAGCAACAAGCAGGCGACCACGCGCTACGAGGTCGCAATGTGGAAGAAGCTGTTCTATCCGCTGACCGTGCTGGTCATGATCGGGCTGGCGCTCCCCTTCTCTTACGGCAGCGTGCGGGCAGGTGGGGTCAGCATGCGTCTGCTGGCCGGTGTCTTCATTGGCCTGGGCTTTCACCTGGTCAACAGCCTGCTGTCCAAGCTGGGCGTCTTGCACAGTTGGCCGTCGGTGGCCACGGCCGCAGCGCCGGCGGCGATGTTCCTGCTGGTGGCGATCGCCATGGTGTTCGCGGTCGAGCGCCGCTGAGCGTGCCTGATTCAGCGGCGCTGCCGCGGCAACGCCACCAGTGCTGTGCCGGCCAGACGGTCATGCAGAAACTGGCGATCGCGATCGACGAAGGCCGCCCACAGGACGCCAACGCCGCTGAGGATCAGCAGCAAAGAGGGCCAAGCCGCGAGGTAGCGGATCAGCAACTGGCGCAGGCTGGGGCGCTTGCCGCTCTCGGCATCCACCAGTTGCATGCTCCAGGTCTGCATGGCCAGCGACTGCCCGTTGTAGCGCCAAACGCCCACGAAGTAGAGGCCCAGCAGCAGGAACAGGTGCAGCCACAGCCAGCCTCCCGGCACGCTCAGACCGAAGGCCAGGCCCAGCGCCGTCTGCGGAGCCAGGCCTCCGACCACGATGACACCAAAGGCTGGCAGGCTCTCGTACAGCATGCTGGCGAGGCGACGGCGCAAGGAGGCGAGTTCGACCTGCGGCCGCTGGGAGGCCGCAGGGAGGGCGGTCAGGTCGGTCATTGCGCGTTTTCTTTGCGGGCAGTCGTCGTCGGCTTGGCCGGCGGCGCTGTTTTGCGGGGCGGAGCGACTACGGCCGGCTTTGGCATGGGCGTCGAGGCGACCGGCGTGACTGGCTTGGGTGCGGATTTCAGGCGCTGTTTTTCCTCGCCTGGCAGCGCGTCATAGTCGCGCCATTTTTGTTCCAGCGCGCGGCGCTCCTCAGGCGGTGCCGTGCGCAAGCGGTTGTACTGTGCACGCGCCTTCTGGCGGTCGCTAGGGCTTAGTTCGACCCATTCCCCCATGCGTTCCTGCAGGCGTTGTTGCTCCTGCGGGGTCATCGCCGGATAGCGGTCGGCAATACTGATCCATTTGCGGCGGCGGGTGTCGTCCAGGCTGTTCCACTCGCGCTCAAGCGGTTTGAGCGTTTGCTTCTGCGCCGGACTCAATTGCTGCCAGTTGGGGGCGCCCGCGGCTGGGGGCGGCGCGCTGGGGCCTGCCGCCAGCACGGCGGCGGACAGACAGGCGAGCAGACTCAGCGCGAGTCGGGAGCGTGCAGCCATGTGTCGAAACCGCGATCCAGGTAAGCGGAAATCGGCAGATCGTCGGCCAGCAGCGCGCTATCGATCTCACTGAGCTCCTCGGCGCGTTCTTGCGTAAGCAAGTCATCGGCAATGAAGACTGCGCTGATCAGTACCAGGGCCAGCAGCATCTGGCGGGCGTAGTCACTCCAGCCACTGGCGATGCGGATACCTACGCCGGCGAGCGAAAATCCAGCGGCTACCCGCTGGTGGCGCGCAAGCGCAGCCTGGCGCGCCTGGAACAGGCGATCCGCCACTTCGGGTGGCGTGGCCAGCAGTTGTGTATTGAGCTTGTTGCGGACCTTCAGGCCGAAAAGCTGTTCGTTCATAACTCGATCCCTCTGTCCTTCAGTGCTGCAGCCAGCGTATGCGTGGCGCGCGAGCAATGGGTCTTCACACTGCCTTCCGAGCATCCCATCGCCGCTGCGGTCTCTGCAATGTCCAGTTCCTCCCAGTAACGCAGCAGAAAGGCTTCGCGTTGACGTGCCGGTAGCCTTTCTATCTCGCGTTCGATCAGGGCCAGGGTCTGGCGTTGCGAGAACTGGTCGTGCGGGGTTTCCCGCGACTCTGACCCGGCATGGGCGGTGAGAGTTTCCAGCGGGTCGCTGTCTTCGTCGTCTTCGCGGGTAAACGCTGACAGCAGCGTGGTCCACATGTTGCGGACCTTGGCACGCCGCATATAGTCGCGGATCGCGTTCTGCAGGATGCGCTGGAACAGCAGCGGCAGCTCTTCTGCCGGCCGCTGGCCGTATTTCTCGGCCAACTTCATCATTGCATCCTGGACCACGTCCAGCGCGGCTTCCTCGTCCCGCAGGGCGAACTGCGCCTGGCGGAAGGCGCGACGTTCGACGGCGGCCAGGAAGTCGGAAAGTTCGGTGCGTGAAGCCAGTGTCAGCTCGCTTGTCGGGGCGCCCGGAACCCGTCGCTGCCTTGACCAATCGGGGCGGCGCCGGTAACGTAGCGGGTTCTCTTAAATGGCTGTATCTGGGTGCTGAGATGGTCCTAACCGGAGCAGAGATTGTAGTGAGGTGTCTCCAGGAAGAAAAGGTCGAGTACCTTTTCGGCTATCCCGGGGGGGCGGTCCTCTTCATCTACGACGAATTATTCAAGCAGGACAAGGTGCGCCATGTGCTCGTCCGTCACGAGCAGGCCGCGGTGCATGCGGCGGACGGCTATGCGCGCTCGACCGAGAAGGTTGGCGTCGCGCTGGTGACCTCGGGCCCCGGGGCAACCAATGCGGTGACCGGCATCGCGACGGCCTACATGGACTCGATCCCGATGGTGATCATCAGCGGCCAGGTGCCGACTGCAGCCATCGGCCTGGATGCGTTCCAGGAAGTGGATACCGTCGGTATCACCCGCCCCTGCGTGAAACATAACTTCCTGGTCAAGGACGTCAAGGACATCGCGTCGACGATCAAGAAGGCTTTCTATATTGCGCAGACCGGCCGTCCCGGCCCGGTGCTGGTGGACATTCCGAAGGATGTGACGGCGCAGAAATGCGAGTTTGCCTATCCGGAATCGGTCTCGCTGCGCTCCTACAATCCGACCGTCAAGGGCCATCACGGCCAGATCAAGAAGGCCGCCCAACTGCTGTTGGAAGCCAAGCGCCCGATGATTTACACCGGCGGTGGCGTGGTGCTGTCGAATGCGGCCAAGGAACTCACCGCGCTGGCGCGCAAGCTGGGCTTCCCGGTCACCAACACGCTGATGGGGTTGGGTGGTTACCCGGCCTCGGACAAGCAGTTCGTCGGCATGCTGGGCATGCACGGCACCTACGAAGCCAACATGTCGATGCATTACTGCGACGTGCTGCTGGCAGTGGGGGCCCGCTTTGACGATCGCGTGATCGGCGATCCGAAGCATTTCCAGGCTGAGCCGCGCAAGATCATCCACATCGACATTGATCCTTCGTCGATCTCCAAGCGCGTCAAGGTTGATGTGCCCATCGTCGGCGACGTGAAGGAAGTGCTGGAAGAGCTGGCGCGCCTGATCGAAGCCGAGCGCCCGAATCCCGACAACACGGCCGCCTGGTGGCGCCAGATAGAGGAGTGGCGCGCCAAGCAATGCATGAACTTCCGCAACTCGGACGAGGTCATCAAGCCGCAGTTCGTGGTGCAGAAGCTGTGGGAAGTCACCCAGGGCGAAGCCTTCGTGGCGACCGACGTGGGCCAGCACCAGATGTGGGCGGCGCAGTACTACGGCTTTGACGAGCCGCGCCGCTGGGTCACCTCGGGTGGCCTGGGCACCATGGGCTTTGGCATTCCCGCCGCCATGGGCATCCAGTTGGCGCACCCGGGCAAGCCGGTGGCGGTGATCACCGGCGAAGGTTCGGTGCAGATGTGCATCCAGGAACTGTCGACCTGCAAGCAGTACCGCATGCCGATCAAGGTGCTGAGCCTGAACAACCGCTACCTCGGCATGGTGCGCCAGTGGCAGGAGTTCTTCCATGGCAACCGCTACTCCGAGTCCTACATGGATTCGCTGCCGGACTTCGCCAAGCTGGCGCAGGCCTATGGCCACATCGGCATCCAGGTCACCAAGCCCGGCGATGTGGAGGCTGCGCTGCGCGATGCCTTCATCAAGCACAAGGACGAGCTGGTGTTCATCGACTTCCAGGTGGACCCGACCGAGAACGTCTATCCGATGGTCCAGGGTGGCAAGGGCCTGACCGAGATGATCCTGGCCGAAGACCTGTAAGGACGCCGACACCATGCGACATATCATTTCCCTGCTGCTGGAGAACGAATCGGGTGCGCTGTCGCGCGTCTCCGGGCTGTTCTCCGCCCGTGGCTACAACATCGAATCCCTGACCGTCGCGCCGACTGAAGACGCTTCCATGTCGCGCATGACGATCATCACCACCGGATCTGACGACACGATCGAGCAGATCACCAAGCAGCTCAACAAGCTGATCGAGGTGGTCAAGGTGGTGGATATCTCGGAGGCCGCGCACGTGGAGCGCGAGCTGATGCTCATCAAGGTACGCGCCGTCGGCAAGGACCGCGAGGAGATGAAGCGCATGGCGGACATCTTCCGCGGGCGCATCATCGACGTCACCGAGACCAGCTATGTCATCGAGCTGACCGGAACCCAGGACAAACTGGATTCCTTCGTCAGCGCCATCGACAGCGAACTCATCCTGGAAACCGTGCGCTCGGGCGTGTGCGGCATCGGCCGCGGCGAGCGCGTACTGAAAATCTAGTGAGGCGTGCGGAGGCGGCCCCGCAGATTCGGCCTCCTCACACCTCCTACACTCCTCACTCGAAAGGAAATGCAATGAAGGTCTATTACGACAAGGACGCCGATCTCTCCCTCATCAAGGGCAAGCAGGTCACCATCGTGGGTTACGGTTCGCAAGGTCACGCGCATGCGCAGAACCTGCGTGATTCGGGCGTCAATGTGACCGTCGGCCTGCGTAAGGGCGGCGCGTCCTGGGCCAAGGTCGAAGCGGCCGGCATCAAGGTGGCCGAAGTGAACGAGGCGGTGAAGAGTGCCGACGTCGTGATGATCCTGCTGCCGGACGAGAACATCCCCGAGGTCTACAAGAACAACGTCGAGCCGAACATCAAGCAGGGCGCGACGCTGGCTTTCGCCCACGGCTTCAACATTCACTACAACCAGGTCGTGCCGCGCGCTGACCTCGACGTGATCATGGTCGCCCCCAAGGGCCCGGGCCACACCGTGCGTTCCGAATACCTCAAGGGTGGCGGCGTGCCCTCGCTGATTGCGGTCTACCAAGACAAGTCCGGCCGTGCCAAGGACATCGCGCTGTCCTACGCCGCAGCCAACGGCGGCACCAAGGGTGGCGTGATCGAGACCGACTTCCGCGAAGAGACTGAAACCGATCTGTTCGGCGAGCAGGCCGTGCTGTGCGGCGGCGCCGTGGAGCTGGTGAAGATGGGCTTCGAGACGCTGGTGGAAGCCGGCTACGCGCCCGAGATGGCCTACTTCGAGTGCCTGCACGAGCTCAAGCTGATCGTCGACCTGATGTATGAAGGCGGCATCGCCAACATGAACTACTCGATCTCGAACAACGCCGAGTACGGCGAGTATGTGACGGGTCCGGAAGTCATCAACGCCCAGTCGCGCGAAGCCATGCGCAACGCGCTCAAGCGCATCCAGACCGGCGAATACGCCAAGATGTTCATCCAGGAAGGCAAGACCAACTACCCGGCCATGACGGCGCGTCGTCGCCTGAACGCCGTGCATCCGATCGAGACGGTCGGCAGCCAGTTGCGCGGCATGATGCCCTGGATTGCCAAGAACAAGCTGGTCGACCAGAGCAAGAACTAAGCAGTCAGAAGCAGTGTCGGGGCCGGCTGATCACCGGCCCCTTTCTTGCCGCCCGCCCGGGTGGCGTTCCGGACTCACGTGGTGGCAGGCATGGAACTCCCGTCCGTCGATCTGAACCGGCTCATCATCTTTCTGCGCGTCATGGAGTCGGGTGGTTTCACCGCAGCTGCCAAGCGCATGGGCGTCGCCAAAACGCATGTGAGCCAACAGATCGCGCGCCTGGAGTCCGAGCTGCATATGTCGCTGTTCACGCGCAATACGCGGCGCGTGGTGCCTACCGAGGGTGGGCAGCGCTTGTATGCCGACTGCGCGCCCCTGCTGTTGCAGCTCGAGGGTGTCCTGGAGAACCTCACCGAGGTCGAAAGCCAACCGCAGGGCCTGCTGCGCGTGATGGTGTCGACCGGCTTCGGCCAGCATGTCATTGGTCCTTTCCTGGCCCGCTTCGCTGCCGAGTATCCGCGCCTGCATGTCGACCTGATGGTGACGGACGACACCCTGGATCTGGTCGTGCATCGTGTCGACGTGGCCGTGCGCTACAGCCCGCTGCGCGACTCCAGCCTGCATGCGCGCAACATCGGGCAGTTCCGCCGCTTCGTGGTGGGCGCGCCGGCCTATCTCGCGCGACACGGACACCCCGAAGTCCCGGAAGACCTGGCCAACCATAGCTGGGTCGCGTTCTCGCGCATCGCCTCGCCTTACACCTGGACTTTCAGCAAGGGGGAAGACGAAGTCACGGTGCACACCTCGGGTCGTGTCAAGGCCGACAACCCGGCCGCCTTGCAAGCCTTGTTGCGCGAAGGCGCGGGCCTCAGCGCGGTGACCGAGTTCGACTGCATGCACGACCTGCAGCGTGGCGATCTGGTGCGCGTGCTGGAGGACTGGACGCTGCCGCTCAAGACCATCCATGCCGTCTACCCTGATACGCGCCACGTCCCGCCGCGCGTGCGCCTGTTCATCCAGTCCCTAGAGCGTTATCTGGGCGATACCGTGTTTGCCTCAGGCGCCTGAGGGCTCGCCTGCGGCTACAATTGGCGCCCGGACGGACCCGTCTTGCGCATCGACAAGGCGCGCCGCATTCGTGCGCGTCGCGCGGAACCCGCGAGCCTGAACGTGGTCCCGACAACGTCAGTCATCTTGGAGCACCAGCGTGCCGAGTCCTAAAACCATCATCGGCGCCGAAAAGCGTCGCCGCGGGATCTACATCCTGCCCAACCTGTTCACTACTGGCTGCCTGTTCTGCGGCTTCTACGCCATCGTGCAGGCCATGAACGGGCATTTCGATCAGGCCGCCCAGGCGATCTTCATCGCCATGGTGCTGGACAGTCTGGACGGTCGTGTGGCGCGTATGACCAATACGCAGAGTGCCTTTGGCGCCGAGTACGACTCGCTGGCCGACATGGTGTCCTTCGGCGCCGCGCCCGCGCTGGTGACCTACGAATGGGCCCTGCGCGACATGGGCAAGCTGGGCTGGATCGCCGCCTTCGTCTACTGCGCGGCCGCCGCGCTGCGCCTGGCGCGTTTCAACACCAACATCGCCGTCGTCGACAAGCGCTTCTTCCAAGGCTTGCCCAGCCCGGCGGCGGCTGCGTTGGTGACAGGCTTCGTCTGGCTGATGATAGACAACGGCATTGCCGGTCAGGACGTGCGCTACTTTGCCGCCGGCATGACGGTGTTTGCCGGCGTGTCGATGGTCTCCAACGTTTTCTTCTACAGCGGCAAGGACATCAACCTGCGGCGCGCGATTCCCTTCGCCATGGCGCTGCTGTTCGTGGTGGTGCTGCTGTTCGTGTCGAGCTATCCGCAGGGTGTGCTGTTCGGCGTATTTGTCTGCTACGCCTTGTCGGGCTACATCATGAGTGTGTTGCGCTGGCGTCGTCGCCGGCGCGGGCTGGCGCTGCCGCCTTCCGCACCGCGCATCGGTTCCGAGGAGTAAGTGATGAAGGACAACCTGGTCATTTTCGATACCACACTGCGCGACGGTGAGCAAAGTCCGGGCGCCTCAATGACGCGCGAGGAAAAGGTGCGCATTGCGCGCCAGCTCGAGAAGATGCGCGTGGACGTCATCGAGGCCGGCTTCGCCGCCGCTTCCAACGGCGACTTCGAAGCCGTGCGCGCGGTGGCCGAGGCGGTGCAGGACTCCACCGTCTGCTCGCTGGCGCGTGCCAACGAGAACGACATCCGGCGCGCCGGTGAAGCGATCCGTCCCGCTAAGTCCGGTCGCATCCACACCTTCATCGCGACCAGCCCTATTCACATGGAGAAGAAGCTGCGCATGACGCCCGACCAGGTCGTCGAGCAGGCCGTGAAGGCGATCGGCTGGGCGCGCGAGTACACCGACAACGTGGAGTTTTCTGCCGAGGACGCCGGGCGCTCCGAGATCGACTTCCTGTGCCGCATTTTCGAGCAGGTCATCAAGGCCGGCGCCAAGACGATCAACGTGCCGGATACCGTGGGCTACAACGTGCCGGAGCAGTTCGCCGCCGTGATCCGCACGCTCATCGAGCGCGTGCCGAATTCGGACAAGGTCATCTGGTCGGTGCACTGCCACAACGACCTCGGCCTGGCCGTGGCCAACTCGCTGGCCGCCGTGATGGCCGGCGCACGCCAGGTCGAATGCACCGTGAATGGTCTAGGCGAGCGCGCCGGCAACGCCTCGATGGAAGAGGTGGTGATGGCCGTGCGTACGCGCGGTGACCTGTTTCCGGTACAGACACGTATCGACACCGCGCAGATCGTGCCGGCCTCCAAGTTGGTTTCGCAGATCACTGGCTACCCGGTGCAGCCGAACAAGGCCATCGTCGGTGCCAATGCCTTCGCGCATGAGTCGGGCATCCACCAGGACGGCGTGCTCAAGCACCGCGAGACCTACGAGATCATGCGCGCCGAGGATGTGGGCTGGACCGCCAACCGCTTGACCCTGGGCAAGCTGTCGGGGCGCAATGCCTTCCGCGCGCGCCTGCAGGAGCTGGGCATCGGTGTCGAGTCGGAAGAGCAGCTCAACCACGCTTTCGCGCGGTTCAAGGAGCTGGCCGACAAGAAGCAGGAAATCTTCGACGAGGACCTGCATGCCTTGATGTCAGACGAGGCCGTCACGCCCGAGACCGAGCATTACAAATTGGTCGCCTCGCGCATCACCTCGGAAACCGGCGAGCCGCCTTCTGCCGCGCTGACGCTCACGGTGGGCGGTGCCGAGCACAAATGCGAATCCAGTGGTTCGGGGCCGGTCGATGCGGTGTTCCGCGCACTGGAAACGGTCGCCCGCAGCGAGGCCGAATTGCTGCTGTACTCCGTCAACGCGATCACCACCGGTACCGATGCGCAGGGTGAGGTCACCGTGCGCCTGGCGCATGGCAATCGCATCGTCAATGGGCAGGGGGCGGACACCGACATCCTGGTGGCCTCGGCCAAGGCTTACATCAATGCCTTGAACAAGCTGCATGCCAACACGCAGCGCGTTGATCCGCAGGGCGAGACGGTTTGATCAGGTCGCGCCCGGGCGCTGCCGCGACGGCGCACTGAGGCGGGCATAGGCGGCGCAGGTGCAGAACAGCGCCAGCGCCAGCGCGGCCTCAATGCCGCCCAGCCAGGCCGAGGGGCCGCCATCGCTGGTGGCCCGCACGATGCCTTCGGCGAAGTACAGCCACACGAGCAGGCTCAGTGCCTGAAAAGTGTAGCGACGCCCATGCCACACGCCGCGCAGGCATAGCACCAGCGGCAGTACTTTTAGTGCGAGCCAGGAGCCGCCGGGCCGGATCGGGCTCAGCCACAGCTCCATCGCGAGCCCCAAGGCAATCAGGGCGACAAGAACCATCAGGCTGAGCTGCTGCAGGCGGTGGAGGGTCATCTTCATCTGTCGGAATAAGGTTTCACTGCGCGCGGGTCTGGGCGCTGAGCCATTAGAATGGCGCGCATTATAGGTTCCCGCCACTCATCACCGCCGCCATGGCCGTCCTGCGCCTCTTTCGATTCCCTCAGCATCTGTTCCGCAAGCTACGCGAGGTGCGTGCCATGCAGACGGCAGGCAGCCTGTCCTTCACTACCTTGCTGTCGATCGTGCCGATGCTGACTGTGATGATCATGGTGACCAGCAAGGTTGACGCTTTCGCGAGCGTGGGGGCTGGGGTGCGCCAGTTCCTGATCCGCAATCTGCTGCCGGACCGTGCCGGCAAGGTCATCACGACTTACGCGCTGCAGTTCAGTCAGAAGGCAGCAGGCCTGACCTTGCTGGGCACTGGTCTGCTGGTCCTCACTGCGCTGATGCTCTTGCAGACCATTGACCGTACTTTCAACAGCATCTGGCACATCAATACCCCGCGTCCCTGGTATGTGCGCTTGCCGGCTTACCTGTTGGCGCTCACCCTGGGGCCGGTGCTGTTTGGCCTTGGGGTATATGTCACCTCATTGTTTGTATCGGCCTCGCTGGGCCTGTTGGACGAGCCACGCTGGGTCGCCAAGTTGGTGTACCAGTTCGCCTCGGCCGCCCTGCTGTCGGTGTTGTTCGCTTATGTCTTCCACGTGGTGCCCAACAAGGCCTTGGTGCGCTGGCATAGCGTGGTGGGGGGCATCGTGGCGGGCGTCGGCATCGTGTTGGTGCAGCGCCTGTTCGGGCTGTACCTGTCCAAGCTGCCGAACTTCACTCTGGTCTATGGCACTTTTTCCGTGCTGCCGATCTTCCTGATCTGGCTGCATTCGAGTTGGCTGGTGATCCTGTTCGGTGCCACCGTGGCGGCCACGCTGCACGAACATGCCGGCGGCAAGCCCAGCCGGCGACGGGCAGGCGCGACGACGGAGTGAATCAAAGCGGGTAAGGGTCGATCTCGAACTGGAACAGCTCCACGTTCGAGGTCTGCATGTCCAGGCTCAGCAGCCGGCCTTGCGCCACGTAGAGGCGGTCGATGTCCGATACCAGCGAAAAGCGGCGCGAGGTGTAGGTCCCGCTCGGCGCCAAAACTGCCTGATGCTGGCGCAGGGCCGGCAGCACCGGCAGCACCAATGCCTTCACCATCGTCGTGTTGCGGTCAGGGTTGCGAAAGCCCACCTGCACCGGGATCGCTCCGCGCGAAACGATCTGCACGCCCATTTCGATGGCGCCGGGGCTCTCGCTGCGCAACCAGCGCACCACGCACAGGCTCCAGGGTTCCGCAGCGTCGCGCCGCAGGGCGATGGCCATCCCAGCAGCCAGGCCACTGCTGGCGCCCTTCACATGCATGATGGAGAAGCCGCTGGGGCTCTCATTGGTGACATCCCATTCTGAGACCAGGCTGTTCTCTGCCGAGTCGCGCCCGGAGATGACCTGCCAGATCGCTGGCAGGCCGGTGCAGGCCTGCACACCGTACTGTTGTTTGCGGCGCGGCAGCTCCCGCTTGGCGGGCGTCGACCAGCGCTGACGCAGCCGCCCCAGCAATGAGACAGGCTGGACGCCCGGGAACATCTCGCTGGGTTCGAGCTCCAGATTGGCTCGGCCACCTTCATGTCGGGCCAGCGCTTCGGCCGCGCGGCGCGCCAGCGCGGTGGTCGAGAAGAACAGCAGGGTCTTGCTGTCGGTGGGAGGCTCGCGGCGTAGGCACGCAATCGGCTCGCCGCCACGCTCCAGATCCATCCAGTACCAGGCGCCGTCCAGTGAGCTGGGGCGCTCCTCCTGTACATGCATCTGACCACAGATGCGCGCCAAGTACTCTGCCGCCCAATCCAGCTCGGCGGCGGACAGGGAGTGTGGCTCCAGCGCGATCAGGCCCAGCAGGCGCTTAAGCACAAACAGCGAGGTTTCCGCGGGGCTGCCCGGGGCCGCACTGGGATTGGCTTCGGTGCGGGAAAGCAGGTACATCTTCCCGGTGGCGCGCCACAGCGAGCGCCCGGGCTCCGTGCCGACCTGGTTGGCAATGACATAGTGCTCGGAGAGCAGGCGCAGTGCGCGCGCCGAGACGGTCTCGTTGAGCCGTCGCTGAGTGCGGATCGCCCCCTGCCGTGCATGCCCGAGTACGCGCTCGAAGCCCTCTGCGATGCGAAGCAGGGCGTCCAGTAGCAGGCGCACGTCCTGACTTTGCGGCTGGGGCAGCGGCAAGGCCGCGCCGCGCAGCTCACGCCGGAACTCACTGCATAGGCGTAGCGCCCGGCTGTAGAACAGCTCAATGCAGCGATGGAACTGCGCATGCGTGATCCCCGGCGCATAGATAGCGGCCAGTTGCGCGCTCAGGGCGCGTGTGTCCTCCCCGTTGTCAAGCGAGGGCGGCGAAGTGAGCCAGTCCAGGATCGCAGAGGTCGCGTCGCTGCTGGATAAGGCGGCGGTCATGTTCAGGAGGCAGCGCCGGGGCCGAGTGTCAGGATCGCCCCATTCTATTGCATCGCCCAGCCCTTGCGCAGCCGGGCCATCGGGCACTTCGCCAGGCGGCGGCGGTATGTCTGACGCAGGCATTGCTCAAGTGCTTGAGTTAACTGGCGCTCTCGCTTAGAATGCCGGGTTTTTCCGCTTCACAGAACGGGATTTATCATGGTCGTGATTCGTCTTTCGCGTGGTGGCTCCAAGGGCCGCCCCTTCTTCAACATCGTTGCCACTGACTCGCGTAACCGCCGTGATGGCCGTTTCATCGAGCGCGTGGGCTTCTACAACCCGGTGGCATCGGGCAAGGACGTGGGTCTGTCGATCAACAGCGAACGTCTGAGCTACTGGCAGCAGAACGGCGCCCAACTGTCGCCGACGGTCGAGCGCCTGGTCAAGCAAAGCGCCAAGGCTGCCGCCTGAGCGACAACCCGGTCGGCGCGCCATGATCGTACTGGGGCGGATTGCGACCCCCTTTGGTGTGCGTGGCTGGGTGCATGTGCATCCGTTCGGCGACGATCCTGTCGAATGGCGGCGCATGAAGACATGGTGGTTGGGCGCGGATCCAGATGCGGGCGACGCCACTGCTTGGCGGGCGTACTCGCTGGACGAGTGCAAGCCGCACGGAAAGGGCTTGGTGGCGTCCTTTATGGGCATCACCGATCGCTCCGGTGCCGAGGCGCTCGAAGGTCTGTACCTGGCCGCGCCGCGCGAGGCATGGCCGAGTACGGCGGCGGATGAGTACTACTGGGCCGACCTGATTGGCCTCGAAGTTCTTAACCAGCAGGACGTAGTGCTGGGGGTGGTGACCGGACTGATCGAAACCGGGGCGCATGACGTGCTCCAGTTGGCCGATGGTGAGAAAGAGCGACTGATTCCGTTTGTGGCGGCCTACGTCAAGGATGTCGATCTCGCCGGGCGGCGCATCCGGGTCGAGTGGGGAACGGACTGGTGAGCGACCTGTGTCGCTTCGATGCAGTGAGCCTGTTCCCAGAGATGTTTGGGGCCGTGTGTGAGCACGGAATTTCGAGGCGCGCGCTGGAGCGCGGCTTGTGGCAACTGCAGTGCTGGAACCCGCGCGACTTCACGCAGGACGCGCACCGGACGGTGGACGACCGGCCTTTCGGCGGCGGTCCTGGCATGGTGATGCTGATTGAGCCGCTGCGACGTGCGATCGAGGCGGCGCAGGCGGCTCGGCAGGCCGTGTCGGGCCGGGCGGGCAAGGTGATCTACATGTCGCCGCAGGGCGTCCCCTTCAGTCACGAACAGGCCGTGCGTCTGGCCGAGGCGGGAGGGGCGATTCTCCTGTGCGGCAGGTATGAAGGAATCGACCAGCGTCTGATTGACGGCTGGGTCGACGAAGAGATCGCTGTCGGTGATTTTGTGGTATCCGGCGGAGAGTTGCCGGCAATGATGCTGGTGGATGCGGTGGTCAGGCTGCTGCCTGGCGCCTTGAATGATGCCGATTCGGCGCAGGAAGATTCCTTCGCTGACGGACTGCTGGATTGCCCGCACTACACGCGGCCCGAACTGTACGAAGAACAGGGCGTGCCGCCCGTGTTGATGTCAGGTAATCACGCGGAAATCCGGCGCTGGCGATTGAAGCAGTCGCTGGGAAGGACTTGGTTGCGGCGGCCCGACCTGTTGGAGAGGCGGGCCTTGTCGCGAGAGGATGTGCGCTTGCTGGAGGAGTTCCGGCGTGAGCACGAAGCGTCCGGTCAGGATTGACCGGAAGACAGAAAGGCACGCATCAGGTGGCGACCTGCTCTGCGTGCGAGGCCACAGGCCATTAACTTTGATTGGAGCTACGCACATGTCGAACCTGATTCAACAACTCGAGCAGGAAGAAATCGCCCGCCTGGGCAAGACCGTTCCCGAATTCGCGCCCGGCGACACCGTCGTCGTGCAAGTGAAGGTCAAGGAAGGTAACCGCGAGCGTCTGCAGGCTTACGAAGGCGTCGTGATCGCCAAGCGCAACCGCGGCCTGAATTCCTCCTTCATCGTGCGCAAGATCTCGTCCGGCGAGGGCGTGGAGCGTACCTTCCAGACCTACTCCCCGCTGGTGGCCAGCATCGAAGTGAAGCGTCGCGGCGACGTCCGTCGCGCCAAGCTGTACTACCTGCGCGAACGCTCCGGCAAGTCGGCGCGCATCAAGGAAAAGCTGGTGTCGCGCGCAGCTGCGGCCCAGAAGGAACAAGCCTGATCGAGGCCTGCTCGGACAACGCCCCGTTCGCGGGGCGTTTTTCTTTGTGCGCCTTGAAATTGACGGAACTCACCCCCAGTTCGATAATCAATACGTGACCCCCCTAGGAGCAACACCATGAACGCCATGACCGAAATGCCCGAACCGCTGGTCTTCACCGACAATGCGGCCAACAAGGTCAAGGAACTGATCGACGAGGAAGGCAACCCCAACCTCAAGCTGCGTGTTTTCGTCTCAGGCGGCGGTTGCTCCGGGTTCCAGTACGGCTTCACGTTTGATGAAGACGTCAATGAAGACGACACCACCATGAGCAAAAACGGGGTGACCCTGCTGATCGACTCGATGAGCTACCAATACCTGGTTGGCGCGGAAATCGACTACAGCGACGGCCTGGAGGGTTCGCAGTTCGTCATCCGCAATCCGAACGCGACGACGACCTGCGGCTGCGGCTCGTCGTTCTCCGTCTGATCCAGGGGCGGAAGAGTCGCAAAAAAACGGGCGCCTGCGGGCGCCCGTTTGCTCTGTGAGAGTTGCGCCCGCGCTAGTCAGTCGGCAGCCACGGCGGCCACCGAGGCGGACGCTTTGAGTTGTGCAAGCAATGGCGCAGCTTGTTGGCGGAAAGCGGCCAAGCGGTCGCCGGTCAGCGCCGGTGCGGTCGGCAGCGCTACGGTCATGGGGTCCTTGGGGCTACCGTTGACCCTGAACTCATAGTGCAGGTGCGGGCCTGTTGCCCACCCCGTCTGACCCACGTAACCGATCACCTCTCCCTGCTCAACGCGCTGCCCCACCCGCAGGCCGGCGGCAAAGCGACTCAGATGCGCATAGGCCGTCGAAATGCCATTGGTGTGATTGACGATCACGAAGTTGCCATAGCCGTTCTGCACACCCACAAAGCCGACGGTGCCGCCGCCTGAGGCGCGGATACGCGTTCCGGTCGGCGCGCCGAAATCCACGCCACGATGGGTGCGCCATTGGCGCAGGATGGGGTGTAGCCGCATGGAGAAACTGGACGTAACGCGCGAAAACTCCAGCGGGGAGCGCAGAAATCCTTCGCGTAGCGGACGCCCATCCTCACTGTAATACTCACCTCGTTTGGCGTCCTGCGCCATCCACACCGCCGTCAGGCGGCGGCCGTCATTGATCAACTCCGCAGCCAGGATGCGCCCACCGCGCACAAGACGTCCTTCGAGCGTAAGCGTCTCATAGTGCACCGTGAAGCGATCACCCTTTCTCAGGTCGCGGCGAAAGTCGATCTTGCTGCCAAAGATATCTGCCAGCCCGACCGCGATCTCATCCGGCAAGCCCGCGGCGTCGGTGGCAGCGAAGAGCGAGCTGCGAATCACGCCCGATGTCGTTTGATAGCCTGACTCCAGAGACAAGGGGATTGACTGGAGCGTGAACCCGCTGTCAGTACGCCGCAGAACAAGGGTCTCTGCCGACCCCGAACCTGGCACGCTCAGCGAGATCAGCCTGCCGTTGCGGTCTGTGCTGCTCATGAGTTGCATGCCGGGCCTCAGGCTACGCACCAAGCTTTGCGTCTCGCGAGAAATGGCGATGAAACGCAACGCCTCATCATCATTGACAGCAAGGCGCGCCAACACGGTTGCGATCGTGTCTTGGCTCTGGACGGTCGTACTGTGCGTAAAAGGACTCTCATCGAGCGACAAGACGCCCTCGTCGGGGTGGCGCAGCATCAGCGACACGGCAGACACAGGAGGCTGTAGCTCCTGTGGAACGGCGACTGCTACCGCCGTCACTGCGGCGCTGCTTCCAAGAACGGCGGCCCAAGCTAATGGGTGCCGGGCTAGCTGCAAGCACTTCTCGGCCAAGCGTCGGGCGTGCACTTCAATCGAACCGGAAAATGGCATCGTAGACTTCTGATCTGGTTAGGTAAAAAAGTCTAACAAAATTCGTGACTTAGTTGAGCGGTTGCAGGCGCCCGAGAGTGCGGATCGACGCCGCGTCACCGGAGGATCTCCCGCACCAATACATATACGACAACCCCGTACCGCCGCTTTCTGCCGGTTGTCAGCCAAGAGCTCCGTAGAGCGCCAAGTCTGGACCGATGCTGCGTTGCGAAGAAATTTGAAGAAATCGCGCCAAGGGTGTTGACAGGTGCGCGAGGGGTGTCCATAATCTCGCTTCTCTGCTGCTGACGCGGCGAGACAGCAAGGCGGCGAAGTGTAGTTCAGCGGCTTTGTTGGGTTGCAGTCCCGGTGTTTTGGGTCTGCGACAGTCGAGCAAAGTTTGAAATAAAAATTTCAAAAATAGCTTGACGAAGTAAATAAGGTGTGTATAATGCGCACCTCTCGCAAACAAGCGAGACGCTCTTTAAAAAGATGACAACCGATAGGTGTGGGTGCTTGATTGGTTGGTTGATCGA
>NZ_CP101132.1:777500-1470000 GCF_059132465.1 Uliginosibacterium sangjuense
TAGCCCCGTACGCGAAAACGACGCGATGGTACTGAGCATGCGAAAAGTAGGGCGGGACACGAGAAATCCTGTCTGAACATGGGGGGACCATCCTCCAAGGCTAAATACTCGTGATCGACCGATAGTGAACCAGTACCGTGAGGGAAAGGCGAAAAGAACCCCGGGAGGGGAGTGAAATAGATCCTGAAACCGCGTGCATACAAACAGTGGGAGCCTCGCAAGGGGTGACTGCGTACCTTTTGTATAATGGGTCAGCGACTTACGTTCAGTAGCGAGCTTAACCGGATAGGGGAGGCGTAGCGAAAGCGAGTCTGATAAGGGCGTCAGAGTTGCTGGGCGTAGACCCGAAACCAAGTGATCTATCCATGGCCAGGATGAAGGTGCGGTAACACGTACTGGAGGTCCGAACCCACTAACGTTGAAAAGTTAGGGGATGAGCTGTGGATAGGGGTGAAAGGCTAAACAAACTTGGAGATAGCTGGTTCTCCCCGAAAACTATTTAGGTAGTGCGTCGTACGGACACTTGCGGGGGTAGAGCACTGTAATCGTTGAGGGGGTCATTGCGATCTACCTCGCGATAGCAAACTCCGAATACCGCAAAGTGATATACGGCAGACAGACGGTGGGTGCTAACGTCCATCGTCAAGAGGGAAACAACCCAGACCGCCAGCTAAGGTCCCAAATGCATAGTTAAGTGGAAAACGAGGTGGGAAGGCATAGACAGCTAGGAGGTTGGCTTAGAAGCAGCCACCCTTTAAAGAAAGCGTAATAGCTCACTAGTCGAGTCGTCCTGCGCGGAAGATGTAACGGGGCTCAAACTATGAACCGAAGCTGCGGATGCACTTTTAGTGCGTGGTAGGGGAGCGTTCCGTAAGCCTGCGAAGGTGGGGTGAGAACCCTGCTGGAGGTATCGGAAGTGCGAATGCTGACATGAGTAGCGATAAAACGAGTGAAAAGCTCGTTCGCCGAAAGCCCAAGGTTTCCTACGCAACGTTCATCGGCGTAGGGTGAGTCGGCCCCTAAGGCGAGGCAGAAATGCGTAGTCGATGGGAAACAGGTGAATATTCCTGTACCGGTTCTTGATGCGATGGGGGGACGGAGAAGGTTAGGCCAGCCGGGTGTTGGATGTCCCGGTTTAAGCATGTAGGCGTGCTCTCTAGGCAAATCCGGAGAGCTTAGCTGAGGTGTGATGACGAGTCTGCTTGCAGACGAAGTGGTTGATACCCTGCTTCCAGGAAAAGCCTCTAAGCTTCAGTCAAGAATCGACCGTACCGCAAACCGACACAGGTGGGCAGGTTGAAAATACCAAGGCGCTTGAGAGAACTCAGGAGAAGGAACTCGGCAAATTGATACCGTAACTTCGGGAGAAGGTATGCCCCGGTAGCTTGTAGGAGTACATCCGAAGGGCGATGGGGCCGCAGAGAATCGGTGGCTGCGACTGTTTATTAAAAACACAGCACTCTGCAAACACGAAAGTGGACGTATAGGGTGTGACGCCTGCCCGGTGCCGGAAGGTTAAGTGATGGGGTGCAAGCTCTTGATCGAAGCCCCGGTAAACGGCGGCCGTAACTATAACGGTCCTAAGGTAGCGAAATTCCTTGTCGGGTAAGTTCCGACCTGCACGAATGGCGTAACGATGGCCACACTGTCTCCTCCTGAGACTCAGCGAAGTTGAAATGTTTGTGAAGATGCAATCTCCCCGCGGCTAGACGGAAAGACCCCATGAACCTTTACTGTAGCTTTGCATTGGACTTTGACGGGACTTGTGTAGGATAGGTGGGAGGCTTTGAAGTGAGGACGCTAGTTCTCATGGAGCCGTCCTTGAAATACCACCCTGGTGTCGTTGAGGTTCTAACCTTGGTCTGTGAATCCAGATCGGGGACCGTGCATGGTAGGCAGTTTGACTGGGGCGGTCTCCTCCCAAAAGGTAACGGAGGAGTTCGAAGGTCTCCTAGGTACGGTCGGACATCGTACTGATAGTGCAATGGCAAAAGGAGGCTTGACTGCGAGACCGACAAGTCGAGCAGGTGCGAAAGCAGGACATAGTGATCCGGTGGTTCTGTATGGAAGGGCCATCGCTCAACGGATAAAAGGTACTCTGGGGATAACAGGCTGATTCCGCCCAAGAGTTCACATCGACGGCGGAGTTTGGCACCTCGATGTCGGCTCATCACATCCTGGGGCTGTAGCCGGTCCCAAGGGTATGGCTGTTCGCCATTTAAAGTGGTACGTGAGCTGGGTTTAAAACGTCGTGAGACAGTTTGGTCCCTATCTGCCGTGGGCGTTGGAAGTTTGAGGGGGCCTGCTCCTAGTACGAGAGGACCGGAGTGGACGGATCTCTGGTGTACCGGTTGTGACGCCAGTCGCATCGCCGGGTAGCTAAATCCGGAAGAGATAACCGCTGAAAGCATCTAAGCGGGAAACTCGCCTCAAGATGAGACTTCCCTCAGGCCTTGAGCCTGCTGAAGGGTCGTTCAAGACCAGGACGTTGATAGGTCAGGTGTGGAAGCGCAGTAATGCGTTAAGCTAACTGATACTAATTGCCCGTGCGGCTTGATCCTATAACATTGAGAACACAGTGCTAACAACAGCACATCGCAGCAATCTCAACCCATACGCAAGTTGATTTGCCTTCCTTCTTTGGTCTGTTGATCATCAGAATCAGCAGATAGACAAGTTACAGTCTGACGACCATAGCGCTTCGGTACCACCCCTTCCCATCCCGAACAGGACCGTGAAACGAAGTCGCGCCGATGATATTGTGGATTGCCCATGAGAAAGTAGGTCATCGTCAGACTACCCCATCAAAACGCCCCACTGAATCAATCAGTGGGGCGTTTTACTTTTTGGGAAATGGAAAGCGTGACTGGCACGCCAGCGTAATGCCGAGTCGATACACCTGTCTTCCTGCGGGGACTGACTATCGCTCGTCGTCCGACTGCGCTGTGGCCCAAGCTATGACTAGCACTGGGGCTATCGCTTCGGCGAAGCAGTCCCTTGGACTGTTCCCTTGCCACTAGAACGAGGTCTCCGGCGGGCGCCAAAAAAAAAGACACCCAAAGGCGTCCCTTCTTCATCGGTTTTCAACCCGACTACTGCGCGGCTTGGGTGGCCGGTGCGCCGTCGTTGAGCGAGATCTTCATCGACAGTTTTCGCCGATCTCCAGCGCATTCATACGCACGACCAGATCAGGCGTTGAGACGCGTTGTCACTACTCACCCGAGCGGCTATCTACCCCCAATAGATCGTCAAAGCGGGCTAGCGTCGTGTCTTCCTTTAGTACGGCACGCAACCATTCGTGGAGAGGCATGTTACCCCAGCGAGCGGCCTTCTCCGCGAGATACGCAACAGGACTGTGTGGTTCGGTGCGACGGAAGTAGTCCGCGACCTGTCTGAGTTGTTGCAGAGCCTGTTCACGGCTGGCGATCAGGCCAGTGAGACTTGATACCCCCTGGGGCGGGGTAGCAGGCGCAGCGTTTTCCTCTGACGGCAAGTCCGCTGTGCTGCCTACGCCGTTCTCACGGGCCAGTCGTGAAGCTGTATCTGCATAGGTTTCGAGTGCGTCCCGTAGCGGCGTGAAGGACGGCCCATCCAGTCCAAGGCGGGCGTCGATGCTGTCGCTTAGCGTGGCCAGAGCATTCTGACAATCTGCGCAATCCTGCAGCAATTGCGAGTAAAAAGCGGCAGGGGTGTGCTTTTGCGCATCCTTGAACTGTTGAAGGGAGACGCGATCCGTTGCTGCCTCGTCCGTGTTGTCACGGGCTTGTTCAAGGTCGGTCATGCCGAAACGACTGGCGTTATGGCTGACCAAAGGCATCTCTCGGCTTATCTCTCGGCAGCGCGAGATGAGCCAACTGAGATTGCCGATGCGTTGCTCCAGATCCCCGTCCTCCGGCAGGGGATGCACGCTGTCCCAGTACTGTACGAGCAAACCGTTCATCAGGGTGAAGCCCTGGGCTAGCCCCTTGACTCCGAATTCCTTGCCGGCAGCTTCTGTGTACCAAGAGGCAAGTCGGAGATCTTTCGTGCGTTCGCACAACAGCGCTTCGCAGATCCCCATCACGGCGCGCCAGTCGGCCTCTTTGATGGAGGTGACCCACTCGCCTTGGTCTAGTGTAGGGTCGTCTGCGCGCCGCGCCTCCTGAATGGAGTCGAACTCCGTAGAAAAGGAGAGATCTTCCCCTGTCGGGTTTGGACCTGCGAGCGGAGCCAGCAGTGCGTCAAGGTCGAACAAAGATATAGAAGATGCCATGGTGATGATGAAAGGTCTCAGGGTCTAGCGATAGGCGTTAGCGAAAACGCCGTCCTGCTCCATAAGGGCGATCAAGTCTTTGGCGATGCCTTCGACGATGGCCGCGCGCTGCCAGCCTGGAAGTTCTGTTGTCTGATCAATACCGAAGCGGAATGGGTCAGCTACCTGATGCGTCCAGATCACACGACCGGTTTGGTCATGGATGAGTGCGAAACGCAGGTCAACCACTGGCGCTGCGCTGTTTCCGTTCTGGCTGCGGATAGGCCAGGCAGACAGACGGTAGTTGTAGAGATCGCGCCGCAGTTCCTCCCATGAATAACGGGCCCCGGAGTAGTAGCTCCGCATAGCGATACCGCGAGCCCTGAAGTGCGGGTGAAGGTTCTCACGCAAATCCGTCATGTAAAGCAAAGCTCTCGCCTGTAACTCGGAACTGGCGCCCTCGTCGAGAGGAATCGGTTTGAAGGGGTCAGGTGCCTTGAAGGCATGACCAGATGGTTTCACTGGTGGGACCAGATCCGTCGTGACAAACAAATTAATGCCCAGGATGACTTCCGGTGTACTGACGTGCGCCGATGTGGTTTCTGGTTTCTTGCTGACGGCGCATCCTGCCAGCGCGGAAAGGGATGCAAACAGAAAGGTACACAGGCGTGCTTTGTTTGATCTAAACATGATTTGAATCAAGCTGAATTGCGCGAGTGCTTCAAACTGCGCTTAATAAAAAAAATACCAAAAACGCCTTGTTCAATAGCTGGTGTATGCGGAGATTCTATCAAATCATATTATGAATAACGATGAGAGGCATTTTACCGATCGTCCAAAGAAAATAACCGCTCGGCCGGTGTTGCTGCTGCCAAACCCTTGCTGTTCCTGTGTTTCAGGTTTTGTGCATACAAAAGGGCAGTGCCTCAAAGGGTGGGGTTTCGTTACTATCGCTGCGAATAAGTTAAATTCATGGGGCTGATCGCGGCGTCTCGTGATTTGCCATGCGGTCTGTGACAAGAGGGCTGTCTTATATTCACGGGATTCCAAGATGGCTGTTTTGTTTGTGATCGTTTTTGCTTTACTGGCTATTTTGTTTTTGGCTTTTGTTGTTTTTGTCGATTTAAGACGGGCTGTCCTGGGCATGATTTCCAGGGGGGGCGTTTTGTTTGTTTCATTTTCCCGTGAATTAGCCCACGCACCCTCGCGCAGCGTGATTTTGGTCCGCGAGGTGTCCTCCAGTACCTGGGCCTGCACTTGGGGGAGCGTAAAGCGGAATCGATGGTGGCTGGGCGGAACGATTGCCCTGATGTTGATGCCCGCAGCAACGGTTTGGCTGCTGCGCGCTGAAGTCGATGTCGGAAGTTTTGGTGAGGCGGCCAGCGGGGGTGACGAGGTCATCGCTGCGCTACTGGCCGGGGAGCAGTTGGTGCCGCCGCCTGCCTTGCCGCCGGAGGTCTTTGCGACGAAGGAAGTGCTGGCGGTACGGCCTGGCATCGTGTCGGCCAGTCGGGACTGGAGCCTGCTGGACGCGGACTTTCGGCTGCGTTTGCTGCATGTGTTCAAGCGCATGCGAGAGCACGGTTACGAGATGGCGCTCATCGAGGGTTATCGCAGTCCGGAGCGACAAGACATGTTGGCGGCTGCGGGGCCACATGTCACGAATGCGCGTGCGTTCCAGAGCATGCATCAGTTTGGGCGTGCGGCGGATTGCGCCTTCCTGGCTGCGGGGCGTTTGGTGATTTCCGAGCGCGACCCTTGGGCGATGCGTGGCTATGAGTTGTATGGCCAGGAGGCCGAAGCGGTTGGCTTGGTGTGGGGTGGGCGCTGGAAATTGATGGATTTCGGCCATGTAGAACTGCGCCAGAAAGCTGGTCGCTAAGAAACAAGAGAGAACTGGGTAGGTGATGAGATGAGTCGTCCGTTGATTCTGGTGGGAGACAAAACCGACCACGGCGGCGTGGTGGTGGAAGGCTCGCCTTCCTGCGACGTCGGCGGCAAGCGGATTGCGCGGGTCGGCGACAAGGTGACATGTCCGAAAAAGGGGCATCGCGGCGAGACTGTGATCGTGACGGGGGATCCGACCTGTCTGATCGACGGTAAGCCGGCGGCACGCCATGGCGACAAGACGGCATGTGGCGCGATGCTGATCGCCTCGCAAGCGCTTACGACGGACATCTGAGCTCTATACAGGGATCGCGTTTTCTCATGTTCGTAGGACTCGTGCGCGTACTGATGCTGCCCGTGTTGCTGGCCGGCCTGATGTGGCTGGGGGCGGTCATCTATTTCCAGCAGTCTGGCCAGGACCTGGATGGGGGCGGCATCCTACTGTGGTTTGTCGTCTTGCCGCTGGGCGCGGTGATTGCATGGTTCGTGGGGAGCGCAATCTTCCGCTGGGCGATGCAACGCCCGTCTTCTGCGGCTGCCGACGCGGACGCCCCGGTGTCTGCCGTACCTGCCCAGCCACCTCAGGCTCCCCTGACGCTGGCCGTGTTGGCGGCCGAGTTCACTACTGCTGGAGGGAGCGATTCGTTGCAACTGCAGGCGGAGCATCGCGAAGCCCGCTTGCAGCCCGCGCCGATGTCTGAGGTGCTTGATCGGGACGGCTTGCCGGTCCGCGGTCTGCGTTGTGACTCTATCTCGGACGAGTCGCATGCCGACTGGGTGGCGCGCTGGTGTGCGGCTGCGCGGCCAAGCGGCTTGGCGAACGAGGAGTTCTTACAGGGCGTGCGTCTGCTTGCCTTGCTTGCTGATCCGCTCGATCGTGCGTTGGCGCGATTGGCCACTATGCCAGCCTTGCCTGCTGAGGAGGTGTCGTCGTCGGAGGGCGGGACGGCCCGTCCTGTCGTCACCAAGATATTTGCGCCGGATGCCTGGCAGGACATGCTGGCGAGCTATGTGCGTGAGCGTGCTACCCACGTCGGCAAGCTCAATGTGGGGATCGTGCGTTCGAGCGCACCGAACGCGGAGGGCCTGGACCTCCAGTTCGATGCCTTGCGGATTGCCGACGCGTTCTGTGCCGCAAGTTCCACTCAGTACGCACAGAGTGCGCTGCTGATCATCGCTTGCGACAGTCTCGTCTCCGCCGCGCAGGTGGAGGTCTTGGAGCACAGCCAGTGCTTGTTCTCCGCGCAGCGCCAGCAAGGGCGCATGCCCGGCGAGGCGGCCGCCGTCTTCCTGGCGATTCCAGAGGCGCTCGCCGGGGTGGAACCTGCTCCGCTGGCGCGCCTGCACCGCACTGCATATGTGCGTCGGCAGAAACCTGTCGATGCCGCAGGGCGAACCGATGCGGTCGACTTGTTGGCTGTGATGTCACAGGCATTGCGCCAGGCGAAGCGCGAGGGCGGCGAGGTCCGTTGCGTGGTGTCCGATTGCGACCATCGCGGGGTCTGGCAGAGCGAGCTTGCCCAGGCCATCGGCGAAGCACTTCCTGAACTTGATCCCGTGGCGGACCACCTGGCGCTGGGAAATACGCTGGGGTGGGTCGGTCACGCCTCCTCGACCTTAAGTCTGTGCGTGGCGGCCACACTCGTTTCGCAAGCGGAATGTCCCGTTCTGGCGCTGGGGGTAGATGACTCGCGAGAGCGCAGCAGCCTGGTTCTCGACCCCTGGCCCCTTACTCAATCGTGATCTGGTAGCACATTCGATGAATCGCCTTGTTTCCGTCCTGACCGACTCCCGCGTGCTGGCCGTAGTTGGCTTTGCCGCGCTGGCTGCCTTCATGTTGCTGTCCGCGAGTACCCTCAAGCTTGGCCTGCTGTGGGTTGGCATCGTGCTCTTGGTGGCTGTGTTGCTGTGGTTGGGCGTGTGGTGGTGGCGTCGCCGCCGGGCGCAGCAGGCATCGAACGCCTTGGGCGAGATGCTGGAGGCTGACGCCGAGCGGGCTGTGCAGGGGGCTGCACCCGATAGGCGCCCGGAAGTGGAGGCCTTGCGCGAGCGCATGAGCAAGGCGGTCAAAACCATCAAGACCTCCAAGCTGGGCGAGTTGTCGGGGGCGGCGGCCCTCTACGAACTGCCTTGGTACTTGGTGATCGGCAACCCTGCGGCGGGCAAGAGCTCGGCCATCGTGAACTCCGGGCTGCGCTTTCCGTTCTCCGACAACGCTGGGGCGGTGATCCATGGCCTGGGCGGTACGCGGAACTGCGACTGGTTCTTCACCACCGAGGGCATCCTGCTCGACACCGCGGGTCGCTACTCGGTCTATGACGCGGATCGTAGCGAGTGGCTGGCCTTCCTCGGGCTGCTGAAGAAGCATCGCCCCAAGGCACCCATCAATGGCATCGTCATTGCCGTCAGCGTGGCCGAACTGACCCAGAATCGCCCCGAGTACGGGATCAACCTGGCCAAGCAGCTGCGTACCCGCATGCAGGAGCTGTCGTCCGAGCTCGGGGTATTCGCGCCGATCTACGTGATGTTCACGAAGGTCGATCTCGTCGCCGGCTTCGCGGAGTTCTTCGAGGACGCCGATGCTGATGGGCGGCGCCGGGTATGGGGCGCCACCCTGCCGTATGAGAGCGAATCCCGGTCCGATGCGGTGGCGCTCTTCGACCAGCATTTCGATCAGTTGCAGGAGGGCTTGCACGAGTTGTCCGTGGCCAGCCTTTCGGTTCGTCATGACGGAAACATCGGTGCCGGTGTACTGAGCTTCCCGCTAGAGTTCGCAGCCACACGTCCTAGCCTGCGTGCGTTCATCGCCACCCTGTTCGAGGAAAACCCCTTCCAGTACAAACCGGTTTTCCGCGGCTTCTACTTCACCAGCGCCGTTCGGGAGGGGACGCCGGTGAGTACCTCCGACCGACGCCTGGGGGAGATGTTCGGGTTACAGGCAAGCGACCTGGTTCGCTCGTCGGTCACGATCTACGAAGGTGCCGGTTTCTTCTTGGCGGACCTGTTCTCCAAGGTCATCTTTGCTGACAAGAACCTGGTCCGGCAATTCAGTACGCGCGCGCGGCAGCGTCTGCGCCTGGCCGGCTTCACGTTGTCCGCGCTCATGCTCTCTGCCGCCTTGGGCCTGTGGTCGTGGAGCTATGTGGCGAACGAAAAGTACCTCACCAATGTCAGGGCTGACCTTGAGCGCGTGGCAGCCGTGCAGCGTGAGCGATTCGACATCGCCTCGCGTCTGGATGCGTTGCTGATCCTGCAGGACCGCATCCAGCAACTGCAGACCTATCGCGACACCAAGCCGGTGGCCCTTGGGCTGGGGCTCTACCAGGGCGACACGATCGAGGCGCATCTGCGCCACGAGTACTTCAAGGGTATGCGCGAGATTCTGTTGACGCCGGTGAGCGACGCATTGGAAGCGTACCTGACCGAGGTGAACGCGAATGCCGACAAGCTGGCACCACAAGGGGCGGCGGGGCAAGCGCGGTCTGGCGCGGCGGCTGCGCAGCCGGTTGCGGCGTTCTCGCTCTACAAGGACGTCTCGCCTACCAATGTGGAGGATGCCTACAACGCGCTCAAGACCTATCTCATGCTGGCCAATCGCGAGCGTCTGGAGAGCGGGCATCTGAATGATCAGATGACTCGTTTCTGGCGCGTGTGGCTGGATGCCAACCGAGGCAGCATGCCGCGCGAGCAGATGGTGCGCAGTGCCGAACGTCTGCTGGGCTTCTACCTGTCGCAGACGACCGAGCCGGACTTTCCGCTCATCGACAACAAGCTGGCCCTGGTGGATCAGGTACGTGAAAACCTGGGCCGCGTGGTGCGCGGCACCCCTGCACGCGAGCGGGTTTATGCCGAGATCAAGGCGCGGGCGGCCACACGCTTCCCGGCACTGACGGTGGCGCGCATCGTTGGCGATGAGGACAGCAGGTTGGTCGCGGGCAGCTACGCGATGTCTGGCGCCTTCACGCGTGATGCCTGGGAGAAATACGTCGAGCCCTCCATCAAGGAAGCCGCCAACAAGGAGTTGCAGAGTACTGACTGGGTGCTCAAGACCAGCACGCGGGAGGATCTCACCCTGCAAGGCAGCCCGGAGCAGATCCAGAAGGCGCTGACCGAGCTGTACAAGAACGACTACGTGCAAGAGTGGAAGAAGTTCCTGCAAGGCGTCTCGATCGCCGGCTTCCAGGATTTCGATGCGGCGGTCCGCGGCCTCAATCGTATGGGCGACCCGGCCAGCTCGCCCCTCCAGAAGCTGATGGAGGCGCTCTACCGTGAAACCTCCTGGGACAACCCTTCGCTGGCGAACCAGCAGTTGGCCAGGGCGCAGCGGGGCGTCGTCGCATGGTTCAAGGAGACGATCCTGCGTCAGTCGCCGGCACAGGTTCAGGTCAACGTGAACGTCAGTGGTGGTGCTGCGGCTATTCCCATGGGCCCAGTGGGCAGGGAGTTTGCGGCCATCGCTGCATTGATGATGCCGCGCGGCGAGAACCGCGATACGCCCTTGTTCAAGGGCTATCTGGACAATCTGTCGCGCCTGCGCACCCGCTTCAACCAGATGAAAAATGCTGGCGATCCCGGCCCGGCAGCACGCCAGCTCATGCAGCAGACGCTCGACGCGAGCGGCTCCGAGTTGGCCGATGCCTTGCGCTATGTCGACGAGAGCATGATGGTTGGGCTCAACGATACGGCCAAGGCCACGATCCGTCCGCTTCTGGTGCGCCCCTTGATGGAGTCCTTCACCGTCGTGGTGAAGCCGGCCGAGACCGAGCTCAACAAGTTGTGGGCGGCTCAGGTCTATGAGCCCTTCGCCCGCAGCATCGCCAGCAAGTATCCGTTCCAGCCGGACTCGCGGATCGAGGCCACGCCGGCCGAGATCGCCCAGTTCTTCGGTGCGGAGGGGGCGGTGGCCAAGTTCGTCAATGGCTCGCTGGGGCCGCTGGTCGTGCGTCGTGGCGACACCTTCTCCCCGCGCACTTGGGCTGACATCGGCGTCCGCCTCAATCCCGAGTTCGTGGCCAACTACCCGCGCTACGTGGCTCCCCCCGGTGGCGCAGTGGCGGCCTCTGGCGTGGCGGCCGGTGAACCGCAGACCGTTTTCCAGATTCTCCCCAGCCCCTCGCCTGGCATCCTGGAATACACCGTCGAGATCGATGGGCAGAGCATGCGCTACCGCAACGGGGCGCCGGAGTGGAATCGCTTCCGCTGGCCGGGGGCAGGACAACCTGGCGCGCGGGTCGTGGCCGTCGCGTATGACGGGCGTAGCGTGGAACTCGCCAACTTCCCCGGCCGTTTCGGGCTGGAGAAGCTGATTGAGTCTGCCCAGCGCAAACGTCGCGACAACGGGGACTTCGACCTGACTTGGGGGGCCGCTGCTGCGCAGGTCACGGTGCAACTGCGCATCATCAGCCAGCAGGCCGCAGGCGAGGTCAGTTCGCCGGCACCGCAGCAGGACCTCAAGGGCCTGCGTCTGCCGGCGCAGGTGGCGGGCGGTGCGGCTCCCGCGGTTGCGCAAGCCGGGGCTGTTCAGCAATGAGCACAATGATGGCTGCATCGCTGGATGCTTCGGTGTTGATGTATTTCGGCAAGCTGCCCTTGCGTGGCGATTTTGTCCGCAGCGCAAATGGGGGGGCCGTGGTGAATGCGCTTGATCGCTGGATCAGCGAGAGCCTGGAGCGCTTAGCCATCGAGCCCGACTGGAAGCGGCATTTCGACGCCTTGCAGGCAGTGGAGTTCGCCTTCGTCGGCAGCCGTTCGCAGAACCTGATCGCCGGCCACATGGTGGGCAGCCAGGACAGTTCCGGGAGACGCTACCCCTTTCTCGTGGCCGGGCGCATGCAGATCGCTGACCCCCTGGCCTTGCTGGCTTGTCTGCCCGTGCATCTGATGCCGGCCTGGCAGTTGCTGGACCAATTGGTGCGGGGGGCGCAGGGCGCGAACAGCATCGAGGAAGCTTTGACCCGCATCGAGGCCAGCAACATGCCGGCCGACAATGACTTCAGTCAGTCCACCGCGGCCTTGGCTGGCTACCTGGACAGCGTCACGATCAGTCAATTGCAGACGCAGTTGTCCGATAGTGGGAACCGGCTCGATCTGCGCCAGAGCATCATCGCGCTGGGCCTGTTGTTGTTGCCACTGCTGAGCGGGGCGGCCGGCGTGGCGAGCAAGGGCCTGGCTTTGCCTCTGCCGCGCGACAAGCGCGAGGCATCGTTCGCGGCAGCCTTCTGGCTGAGCTGTCTGGCGCCATTCCTGGCGCGCGCCAGCCACGAACTGGCCTTGTTGCATGTGTCATTGCAAGGGCGCCCGCAGTTGCTGGTGAGCTTCAACGGGGTCAGTGCCGCCACGCTGGAGGCCGTGTTCGACCCTGTGCGCGCCTTCGATTCCAACATCGACCTGTGCGAAGCCGAGTGGGTGGAAGACATGGTGGCTGGCGAGTATCCGCTCAGCAAGCTCTCCAGCTATCTCGAGCATCCCGGCTTGTCCTTGCGCCAGGCCCTGACCACCTTTTCCGAAGTCTTTCTCGGGGCATGAGAACGTCATGATGAATCGTCGTCTTGCCAAGCTTGCGTCTCTCTGCAACATCACCACGGTGGCTCTCGCGATGGCGCTGCATTCCTGGCCGGTTCACGCCGAGCTGATGGCACCCAAGCCCGTCATCGTCAGTGGCACGGTGCCGGATGAAGCCACGCGCCAGGCCATCCTGGCCCGTGTGCGCGAGGTCTATGGGGCAGAGCGTGTGGTTGACCAGATCGGCGTGGGCAACGTGGTGGCACCCGCCAACTGGTCCTCCTATGTACAGAAGTTGATCACCCCGGATATCAAGCAGATCAGCGGTGGCGCGCTGGCCATCCAGGGTAACAACCTGAGCGTGCATGGCGAGGTTGCCAACGAGGCGCAGCGCCAGCAGATCGTCAGCGACTTCTCGTCGCGCCTGAATCCGACCTACGTCATCAAGAACGGTCTGCGCGTCGGGGCTGGCCAGCAGCAGTTGCTGGACAAGACGCTGGCCAACCGCATCGTCGAGTTCGAGTCCGGCTCCAGCAAACTGGCCGCCCACGGCATGCAGATTCTGGATGAAATGGCCTCCGCGATCGGGCGTCTGGGCAAGCAGAAGGTGCTGATCATTGGTCACACCGACAGCCAGGGACACCCCGATGCCAACCAGCTTCTGTCGCAAGCGCGTGCCGACGCTGTCCAGCGTTATCTGGTGGCGCGTGGCATCGAGTCAGAGCGCCTGCAGTCGACGGGCCAGGGGGCGAACGAACCGATTGCCAGCAATGCCACGGCCGAGGGACGGGCACGCAATCGGCGTATTGAATTCCGCATCGTCGATTGAGCTTGGCCAAGGAGTAAGCCATGTCAGCATCTGCAGAAGAAGCCAGCAAGCCCATCCGTCCCAGCCTGTTCGGGGGCGTCGGGGCGGCGGAGCAGGCGCCACGCATCAGCGTGCTGGCGGCGCTGGATTCTGGCATGCCGAAACCGAGTACTGCCCGGGCACCGCGCAGTAAGTCTTCTGCGCGCGGCATCGTGCTGGCGGTGGCTGGCGCTGGCGCAGTCTCCATGGCACTGGCCTGGGCTTTGTGGCGTGAAGCGGCGGTCCCCGCGGCCGTCACTGTGGACACGCCGACGCGACCGATCCAGCCGTCAGTGACACAGATGCCGCCAGGCGGGGCGGAAGTAACCCCGCAGCAAGCCGGCGCCCGGATCGAGACCTTGCCCGAGGACTCGCCGGTATCCGCAGTTCCGTCCGCGGGGGCGATGCCTGCGACGCCATCCGGCGTGCATGGTGCCGCGCCGGAGGCGCCCGCCGCATCGTCCTCGCCACCGGCCGCGTCCGATGAGGCGCCGCGTGTGCGCTCGCCCATCATGCGCGCACTGACCTCCGCCGACGCCAGTGGGCCGGTCGCCCGTTCGGTGGCGCCTGCGCGTTCCAGCGGACGAACCGCAGCGGTCGATTCAGATGTGCTCTTGCTCGAAGCACTGGTGTCGTATTCCCGCCGCCAACAGGCGCAAGCCGAGCAGGACACCCGACCTGCGGGAAAAGCGGGTGCGGCCAAGGCCACAGGCGAAGTGGAGAGCAAGCAGCCATGAAGCCATCCGTTTTCGGCCCGCCGTCTCTGCCCGGACTGGATGCACGGACCCGGCTCTATCGCTTCGAGATGGAAGGGAGCAGCGCACTGCAACTGGAGGCCTTCACCGCAAGCGAGGCCTTGTCCGAGCTTTATCGGTACGAGTTGCTGTTGCTCTCCGACGACGCCACGCTGTCGCTGCCCGGGATGATCGGACGCCAGGCCCGCCTGATGACCCGGCTGTCCGATGGCAGCGAGATTCCGCGCAGCGGCTACGTCGCCCAGGCGGAGCGCCTGGGCGCCGATGGCGCGCTGACCCGCTATCGTCTGCGCCTTGTGCCGTGGCTGTGGCTTGCCACCCAGCGTAGCGACTGCCGCGTGTTCCAGGACAAGAGCGTGCTGGAGATCGTCGACTGCGTACTCGCCACCTACCAGCCGCGTGCGCGCTGGCTGTGGGCCGAGGGGGTGGAGAGCTTTGTGGCGGAGGCCCCTCGCCGCGCCTACTGCGTGCAGTATCGCGAGACTGATTACGCCTTTGTGAGTCGTCTGTTGGCGGAGGAAGGGCTGGGCTTCTGCTTTGTCGAGGAGGCCGCGGACGAGTTGGGTCAGACGAGTAGCCATCAGCTCCTGATCTTTTGCGCCAACGAGTCTCTCCCAGAGGATCACTGCGCCACCCATGCCCTGGGCGGTCAAGGCATTCGTTTCCACCGTGCGGGCAGCCAAGAGGATCAGGATGCCGTCACTGCCCTCGGCGCCGAGCGCATCCTGCAGGCCACGGTCAGCAGCACCCTGGCCTGGCATGAGGGCAGCAAGCGCAGCGTCAGCGCCCAGATCGGCAGTCAGCCGGGTTTTGCCGGCCAGAGCCTGAGTGCCTGGGCTGATCGCCTGGAAGAGTACGAACCGAGCGGCAGTGCCTTCGATGCCGATGTCCTGCACGATGAAGCCAGCACCCAGCGCTACCTGCGTCTGGCGCGTGAGACGCGCGAAGCGCGCAACAAGCAGTTTCTGGGCGAAGGCAGCGTACGCAGCTTCCGTCCTGGGCATCGTTTCCTGCTTACCGGCAGCCCGCTTGACCGCGAAGCTGGCCTGCGCGGCGAAGCGCGCGACGCCGATGCGGCCAACGCTTCGCGCCACCTGCTGCTCTACGCGGTGCACCACCTGGGCATCAACAACCTGCCCTTGCAGGATGAGGCGACACGTGGCGCCCTGGCGGCTCAACGCGACCGCTTACTGCTCGATCAACTGCGCGAACGCGGCCAGGCGCAGGCTGCGCCCCTGCTGAACACCGCACGCGCACGCGGCTACGCCAACCGTTTCAGCGCGGGACGTGTGCATGTTCCCTGGCGCCCTTGCCTGGAAGATGGCATCGGCGTACGGATCAATCCACGGCCTACTGCTCCGGGTCTGCAAACTGCCATTGTTGTCGGGCCGGGTGGCGAAACCACGCCGGGTTCCGCAGGCGAGATCTACACCGACGTGCGCCACCGAATCCGTGTCCGTTTTCACTGGCAACGCGATGTGGGTCATAGCGACAGCATCGCCCCGCATACCGTCTGGTTGCGCGTGGCCAGTCGTTACGCCGGTGCCGGTTTGGGCGCCCAGTTCGTGCCGCGTATCGGGCAGGAAGTCCTGGTCGGCTTCCTGGAAGGCGACATCGACCGTCCCATCGTCCTGGGCAGCCTTTTCAACGGACAGGGGGAGGGGGGCCTGGCCCCCACTCCCGGCGGTGAGGAGCCCCCGCACGCGGCAGCGGGAGAGGGGGGCGCAGCCGGTCGGCAGCGCGCATTCCAGCAAGCCGCTGACCACCAGCCTGCCGCTCAGGCCAACTTGGTAGGGGGACATAGCCCCGCCTGGCATGGCGAAGCCGGCGCAAGCGGGGCGCATCGTCACAGTGCCGCGCTCAGCGGCCTCAAGTCCAGCGAGTACGGCAGTGGCGGACTGGGCCCCTATACCCAGCTCGTCTTTGACGACACCGACGGCCAGCAACGCATCCAGCTCGCTACCACCCAATACGCCAGCCAACTCAATCTCGGCCACCTCATCCACCAGGCCGACAACTACCGGGGCAGCCACCGGGGCGAGGGCTTCGAGCTGCGCACCGACGCTTACGGTGCCTTGCGTGCCGCACGCGGCGCCATGCTTACCACCTGGCCTATCCAGGCCGCGCCCGACCAGACGCGCAGCGAACCCGCCGGGGATGCAACCGCGCCGCTAGCGCTGCTCAAGCAGCTCACCCAGCTAAGTGAGCATGCGAGCCAGATTGCGGGTACCCATCAGACCGTCAAGCTGGCCGCTCATGCCGGCAGCGCAGGCGCGGGCCAGAGCGAACTCAATCGCGACCTCGCCCCCCACGCCGCGATCCTCAAATCCGCCAACGGCCTGACCAGCGCAGATACGCAGTTCTCAACATCCGGTGCCGATCTTCCCCACAGCACCGACCCACTGCTCACCCTCGCGGGGCGCGGAGGGCTGGGACTGGTCGCCGGCCAGCACCAACACTGGGCGGCCGGCGAGACGATTGCCTGGGCCAGCGGTCAGGACAGTAACTTCGCCCTGGCCAGCCACCTGCGCATCCACACCGGGCAAGCACTGGGCGTGCTTGCCAGCGCCAAAGGAAGTGACGCAAGTGAGGGCCACCTCAAAGCCATCGCCGCCACCGGCCCCGTGATCGCCCAGGCCCAGGCCGACGCCATGACGCTCGCATCCAAGGCCCAACTCAAGATGGTTTCGGTCTCCGGCAAGCTCAAGGCTGCTGCTGCCAAGAAGATCCACCTCGCGGTGGCCGGCGGTTCGGCCATCACCATCGAGGGCGGAAACATCACCGTGCAGTGCCCGGGCACGCTGACGGTACATGCCAGTGGGAAGAGTTTTGTGGGCGGAGGGAGGGTTGAGGCAGCGTTGCCGCAGATGCCGAACAGCAGCATCTGCATCGAGTGCCTCATGAAAGCCATGCAGTCCGGCAGCCCGCTTGCCGCGCTCACCTGATCGGGCGGCGACATGTCCTTCTCCTTCACGCCGCACTGGCCAGCGCTGTTGGCCCGCGCATCGCAAGATGACGCGCGAGACACGTCTTTTTATGGCCTGCTGGATCTGGCCCAGATTCCGCCCCGGCATGGCGCGCGGCCCGAAGGCATTGCGCTGTTTGCCGACACCTTTGCAGCACCGGCGCTGGCGCTGAGCCCCTTGCTGTTCCGGCTGCCCGATGTGTCGAACCCCACTGCCGCAGCGTTTCTGAACAGGCTGGACACGTTGTGCGCGGGCGTCTGCGCATTGAGTGTGCTGCGTAGCAAGCTTGAGCTCGCTGCACTGGCTGATCACTTGCGCCAGTTCCTGCGGGTCGAAACGCCTGCCGGCGACTTCCTGCTGCGCTTCTTCGACCCGCAAATGTTGGGTCCCTGCCTGCGCAGCCTCAACACCATGCAACGTGGCAGCTTGCTGCAACCCATCAATGGCTGGTGGCACTGCGATCACGACGGCAAGCTGCACAATCACGCGCCCGCCATCGCCATCAGCGCCCCTGCAACAACGCCATTGCCGCTCAAGCTGGATGACACTCAGCTCGTACAGTTGCTGGACGACACCTTCCCCGTGGCGCTCGCCTGCCAGCTACGCCAGCTTGAACCCGAGTTCGACACCTTGTTTGGCAAGCCGGAACAGGCACGCTTCATTGCGCACAGCCTGCAAGAAGCCCAAGCCAGCGGCGCGCACAGCGAGTCCGAGCGTACCGAATTCTGCTTTGCCCGCTGGCGTGCTTATCTGGACACAAGCACCGCAGACCAATCGACCCGCATCCCGACATGACCGACCACCCCCCACCCACGCCGCCCGACATGTCATCCCCCAAGCCGCGTCGCATGCATCGCATTGCGGTGGCGCTTGCTCTCGTTGTAGTGGTGCTGGGGATAGCAGGCACGCTGCATTGGCGCAGCGGGGCCGCAACCGGGGCCGATGCAGCCCACCGCGCAGCCGATGCGGAGAAGTCCGTGTTCACCGCCTCGGTCGATGTCGTCAACTACGGGCACGACACCAGCTACGGCTTCACGATGTACGACCTCGGCTCGCCCGAGTACGCCCCGATCAGCGGCGACGTGGTGTGGCCGCTGCAATCGGCGGGCGCCAGCAACTGTTGCGTGCGCTTGCCCAAGCAGTGGCGGCCGGGCTTGAAGGTAAGGATCGAATGGACCGAGGGCAAGTACGACATGGCCAAGCACGAATGGCCGGACACCATGACATCTCACAAACAAGACCTCGAGATCCCTCGCTATGAGGAACCCGCCAACCTGTTCGTCGTGTTCCTGCCGGGGCAGAGGGTCGAACTGGCCGTCTCGCCCGCCGAGCCCGGCCACCCGCAATGGACCGGCAGCATCAAAGAGTCGCCTGCGACCTACTGTCTGGCGCGGCACTCCGCCAAGGAATGCAGGGCGGCGCAGCCGAAGTTGGGGGCGAGCTTGAGTGAGATGCAGGGGTTTTGCACTTACTTGAAAGAGGAAAAAGACGATATGCGCCTATGTGAGGCATCAATCGCCGAATGCATCCGAAACTACGAAGACGAAGAGCTGTGCAAGACAGTGAACTGGGGGCCACGAAAGAATGAACGCACCTACTAAAAGGGCTGCCGAAGCTCAAACGCATGGAGTGCGTTTTGCTGAGGCATGCCCATCGTCTCCCCTGGATTTCGTTGATTCGGAGTACAAGCTCTATCAAAAAAACAACCTCAAGCCTCGCTCACTGGAGTGCGACCAAGAACTCTTCCTCGGTTTCTTCTTCGACGGCACGAACAACAACAAGTACCGCGACACGCCGGGGCATGCGCAGAGCAATGCCGCGCGCCTGTTCGCTGCCTTCACCGGCACGCCGGAGAAGATCAAGGCGACCTATGGTGGCGAGAAGGATGAGCCCTTTAATCCGCTGAACCTGCCCGCCAAAGAATTCGCCTGTTATCGCAAGGTGTACGTGCCGGGGCTGGGCACGGCCTTCCCCGAGATTGGCGACACCGGCAGAGGCTTGGACAAGACGCTGGGGCTGGGCATGGCGGCGCGGGGCGCGGAGCGGATTTTCTGGGCACTGCTGCAGTTCGCCAACCAGTTGCATGCGGTGTTCGAGGGCGCCTCCTCGTTCCATCCGCAAATCAAGCCGGGACTTCAGACATGACCGACCACCCCCAACCCACGCCGCCCGACATGTCATCCCCCAAGCCGCGCCGCATGCATCGCATTGTGGTGGCGATAGGCCTTGTTGCGGTGGCGCTGGCGATCGCAGGCACGCTGCATTGGCGCAGCGGGGCCGCCACCGGGGCCGATGCCGACCACCGCGCAGCCGATGCGGAGAAGTCCGTGTTCACCGCCTCGGTAGATGTCGTCAACTACGGGCATGACACCAGCTACGGCTTCACGATGTACGACCTCGGCTCGCCCGAGTACGCCCCGATCAGCGGCGACGTGGTGTGGCCGCTGCAATCGGCGGGCGCCAGCAACTGTTGCGTGCGCTTGCCCAAGCAGTGGCGGCCGGGCTTGAAGGTAAGGATCGAATGGACCGAGGGCAAGTACGACATGGCCAAGCACGAATGGCCGGACACCATGACGTATCACAAACAGGACCTCGAGATCCCTCGCTATGAGGAACCCGCCAACCTGTTCGTCGTGTTCCTGCCGGGGCAGAAGGTCGAACTGGCCGTCTCGCCCGCCGAACCCGGTCACCCGCAATGGACTGGCAGCATCAAGGAGTCACCCGCGACCTACTGTTTGGCTAGGTACTCCGCCAAGGAATGCAGGGCGGCGCAGCCGAAGTTGGGACTTAGCTTGAGCGAGTTAGAAGGACACTGCACATATCTAAAGGAAGAGCGCTGGGATATGGGGATTTGTGACCGGGCAATTGCTGAATGCATTCGCAACTACGAAGACGAGGCTCTCTGCAAGAAAACCGCATGGGGCCCCAGAAAAAGTGACAGCAGAAACTGACCTCCCATGACAAGCTCAAATCGAATTGAACACGGCGTTCGCTTTGCCGAGGAATGTCCTGCTAAGCCCCTGGATTTTGTGGGCTCTGAAGCCGCCATCTCGGATGCTTCTCGCACGAAAACCAACCGCCTCTCCTGCGACCAAGAACTCTTCCTCGGTTTCTTCTTCGACGGCACGAACAACAACAAGTACCGCGACACGCCGGGGCAGGCGCAGAGCAATGCCGCGCGTCTGTTCGCAGCTTTCACCGGCACGCCGGAGAAGATCAAGGCGACCTATGGTGGCGAGAAGGATGAGCCCTTTAATCCGCTGAACCTGCCCGCCAAAGAGTTCGCCTGTTATCGCAAGGTGTACGTGCCGGGGCTGGGCACGGCCTTCCCCGAGATTGGCGACAGCGGCAGAGGCCTGGACAAGAAGCTGGGGCTGGGCATGGCGGCGCGGGGCGCGGAGCGGATTTTCTGGGCATTGCTGCAGTTCGCCAACCAGTTGCACGCGGTGTTCGAGGGCAAGCCCTTGCTGGCGCCCGCTGAAGTGACAGCACTCATCGCCAAGATGGCCGCGGCGCAGACGAGCAAGGACAGCAACCTCCTTGGCTTGGGTTTCAGCCCGCTTGCGCCGCTGGCCGACGTGAAGAAAAAGCTGGAGGCCGCCCTGCGCCCCTGGCTGGCCAATAAACCGAAGACGACGCGCATCCGTCTCTCCATTTTCGGCTTCTCGCGCGGCGCGGCCGAGGCACGCGCCTTTACGAACTGGCTGCTCGATGGCTATGGCGACAGCATTGGTGGTGTGCCGCTCCAGATCGACATGCTGGGCATTTTCGACACCGTGGCCTCGGTGGGGCTGGCGCATTCACTCGTGGTCACCTCGGGCCATGCGAGCTGGGCCGATGGCGAGCACATGACGGTGCCTGCGGCCGTGCGGCGCTGCGTGCATCTGGTGGCGGCGCACGAGGTACGCATGTCCTTCCCGCTCGACTCGGTGTGCCAGAACAAGCGCCTGCCGCCCAATTGCAAGGAGATCGTGTATCCAGGCGTGCACTCGGATATTGGTGGTGGTTATCCACCCAATGACCAGGGCCGCTGCCCGAAGGATGCGGACAAGATCTCTCAGATCACGCTGGCGCAGATGTATCGCGAGGCGCGTATGGCGGGTGTGCCGTTGTGTCCGCCTAACTCCATGCCCCCGCAGGTCAAGCCGATGTTCGAGATCAACGAATCACTGCGCAAGGCCTTCAACGACTACATCGCCGCCACGCGCGCGGGGCAGGTGGCGCCCACGAAAGGCAAGGGGGCACTGGGCTGGCTGTTCCCCGAGGAAACGCAGCCGCCGGAGTCCATCCACGCGATCATGCGGCGGCACTATGCGCACTACCTGTCCTGGCGCAAGCACCGCATCAATGATGTCTACAAGCTGCCCGGTCTGCTCGCCAGCAAGGAGCCGAGCGCCAGGCAGGACATCCATGACCTTTGGCGTACCAATGAGGATTTGAAACAGGAGGTTGCCTACGGGCGCGCCATGCTCGGCAAGGGCCCCTTGCCCAAGGCGTCGGCCTTGTCCGTCCTCAGCGGAGAGGAGTCACGGAATCTCTACGTACCCGCCGCCCTGAAGTACAAGGCGCTGAAAGAGCTCATTGCCCACTGGGAGAAGACGCAGCTCGATCCAGGCAAGGATGCGGCGTTGATCAAGCTGTTCGATCTGTACGTGCACGACTCTCGCGCCTGGTTCAAGTTCGGTGGCTCGCCAGATGACGAATGGTTTGGCGGTGGCAAAGACCCGGATGGCAAGCCATGGCCGAGTAAAAAAAGCCTTGCCGAACGCGAGCAGGGTGCCGAGTTCGCCAAGCGGGAGAAGGACATCAACGCTTCGATTGCGAATCTGGAGAAGCGGCTCGCCAACGTTCGTGCAAGCCTGGCTTCGGGCGCGACGAAAAGCCCGCTACTGAGGGCGGCGCTTGGTCCGGACGCTGTTGATCCGACCGCTGCAATGCGCGCAGAGGAGCTACGCCTGGAGCGGTCGCTCAAGCATGAACGTGCGCAGCTCACGGAGCTGCAAGCCGAGCGCGCACATGTCGCCGAATGGGGTGTCCTCAATGGCGGTCGTTCGCCTTTGTACGAGGAATGGTATGTCGCGGGCTACCTGAACTGGCGCGCGGTCTATACCACGGAATCCAGCCGCAAGCGCACGGAAGAACAATTCGATCTGTTCCAGATGCGCTTGCTGCAGGACCAGATCAATCACAGCCGCAAGCGTGAGAGCGAAGAGAAGATCAAGGCGCTGCAGGCCCGGCAACGCGAGTGGGTGATGGGCTTCATCCGTTCATCCCAGGAGACCCGTCGCCAACTGCAGCAGGCCGGGCAGGATGTGCGCGCCTACGACGAGAGCGTGTCGCGCATCTACAAGATGGTGCTCGACCCTATGGTCAGGGAAGAGGCTGCGTTGCGAGCGGAAGTCGAGAAGGCGCAGCAGGCGCTTGAGGAGGGATTCGCCATGTAGTTGCGTTGCTCTGGATGTCAGCCTGAACGTCCGGCCCGTTCAAGTCTGTTTGCGCTCGATGAGCCTTGGCGTGAGCCAACCAGTACTACCTGGCCGGCCCGGAACCAGACCGAAGTTTTGAACCGTTCTCTATTCACCATGCACATGAAATCCCTGTCGATCCTCACCCCCCTCCTTTCCACCCTGATCCTGGCTGCTTGCGCAAGCCAACCCAGTGAGCCCGCACCCAAGCCGGTCGCCGCGCCCGAGTCTGCTCCGGCCCCGGTCGTCGTGCCGCCGAAGCCGGTGGCGCCGAGCTTTTCGAGCGCGCAGGCCGAGCGTTTGGACAAGGCTTTGAACATCAAGACCAACAGCAGCGTGCTGCGCAAGATCGTGGCGGAGGCGAAGCCCAGCCTGAGCGAGTTTCTGAGCAAGAATGCCTGCATCAATGATGGCAATGGCAGCGTGCTGAATGAGTGGGCCGCGCCTGGCGTGAGCTTTGCCGCATCGGGTTACGCGGCGCCGATGGAGGCCTTGCCCAAGCATGACAGACAGGTTTGCCTGAGTGTGGCCTCCCTGCAGAAAATGACGGCGGTCACGCTCAAGCACCTGCGCCTGGAGGCGGTGTATCAATCGGAGGGGGGCGACAGCACGACGGTACGCCACGACCTGCAGAAGCAGCCGGATGGTCGCTGGTTGGTCTTGCGTTGATTGTTGAGTAGGCAGTGCGGGGCGGCCAACTGACCCGCCGCCTGCCGCTGTGCGAATTGGGTGCTTGAGGCTGCATGCGCGGGCTGTGATGGCGGATGCCGCATCACTCGGCGGCACCGCGAACCTGTGCGCTGCGTGCTGGATGCAGGCGGGTCGCGGTGGGCGTGAGTGGCACGAGGTGGGTGTCCAGGCGCTGGGCGATGCGGCTGACATCAAGGATGGGCAGCAGGCTGCCTTCATCGCTGTCGGGCAGCACGGCCTGAGTGATCACGCTGATGCCGGCGACGATGCCTGGTACCGTGCGCACGCGTTCGGCCGGCAGTTCCAGCAGGGGGCCCAGTTCGTCGGCCAGTACGCCGATCCATGAGGACTCGCCGTACTGCAGCAGGATGATGTGCGGTGCCGGCACGGGCAGCTTGCTCGCCTGCGCCAGAGCATGCAATTCAAATACCGGAATGGGTGTGCCCCGGTGCAGCAGGAAGCCGGCGATGCGACCTTCCGCGCCGGGCACCGGCGACAGGCTGCGGGTGTCCAGGGCTTCCACGATGTCGGCCGGGCGCAGGCCCAGCCAGCGGTTGCCGACACGGAAGGTGGCGACTTCAACACTCTCGCCGCGGCTTGCTTCGCTGCGCACTGGCAGCGGGGTGGCGGGGATGTCGACATGCTGCTGCAAGGCCTCGCATATCGGTTGCATGACGACGGCCTGGACTTCGCTGTGGTAGCAGTCCTGCTCGCTCTTGTACTCGCGGTAGCCGTCCGATCCGCGTACGCCGATGGCATAGGTTCGGTCGCCCCATTCGGCGATGCCGAAGCGCGCGCTGCGGGCGTAGCCGGCCAGCGGGCCGTCGAGGCGGAAGGTGCTGCCAACCGGGATGTCGTCATGCGTGCTGGCGATCACGTGAGCGTCGCCGTCAATGAAGAGGCCGATGCAGGCGTCGTCCGCTTGGCCGTCGGATCTGCGCGGCAGGGCGTCGACCAGCATGGCGTGAAACTGAGGTTGGGCGTCGAACACGATGCCCACGCCGCCGACCACGCTATCGTCGCTGGGGGCGTGCACGGCCGCGGCGTAGATGTAGGTGGCGCGGTCTTCGTACAGCGGGCTGGGCACGAATGCCGACACCACGTAGTCCTGCGAACCGCTCAGGCGCAGGCTGCGCATGATCCACTCTTCGTCGAGGATGCGTCCGGTCGTGGCCTGACCGTCGCGTGAGCTGGCCACGATGCGGCCACGACGGTCGAACAGCACAAGCTGGGCGTAGACCGTGTACAGGCTGTTGATGTAGCGCAGGATGTCGCTGCAGCGCTGGGCTTGCGCGGCACTCAGTTCAGGCTCGGCAAGGGCTTCGCGGAACGCGCTGGTGAGCGCCCACCAACGGCAGTCATTGGCGCGCTCGTAGAGGTTGCGGTCCATGATGTCGATGGCCAGCGAGGCGAGGAAGGCACTGTCCTGCAGGAAGCCGGAGACCACGGTGGCGTGCAGGTCGTTGATCGACTCGGCGAACAGTTCGCGGGTGCGGCTGCCGGCGCTGCCGATCTCTGATAGCAGCACGCGCGAGAAGCTCGGGTTCACCGCGTGCTTGAGCTTGCCCATGCCGATATGGCCGTTCCAGATCGCCAGGTTGAGGCGATGCACGATCTCCTCGGCTTGCTGCGGGATGCGCCGCAGCTCGTCGCTGAACAGGCTGGGTGTGTTCATGACCTGCTGCAGCACCTGCGCGTCGACCTGGCCCAGCGAATCGGCGTGGCGCGCCTCGAAGGCATGCTGAAGCGGGGTCATCACATGGCCATACCAGCCTGGGCCCATGTAGCCCTGGTAGCCGCCGCTACGCGTGGTGGTGGCGAGGTATTCGCCGGCGGCGAAGCGCTGGATGGTGTAGTCGGCATCCGGCTGCGGGTTCAGCGTGGCACCCAGCGGCAGGTGGTGTGGATCGGAGCTGGCGATGACCTGCCCGTCCGGCGTCAGCAGTGTGATCACTGACCAGTCGCCGGGCAGGTTCAGGTTGGTGAAGATGCGCCGCATCTCGTCAGCAAAGCGGAAGCACAGGCACAGCACGCCGCGCGGCTGGCCGGTGGCGTCCTCCACGCGGGCGGCGTAGACCAGCGCATGGGGCTGGCTGGGCAGGATGTCGATCTCACCGAAATGCTCCACATAAGCGTGCTCGCCGCTGAGCGCCTGCGCCAGCAGCGGGTGCGCGCACTGTGTCACCGCCACCTGTTCGTCCAGGCGCACCAGCACCTGGCCATCGTCGGCCAGGAGTACCACGTCGTGATAGACCGAGTACTTGTCGACGTATTCGGCAAAGCGCGCGCGCAGCACTTCGTTGAGCTGGCGCAGCGCCTCCCGCGCATGAAACTGTCCGCGCAGCTCGGCGCTGTCGCGCAGGTAATCGCGCAAGTCCTGGTCGGTGGCGAGGAAGCCGATGTCGGCGGTGCGTTCGAACAGGTTGCGCACCAGGATGTCGATGGCGACCTGGGCTTTGGCCCGGCTCTCGCTCACCGTCTTGCGCAGAACCTCCTGACCCAGCTTGGACAGGAGTTCCTCGGTCAGGGTGTGGAACGCGCTACGCGTGTTGCCGGTGTCGACGCCGGTGCCGGCGAGCTGCCCCAGCAGGGTCAGGTTGTCCCAGCCCGTCTGCTGGTCGCGGAATCCTTCGGCGTAGGCCTGCAGGGCAGGCATGTGACGGCGGAATGGGTGAGCCGTCGGGTGGGCAGGCCGGGACATGGGAACCTCGTGGAGCGGGTGGACTCTTCGAGGGATAGCGACGCCCGTTGCTCAAACTTGAGCTGGATCAAAAGCCGGCGTTGTCGGCGTCCGCCGGGCGGACGGGTTTGCTCAGCGCAGCAACAGCCACAGCTCCATCAGTGCCAGGACACCGACCACCGCGCACAGCATGCCCAGCAGCAGCTCGCTACGGCGCTGGCGACGCGCGACCTCGTCGAGCTGGGCGCGCATCAGCGCCTGGTGGTCCTCGGCCAGGGCGCGGTGCGCCAGGCGCGGCAACTGGGGCAGGGTGGCGGCCCAGCCAGGGGCCTCTTCCTTCAGGTGGCGCAGCAGCGCGCGCCAGCCGACCTGCTCATGCATCCAGCGCTCGAGGAAGGGCTTGGCCGTTTTCCACAGGTCCAGCTCGGGGTCCAGGTCGCGCCCCAGGCCTTCGATGTTGAGCAGGGTCTTCTGCAGCATCACCAGTTGCGGCTGCACTTCCATATGGAAGCGGCGCGCGGTCTGGAACAGGCGCAGCAGCGTCTTGCCGAAGGAGATTTCCTTCAGCGGTTTGTCGAAGATCGGTTCGCATACGGCGCGGATCGCGCTCTCGAACTCATCGACGCGGGTATCCGGCGGCACCCAGCCGGCATCCACGTGGGCTTGCGCCACGCGTTTGTAGTCGCGCTTGAAGAAGGCCAGGAAGTTCTGCGCCAGGTACTGTTTGTCGCGCTCTTCCAGCGTGCCCATGATGCCGAAGTCGAGCGCGATGTACTGGCCCCGCATCGGGCCGTCGGTGACCACGAAGATGTTGCCCGGGTGCATGTCGGCATGGAAGAACCCATCGCGGAACACCTGGGTGAAGAAGATCTCGACGCCGGCACGCGACAGCGCCTGCAGGTCCACGCCGCGCTCGCGCAGGGCCTCGGTCTGCGAGATCGGCAGGCCGTGCATGCGCTCCATGACCATGACCGTGCGCCCGCAGTAGTCCCAATGGATCTCGGGTACGGCCAGCAGGGGCGAGTCGCGGAAGTTGCGCCGCAGTTGCGAGCAGTTGGCGGCCTCGCGCATCAGGTCCAGTTCGTCCTGCAGGTGCTTGGCGAATTCGGCCACGACCTCGCGTGGCTTGAGGCGGCGCCCCTCGACCCACACGGCTTCGATCAGTACGGCGGCCACGTCGAGCAGTGCCAGGTCATGCTCGATGATGCGGTCGATGCCGGGGCGCAGCACCTTCACCGCGACTTCGGTGCCATCGTGCAGGCAGGCGAAGTGCACCTGCGCCACCGAGGCGGAGGCGACTGGCGTGCGGTCGAAGCGGGCGAACACTTCGTCGACGGGGCGGCCGTACTCGGCTTGCAGGCGCGCCATGGCCTGCTCGGTCGGGAAGGGCGGCACCTGGTCCTGCAGCTTGGCCAGCTCGTCGGCCAGATCGGGCGGCAGCAGGTCGCGCCGCGTCGACAGCATCTGGCCGAACTTGACGAAGATCGGCCCCAGCGACTCCAGCGCCAGGCGCATGCGCACCGCCCCCGGCTGGTCGAACCGGCGCATCGGCAGCAGGCGGCGCAGCCATTCGCCGACGCGGGTGGTCGAGGCACGGTCGAGGATCATCTGATCCAGGCCGAAGCGCAGGCTGACGGAGGCGATCTTGGCGAGGCGGATGAGGCGCACGGTGAAGCGGGGTGGGCAAGAGGACAGGCGATGTTACAGCCTGCCGCCGCGGCCCGCTTGCGTTCGCGCGTGCGGCTGTCACAATCCGGCCAGTCTTGCCGCTGACAGCCCCTACAAGAGGTTCGCATGCGATTGCCCGTCGTCTGGCACTACCTGTTCCTCGCCGGCCGTCTTTCGCGCCGCCGCTTCAATCACGCCGTGCTATGCCTGCTCATCCTGCTGGGTGGCTGGCTTTTCGCGCCCGCGCCCATCACCGAGGCGGCGGGTGCGTGGCCGGCGCTGGCCCTGCTGGCCGTGCTGGTGTGCCTGACGGTGCTCCGCCTGCATGACACAGGCTTGCGCGGCCTGTGGCTGCTGGCCCTGGCGGTGCCGCTGGCCGGGCCGCTGTGGCTCGCCTGGCGCCTGTGCCTGCGCCGCGGCATGACGGGCGAGAACTCTTTCGGCCCGCAGCCCGATGCGTCTTCCCCCGACTACCTGGAGGTGAGCTGAGCATGCATGCCGATCCGCAACTGCCGCTGCCGACCGACCCGGTCCTCATCCACGGCCTGGCCGGGCTGAGTCCCGTCACCGTGTGGGGCGTGCTCCGTCCGCGCAGTGTGGCCGACATCCAGCAGGCGCTGCGCGACACCCGCCTGCCGGTCTCGATTGGCGGCGCGCGTTTCAGCCAGGGCGGCCAGTACGTCTGTGGCGGCAGCCTGCACCTGGACATGCGCGGCATGAACGAGGTGCTGCACTTTGCGCCGCAGGCCGGGCGCCTGCGCGTGCAGGCCGGCATCCGCTGGGCCGAGGTCCTGCGCTTCCTCGACCCGCACGATCTGGCGCCAGCCGTGCTGCCGCGCCATGCCAACTACACCGTGGGCGGTGCGGTGGCCGCCAACGCGCCGGGCTGGGGCGCGCAGGACGGCCCGCTGGTCGAGGCCGTGGCCGGCCTCAGCCTGGTCCTGCCCGACGGTCGATGCGTCGAACTGGGACCGGAGCAGACGCCCGAACTGTTCCACGCCGTGATCGGCAGTTACGGTGCGCTGGGGGTGATCGCCGAGGTGGAGTTGATCGTGCGCCCCAACCAGAAGCTGCAGGCGCGCCGCCGCCGCATGAGCCCGGCCGCCTATGCCGACTGGCTGGCGCACACCTTGCCCGCGACCGATGCCGTGCTGCACGAGGCGCAACTGGCGCTGCCCGCGTTGCGGCGCGTCGTGGCGACGAGCTGGGGGCCGAGCACGCGCGCGCTCAGTGAGCCGGCGCGCCTGCAGGGCGGTGGTCGCGATGCCGCCCCCACACGGGGCGTCGCCTGGCTCAACTACCTGTGCAGCGCAGATCGTGGGGCCACGCGCTGGCAGGGCGGGCTGCTGCGGCGCTGGGTGCGGGTCGAGCTGTCCCTGGTGGTGGAGGCGGACCGGCTCGACGGCTTGTTGCCTCGCCTGCACGAGGTGGTGGCGCGGCACGCGGTGCGCGTGCTCGATGCGCGTGTGCAGAGAGCGGCGCCCGATACCCGCAGCCTGCTGGCCTGGAGCCGTGGCGAGCAGCCCTGCGTGCTGACCCTGGCCTTCGCCCATCCCCGTGAAGCAGCGGCGCACGAGGTGGTGGCGCTGTGGACGCGCGAGTTGCTGGACCTGGTGCTGGCGGCGGGCGGCACCTTCCTGCTCGACGGTCAGGTGCACGCCATGCCGGCGCAACTCATGCGTGCCTATCCGCAGGCCGAGGCCTTGTTCGCGCTCAAGCGTCGCTACGACCCGGACTACCGCCTGCGCAACCGCCTGTGGGACGCCTGGTATCAGCCCTGGCTGGTGGGCGAGCGCGCGCCCCGGGCCACCGACTCGGTGTTCCACGCCGTCTACGACGTGGTGCCGGCGCGCGATGCGATCTATGGCTACCTCGCGCGCGAGTTGCCCGCGCTGGAGCCGTCGGCGCTGCACGCGGCGATCGCCCGCGCCTGTCAGGCACACGACGAGGACGAGGCCATCCATGCCGAACTGCAGACGGTGCTCGGCCGGCTGCCACGGCGCAGCCGCGCGCAACAGGCCGCGGTGCAGCGGGCCGCGTGGCAGGCCCTGGCCGAGCAGGTGCGCGAGCAGGTGGGGACGCGCGATCACCTGACCGGCTGGCTGGAGCTGGGCAGTGGTGGCGAGCTGCTGGCGCGCCTCGCCGGGCCGCTGCGCGTGCGTGGCGATCGGGTGGTGGCGGGGCAGCCGCTGCCGAATCATGGCCTGCGCGCGCTGTGGGCCCGTCGCCGCCGCCTGCCCGACTGCTTGGTCCTGCCGCTGGCGGATGACGCGCCGGTTCCGGCGGAGGCGGTGCGCGACCACAGCCTGGACCTGGTGTGCTGCGCCAAGGGCCTGCATGGCTTGCCCACCGAGCGGGTCGCGCCCTTGCTGGCCTCCTTGTATCGCGTGCTGCGCCCGGGTGGTCTTCTCCTCTTGTGCGAGCCGGACGTGCAGACACCGGGGCAGCGTGCCCTGGCCGAGCTGGCCGACTTGCTGCAGGGACTGGTGGCCGGGCATGCCTGGCCCGCGCAGGCCGCGCGGCCGCGCAACTTCGCCAGCGCCGATGGTTGGGCCGCGCGCCTCGGTGCGGTCGGTTTCAGTGAGGAAGGGGTGCGTCTGTCCCGCGTCGGGGACCCCTTGCGCCGCGTCTGCATGGTCTTCGTCAAGCGCGGCTTGAGCGGGGGGCGTGAGTGAGCGGATGGCGCGGCATGCTGGCCTTGGGCCTGGCCTTGTTGTGTGCCTGTGCGCAGGCGCAGGACACGGACACCGAGCTGCGGACGCCACCGGGGTGGCGACGCGATGGTGCGTTGGGCGGGCTGGCTGTTGCCGGCTGGCTGGCCGGGGCGGCGCGTCTGGACCGCGTCGATGCGCGCGACCAGGGCATGCCGCCCAGCGCGCAGTCCCCGCAAGCCGAGCTGGCGGCCCTGGCGCGCAGCGTGCCGCTGGTGTGGGCGGCCGAGCCGCGCCTGTGGCCGTCTGCCCTGGGGGAGCTGGCCGGTCTTGCCTGGCAGGCCGCGCAAGCGGTGGCGGGGGCAGCGTATGAGCGGGTCTTCGGCGTACTGGGCGAGGACGCGCGTGCCCTGTCACCGGAGGACGGATTGGCGGCGCGGGCGGAACGGGACTATCTGCTGTTCAGCCGTCACCAGCCCTGGTACCGCTACGATTTCGTCGCCGTGCTGCGCCAGTTGTGGTCCTTGCCTGCCGTCGAGGGCGGTGGCTGGCGCCGCTGGGAACGACGCTATCTGCTGAGCAGCGTATGGGGCGCACGGGCCCTGGCGGCGGGCGCGATGCGCCTGCTTGACCCGCCCGCCGCCCGCCGTCCGCTGACAGCGGTGGTGGTCGACCGCTGGCTGGCGCCACTGGGGCCGGTGTGGCCGGACCTGCAGCGGGTGCGCAGCTTCCGCGACGGCAGCCAGTTGTTGGCCCTGCCGCGCGATGCGGACGTCGCCACACGCCTGCTGGCGATTGCACTGGAGGGGGCGGATTTCATCGAGATCGCGGGCAACCCTGAGGAGGCGCCGATCGAGCTGGCGGTGCGCGCGCCGCGCGACTGGTTGCCGGAGCAGGGCGAGGTGGAGTTGCTGCATGTGCAGCCGGTGGCCGGGCGGGCCGACGAGGCGCACATGATCCTGCGCACCAGCGTGGGCGGCCTGGGCCGCCAACTGCGTGAGTTCCAGGCCGCCGGCATCTTGCTCGAGAAGGTGTTTGACTACTGAGTCCTCAGGCTGGCGTGTCGCCAAGGGCTGATGCGGGGGAGAGGGGCAGGCGCAGCAGGAACTCGGCGCCGCCGCCCGCGCGGTTGCGCGCTTCGATCTCGCCGCGGTGCGCCAGCACGATCTCCTTGCAGATGGCCAGACCAAGGCCAGTGCCACCGGCGCCGGAGCGGGTCTTGCTGCTCTGGTAGAACTTGTCGAACACGGCTTCCAGTTCTTCCTCCGGGATGCCGACGCCGCGGTCGCGCACGCCCAGCTCCAGGCACTCGCCGCGGGTATCCGGCTCGATCCCGATGTCGATGACCGATTGCTGCGGCGAGAACTTGATCGCGTTGGACAACAGGTTGCGCAGCACCTGGCCGATCAGCACCGCGTCGGCCTCGATCGTGTCATGCCCGTTGCATTGCAGGTTGATCGAGACCTGGCGCGAGTCGAGCAGCGCGCTGTACTCCGACAAGGCCTCCTGCACCGCGATGCGTAGATTGAGTGGTTTCAGGTGCAGGCGCACCCGGCCGGACTCCAGCTTGGACAGGTCCAGCAGATCGTTGAGCAGGCCCAGCAGGCGTTCGCCGCTGAACACGATGCGCCCGAAATAGCTCTTGAGCTTGTCGTCCCCCGTCTCGGTGGTGCGCGCCTCGCCCAGGCGGGCGAAGCTCAGGATGGCGTGCATCGGCGTGCGCAGCTCGTGCGACATGTTGGCCAGGAAGTGCGTCTTCGCTTCATTGGCGCGGTCGGCCGCCTGCTTGGCCGCCATCCAGCGCGCCTCGGCGAGCCGCCAGTCGGTGACGTCGAAGACCGCGCACACGATCACCGGGGTGTTGTCGGCGTCCAGGCAGGAGCCCTTGGCCACCACGCGGTAGCGTTCCTTGCCGGTCAGCGGGTGGGCCTTCTGCTCCTCTTTCAGCACGCGGCGGCCGGCCAGCACCTCGGCATCCTCCTGCGACACCATGCGGACGAAGTTGGAGTCCCGCCCGCTGCGCAGCCAGTTGGTGCCCAGCAACTCCTCCCGCGTGGTCTGCCGGTCGCGCGCAAAGGCCTCGTTGACCAGCACGTAGTTGCCCGCGGCATCTTTCACGTAGACGGGATGGGGGATCACGTCGATCAGGCGCTGGATGTAGTCCTGGGTCCGCTTGCGATGTTCCACCTCGCGCGCCAAGGCGTCTTTCAGCGCGCGCTCGGCCTGCCGCCACGGCGTGATGTCGAAGTTGGCGCCGACGATCACCGGCCGCCCCTCGGCGTCCAGGCACGAGCCTTTCGAAATCAGGCGGAAGCGCTCGGCTCCGGTGTACATGTGCGGCAGGTGCTCTTCCTTCAGCACGGCTTCGCCGCCCAGCACTGCTGCGTCCTCGGCGCGGATGCGTGTGCGCAGGGTGTCGTCGGCGGTCAGGCCATAGGACAACTGGCCCTGCAACTCGGCCTTGCTGCGCCCGCGTTCGCGGCAGAAAGCCTCGTTGACGAGCAGGTAGCGGCTGTCCGCGTCCTTGATGTAGACCGGCTGCGGGATCACGTCGATCAGGCGCTGGATGTAGTCATGGATGCGTTCGTGACGCGACACCTCGCGCGTCAGCGCCGCCTGCAGCGCCTGCTCGGCCTGGCGCCATTGCGATACGTCGAAGTAGCTGCCGACGACCAGGGGGCGGCCGTCGGGCGTGCGCGAGCGCATCTTGCTGACCACCAGGTGGCGCGGTGGCGCGCCGACCGGGTGGTGGCTCAGGGTCTCCTTGTGGATCTGCTCGCCGGCGGCGACCGTGCGGTCTTCTTCCTGCATCAGACGGGCGATGTCCTGGTCCACCACCAGCTCGCAGGGGCGGCGGCCGACGATCTCCGCCGCCGGTTTGCCCAGATGCGCGGCGTAGGCCTGGTTGACGGCCACGAAGCGGCTGTCGGCATCGCGCAGGAAGACAGGGTGGGGCAGCGCGTCCAGTGCGGCCTGCAGGTAGCGCAAGTCGCGCCCGCGCGAGCGCCACCACAGCAGGCCCGGCGCCAGTGCGGCCAGCAGTGCGGCCAGCGGCGCATTGGCCCAGGGGGGCAGGGGGTGCAGCATACCCAGCACGGTGGCCGCAAGCAGGCCCGGCAGGATCAGCCAGGCTGGCGAGCGCAGGAAAGCAGGCATGGAGATCAGTCCGCGCAGAACATGAGCCGCGAATGTAGGTGGAGCGGACCGTCGAACACAAGCGGATACGACGACAGGGCGTAGCAGGCTGCACGGCGGCTGCATCGCAGACCGATCCTGCCGGGGGCGGGGGCCGCGCGCTACAATGCTTACCCCCCGCCGCACCCGGAAAGACCGCCATGGCGCGTCCGCATAACGACACCTTCCTGCGCGCCCTGCTGCGCGAACCCACCGACTACACCCCGCTGTGGCTGATGCGCCAGGCCGGGCGCTACCTGCCCGAGTACCGCGCCACGCGTGCCCGCGCCGGCAGTTTCCTGGACCTGTGCCAGTCGCCCGCGCTGGCCACCGAGGTCACGCTGCAGCCCTTGGCTCGCTACGACCTGGACGCCGCGATCCTGTTCTCCGACATCCTGACCGTACCGGACGCCATGGGGCTGGGGCTGTATTTCGCCGAAGGCGAGGGGCCGCGTTTCGAGCGCCCCCTGCGCGACGAGTCAGCCATCCGCGCGCTGACGGTGCCGGACATGGCCAAGCTGCGCTACGTATTCGACGCGGTCGCCGAAATCCGCCGCGCGCTCAACAATTCCGTGCCCCTGATCGGCTTCTCCGGTAGCCCTTTCACGCTGGCCTGCTACATGGTCGAAGGTGGCGGCTCGGACGACTTCCGCCACATCAAGGGCCTGATGTACAGCCGGCCCGAGCTGCTGCACCACATCCTGGAGATGAACGCGCAGACCGTCACCACCTACCTCAATACCCAGATCGAACAGGGTGCGCAGGCGGTGATGGTGTTCGACAGTTGGGGCGGCGTGCTCAGCACCCCCGCCTACGCCGAGTTCTCGCTCGCCTACATGCAGAAGATTGTCGATGGCCTGCAGCGCAGGCACGACGGTGAAGACGTGCCGGTGATCCTGTTCACCAAGGGCGGCAGCAACTGGCTGGAAGACATCGCGCGCACCGGCTGTGACGCGGTGGGCCTGGACTGGACCGTGGACATCGGCGTGGCGCGCGCGCGCATGGCGGGCGAGGTGGCCTTGCAGGGCAACCTGGACCCGAGCGTGCTGCTGGGCAGCCCGGAGCAGGTGGCCGCCGAGGCCCGCAAGGTACTTGATGCCTATGGCCCGCACTACGGCCACGTGTTCAACCTCGGCCATGGCATCTCGCAACACACGCCGCACGACAATGTGCGCGTGCTGGTCGAGACGGTGCACACCTACAGCCGCGAACTGCGCAAGCAGGGGCCAGGCTATGGCCTCACCCCCGCGGGTGAGCCGGAGCGCTTCCTGATCACCCCCGACGACTTCCTGTAAGCGTTTGACCTGTCGCCCTGCACGCCGGCTGCGGGTTCGGTGGGCAGGGCGCGGAATGAGCATGCACGGGCCTTTGCGGGGCTTGACTTATACACATGAGCGGGTCGGTCGATGCTTGCTGCTTTGCAACAACCCGGGGTTTACAGTGAGATACGAATAAGTATCTGATTTTATTGAATATTGTTGCCTGTTTTTGGGGCTAGCATGAAAAACAGCCTGGCGGCAAGCCCCTGCGCAAAGCCGGCGAAGCCCTGGACATCCACATTTTTATCCACAGGTTTTGTGGATAAGGAAAATTGCAACGTCGCTGCAATGCCTTGCGCTCAAGAACTCGTGTGGTTTCTCACGTTTTTTTGCTAAGCAGTTGGTAAAGAAGGAGTTTTGTCTGATTGCAATATTCCGGGGGCCGGCATGACGCAACGTGTGCGCGTGGCACTGCCGCTGCCACGGCCGCTGCTATTCGATTACCTGCTGCCGGAAGGGGCGGGCGAGGTTCAGCGCGGGCATTGCGTGCGCCTGCCCTTTGGGACGGGTGAGCGGACCGGGGTCGTGATCGCCGTCAACCCGGAGGACTCTCCCCCCGTCGAGAAGCTGCGTGCGGTGCGGGAAGTGCTTGACGAGGTGCCGCCGCTGCCGGAGTCCTGGCTGGCCATGGCCGAGTTCGTCGCCGCCTACTACCACCATCCGCTGGGCGAGGTGATCGCCACCGCCTTGCCGCCCGGCCTCAAGCGCGCGGTACGTCTGCCGCGCGAGGAAGACCCGCTGCTAGCTGCAACGGCTGCCGGCCGCGCCGCGCTGGCTGACAGCACGCGCCTGACGCGGGCGCTGGCCGCGGTGAGCCTGGTGGCCGCCGCCGGCCCCCTGCGGCGCAGCCTGATGCTGGAACAACTGGGGGCCAACGCCGCCGAGGGCCTGCGCCAGGCGCGCAACAAGGGTTGGCTGGAGGTCGCCAGCGCGCAGGGCGACGTGCGCGCGCTCGATGCGCTGGCGCTCAACCCGCAGCAGGCGGCCGCCGTGGCGACGGTGCAGGAGAGCCTGGGGCACTTCCAGGCCTGTCTGCTGCATGGCGTGACGGGCTCCGGCAAGACCGAGGTGTATCTGCATCTGATCGCGGCGACGCTGGCGCGCGGCCAGTCGGCGCTGATGCTGGTGCCCGAGATCGGACTGACGCCGCAGTTGCTGGAACGCGTGGCGGGGCGTTTCCCCGGGGCGCGGCTGGCCGCGCTGCACAGCGGGGTGGCCGACGGCGTGCGCTCGCGAGCCTTCGTGCAGGCCTTGCGCGGTGAGCTGGACATCGTGCTCGGCACGCGCCTGTCGGTCTTCGTGCCCTTGGCGCGCCTAGGCCTGATCGTGGTGGACGAGGAGCATGACGCCTCCTTCAAACAGCAGGACGGCCTGCGTTACTCGGCGCGCGATCTCGCCGTCTGGCGCGCGCGCAACGAGGGCGTCCCGGTGCTGCTGGGCTCGGCCACGCCTTCGCTGGAGAGCTGGCTGCATGGCGAGGCCGGCCGTTACACGCGGCTGGCCCTGCCCAGCCGCGCGGTGGCCGAGTCGCCGCCGGCGGTGCGCCTGATCGACACCCGCCGGGTGAAGCTGGACCAGGGCCTGTCGCCGCGTCTGCTCGACGCGCTGCGCCTGCGCCTGGAGCGCGGCGAGCAGAGCCTGGTCTTCCTCAACCGGCGTGGCTATGCGCCGGTGGTGTCCTGCCCCGATTGCGGCTGGATCAGCGCCTGCGACCATTGCTCGGCCAACCGCGTGTTCCACCAGACCGACCAGATCCTGCGTTGCCACCACTGCGGCTCGGAGGCGCAGGTGCCGCGCAGTTGCCCCAGTTGCGGCAGCCAGCACCTGGCCGCCTTCGGGCGCGGCACGCAGCGCCTGGAAGAGCGCCTGGGCGAGCACTTCCCCAGCGCGCGGGTACTGCGCGTCGACCGCGACGTGGTGAAGACCCCGGCGCAGTGGGAGGCGGTACGCGACCAGATCGAGGCGGGCGAGGTCGACATCCTGGTCGGCACGCAGATGCTGGCCAAGGGGCACGACTTCCCGCGCCTGACCCTGGTCGGCATCGTCGGCGCGGATGCCTCGCTGTACTCCTCGGACTACCGTGCGCCAGAACGCCTGTTCCAGCAGTTGATGCAGGTGGCTGGGCGAGCGGGGCGCGCCGAGCTGCCGGGCGAGGTGCTGATCCAGACCGAGTTCGTCGACCACCCGTTGTTCCGTTGCCTGGCCGAACACGATTTCGACGCCTTCGCCGCCTTGCAACTGGCCGAGCGTCGCCAGGCCGGCTTCCCGCCCTGTAGCTTCCACGCGGTGCTGCGTGCCGAGGCTGAGTCGCTGGACACGACCCTGGCTTTCCTCAAGGCGGCGCGCGAGCAGGCGCTGGCGCTCAAGACCCGCGCCCGCCTGTTCGACCCGGTACCGATGCGCCTGGTGCGCCGCGCCCGCCTGGAGCGCGCCCAACTGGTGGCGGAAGCCGATACCCGGCCCGAGCTGCACACCCTGCTGGGAGCCTGGGTCGACGCGCTCTACCGCATGAAGACGCCGCGCGATCTGCGTTGGCACATCGACGTCGATCCGATCGAGCTGTGAGCCCGCTCCAGCCCGCTCCCAGCCGCCTTGATCGGCCACAGTGCATCCCCTTGCGGGCTCAGACTACAATCTGCCCTCTTTGCGTCTCACCACCTGATCACTTCCTGAACCTGAATCGGAGCTTTTCGTGAAGCCGACCATCAAGCCGAATTCCCCCAATTTCTCGTCGGGCCCCTGCGCCAAGCGCCCCGGCTATTCGCTGGCAAACCTGCCGACCGACATCCTTGGTCGCTCGCACCGCAGCTCGCTGGGCAAGGCCCGCCTGGCCAAGGCCATCACCGAGACCAAGCGCCTGCTGGGCATTCCGGCGGACTACCACGTCGGCATCCTGCCCGCCTCCGACACCGGTGCCTTCGAGCTGGCCATGTGGAACTTCCTCGGCGCCCGTCCGGTGGATACCTTCGCTTGGGAATCCTTCGGCGAAGGCTGGGTGACCGACATCGTCAAGCAGCTCAAGCTCAAGGACGTGCGCAACTTCAGCGCCGCCTACGGCGAACTGCCCGACCTGTCGCAATGGAACCCGGCGCACGACATCGTGTTCACCTGGAACGGCACGACCTCTGGCGTGAAGGTGCCCAATGGCGACTGGATTCCCGCCAACCGCGAAGGCCTGACCCTGTGCGACGCGACCTCGGCCGTGTTCGCCATGGAGCTGCCCTGGGACAAGCTGGACGTGGTCACCTACTCGTGGCAGAAGGTGCTGGGCGGCGAGGGCGCGCACGGCATGCTGATCCTGTCGCCGCGCGCGGTGCAACGCCTCAAGGACTACAAGCCGGCCTGGCCGCTGCCCAAGATCTTCCGTATCGCCAAGGGCGGCGAGCTGATGACCGAGATCTTCGAAGGTTCGACCATCAACACCCCGTCCATGCTGGCCAATGAGGACTACCTCGACGCGCTGGCCTGGGTCGATTCCATCGGCGGCGTGAGCGAGCTGATCAAGCGCTCGAACGCCAACCTCGCGGCGTTCGAGAAGTTCGTGGCCAAGACCCCGTGGATCCACTTCCTCGCCAAGGACGCCGCCTCGCGCTCCAACACCTCGGTGTGCTTCTCGCTGGACGCCACGCCGGACCAGGTGAAGGCGCTGGTGAAGCTGCTCGACAAGGAAGGCGTGGCCTACGACATCGGTTCGTACAAGGACGCGCCCCCGGGGCTGCGCTTCTGGTGTGGTGCCACCGTCGAGACCGCCGACATCGAGAAGGTCCTGCCCTGGCTGGAGTGGGCTTACGCCGAAGTGACGAAGGGCTGAGCACCAAGGGCTGAGTCTGGTCCGAAGCGATGAGAAAGCCCGGCTGCGTGCCGGGCTTTTTCTTTGCCGGCTAGCATGGTGGTGCATGACGCGGGCGGTGGCGTGGCGGAACCGCCTGCGGCGTTCCGCCCTACGTTAAAATCCTCCAGTTGACTCTCGACGGAAGCGCCATGCCCTTCATCACCGATCTCGCCGCCGCCTGGCACAAGAACAACTCCCTGCTGTGCGTGGGCCTGGACCCGGACCTCTCGAAGTTCCCCGCCCACCTGCAGGACAAGCCGGACGCGATCTACGCCTTCTGCAAGGCCATCGTCGATGCCACGGCCGACCTGGTGTGCAGCTTCAAGCCGCAGATTGCCTACTTCGCGGGTGAGTCGGCCGAAGAGCAGCTCGAAGCACTGATCGACTACATCCATGTGGAATACCCGGGCATTCCGGTCATCCTCGATGCCAAGCGCGGCGACATCGGCGCCACGGCGGCGCAGTACGGGCGCGAGGCTTTCGTGCGCTTCCAGGCCGATGCGCTGACGGTGAATCCCTACATGGGTTTCGATTCGGTCGAGCCATACCTTGAGTACAGCGACTGTGGCCTCATCGTGCTGTGTCGCACTTCCAACCCCGGCGGCTCGGACCTGCAGAACCTCACCGTCGAAGGCGGCCGCAAGCTCTATCAGCATGTGGCCGAACTGGTGGCCACGAAGTGGAACAAGCATGGCCAGGCGGCGCTGGTGGTGGGCGCGACCTTCCCCAGCGAACTGGCCGAGGTGCGCCGCATCGTCGGCGAGCTGCCGCTGCTGGTGCCAGGCATCGGGGCCCAGGGCGGCGATGTGAAGGCCACCGTAGGGGCCGGCAAGGCGAGCGATGGTGCCGGGCTGATGATCAATTCCTCGCGGGCCATCCTGTACGCCGGCCAGGGCGAGGATTTCGCCGCCGCCGCGCGGGCTGCGGCGATCGCCACACGCGACGAGATCAACCAGTACCGCTGAGCCCGCGTTGTCGATGCAGCATCTCGTAGCACCCGACGCCTGCTGGCGTTCCGTGGCCGACTCGGCGGGCCTGCCCGCGCATCATCCGCTGCGCGCCTGGCTGACCGATCCGCAGTCCCTGACGGCCCGCATCCGGGCGCGCTGTGACCGGCTCACGGTGACCGTGCTGGCCCAGGGCAGGGGGCGGCCGCATCCAGACGAGGCGCGCCTGCTGCGCCTGCGTGCAGGCGAGCTGGCGCTGCTGCGCGAGGTGCTGCTGGTCGCTGATGGCAGGCCGGTGGTCTATGCCCGCTCGCTGCTGGCTCCGCGCAGCCTGCGCCAGGGTTGGCAGGTGTTTGCCGGCATCGGCAGCCGTCCGTTGGGTGCGGCGCTGTTCGCTGACCCGCGCATCGCGCGTGGCCGGTTGGCGGCAAAGCGGCTGGACGCGCGTGACCGGCGCTATCATCGCGCAGCCGCTGTGGCCGGGCAGGCGGTGCCGGGTGCCTTGTGGGCGCGCCGCTCACGCTTCATGCGCGCGGGCCATGGCCTGCTGGTCTGCGAAGTGTTCCTGCCGGCGGTGCTCGATCTGGAGTTGCGATGAACCTGCGCGAGAAGCTGGATGCCTATGAACGCCTGATGCGGCTCGACAAGCCGATCGGCATCCTGCTGCTGCTGTGGCCCACGCTGTGGGGGCTGTGGTTCGGTGCGGCGGGGTATCCCAACTGGATCGTGGTGTGGATCTTTGCGCTTGGCACGGTGCTGATGCGCTCGGCCGGTTGCGTGATGAACGACTGGGCCGACCGCAAGTTCGACGGCCATGTTGAGCGCACGCGCCTGCGGCCGCTGGTGACGGGCGAAGTGAGCGGGCGGGAGGCCCTGGTGCTGGCGGCGCTGCTCTCGCTGGTGTCCTTCGGCCTGATCCTGCCGCTGGACCCGCTGGTGTGGAAGCTCTCGGTCGTGGCCTTGCTGGTGGCGGCGACCTATCCCTTCTTCAAGCGTTTCTTCGCCATCCCGCAGGCCTACCTGGGCATCGCCTTCGGCTTCGGCATTCCGATGGCATTCGCGGCGACGCGCCTGGAGGTGCCGCCTCTGGCCTGGTACTTGTTGCTGGCCAACATCTTCTGGGCCATCGCCTACGACACCGAATATGCGATGGTCGACCGCGAGGACGATCTGAAGATCGGTATCCGTACCTCGGCCATCACCTTCGGCCGTTTCGACGTGGCGGCCGTCATGATCTGCTACGCGCTGTTCCTGCTCCTCATGTGGTGGGTGGGCAGCCTGATGCTGCGTGGCTGGATCTACAACACCGGCCTGGGGATTGCCGCGCTTCTTGCGATCTACCACTGGACCCTGATCCGTGGCCGGGCGCGCGACAAGTGCTTCAAGGCCTTCCTGCACAACAACTGGCTGGGTGCCGTGGTCTTCCTGGGGCTGATCCTGGACTACCATTTCCAGAAGGCGCCGGCCATGCCTGCCCTGGTGTACTGATGCGCTACAAGGATCTGCGGGACTTCATCGCTCAACTGGAGGCGCGCGGCGAACTGCGGCGCATTGCCGAGCCGGTCGACACCCATCTCGAAATGACCGAGATCGCCGACCGCGTGTTGCGCGCGGGCGGCCCGGCCCTGTTGTTCGAGAAGCCGCATACGCAAGGGCGCGCGCACAGCATGCCGGTGCTGGCCAATCTGTTCGGCACGCCGCAGCGTGTGGCCTACGGGATGGGTGAAGACGCTGACTGGAAGGGCTCCCTGCGCGAGATCGGCAAGCTGCTGGCCTTCCTCAAGGAACCCGAGCCGCCCAAGGGCCTCAAGGACGCCTGGGACAAGCTGCCGATGTTCCGCCAGGTGATGAACATGTCGCCCAAGGAGGTGCGCAGTGCGCCCTGCCAGGAGGTGGTGTGGGAGGGGGCCGAGGTCGATCTCGCACGCCTGCCGATCCAGCACTGCTGGCCCGGCGACGTGGCACCCCTGATCACCTGGGGCCTGGTCGTCACCCGCGGCCCGCACAAGGCGCGCCAGAACCTGGGCATCTATCGCCAACAGGTGCTCGGGCCCAACAAGCTGATCATGCGCTGGCTGGCGCACCGCGGCGGCGCGCTGGACTTCCGCGAGTTCCAGCAGACGAATCCCGGCCGGCCCTTCCCGCTGTCGGTGGTGCTGGGCTGCGACCCGGCGACCATTCTGGGCGCGGTGACGCCGGTGCCGGATACCCTGTCGGAATACCAGTTCGCCGGCCTGCTGCGCGGCGCCAAGACCGAGCTGGTGAAGTGCCTGGGCAATGATTTGCAGGTGCCGGCGAGCGCCGAGATCGTGCTGGAAGGCGTGATCCACCCTGGCGAGATGGCGGCCGAGGGGCCTTACGGCGACCATACCGGCTACTACAACGAGGTGGCCGAGTTCCCGGTGTTCACCGTCGAGCGCATCACGATGCGGCGTGAGCCGATCTACCACAGCACCTACACCGGCAAGCCCCCGGACGAGCCGGCCATGCTGGGCCTGGCGCTCAACGAGGTGTTCGTGCCGCTGCTGCAGCGTCAGTTTCCCGAGATCACCGATTTCTACCTGCCGCCCGAGGGCTGCTCCTACCGCATGGCGGTGGTCAGCATGAAGAAGGCGTACCCCGGGCATGCCAAACGGGTGATGTTCGGCATCTGGAGCTTCCTGCGCCAGTTCATGTACACCAAGTTCATCATCGTGGTGGACGATGACGTGGACGTGCGCTCCTGGCCCGAAGTCATCTGGGCGCTGACCACGCGGGTCGACGCCACGCGCGACACCACCCTGGTCGACAATACGCCGATCGACTACCTGGATTTCGCCTCGCCGGTCTCCGGCCTGGGCAGCAAGATGGGCATCGACGCCACCAACAAGTGGCCGGGCGAGACAAATCGCGAATGGGGCCGTACCATCGCGATGGATGAAGCCGTGAAGCGCCGGGTCGACGAGATGTGGGGTCGTCTCGGCCTGTAGGGCGGAACGCCGCAGGCGGCTCCGCCCCATGCAACGTAGCATGACAAGGGAGTACGGAACGCCATGAGCGAGCAGAAGCAGGTCTTCGACGTACAGCCAGACGGCAGCCTCCAGGCCGCACCCTCACCGGGGCTGCTGCGCCTGACCCACATCATCTACGCGCTCCACGCCTTCTCGGTGTTGGTGGGCATCTTCAGCGTGGCCTCGGTGGTGGGCATGTTCCTGCTCGGCTGGCCCTCGATCATCGCGGTGATCCTCAATTATGTGCAGCGTGGCGAGGTGCGTGGCACCTGGCTGGATAGCCATTTCGAGTGGCAGATCCGCACCTTCTGGTTTGCCTTCGCCTGGTCCTTGCTGGCCATGCTGATCATGCTGGTGCTGGGTATCGTGCTGATCGGTTTTCCGATCGCCTGGGGCATCCTGTTCCTGACCGGCATCTGGGTCATCTACCGCGTGGCGCGCGGCTGGCTGACCCTCAACGACAACAAGCCGATCCGGCCCTGAGCGAGCGGGAGGGCAGACATGAACCCACGCATGAGCCCCCGCTTCCGTCTGCCACTGCATGTCGTGACGGCAGGCGGCTCCGCCCTGCTGTTGGTCGTCGTGGCCCTGGTCCTCGCCTGGCATGCCTACAGCGGCACGCGCCAGGTGCTCACCGCGACGGTGGAGGAAGACGCGATGCGCGTGTCGCAGGTGCTGCGCGACAAGATCCGCGGCATCCTCGAACCGGCGGTCGGGCAGATCGAGTTGCTGGCCCACAACGACATCGTGCGTGCCCGTTCCCAGTCGCAGCGGCTGGCCGGCGTGGCCCTGGCACATGCTGTGTTCGGCGCCAACGCCTTGCTGGATGCCTGGTACGTCGGCTATCCAGACGGCAGCTTCGTGCTGTTCCGCCGCCTGTCCAGCCCGGAGATGCGACGGGTGTTCAAGGCGCCCGAGCATGCCACGCTGCTGGTACAGACGCAGAGCGTGACGGCGCGCGGTGGCAGCAGCGGCGATTTCTATTATTTCGATGAACAGCAGCAGATGCTGCTGCACCAGCCGCGTCCGGGCTACGTCTTCGATCCGCGCACCCGGCCCTGGTTTCAGTTGGCGCGCGGCAACGACCGGCCGGTGCTGACCGAGCCCTATGTGTTCTTCACCACCCGCGAGGTGGGGACGACCCTGGCGCGCGAGGCCTACCCCGGCGGTGCCGTGATCGGACTCGATGCGACGCTGGATGGGTTGGCGCGCGAGGTGGATGAACTCAAGATCACCCCCGGCTCGCGCGTGGCCATCGTCGATGCCGCCGACCAGGTGATCGCGCTGAGCGATCGCGCGGTGCCGATCAGCTTCGATGCGCGTGGCGAGCCCCGCCTGGCCGCGTTGACGAGCCTGGAGCCGACGCCGGTGCAGGTGGCGGGCCGCTTGTCGCGGCAGGACCTGCAACGCAGCACCCATGCCGATGAGAACGGGGACTGGGAGCTGATGTCCATCCCGGTCACCCTGCGCGCCGAAGGGCAGACCCTGCGCGTGTTGATGGCGGTGCCGCACAGCGAGCTGTTTGCGACGGCGCGCGCGCTGCTGCAGCGCCACCTGCTGATCACGCTGCTGCTGATTCTCGCCTCCATCCCGGCCGGTTACTGGCTGACCCAGCGCCTGGTACGCCCGTTGCGAGCCTTGGCCGAGACCACCCGCGCGGTGGCCGCCTTCGATTTCAGCGCGCGCGATCTACCGCCCTCGCGCATCGCCGAGGTCGACCTGCTGGCCACCGCCACCGCGCAGATGAAGAGCACCATCTCGCGCTTCCTCGATGTGAACGTGGCGCTCAATTCCGAAGCGCGCCTTGAGCGCCTGCTCGACATGGTGCTGCGCGACGTGGTGAACATGAGCGAGGCGCGCTCGGCCGCGCTGTACCTGCGCGATGAGACGCTGCTGCGGCGCTCGCAGTTGCTGTCGCTGGAGGGCGCGCAGGCCGTCCACCCCGATGTCCTGCCGCTGGCGGGCGAGCACCTCGCCGCACAGGCCCTGCGCACGCATGGCAGCGTGCTGGGACGTGTCGCGCCGGAGGCGCCGGAGCTGGTGGTGGTGCCCTTGGAGACCCTGGCCAACGAGGCCGTGGGGGTGATCCTGCTGGAGCTGGGGCGACCCCTGAACGTATCCGGCGAAGGGCTGCGCGATCCCTTGCTGGGCCTGGTCGAGGCCTTGTCGGCCACGGCCGCGGTGGCGATCGAGACGCGCCACCTCATCGATGGCCAGAAGCAGTTGCTGGAGGCCCTGATCCAGTTGCTGGCCGGCGCCATTGACGCCAAGAGCCCCTACACCGGCGGTCACTGCCAGCGCGTGCCGGAGCTCACCAAGATGCTGGTGCGCGCGGCACAGGACGAGCGCGAGGGGCCGCTGCGCGACTTCAGCCTCAGCGAGGAAGAGTGGGAGGCGGTGCACGTCGGCGCCTGGCTGCACGACTGCGGCAAGATCACCACGCCCGAGTACGTGGTCGACAAGGCGACCAAGCTGGAGACCCTCTACAACCGCATCCACGAGGTGCGCATGCGCTTCGAGGTGCTCAAGCGCGATGCCGAGATCAACTGCCTGCGCGCGATCCAGTCCGGCACGCCGGAAGCCGAGGCGCGCGCCGCCCTGCAGCGCAACTGGCAGGCGCTGGACGAGGAATTCGCCTTCGTCGCCCAGTGCAACATCGGCGGCGAGTTCATGGGCCAGGACCAGGTCGCACGCCTGCGCGAGATCGCCGAGCGACGCTGGATGCGCACCCTGGACGACCGCCTGGGCCTGTCACGCGACGAGCTGCGCCAACTCGGCGAGCGCCCGGCAGAGCCCCTGCCGGTCAGCGAGAAACTACTGGCCGACAAGCCCGAGCACCTGGTCGCGCGCGGTGCGCACGAACTGCTGGCGGCCGACAATCCCTGGGGCTTCAAGCTCAGTGTGCCGCAGCACAAGTTCAACCGCGGCGAGTTGCACAACCTCTCGATTGGTCGTGGCACGCTCACGGATGAAGACCGCTACATCATCAACGAGCACATCGTGCAGACCATCATGATGCTCGAACGCCTGCCCTTCCCGCGCCACCTCAAGAGCGTGCCGGAGATCGCCGGCGGCCACCACGAGCGCATGGACGGCAAGGGCTACCCACGCCGCCTCACGCGCGAGCAGATGAGCATTCCGGCGCGCGTGATGGCCATTGCCGACGTGTTCGAGGCGCTGACCGCGGCCGATCGGCCTTACAAGGCCCCCAAGACCTTGTCGGAGTCGTTGACCATCATGGCGCGCATGGTGCGCGAGCAGCACCTTGATGGCGAGCTGTTCGCCCTGTTCGTACGCAGCGGCGTCTACCGCCGCTACAGCGAGAAATTCCTCAGCGCGGCCCAGCGCGACGAGGTGGATGAGGCGGCTTTGTTGGCGGCCTGTCTTCAGTAGCGTACGCGCATTGCATAGCAATGCGCTCTGGTCGGTCCGAAAAAGCAGGGGCGATTCGGGCCTGCGCGCAGCCGCCTAAGCATGCGTACGGGCTGAGTTACGCCAGGCTTGCGGGGAGCAGCCTCCGATGCGTTTGAAGGAACGCCCAAAAGCCGTGCTGTCGGAGTAACCAAGGCATCTGGCGATGTCTTCGATTGAACGATTGGTATCGCGCAGCATCTGCTGGGCAAAGCAGATGCGAACCTCGTCGAGCAGGTGCCGGAAGGTTGTGCCCTCTTTCTGAAGAAGGCGATTCAAGCTGCGCTTGTGGAGGCTCAGCGCCCTTGCCACCTCTTCCTCTGCGCACTTCCCGGTAATCAGGGCGATCCTGATCTCCCTGCTGACCATGGAGGAAAATGTCTTCCCAGCGCGGGCCTCCAGCATCCCGGCTTGCCAGGCTGCGCAAGCATAAGCGTGAATGTCAGTGTCCTGAAATGAAAGCTGTAGCCAGCAGGCCTGAAAAACCAGCTCAGCGAGCTCCGCATTGAAGCTGACGGGGGCCTGAAAGGCTTCTCTGTAGCTGTCTGCTTCAGCGGGTTCTCGAAATGGAAAGCGCACTTCGATGGGGCGCCAGGCCGGGCCGCACAGGCTGCGCATGATGACAAATGCTCTCCCCATCGCCGAGGCACAGAACTGGTCGCCGCCAGGCAGGCTAGTGTCCAGGATGGCGTAACCGATGTGTGCATTGGCGCCATTCACCTTCAGGCTTGCGATGGCTGATCGGTTATGCAGTGAAAGGTATTCGATCAGATTCTTCAGGGCCGTTCCCACATTCGGGGAGTGGCGGACCAGCGCACCAACCGTGCCGAGCGCCGCGTCATCAACGGTCATGCCAAGGCGCAGGCCAAGACAGGAGCATTTTCCGAGCCTGACGCAAGCGTCTGCCAGCTGCGCCGCACGGCGGTAACTGATGATGCCATTGGGATCGTCAATCAGCGCCCTGTCGAATCCGATGGCTTCGAAAATCGGCTCTGGCGCAATTCCCTGCCGGTTCAGCTCTGAACACAAATGCGAAAAGACACCCACCCGTAGTTCGCCTGGGCCAGGCATCGGAGGCAAGGGAGCGGTGATGGGACGCATGGGCGAAGGGGCACCGTTGATGTGCCGCAAATCTAAACCAGCTGTCGCGAAATGTAGATTCCTGCCCATTGGTGCAGACCCAGAATTGAAACTCATGGTCCTGCCGGCCAAGCGCGGGCCAGGAAGAAGTCAAACGGTATCCACAAGGAGAGCGGAAAATGACTGCATTTCCTCGCGTCAGGCTGATGTTCCGCGGTTTTGTGCTGGTGAGCCTGGCTTGCCTTTCTTTGCACAGCGCGCAGGCTCAAATAGAACTGGAGGCGTCCGGCTTGCTGAAGAAGGCCACAGATTTCCTGGCCCAGCAGCAGAAGTTCCGCCTCGATACCCGCAGTTCGCTCGAAATCGTTCTCGATTCCGGACAGAAGATTCAGTTTGACCACACGGCTGCACAGTCAGTGCAACGACCGAACAAGTTGCGTGTGGAGCGTGGCGGCGATCTGGTCAATCAGCTCTTCGTGTACGACGGAAAGTCACTGATGCTCAGTAGTCCGTCGCAAAAAATCTATGCCAGCGTGGCCGCGCCGGACACGCTTGAAGCGATGCTGGACTTCGCACGCAGTTCGCTGGACATCGTTGCACCGGCTGGCGACCTGCTCTACCGCGATGCCTATGACATTCTGATGACGGATGTCGAAAGCGGCTTCGTCGTCGGGAAAGGGGTGGTGGAGGGCGCGCGCTGCAATCACCTGGCTTTCCGTGCACCGCATGTCGACTGGCAGATCTGGATCGAGGATGGCCCGCGCCCGCTGATCCGCAAACTGGTTCTGACGACCCGTGACATGGTCAGTGCGCCTCAATTCTCGGTGGTGGTCAGCCGCTGGGATTTCAAACCGGCCTTCGTAGCTGAGACCTTTCGCATGACGCCGCCCAAGGGCGCGCAGAAGGTCGACTTCATCGCCCCGCGTTGATCCAGCCGAAAGGAACAGTCAATGAATACTTTCAAGGCCAACAGGCTGCTTCTGCTGGGGGTGGTCGTGTTTGCCGCCTCGTTCTGTGATGTCAGCTTCGCCCCGATGCCGGGGCTGCGCTGGATGCCGACGGCGCAAGCCGTGGTCGGTGCGCCACTGACGCCCATCTCCGGCGCCGGGGTAGCCCGTCGCACCACACGGCGCGTTGTTGTGGCGGAGGGTGCAGCGGCGAGCAGCACACAACAGCAGCAGGCCCAGACGGCCCAGCAGCAGGCTCAGACGGCTCAACAACAGGCGGCCACCGCGCAGCAGCAGGCGGCAGTGGCCCAGCAGCAGGCTGCCGCAAGCAAGCCGGCCAAAGGGTCGGTTTCCACCATCCTGCCACCGGGCTGCAAGCCCGAAACCAGGGAGGGGGTCGAGTACCAGAAATGTGGCGAGGTTTATTACCGGGCAGCTTTCCAGGGCAACAACCTGGTCTATGTGGTCCAGTGAACCCGACACCAGGGGAAAGGGGTCAGCCGTGAGCAAGCATCGTGGGGTTGTCCTGTCCTTGTCGCTGCTGGTACTGGGGGGGCCTGCCCTGGCGCTCGACCCGGGCATCAACCAGCCCGGCGTGGCCGGAAACCGGGGTGTCGCGGGGGGGGCGCCGGGCGTGGGCAAGGTCGACCCGGGTATCAACCAGCCGGGCGCTGCCGGGAACCTGGGTGTCGCAGGGGGCGCCCCGGGCGTAGGCAAGGTCGATCCGGGCATCAACCAGCCGGGGGCGGCGGGTAATCGTGGCGTAGCGGTCGATCCGGGGCTCAATCAGCCGGGGGTCGCCGGCAATACACGCGGCGTGGCACGCCGTTCCGTGCGATAGCGCATCCACTGGCTGAGCCGACATGATCACGCGCCTGTGTCGCAGACCGGTCTGCCTGCTTGTCTGTGTCCTGTTCCCGCTCGTCCTGGGCGGCCGAGCGCTGGCCGCCGAGGCGGCGGACCCGCGCTTTTACTCTGCCGAGGATGGTGAGTTCGACATCAGCGGATACATCGACCAGGCCTATGGTTTCGTGCCGATCGTGGCGCCCATCACGGAGCCGGCGGTGGGCCTCGGCGCGGCTGGCGCGGCAGTATTCATCGACAAGCCGGCCCGCGAAGATGGCCGTGCCGGTTTCGGCCGCCCCAACATCACGGCAGTTGGCTTGCTGGGCACGGAGAATGGTACGCGCGGGGCTTTCGTGGCGGACGTGCGTCACTGGCTGGATGACCGGCTGAAGACCCTGGCGGTGCTGATGAAGTCTTCGGTGAACCTGGATTTCTACGGCCTGGGTCGCGTGCCGGTGCTGCAGGATTCGCCACTGCCTTATACGCTGGGCATCGAGCTGGCCATGCTCCAGGCGCGTTACCGGCTCGGTCAGTCGCCCTGGTGGCTGGGCCTGGGCTACGTGCGTGCCAACGTCGCTTCGAGCTTCGACGCGGCGGCCGGTACGCCCGGCCTGCCGGATTTTTCGAAAGACTCGAAGGTCGGCGGGCTGCTGCCTGTGCTGAACTACGATTCGCGCAACTCGCCTTTTACGCCCACCGCCGGCAGCCTGTTTGAACTGAGCGCGGGGGTGTTCAACAAGTCTCTCGGCGGCGACAGCGACTTCCAGCGCTACAGCCTGACCGGCCTTCATTACCTTCCGCTGGCGCGGGACTGGAACCTGGGCCTGTTCGGCAGTGCTTCCGCCCTGCAGGGCGATGCGCCCTTCTATGTGTATCCCTTCGTGATGATGCGGGGTGTCCCCGCCATGCGCTACCAGGGCGAACAGGTGGCGCAGCTGGAGGCTGAGGTGCGCTGGCAGTTCTGGAAGCGCTACAGCCTGGTGTTCTTTGGTGGTGGCGGGGCGGCACGCCTGGACGCCAGCCGCGCCGAATCAAAACGCGAAGTGCTGGCGGGCGGGCTGGGCATCCGTTACGAACTGGCGCGCAAGTACGGCCTGCACATGGGGCTGGATGTCGCGCGGGGTCCGGACGGCAATGCCTTTTACATCACCTTTGGCAGCGCATGGATGCGTCCATGAGTTCCGCGCTCCCCTCTCGAATGCCAAGCCATGCACTTGATCCGGCGCCCGCTGTGTCGGAGCCGGGGGAGTGTCCCCATGTGCAGCCGGATGCAGGACGGGCAACATGAACACGCCGCAGAAGAAGATCGTGTTTGCAAAGCCACGCGCCAAGCTGGCGGCCTTGCCGCCGGGTGCGCGCCACCGCTTCCATGCAATCGTCAAACCGGTGGGCGCACAGTGCAACCTGGACTGCCCCTACTGCTATTACCTTCACAAGGAAGAACTGCTAGGGCAACCGCGTCAGCCACGCATGGCCGATGATGTGCTGGAAGAACATATCCGCCAGTACATCGAGGCGCAGACCGGCGAAGAGGTGGTGTTCAGCTGGCAGGGGGGCGAGCCGACCATCCTGGGGGTGGACTTCTTCCGCAAGGTGGTCGCCCTCCAGGCCCGCCACGCCCGGCCGGGCCAGCGCATCGAGAACGACCTGCAGACCAATGGCACCCTGCTCGACACCGAGTGGGCTGTGTTCCTGAAGCAGCACGGTTTTCTCGTCGGCCTGAGCTGTGACGGCCCGCAGGTGCTGCATGACCGTTATCGCGTCACCAAGGGCGGGGCGACGACCCACGCCAAGGTGGTGGCGGCGGCGCGCCTGCTGCAGCAGCACGATGTGCCCTTCAGCGTGCTGTGCGTGGTCAATCGCGAGAATGCCCTGCAGCCGCTGGAGGTGTATCGCTTCCTGACGCGGGAACTGGGCGCCCGCCGCCTGCAGTTCATCTCCTGCGTCGAGCCGAAGGATTTCGCCAGCGTCGCGCCACAGCACCAGGGGCAGGTCGTGCAGCCGGTGGTCGGCAGTCAGGCTGCGCGGCCGGGCACGCCCGGCTCGGTGGTGACCGACTGGTCGGTCGCGCCCGAGGACTGGGGCCACTTCCTGAGTGCGGTGTGGGATGACTGGTATGCCAACGATTACGGCAAGGTGCATATCGACCTGTTCGAGAACGTGGTGGCCCAGTCACTTGGCATGCCCGCGCAGCGCTGCATCACGGCGGAGTTCTGCGGCAAGAGCCTGGCCATCGAGCACTCGGGCGAGGTGTTCTCGTGCGACCACTATGTCTATCCCGAATACAAGCTCGGCAGCATTGCCGACACGCACTGGAGCGAGATGGCCTACTCCGCGCGCCAGCAGGGCTTTGGCTTCGCCAAGCGCGACACCCTGCCGCAGGACTGCCGCGAGTGCCGCTACCTCAAGCTGTGCTGGGGTGAGTGCCCGAAGAACAGGCTCGTGCGTACCACCTCGGGGGAGCCGGGCCTGAACTATCTGTGCCACGGCCTGAAGCATTTCTACAGCCATATCCAGCGCGACATGCCGCGCATCCTGCAGCAGGTCTCCCGCTACCTGGAGCGGATCCAGGGCGCGCAGCCGGGGGCTGGGAATCCGGATGCCGCGCCATGAATCACCCGACAGACCGAATCACCAGGCATTGAAACAGGAGGACGTATGAAGACGCGAACTTCCCTGACCGTCATCGCCGCGACGCTGGCGTCGCTGTTCATGGCATCAGTCCAGGCCCAGGCGCCTGCCAAACGGCCCAACATCGTCATCCTGCTGGGTGACGATCTTGGCTTTTCTGATATTGGCGCCTTTGGCAGCGAGATCAAGACGCCCAACATCGACGCCCTCGCCAGTGATGGCGTGCGCTTCACCAACTTCTACACGCATGCCACCAGTTCGCCGACGCGCTCGATGCTGCTGACGGGTGTGGATACGCACCTGAACGGGCTCGGCAACATGGACGAGTGGACCGCGCCTAACCAGACGGGTGTGCCCGGCTACGAGGGCTATCTCAACAAGCAGGTGGCGACGCTGCCGCAGTTGCTCAAGGGCGCGGGTTACCACACCTACATGGTGGGTAAATGGCACCTGGGCAAGACGCCGGACCTGATTCCGGCGGCGCGTGGCTTCGAGCGTGACTTTACGCTGCTCGACGGTGCCGGCAGCTACTGGGACATGAACAACTTCACCGCTGTCGCGCCCAAGTCGGTGTTTACCGAAGATGGCCGCTACCTGACCGAGTTGCCCAAGGACTACTACGCCACCAAGACCTACACCGACAAGCTGATCAGCTTCATCGATGCGAATCGCGGCGACGGCAAGCCCTTCTTCGCCTATGTGGCCCACCAGGCCCCGCACGACCCTTATCACCTGCCACATGACTGGCGGAACCGTCATGTGGGCGAATACGACCAGGGCTGGGATGCCGTCCGCCAGGCGCGCCTGAAACGTCAGATCGAGCTGGGCATCATGCCGCCCGGCACGCAGCTCTCCGAGCGTATGTGGTTCATTCCCGATCCGACCGTGCTCGCACCCGCCGCCCGCGCGATCCAGGGCAAGAAGATGGAGCTGTATGCCGGCATGGTGGAGAACATGGACCACCATATTGGGCGCTTGGTGCAGCACTTGAAGGACATCGGCGAATACGAGAACACCATCTTCGTGACCTTCGGCGATAACGGTGCCGAGGGAACCGATCTGTTCAAGATGATTGCCGGCTCGCCGGGCTCGCGCGATTTCCTGTTCGCTTCCATCGCCTGGTCCCAGACCCACCCCAATGCCTGGGGCGATCCTGGCTCCTACGTCGGCTACGGCCCAATGTGGGCGCAGGTTTCAATGACGCCGTTCAGTCAGTACAAAGGCTGGATGGCCGAAGGTGGCATCCGCAACGCGCTGATCGTCAGTGGGTCGCCCGTCAAGCGTGCGAAGGGCAGCATCAACAACGGGCTGATGCATGTCGCCGACATCGTGCCGACCATGCTGGAACTGGCCGGCACCCGTTACCCGGAGCAGTTGGACGGGCAGAAACTGCCTCCGCTGATTGGCAAATCCTGGAACAAGGTGCTGGCCAACCAGGCCGACTCCCCACGCACCGAGCAGGATTACCTTGGCTGGGAGGTCTTCGGAAACTACGCCATCCGCCAGGGGGAATGGAAGATCCGCTGGCAGTACAAGTCGTATGGCAAGGAACGGTGGGAGCTGTTCAACGTGGCGAAGGATCCGGCAGAGCGCAAGGATCTTGCTGCCTCGAACCCCGACAAGCTCAAGAGCATGGTTGCCCTGTGGGATCGCTACGCGCAGGAGAACAACGTCATCCTGCCCAACCGTTCCATGTTCGAAACACTGGAAGACCAGTTGCCACCGCGTGTGCAGGACGACGCCGGCTATCCGCCGCTGATCTACAAGAAGCAGTTCCTGCCACCCAAGGACATGCTGAAAGAACCCAAGCCTTGATCGCAGTGCTGATGAATCGCTCAAATATTCAGGAAGGATGGCTCGTATGACCCAATACCACGCAAACACCCGCCAGTCGCGCACTGCGCTGCGCATGGCCGCGGTAGCGGTAGTCGCCCTGGGGCTGTGCCAGTCGGTACAGGCCCAGGTGCCCGGCCGCTTTTACTGGAAATCCCTTTCCGGCGGCAGTGCTGTGCCACTGATCTTCGAGTCGGTGAGCGGTAACACCAATCCCTTCGATACCTCGCACCAGGTGAGCGCCGGTGCCAACTTCGACGCCACGCTGGCGATGGCCGGATTCGCGCAGACCTTTGCGCTGCTCGACCGCTCCGCAATGGCTGCCGTGATCCTGCCGATGGGGCGCCTGTCCGGCGAAGCCTCAAAAATCGTCAACGGCGCCACAGTCAGCTCTGCCCAGCAAACCGCCAGCGGCTTCGGGGACCCGATGCTGGAGTTCGACATCAACCTGATCGGGCCGAAGGCGCAGCGGACCATTCCCGACGCAATTCGCTACGAGCCGGGATTTTCGCTGGATCTGCTGGCCGACCTGGCGCTGCCGATCGGCGAGTACAACAGCAAGCAGGCCCTGAATATCGGGCAGAACCGCTGGTATGGCCGCATTGGCGCACCCATGGTGATGCAGATCGGCGCCTGGGTGCCGGGACGGCGCACCACCTTCGAACTGCTGCCCTCGGCGTGGATTTTCGGTGACAACACCGACTACGTGGGCCAGACCCTCAAGACCGATCCCCTGTTGCAGCTCGATGCTCACTTGACGCGCGACTTCAACGAAACCTTGTGGGGCTCGCTGGATGCGTCCTGGTACAGCGGCGGCAAGTCCACGATCAATGGGGTGGCTGGCGAAAAGCGCAATGACGTCGCCTTTGGCCTGACGCTGGGTTGGAAGATCAACGAAAACATCAACCTCACCTTCGGCTACAAATCGACGGGCAACGACAACAGCGCCGGCGACATGCGCATGGATAGTTTCATGATCACCCTCATCTCGGGCTGGCATCCGATCATCGAAGGCGCGCGTCGGCTGAAGGGAGAATGACGCAAGCATCCGACGCGGCAGCCCTCGCCGACACCCGCGGGGGTCTGGGCTGTGATGACTCGATCCGGGGGGCCACCTTCCGACACAACAGAAACGGAAAGCACGATGCTGAAAGCACTTGTCAGTGTTGGCCTGGCGATGGTCGCCGTGACCATGAGCGTCGGCTCGTATGCACAGGAAGACCAAGCCGCCGAACTGGCCAAGAAACTCTCCAATCCGGTTGCCGCGCTCATCAGCGTGCCGATCCAGTACAACCATGACGAATACGGCGGCGTGAACAAAGGCGGCTCGGTCGACAGCCTGGTCTTCCAGCCCGTGGTGCCCTTTGAAATCAGCCAGGACTGGAACCTGGTCACGCGCACCATCGTGCCCTTCGTCGATCGCCAGGGCTTTCCGGCAGCGACCGTCAACCAGTCCGGCCTGGGCGACACCAGCGCCAGCCAGTTCTTCTCACCCAAGGCTCCCACGGCGGGCGGCTGGATCTGGGGCGTGGGCGTTGTCGAGCTGCTGCCGACTGCAAGTGAATCGACGCTGGGTACCGAAAAGCTGGGGCTCGGACCGACGGGGGTGGTGCTCAGGCAGAGCGGGCCATGGACAGTGGGCTACCTGGGCAGCCACATCTGGTCAGTGGCCGGGGACGGGGAGCGGGAAGGCGTCAACCTGACGACCGTGCAGCCCTTCATGAGCTACACGACCAAGACCCACACGACCATCGGTGCCTATACAGAATCGGTCTACGACTGGCGCGCCAAGCAGTGGACGGTGCCGCTGATCGTGCAGGTTGGCCAGCTCTTCAAGCTCGGCTCCCAGGTGATGCAGTTCGCGGTGGCCGGGAAATACTGGGCCGAGGCAGCGGACGGCGCCCAGAAAGGCTGGGGGGTACGGGCTCAACTGACGCTGCTGTTCCCGAAATGATGATCCCGCCTGAGCCACTACATGGGCTGGCGTGCGCTGACCGTTTCTCATAGGTGCGGCAGGTAACAACAGGTCCCTAGCATGCACTACCAGACACAAGCGCGCCGGACTCGAACCACAGGGCTCAATTTGATTGCCGAATTCAAGCGTGCCAGCTTGAGGATGGTTGGCGGCCTCTGCCTGCTTGTCATACACAGCCTGGGCTCTGTTTCCGCTCAGAGTGCTCCACCCTTCAGCGTCAAGTCCGACAGGGTCAAGCGCAATGCCGAAAGCATGCTGGCGCTGATGAGTTTCTCGGCCGTCCCGGATCTGACCAGCAGCACCTTGAGCATGGATGCCGGAACAGGCAGTGCCGAAAGCTCGTCCCTCGTGATGTCGCAGCTCGCCGGAGGGGATTCGATCAGCAAGAGCTTTCCGCTTTACCTGGAAGGCGGCGTCGCCTACGCGCGTTACGATCCGACCTTTCTCGCCAGCAATGGGCAGACCGAGGCCCTGCTACCGGCCAAATGGACCTCGGGCAGCCTCAGCGGCGGGGTGGGCTGGGATTTCATGCTGGCCGACAAGCTCAAGCTCAGACCCATCTTCAACTTCATGGTGGGTTCGCTCGCGAGTACGCTCACCACGGTTTCCACGGCCATTGAAAACAAGCTCGACGCCAACTTCAGCTTTTTGCAGGGTGGGCATATGAACGCCTACGGACTGGGCGGTTCGGTGATGCTTGATTACGAGGATTACGCCCCCGCACGCGAGATCGATGTCGAATGGCGATACTCCAATGTCCAGCTCAAGAGCTACGACACGGTGTTCGAGAGCAGTGCTTCTGGTGAGACCCTCAGCCTGTGGACCCGCTGGCGGGCACCGACCGGACTCAATGCACTGGGACGACCCGTGCGCTATGTGCTTGAAGCGGCCCACACCACCTATCTTGGAGATCAGGCCGGCCTGCTCGGTTTTGATCAGCTCACATCGCTGGGTTTTGGACTTGAGCTGGATTCGAGTGCTCACGACGTCATCATTACCCGTACCCGCCTTGTCTTCCGCTATCGCTTTGGCAATAACGTCGAAGGTACGTCCGTGGGGATTGCGGTTAGCTTCTAGGTGTCCTGCGAGTATTGCTTGATATGTTCAATGGCGCGACAGGCCGCGTCTTCAGGCCGGTGGTTTGTAAACTCATATAAACCAACGGCCTGAAGTTCTGCGCTCAACGAACCGAATTGTTTGTTTTCAGCGCGGACTACCAGTTCGTCTCGCGTTCCGGGGTCGCCGTGATGCGATGGATGCTGAGGTCGGCCCCGTCGAATTCTTCTTCGGGGGATAGGCGGATGCCCACCGCCGCCCGCAGGCCGCCGTAGACGATCACGCCGCCCAGCAGCGCCACCGCAATGCCGCCCAGGGTGCCGATGACCTGGCTGGCAAGGCTGACCCCGCCCAGCCCGCCCAGCGCCTGCTGGCCGAAGAGGCCGGCGGCGATGCCGCCCCAGGCGCCGCACAGGCCATGCAGTGGCCAGACGCCCAGCACGTCGTCGATCTTCCAGCGGTTCTGCGTCAGCGTGAAGAGCTGGACGAACAGGGCGCCTGCCACGATGCCGACGATCAGGCTGCCGGCCGGGTGCATCACGTCGGAACCGGCGCAGACCGCTACCAGCCCCGCCAGCGGGCCGTTGTGCACGAAGCCGGGGTCGTTGCGGCCCAGCAGTAACGCGGCCAGGGTGCCGCCGACCATGGCCATCAGCGAGTTGAGCGCGACCAGGCCGGTGATGGCCTCCATCTTCTGCGCGCTCATCACGTTGAAGCCGAACCAGCCGACGATCAGGATCCACGCCCCCAGGGCCAGGAAGGGGATGCTGGAAGGCGGGTGGGCGGCGATGGCGCCGTCCTTGTGATAGCGGCCGCGACGCGCGCCCAGCATCAGCACGGCGACCAGGCCGATCCAGCCGCCCACGGCATGCACGACCACACTGCCCGCGAAGTCATGGAAGGGGGCGCCGAAGCTGGCCTGCAGCCAGTCCTGCAGGCCGAAGTGCTTGTTCCAGGCGATGCCTTCGAAGAAGGGGTAGACGAAACCGACTACCAGGAAGGTGGCGGCGAGTTGCGGCGCGAAGCGCGCGCGCTCGGCGATGCCGCCCGAGACGATGGCCGGGATGGCCGCCGCGAAGGTCAGCAGGAAGAAGAACTTGACCAACTCGTAGCCACTGGCCTGGGTCAGGCTGGCGGCGTCGCCCATGAAGTGCAGGCCGTAGGCGATGCCGTAGCCGATGAAGAAATAGGCGATGGTGGAGACCGCGAAGTCGGTCAGGATCTTGACCAGGGCATTGACCTGGTTCTTCTTGCGGACGGTGCCGAGTTCAAGAAAGGCGAACCCGGAGTGCATGGCCAGCACCATGATGGCGCCCAGCAGCACGAAAAGTACATCGGTTGATATTTTGATCTGCTCCATTATGGACTCCTTATGCACGACGGCGGAGCCGAAAGCAGATTTCGGGCCTGGTTTTTAGTCTTTGAAAATCATTGGCTTATGCCTTTCTGGCGAACAGGATTTCCCATGTTTGGTGCCTGGAGTCTTGTTGGTGGCACGTTATTGGTGCTTGTTTCCGGCTTATTGATTGTGCCTGTGAGCAATTTGGTGCGTAGCGCGTCGGGTGGTTGCGCGTGATTGGTGCGTTGCGTCAGAAAGTGTAGGCCACGCTGCTGCCTTGCGGCTCGATGCGTTCCAGCAGACGGGCCAGGGGGTAGAGCTCGCGATAGCGGCGGCAGGTGGTGCGCAGGTACTTGAAGACGAGCGGCATGTCCTTGAGGTAACCGTCCTTGCCGTCGCGGTGGTACAGCCGGGCGAAGATGCCCAGCACCTTGATGTGGCGCTGGGCGCCCATGAACTCGTAGTCGCGGTGGAAATCGGCGAAGTCCGCGCGGACCGGCAGACCGATGTGGCGTGCGGTTTCCCAGTAGCGGGCCAGCCAGTCCAGGGTCTGCTCTTCCTCCCATTCGATATAAGCGTCCTTGAAGAGGGAGGCGAGGTCGTAGCTGAGCGGGCCGTATACCGCGTCCTGGAAGTCCAGTACGCCGGGGTTGGGCTGGCTCAGCATCAGGTTGCGGCTGTGGAAGTCGCGATGCACGAAGACCTTGGGCTCGGCCAGGTTGACGGCCAGGATGCGCTCGAAGACCTCGTACAGCTCGGCGCTTTCTTTTTCGTCGAGCTGGATATTTTTATGGCGTGCCAGATACCAGACCGGGAACAGCTCCATTTCCCGCAGCAGGCGTTCGCGGTCGTAGTCGGGCAGCACGCCGGGTCGGCTCGCGCGCTGGATCACCGCCAGGCTGCCCAGGGCCTCGGCGTAGAGCTCGGCCGCGTTGTCCGGTGTGAGTGCAGACAGGTAGGTGGTGTCGCCGAGGTCTGACAGGAGCAGGAAGCCTTGCGCCAGATCCTGCGCAAACACACTCGGCACATGGGCGCCGGCGGCGCGGAACAGTTCGGCGACGTGCAGGAAGGGGCGGCAGTCCTCGTGGCTGGGCGGCGCATCCATGATGATGCGGGTGCTGCCGTCGGCCAGCGTGGCGCGGAAGTAGCGGCGGAAACTGGCGTCCGCCGAGGCGGGGCGAAGCGTGAAATCCAGACCGGGAAGCTGTTGGTGAAGCCAGTGCTGCAATTGTTCCAATCGTTCCAAGTCGGGGCTCCTGCTCGCCTTTGTGTAGAATCCGGGCATCTTATCAAACAGAGGTTCGCCGCCCGCGGGGGTGAGCCGCGCGTTTCGCCGCACCTTCAATGTCCCGAAACCACCGTCACCGCCCCCGGCCCCTGCATGGAAGCGGTGTCCAGCCCCGTTTGCTGGTCTTGGCCGTGTCTGCTGCCGTCTGTGCGATGGCGCGCCCCCTGGGTGCCGCTCCGCTGGAGGTCGACCCGCGCCTCTTGCTCGGGCATTCGCTGCTGGCGGCCAATGGTGCCGTCGCTGCGGCACCGGCCGCGCCGCCGCCGACGCGCCTTGAAGCCGATCGCATGGAAGGACGCACCGATGCGGAGCTGCATGCCGTTGGCCAGGCGCGCATGGAGCGCGGGGACACGGTGCTCAATGCGGAACGGATGCGCCTCGACCAGGTGACCAGCGATCTGCATGCCGAGGGCAAGGTGGTGCTCACCAAACCGGGCGAGACGATCCGCGGGCCGCGGGCTTTGCTGAATCTCGACACCTATTTCGGCGAGTTCTACACCCCCACCTACGAAATCGTGCGAACCCGGTCGCAGCGCGGTGAGCCGGACAGCCGACGCGAGCTGGTGCTCAGCGGCGAGTCGGACCTGCTCAAGCTGCAGGGCGAGAACCAGTACCACTTCGACCGTCTGACCTACAGCTCCTGCCCGGCGCCTGACCCCGACTGGTTCCTGCGTGCCAGCAGCGCGCGCATGGATTTCGACCGTAATACCGGGGTCGCCACCAACGCCAGCGTGTGGCTCAAGGGCGTGCCCATCCTGTGGACGCCCTGGGCGGAATTCCCGCTCGATGGCGGCCGTCAGTCCGGTTTCCTGCCGCCGGTCATCGCGACCGGTAACACCACTGGCCTGGACATCAGCGCGCCCTATTACCTGAATCTCGCGCCCAATTACGACGCCACCATCGCGCCGCGCTGGATGGCCGACCGCGGCGCGCAGTTGTCGGGCGAGTTCCGCTACCTGAACCCGGGCTACTTCGGGGTCTTCCGCTCCGAAATGATGCCGCAGGACAAGCAGACCGGCGAGGCGCGCAGCTTCACGACTTGGCGGCATGACTACAACACAGGGCGCTGGGGCGGCTTCATTGATGTGAGCAATGCCTCCGACGAGTACTACTTCGCCGATATGGGGACGCGGCTGGCGACCAGTTCCCAGACCTTGTTGAGTCGCCAGGTCACGGCCAACACGGGCGGCGGGGGCTGGACTTTCGGTCTCAATGTGCAGAATTACCAGACCTTGATCGGCTTCACCGGGGACGAGCCCTACCAGCGCCTGCCGCAGTTGACGGGCAAGGTGTCGCTGCCTGATGTGAAGGGTTTGTCTTTGCAAATGCCCATGGAGCTGACGCGCTTTGCTCACACTCTGAAGGACGAGGGCACGCGGACCTGGGCGTACCCGCAGGTGTCTCTGCCGGTGCAGGGGGCGGCTTACTACATGACCCCCAAGTTGGGCGTGCACCTCTCGCAATACCAACTCGACCGGCGGACGAGTGTTGGCGAGGAGTCGGTGGGGCGGTCGGTGCCGACCTTCAGTTTCGACACCGGACTCAATTTCGAGCGCGACACCGATTTGCAGGGGCGTGGCCAGATCCAGACCCTGGAGCCGCGACTGTTCTACGTGCGCACGCCTTACCGTGAGCAGGATGACATCCCTGTGTTCGATTCCGGCCTGGCCGACTACAACTTCGCGCAGATCTTCGCCGAGAATCGCTTCTCCGGGAACGACCGCATCGGCGATGCCAACCAGCTCACCGCGGCGATCACCTCGCGCCTGATCGAGGCCGACTCCGGTGAGGAATGGTTGCGCGGCGCCGTGGGGCAGCGCTTTCATTTCGCCGACCAGAAGGTTGGCCTGAACACCACGAATACGCAGCCTACGCGCAACAACGACAATTGGCTGGCCGGCCTTTCCGGCCGCGTGACGCGCGGGTGGTGGGTGGACAGCCTGTACGAATACGACCCTGTCGAGGCGCGCACCCAGAGCGGCGTGCTGGCCACCCGCTACACGCTGGAGCCGGGACGGGTGATGTCTGCTGCCTATCGCTATCGCCAGGGGAACCTGCGCGACGTAGACCTGTCTGGGCAATGGCGCATCGGTGGTGGCTACTCACTGGTTGGGCGCTACAACTACAACATGCGTGACCACCAGATGTCGGAGTCGCTGGCTGGCCTGGAATACAGCGCGGGCTGCTGGTCCTTGCGCATGGTGTGGCACTCGGTCGTGAATACCCGGACGGATACGACCGTGGGCAAGGCGGAATACACCAGCGGCTTCTTCATTCAATTGCAACTGGACGGGCTGTCCGCGATCGGCTCCAGCCCGACCTCCCTGCTCAAGCGCAACGTCGGGGGCTACCAGCGCCTCGACAGCAGCGCCTCGATGGGCGAGGAGTGAGTCGATGCACGTCGAGCGGATCACAGGAAGGAAGTACACGGGAATGATCAGGTTTCTCTCTCTTGGCCGGGCTGCCCTGGGGGCTGCTCTTTTGTGCACGGTGTCGGCGGCCTGGGCGGCCTCGCTCGACCGCGTGGTGGCGGTGGTCAACAATGATGTGATCACGCGTCTGGAACTGAATGGCAAGGTCGACGCCGCGATTGCGCAACTGACCCGCGGCGGAACCGCGGTGCCGCCGCGTGCGCAGGTGGAGCGGCAAGTGCTGGAGCGGGTGATCCTCGAGCGCATCCAGCTCCAGCAGGCGCGCGAACTGGGTGTGCGGATCGACGAACTGACCCTGCAGCGTGCGCTACAGACCATTGCCGACAACAACAAGCTGTCGGTGGCGGACCTGCGCCGCGCGGTGGAAAACAACGAGAAGATCCCTTGGGAACGCTTCCGTGAAGATATCCGCAACGAAGTGACCTTGTCGCGCTTGCGCGAGCGCGAGGTCGACAGCCGGGTGGTCGTTACCGAGGGCGAGGTGGATGCCTTCCTGGCGAGCCCGCTGGGCGCGATCGGCGGGCGCGAGTTTCTCGTCTCGCACATCCTGCTGCGCGCGCGCGATGGCGCCACCGAGCAGGACTGGCGCCGCCTCCAGGCGCGCGCCGCCGAGGTCAACCGCCTGATCGCCCAGGGTGACGACTTTGGCAAGCTGGCCGCGGCCTTCTCCGACGCACAGGACGCGATGCAGGGCGGTTCGCTCGACTGGCGTACGGCTGACCGCCTGCCGGGTATGGTCGCCGAGCGCCTGGCGCAGATGAGCAAGGGCGCAGTGAGCCCGGTGATTCGCAGTTCTGCCGGCCTGCACATTTTCAAGCTGGTTGATCTGCGCGACGTGGGCAGTACCCGTCAGCAACAAGTCGAGCAGACCCGCGCGCGTCACATCCTGGTCCGCAACAGCGACGTCCCCAATGAGGCCGAAGCCTTGCGCCGCCTCAATCTACTGCGCGAACGCTTGCTCAGTGGGGCGGACTTCGCCGAGCTGGCCCGAGCCAACTCCACCGACATGAGCTCGGCCAAGGGGGGCGATCTGGGCTGGCTGTCGGCTGGCGAGACGGTGCCCGAGTTCGAGCGCGCGATGAACGCGCTCAAGCCGGGTGAGATCAGCGGCGTGGTCAAGTCACCTTTCGGCTGGCACCTGATCCAGGTGCAGGAACGCCGCCTCGCCGATGTGACCGAAGAGCGTCGCCGCCAGGAGGCGCGCATGGCGCTGCGCGAGCGCAAGGCGCAGGAAAACTACGAGGATTGGTTGCGTCAGTTGCGCGACCAGGCCTATGTCGAGATCAAGCTCGACTGAGCGCGGCGTGGCGCCGAGTCCGACCATCGTCATCACCAGCGGCGAACCGGCGGGCGTCGGGCCCGAGCTGTGCGCCATGCTGGCGCGCGGCGACTGGCGGGACACCCCGGCCCGCCTGGTCGTGCTGGGAGACCGCGAACTGCTGGCCAGTCGTGCGACGGCGACCGGCGCCCATGTCGCGGTACGCGACTACAGACCGGAGTCCGCGCCCCTGCCGGGCACGCTCGAAGTTCTGCACGTGCCGCTGCGTGCCGCTGCTCAGGCCGGGACACTCGACCTGCGCAATGCGACCTATGTGGTGGACCTGCTGGATCGTGCCATCGACGGTTGCATGACGGGCGAGTTCGCCGCCATGGTCACCGCACCGGTGCAGAAGAGCGTGATCAACGATGCCGGCATCGCCTTCTCCGGCCACACCGAATACCTGGCCGAGCGGACCGGCACGTCGCGCGTGGTCATGATGCTGGCGGGCGAGCATGGCCCGGCCGAGGCGCGTAGCTGGCTGCGCGTGGCCCTGGCCACCACCCACCTGGCGCTGAAGGACGTACCGGCAGCCATCACGGCGAGCGAGCTGGAACAGGTCATCCGCATCCTGCATGCCGACCTGCAGGACAAGTTCGGCCTGGTCCGGCCGCGCATCCTGGTGGCCGGCCTCAATCCGCATGCCGGCGAGGGCGGGCACATGGGGCGCGAAGAGATCGACTGCCTGCAACCCGTGCTGGCGCGCTTGCGTGCCGAGGGCATGGAGCTGGTGGGCCCGCTGCCGGCCGACACCTTGTTCACGCCGCGCCAGCTCGCGCGTGGCGATGCTGTGCTCGCCATGTACCACGACCAGGGTCTGCCGGTGCTCAAGTACGCCACCTTTGGTGGCGGCATCAATATCACCCTGGGCCTGCCGATCATCCGGACCTCGGTCGACCATGGCACTGCGCTGGATCTGGCTGGCAGCGGACGGGCCGATCCCGGCAGTCTTTTTGCTGCGGTCGATTGCGCGCTGGCAATGATCGCTGCTGCACAGACCAAAGCACACTCATGAAGAAACGCGATTTCCTGCAATGGGGGTTGGCCTCGGCTTTCCTGTCCGCTTGCGCCACCACTTCACAGACCCCCAGCCCGCTTCTGACGGAACAACCCGTGCCGCCAGCGCCAGTGCCGCCAGTAGCCCGGGCCAAGCCGCGCCTGGGCCTGGCCTTGGGCGGAGGCGCCGCGCGCGGCCTGGCGCATATCGGCGTGATCAAGGCGCTGGAGACGCAAGGCCTGGTGCCGGACATCGTGGTGGGTACCTCGGCGGGCAGCGTGGTCGGCGCGCTCTATGCCTCGGGCATCGGCGCCTTCGACCTGCAGCAGCTTGCCTTCCGCCTTGAGGAGAGCAAGCTCACCGACTGGGCCATCTTCGAGCGCGGCTTCCTCAAGGGCGAGGCGCTGGAGCGCTTCGTCAACCAGAGTGTCGGCAACAAACCGATTGAGGGCCTGCGTCGCAAGTTCGGTGCGGTGGCAACCGATCTCGCCAGTGGCGAACCCATCGTCTTCGCGACCGGCAACGTGGGTATGGCGGTGCGGGCGTCCTCGGCCATTCCCGAGGTCTTCTCGCCGGTCACCATACGTGGCCGCGACTATGTGGATGGTGGCCTGGTCAGCCCGGTGCCGGCGCGCGCCGCGCGCCAGCTCGGTGCCGACGTGGTGATCGCGGTGGATATTTCCGGACGCCCCTCGGGCAAGAAGAATGCGGGCAGCGTCGACATGCTGATGGACACCATCGCGATCATGGGCAACACGCTGGCGACCTACGAGCTGCGCGAGGCTGATGTGGTGATCCGGCCCGACATCGCCGGCCTGCCGCGTTCCAGCTTTGAGCTGCGCCACGAAGCCATCCTGCGCGGGGAGCGTGCCGGTTTCGCGGCGATTCCCCGCATCCGCGAAGCCCTGGCAGCCTTCGGGAGTCGTTGAGATGCCCGACGGTCACCAGGCACGCAAGCGCTTCGGCCAGAATTTCCTGGTCGACCAGAACATCATCGGCAAGATCGTCGCCGCGATCGCGCCCAAGCCGGACCAGCACATCGTCGAGATCGGCCCTGGCCTTGGCGCGCTGACGCGTCCGGTACTGGCCGCTTGCGGCCACCTGCATGTGGTGGAGATCGACCGTGATCTGATCGCGCGGCTACACGAGAATTTCAGCGCGGATCAGCTCACTGTGCACGAGGGCGATGCGCTGGCCTTCGACTTCGGCAGTCTGCCCGCCCCCTTGCGCGTGATCGGCAACCTGCCCTACAACATCTCGACCCCCTTGCTGTTCCACCTGGCCGACCATGCCGAACGCGTGCGCGACATGACCTTCATGCTGCAAAAGGAGGTGGTCCAGCGCATGGTGGCGGAACCGGGCACCGAGGAGTACGGCCGCCTGTCCGTGATGCTGCAGTACCGCTTCGACATGGCGCGCCTGTTCGACGTGCCCGGCGGGGCATTCCGTCCCGCGCCCAAGGTGGTTTCTGCGATCGTCTACATGCGGCCGCGGCCGCTCGCAAGCCTGTCCTGCACCGATGTCGCGCTGATGGGGCGCATCGTCACCGCCGCCTTCGGCCAGCGCCGCAAGACACTGCGCAACACCTTGCGCGCCTGGCTGGACGATGCGGACTTCGTGAGCCTGGGCCTTGATGCAGGCGCGCGCGGTGAAACATTGGCGGTGGATGATTACGTGCGCATCGCCAATCATCTGGCGGCGCGCGCGCAACCTGAAGCGCAATCCGAACACGGAGAAAACGACTGATGGCAAAAGCAATGATTCTGGCCGCAGGGCAGGGCACCCGCGTGCGCCCGCTGACCAAGGACCTGCCCAAGCCGATGATTCCCATCCTCGGCAAGCCGGTGCTGGAATACATCATCGAGCATCTGGCGCGCTATGGCGTGCGCGAGATCATGATCAACGTGGCCTTCATGCACCGCAAGATCGAGGAATACTTCGGTGACGGCCATCGCTGGGGTGTCGAGATCGGCTATTCCTACGAGGGCGGCGTGGATCACGGCGACATCGTGCCCAAGCCCGTCGGCTCGGCGGGCGGCATGAGGCGCATCCAGGACAACAGCGGTTTCTTCGATGAGACCACGTTGGTGCTGTGCGGGGACGCGATCATCGACCTGGACATCGGCGCCGCCCTGCACGAGCACGCGAGCAAGGGCGCGATCGCCTCCGTCGTGACGCTCAACGTGCCGCGCGACGAGGTCAAGAATTACGGCATCGTGGTCGCGGACAAGGAAGGCAAGGTCCTCTCGTTCCAGGAAAAGCCGAGCCCCGAGGAAGCCAAGTCCACGCTGGCCTCGACCGGTATCTACCTGTTCGAGCCGGCCGCGCTGGATCTGATTCCCTCCGGCAAGGTGTATGACATCGGGAGCGAACTGTTCCCCTTGCTGGTGCAGAAAGGGCTGCCCTTCTACGCGCAGAATCGCTTCTTCAACTGGATCGACATCGGTCGTGTGACCGACTACTGGACGGTGCTGCAACGCGTGCTGCGCGGCGAGATCGCGCAGATGGACATGCCCGGCAAAGAGGTTGCGCCTGGTGTGTGGGCTGGGCTGAACACGCACATTGACTGGGACAAGGTCAGCATCACCGGGCCCGTCTACATCGGCTCCAGTGTGCGCATCGAGCCGGGCACGACCATTGTCGGCCCGTGCTGGATCGGCCACGGCTCCCACCTGCGCCGCAACTCCACCTTGGTACGCAGCGTGCTTTTCGAATACACCCGCGTCGGTGAAGGCATGACCTTCAACGAGATGGTGGTGTCATCCCGCTACTGCGTGGACCGCAGTGGCCACACGACCTATGTGGGTGACGACGACTGCCCGCTGCGCTGGGGCGATGCGCGCGCCTGATCCCATGTTGCCTGGAATTCATCAATGAATGTCATCAAGACTGCCATCCCCGACCTGCTGATCCTCGAACCCAAGGTGTTTGGCGACAGTCGCGGCTTCTTCATGGAAAGCTTCAACGCCAAGACCTTCCGCGAGGCGACGGGGATCGACGCCGATTTCGTGCAGGACAACCATTCACGCTCACAACGCGGCGTGCTGCGCGGCCTGCATTACCAGATCGAACAGGCGCAGGACAAACTGGTGCGCGTGGTCAGCGGTCGGGTGTTCGATGTCGCGGTCGACATGCGGCGCGCTTCGCCCACCTTCGGTCAATGGGCCGGGGTGGAACTCTCCGAAGACAATCACCGCCAGTTCTGGGTACCCAAGGGCTTCGCCCACGGTTTCCTGGTGCTGTCGGAGTCGGCCGACTTCCTCTACAAGACCACCGATTACTACGCGCCGGCCTTCGAGCGTAGCCTCGCCTGGAACGACCCCACGGTCGGGGTAGAGTGGCCGCTGGAAGGTATCGCCCCCTTGCTGTCGGCGAAGGACCTGGCGGGCAAGCCTTTCGCTGAATGTGATTGCTTCGAGTGAGCGCCTCATGAAAACCATCCTGGTCACCGGCGGAGCCGGCTATATCGGCTCTCACACCTGCGTCGAGCTGCTGGCGGCGGGGTATGAGGTGGTCGTGGTCGACAACCTGTGCAACAGCAAGGCCGAGTCTCTGGCCCGCGTTGAGCAACTGGCCGGGCGCAAGCTGGCAGCCTTCCACCCGGTCGATGTCGGTGACCGCGCGGCCATGCGCGAGGTCTTCGCTGCTCACCGCATCGACGCGGTGATCCACTTCGCTGCACTGAAGGCGGTCGGCGAGTCGGTGGCCCAGCCCTTGCGCTACTACGGCAACAATATCGCTGGCACGGTGGCCCTGGCTGAAGTCATGGGGGAGGCGGGCGTTAAGACCCTGGTGTTCAGTTCCTCGGCCACGGTCTATGGCGACCCGGCCAGCGTGCCGATCCGCGAAGACTTCCCGACCGGCCCGACCAATCCCTACGGGCGTACCAAGTGGATGATGGAATTCGTGCTGCGCGATGTGGCCGCGGCCGACCCGGCCTGGCGCATCGCTCTGCTGCGCTACTTCAACCCGGTCGGCGCGCATGCCTCGGGGCGCATCGGCGAGGACCCCAACGGCATCCCCAACAACCTGATGCCCTTCGTGTCGCAAGTGGCGGTGGGCAAGCGCGCCAAGCTGTCTGTGTTCGGTGGGGACTACCCGACGCCGGACGGCACCGGGGTGCGTGACTACATCCACGTGGTCGACCTCGCGCTGGGCCATGTGAAGGCGCTGCAGCGCCTGACGCAGCGCGAGGGCGTGCTGACCGTCAACCTGGGCACCGGCCAAGGCTATTCTGTACTGGAGGTGGTGCGCGCCTTCGAACGTGCCAGTGGTCGTCCCGTGCCTTACGAGATCGTCGCGCGACGGCCTGGTGACGTGGCCCAGTGCTATGCCGAGACCGTGCTCGCGGAGCAGGAACTGGGCTGGCGTGCCGAACGCGATCTTGATGCCATGTGTGCCGACGCCTGGCGTTGGCAAAGCCAGAATCCCAACGGTTACTGAAAAGAGGAAAAACTCATGCTGCAACCCGTGATCCTGTCCGGCGGCTCCGGCACGCGCCTGTGGCCCGCGTCGCGCGAGACCTACCCCAAGCAGTTGCTGCCGCTGACCAGCAACGAATCGCTGCTGCAGATCACCGCCTGCCGCCTCAACGGTTTTGCCGCCGCCGAAGTCGCCGCGCCCATCGTCGTGACCAACGAGGAATACCGCTTCATCGTGGCCGAACAGATGCGCCAGGCCGGCAAGCCCAGTGAGCGCATCGTGCTCGAACCGGTGGGCCGCAACACCGCCCCGGCCATGCAACTGGCCGCCCTGGTGGCGGCCGCCGACGGCGCCGACCCCATCCTGCTGGTGATGCCGGCCGACCAGATCGTCACCCGCAGCGACGCCTTCCAGGCTGCCATCGCCGAAGGCCTGCAGCAAGCCCAGGCCGGTGCACTGGTCACCTTCGGCATCGTCCCCGACCGGCCCGAGACCGGTTACGGCTACATCCGCAAGGGTGACACCCTCAGTGGTAGCGCCTGCAAGGTGGCCGCCTTCGTCGAAAAGCCCGACGCCCCGCGCGCCGCCCAATACGTCGCCAGCGGCCAGTACCTGTGGAACGCCGGCATCTTCATGATGAAAGCCAGCGTCTGGCTCAAAGCCCTGCGCGCCCTCAAGCCCGCCATGGCCGAAGCCTGCGAAAAAGCGGTCGGCGCAGCCAAGCGCGACATCGACTTCGTGCGCGTCGACAAAGCCGCCTTCACCGCCTGCCCGTCCGACTCCATCGACTACGCCGTCATGGAGCCGCTCAACGAACACCCCGAACTCGGCCAAGGCGTCGTCGTCCCCATGGACGCCGGCTGGAGCGACGTCGGCGCCTGGGACGCCCTGTGGCAGGTCAGCCCCAAGGATGAAGCCGGCAACGCCACGCGAGGCGAAGTCATGCTCGAAGACACGCGTGACTCCATCGTCTTCGCTGAAAGCCGTCTGGTCGCCACTGTCGGCGTCAAGGATCTGGTTGTCGTCGAAACCCCCGACGCCATCATGGTTGCCGACAAGGCCCGCGCGCAGGACGTCAAGAAAATCGTCGCCCGCATCAAGGCCGAGGGCAAGACGCTCGCCCAGACCCACCGCAAGGTCTACCGTCCCTGGGGCTGGTACGACAGCATCGACGCCGGCCCGCGCTTCCAGGTCAAGCGCATCGTCGTCAATCCGGGCGCCAAGCTGAGCCTGCAGATGCACCACCACCGCGCCGAGCACTGGATCGTCGTGAGCGGCACGGCCGAAGTCACCAATGGCGACAAGGTGATGCTGCTCAGCGAGAACCAATCGACTTACATCCCGCTGGGCACCACCCACCGCCTGGCCAACCCGGGCAAGGTGCCGCTGGAGATCATCGAGGTCCAGTCCGGCTCCTATCTCGGGGAGGACGATATCGTGCGCTTCGAGGATACTTACGGACGGACCAACTGAGGCGGCCTGCGACGGGCTGGATGCCATGAATGATGCGCGCAATGTGCTGGGTGGGCCCTTGCTGGCCTGTAGCTATGCCCCGCTGACGGGGTACTTCCGCACGGGCTGCTGTGACACGGACGCAAGTGATCGCGGTCGTCATGTGGTGTGCATCAAGGCCAGTCGTGAGTTCCTGGATTTCAGCGCGGCTGCGGGCAATGACTTGAGCACGCCGCGTCCGGAGTACCGCTTTGCCGGCCTCAAGCCAGGGGATCGCTGGTGCCTGTGCGCCTTGCGCTGGCTGGAGGCCTACGAGGCCGGCGCTGCGCCAGCCGTGGTGCTGGAGGCCACGCACGAGTCGGCGCTGGAATTGATCCCGCTGGAGTTGCTGCGCGAGCACGCCCTGGCCTGAGTCGCCTCCACGCCGACCATGAAAAACGGGCCCGCGGGCCCGTTTATCTTCATTCTGCGCGGAGGGGTCAGGCAAAGCTGAGTGTGTCGGCGTAGGCCACGGCGCCGACCAGCGCGCTGCTGACGATCTCGGTGGTCAGCCCCAGGCTTTCGCATTGGGCGCGCAGGGCGTCCGGCATGAAGTTCTCGGTCGCGATCGCCAGTTTCAGCAGCGGGGCATAGACGCCCTCGCCATGCAGCAGGGCGTCGGTCACCGGTTCGGGCAGGCTCATCTGGTCCAGCACCGTGTCGAGCGAGGCGCCCAGCAGCACGTTGAGCAGCGAGAAGGCGCCGGTGATGAACAGGTTGTCCAGCTCGCCCTTGTCGAAGAACTGCTTGCCCAGGGTTTCCATCATGCGGCCACGCGCGATCGCGGCCTGCATCACGGCCGGTGCGGCCGGGTCCTTGCTGGCCGAGACCAGCAGCAGGGACAGCCACTTGTTGAGCTTGTCCATGCCCAGGATGGTCACCGCGTGGCGGAAGGACTGCACCTCGACCATCAGGCCGAAGCCGGCCGAGTTGATGTAACGCAGCAGCTTGTAGGACAGGGTTACGTCCTGCTTGAGGGCCGCCTCAATCTCGCTGACCTCGGCTTCGTCACGCACCAGGTTCAGCAGGCGCACGATTTGCGCGTGGGAAGCGGACAGCTCCTTGGCCGCCTTCACGCCATGCAGGAAGAACCAGCCGGCGGCGCCGACGTAGCCGGCCTTTACCGCGGCGTCGAAGGCTGTGACATCGGGCAGGCCCCAGGCCAGTGCCAGGCCGGGCGCCCCCGTCGGTTGCGGAACCTTGCGGATGTCGGCCAGGGCGAAGCGGCAATCCACGCCCTGTGGCCAGGGCACGCCCGGCTGGTACCAGGACAGTGCCAAGGGCACGCCAGCCCCGGCAAGCTGTGTGGCGAGCGCCTGGACCTGCGGGTGCTGCAGCACCTGGGCCGGGATTTCGAGTAGTGCGTTCTCCGGCATGTGGCATTCAAGCAGGTCGGGCGTGGGCACCAGCTTGCCCAGGCTCACGAAGACCGTGTGGCGGCTGGGCCAGTGCGCAGCTTGCTCCGCCAGTGCTTCGAGTGCGGCCGGGACGTTCGGCGCATGCACGATCAGGCGGTTGGCGGTGATCGCGCGTTGCTTGTTGACCACCGGCTCGCGGGTAATCAGTACACCTGCGGACATGCTGCCCCCTCAGTTGTTGGTGTCGTAGGCGAAAGTGAAGGCGTCGGAGAAGAAAGACTCCGGGGCCAGGCCGCAGCGCGTCGTGAAGTCGGTGCGAGCCGCGTCGATCATGGCGGGCGAGCCGCAGGCATAGACCTCGTGCCCAGACAGGTCGGGCAGATCCTCCATCACCACTTCGTGCACCAGGCCACCGCGACCGTTCCAGCCGGCGGGCATCACGTCCGAAATGACCGGGACATAGCGGAACCAGGGCAGCTCGCGCGCCCACTTCTCGGCCAGCTCATGCAGGTAGAGTCCGCTGCGGTCACGCGAGCCCCAGTACAGCGTCACAGGGCGTTGCATGCCGCGATGCGCCATGTCCTCGATCATGCCCTTGAGCGGCGCGAAACCGGTGCCGCCCGCCAGCATCACGATGGGCTTGTCGCCCTCGCGCAGGAAGAAGCTGCCATAAGGCCCCTCGATGCGCAGGATGTCGCGCTCCTTCATGCGGCCGAACACATGTTCGGTGAAGAAGCCGCCCGACACGTAGCGGATGTGCAGCTCGATCATGTCGGCGGCATGCGGCGGGTTGGCCATCGAGAAGCTGCGGCGCTTGCCGTCGGCGAGCAGGAAGTCGATGTACTGGCCCGCGTGGAAGCGGAAGTTCTCGGTTGGTGGCAGCTTGAGGTTCAACTGCATCACGTCGTGCGCCAGCTTAGCCATGCTGATCACGCGCGTGGGCAGCTTGCGCAGCGGGATGTCTTGCGCCGAGCGTACGTCGCGGCATTCGATGGCGAGGTCCGAGCGCGGCTGCGCGCAGCACATCAGGATCTGGCCTGCCGCACGTTCCGCCGCAGGCAGGGTGGTCTCGGGCGAGCGGCCGTGATCGACCTCACCTGACAGGAGCTTCGCCTTGCATGAACCGCAGGCGCCGTCCTTGCAGCCATAGGGCACGATCAGCTCGGCCTCCAGCGCGGAAAGCAGCAGGCTGCTGTCTTCTTCGGCGTTGAACTGATGACCGCTGGGCTTGAGGGTGACCTGGAACGACATGATGGGCGGGCGTGCAATAATCCGGTGAATGAAACGAGTTCTCATCGTGGGCTGCGGCGACGTTGCCCAGCGCGCGCTACCCTGGCTGACCCAACGCTGTCGCGTGTATGCGCTGGTGCGCCGACCCGAGCGGGCCGAGGCTCTCCGCGCCCTGGGTGTCACACCCATTCCGGGAGACCTGGACTCGCCGCGCAGCCTGCGCCGCATCGCCGGCCTGGCCGACATCGTGCTGCATAGTGCGCCACCCGCCGAGGGCCGGGGCGATGCGCGCAGCCGACGCCTGCTGGCGGCCTTGGTAGCGCGGGGCAGTCTACCACGCAGCCTTGTGTACATCAGCACGAGCGGGGTATATGGCGACTGTCGGGGCGAGCGGATCGACGAGACCAGGCCCTGCCGACCGACCACCGCGCGGGCACAGCGACGGGTGACGGCGGAGTCCCGCCTGCGCGCCTTCGTACGTCGCCAGGCAGGCGCGGTGAAGCGCGGAGCACGGCAGGCCTGCACGTTGTCGATCCTGCGTGCGCCGGGCATCTACGCGGCGGATCGCCTGTCGCTGGAGCGCCTGCGGCGCGGCGATCCGGTGCTGCGGACGGAGGAGGACGTGTATACCAATCACATCCACGCCGACGACCTGGCGCATGCCTGCGTACTGGCCATGTTCCGCGGCGCCAACGGGCGCAGCTACAACATCTGCGACGACGCCGAGTTGCGCATGGGGGACTACTACGACGCGATGGCCGACGCCTTCGGCTTGGCGCGCCCGCCGCGCGCGAGCCGTGAGGAATGTGCCGCGCGCCTGGGGCCGGCGACCCTGTCCTTCATGTCCGAGTCGCGTCGCCTGAGCAACCGGCGCGCCCGGCGGGAGCTGCGCTGGCAACCGCAGTGGCCGGACGTGGTTGAAGCGCTGCGTGTTTTCGGCGGCATGACGCCGTCTTCCGAGGAGATTGCATGAATTACCTGTGGTTCAAGGCCATCCACGTGTTCTTCGTGGTGAGCTGGTTCGCCGCGCTGTTCTACCTGCCACGCCTCTACGTCAACCTCGCGGCGGTGAGCGATGCGCAGAGCGCCGAGTACCAGCGCTTGCTGGGCATGGCGACGCGCCTCAAGCGCTTCTCCATCCCGCTGCACATCGGCACCTGGGCCTTTGGCCTGGCGATCATCTTCAGCGGCGGCATGGAGACGGCCAGTGCCTGGCTGTCGCAGCACTGGCTGCATGCCAAGCTGACCCTGGTGCTGCTCCTGTCCGGCTACGATGGCTGGTGCACCCGCCTGCTGCGCGACTTCAAGGCCGGGCGCAACACCCGCAGCCACGTCTGGTACCGCTGGTTCAACGAGGTGCCGGTACTGTTCCTGCTGGCCATCGTGATCCTCGTCATCGTGAAACCCTTCTGACATGGCCGAAATCTTCTTTTCTCCCTGCCCGCGCGGGCTGGAGCATTTCCTGGTCGAAGAGCTGGGCGCGCTGGGCGCACAAGAGATCAGCAGTGTGCCGGGTGGCGTGGCTTTCGAGGGCGACTGGCCGCTGGCCTGGCGCGTGAACCTGCACAGCCGCATCGCCACGCGCGTACTGTGGAAGGTCGGGCAGACGCGCTACCGCAGCGAGGAGGAGATCTTCAAGCTGGCCTACGCCACGACCTGGGCCAAATGGTTCACGCCGGATGAAACCATCCGCATATTCGTCACCGCGATCAAGTCGCCGCTGAAGAGCCTGAACTTCGTGACCCTGCGCATCAAGGATGGGCTGTGCGACCACTTCCGCACCATCAGCGGCCGCCGCCCCAGCGTGGATACCGAGGCGCCGGATGTGCGGGTGCATGCCTTCCTCACGGCCGAGACCTGCACGCTGTACCTCGATACCTCGGGCGAGCCGCTGTACAAGCGCGGCTTCAAGCAGGCCAAGGTGGAAGCGCCGCTGAAGGAGAACCTGGCCGCCGGCATCATCCGGCTGAGTGGCTGGCAACCCGGGCAAAGCCTGCTCGACCCCATGTGCGGCAGCGGCACCTTCCTGCTCGAAGCGGCGCAGATGGCGCTCGATGTAGCGCCTGGTCTGGGTCGCCGCTTTGCCTTCGAGCGTCTCCGTCATTTTGATTCGGGTGAGTACCGGCGTGTGCGCAGCGCTGCCGAGCAACAGCGCAAACCGGTCCGCAAGCTCGACATCTTCGGTGCGGATATCGACCCGCGCCAGGTGCGCGCCACCGAGGCCAACCTGGATGCGGCGGGCCTGCATGGCGCGGTGGCGGTCATCGACAGCGATGTGCTCGATCTGGACCCGCCGGCTGACGACGGAGTCATGGTCACCAATCCGCCTTATGGCGTGCGCCTGGGCAGCGGAGAGGAATTGTCGGAGTGGTATCCGAAGCTTGGCGACGCCTTCAAGGCGCACTACGCCGGGTGGAACTGCTACCTGCTGTCGGCCGATACCGAACTGCCCAAGCGCATCGGCCTGAAGGCCAGCAAGCGCACCCCCTTGATGAATGGCGACCTTGATTGTCGCCTCTACGAATACCGCATCGTGGCCGGGCAGAACCGCGAACGAGGCTGACCCGCCGCGTCCGGGGCGCGCCGGTTTGCCGCGCGGACGGCCGCCCGGAGTGGACGGGGGGATTCTTTGCCGCCGACAAGCGAGCATTGCCTATACTGGCCATGACTTGCAGCCTGTCGTCCCCCTCGCCCCAACCTGGAGCTGCTCCGATGCGTGGAACCCTGGCGCGTAGCCTGCCGCTGGCCTTGTTCGCCGGTACCATCTTCAGCAGCGCCTTCGCGCTGTTCCTGGTGCAGCCCATCATCGCCAAGCAGATCCTGCCCTGGTTCGGGGGCTCGGCCGCGGTATGGGCCACCTGCATGGTCTTCTTCCAACTCGTGCTGCTGGCCGGCTATGCCTATGCCGACTGGCTGACGCGGGCGCTGCCACCGCGCCTGCAGGCGCTGCTGCATGGCGTGTTGTTGCTGGCGAGCCTGGCCTTGCTGCCCATCGTGGTGGAGGCGCAGTGGAAGCCGGCCGGCGACGAGGAGCCGGGCTGGCTGATCCTGCGTCTGTTGCTGGCCACCATCGGCCTGCCCTATTTCCTGTTGTCGACCACCGGGCCGCTGATGCAGGCCTGGTTGGCGCGCCTCGACCTGAGCCGCCATGTCTATCGCTACTTCTCCCTGTCCAACCTGGCGTCCCTGTTGGCCCTGCTGTGCTACCCCGTGCTGATCGAACGTCATGCCGGCAACCTGCAACAGGCGCAGGGTTGGTCGCTGCTGTACGCACTGTTCGTCTTGCTGTGCGGCGGCGCCACTCTGTATTACGCCCTTCGTGGTCATGCGCTGGCGCCGGCGCGGCACGAGCGGGAGCATGCGCCGGAAGGCGATTGGGATCCGGGTTGGCGTGATTACCTGGGCTGGCTGCTGCCGGCAGCCCTGGCGTCCTGGCTGCTTCTGGCAGTGTCCAACCACATCACGCAGAACGTGGCGGCGATCCCCTTCCTGTGGGTTTTGCCGCTGAGTCTCTACTTGCTGAGCTTCGTGCTGTGCTTCGAGAGCGATCGCTGGTACCGGCGCGGCCTGTTCCTGCCTGTGGCCGGGGGCTTGCTGCTCGTGTGCGCGTATGGCCTGTACGACGGCAGCGTGGGGCGTGACATCCAGGTCGCCGTGCCGGTCTATGTCGCCGGCCTGTTTGCCCTGTGCATGTTCCTGCACGGCGAACTGGCACGGCAGCGCCCCGGCCCGCGCCATCTCACACGCTTCTACCTGATGATCTCGCTTGGCGGGGCGGCCGGCGGCATCGCTGTGGGGCTCGTGGCGCCGCGCGTGTTGCCGGCCTACTACGAACTGGGTATCGGCTTGGTGGTGACAGCGCTGCTGGCCGTGTTCCTGCTGCGCGGACTGCGCTTCGCGCGCGTCTCCGCGCTGCTGCTGGCCGTGCTGGCGGGGTGGTGCCTGCACCTGCAGATCAGGTACGACTATGCCGACAGCCGCGTCATCACGCGCAGCTTCTACGGCACCCTGATCACCGCCGACTTGCAGCGCGACGACCTGGGCGTCCCGGTGCGTCGCCTGTTCCACGGCTCGGTCAAGCATGGCGAACAGATCCTGGCGGCAGACCGCGGACGCGAACCGACGGCCTACTATGGCCCGACCTCCGGGGTGGGCCTGGCGCTCGCGCATACCCGCCAGTCGCCGCAGGCGGTGGGCGTCATCGGCCTGGGTGCGGGCACGCTGGCGGTCTACGGACAGGCCGGCGATCGCTACCGGCTGTACGAGATCAACCCGGATGTCATCACCCTGGCGCGCGAGGAGTTCAGTTTCCTGCGCGATAGCGCGGCAGGTATCGAGACGGTGCTGGGGGATGCGCGCCTGGCCCTGGAGCGCGAGCCAGCGCAGGGTTTCGACGTGCTGGTGGTCGATGCATTCTCGGGCGACTCCATCCCGGTCCACCTGATCACCGACGAGGCGATGGCAGCCTACCTGCGGCACCTTAAACCGACCGGCATCATCGCCTTCCACATCACCAACCACTACCTGTGGCTGGCGCCGGTGGTGCAGAACATCGCGCAGGCGCGAGGCCTGGCCTTCGCCTTCGTGCGCGATGACCCGCCGGCCGCGCAACTGAGCGCCACCGACTGGGTGCTCGTCGCGCCAGACCCACGCACGCTGGCGCAGGCACCCATCCAGCGGGCGAGCACGCCGGTCGCGCCGATGCCGCAGTTGGGGGTGTGGAGCGACGACTTCAACAACCTGTTTGATGTGTTGAAGTAGCGTCGCGGCTGATCGCGCCGTGGGGGGCATGTCAGCCCCTTTTTGTCGTAAAGGCGACGTAACACACAGCCCGCCTGTCTGCTCTGCCGCGGCTCCTTTGCGTCTCAAGGTGCTGGCACGCCCGGCCACCGCGCCGCGGGTGGCATCAAACCCATGCCTGGCACGCTATTCGCTGTATCAGCAAGTAAATAGCGTGCGTGGGGCGCAAGGGAGCGAGCATGTTCAAGACTGCCAGGTGGCGAGCCTGTTGCGAGCCGGGGCTGACTGTGGTGCTGGGGGCGGTGTCGCTGCGGGTCTTCCTGGGGCTGCGCAGGCTGGGCGTGCAATGAAGCGGGGGCTTGCTGCACGCCCGGCCGGGCGCTTACCGGACGGCGAGAATCACGCCCGAGGCCTTGATCACCGCGGTGGCGGGACAGCCTTCCTTGAGGCCCAGCTCGATCACTGCATCGCGCGTGATGCTGGCAAAGATGTCTGCCCCGCCCGGCAGGCCGATCACCACCTCGGCGCTGACCGGGCCCTGCACCAGCTTCTTCACCGTGCCGGCCAGGCAGTTGCGGGCCGACAGTTTGAGGCCGTCGCCCTCGGTCATCACGATCACGTTGGAAGCCTTGACCAGGGCTGTGACTGGCTGGCCGACGGCCAGGCCAAGTGCGCTCACGCTGCCCTGGGTGATGGTGGAGACCAGCTTGTCGCCCCCCGTCGTGGTGACTTCGACCTCGGCGCTGACCGGGCCGGTGGAGAGGGCACTGACCGTGCCCTCGAAAACATTGCGTGCGCTGATCTTCATGACTACGAACCTTTCGCGGATGAACGTGACGGACGTGGTGATTCCACGTCGCCGACTGTATGGGGCTGGCATGCGACGTTTCAACCACAGCGCTCGACGGGGCACGCTGCATCCGAACTGTCCTGTACGTTATTTCGTTATTTATGTGTAAATATAACGCTGTCTGCTAGAGGAAAGTATCCGTTATGAAGTCGTTACGCATGATTGGCCGTTTCGGCGTGGATCTGGCGAGTGGCAGTTTCCTCGGCGACACCCGCATCCGGCTGCTGGAGGCCATTGAGCAGTGCGGTTCGATTTCGCAGGCCGCGAAGGAAGTGCCCTTGTCCTACAAGGCCGCGTGGGACGCCATCGACGCGATGAACAACCTGGCGGAGCGTCCGTTGGTGGAGCGCGCGGTCGGGGGGCGCAACGGTGGCGGCACCCTGCTCACCGACTATGGCAAGCGGGTGATCGCGCTCTACCGCGCGATGGAGGCCGAATACCAACTGGCGTTGGATCGTGTGACCGCGAGCCTCAACGAGGCCGGTGGCGAAGACCCGCAAGCCCTGCGCCGCCTGATGCGCAGCGTGGGGGTGACGCCCAGCGCGCGCAACCAGTTCGTCGGCCCGATCACCACGCTGCGAGCCGGTGAGGTGACCTTCGAGGTCGGCATCCGCTTCGACGGTATGAATGAGGTCGTGGCGCAGATCTCGCGCGAAGGTGCCGAGCAGCTGCAGCTTGGACTGGGCCGCGAGCTGCACGCCTGGGTCAACGCGTCCTCGGTGATCCTGATGACCGATCGCCGCCTGCGCCTGTCCGCACGCAACCAGTTGTGGGGCACGGTGAGCCGCATCCACGAAGGGCCGGTGGCGGTCGACGTGGTGCTGGAACTGCCGGGCGGGCGCACCGTGAGCGCGCTGATCACCCGCGAGTCGCTGGCCGAACTGGGGCTGCGCGAAGGCGTGGAGGCCTGCGCGGTGTTCAAGGCCTCGACCGTGATGCTGTGTTCCTTCGACTGACTGTCATGTTTATCCCTGCCTCACCCCGAAAGGTTCTGCCATGAAACACCTTGTCGCCCTGCTGGCCGCTGTCGGCCTGGTTACCCCCGTCTATGCCGATGAAGTCAAGGTCGCGGTAGCCGCCAACTTCACCGCGCCGATGCAGAAGATCGCCGCCGAGTTCGAGCGCGACACCGGCCACAAGGCCGTGGTGTCGACCGGTGCGACCGGCGCCTTCTATGCCCAGATCAAGAACGGCGCGCCCTTCGAAGTCTTCCTGTCCGCCGATGATGAAACCCCCGCCAAGCTTGAGTCCGAAGGCGCCGGCGTCAAGGGCTCCCGCTTCACTTATGCCATCGGCAAGCTGGTTCTGTGGAGCGCCAAGCCGGGCTATGTGGATGACAAGGGCGAAGTGCTGAAGAAGGGGGACTACGCCAAGCTCTCCCTGGCCAACCCCAGGACGGCGCCCTACGGCGCGGCAGGTGTCGAAGTGCTCAAGAAGCTGGGCCTGCTGGCGACCGTGCAGCCCAAGATCGTGCAGGGCGAGAACATCTCGCAGGCCTATCAGTTCGTCAGCACCGGCAATGCCGAGCTGGGCTTCGTGGCCCTGTCGCAGGTGTGGGAGAGCGGCGCGCTCAAGAGCGGTTCGGCCTGGGTGGTGCCGCAGGCGGACTACCCGCAGATCAAGCAGGACGCCATCCTGCTGAACAATGGCGCGGGCAAGCCGGCGGCCGACGCGCTGCTGAAGTATCTTCGGTCAGACAAGGCGAAGACGGTGATCAGGGCATATGGCTACGACCTGTAGGCGCTGTCGAGTGGCCCGGCGCCACCACGGGCCGGCTGCCGGGCCAGGAGGCGGCACGCCCCCTGCTTGTCGGCCATGCCTTGAGATGAGACACACAAGCTAGGAACGCAATGTTGCAGGAACAGGATTGGTTGGCCATCTGGCTGACGTTCAAGCTGGCCAGTACCGTGACGCTGCTGCTCTTGGTGGTGGGGACCCCGCTTGCCTGGTGGTTGGCCAATACCCGCTCGCGCCTGCGTGGGGTGGTGGCGGCACTGGTATCGATGCCGCTGGTCTTGCCGCCCACGGTGCTTGGCTTTTACCTCCTGCTGCTCATGGGGCCACACGGTCCGGTGGGGCAGCTCACGCAATCGCTTGGCCTGGGAATCCTGCCCTTCACTTTCTGGGGACTGGTCGTGGCCTCGGTTTTCTACTCGATGCCTTTCGTGGTGCAGCCTATCCAGAATGCCATCGAGGCAATCGGCCCGCGGCCGCGTGAAGTGGCCGCCACCTTGCGTGCTTCACCATGGGATACCTTCTGGTCGGTGGTTGTCCCGCTGGCTCGCCCCGGTTTCCTGACCGCCGCCATCCTCGGCTTCGCACACACGGTGGGCGAGTTCGGCGTGGTGCTGATGATCGGCGGCAACATTCCGGGCGCCACCCGCGTCGTGTCGGTGCAGATCTACGACCACGTGGAGGCGCTGGAGTACACGCAGGCACACTGGCTGTCTGGCGGCATGGTGCTGTTCTCCTTTCTGGTGCTGCTGGCGCTGTACACCCTCAACCCCGACTCACGGAAGAAGCCGACATGAGCGGTATGGGCGATCAGCTCGCGCTGCGCGTGCAGCATGCCTTTCCCGGCTTCACGTTGGACGTGGACCTGACCCTGCCCGGCAAGGGCATCAGCGTGCTGTTCGGGCACTCCGGCTCGGGCAAGACCACGCTGCTGCGCTGCGTGGCCGGACTGGAGCGCGCGACCGCAGCGGACATCCGGCTCAATGGCGAATACTGGCAGCGTGCCGATACTTTCATCCCGACCTGGCGTCGTCAGATCGGCTACGTGTTCCAGGAGGCCAGCCTGTTCCCGCATTTGGATGTGCGGCGCAATCTGGCCTTCGGCATGAAGCGCGCGACGGGTGAGGTGCGTGATCAGGAGATCAATGCGATGGCCGCGCGCTTCGGCATCGCGCATCTGCTCGCCCGCAAGCCCGACGGGCTGTCGGGCGGCGAGCGCCAGCGCGTGGCCATCGCGCGTGCGCTGCTCACCCGGCCGCGCCTGTTGCTGATGGATGAGCCCCTGTCGGCGCTGGACGCAGCACGCAAACAGGAAATCCTGCCCTACCTGGAGCGCCTGCACGACGAGCTGGAGGTGCCGATGCTCTATGTGACCCACCAGATCGAGGAGGCCGCCCGCCTGGGCGACCACCTGGTGTTGATGGAGCAAGGGCGGGCGCTCGCCAGCGGGCCCCTCACCGAGACCCTGGCGCGCCTCGATCTGCCCTTGGCGCGTGACCACGATGCCGGTGTCGTGATCCAGGCCAGGGTGATCGAGCACGAGGCGGCCTGGCATCTGAGCCGGGTTGCCTTTGCCGGGGGGGAGCTGTTCGTGTCCGGGCGGCCGCTGACCGCAGGCGAACAGGTGAGGGTGCGCATCCTGGCGCGCGATGTGAGCATTGCCTTGTCCGGCGATATGCCCTCCAGCATCCAGAATCGTTTCGAATGCAGTGTGACCGGGGTGGTGGGGGCGGAAGACCCCGCACAATGTCTGGTGGGGCTCGATGCGGCTGGGGCCGCTCTCATGGCCCGCATCACCCGACGCTCGGCCGAGCAACTCGGGCTGCATCCCGGCCAGCGTGTATGGGCCCAGGTCAAGGCGGTGGCCTTGCTGGACTGATCAGGCGCGTAGGGGGCTATTCCCCGGTGTCCTGGGGTGGGCCGCTGCTGTCCTGTGCATGACAAGTGGGTTTCCCCGCTCCCGGAAGTGGGGCCGCCGATGGCGCAGGCGAGGTCAGGCTTGCTTTGATCGAGGGCAATAGCGCGCTGTCGCGCCGGACCCACACCTGATTGTTCTCGATGCACGCCATGACCGGGACGAAATCCCGGCGCAGGTGCTCGACCATGCTGGCGGCATCCACCTGGGTAGGGTCCAGGCCGACGACCGCGACCTGGAACTTCTGCTCGTGAAAACGCGCGATGGTGTCGGCCAACAGTTTCGGCGACAGCGGATTTCCGCTGAACCAGCCCACGTAGACCTTGCCCGCGACGGAGCGGAAGCGCCCGTAGAAGAGGACACCGGGATTACTGCCCCAGTAAAAGACGGGCTCGCCCGATGGCAGCAGGGCTTGCAGGGCCTCACCCAGGCGGCGCGCCTCGACGAAATGTTCGTCGGGGTACTTCTTGGCGGCCCATTGCGATGGCGACAGCATCAGATCCTGAGCCGCGCGCGCGGCCGAGAAAGCGAACAGCAGGCCAAAGCATCCAGCGGCAAGCGCCCGGCGCCTGGGCGAGGGCGCTCCACCAGCAATCTGTGAGATCAGCAGCGCGCTGCCGATCACCAGCACCGGCATCCAGAGTTGGTAATAGTGGGGAAAGAAGCGCCCCGGCAGCGCGACCATGATGACGGTCGCGCAGATCCAGGCGCACAGCAGCAGGAGCGTTTTCCATTGCCGCCTGAAGAGCATCCCGATGAGGCTCAGGGCGGTGGCGACTGCGTAGGCGTGCAGGCCGCTTGTCATGGGCGCGGGAAGAATGCCTTGCCAGTATGAGCGCCGCAGATTCCACAACCAGTTGCCGCCGTAGCCCTCGTTGAAAAGAAAAGCGGCATCGATGAATGCCTCCAGGCTGCCTTGCCACCAGAAGACCAGGAAGGCCAGGCCCCAGGCCGCCAGGCTGACTGCGCCGATGCGCAGCGCCAGCCCGCACTGGAACGCCCATGCAGTGCGTTTGAAAAGCGCGGCATGCAGGATGAAAGCCAGCGCCAGGGCGATAGGCAGCAGCGCGTATTGCTGCTTGAAGAAGCTGGCAACAAAGAACAGCCCACCGGCTGCGATGGCCCAGGCACCGTGCAGGCGTTTCTCACTCAGCAGGAGCCACAGCAGGGTCGCACCCACCAGGAGCGGATTGACCAGTGCCTCGCTGTTGGGTTGGTTGGCCTGCAGCGCCAGATCGAACGACAGCAAGGCCCACAGCGGGGCGGCACTGGCGGCGGCCAGCCAACTGGCGCCCAAGGCGCGGCTCAGCAGGACGATGCCGAACAGGCTGAGGCTGTTGAACAACAGGTTCATGGCCTGGATGTAATCCGGGCCGAATCCCAGCACAGCATTGAATGCGGCATGGATCAGGAAGCTGGCTGGCGGTTTGTGATTCCACAGGTCCGAGTACAGCGTGCGGCCGTTGAGCCATTCGTTGCCGATGATCGCGTGAATGGCGAGGTCGCGTTCGACCGGTTCGTCATAGGTATGCAGGCGGAGGACAAGCAGCAACAGCCAGCCGCCCAGCATGATGAGCAGCGCCCCAGGCGACGGTCTGCCCCCAACGTCGTGTTGCCTCAGGTTTGAGGGTGAGGCGGGCGCAACGAGCTCTTGAGTACGGTCCAGGGGCGAGGCATGTGCAACGGGGCTCTCCACCATGTGTGTCCTCCCATGCGCGCGTATCGCTGCACTTCAGCACCGCTTCGCGTGTAGCGATGAGGCGGGTGGCCGGCCTGCTTCGATCAATGGAGACGGGTCGTTGCCCAGCGCTGGCCGTAGCCAGCGAGTCGCCTTCTTCTCAGGACTTGGGGCGCAGCAGGGACAAGCGAGTGTCCACATGGTTTAGTCGGGATTCGCCGAATGCCAAACCACGATGGCCCGAATGGGCAGGGGCGTGGAGGGAATTGGGCTTCGCCGGAGGCGCCTGCGAGCCGGTACGTCAACGCGAGAGTGGCCGGCGCGACGAGTTCGTGCCGCGTGCCAGACGCGCGCGTTCCCGTGGCACGGCATGCTGAAAGAAATGCGTCCAGCCGGCGCACAGGTAGCTGATGCGCTGGCCCGAGTCATCGGCGGCGAGGATGCGCGTGCGCGGGCATTCGCCCCAGCACAGCTTCAGGTAGGGGCAGCGCCGGCAGGCATCGGGCAGGGTGTTGAACTTGTCCAGCCCGAATTCGAGTTGCTTGAGCGAGAACACCATCTCCTTGAGCGGGCGTTTGCCGATCTGGCCCAGGGCGTGCTCCGGGTAGACGAAATGGTCGCAGGAGTAGACCTGGCCGTCCTGCTCCAGGGCTACGTTCTTGCCGCAGAAGGGGCTGCTGGTGCAGATCTGCGCCGGCTCGCCACGCAGTTGCGCGAACAGGGTCTCGAACAGGTTGACCTTGATCCGGCCACGGTCCGCGCGATCCCATTCGTCATACGCAGCGACGAGGAAGTGCCCCCAGTCAAGCGGCGCCACGCTCCACGCGGTGACGACGGAGAGCGGGTGATCGGGCTGCGCGCGCGGGCTGTCCGGGCGTACCAGCCGATCTGCCGGCAATTGCGTCGGCGAGGTGCTGGCGAACTCGCGTGGCTCCACGCAGGGGATGAACTGCATGTGACGGGTGCCGACCTCATCGCGCAGGAAGCGGTAGACCGCCTGCCCCTGCTGCGCGGTATGGCGGTTCACCACGCTCAGGGTGCTGAACGGCAGGTCGTGGCGCTGGAGCACGCGCAGGCCGCGCATGACCGCGTCGAAACTCGATTCGCCGCGCTTGGTGGGGCGGTACTGGTCGTGCAGCGCGCGCGGACCGTCGATGCTGATGCCGACCAGGAAACCGTGCTCGGCGAGAAAGGCGCCCCATTCCTCGTCGAGCAGCGTGCCATTGGTCTGCAGATCGTTGCTGACGCGGCGTCCGGCAGGCGTGTGGCGGCGCTGCAGTTCGACCACCTTGCGGAAGTAGTCGACGCCCAGCAGGGTGGGTTCGCCACCATGCCAGGTGAACTGGATTTCCTCGCTGTCTGTGGCCGCGATGTAGTCGACGATGAAGCGTTCCAGCAGGGCTTCGTCGAGGCGCTGGTTGCGTTGCTGCAGCAGCCCTTCCTTGCTGAGGTAGTAGCAGTAGCTGCAGTCGAGGTTGCAGGCCGAGCCGACGGCCTTGACCGTGGTGTGCAGGCTGCGCACCACGCCGGGTGCGGGCGCATCGGTGGCCGCGCTGAGATAGGTGCGCAGGGCTTCAGGGCGGATGTTCAGGCGCTGGGCCTGGGCGATGAGTGCGTCGTGGTCGTTCATGTGTCGTGGGCTGGGGTGAGTGGCGTGCTGCGCAGCCAGGCGTCCGCCGTGGCGCTGGTGTGGCGCGTGGGGTGGGAGGCCAGCTCGCGCAGCAGGCGGGTGTTGATGTCGTGGAGTGCCCGCAGGCGCGTGGTAAAGGCGCGCTCGGTCGGGTCGCGACGGGTCAGTGCGGCGGCGATGCGTTCGGCAATCAAGGCTTGCTGGGCATGCACATAGTCGATGCACATGGCATTACAGGTGGCGGACAGACTGGAGACGGCTTGCAGGACCGGGGCGAGCGGCAGACTCAGCAGCGTGTCCGCGCGAAGCTGGTGCTCCACGCCGGCCGCGCGCAGGCGGGCGAACACCGCGTCGCCCCACCAGCGCCTGTCTGCCGCCAGGGCGTCGCGCTGCGCCTGTACGGCGGCGCGGGCAGCGGCATCCGCGATGCCGTCTGGGTGCACCCACAGCACGAAGTCGGCCGGCGCCGTGGGTGGCGGGCGCAGGCAATCCGCGCCCAGGTACTCCGCACCACCGGCCGCGCGGGTGCGCAGCACGGCGTGCTGGTGCGCATCGCACACCAGCGCGTCGAGCGGGACCACCGCGCAGGCCAGGGGTTTGCGGTCAGCGTGGAGCGCGCAGCGACCGCTCCCTTCCAGTGCGGGGCAGGCCGTGGCGGGGTAGTCGATCGCGTGCGTGAAGAGGGCGATCCAGCCCGTGCCATCTTGGGCGGGGTGCAGCAGGCGCGCGGCCAGGGCGCGTTGCGCCGCGTCCGCCTCCAGGCTGCCGAAGGCGATGCGACGCAGGCCCAGCGCGCCGATGAAGCGCCGGGCGTGATGGAACAGCTCGGGCAGGCTTGTCTGCGGTGGCGAATTGCAGCACTTGCCGCAGGCCGTGCAGTGGAAGGACCAGGCCTGGGCGGGAGGTGAGGTGGGTGTGTTCATCGAGGGGCGGGCCGGGCGTCTTGCCGCCTGCAGGCGGGTCGGCACCCGGCCCCGTGGGCTCAGTAATACCCCGCCGGGCGCAGGGGTTCCACGCCGCCGACGCTGCTCATGTAGTCCTTCCACTGCTGGACCAACTGCTGGACGAGCGTTGGGTTCTGCGCCGAGACATCCTTGACCTCGGCCCGGTCGGTCGCGATGTGGAACAGCTCCCAGTGCCCGTCGGCGGGACCGATGGGCGGCTCGGTCCAGCGCGCCTTCCATTGCCCGTCGGCGCTGAGGATGTAGGCCCGGCCGTAGGACTCGCCGCCGAACGCCTGGTTGCGCAACGGTGTGGTGCTCTTGTCCTGCAGGGCAGCGACGAGCGATTTGCCGGTCACCGGGTACACGTAGCGTCCCTTGTAGATGACCTTGCCGTGGTTACGGTTGCGTCCGGTCGCGGGGTCGAGGTCGGTCGGCGCGGGGGCACTCGGCAGCTTGACACCCGCGAGGTCGAGGAAGGTCGCGGCGTTGTCGATGACGTGGGTGAACTGCGTGAAGTGGGCCTGTCGGCCCTTCTGCCCGGGCAGGCGCACGATGGTCGGCACCGAGATGCCGCCCTCGCCTTGCGAGCCCTTCACGTGCGACAGCGGCGTGGCACTGACCTCGGCCCAGCGCAGGCCGTACTGCAGGCGCGGCACGGCCTGCTTGCCGTTGTCGGTGCCCAGGGTTTCATACACGCCAGCGGCGGCATTGGCCTCGTCGGTGGCCTTGGGATCGGCGCCGGAGTTGATCGGCCAGCCTTCTGCACCGTTGTCCGAATGGAACATGATGAAGGTGTTGTCGTACTCGCCGATGTCCTTGAGGTGCTGGATCAGGCGGCCGATGTTGTGGTCCAGGTTGGACACCATGCCGGCGTAGATTTCCATGTAGCGCGCCTGCGCCTTCTTCTCGGCCGCGCTGAGGCTGTCCCACTTCTTGTTCACATAGCCCGCGTGGTAGTCGACGTAGCCATCGGCCGGGCTGTTGATGGCGTTGATGTACTTCGCGGCGCTGGTGCCGTTGTTGGGCGAGGCGGGGCTGCGCACCAGGGTTTCCGGCTGGCCGGCGTAGGCGCTGAAGTCCTGCGGGATCAGGCCCAGTTGCTTGAGCCGCGCCAGGCGGGCCGCGATCACCGGCGCGTAGCCCTGGTCGTACTTGCCCTTGTACTTGCTGAGCCAGGGCTCGGGCACCTGCAGCGGCCAGTGCGGCGAGGTATAGGCGGCGTAGGCGAAGAAGGGTTTGCCGGAGCCCTTGTTGGAGTCGATGTAGTCGATCAGCTTTTGGGTGAAGAAGTCGGTCGAGTAGAACACCTCCGGCTTGCCGCCCGCGCCGCCGGGTTGCCCGGGCTGGCCCGGCTGCACGTACTTGCCGTCCTCGGTGTAGTTCTTGGAGCCGGCGGCCTCGTGCGCGAAGTGGTTGGCCGCAGCCCCGCCCAGCAGCACGTAACTGCGTTCAAAGCCCCACTGGTCCGGCGTCTTGCCACCCGAGGCGCTACCCGGGATGTTGGAGCCGAGGTGCCACTTGCCGGCGATGTAGGTGTGGTAGCCGTTGTCCTGCAGCAATTGCGCCACCGACAGCGCGCTGTCGTTCAGATAGCCCTCGTAGCCGGGCAGGCCCTTGCGCTCGTCGTTGGGGGCTCCCATGGTGCCCTCGCCGACCAGGTGGTGGTCGGTGCCGGAGATCAGCATGGCGCGCGTGATGGCGCTGACCGAGCCGGTGTGGTGATTGGTCAGGATGCGTCCGTCCGCGGCCAGGGCGTCGAGGTTGGGCGTCTCGATCTCGCCGCCGAAGGCGCCGAGGTCTGAGTAGCCGAGGTCGTCGGCCATGATGAACAGGATGTTCGGCTTCTTCGTCTCGGCAGGTGTGGCGGCGGACTGTTGCGGCGGCTCGTCCTGCGACTCGCTGCCGCAGGCCGGCAGCAGCAGACTGGAGGCGATGGCGGCGGCGAGCAGGCTGTGCTGCACGCGACGGGGAAGATGCGGTGATGGGCGGTGATGCAGGTGCATGGGCTTTCTCCTTGAAGAAGGCCACATGCTAGGAAGGCTGGCTTGGGAACGGAACGAAGAAAATCCCATTTGAATATCAGGCCGCGCCCCATTTCATCCGCACCACGCATTCCGCCGCTGCGGGCTTGCTCAATCGCGATGCAGTGCGAGAGATCGCTTGCAGATGAGTGACTTACCCGCGCTATCCCGCACTTGTCCACAGTTTCATCCTCATGAACTGTGGACAAGCCGTGCGCAGCACTCAGCACTCAGCGCTTGTTCTTGGTCTTTCTTGTGTTACGCATCCCGTGCGTGAGGAGCGCTCTCAACCCCTCCCCAGCCCTCCCCTTGTCAGGGGAGGGGGATCGTTCGGGCCCGATGCTGCGGGGCTCCTCCCCTGACAAGGGGAGCTTGGGAGGGTTTGAACGCCGGACCAAAGATCGTGAGCTTCAGAACCCGTTCTCGCGCTGTGGCGAGACGGCGGCCTTGATGGTGGCCTCGGTGAGGTCAGGTGCGCACAGCTCGATGAAGCGATAGGCGAAGCCGCGCAGGTAGTGCCCCTTGCGCACCGCGATGCGCGTGGTGTTGCGCGCGAACAGATGCGAGGCATCGATCAGGCGCAGATCCTGGTCCTTGTCGCGGTGGTAGGCGCCGGGCGCCACGATGCCGATGCCCAGGCCCAGTTCCACGTAGGACTTGATCACATCCGCATCGAGCGCCGACATCACGATGTCCGGCGTCACATTCGCCTCGGCGAAGGCGCGGTCGATCTTGCCGCGCCCGGTGTAACCGCTGTGGTAAGTGATCAGCGGGTACTCGGCGATGTCGGCCAGCGTGATGCCCTGTCGCTCAAGCAGCGGGTGCCCCGCCGGCACCAGCACCGCGTGGTGCCAGTCGTAGTAGGGGAAGGTCACCAGCTCCGGCTCGTTCTCCAGCGCCTCGGTCGCGATGCCGATGTCCGCGTCGCCCGCCAGCAGCAACTGCACGATCTCCTGCGGGCCGCCCTGGTGCAGGGCCAGGTGCACCTTGGGATACTCCCCCTTGAAGGTCTTCACCACGCTGGGTAATGCGTAGCGTGCCTGGGTGTGCGTGGTCGCCACGGTGAGCTGGCCCTGGTCGCGCTGGGTGAACTGGTCGGCCAGCTTCTTGATGTTGCGGGCATCGAGCAGCATGCGCTCGACGATCACCGCCAGCTCCTTGCCCGGCTCCGTCATGCCCAGCAGGCGCTTGCCGCGGCGCACGAAGAGCTCCACGCCCAGCTCGTCCTCCAGGTCCTTGATGTGTTTCGACACGCCGGGCTGCGAGGTGAACAAGGCGTTGGCCACCTCGGTCAGGTTGTAGTTCTGGCGCACCGTCTCGCGGATGATGCGTAGTTGCTGAAAGTTCATGATCAGATTCCTGCGCCGACATAGGCCTCGGGAGCGGCCGGGCTGGGGTGCGGATGTGCGAACACCCGCAGGCGGGACGGCACCAAGCTCACCTCCTGGCCCTCGCGCAACTGCAACTGGACCAGCCGGTCCAGCGTCAGCTCCACCTCATGGTGATGCAGCACGTCGGCCGCATCGCGGCGCTCCAGCTCGACCCGTGCGGTGAGCCCGAAGGCCAGCACGCGCGTGATGCGGGCACGGATACCCCCGGCGGCCAGCAGATCGGGGTCGATGTCCAGCTCATGGGGGCGCGCGAAAGCGATCACCTCGGCACCTGTCGGAATGGCGTCGTCATGGTGGTGCAGGTCATGTTCGCCGACCTGCACGCGCCCGCTGTCGGCCCGCCCGTGGAACAGGTTCACCGCCCCCAGGAAGCCATACACGAAGGGGGTGGCCGGCGTCGACCAGACCTCTTCCGGCGTACCGATCTGCTCCACCTGGCCATGGTTCATCAACACCACCCGGTCGGCCACCTCCAGCGCCTCCTCCTGGTCGTGCGTCACGAAGATGCTGGTGATGTGCAACTCGTCATGCAGGCGCCGCAGCCAGCGGCGCAACTCCTTGCGCACCTTGGCGTCGAGCGCCCCGAAGGGCTCATCGAGCAGCAGCACGCGCGGCTCCACCGCCAGCGCACGGGCCAGCGCGATGCGCTGACGCTGCCCGCCGGAGAGCTGCGAGGGGAAGCGGTCGGCCAGCCAGTCGAGCTGCACCAGCTTGAGCAACTCGGTGACCTTGCGCTTGATCTCCGCCTCGCTGGGCCGCTCGCCGCGCGGCTTCACGCGCAGGCCGAAGGCGATGTTGTCGAACACCGTCATGTGGCGGAACAGCGCGTAGTGCTGGAACACGAAACCGACGTGGCGATCGCGCACATGGGTCTCCGAGGCATTCGTGCCTTCCAGGATCACGCTGCCCGAGTCGGCATGTTCGAGGCCGGCGATGATGCGCAGCAAGGTTGTCTTGCCGCAGCCCGAGGGGCCCAGCAGGGCGACCAGCTCGCCGCTGGGGAAATCCAGCGACACATCGTTCAAGGCGACGAAGCTGCCAAACTGTTTGCGGATGTTCTGGACCTGGATGCTCATGGCGTCTCTTCCTGCGTACTCGTCCGCGCGGCCTGGGCGGCGCGCCACTCGATGAAGGTCTTGATGACCAGGGTGATGAGCGCCAGCAGCGCCAGCAACGAGGCCACCGCGAAGGCGGCCGACCCCTGGTATTCGTTGTAAAGCACCTCGATGTGCAAGGGCATGGTGTTGGTCTCGCCACGGATGCGCCCGCTGACCACGCTGACCGCGCCGAACTCGCCCATGGCGCGCGCATTGCACAGCACCACCCCGTAGATCAGCCCCCACTTCACATTGGGCAGGGTCACGTGCCAGAAGGTCTGCCAGCCATTGGCGCCCAGCACCACGGCCGCCTCTTCCTCCTCCTTGCCCTGCGCCTGCATCAGCGGGATCAGCTCGCGTGCCACGAAGGGGAAGGTCACGAAGATGGTCGCCAGCACGATGCCCGGCACGGCGAACACGATCTTGAGGTCATGCGCCTGCAGCCACTCGCCAAACCAGCCCTGGGCCCCGAAGATCAGCACATAGATCAGGCCCGCGATGACCGGCGAGACGGAGAAGGGCAGGTCGATCAGGGTGATCAGGAACTGCTTGCCGCGGAACTCGAACTTGGCGATGGCCCAGGCCGCCGACACGCCGAACACCAGGTTCACCGGCACCGCGATTGCGGCGGCCAGCAGGGTCAGGCGCACCGAGGCCAGCGCGTCCGGCTCCTGCAGCGCGGCCAGGTAGGCATCCCAGCCCTTGCGGAAGCCCTCGACGAACACGGTCGCCAGCGGCAGCAGCAGGAAGATGGCGAAGAAGGAGAGCGAGACGCCCAGCACCAGCCACTTCACCCAGACCGTGTCGCGCGTGGCCGGGTTGTCCTCGAAGTGTCGCGTGGCGCGGGCGGCACCCAGATGGGCGCCCAGGGTCGCGGTGGCGCCGGCCATCAGATGTCCCTCCCGATGCGGCGTGCAGACCAGGCCTGCAAACCATTGATGACGAACAGCAGCACGAAGGAGAGCAGCAGCATCACCACCGCGATGCCGGTGGCCCCGGCATAGTCGTACTGCTCCAGGCGGGTGATGATCATCAGCGGCGCGATCTCGGAGACCATCGGAATATTGCCCGCGATGAAGATCACCGAGCCGTACTCACCCACGGCGCGCGCGAAAGCCAGCGCGAAGCCGGTGGTCAGCGCCGGCAGCAGGGCCGGCAGGATCACATGGCGCACCGTCTGCCAGCGGCGCGCGCCCAGGCTGGCCGCCGCCTCTTCCAGCTCGGTGTCGAGGTCTTCGAGCACCGGCTGCACTGTGCGCACCACGAAGGGCAGGCCGATGAAGACCAGCGCGATCAGCACGCCCCAGGGGGTGAAGGCGATCCGGATGTCATGCTCGGCGGCGAGGCTGCCGACCCAGCCCCGGGGGGCGTAGATCGCGGTCAGCGCGATGCCCGCCACCGCGGTGGGCAGGGCGAAGGGCAGATCGACCAGGGCATCCACGATCTTGCGGCCGGGAAAGCGGTAACGCACCAGCGACCAGGCGAGCAGCAGGCCGAACACCGCGTTGATCGCCGCCGCCGCCAGCGAGGCGCCGAAGGAGAGGCGGAACGAGGCCAGCACGCGCGGCGAACTGACCGTGTGCCAGAAATGCTCCCAGCCTGCCGAGGCGGTCTTGAAGAACACCGCCGACAGCGGGATCAGCACGATCAGCGACAGGTAGAACAGCGTGTAGCCCAGGCTCAGCTTGAAACCGGGCAGGACTCGCGGGGCTCGACGGGCGAGGGCGGACATGGCTAGGACAGGCGGCTCGAATGCGGCAGGGCCGCGGGATGGGAGCCAGTCTATGCAGCCAGGCTTAGAAGAAGAACTAATAAAACCTGAAATGCTTATTCAAAATTCGGTTAAAGCGGCCTTGCCCGGCGCAAGTGGCATGGCCTGGGGGTGGGCCATGAACGCTTCCCCGGCCCTCGCCTTGTCAGGGGAGGGCCGGGGGAGGGGCCGATGGCGCGCGATGGGCCGTGGCCGGGAGACCCCCCCCATCTCACGGGGCGCGTGGTTCAGATCGCCCAGCGCACCTGCGCCACGCTGTGCCACAGCGAATGGTCGCCGGGCGCCTCGCTCGCCTCGTCGCCCGGGCCCTGGCGCAGCACTTCGCGCAGCACGCGTTCCTCCAGCGCGGCGAACTCGGCACCACGCAGGCGCGGGCGGGGCAGCGGTACGCGCAGGTCCAGCGTGATGTGTCCCTCGTCGATCAGCACGATGCGGTCCGCCAGGGCCACCGCCTCGGCCACATCGTGCGTCACCAGCAGCGCGGTGAAGCCGTGCTCGCGCCACAGGCGTTCGATCAGCGCATGCATCTCGATGCGGGTCAGCGCGTCGAGCGCGCCGAGCGGCTCGTCCAGCAGGAGCAGGCGGGGCTGGTGCACCAGCGCGCGAGCCAGGGCCACGCGCTGGCGCTGACCGCCCGACAGCCGCGCCGGCCATTCGCCCGCACGGTCCGCGAGACCGACTTCGCCCAGCACGGTGTGCGCCAGCGCCTGCGCCTCGGTGGGCAGGCCCAGCGCCACGTTGGCCAGCACGCGGCGCCAGGGCAGCAGGCGTGAGTCCTGGAACATGATGCGGGTGTCATGGCGTGCGTCGGTCGTCTCGCCGTCGTAGAAGAGCTGGCCGCCCTGTGCCTGCTCCAGCCCCGCGACGAGACGCAGCAGGGTGCTCTTGCCGCAGCCGCTGCGGCCCACGATGGCGACGAATTCGCCCGGCGCGATATCCAGGCTCACCGCCTTGAGCACTGCGCGCTCGCCGTAGCGTTTGACGAGGCCTTCGATGCGCAGCGCCACGCCGCGCGTGTTGGCGGGCGCGGTGGCGGCAATGACGGCATGTTCGATCGGATGGGTATGCATGTCTTGGTCCTCAGGCGGATTGGTAGCCGGGGTGCCAGCGCAGCCAGAGGCGCTCCAGGCCGCGCGCGATCAGGTCGGCCAGTTTGCCGAGCAGGGCGTACATCAGGATGCCGACCAGCACGACATCGGTGCGCAGGAACTCGCGCGCATTCATCGTCATGTAACCGATGCCCGCCGTGGCCGAGATGGTCTCCGCCACGATCAGCAGCACCCACATCAGGCCCAGCGAGAAGCGCACGCCGACCAGGATGGAGGACAGCGCGCCGGGCAGGATCACCTCGCGATAGAGCTGCCAGCGTGTCAGGCCGTAACTCTTCGCCATCTCGATCAGGCCGGGGTCGACCGAGCGGATGCCGTGGAAGGTGTTGAGGTAGACCGGGAAGAACACGCCGATGGACACGATGAACAGCTTGGCTGCCTCGTCGATGCCGAACCACAGGATGACCAGCGGGATCAGCGCCAGCGGCGGGATGTTGCGCAGCATCTGCAGGCTGGTGTCGAGCAGGGTCTCCAGTTGGCGCAGGCTGCCGGTGGCCAGGCCCAGCAGCAGGCCGAGGCCGCCGCCGATGGCGAAGCCCACCAGGGCACGCCGCGTGCTGACCAGCACGTGGTCCAGCAACTCGCCGCTGAGGGCCAGCGCCCACGCGGCCTGCGCGATGCTGGAGGGGGCCGGCAGCACGCGTACCGAGATGAGGCCGGTCTGGGCCAGGCCCTGCCACAGCAGCAGCAGGCCCAGCGGCGGCAACCAGGGGATGAGCACCCGCCAGCGCGAGGAGGAGGTGTCAGTCATGTCTGCCTCCTCAGCTCTGCGCGGCCTGGCGCGGGATCTGATCGATCGCCACCACCTCGCCGAAGGGGCCGGCCAGCTTGCGGCCCGGCAGGGCTTCCGGCTGCCCGTGTGCCAGCGGCAGCAGCGGAAACACCAGTTCGGCGAAGCGATAAGCCTCTTCCAGATGCGGGTAGCCGGACAGCACGAAGGCCTCCGCCCCGGCCGCCTGGTACTCGCGCAGCTTGGCGGCCACCTGCTGCGGGTTGCCCACGATGGCCGTGCCCGCACCACCGCGCACCAGGCCCACGCCGGCCCACAGATGCGGGTGGATCTCCAGCTCGGCGCGGGTGCGGCCGCTGCCGCGCTTGTGCAGCGCGGCCATGCGCCGCTGGCCCTCCGAGTCCATGCGGGAGAAGCTGGCCTGGGCGCGGGCGATGGTGTCGTCGTCGAGGCGGCTGATCAGTGTGTCGGCGGCAGCCCAGGCTTCTTCTTCCGTCTCGCGCACGATCACATGCAGGCGCACGCCGAACTTGACCGTGCGACCGTGCCTGGCTGCGCGGGCGCGCACGTCGTCGAACTTCTTCTTCACGTCCTCGGGGGGCTCGCCCCAGGACAGATAGGTTTCCACCTGCTCGGCCGCCAGCTCATGTGCAGCCTCGGACGAGCCGCCGAACCACACGGGCGGGTGTGGCTGCTGCACCGGCGGGTAGAGCAGCTTGGCGCCTTTCACGAAGAGGTGGCGGCCCTGGTAGTCGAAGGATTCGCCGGCATGGCTGCGGCTCAGGATCTCGCGCCAGATGCGGATGAACTCTGTCGAGGCCTCGTAGCGCTGCGCGTGCGTGGTGGTCACGCCATCGCCCTCCAGTTCGCTGGCGTCGCCGCCGGTGACCAGGTTGATCAGCAGGCGACCGCCGGAGAGGCGATCGAAGGTGGCGGCCATGCGCGCGGCCAATGCAGGTTGATGCAGCCCCGGTCGCACCGCCACCAGGAAGCGCAACTGCCGCGTCTCGCCGATCAGGCTGGCGGTCACCACCCAGGGGTCTTCGCAGGAGCGGCCGGTGGGCGTGAGCACACCGTAGTAGCCCAGGCGGTCCGCCGCCTGCGCGACCTGGCGCAGGTAATCGTGATTGACTTCGCGGGCACCTTCGGTGGTGCCGAGATAACGGCTGTCGCCATGCGTGGGCAGAAACCACAGTACTTTCATGTCATATCTCCGGGATGAGGGAGCGACGCGGGCGCTGTCGCGGCAGGAGCCTGCAGCGCGCACCCGCGCCTATTTGTTGGCCAGGCGGGTGCCGGACGGCCACACCGCATCCGCGACCCTGATCGGGGCGGGAATCAGGCGCGCCTGGTGAAAGGTGTCGGCGACCACCTGCTGCTCGGCGACGATGTCGGGCGTGAGCGGCTGGACCAGCGAGCCGGGCCGGCGCGCGACGAAGCGCTCCACCACGGCCGGTTCCAGCCCGAGCAGGCGGGTGATGAGTTGAGCCGTGTCCTGCGGGCGCAAGGCGGCGGTGGAGACCTTGTTCAGCTCCTCCAGCAGGGCGCCCACCGTGCTGGGGTGCTGGCGTGTCAGGCGGCTGCTCGCCAGGTAGAAGGAGTTGTTGCTGGTCAGTCCCTTGCTGGTCGTCAGCACCCGCGCCTTGCCGGAGAGTTCGATCGCGGCGTAGTAGGGGTCCCACACCGTCCAGGCGTCCACGTTGCCGCCCTCGAAGGCAGCGCGTGCATCGGCCGGCTGCAGGTACAGCGGCTGGATGTCGGCCAGCGTGAGGCCGGCCCGGCGCAGCGCCTGCGCCGTCAGGAAATGCGCGCTGCTGCCCTTGGTGAAGGCGACGCGCTTGCCCTTCAGATCCTCCAGTGAGCGGATCGGCGAGTTCGCCGGCACCAGCACCGCCGAACCCTCGGGGGCCGGCGATTCGTAGGCCACATACACGAGGTCCTTGCTGGCAGCCTGGGCGAATACCGGGGGCGAGTCGCCAGTGGCGCCAAGGTCGATGCTGCCGACGGCCAGCGCCTCCAGCAGTGGCGGCCCGGCCGGGAACTCGACCCAACTGAGCTTCGTGCCCTTGAGGCGTTGCTCCAGGCGCCCGCTTTCCTTCAGCACCACGAGGGCCAGCGAGCCTTTCTGGAAGCCGATGCGCAACTCGGCGGGATGAGGGGCTTGCGCCTGCGCGGGCGACGCCAGGGCGAGCAGGCCTGCGGCGAGCAGGCCGGACAAGGTCCGGATCAGATTCTGCATGGCGGGGTTCTCTCTGTTGTGGTGTGTGTGGTGGAGGGCTTCACAGCAGGCTGGCCGGCGCCGCATCCTTGATGCGCAGGCGGGTCGGGATCAGCTTGAGTTCGAAGAAGGTGTCGGCGATCTTCTGCTGGGAATCCAGCGCCTCTTCGGTGATGGCACGCACGCCATGGATGTAGCGCGGCAGGGCGCGTTCCAGCACCGCCACCTCCAGGCCTTGCAGCGGGGCCAGCAGGCGCGCCGCCTCCTTGGTGTTCTGGGCGATGAACTGGCCCTTGCGGTTCACCTCGTCGAGCACCGTCTTGAGCACGTCGCCGCGCTTGCTGGCGAAATCCCGTTCGGCGAGGAAGAACTGGTAGTTCTTCACCACGCCCGTGCCATCGGCGATGGCGCGTGCACCCAGTTGATGTTCCGCCGCAGAGGTAAAGGGATCCCAGATGACCCAGGCATCCACCGCGCCACGCTCGAAGGCCGCACGGGCCTCGGCCGGCGGCAGGAAGGAGACCTGCACATCGCTGTACTTGAGACCGTGCTTCTCCAGCAACCTGACCAGCAGGTAGTGCACGTTGGAACCCTTGTTGAGCGCTACGCGCTTGCCCTTGAGCTCGGCCACCGAGCGGATCGGCGAGTCCTTCTGCACCAGGATCGCCTCTGCCGCTGGCGCCTCGCGCTCGTAGCCGACATACACGAAGCGCGCACCGGCGGCCTGGGCGAAGATCGGCGGCGCTTCGCCGACGAAACCGAAGTCGATGGAGCCGACGTTGAGCCCTTCCAGCAGTTGCGGCCCGGCCGGGAACTCGACCCACTTCACCTCCACGCCCAGCTGGGCGAGACGCTTCTCCAGCACGCCATCGCTCTTGAGCAGGGTCAGCGCGGCGGCCGACTTCTGGAAGCCGATGCGCAGCAGTTTCGGGTCGTAGTCCGCATGGGCGGCGAAGGGCAGGCCAGCGGCGAGGCCAAGCAAGGCAGCGAGCAGGTGGCGGCGGGTGGTGCGAATGATGGACATGATGGTTTCCTCTCTGTCTGGGTAGCGGGGCGATTGGGGGGATAGGGTGATAGGGGCGGCGTGCCTACACGCTGTACTGCACGGCCGAGAAGTGAACAGGGGGGTGGTCCTGCTGTTCGCGCAGCAGCAACTCGCGGTCCTGGCTGCGCAGGCGTTCGAGCAGCAGGTTCAAGGTGTCGTCGAAGCGTGTCTGGATCAGGCGGTCGAAGCGCACGCTGCCATCGAGCTGGACTTCGACCTGCGAATCCAGCGCGCTGATTGGCGGAATCACCTCGCGCACGCCCAGTGCAGCGAGCACCGGGCGGATCGTGAAGTCCAGCGCCAGCACGTGCAGGGCGCTGCCGGCGGTGGACACGGGGAGGACCAGCTTGCCCTCCAGCGCCTTCTGCGGCAGCAAGTCGAGGAACAGCTTCAGCAGGCCGCTGTAGGCCGCCTTGTAGATGGGGCTGGCGATCACCACCGCGCGGGCCCGTTCCACCTCTGCGATGGCAGCCTGGATGGCCGGGTGTTGGGCCTGGGCGAGCACCAGGGCGTCGGCGGGCAGGTCGCGGATCGCCAACCAGGTGCTGTCTTCATTCCGCTCATCGAGGCGGCGCCGGACCTCGGCGAGCAGGTGGGCGCTGCGGGAGCTGGCAGAGGGGCTGCCGGAAAGGAAGAGGATGCTCATGGCGTACTCGCGATCGGTGTTGGACTGGGCTCGACTCTAGGTCGTGCTCCACCACCGTGAGAACGAAGAAATCCTGACTTCCATATGCGCAGAAGCATCGTGCCGCCAACGCATGTACGAATATGCATATGTCTTCGCGGCCCCATATGCAGCGAAGGACAAGTTCCTTTTGCGCGCCTGCGGTCCTGCCTAGCCTGAGTGCTTCTGCATACGCACCGGGAAAGAACATGAACGCCCTGATCGTCGGCGCCGACCACATCGAGCCCATCCGGCAGGAACTGGTGCGCCTGGGCGAGGAGCTGGGGATCACGCGGACCGAGCACTGGTCGGGTCGCCATGTCGGCGACCGTCGCCGCCAGGTGTCCTGCGATACACGCCTGATCGTGGTCATCTGTGACCGCTTGAGCCACCCCTTGCTGCATAGCGTGCGGCGACAGGCCGGCCGCCTGGGCGTGCCGGTGATCTACGCGCGTCACTCCCTGGTCGAGCTGCGCGACAAGCTCGGCGCGCTGGGAACGCGCAGCGCGCGCCGCTAGGGCCTGTTCACATTTACCGCGCCGGATTGCGTGGTTCGCTGCGGTCGTTCCAGCCAGGCGCCGCGAGGAAGCCAAGGGTGGTGCCCTTGGCGACGAGCGCAACGCAGCTGGACGGCCGCAGCGAGCCACCCGAAGGGCTGGGGGTGAATGGCTCGCATCTCGGCGTTGCCGCTCCTAGCAAGGCTGACGGCATTGCGTCGTCGCGGCGTCTTGATCTGCGCGCCATTCACCCCCAGCGCAACCGGCGGGGTAATTGTGAACAGGCCCTATGGCGCACCAGCCGGCCGACGCTGCTTGCGGTGCCGGCCTGTCTTGTCGGAAAGGAGGCTGGAGTTGCTGAACACCCGTCAGCGTAATCTGCTGGGCTTGTTGCTCGGACGGCGCGAGTTCCGGGCCGAGGAGGTGGCCGCACTCGACTGCCGGCGCCTGCTGTGCATGCCGGGCGTGGGGCCCAAGAGCGTGGCGATCATCCGGGCCTGGCTGGCCATACAGGGCCTCGACTTGCGCAACGGGGAGGCAGCCTTGCCCGAGGACGCGCTATCGCCGCGCCTGGCACGGCGCCTGGAGCGCGCCGTCGCCCTGTTGCGCCAGCATGGCTACCGGGTCGAGCCGCCCGCTGCGAACGACGCGGACGGGCTCAGGACGCGGCCGGCCGGCCATGCAGCCAGGCCTGCCAGTTGAAGGCCTGGCGGTGCGTGTTGGTGTCGCGGGGCGGCTTGCTGCGCCCCTGCGGGTCCAGCGACCCCAGCGGCAGCCCGTCATGCGAGCGACGCAGTTCCTCGAAGATGTCCAGGCCATCGAGCCAGGGGCCGAAACCGGCGTCGACGTTGATGTGCCCGGCTGCGCCGAGATTGATGAAGCGGCTGCCCCAGCGGTCGGCCCACCAGGCCGCACGGGTCAGGCGCATCCAGGGGTCGTTGCTGCTCGCCACGACCACGCTGGGGAAGGGCAGGTGATCGTCGGGCAACATGGGCTCGACCTTGAACTTCTCGGGGTCGGCCGGCGCCACCAGCATCGCGCCCGCGACCTTGTCGCGGTAGTCCCAGGCGGCATGCACGCTGGCCAGGCAGCCGAAGCTGTGGGCCACGATCCACACCTGGCCCTTGGCCTGCGCCAGCGCATGGCGCACCGTGCCGGCCCAGCGCGGCAGATGGGCCTCGTCCCAGTCGCTTTGCGCCACCCGCACGCAGCCGCTGAGCTTGTGCTCGAACCACGTCTGCCAATGCTCGGGACCGCTGCCGTGGAGGCCGGGGACGATCAGGATCGTGCTCATGCTGTATGCCTCAAAGAAAGGCTGCCCGCGTGGCGAACACGGGCAGCTTTCCGCCGGATGTGCGGCGCGCTCAGAGCGTCGCGATGGACACCTCGGTCGACTTGACCAGGGCGACGACCTCGCTGCCGATCTTCAGCCCCAGCTCATCGACCGAGCGGGTGGTGATGACCGAGGTCACGATGCCGGACGGGGTGTCGACGTCGATCTCGCTGACGACATCGCCGCGCACGATCTCCTTCACCTTGCCACGGAACTGGTTGCGTACATTGATAGCCTGGATGCTCATGTTCGATTCTCTCTTTGTAGTCGATTGCTTGGGGGAAAGGTTCGGCCTGCCCGCGCTGTGCGGGCAGGCGGCCGTTGATCAGCGCGGGCTGAGCTTGTCGAACAAGCCGCCGTCGGCGAAGTGCGTCTTCTGGGCTTTCTGCCAGCCGCCGAACACCTCGTCGATGGTGATCAGCTTCACCGGGGCGAACTGCTTGGCGTACTTGGCCGCCACCTTCGGGTCGGTCGGTCGGTAGTAGTTCTGCGCCGCGATCTCCTGCCCCACCGGTGAGTACAGGTATTGCAGATAGGCCTCGGCCACCTTGCGCGTGCCCTTCTTGTCGACGACCTTGTCGACCACGGTCACCGGCGGTTCGGCCAGGATCGACAGCGAGGGCGTGACGATCTCGAACTTGTCCGGGCCCAGCTCCTTGATGGCCAGGTAGGCCTCGTTCTCCCACGCGATCAGCACATCACCGATGCCGCGCTCGACGAAGGTGGTGGTCGAACCCCGCGCGCCGGTGTCGAGTACCTTCACATTGGCGAAGATGCGCTTGACGAAGTCCTGCGCGCTGGCGTCATTGCCGCCCGGCTGCTTGAGGGCGTAGGCCCAGGCGGCGAGATAGTTCCAGCGTGCGCCGCCGGAGGTCTTGGGGTTGGGTGTGATGACGTCGATCCCGCTCCGTGCCAGGTCTGGCCAGTCCTTGATCGCCTTCGGGTTGCCCTTGCGCACCAGGAACACGATGGTCGAGGTATAGGGCGAGGAGTTGTGCGGCAGGCGCTTCTGCCAGTCGGCCGGAATCGACTTGGCCTTTTCGGCGATGGCGTCGATGTCGTAAGCGAGGGCCAGGGTCACCACGTCGGCGTCCAGCCCGTCGATCACGGCACGCGCTTGGGCACCGGAACCGCCATGCGAGGCGCGGATGCGCACGTCCTCTCCGGCGGTCGCCTTCCAGTGCTTGGCGAAGGCGGCGTTGAAGTCCTGGTACAACTCACGGGTGGGGTCGTAGGAAACGTTCAACAACGAGACCTGTGCGAACGCGGGGGCGGCCACTGCGAGCGAGAGCAGCGCGGCAAGCAGGGGGCGGCGGGGGAATGCCAACTTCATGACCGGAATCCTTTCTTGACTGTGTTTGTCAGGGAGCGATCACACTGTATGGCGCGGGCTTAATCCGGTAAACGAATGAAAAACGAATTGCTTATTGGGTTTCCATATAACTGGATCAGGAGCGGCAGCATGAAAACACAAACCTTGCGCGGGCTCGAAGGCCACTACGCGGTGGTGCGCCTGCCGCCGGACACCCCAATACCGGCGTGGGCCGACGGTCCTGGCTTCGTCTCCATCAGCCGAACCGATGACGAGCTGTCGGTGGTGTGCCTCGCCGCGCGCGTGCCGGCCGGCGTGCAGACTTCCGGCCCCTGGCAATGCTTCAAGCTGCAGGGGCCATTCGCCTTCGATGAGTACGGCATTCTGCTGTCCATCGTGGCGCCCTTGTCCGATGCCGGGCTGGGCGTCTTCGTGGTGTCCAGCTACGACACGGACCACCTGCTGTTGCAGACGACAGTGGCGGAGCGCGCCATCGCGCTGCTGGAGGCGGCAGGGCACCGCGTCTTGCGCTGACGGAGGCGTCTTGGCCCGTCAGGCTCTGCTTAGGGACGACAGGCCACAAGAAAAAGGCCCGCGGTTTCGCGGGCCTTTTCGTTGGGCAGAGGAGGCGCTCAGGCCTTGTCCTCACCGCCCGTCAGCAGCGGAATACTGCCTTCGGACTGGCTGCCGAGCAGGCCGGTGCCGACGTAGATGCCCAGCTTCTGGCGCGTGTCGGAAATATCGAGGTTGCGCATCGTCAGTTGGCCGATGCGGTCGGCCGGCGTGAAGGCAGCGTCTTCCACCTTCTCCATCGACAGGCGCTCGGGCGCATAGGTCAGGTTCGGGCTCTCGGTGTTGAGGATGCTGTAGTCATTGCCACGGCGCAGCTCCAGCGTCACCTCGCCGGTGATCGGGCGTGCCACCCAGCGTTGCGCGGTCTCGCGCAGCATCAGGGTCTGCGGGTCGAACCAGCGGCCCTGGTACAGCAGGCGGCCCAGCTTCATGCCGTTCATGCGGTACTGCTCGATGGTGTCTTCGTTATGGATGCCGGTCACCAGGCGCTCGTAGACGATGTGCAGCAGCGCCATGCCGGGGGCTTCGTAGATGCCGCGGCTCTTGGCTTCGATGATGCGGTTCTCGATCTGGTCGCACATGCCCAGGCCGTGACGGCCGCCGATGATGTTGGCCTCGTTGAACAGCTCGACCGCGTTGGCGAACGTACGGCCGTTGATGGCCACCGGCACGCCTTCCTCGAAGCGCACCGTCACCGTCTCGGCCTTCACCACGACGTCTTCCTTCCAGAAGGCGACGCCCATGATCGGGTTGACGATGTTGATGCCGGCGTTCAGGAACTCCAGGTCCTTCGCTTCGTGCGTGGCGCCCAGCATGTTGGAGTCGGTCGAGTAGGCCTTCTCCACGCTCATCTTGTAGTCGAAGCCGTTGGCGATGAGGTATTCGCTCATCTCCTTGCGGCCGCCTAGCTCGTCGATGAAGCTCTGGTCCAGCCAGGGCTTGTAGATCTTCAGCGCCGGGTTGGCCAGCAAGCCGTAGCGGTAGAAGCGCTCGATGTCGTTGCCCTTGTAGGTCGAACCGTCGCCCCAGATGTTGACGCCGTCTTCCTTCATCGCCACGACCAGCGCGGTGCCGGTCACGGCACGGCCCAGCGGGGTGGTGTTGAAGTAGGTGGCGCCGCCGCTCTTGATGTGGAAGGCGCCGCACTGGATGGCGGCAATGCCTTCGGCCACCAGCTGCGGGCGGCAGTCGATCAGGCGCGCGATCTCGGCGCCATAGGCCTTGGCCTTGCGCGGGATCTCTTCATAGTCGGACTCGTCCGGCTGGCCGAGGTTGGCAGTGTAGGCACAGGGAATGGCGCCCTTGCCGCGCATCCAGTGCACGGCAGCGGAGGTGTCGAGACCGCCGGAAAAGGCGATGCCGACGCGCTCGCCGGCGGGGATCTTCTGGAGGATGGTTGCAGCCACGTGGACTTCTCGCGCAAAACGGAAAAGCGGGCATTGTAAGCCCGCGGTTCGGTCAAGGCGCAGTCGCCGAGTCGCCCAAGGAGACGGTCGCCGGACCCCGGAAAGCAAAAAGGCCAACTCTCGCGAGTTGGCCTTGGTGCTGAAGGCTTGGTTGCGGGGGCAGGATTTGAACCTGCGACCTTCGGGTTATGAGCCCGACGAGCTGCCAGACTGCTCCACCCCGCGTCAGAGAGGCGAGATTATGGTTTGTGATTTATGGCTTGTCAAGGTTTTCGGACGGACTTCGGTGATATCGAAGCGATCGCCCGGCAGCGGCAGGCCTGCAGGGACTACAGTGAAATCATCGGAAACCCTTCTGTGAGCGGGCGGGAGGCAGCATGAGTCTGCAATGTGGAGCGGGTGCGTGGCCGGGCGGCGGGGTCCGGCCTTGCGCGGTGGCGGGCAGCTTCTACCCGGCCGCGCCTGCAGTGCTGCGCGAGACGGTGGCGGACTATCTGCCAGACGTGGGCGCGGGCGTCGTGCCCAAGGCCTTGGTCGTGCCGCATGCGGGCTACATCTATTCCGGCGCGGTGGCGGGGCAGGCCTACGCCTTGTTGCGCGCGGCGCGGGCCAGCGTGCGCCGCGTGCTGCTGCTGGGCCCGGCGCATCGGGTGGCCTTTGCCGGCATGGCGCTGCCGCAGGCGCGGCGTTTCGCCACGCCGCTGGGCGAGGTCGAGGTGGATCAGGCGACGCTGCAGGCCGCACTGGCCTTGCCCGAGGTGAAGGTCGGCGACCTGCCGCATGCGCAGGAGCATGCGCTGGAGGTGCAGCTCCCCTTCCTGCAGATGGTGCTGGATGAGTTCAGCGTCTTGCCGGTGGTGGTGGGCGAGGTGGCGCCGGCACGCTTGGCGGCCCTGCTCGACTTGTTGTGGGGCGGTCCCGAGACCTTGATCGTGGTCAGTTCCGACCTGTCGCATTACCTGCCATATTCCGCGGCCGTCGAGCGCGACGCCGCCACACTGCGACGCCTCCTGGCGGGGCAGGCCGATCTGCGGCACGACGAGGCCTGCGGCGCGACGCCGCTCAATGGCCTCCTGTTGGCGGCGCGCACGCATGGCCTGCGGGCGGGATTGGTGGCGCAGTGCAATTCGGGCGATACCGCGGGGGATCGCCAGCGCGTGGTCGGCTACGCCGCGCTGCGTTTCGATGAGGAGCCGGGCCATGCCTGATTTGGGTGCCGCCTTGCTGAGCCATGCACGGGCTGCGATCGCGACCCGCCTCGGCGTGCCGGCCGGGGTGCCGCTGGCGCACCCTGCGCTGGACGAGCCTGGCGCCTGCTTCGTGACCCTGACGCGGCACGGTGCGTTGCGCGGTTGCATCGGGCAACTGGAGCCGACGCGCAGTCTGCGTCGCGACGTCGAGGAGAACGCGCAGGCGGCAGCCTTCCGCGATCCGCGCTTTGCACCGCTGACGCCGGCTGAATGGGAGGGGCTGGAGGTGGAAGTGTCGGTGCTGGGCGAGGCGCGCTATCACGCCTGCCCGCGCATCGAGAACGCGCTGGCGCTGATCGAGCCGGGGCGGGATGGGGTGATCCTCTCCGCCGGTGCAAGGCGGGCCACCTTCCTGCCGCAGGTGTGGGCGCAGTTGCCGCAGGCGCGCGACTTCCTCGCGCAATTGCAGCAGAAGGCCGGGTTCGGGCGTGCCTGGCCCGTGGACATGCAGCTCGGGCTGTATCGCGTGGACAAATATGTGGAGCCGGCACATTGAGCCGGACATCGAATGGAGCGGCATGAACAGCAGCATGAGCAAATCTGATCCCGGGTCTCTGGCTAATCCCCATCCCCATACCGATCCCTACCCGGCCCGCTGGTGGCAGGTGCTGCCGGACGGGCGCATCCAGTGCGATCTATGCCCGCGCCTGTGCAAGCTGCGCGATGGCCAGCGCGGCGCCTGCTTCGTGCGCCAGCGTGAGGGCGAGGGGATGGTGTTGACGACCTGGGGGCGCAGCTCGGGTTTCTGCATCGACCCGATCGAGAAGAAGCCGCTCAACCACTTCTACCCGGGCAGCAGCGTGCTGTCCTTCGGTACGGCGGGCTGCAACCTGGCCTGCAAGTTCTGCCAGAACTGGGATGTCTCCAAATCGCGCGACATGGATCGCCTGATGGACCAGGCCACCCCACGGGCCATCGCCGAGGCGGCGCGGCAGCGTGGAGCGGCCAGCGTCGCTTTCACCTACAACGATCCGGTGATCTTCGCCGAGTACGCGATCGACGTGGCCCAGGCCTGTCATGACGAAGGCATCCTGACTGTCGCGGTCAGCGCTGGCTACGTGATGGCGGAGCCGCGGCGTGAGTTCTACGCCCACATGGATGCGACCAACATCGACCTCAAGGGCTTCAGCGAGGACTACTACTTCCGCATGACCGGCGGCCAGCTCGCCCCGGTGCTGGACACCCTGGCCTATGTGCATCACGACACCGACTGCTGGCTGGAGATCACCACCCTGCTGATTCCCGAGGCCAACGACAGCGATGCCGAGATCACCGCGCTGGCACGCTGGGTCGCGCGCGAACTGGGGCCGGAGGTGCCGCTGCACTTCTCCGCCTTCCATCCCGACTACAAGCTCACCGACCGCCCGCCGACCCCGCCCGCCACCTTGCTGCGGGCGCGCCGCATCGCGCAGGAGGAGGGGCTGCGCCACGTCTATACGGGCAATATCCGTGACGAAAGCGGCACGCGAACACACTGTTCGCACTGCGACGCTTGCCTGATCGCCCGCGATGGATATGCAATACGCGCCTACCACTTGTTGCCCGACGGGACCTGCCCGCAGTGCGGGCACCGACTGGCCGGGCGTTTCGGTGAGTACCATGGCAGCTTCGGCAACCGGCGCATCCCGATCCTGATGAACCCACAGTGAGATGAGCGAAGAGAAGAACTACGTCCTGCGGCACACTGACATCCGCATCCAGGCCGAGCGCGTGTGGCTGGATGCGCTGCTGTCCCATTCTCCTGGCGTGCGTGGCCTGGTCATCGTGGCCCTGCCTTACATGGGACGTCTGCGGGAGTCGCGCGAAAACTACGCCGCCGGCCTGCTGCGCGAGGCCGGCTTCGCCACCCTGATCGTCAGCATGCTGACGCCGCACGAGGAGGCGCGCGACCCCGACGTGCGCTTCGATGTGTCCACGTTGCATCAGCGCCTGCAGGCCATTGTGGCCTGGCTCGACCAGCAGCCGGGCCTGGCCGGCCTGCCGCTGGGCCTGCTGGCCGTGTCCACCGTGGTGTCGGCCGGCGTGCGTCTGCTGGTGCGCGACCCGGAGCGCATCAGCGCCCTGGTGAGTCGTGCCGGCCGGGCCGACCTGGCCGGCGCCGATCCGCTGCGCCGCCTGCGTGTGCCCTTCCTGATGCTGGTCCCCGGGGCCGAGCGCGACCTGCGCGCGCCCAGCGAGCAGGCCTATGCGCTGCTCGGCGCGGTCAGGGAATGGAAGCTCTTCGAGCAGGCCAGCGGCGGGTTCATCGAACCCGGTACGCTGGAGGCTGCCGGTCAGGCGGCGCGTGACTGGTTCCTGCGCCACATGCCCGTGGCCGCTGCGGAGGCTACTCCCGGTGCCGCCTCTTCGAACGATGTCCGGTCCTGATCTGCCGGTGGCGGCCTGCGGAGCAGGGGCTTTGCCAGGCGACGTGGATGCCATCGTCTGTGCCACCGGCCAGGGCGAGGCGGGCGGGCTGCCGTGCTTCTCGACCATCCAGGCCGCCTTGGACGCGGCGCCGCCACATGGCGCCTATCGCATCCTGCTGCGCGCCGGGTGCTACCGCGAGAAGCTGGTCATCACCCGGCCCGGGGTCACGCTGATCGGCGAAGGGCCCACGCGCAGCGTGATCCGCTGCGACAAGGTGGCCGACGACCTGTCGCCGCTGGGCCTGCCCTGGGGCACGGCGGGCAGTGGCACGCTGATCGTGCGGGCCGCGGATTTCCAGGCGCACGCGCTGTGCATCCAGAACGGATTCGACTATGCGGCCAACGCCGCCTTGGCCGAGGGGGACCCGCACAAGCGGCGCAACCCGCAAGGCGTGGCGCTGATGCTGGATGAAGGGGCCGACCGCAGCCTGCTGGATGAGGTGCACGTGCTGGGGCAGCAGGACAGCCTGTATGTCGAGGGCGGACGCAGCCTGTTCCGGCGCTGCCTGATTGCGGGCCATGTCGACTTCATCCTGGGCGCCGGGCGTGCGGTGTTCGAGGACTGCGAGCTGCGCAGCCTGCACCGACCGGCGCCGCCGGGCGAGCCGCTGGGCTGGCTGACCGCCGCCAGTACCCCCCGGGCACAGCCGCAGGGGCTGCTGTTCCAGCGCTGCCGGCTCACCCGCGAGAGCGCCGCGGTGGCGGACGGCTCGACCATGCTGGGGCGTCCCTGGCATCCCACCACCAGTTTTCCCGATGGCCGCTATGCCGACCCGGACGCGATTGCCTGCGTGAGCTTCGTCGACTGCTGGATGGATGCGCACATCAGCCCGCAGGGCTGGGACGAGATGGGCGGCTTCGACCGTACGGGGCAACGCGTGATGTTCAGCCCGCGCGAGGCGCGCTTCGGCGAGCTGCGCAGCAGTGGCCCGGGCGCTCACGCCGGCGCGGCACGCCCGCCGCTCGATCCGGCGCAGGCCCGGCCGGAAGATGTGCTGGGCGACTGGCTGCCGCCGCCCGGCTGAGCCCGCGACCGCGCGACTTGCGCTGACGCGGGCGGCGGTCTATGCCGGGAACAGGCCCGTTCCTTCGCTCCCGTCGCGCGCATGTTGTCCATTTCCCCTGTCAGCCCCGCTTCCAGCGATGTCAGCACACTCCGCGAGGTGAGGCGCGGCACCGCCGCCACGACTGAAACCGACCTGGCCGCGCAGCGTGCGTTGCGCGAACTGCAGGAGACCGACCGCAAGGTTCGCGCCCACGAAGCCGCGCACCTCGCCGCCGCCGGCGGGCTGGCCCAGGGCGGCGCCAGCTTCACCATGACGCGCGGATCGGACGGGCGCTACTACGCCACCGGAGGCGAAGTCTCCATCTCCACGTCGGAAGGGCGCGATCCGCAGGACACGCTGGCGCGCGCACGGCAGATCCGTGCCGCTGCGCTGGCCCCGGCCGACCCCTCGCCGCAGGACTATCGCGTCGCGGCACTGGCCTCGCGCATGGAGGCGCAGGCACAGCAGGCATTGGCTGCGGAGGCTGCGGCGGAGTCCTCGCCTCGCGATGCCGCCACGCCCGCAGAGGGCGGCGCGGACCGGGCGCCCCGGCTGGCCGCCACCTATGGCGAACCGGTCGAACCCGGCCGCCTGCTGGACCTGCTGGCCTGAGGCGATCTGTAGCAAGCCGTGTCGGGGCAGGTTGGGCGCGCGGCTGGACGTGCCAAATCCGCGATAATCCGCACATTGCATTCCTTCGCCACGGCTGGCGCCGATGATTCCCTGGTTGGGCCCCATGCCCGCATTCCCGCCGGTAGAGACCGCGCTCGACGAACCGAACGGCCTGCTGGCCGCCGGTGGCGAGCTGACGCCGGAGTGGCTGCTGGCGGCGTATGCCCAGGGCGTGTTCCCCTGGTACAACGCGGACGAGCCCATTCTGTGGTGGAGTCCCGATCCGCGCATGGTGGTCATCCCGGGCGAGCAGCGCATCCGCCGCTCCCTGCTGCGCGTGCTGCGCAGCGGCCGTTTCGAGGTGCGCTGCGACACCGCCTTCGCCAACGTGATGGCCGCCTGCGCCGGGCCGCGCGAGGGCGCTGCCGGCACCTGGATCCAGCCGGAGATCCGTGCCGCCTACCATCGCCTGCATGAGCTGGGTTGGGCGCACAGCATCGAGACCTGGCTGGACGGCGAGTTGGTCGGCGGCCTGTATGGCGTGGCCATCGGGCGAGCTTTCTATGGGGAATCCATGTTTCACCGCGTCACCGATGCCTCGAAGGTGGCGTTCGCCCACTTGGCGGCCCTGCTTGAGCGCGAAAATTTCGCCGTGATAGATTGCCAGATGAGCACCACCCATCTAGCTTCACTGGGAGGGCGGGAGATCCCCCGTCGTGATTTTGTGCAGGGCTTGCGCACCTGGACGCGCGAGAACCTGTCGCCCGGCAGATGGACCCCGGATTTTGCCAAGCGAGACTGGAGCACGTAGTACATGTCCCTGCTGAAAGACCTGCCGTATTCCTTTCTGCAGTTCTATGCGACGGCGCCCTACGCCTGCTCGTACCTGCCCGAGCGCCTGGCCCGCTCGCAGGTCGCCACCCCCAGTCACATGATCGACACCGCGCTGTACGGCGAGCTGGTGCGCAGCGGCTTCCGCCGCAGCGGGGTGTTCACCTACCGGCCGCATTGCGACCAGTGCCATGCCTGCGTGCCGGTGCGCATCCCGGTCAATGACTTCGTCGCCAATCGCAGCCAGCGTCGCGTGATGCAGCGCCTGGCCGCGCTGGAGCCCACCGAGATGGCGCTGACCTTCAGCGAGGAGCACTACCAGCTCTACCAGCGCTACCAGGCGGCGCGCCATGCCGGCGGCGGCATGGACCAGGACAACCGCGAGCAATACGCCCACTTCCTGCTGCAGAGCCAGGTCGACACCCGCCTGGTGGAGTTCCGCGAGGGCGACACGCTGCGCATGGTGTCCATCATCGACTGCCTGTCCGACGGCCTGTCCAGCGTCTACACCTTCTTCGATCCCGATCTGCCGCGCGCCAGTCTTGGCACCTACGGCATCCTGTGGCAGATCGAAGCCTGCCGGCGCATCGGCCGGCCCTACGTCTATCTCGGCTACTGGATCCGCGAGTCCGACAAGATGCGCTACAAGCAGGCTTTCCGCCCCTTGGAGGGGCGTGTGGGCGGGTTGTGGAAAGTCTTGACTGACGCCGACCTGAGCCTTCTGTAAGCTGCGGTTCCTCCGCTCTGCCAGACCGCTCGCGCCTGCGCGCGGAAAGGCGGAGAATCTGCAGATTCAACGTTTACCTTTGTAGTCGCTCCACGATGTCCTCACGCGTTTTCGAGTCGCTGCTCCTCACCGGCGCCAGCGGCAAACTGGCGACCCGCCTGCGTCCCGGGTTGCGCCCTTTGTGCGCCGAGTTGCGCCTGAGCGATCTGCGGGCCCCGCAAGGGGGTGAAGAAGCGCTGGCGACTGGCGAGCGCTTCGTTGCGGCCGACCTCGCCGATCCGGTCGCCCTCGCCACGGCGGTGCAGGGGGTTTCGGCCATCGTGCATTTCGGCGGTATCTCGAACGAGCGCGCCTTCGAACCCATCCTGCAGGCCAACCTGATCGGCACCTACAACCTCTACCACGCGGCCTTGCTGCATGGCGTGCGGCGCGTGGTGCTGGCCAGCACCAATCACGTGGCGGGTTACCACCCGGCCGAGGCACGCCTCGACGCCGATACACCGATGCGCCCGGACAGCCTGTACGCCGTGAGCAAGGGCTACGCCGAACTCTTGTCGCGCTACTACTACGACCACTACGGCATCGAGACGGTATGCCTGCGCATCGGCGCCTGCCTCGACCATCCCACCACCTATCGCAGCCTGGGCATGTGGATCAGCCCGCGCGACCTGGCGGAACTGGTGCGGTGCGCGCTGACCGCGCCGGACGTGGGCCATCTGGTGGTGTGGGGCGTGTCCGACAACGCGCATTGCGTATGGGACAACCAGAATGCGCAACGCATCGGCTACCAGCCGCGCGACAAGGCCACTGAGAACCTGCCTGCGGACGGTCTGCCGCAGCCCTTGCCGGACGAAGATCCGCGCCGGCCCTGGCAGGGCGGCAACATGCTGATCAAGACTTACCTCGATGGCGGCCAGCTCGACGAGCGCGACCTGCGCCACCCCTTCGAGCGCTGGCGGACGCGTCAGGAGTAGGGCACGGGCAGCCCTCCGGCGCGCCCTTGCTGCGGCACGTCTTGTCGCACTCCGCGCTCAGTGGATCTCCGGCTCGTCGGTCGGCGCCGTGCCTTCCAGGAAGTCGAAGTCGCACCCTTGGTCTGCCTGCGTCACATGCTGGGTGAATAAGCGGCCGTAGCCGCGTGCGAAGCGCGGCGGCGGGGCTTGCCAGGCGGCGCGGCGGCGTGCCAGCTCGGCTTCGTCGACGAGCAGGTCCAGCCTGCGCGCGGGCACGTCCAGCGCGATCAGATCGCCCGTGCGTACCAGGGCCAGCGGCCCGCCGATCCAGGATTCCGGCGCCACATGCAGCACGCAGGCGCCATAGCTGGTGCCACTCATGCGCGCGTCCGAGATGCGCAGCATGTCGGTCACGCCTTGCGCCAGCAGCTTCTTCGGGATCGGCAACTGGCCCCACTCGGGCATGCCAGGGGCTCCTTGCGGGCCGGCGTTGCGCAACACCAGCACGCTGTCGGCATCCACGTCGAGCGCCGGGTCGTCGATGCGCGCGGCCATGTCCGCGTAGTCGTCGAACACCATCGCGCGTCCGGTGTGCTGCAGCAGGTGCGGTTCCGCCGCGGCGGGTTTGATGACGGCTCCGTTCGGGGCCAGTGAGCCGTGCAGCACCGCCAAACCATCGCGGGCGATCAATGGGCGATCCAGCGGGCGGATGACTTCGTCATCGAAAACCTCGGCCCCGGCGAGGTTCTCGCCCAGCGTACGGCCGTTCACCGTCGGGCAGTCGAGTGCCAGCAGGTCGCGCAGGCGCCACAGCAGGGCGCGCAGGCCGCCCGCGAGGAAGAAGTCCTCCATCAGGAAGCGTCCGGCCGGACGCAGATCCGCGATCACCGGCGTGCGCCGCGCCAGTTCGTCAAAGCGGGCGAGGTCCAGCGCAATGCCGGCACGGCGTGCCATGGCGATCAGGTGGATCACCGAGTTGGTCGAGCCGCCCAGCGCCAGCACGGTCGTCACCGCGTTGTCGAAGGCGGCGGGGCTCAGCAGGTCGGCCGGCCGTATGTCCTCCCACACCATGTCCACGATGCGCTTGCCGCTCAGCACCGCCATGCGTGAGTGTGCCGAGTCGGCCGCCGGGATCGAGGCCGCGCCGGGCAGGGTCAGGCCCAGTGCCTCGGCCGCGCTGGTCATGGTCGAGGCGGTGCCCATGGTCATGCAGTGGCCGGGCGTGCGGGCGATGCCGGCCTCCACTTCCTGCCAGGTCTCCTGGGTGATCTCGCCGCGGCGCAGCTTGTCCCAGTATTTCCAGGTGTCGGAGCCCGAGCCCAGGGTCTGGCCGCGGAAGTGGCCACGCAACATGGGGCCGGCCGGCATGTAGATGAAGGGCAGGCCCATGCTGACCGCGCCCATGATCAGTGCCGGCGTGGTCTTGTCGCAGCCACCCATGAGCACCGCGCCATCCACCGGGTGCGAGCGCAGAAGCTCTTCCGTCTCCATCGCCAGCAGGTTGCGGTACATCATCGTGCTGGGTTTCTGGAACGGCTCCGACAGCGAGATTGCCGGCAGTTCCACCGGAAAGCCGCCGGCCTGCCAGATGCCGCGCTTGATCTCCTCTGCGCGTTGCGGGAAGTGGCTGTGGCAGGGGTTGATCTCGCTCCAGGTATTGATGATCCCGATTACCGGCTTGCCGGCGTACTCGCTGCGGTCGTAACCCATTTGCGCGCTGCGCGAACGGTGGCCGAAGGCGCGCAGATCCTGCGCGCCGTACCAGCGGTGGCTTCTCAATTCCTCGGCTTTCTTCCTGGGCATGGGGGGCTCCGGTTCAAACAAGTCTGCAAGTTGTCACCCGAATCAAGCTTGTCGGGTTGCCAACCGTCAAACATCTTGGCAAATTCACGCGCAAGTTGTCATTTCCATGTAATCTCGCGTGGCGTTGAGGATCCCGCCGCACTGGCGGAGATTCGGCCCCACAAGAGGGCGTGGCGTGGAGTATGGGCTAGGTGGTTTCCTGTACTTACAACTCATAAAAATGTAAGGCAATATTGTCGGTTCCGGAGGAGGAGTCATGGCGGATCAGCCGCACAGCAAGAAAGGATCGGGCACCAACCGCGTCGACGCGGTCTACGCCGGCATCATCGAAGCGATGACCAACGGCGACTTCCCCGAGAACTCCCGACTCCCGACCGAAACCGAGCTGGCCCAGCAGTATGGCGTGTCCCGCCCGACCGTGCGCGAGGCGCTCTCGCGCTTGCGCCTCGATGGCCTGATCGCTTCCCGCCGGGGTTCCGGCAGCTACGTGCTGCGCCGGCCCGACCGCAACATCAAGCGCTTCGCGGCCATCGAGAGCATTGCCGACGTGCAGCGCTGCTTCGCCTTCCGCATCGCGCTGGAGTCGGCCGCCGCCGGCCTCGCCGCCGAGCTGCGCACACCGCGCGACCTGGCCGAGATCGAGCGCAGCTACCAGCGTCTCGAAACAATCATGGAATATGAACTGGCGGTCGAAGAAGACCTGCAGTTCCACCTCGCCATTACGCGCGCCTCACAGAACGTGTTCTTCGTCACCGCGCTGGAAATGATCGCCGAGCAGATGCGCGTGGCGATGCAACTGTCGCGCAGCCTGTCGATGGAGAAAAGCCGCAGCCGGCGTGAGCTGGTCCAGGCCGAGCATCGCGACATCATGGTGGCGATCGAGAAGGGCTCTTCCGTCGAGGCCGCCGAAGCGATGCGCCTGCACCTGGGCAATGCCCGTCGCCGCCTGTTCGAAGGGCCGGTCCAGTAATGTCTGTGGCGATCACCACCCTCACGGCCGATGCGCTGATCGGCGCCCGCCAGGCTGGTGAGCTGGCCGAGAGCCCTTTGTGGCATGCCGGCGAGCAGGCCTTGTATTGGGTCGATATCGCGCGCAGCAAACTATGCCGCCTGCATGATCTGCAGGGCGCGCCGGAGACGTGGGATCTGCCCGAGCAGCCGGGCTGTATTGCCCTGGGCGCGGCGGGTGAGCTGGTGGTCGCGGGCGCGCAGTCGGTGTTTACCGTGCGGCCGGTCGCTGGCGAGCCGCTCCGAGTGCTGCGCTGCCTGGCGCAGATTCCGCATGATCACCCGGACATGCGCGCCAACGATGGCCGTTGCGATCGCCAGGGGCGTCTGTGGTTCAGCAGCATGAAGGCGCGTGGCGAGCGTGCGGCGGTCGGGCGTTGGTATCGCTTGGACCGTCGTGGCGTGCATGTCTCCGCGATGACGGGGTTCACCACGCCCAACGGTTCCGCCTTCAGCCCCGATGGGCGTCGCATGTATCTGGCCGAGTCGGCGTCTGCCGTCCGCAGTGTGTGGGTCATGGACTACGATGCAGAGAGCGGCGAATGCGGTGAGCGCAAGCTCTTTATTGATTTCCACCAGCATGTCGGCCGTCCGGACGGCGCCTGCGTTGACGTGGACGGGTGCTATTGGGTGTGTGCCACCGAGGCGGGGCGTCTCATGCGCTTCACCCCGCAAGGCGTGCTGGACCGCGTGCTGGAGCTGCCTTTCCGCAATCCGACCATGCCCTGCTTCGGCGGCCCGGATATGCAAACCTTGTTCGTCGCATCGCTGCGGCGCACAACACAAAATTCAAATGACGACCCGTTTGCCGGCTGTATGCTTGCGTACCGTTTGGAAACAGGTGGCCTGAAGGAGATCGAGCTTGATGTCTGACAAGTTTGCCGCAGTGAACCGTGGCAGCCTTACATCCTGCTCACAACGGATACGTGCTTATGCACAGGGGTGCGTATCCAACGTAGTGGTCTTATCGCTTGCTGGAACACCGCCATGGTGTGTCGGCGGCAACAAGGCGGGGTTCGCCCCGGTTTTCTCTACCCAAGGAGGTGTCTAATGAAGTTTCGCAAGTCTCTAATCGGTCTGGCCGTTGCGGCCTGTTCCCTGGGCTTCGCGGCAACCGTTGCAGCGGAGGAGATCAAGGCTGCTGACGTTCACCCGGAAGGTTATCCGAACGTCGTCGCCATGCAGAGCTTGGGCAAGAAGCTCTCCGACGCGACCAAGGGTCGTATCACGCTGAAGATGTTCCCGGGCGGCGTCCTGGGTGACGAAAAGTCCATGATCGAGCAAACCCAGGCTGGCGGGATCGACATCCTGCGTACCTCGCTGGGCCCGGTCGGTCCCGTGGTGCCGGACGTCAACGTCTTCAACATGCCCTTCGTGTTCCGCGACGAAGCCCACATGCGCAAGGTTGTTGACGGCCCGATCGGCGACGAAATCCTCGCCAAGATCACGGCTTCGTCGGCCAACCTGGTCGCACTGGGCTGGATGGACGGTGGTACCCGCAACCTGTACACCAAGAAGCCGATCCGCAAGCCGGCCGACCTGGCTGGCCAGAAGATCCGCATGATGGGTAACCCGCTGTTCATCGACACCATGAACGCCATGGGCGGTTCGGGCATCTCGATGGGTGTGGGCGAGCTGTACAGCGCGCTGCAGACCGGCGTGGTGGATGGTGCGGAAAACAACCCGCCCACCTACGTGACGCAAAACCACTACACCGTGGCCAAGTTCTACAACCTGTCCGGTCACCTGATCATCCCCGAAATCTTCGTGTACTCGAAGGCCAAGTGGAACAAGCTGTCGCCGGAAGATCAGGCGCTGATCAAGAAGCTGGCCAAGGAAGCAACGGTGGAGCAGCGCGTGCTGTGGGACAAGCGCGTGGCTGAGGACACCGCCAAGGCCAAGGCTGCTGGCGTGACCATCGTGGCTGACGTCGACAAGGACGCCTTCTTCAAGGTAACCCAGCCGGTGCGTGACAAGTACGGTGCAAATTACGCTGACCTGATCAAGCGTATCCAAGCTGTTAAGTAATCCGTGGTGAAGAAGCTGGCGGGCTCGCGCCCGCCAGTTTTTTTGCCCGCGAGGGAGATTGAGAGTAATGAAAAACGCGTATATCGGCGCCATGGACTGGCTCTACCGCGCCTGCATCTGGGTGGCGGCCCTGTCGCTTCTGGTGATGACCATCGTCATCCCGATCCAGGTCACGGCACGTAAATTCTTTGACTCCGGCCTGTCCTGGCCCGAGCCGCTCGCACTCATGTGCATGATCGTGTTCACCTTCATCGGCGCGGCTGCGGCCTATCGTGCGGGTTCGCACATCGCCGTGACCATGCTGACCGACCGCCTTGGCCCTGGCGCCAAGCTGGTGTGTGCGCGCATCGTCGACGTGCTGATGGCCCTGGTGGCCTTGTTCGTGATCTGGTACGGCATGGACCGCGTGCTGTTCTTCATGGAAACAGGCCAGTCCCTGTCCGACTTCACCTCGATCCAGGTGAGCTGGACCTATCTGCCGCTGCCCATCGGTTCCGCGGCTACCCTGCTGTTCATCATTGAAGCCATCCTGTTCGGCTCGCAACACCATCGCCCGATCTGCCAGATCGGTGGCCATGGCGGCGAAGAAGAACAAGAAGAAAGCAAGTAAGAGGAGTCGCGAACATGGATGCTCTGGTTGTAATGGGTTCTTTCTTCCTGCTGCTGGCGGTTGGTCTGCCGGTGGCGTATACGCTGGGCCTGACGGCCATGATCGGCGCCATCTGGTTTACGGGTGACCTGTCGTTCATGACCACGCTGATGCTCAAGATGGGCGACGGCGTGAACAAGTTCAGTCTGCTGGCCATCCCCTTCTTCGTGCTGGCCGGCGCGATCATGGCAGAGGGTGGTATCGCCTCGCGCCTGATCAATTTCGCCTCGATCTTCGTGGGCTTCATCCGCGGCGGCCTGTCGCTGGTGAACATCCTGGCCTCGACCTTCTTCGGCGCCATCTCGGGCTCCTCGGTGGCGGATACCGCCTCCATCGGCTCGGTGATGATCCCGCAGATGGAGAAGCACGGTTACCCGCGCGAGTACGCAGCGGCGGTGACGGCTTCGGGTTCGGTGCAAGCCATCCTGATCCCGCCCAGCCACAACGCGGTGATCTACTCGCTGTACGTCAGCGGCGCGTCGATCCCGGCGCTGTTCCTGGCCGGCGTGATGCCAGGTCTGGCCCTGTGCGTGACGCTGATGGCGCTGTGCGTCTTCTTCGCCAACAAGCGTGGCTATCCGAAGGGTGAAGTGCTGACCATGCAACAGGCGCTCAAGCAAGCCTGGGACGCCGTGCCGGGTCTGTTCACCGTGGTCATCATCCTGGGTGGCATCCTGTCCGGCTTCTACACCGCGACGGAATCGGCGGCTGTGGCCTGCGTGTATGCCTTCCTGGTGACGATGTTCGTGTACCGCGACTACAAGTGGAACCAATTGCCCATCCTGGCGCACCGTACGGTCAAGACGGTGTCGATCGTGATGGTGCTGATCGGTTTCGCCGCAGCCTTCGGCCACTCGCTGACCATGCTGGCGCTGCCGCTGAAGGTCTCGACCTTCTTTACCAGCCTGTCGGACAACCCGATCATGATCCTGCTGGCCATCAACGTGCTGCTGCTGATCCTGGGCACGCTGATGGACATGGCACCGCTGATCATGATCATGACCCCGATCCTGTATCCGGTCGTGCAGCAACTGGGCGTCAACCCGGTGCACTTCGGCATGATCATGATGGTGAACCTGGGTATCGGTCTGATCACGCCACCGGTGGGTTCGGTGCTGTTCGTGGCCAGTGCGGTCTCAGGGCGAACGATCGAAAAAGTGACCAAGGCCATGATCCCCTTCTTCGGCGCGCTGTTCGCGGTGCTGATCCTGGTGACCTATGTGCCCAACCTGTCGCTGTGGCTGCCGCGTGCGCTGGGTGAGTTGGCCTATGCGCCGGTTGCCCACAACGACAAGGCTGAAATCCCGGCCGGCCAGGAATCGAAGATCGACGTGCTGTCGAACGACGAGAACGAGCAGCCCAACACCGTGATGTCGATTGCCAACATCAAGCTGGATCAGAAGTACGGCATGGTGTATCCGGACGGCAACTTCATCGTGTTCAAGCCGGCCGATGGCTTTACCGGCGAGTTGGAGATTCCGTACCTGGTCTCCAACGGCGTGGGTGGTTCCGATCGCGGCGTGCTGACGGTGACCGTCAAGTAAGTCGATCGGTTCGCCGACAACAAAAAACCCGGCCTTGGCCGGGTTTTTTGTTGTCTGTCTGCCGCGCACCGCGATGGGCGCGCGGCAGATGGCGGCTTACTCCAGCATGCTGCGCAGCATCCAGGCCGTCTTCTCGTGCAACTGGATACGCTGGGTCAGCAGGTCTGCGCTGGCTTCGTCGCCGGCCTTCTCGACGACCGGGAACAGTGCGCGCGCGGTACGTACCACGGCTTCCTGCCCTTCCACGAGCTGCTTGATCATGTCCTGCGCCTTGGGCACGCCTTCGGCATCCTTGATCGAGGAGAGCTTGGCGTATTCGGCGTAGGAGCCCGGCGCGAAGTGGCCCAGCGCGCGGATGCGCTCGGCCACCAGGTCCACCGCCAGCGACAGCTCGGTGTACTGCGTCTCGAACATCAGGTGCAGGGTATTGAACATCGGGCCCGTCACGTTCCAGTGGAAGTAGTGGGTCTTCAGGTACAGGGTGTAGGTGTCGGCCAGCAGGCGCGACAGGCCTTCGGCGATCTTCGCGCGATCGGCCTTCTTGATGCCAATGTCGATATCCATGAATGCTCCAGGGTACGAGGGATGGGAACGCGATTGACGGGCTGGCGGCGGCTTGCCCACGCAGGGTGGAAGGTTGCGACCAGGTGGGGGCAGCGTCAAGCCATGCGCGTTGTCGCACGGCACCATGCTTGCGCAACGGACCGTTTTGCGCGCACCGCAACGGGTCCCGTAGCGGCGGCGTGTTCCGGGTGGCGCGCGCAAGTGATTGATTTACCGTTGCCTCTCCCTGGAGATGCCTTGCCAGACCGATGTGGTTTTGGCGGCACATCTCTTGCTTGAGCTAGATCAAACAACTGCATCGGGGCAACGGCGTCCCCTCGCAGTCAGGCTCGGTGCCTGCCCCTGAATTGTCCCTACGCCGTTCGCGCCTGCTCTCCGCTGCCGCAACGGCAAGCATGGAAACGAGAGACATGGCTGAAACCAGATCCACCTGTTGTTACTGCGGCGTCGGCTGCGGCGTGATCATCGAGCACGATGGGCGCCAGGTGAGCGGCGTGCGCGGCGACCCCGATCACCCCGCCAACTTCGGCCGCCTGTGCACCAAGGGCTCCACCCTGCACCTGACGGCCAGTGTCGAGTCGCTGGCGGTGCGTGCCCTGTACCCCGAGCTGCGCCACCAGCGCGAGGCGGTGCGCGCGCGTGCGGGCTGGGATGAGGCGCTGGACCTGGTGGCCGAGCGCTTCGCCGCGGTGATCCGCGAGCACGGGCCGGACGCCGTGGCCTTCTACATCTCGGGCCAGTTGCTGACCGAGGACTACTACGTTTTCAACAAGCTGGCCAAGGGCCTGATCGGCACCAACAACGTCGATACCAATTCACGCCTGTGCATGAGCAGCGCGGTGGCGGGCTACAAGCAGACGCTGGGCGCGGATGCGCCGCCGGCTTGCTACGAGGACATCGACCACACCGACTGCCTGTTCATTGCGGGCAGCAACACGGCCTTCGCGCATCCCATCGTGTATCGCCGTATCGAGGCCGCGCGCGCGGCCAATCCGGCGATGAAGATGATCGTGGTCGACCCGCGCCGCACCGACACGGCCGAGCAGGCCGACCTGCACCTGCCCCTGCTGCCGGGCACCGACATCGCGCTCTACAACGCGATGCTGCATGTGATGCTGTGGGAGGAGTGGATCAAGCCGGACTACATCGCGGCGCACACCGAAGGCTTCGACGAACTGCGCCGCCTGGTGCGCGAATACACGCCGGCCATGGCGGCCGAGATCTGTGGCCTGCAGAAGAAGGATATCGAGCAGGCTGCCGAGTGGTTCGCCACCAGCCGCGCCACCCTGTCGATGTACTGCCAGGGCTTGAACCAGAGCACGCACGGCACCCACAACAATGCCGCGCTGATCAACCTGCATCTGGCGACCGCGCAGATCGGCCGTCCCGGCGCCGGCCCCTTCTCGCTGACCGGCCAGCCCAATGCCATGGGCGGACGCGAGGTCGGCGGCCTGGCCAACCTGTTGTCGGCTCACCGCGACCTCGCCAACCCAGAGCACCGCGCCGAAGTGGCGCGCCTGTGGGGTGTGGAGCAGGTGCCGGAGAAGCCGGGCCTGTCAGCGGTCGAGCTGTTTGACGCGATGGCCGAGGGCAAGGTCAAGGCGGTGTGGATCAGTTGCACCAACCCGGCCCAGTCGATGCCGGACCAGAACCTAGTCCACAAGGCGCTGCAGACCTGCGACTTCGTCGTCGTGCAGGAGGCGTACCGCAATACCGAGACCGCCCGCTATGCCGACGTCTTGCTGCCGGCGACGAGCTGGGGCGAGAAGACCGGCACGGTCACCAACTCGGAGCGGCGCATCAGTCGCGTGCGCCCGGCCGTGTCGGCGCCGGGTGAGGCGCGTCACGACTGGGCGGCGGTGGTCGACTTCGCACGCCGCCTGGCGGTGAAGCTGGAGCGGCCAGAGGATCAACGCCTGTTCCCCTACGCCAGCGAAGAGGACATCTGGAACGAGCACCGCGAGAGCACGCGCGGTCGCGACCTCGACATTACCGGACTCAGCTACGCCCTGCTCGAACAGCAGGGGCCGCAGCAATGGCCTTTTCCTGCTGGGGCCGCAGGCGGCAAGCTGCGCCTGTACGAGGATGGCGTGTTCCCGACGGCGAGCGGGCGCGCCCGCTTCGTCGCCACCGAGCATCGCGACACCGCCGAGAAGCCTGATGCGCGCTACCCCTTGCGCCTGACTACCGGGCGCCTGCGTGACCAATGGCACGGCATGAGCCGTACCGGCACCGTGGCGCGGCTCTATGCGCATGAGAGCGAACCGCTGCTGCACATGCACCCGGGAGACATGGATCGGCGCGGCATCGCGGATGGCGACATCATCAAGGTGCGAAGCCGGCGTGGCGAACTCGCGCTGAAGGTGCTGGCCAGCCAGAGCGTGCGCCAGGGGCAGGTCTTCCTGCCCATGCATTGGGGCGCCAACGCCATGAGCGGCCTGGGCACCAATGCGCTCACGATCAAGAGCTTCGACCCCTACTCCAAACAGCCCGAACTCAAGCATGCGGTGGTACAGGTCGAGAAGCTCGACAGTGCGCCTGCTCAACTGGTGGCGATGCGCCGCACCGTCGAAGGCGACAACGCGCTGACGGTACTGGAAGACCTGCGCCGCCTGCTGCCCGAGCTGCCGCAGGCCAGCCTGACCCTGAGCGGGCGCGACGCGCCGGTGGTGGTGTTCAAGGCGCGTGCCGACAGCCTGCCGGGCGAGACGCTGAAAGCGGTGGACGCCGCACTGGCGCTCGACGACCCGCTGCAGACGCTCAGCTACCAGGACGCGCGGCGCCAGGTGGCCAAGCGCGCGCGCATCGCGGATGACGCGCTGGCGGCGGTGCGCCTGTCCGGTGAGACGCGCGCGGCCGGCTGGCTGCAGGACATGATGGAGCGTGGTTCGGCGGCGGGCGAGGCGCGCAAGTGGTTGCTCGCGCCCTTGGCCGAAGCGCCGGTGGGCAGCGGCAGCACGCGCGGCAAGATCATCTGCAACTGCTTCGACGTGTCGGAGAACGAGATCAAGGCGGCCTGCGCGGCCGGCGAGAGCCTGGAAGGCCTGCAGGCGCGCACGCGCTGCGGCAGCAACTGCGGCTCCTGCGTGCCCGAGCTGAAGCGTCTGATGGGGCCGGCGGCGGGCTGAGCGCGTCAGCGGCGCGACAGCGCGCAGACCACGCTCAGCGCCCGCGTCGTTCCGCGCCCGGGCTGCGCTCGCCGCTCAAGCAACAGCTCGCGCGGGCGCCGGCCTGCTCGAACACCCAGTCGGTGCTCAGCGTCGTGGCCGCTTCGCCGCCAGCGGCGTTCGGGTCATTGATGATCCACACCAGCACGTACCAGCGCGCCTGTGCGTCCTGCACGTAACCCGCGTGCGCCATCACCTCATTCAACGAACCGGTCTTGAGGTAGGCGCGGCCGGACACCGCGCGCTCGGAGAAGCGCCGCCGCGCGGTGCCGTCGCTGCCCGCCACCGGGAGTGATGACACCAGGATGGGCATGCGCGGGCTCTGCCACTGTTGTTGCAGCAGGCGCCCCAGCCCGCCGGCCGTGGCGCGCTCGATGCGCGACAGGCCGGAGCCGTTCTCCAGCACCAACTCGGGCATGTCGACGCGGTTCTGGCGCAGCCAGTCGCGGATTGTGGCATTGGTTTGCTGCGGGCTGGCGGCGCTCGCCGGCGGGATGCTGCTGCCGGCGTCGCCGTTGCGGGTGCCCAGGGTGAGGAAGAGCTGGCGCGCCATCACGTTGTTCGAGAACTTGTTGATGTCGCGCACGATGTCGGAGAGCGGTGGGGACTTCCAGATGGCATACGGCTGCGCGCCCGTCGGCATCGAGCCTTCACGCACGCGACCCTGCCAGGTACCGCCCAGTTCGCTCCACAGTGCGCGGAAGATGCCGGCCGCGAAGCGTGGCCCATCCTGCACCGCCAGATGCAGCAGGCGCTCGCCGCAACTCGCGGAGAGGTTGCCCTTGAGGCGCACGCGCAGGCCTTCGCCCGCATTCTCCAGCTCGGTGGTGAAGCCGTTGCGCCAGTCGCCACAGGGCGCGGTCGTGATGCGCAACTGGTTGTCGATGATGAGCGGCGCATAAGGCGTCATGGCGACGGCCTCGATGCCCTGCGCATTCGGCGTGAGGCGCAGCGTCAGCGCCTTGAAGTTCACCAGCAGCGCATCCGGTTGTGCGTTGTAGGCGCGCAGTGGCTGGTCGTCGAAGTTACCGTTCGCAGGTGGCAGGCCGGCGAACAGGCTGCGGTCCAGCACGAGGTCGCCGCGGATGTCCTGGATGCCGCGCCCGCGCAGCTCGCGCAGGAACTGGCCCAGCTTGTCCCAGGACAGCGACGGGTCGCCGCTGCCACGCAGGATCAGGTCGCCCGACAGCACGCCCTTGTCCAGCGGCCCGCCGAGATAGGCCTCGGTGCTCCAGATGTAGGCCGGCCCGAGCAGGTCCAGCGCCGCGCTGGTGGTGAGCAGCTTCATGACCGAGGCCGGGTTGAAGGCCTTGTCGGCGTTGTGCTGGATCAGCGGCGCGCCGCCAGTGGCGGGCGCGACCCACAGGCCGACGCTGCTCGGCGGGATGTTGGCGGCCTTCAGCGCGCGCTGGATAGCGTCGGGCAGCTCGGCTCGCGCGAGCAGGGGCAGCAGGCACAGCAGCAGGGCGGCGAGACGCATGGGAGTTCCGAGGGGCGATGATGGCGCGATGCTACACCGAGCGGAGAGCCTTGCCCGCGTGGGACCCAAACGGCGGTGCCGTTCCCCATTCCGGCGAAAGAGGAACAAGCCCGTCATTCCCGCGCAGGCGGGAATCCAGCGTCTTTGTCGTTGGCTTGAGCAGCACAAGATCAAAGTCACTGGGTCCCTGCCTGCGCAGGGACGACAGAGTGTGGGGGCGCAGGGTGGGTTCGCGCAGCAACCCACCGCCTCTCCGTTGCGCACGATGGTGGGTTGCGCTTCGCTTCGAACCCACCCTAATTCTTGCTCGCAGGTCGCTCACGTGAATGGCGCCTGGAGCCATGTTCCCTCTCCCGGGAACGGGAGAGGGTGCCCCGGAGGGGCGGGAGAGGGGGAGAGGATGTCAAGACGCCCTCTCCCCCAACCCCTCTCCCGCTTCCGGGAGAGGGGAGTGGGGCACGCTTGTGGCCGCTCGCGTGGCTACGTGCGTAAACGCGGACAGGCCGCGTATGCGGCCTGTCCGGGGTGAGGCGGGAAGTCGATCAAACGATCATGCCGGCGCCGACGGTGTTGTTGTTGCTCTCGTCGATGACGATGAAGGCGCCGGTGGCGCGGTTCGTTGCGTAGGCATCGGCAAACACCGGCTGGGCCAGCTTGAAGCCGACCTTGGCGATGTCGTTCATCGCGAGTTGCGTGGCGTCCACATGTTCCTGCGAGTTCACGTCCACCTTGAAGGCGATGCCGGTCAGCTTGGCCTTGCTGGTGCGCGTGGTGTGGCGGATCAGGTAGGTGCGGGCCGGCGACAGCGGGGTCTCGGACAGCCAGCACAGCATGGCTTCGATCTCCTTCTTCTGCTCGGGGGCTTCGGCCGACTTGACCAGCATGTCGCCGCGCGAGATGTCGATCTCGTCTTCCAGCAGGATGGTCACGGATTGCTCGGTCACGCCCTCGGCGATATCCACGCCGCCGATCTGCACCGCCTTCACGCGGCTTTCACGGCCGTTGGGCAGGGCGGTCAGCAGATCGCCCACCTTCACCGAACCCGACTCGATGCGACCTTGGAAGCCGCGATAGTCGTGCAGCTCGGGGTTGGCGGAGTCCTGCGGGCGGCACACGAACTGCACCGGGAAGCGGAAGGCTTCCGGGCGCTCGGTGTGTGCGCCGGGCACGGTTTCCAGCAGCTCCAGCAGCGTCGGACCCTGATACCAGGACATGGCGTCGGAGCGCTCGACGATGTTGTCGCCATTCAGCGCGGACATCGGGATGAACTGGATATCGCGGCCGTCGTTGAACAGGCCCATCTTGGCGATGAAGGCTTTGTACTCGGCCACGATGGCGTCGAACCTGGCCTGGTCGTGGTCGATCAGGTCCATCTTGTTCACCGCCACCACGATGTGCGGAATGTTCACCAGGTGGGCGAGGTAGCTATGACGGCGGGTTTGCGTCAGCACGCCCTTGCGCGCATCGATCAGGATGATGGCGAGGTTCGCGGTCGACGCGGCCGTCACCATGTTGCGGGTGTACTGCTCATGGCCCGGCGCGTCGGCGATGATGTACTTGCGCGTGCCGGTGCTGAAGTAGCGATAGGCCACGTCGATGGTGATGCCTTGCTCGCGCTCGGCCTGCAGACCATCGGTCAGCAGGGAGAGGTCCACGGCTTCCATGCCGCGCTTCTGCGAGGTCTTTTCGATCGCGTTCAGCGTGTCGGCCAGGATGGCCTTGGTGTCGTACAGCAGGCGGCCGATCAGCGTGCTCTTGCCGTCGTCGACGCTGCCGCAGGTCATGAAGCGCAGCAGGCCGTTGTCGATGATGTTTTCGTGTGCGGACATCTCAGAAATACCCTTCCTTCTTCCGCTGCTCCATCGAGGCTTCGGAAGTCTGGTCGTCGAGGCGCGTGGCGCCGCGTTCGGTGATCGTGGTGGTGGCGGTCTCGACGACGATCTTCTCGACCGTGTCGGCATCCGAGGGCACCGGCGCCGTGCAGGGAATGTCGCCGACGGTGCGGAAGCGCACCTGCATGTCGATGATCTCTTCGCCGGCGCGGGGCTGGTTCAGCACTTCGCCGCTGGCCAACTGCACATTGACCGGCATGATGGCGCCGCCGCGCATGACGACCGGGCGTTGGTGCGCGAAGTAGATCGAGGGCAGCTCCAGCTTTTCGCGCTCGATGTACTGCCACACGTCCATCTCGGTCCAGTTGCTGATCGGGAAGGCGCGGATGTTCTCGCCCTTGTGCACGCGGGCGTTGTACAGGCTCCACAGCTCGGGGCGCTGGTTCTTCGGGTCCCACTGGCCGAACTCGTCGCGGAAGCTCATCACGCGTTCTTTCGCCCGCGCCTTCTCTTCATCGCGGCGGGCGCCGCCGATACAGCAGTCGAACTCGAACTCGGCAATCGCTTCCAGCAGGGTCACGGCCTGGTGCTTGTTGCGCGATTCATCCGGCGTCTTCAGCACCACGGTGCCGCGCTTCATGGAGTCTTCCACCGAGCGCACGATCAGGCGCTCGCCCAGCTCGGCCGCGCGCTTGTCGCGGAAGTCGACCACTTCCTTGTAGTTGTGGCCGGTGTCGATGTGCATCAGCGGAAAGGGGAACTTGCCGGGCCGGAAAGCCTTCTCGGCAATGCGCAGCATGCAGATGGAATCCTTGCCGCCGGAGAACAGCAGCACCGGGCGTTCGCACTGGCCGGCCACCTCGCGCATGATGTGGATGGCCTCGGCTTCCAGCCAGTCGAGGTGGGAGAGGGTGTGTTTGGTCAGTACAGCCATGACATTGTCAATTCATCAATAGGTGTTCCGTCATTCCCGCGAAAGCGGGAATCCACTTTCTGGCCAAAAGCCACATCGAGGTCGACGTGGATTCCCGCTTTCGCGGGAATGACGTTTGAGGGTTTACTTCTTTACGTGCAGGCCGCATTCCTTGAGTGCGGGGTCCTCCCACCACCAGCGGCCGGCGCGCACATCCTCGCCGACGGCGATCGCGCGCGTACAGGGCGCGCAGCCGATGCTGGGGTAGAACTGGTCGTGCAGCGCGTTATAGGGCACGCCATGGATGCGGATGTAAGCCCACACCTCGGTTTCGGACCAGTCGGACAGCGGATTGTACTTCTCCAGCCCGTTGCCCTCGTCGAACTGGCGCACGGGCAGCTCGCTGCGGGTGGCGCTCTGTGCGGCGCGCATGCCGGTGACCCAGGCTTTCTTGCCGGTCAGGGCACGGCGCAGCGGTTCGACCTTGCGCACATGACAGCAGGCTTTGCGCAGCTCGACCGAGTCGTAGAAGGCGTTGATGCCGTGCGTGCGCACGTACTGCTCAACGGCACTGCTGTCGGGGAAGAACACCTTCAGCTTGGTGCCGTACTGTTTCTCGACTTCGCCCATCAAGCTGTAGGTCTCGGCCGGCAGGCGGCCGGTGTCGAGCGAGAAGATCTCGATCGGCAGGCCTTCCTTGAGGATGAGGTCGGTCAGGACCATGTCCTCGGCACCGAAGCTGTTGGCGAAGGTGATTTCGCCCGGCTGCGCCTGGTGCAGCTCGATGGCTGCATGCAGCAGCTCCAGTGCCTGCGCACGCTTCACCGCGACGGTGGCGCGCAGCACATCGGTCAGCTCGGGGTTCGTGGCCGGGTTCTTGGCACGCGGACGCAGGATGGAGACGGTTTCGCTCATTTCGGTGGCCTCGGTCAGGCGCGTGCGTGACGGCGCCACACCGGTTGATCGACGACCACGGCGGCTTGGTAGGGCTCGGAGAAGTCGTTCAGCGAGGGCAGGGCGTCTTCGGCCGAGCGGTCGGCACGGATCTGGAAGGCATCGAAGCCGACGCGCTTGAGGAAGAACAACTGGTCGCGCAGCACGTCGCCAAACGCACGCAGCTCGTTCTTGAACCCGTAGCGGGTGCGCAGCAGTGCGGCGGTGGAGTAGGCACGGCCATCGGCGAAGCGCTCGATGTGCACCGCGATCAGCGGCAGGGCGTTGAGCTCGGTCTGGATTTCGGCCAGGGCTTCGACCAGTTCATGGGTCTCCAGCCATACGCCGACTTCGCCGGCGGCGATGCGACCGGCGAAATCGTCACGGCGCGCGAGGAAGACCGACAGCGGCAGCACGACGCGTCCGGCGGGTACCGTGGTGCCGGCAATCTGTTCCGCGCTGACGGCCTGTGCGCCGGTCAGCTTGAACAGCACGACCTTGCCGGCCTGCTTCTTCACTTCTTCCTGCGCGGCGGGCAGGTGGACGAACTGCCAGGCGTCGTCCGCCACGATGCTGGCCACGCCAGCGTTCAGCTTGATCAGATTAGACATTAGCGACTTCCTTCTTGCCCGGCTGGCGGTCGGCATACACACGCTCTTTGAACGGGGTGGCGCCAATGCGGCGCACCGTGTCGATGAAGCGTTCTTCCGGCGTGCGCTGTTCCACGTACACATCAATCAGGCGCTGGATCACGCCCGCCACTTCATCCGCTGCGAAGGAGGGACCGATCACGTCGCCAAGGCTGGCGTCATTGCCCTGCTTGCCGCCGATGGAGACCTGGTACCACTCGGAATCGTTCTTATCGACGCCGAGGATGCCGATGTGGCCCACGTGGTGGTGGCCGCAGGAGTTCATGCAGCCGGAGATGTTGAGCTCGATGTCGCCGATGTCGTGCTGGTAGTCCAGGTCGTCGAACTGGCGCTGGATCGACTCCGCGATGGGAATGCTCTTGGCATTGGCGAGGTCGCAGAAGGAACCGCCGGGGCAGCAGATGATGTCGGTGATCAGGCCAATGTTCGGCGTCGCCAGACCGGCGGCCTTGGCTTCCTGCCACAGCGCGTAGAGATCGGACAGTTTCACGTCGGACAGTACGATGTTCTGTTCGTGCGTAGTGCGCAGTTCGCCGAAGCTGTACTTGTCGGCGAGGTCGGCCACGATGTCGAGCTGCTTGTCGGTGATGTCGCCCGGCGCGATGCCGGTGACCTTCAGCGACAGCGTGACGGCACGATAGCCCGGCTGCTTGTGGGCATGCACATTGCGCTTGACCCAGTTGGCGAAGGCCTTCTCTTCGGCGCGTTTCGCTTCGAAGCCGGCGTCGCTGTCGGGCAGTTGGGCGTAGGGCGGGGCGGTGAAGTGCTTGGCCACGCGCGCCAGTTCCGCTTCAGTGATGGTGTTGGCACCGTCCTTGTGGAAAGCCCACTCGGCTTCCACCTGACGCTTGAACTCGGCAATGCCCAGCGCCTTCACCAGAATCTTGATGCGTGCCTTGTAGGCGTTGTCGCGACGACCCCAGCGGTTGTAGACGCGGATGATGGCCTCGCAATAGCTCAGCAGATGCTGCCAGGGCAGGGCCGGCTCGATGACTTCACCCAGGATGGGGGTGCGGCCCAGGCCGCCACCGACCCACACCTTGGCCAGCAACTGGCCGGCGGTGTCCTTGTAGAACTCCAAGCCGATGTCATGCATCTGCACCACGGCGCGGTCTTCCACCGTGCCACTGACGGCGATCTTGAACTTGCGTGGCAGCAGGGCGAACTCGGGGTGGAAGGTGCTCCACTGGCGGATGATCTCGGCCAGCGGACGCGGATCGACCACTTCGTCCGGCGCGATGCCGGCGAACTGGTCGGTCGTCGTGTTGCGGATGCAGTTGCCCGAGGTCTGGATCGCGTGCATCTGCACGCTGGCCAGTTCTTCGAGGATGTCCGGCACGTTCTTCAGCTCGGGCCAGTTGTACTGGAAATTCTGGCGCGTCGACACGTGAGCGTAGCCCTTGTCGTAAGTGCGCGCGATGTGGGCCAGCTTGCGTACCTGCGTCGAGTTGAGCAGGCCGTAGGGCACGGCCACGCGCAGCATCGGGGCATAGCGCTGGATGTAGAGGCCGTTCTGCAGGCGCAGCGGCTTGAACTCGTCTTCCTTCAGCTCGCCAGCCAGGTAACGGCGGGTCTGGTCGCGGAACTGCGCCACGCGCTCGTTTACGATCCGTTGGTCATATTCGTCGTACTTGTACATCTGGATTCTCTCTGTGAGATGACTCAGCGGGCGGCCACGATCAGCTTGGTGCCGATCAGCAGCAGCATGCCTGCGAGGATGGGGCGCAACACTTTTTCCGGCACCTTGGCACCGACCTGGCTGCCCAGCCAGATGCCGGGCAGGGAGCCCAGCAGCAGGCTGCCCAGCAGGGCCCAGTCGACGCTGCCCAGCCACCAGTGGCCCAGACCCGCGACCAGGGTCAGCGGCACGGCATGGGCGATGTCGGAGCCGACGATACGGTGGGCGGGGAGCGAAGGGTACAGGAAAAACAAGGCCGTCACGCCCAGCGCGCCGGCGCCCACCGAGGAGATGGATACCAGTGCGCCGAGGATCGCTCCGGTCAGCACGGTCAGCCAGAAGGTGCGGCCGGGATTGGGTACGGCCGGCGCATGGCGCAGCGCGAAGGCCTGGATCTTCTTGCGCAGCAGCAGGGCCACAGCGGTCAGCAGCAGGGCCACGCCCAGCGCGCCCGAGATCAGCTTGCTGGCGCCGCCGAGGCCGCCCGGCGCGAAGTGATGGACCAGCAACAGTGTGAGCGCGGCGGCGGGGATCGAGCCGTAGGCCAGGGCGCGTGTGATGGCCCAGTCCACCGTGCCCTTGAGACCGTGCGCCAGGGTACCGCCTGCCTTGGTGACGGCGGCGTACAGCAGGTCGGTGCCGACGGCCACGGACGGACTGACGCCGAACAGCAGCACCAGCAGCGGCGTCATCAGCGAGCCGCCACCGACGCCGGTAAGGCCCACGATGGCGCCGACGGCGAAGCCTGCGACGGGGTACATCAGGTCCATGTACGCACTTTCAAGGATGAATCAGGGGGATGGGCGGATCATAGCGGCCGGCCTTTAATCCTTACTCCTTGTCCTGCTCACACCATTAGAAGAAAAAGTAATATAAAAGCCTCGGCTGGCCGGCTGCGCGGCCGGCATGCTGCGTTGGCGTGCGCGCCGCCTTGCCTGCCGGGCGCTCGCTCGGCCAGCCGAGGCTTTTAACCTCTAGATATTGAAGCCATGAACCTGCAACAGCTTCGCTACGTGCTTGAAGTCGCGCGTCGCAACCTCTCCGTGTCGGAGGCGGCGGATGCCTTGTTCACTTCCCAGCCCGGGGTGTCCAAGCAGATCCGCCAGCTTGAGGAGGAGCTGGGCATCGACATCTTCGTGCGCCATGGCAAACGCCTGACCGCGATCACTGAACCGGGGCGGCAGGTGATCGCGATCGCCGAACGCATGTTGCGCGAGGCGGAGAACTTGCGCGCGGTGGGCGCGGAGTTCCATCGCGAGGACAGCGGCACGCTGACCATCGCCACTACCCACACGCAGGCGCGCTATGCCTTGCCGCGCGTGGTGGCGGAGTTCGTGCGGCGTTATCCGAAAGTCCGCCTGCACCTTCACCAGGGCAATCCGCAGCAGAACTGCGAGATGGTGCTGCGCGGCGAGGCCGATTTCGCCATCGCCACCGAGGCCATCGCAGACCAGGAGGGCCTGGTCACGCTGCCCTGCATGCAGTGGAACCGCAGCGTGGTGGTGCGCCCCGGGCATCCGCTGGCGCGAGCCAAGCCATTGACGCTGGAGGCGATCGCGCAGTACCCGATCATCACCTATGACTCGGCCTTCACCGGGCGCAATCTCATCAACAAGGCCTTCCTGGGGCGAGGGCTCAAGCCCGAGGTGGTGCTCACCGCGCTCGACTCCGACGTGATCAAGACCTATGTGAGCATGGACCTGGGCGTGGGCATCATCGCCAGCATGGCGTTCGATCCGATGATCGACCGTGGCCTGGTGGCGCTGGACGCGGCCCACCTGTTCGAGTCTTCCACCACCCGCCTGGGCCTGCCGGCACGGGCCTGGCTGCGCGGCTATGCCTATGCCTTCATCGAGATGTTCGCGCCGCAGCTCACGCGGCGAGCGGTGGAGGCGGCCCTGGCAGGCGGCGGCAGCGATCCGGGCATCTGAGCGGACGGAGTGGGCGCGGGCCCGGGGTGGGCCTGGCTCAGGCCATGGGCCGGGTGAATGGGACATATTCGGCATTTGCCGTCGCGCGGGCCTGTACGCGACGCCCCGCTCGCTATAATCGCGCGGGAAAACCCGCATGACCATTCACGCGGAACACGTGTGCTGCGTGCCTTTACATTCATGGAGCCTTTCAGACCATGCTCGTCTTTTTCGTGATCGCCTATCTGCTGGTTTCGATCGGCATTGGCTTGTATGCGGCCACACGGGTCAAGAACTCGACCGACTATGTGACGACCGGTCGTCACCTGCCGTTCTACATCACGGTTGCCACCGTCTTCGCGACCTGGTTCGGTGCCGAGACGGTGCTGGGCATCTCCGCCACCTTCGTCAAGGACGGCATGTCCGGCATCGTGGCCGACCCCTTCGGCTCATCCTTCGCCCTGATCTTCTTCGGCCTGTTCTTCGCTCTGCCGCTCTACCGCATGAACCTGATGACGCTCGGCGACTTCTATCGCCAGCGCTACGGCCGCGCGGTGGAAATCATCACCTCGCTGGTGATCACCATTTCCTACCTGGGCTGGGTGGCGGCCCAGATTTCCGCCCTGGGCCTGGTGTTCAACGTCTTGTCGCAGGGCCAGATCTCGCAGGAATGGGGCATGGTGATCGGTACCGGCGTGGTGCTGCTCTACACGCTCTACGGCGGCATGTGGTCGGTGGCGCTGACCGACTTCTTCCAGATGAGCATCATCGTGGTGGGCTTGCTCTACATCGCCTACTCGGTGGGGGGCATGGCGGGCGGTGTCGGCAATGTCGTGACCCACATGGAGCAGGCCGGCAAGCTGGAGTTCTTCCCCACGGGCGGTGGCCTTGAATGGGTGGCTTTCATTGCCGCGTTCTCGACCATGGCGCTGGGCTCCATTCCGCAGCAGGACGTGTTCCAGCGCGTGAACTCGGCGCGCAACGAGAAAGGCGCGGTGTGGGGTACCGTGACCGGTGGCGTGGCCTACTTCTTCTTTGCTTTCGTGCCGCTCTTCATCGCCTACGCGGCGACCATTGTGGCGCCTGAACTGGTGGCGAAGTACCTGGGCGAAGGCGGGGACTCGCAGATGGTCCTGCCCCTGCTGGTGCTCAACCACATGCCGATCTTCGCCCAGGTGCTGTTCTTCGGCGCGCTGCTCTCGGCCATCATGAGCACCGCCTCGGGCACCCTGCTGGCGCCCTCGGTGACGTTCTCCGAGAACGTGCTGCACGGCTTCATGCCGGGGATGAGCGATGAGCGCTTCCTGCGCATGACGCGCGTGATCGTGGTCATCTTCACCTGCCTGGTGCTGAGCTTCGCGCTCAATAGCGAGGCCACGATCTACGAGATGGTCGAGCAGGCCTACTCGGTCACCCTGGCCATGGCCTTCGCGCCGCTGGCTTTCGGCCTGTACTGGAAGCGGGCGACCAACCAGGGCGCGATCTTCGCCATCCTGGTCGGCGGCGCGGTGTGGCTGGCCTTGCTGTTGCCGATGATCGGCTGGCTGCCTGCGCCCGAAGCCTGGGTCGAACTTGCCCACACCATTCCGCCGCAGTTCATCGGCCTGCTGGCGAGCGTGATTGCCATGCTCGTGGGTTCGCTGATGCCGCAGTTCATCGGTGCCGGCACGCCGCCGGCCGACCCGGCCCGCGCGTGAACCCGGCGCAGGCGCCCCGCCTGCCGCGCTACCTGGCGTTGGCCTGTGTCGTCCTGATCGCGCTGGTCTGTCTGAATCCCCTGACAGGCTGGCGCGACATCGGAGTCGGCCCGTTTTCCTTTCTTGTCGCCCCGCCACCGCGCGACCGCTCTGGTCTCGATCTGGTCCTCAATCTGCTGGGCTTCGCCCCGCTGGGCTTCCTGCTGGCGGCCGCGCAGCGCGGGCACCATTCGCCCGCCCGCGGTGTGCTGTGGGCAGTGCTGGGCTGCGCGCTGTTGAGCCTGCTGGTGGAAGTGCTGCAGAACTATCTGCCGACACGTGTGGCATCCAATGTCGACCTGCTGACCAATACCCTGGGTGGTGCGGCCGGCGCGCTGCTGGCCTTGCGCTGGGGGCGCCTGTTCGACGAGGGCGGGGGGCTGTCGCGCTGGCGTCGGCGGCGCGTGCTGGGCGGCCACATCGGCGAGCTGGGCCTGGTGCTGGTGGCGTTGTGGTGGCTGAGCCTGCTGCAGCCCTCGGCGATCCTGTTTGCGGCCGGCGATCTGCGGCCGCTGCTGGACCTGCCCGCGCCCATCGCCTTCTCGGCCCGGCGCTACGTCATGCTGGAGACCTTGGTCGTCGCGACCCAGCTTGCCGCCGTACTGCTGGTGATGAGGCGGGTGATGGCGCGGCCTTCCCTACCCTTGGCCGCGCTGGTGGTCGTGGCGGGGGTGGGCTTGCGGGCGCTGTCCTGCACCGTGTTCCTGGAGCCGCCCAATCCCACGCTGTGGATGACCACGGGCGGTCTGTATGGTGCCGTGCTGGGTTTGGCGCTGACCTTGCTGGCCTGGCGATTGCCGGGCTGGCTGCAGCACCTGGGCGCCAGCCTGGCCTTGTTGCTGACGGCGGCGCTGGTCAACATGACGCCGGAGAATCCCTATCTCGAACTGAGTCTGCATCTCACGCGGCAGAGTCACGCCGTCAACTTCAGCGGGCTGACCGGTCTGCTGGCCAGCCTGTGGCCGATGCTGGCCCTGGTCTACCTGGCGGCGCGCCAGGCCTTGCTGCGGGATTCGGACGGGGCCTAGGCGCGCTCACCCAGGCCCGTCGCTTCAGGTGACGAGGCGGAAGCTGTTGAGCAGCGACCAGGTCTCGTACAGCGGCAGGCCCATGATGCCGGAGTAAGAGCCTTCGATGTGTTCGATGAAGGCGGCTGCGCGGCCCTGGATACCGTAGGCGCCAGCCTTGTCGAAGGGCTCACCGGAGTCGATGTAGCGCGCGATCTCCTTGTCGTCGATCTTTCGCATGCGCACGGTACTGACGCTGGTAAGGCATTCAAGGCGCTCGCCGTCGGCCAGGGCCACAGCAGTCAGCACGCGATGGTTGCGGCCCGACAGGCGACGCAGAATGTCAGTGGCATGGGCCGCGTCGTCCGGCTTGCCGATGATCTCGCCGTCCACTTCCAGCGTCGTGTCGGCCGATAGCACCGGCTGGCGCCGCAGGTTCCGCCACTGCAGGCGGATCACCCCGCCCTCGGCCTTGGCGCGCGCGACGCGGTCGACGTACTGCTCAACCGCTTCGCCCGGCAACACGGCTTCGCTGACGTCCGGGTCCTCGCGCGGTGGAACGCGGAACAGCAAGGTATCGAAGCTGACGCCGATCTGGTGCAGCAGTTCGCGTCGGCGTGGGCTGCGCGAGGCCAGGTAGATGCGGTTGGTGGATAGGGTCAGGGCCATCTCATTCCCGGTGATAAGGGTGGTTGTGGTGCAGGCTCCAGGCGCGGTACAGGGCCTCGGCCAGCAGCACGCGCACCATGGCGTGCGGCAGGGTCAGGCTGGACAGGCGCAGGCGCTCGTCGGCCGCGTCCTTGAGCGCCGGGTCTAGCCCGTCGGGGCCGCCGATCAGGAAGGCCACGTCGTCGCCACTGGCCAGCCAGCGCTTGAGGCGATCCGCCAGTTGCCGGGTATTCAGGTCGTCGCCGCGTTCGTCCAGGATCACCTTGCGGCTGCGCGCAGGCAGCGCAGCGCGCAGCCTGTCTGCTTCGGCCGCCATCATGGCGGCAGGGGGCTTGCCCGTGGTGCGCGGCTCGGCCTTCACCTCCAGCAGCTCCAGTGCGCAGTCACGCGGAAAGCGCTTGGCATACTCGGTGAATCCGTCCTGCACCCAGTCCGGCATACGCGTGCCGACTGCGGCGATCAGCAGCTTCATGGCGCCGTGCTTATTCCTGCGCGGCGGCGTCGGTCAGCTTGCGGCGCTTGGCGGGCGTGGTGGCCCACAGCTCCTCCAGGTTGTAGTAGGCGCGCACGGCGGGCTGCATGACGTGCACGACCACGTCGCCCAGGTCGACCAGCACCCATTCGCCGGTATCTGCGCCTTCGACCGAGACGACCTCGCCGCCGGCCTCACGGACCTTGTCCTGCACATTGTTGGCGAGTGCGCGTGTCTGCCGGTTGGAACTGCCGCTGGCGATGATCACGCGATCGAACAGGGAAGTGAGCTTGGTGGTGTTGATGACTTCGATGTCAGTGGCCTTGACGTCCTCGAGGGCGCCGACAACGATCTTCTGCAGCTTGCGGATATCCATGCTTGGGGTGGTCTAGTGGGTCTCGGGCCCGTAGAGATGATGTGTCTGAATATAGTCGAGAACCGCGTCGGGCAGCAAAAAGCGCGGGCTGTCGCCGCGCTGCAGCATGGCGCGGATGGTGGTGGCGGAGATGTCCAGGGGTGTCATGTCGAAGCGGCACACCCGGCCAGCCGCGCTGGCAGCCAGCTCCGCCGGGGCCGCGCACAAACGCCCGCGCAAGGCGTCGGCCAGCGGGGCGGGCAGGCTGTCCTGCGCCAGCAAGTAGCCGGGGCGCGTGGCCACGCCGATGTGGGCCAGTCCGAACAAGGCTTCCCATTGAAACCAGCCGGGCAGGCTGCGCAAGGCGTCCGCGCCCATCAGTAGCACCAGCGGCCGGTCCGGACCCAGCTCGGCACGCAGGCGTTGCAGCGTGACGACGGTGTAGCTGGGGGCATCGCTGAGCACTTCGGCGGCATCCACGTGGTAGCCCGCCACGCCTTCGACCGCCAGGCGCGTCATCGCCAGGCGGTCTGCCGCGGAGCTGCCGGGTTGCGCGCGGTGTGGCGGCTGGCCGGCCGGGATCAGGCGCACTTCGGCCAGGCCGAGCGCGGCGCGGGCCTCCTCGGCCAGGCGCAGGTGGGCATGGTGGATGGGGTCGAAGGTGCCGCCGAGGATGCCCAGCGGTCCGCGCTCAGACCTCATCACCGGGGCGGAAGAGGTCGCCGAAGATGTCGATCATGCTGAGGTAATTCACCGCGTTCACGACCGGCCACACCAGGCCCACCATCAGCATGATGGCGACCGACTGCCACACGCTGCCCATGGACACCAGCAGGGACAGAGGCATCATCAGCATCATCAGGCTCAGGCCAAACACCAGGAATGGCCATTTGTTGCGCCAACAGGCGACCGCGGTGAAAAACAGCGCCTTGGCCGGCGACACATTGCGCAGCGCGGTCAGCATCGGGGCGAACCACATCATGCTGCCGGCCAACGCGATCACCAGCATATAGACGGTCATGCCCCACAGCACAGAGCTGGGCATGGCCTTGGGCGGTTCGCCGCTGGCATTCGCCGCCGCCACCATCTGTGCCAGCGCATCGCCGGCGATCAGGTGGTTGAGCAGATCGCCGAGGTACAGGGCAACGAACAGGAAGGCACCAAGGATCAGCAGGCTGATGAGTTGCGGGCGCTCGACGCGCAGACGTTCCGGGCGCAGCGGCTGACCCGTTGCGACATGGTGGCAGATGCGGATCACCGTCAGCGACACCAGGGGGCCGGCCAGGCAGGCCAGCGGCGTGCCCAGCAAGGGGATCGCACCAAGGAAGGCCGACAGCAGCAGCGAGGCCATGGCCGCGGCCGAAATGAGGCCGGGGTTGCGGCGCCACAGCGCCAGGCCGGCACCCAGCCATTGCCAGCCGCGGGCGGGGGGAAGCTGACGGGCCTGCATCTCAGTGCTCCTCGGTGGCCGGTTCGGCCGACTGACAGAAAACATCCCGATAGGCTTGGTATAGCGCACCAGCGAACACCGGGATCAGGATCAGCACGCCCAGCCCGATCGGGGCCACCGCGAGGGCAAACAGGATCGTGAGCAGCAGCGCGAAGCACAGGATGGCCGGCAGGCTGCGCAGACTGGCCGAGAATGACAGGCGCATCGCGTCCAGCGGTCGTGCATGGTGGAACAGCACCAGCGCGGGGGCGAAGAACAGGCTTAGCAGGAGGAGCGCCCAGCACACCACGAACACCAGCAGGGAAGAGACCATGTAGGTGAAGAACGCTGCCAGTCCGCTGGCCACGCTTTCCACCGCATTGCCCAGCGCCGTGCCGAGCAGGCCGGCCAACAGGCCGCCGCCCAGGGCCAGCAGACCCAGCATCACCAGCAGCACCAGTGGCAGGCTGAAGAAGACGCCCAGCAAGGCAAGGTGCGCGCCGTGGGGGCGTACGCCATCCAGCATGTCGGACAGGCGTGGCCCGCGGCCCTCGCGCTGGTGGTCGGCGGCGCGCAGCAGGCAGGCGACGATCAGCACCAGACTGACCACGGGAAGCATGGGGCTCAGCATGGGAATGGCCGGCGCCAGCAGGGCGGCCAGGAGGCTGGCGCACAGCAGGGCGATGAAGCTGAGCAGGCCGGCGATCAACCACTGGACCGGATGGTGCACGAAACTGCTGAAGCCGGCACGCAACCAATGCAGGCTGCGCGCGGCGTTGACATGTGCGGGAACGGGGAGCTGGCGGCTGGCGTGGCCAGGAGAAGCGCTAGGGGTCATCGAAGGCGTGGAAGCGGGGCGAACGAGCGGCACGGCCTGCATGCTACCCGCAGCGCGTGGCGCGTCCAAGCGGCACGATGCGGGGGCGCCCCTTGTGCCCGAGCAAATGTCATGGAAATACGCAGAATGCAATTAAAATCAAGGCCCTGCCGCGCTATACTCGGGGCCCTCGCGCGGCGCGCGCGAAGGAAATCGAAGCCGGGATGGGGCCACACCTTGCAATGCATGACTGTTGAACTGCGTGTTTCCAGAGTGATCCGTGTCCTGGGCATGGCCGTGCTGGCCTGCGCCGAGCCCTTGCACGCCCAGCAGAGCGAAGCCTCGTTCTTCGAGGACTTGCCCACCGTGCTCACGGCCTCGCGCCTGCCGCAGCCCATCAATGAAGCCCCCGGAGCCGTCACCGTCATCGACGGCGACTTCATCCGCGCCACCGGTTACCGCGATTTGGCGCGCATCTTCCGCCTGGTGCCCGGCATGCAGGTGGGGCAGGAACGCGCCAACCAGCAATGGGTCACCTACCACGGCATGGGCAACACCTATCCGTCGGAGATGCAGGTGCTGATCGACGGCCGCTCGGTCTATTCCCCAGCTGCCTTCGGCGGGGTCGACTGGACCGCCTTGCCCCTGAGCGTGGACGAGATCGAGCGCATCGAGGTCATGCGCGGTACCAACTCCGTCACCTATGGGGCCAATGCCTTCCTCGGCGTGATCAACATCATCACGCGCCACAGCGCGGAGCATGCGGGCAATCGCGTGCGGGCCAACGCGGGCGACAGCGACATCATCGACGGTGCCGCCGCCTTGGGCGGCAAGCAGGGGAGCTTCGCGTGGCGCGCCAATCTGTCCACCAGCCATGACGATGGCTACCCCGATCTGCGCGATCAGCGCCATGTCACGGTGGCGTCCGGGCGAGGGGACTGGCGCCTGTCCAACGTCGACGAGTTGATGCTGCGCCTGGCCGCCAGCGAGGCCATCAAGGGCGAGGGCTACCGCGGCTCCCTGTTCGACAACAACGGCGAGCGCGACTCCTACAACACGACCGGCACCGTGCATCTGAAGTGGACGCGGGCTCTGGCGGCGGACCAGGAGCTATCGCTCAGCTACTACCGCAACCAGGAGTCAATCAAGGACGAATGGCTGGCCGACGGCGGCCCCGGCGTCTACTCGCCGCTCGATCGCAACCGTGACAGTGTGCGCGACCATCTGGAGTTCCAGCACCGCTTCGCGCCAGGGCAGCGCACGCAACTGGTGTGGGGCCTGGAGGGGCGGCGTGATCGTGTGGATTCCAGCTTCCTCTACGCCGGGCGCGACGAGGTGAGCACCTCCCTGCTGCGCGGTTTCGGCAACCTGGAGTGGCGTTTCGCGCCCGCCTGGCAGGCCAATCTGGGGGCGGCGGTGGAGCGCTACAGCGACGAGCCGGCGCATGTGGCGCCGCGGGCTTTCGTGAACTGGCAGGCCTCGCAGAGCAGTACCTGGCGCGTCGGCTACGGCCGTGCCTACCAGCAGCGCCCGACCTTCGAAAAGTACGGCGACATCTACGCCTACGATCTGAACAGCGGCACTTTGCTGGCTCACCCCTACCAGCCGAATCCGGATCTGCGCCAGGCGCGGGTGGATAGCGCGGAACTGGGTTACCTGGGGCGTTTCGCCACGCTCAAGACGACGCTGGATGTGCGCCTGTTCCATGAGCGCATCGACGGCTATATCTGGCGCGTGCCGGTGCCGGCTCCGGGCGCGACGCTGCCCCATCTGGGGTCGTCGATGTACGTGAACCGCGATCAGGACTTCGTGCTGCAGGGCATCGAGTACCAGATCAAGCTGCAGCCCTGGCAGCAGGGCGAGCTTCTGTTCAGTCACAGCATGATCGACCGCAACTCCGGCGACGACCAACTGGACCAGCGCGTGGCGCCGTACTCGGCGAGCCTGACCTGGATTCAGCGCTTCGGCACGGCCTGGCGTACCCAGGTATCGGCCCTGCGCATGGGGCCGCTGGCCGGTGGCGACGGTTTCGTGCCGCTGACCAACTACGTGGCCGAGGACTACACCACCTTCGATGCGCGCATTGCCTACCTCACGCGTCTCGGCCAGAACTCGCTGGAACTGGCGCTCAATGCAATCAACTTGGGGTCACGCCACCAGGAGATCGCGGATCGTTCCCAGCAGGCTGCGCAGGCCCTGACGACGGGCAGCAAGACACCGGCCAATCGCGTGGGGCGCATGATCTGGCTGTCGGCTACGCTCGATTTCTGAGCCCCGCCTGACCGGCGGCGCGTCCTCTCCAAGGTTCAGCGCGTGCCGTGTCGCTGCAGGAACTGGCGCAGTGCCACCCCCGTATGTGTGTCGGCCTTCAGCACGCCGGCCAGTGGCCCTTCGTAGACAACACGCCCGCCGGCATCGCCGCCTTCTGGCCCCATGTCGATCAGCCAGTCGGCCTCGGCCATGACATCCAGATCGTGCTCGATGACCAGCGCCGTGTTGCCGGCTTCGACCAGGCGGTGCAGCACCAGGATCAGCTTCGCCACGTCGGCCATGTGCAGGCCCACCGTGGGCTCATCCAGCACGTAGAGCGTGTGCGGGCTCTTGTACTTGGAGGCGCGCGCGGCCGGGTCCGTCTTCACCTTGGCAAGCTCGGTCACCAGCTTGATGCGCTGCGCCTCGCCGCCCGACAGCGTGGGTGAGGCCTGGCCCAGCGTGAGGTAGCCCAGACCCACGTCCTGCAGCAGCTTGAGCGGATGGCTGACCTTGGGATGCGCGGCAAAGAATTCCACCGCCTCGTCGACTTCCATCGCCAGCACTTCGGCAATGCTCTTGTCGCGCCAGGTGGCGGACAGCGTATCGGCATTGAAGCGGGCGCCGTTGCAGACCTCGCAGCGCACCTTCACATCCGGCAGGAAGTTCATCGCCACCGTCTGCACGCCAGCGCCCTCGCAGGCCGGGCAGCGGCCCTCGCCGGTGTTGAAGGAGAAGCGCGCGGCGGTCCAGCCGCGCAGCTTGGCGGTTTCGGTGTTGGCGAACAGCTTACGGATTTCGTCCCAGAAGCCGACATACGTCGCGGGGCAGGAGCGCGGCGTCTTGCCGATCGGCGTCTGGTCGACTTCGAGTACGCGACCGACAGGTTCCCAACCTTCGATTGCGCGGTAGGGCGGAACTCCGGAGGAGGTTCCGCCAGCCGTCGCTCGCGACGGCATTGGGGCTTTCGCTTTACGACCGGCGCCTGTCTTGGTGGCGGAACCTCCTTCGGAGTTCCGCCCTACGTCCACAACCAGCTTCTTCAGCGCGCTGTGCAGCACGTCGCGCGCCAGTGTCGACTTGCCCGAGCCGGAGACGCCGGTGACCACAGTCAGGCGGTTCAGCGGCACTTGCACCGACACGTCCTGCAGGTTGTGCAGCGAGGCGCCGGTCAGGCGGATCGCTTCGTCCTTGCGCGAGGGGGCGCTGCGCGTATGCAGCGGATGCTGCAGTGGTTCGCGCAGGCTCTTACCGGTGACGGATTCGGGCGCGGCAATCAGTTCGGCGGCCGTGCCTTGTGCGATGAGCTGGCCACCGCGCGTGCCGGCACCGGGGCCGAGATCCAGCACTTCGTCGGCGCGGCGGATGGTCTCTTCGTCGTGCTCGACCACCACCACCGTGTTGCCCTTCTCGCGCAATGCCGACAGCATGTCGAGCAGCACGCCGTTGTCGCGCGGGTGCAGGCCGATCGAGGGTTCGTCCAGCACGTAGCAGACGCCGCGCAGGTTGCTGCCGAGTTGCGCGGCCAGCCGGATGCGTTGCGCTTCGCCGCCCGATAGCGTGGGCGCGGCGCGGTCCAGCGCCAGGTAGCCGAGGCCCACATCGCGCAGGAAGGCGAGGCGGTGCTTCAACTCGGCCACGATGTCGCGGCCGATCTCGGCTTCGCGGCCACTCAACTGCAGATCGGCGATCCATTGCCCGAGGGCATTGACCGAGTGTTTGCTGTAGTCGGCGATGGAGTGCTCGCGGTAGCGCACCGCCAGTGCGGTCGGGTTCAGGCGCAGGCCGTCGCAGGCGCGGCAGGTGACTTCCTCCGTGTCTTCGTCATCGAGGCCGGCGAACTCCATCTCGGCCACGTCGACCTCGGGGTCCTTCATCCATTTCGGAATCTCGACGCCGGTGCCGCAGCAGCTCTCGCACCAGCCATGCTTGGAGTTGTACGAGAACAGGCGCGGGTCCAGCTCGGGGAAGCTGGTGCCGCAACTGGGGCAGGCACGCAGCGTGGAGAACACGGTGTCGCTGCCGTCCGGCGTGATCACGCGCACCACGCCCTTGCCGAACTGCAGGGCCGTGGCCAGTTTCTCGCGCAACTCGGCCTCGTTGTCGGCACGCACGTCCACATCCGCGACCGGCAGTTCGATGTTGTGTTCCTTGAAGCGGTCCAGGCGCGGCCAGGGCGACACCGGCAGGAACTCGCCATCCACGCGCAGGTGGGTGTAGCCCTTGCCTTTCGCCCACTTGGCGAGGTCGGTGTAGAGCCCCTTGCGATTGACCACCAGCGGGGCCAGTAGGCCGACGCGCTGCTGGCGATAGTCGCGCAGCATGCGGGCGGCGATGGCGTCCTGGCTCTGCGGTTCGATCGCGCAGCCGCAGTCCGGGCAGTGCTGCGTGCCCAGCTTCACGAACATCAGGCGCAGGAAGTGGTGCACCTCGGTCAGCGTGCCCACCGTGCTCTTGCGGCCGCCACGGCTGGTGCGTTGCTCGATGGCCACGGTCGGTGGAATGCCGTGGATCGCATCCACGTCGGGCTTGCTGGCCGGCTGCACGAACTGGCGTGCGTAGGCGTTCAGCGATTCGAGATAACGGCGCTGGCCTTCGGCGAACAGGATGTCAAAAGCCAGGGTCGATTTGCCGGAACCCGACACGCCCGTCACGACGGTGAACTTGTTGTGTGGGATGGAGAGCGAGATGTTCTTAAGGTTGTGCTCGCGGGCGTGGGTGATGGTCACTGCGTTGCCGTGGGGGGCGTATTGGGCGCGCGGCTCGGCCATATGTAGGGCGGAACTCCGGAGGAGCTTCCGCCGGTTTTCGTCGCCAGCGGGCCCGTCGGTATTGCGATCCTCTGGATCGCTGGCGGAACGCCCCTGTGGGGCTTCCGCCCTACGGGCATACTCTGCGAGTGCACGCCCGGTGTGCGAACGCGGTTCGGCGATCAGGGCCTCCACTGTGCCTTCGACGAGGATCTCGCCGCCACCGTCCCCCCCCTCGGGGCCGAGGTCGATCAGCCAGTCCGCGGCGCGCATGACATCCAGATTGTGTTCGACGACCAGCACGGTGTTGCCGGCGTCGACCAGCGCGCGCAGCGCACGCAGCAGCTTCTCGATATCACCGAAGTGCAGGCCCGTCGTCGGCTCGTCGAACAGGAACAGCGAACCCTGGGCTGCGTCATTCCCGCGCAGGCGGGAATCCAGCGACTTTGCCTTGCTCTTTGAAGACACTGGGTCCCCGCCTTCGCGGGGACGACGGGATTTGGCGCTCTTCGCCGCATATTCCGCGAGATGTCCGGCGAGCTTGAGGCGCTGCGCCTCGCCGCCCGACAGCGTCGGCACGGGCTGGCCCAGCGTGAGGTAATCGAGGCCGACGTCGACCAGCGGCTGGATCGCGCGCGTGAGTTCCTTGTCTCCGGCGAAGAAGTCCAGCGCGTCGATGCAGGTCAGCTCCAGCACGTCCGCGATGCTCTTGTCGTTCAGTTTGAGTTCCAGCACCTCGGGGCGGTAGCGCTTGCCGTCGCAATCCGGGCAGCGCAGATACACGTCGGACAGGAACTGCATTTCGACGTGCTCGAAGCCATTGCCGCCGCAGGTGGGGCAGCGCCCGTCGCCGGAGTTGAAGGAGAAGGTGCCGGCGGTGTAGCCGCGTTGTTCAGCCTCCGGCAGCGCCGCGTAGCGCTTGCGGATCACGTCGAAGGCGCCGACGTAGCTGGCCGGGTTGGAGCGCGTGGTCTTGCCGATGGCGCTCTGGTCCACCATCACCACGGCCTCGATCAAGTCGTCGCCGATGAGCTTGTCGAAGGCGCCGGGCGCTTCGGTGGCTTCGCCCTTGGTCTTCTTCAGCGCAGGCCACAGTACGTCGGAGATCAGCGTCGACTTGCCCGAACCGGAGACGCCGGTCACGCAGACGAGGCGGCCCAGCGGGATGGAAAGGTCGACCTGTTTGAGGTTGTTGGCCGTCGCGCCAAGCAGGCGCAGACGTGGCGTCTTCGCATCGACGCTCTGGCGCACCAGACCGGCGTCGACCTGGCGGTGGCCGCCGAGGAACTGGGCGGTGAGGGTATCGGTGCGCGCACGCAGCTCGTCCGGCGTGCCGTTGAACACGATGTTGCCGCCCGCCGCGCCCGGCCCGGGGCCGATGTCGATGATGCGGTCGGCATTGAGCATGACAGCCGGGTCGTGCTCGACCACCACCAGCGAGTTGCCCGCATCGCGCAGGCGGCGCATCACACCGTTGATGCGGTCGATATCACGCGGATGCAGACCGATGGAGGGCTCGTCGAGCACGAACAAGGTGTTGACCAGCGAGGTGCCCAGCGCGGTGGTGAGGTTGATGCGCTGCACCTCACCACCCGAGAGCGTGCGGCTCTGACGATCCAGGGTGAGATAGCCCAGCCCCACCTCGCACAGGTACGAGAGGCGGCCGCGGATCTCCTGCATGACCAGTTCGACCGCGTCGCCGGCACTCCCCTCAAGTGGCAGCGCATTGAAGAAGTCACGGGCTCGTTCGACGGGGAGACGCATGGCGTCGTGGATGGAAAGACCGGGCAGGGCTTGCAGCGCCTCGTCGGAGAGGCGCATGCCGCGTGGGCGGAAACGGCGGCGCAAGCTGCGTAGCCCGGATGCAGGCCGTAGGCCGGAATCCGGGGCACTTTTTGCGTCTGGGACGTCCCGGATTCCGCTTTGCTCCATCCAGGCTACGCCAAGGGCCGCGTCAGCGTCGATCTTCGTTCCCACGCGCCACAGCAGCGAGTCGGTCTTGAGCCGCGCGCCATCGCACATCGGGCAATCCGTGTAGGCCCGATAACGCGAGAGCAGCACGCGGATGTGCATCTTGTAGGCCTTGGTCTCCAGCCAGTCGAAGAAGCGTCGCACGCCATACCAGTACTTGGGCCAGGAACGCTCCCAGCTCTTGAACTCCGGCTCGCCTTCCATGACCCAATGACGATGTTCTGGTGGCAGGTCACGCCACGCGATGTCTGTCGCAATGCCGCGCAGCTTGGCCATTTTCATCATGTCGCGCTGGCATTCGTTGTAGCTCTCGGTCTGCCACGGTTTCACGGCGCCACCGGCCAGGGTCTTCGATTCGTCCGGCACGATCAGGCCGGGGTCGATGCCGATCACGCGACCGAAGCCGCGGCAGGTGTCGCAGGCCCCGACGGCCGAGTTGAAGGAGAAGTGCGAGGGTGTGGGCTCGGCGTAGTGGATGTCGCAGTCGGCACAGTGCAGGTCGGCGGAGAATTTCCATAGTGAGGCGTGAGGGGTGAGTGAGGCGTTTGCCCTCTCCCCCAGCCCCTCTCCCGCACGCGGGAGAGGGGAGCTAGTCAGCGCCTCCCCGCCTAGGTGCACCTCCATGCGGCCTTGTCCGAGACGCAGCGCACTTTCGATGGCTTCGCTGACGCGGCTGGTTTCGGTGTTGCCGAAACGGAAGCGGTCCACCGTCACCAGCAGGCGCTTGCCGTCTTCGGTGACGCGCGTGAAACCCTGGCGGTCGAGGTGGCCGCGCATTTCCTCGGCCGTGAAGTTGTCGGGGATGGCGAGCGGCGCGACGATGGCCAGGCGTGGATCATCAAACGCCGGGCAGCGCTGCGCGAGCGCGGCGAGGATGGTCTGCGGCGTGTCGCGTTCGACCTTGGTGCCACAACCCTTGCAGTAAAGGTGGCTGGCACGCGCGTAGAGCAGCTTCAGGTAGTCGGCCAGTTCGGTCATGGTGCCGACCGTGGAGCGCGAGGTGCGCACCTGGTTGCTCTGGTCGATGGCAATCGCTGGGGGCACGCCTTCGATGGCGTCGACCTGAGGCTTGTCCATGCGGTCGAGGAACTGCCGCGCGTAGGGCGAGAAGGTCTCGACGTAGCGGCGCTGCCCTTCGGCATAGAGCGTGTCGAAGACCAGTGAGCTCTTGCCCGAGCCGGAGGGGCCGGTCACCACGACCAGCTCACCGGTGGGGATGTCCAGCGACAGATTCTTGAGATTGTTCTGGCGCGCACCGCGGATGCGGATGCTGGGCTGGGTGTAAGGGTGAGGCTGGGACATGGGGGCGGACCGGGTAGCTTGCTGCGCAGCCCGCCATTGTCTCAGGACGATCCTTCACCTGCACGCTTGCTGCCAGGTGCTGTCAGCAGGGGCTGCGGTTTCCCTCAAGCTGACGACGTGCGAGGGAGCGCCTAGACTGGGTTCAGGATCACTCGCCCACCAGGAGGCTCGCATGGTGAATCTTCGGCACGCCCTGACCCACGCCCGCCGCGGCGACTGGGCCGCCGCCCACAACATGGTGCAGGACGACGACTCCATGCTGGGCGCATGGTTGCACGGCATCCTGCATGCGCAGGAGGGCGACCTGTCCAACGCGGAATACTGGTACCACCGCGCCCAGCGCAGCTTTGCCTCGCGCGGCGATCCGCAGGAAGAGCTGGAGCGCTTCGAATCGGAACTGCTGGATTGATTGAGCGAAAGGCTGCCTGGTCAATCCAAGTCGCTGGATTCCTGCGTTCGCAGGAATGACGGCAACAAAAAAGGAGCCTGAGAGCTCCTTTTTCATTCAGCATAATTTCGTGCAGAGGCCGTCGCGAGCGGGTCAAGGCTGACGGGAGAAGCGCAGCCGTACTGGAGTACGGCGAGCATCGCAGCGTCAGGATTGGCCCGCGCAGTAGGACTGTGCGCGGAATTATTTGACGCGGGCCTTGTATTCGTCGGTGCGCGTGTCGATTTCGATCTTGTCACCGATTTCGACGAAGGCCGGCACTTGCAGCTCGTAGCCGGTGGCCAGCTTGGCGGGCTTCATGACCTTGCCGGAGGTGTCGCCCTTCACGGCGGGCTCGGTGTAGACCACTTCGCGCACGACGCTGTTGGGCAGTTCCACCGAGATCGGCTTCTCGTTGTAGAACACGACTTCGCATTGCAGGCCGTCTTCCAGGTACTTCAGCGCATCGGCCATGTTGTCGGCTTCGATGTCGTACTGGTTGTACTCGGCGTCCATGAACACGTACATGGGATCGGCGAAGTAGGAGTAGGTCACTTCCTTGCGGTCGAGCTGGACGACTTCGAACTTGTCGTCGGCCTTGTAGACGGCTTCGGAACCGGCTTCGGTCAGCAGGTTCTTGAACTTCATCTTGACCACGGCGGCGTTGCGGCCGCCCTTGCTGTATTCGGCCTTCTGGACGACCAGCGCGTCAGCGCCAACCATCACCACGTTGCCGGCGCGGAGTTCTTGTGCGGTTTTCATCGGGGCACCCAATTAAGCGGCCCCATCGGGCCAGAGGTTTGCAAAGCCGGCTATTTTAGCAAGTCTTCGCAAAAAAACAGCAACTTGGAGGCGAGATCGCCGGGCCGGGCGACCTCGTCGGCCCAGTAAACCGCACGGGCCTTGAGTTCGGGCAAATGCTCCAGCACGGCCGGCCAATGCTCGCCGGCCGCCTTCTGCTGGTTCCAGGCCTGCCAGAAATCGTGCAGGGCCTGCGCGGCCTCACGGCCCAGGTCTGCGTTGAAGCGCCGCAGGAAGGCGTCGAGCTTGATGAGGTGGGCGCCGTCCTGCTGTACGTAGAGCTGCCACACGAAGGGCCGATGCGCCCAATGCGCGCGTACCAGGGAGTCCTCGCCACGCACGAAGTTGAGATCGCAGGCCCACAGCAGGCGGTCGTAGTCACTTTGTGGCAGGAAAGGCAGGATGGCGATGCGCAGGTGGCCGCGCTGCACGATGCTGCCAGGCGGCAGCGGGTCGATGCCGCTCCATGCACAGATGGCAGGCAGGGCCTTGCCTTGCGGCACGGCGCAGTAGATCGGCTTGTCGCCCCCGGCCCAGGCGTCGAGCAGGCCCGGAAGCGCATCGTTCACATAGCAGAACAGTGAGATGCGCAGCTCGTCGCCGGCGGGTGGTGGCACGCCGTACTCGGTCCAGAACGCTGTATGGGCCGAGGGCGAGCTCTGGAAGGCGCGGCGCCGCTTGTTCATGCCGCTCTCGCGGATCAGGCCGCCGGTGCGCGGCGTGAAGCCGGGGAAGAAGAAGTACTTGGTCAGGCCCAGTTGGGGGTGCGGTGAGGGCAGGCCGTGGCAGCCCTCGACCCAGTCCTCGGCGCTGAGGTATTCCAGGTTCAGCCACACCGGGGCGGGTGAGCACTGCGCCATGGCCTGCTGGTAGCTGGCCGGCGTCTCGCAGCCGAAGGCCTCGATCACCACGTCGGCCGGCACGGCCTGGGCCAGGGTGCTGTCGTTCCAGCGCCAGATCTCAATGCCGTCGATGGTCTGGCGATCGAGCAGCGGGATGGTTCGGCGCTCGATGCGCCCCATGGTGGACAGGTCGTCCACCCACAGGCGGATGGACAGGCTGTGTTCGCGCGCGAGCTGGCGCGCCAGGCGCCAACAGACGGCAACGTCGCCGAAATTGTCGATGACCGAACAGAAGATGTCCCAGCGGCGTGGCTGCATGAGCGAGAATTGTGCCCTCCAAGCCTCTTCGTGTCAGCCGGAAAATGGAAAAACGCAAAGCCGACGTGCCTGGACTGTTGTCCCGCCTGCCCTTGTTCAGCTCGGTGGAGCGCAGCGCGCTGGACGCGATCGCGGAGGATGTCAGCGAACACAAGCTGGCGCGCGGCGAGCGCCTGTTCCAGCAGGGCGATCCCTGCCGCGGCTTCTATGTGGTGGTGCACGGCCAGATCAAGCTGGGCGTGACGGCGCCCAACGGCAACGAAAAGGTGGTCGAGCTGATCCCGCCGCACATGAGCTTCGGCGAGGCGGTGATGTTTCTCGACCGCCCCTACCCGGTGTTCGCCGAGGCGCTGACCGAATCGCTGGTGCTGCACATCCCGCGTGCCCAGCTCGATGCGCTGCTGGACCGCACCCCTGGCCTGGCGCGGCGCATGCTGGCCGGGCTGTCGGTACGCCTGCATTCCCTGGTGAAGGACGTCGAGGCCTATTCGCTGCGCTCCTCGACCCAGCGTCTGATCGGCTACCTGCTGCGCAACGCGGACGAGAGCGGGGCGGCCGGCGTGGTGGAGGTGGAGTTGCCGACCAGCAAGCAGGTGTTGGCCTCGCGCCTGTCGGTGACGCCGGAGACCTTCTCGCGCATCCTCAACGCGCTGACCTCGGCCGGCCTGGTCGAGGTGCACGGCAAGCACATCCGCCTGCTCGATCTGGCGGGCCTGCGCGACTACGAGGCCTGAACCGCCGTCCCGGCCGGTCACGGGCGGCCGTGCACATGCCGGTGGCAGGCTGATGGTCTGTGAATAATCGTTAACCCATATAAACAGTATTCACCGCCTGCCGTTGATGCCTTGTGGCGCCCGTCCTCCGGGTCGCCGCTCCCCACAGAGGCATCACAATGAGAACGATCACGATCTTCCTGCTGTCCCTGATGGCAGCCGCGGGCGTGCGCGCGGCCGACCTGACCGTCATCCACAACAAGTCCGAACCCGAGTATTTCGTCGGCCTGCTGCGCGACGCGCTGGAGCACACCAAGGACATGGGCGGCTTCACGCTCAAGCCCTCCGAGACCACGCTGGCGGGCGCACGCCTGATCGACGAGATCGCCGACGACAGCGGCGCCATCCACATCATGACGCGCGGCTCCAACATCGACGAGGAGAAGCGTCTGCTGCCGATCCGCATTCCGCTGGATAAAGGATTGTTGGGTTATCGCGTGCTGCTGGTGCGCAAGCAGGATTTGCCGAAGTTCGCCGCCATCCAGAGCGTGGATGAGCTCAAGCAGTTGCGGATGGGGCAGGGCGCGACCTGGCCGGACACCAAGATCCTGGAGGCGGCCGGCTTCCGCATGGTCAAGGGCAGCTATTCGGCGGGCCTGACGCGCATGCTCAACGAGGAGCGCTTCGACATGTTCGCGCGCGCTTCCTGGGAGGCCGAGAACGATCTCAAGCGCAGCGCCGACATGCAGGACCTGGTGCTGGAGCCCAGCCTGGTGATCGTCTATCCCTATCCGCGCATCTTCATGGTCAGCCGCAAGGGCAACGGCCCGGCGTTGGCCGCACGCATCGAGACGGGGCTGCGCCGCATGATCGCCGATGGCAGCTTCGACAAACACTTCAACGGCTATTTCGGCCCCTTCATCGAGAAGACGAAGCTGCGTGAGCGGCGCGTGTTCGAGGTCGAGAACAAGCTGCTGTCGCCCGACACCCCGCTGGCCGACAAGAAGCTGTGGTTCGACATGTCCGCCGCTGCCACTTCGCCCGCCCCGCGCTGACCCAGATTCCGGAGAACAGGAAATGAACCTCAATACCCGCAGCATCAGCTTTCGCCTGAACCTGCTGTTCGTCGTGATCGTCACGCTGTTGCTCGCGCTGGGCGGCGTTTTCAACTACCTCAAGCTCACTGCGGACGCCGAGCGCGACCTGCAGGAGCAGGTGGCGGATGCCGCCGGCCGCATCGAGACCAACCTGTCGCAGCCCCTGTGGAACTTCGACAAGCCGGTCATGAGCAACATGCTGCAGGCCGAGGTGCGCTCGGAATACGCGATGGCGATCAGCATCGTCACGCCCAAGAACTGGACGCTGGCCATCGGCCGCGACAAGGACGGCAAGCCGGCCGAGCTGGAGGCCGCGCCGGCTGGCGATGGCCTGCTGCGCCACGAGGGCGAGATCGTCTACCGCGAGGGTGACAAGAGCCAGACCATCGGCAAGTACACGCTGTTCTACACCGATGCCAGCGTGAGTGCGGTGGCGCGCTCGGTGCTGCTGCGCCAGATCGTGCAGATCATCGTGCTGGACATCGCCCTGGTGTTCGCGCTGTCGATGGCGCTGCGGGCGGTGGTGATCCAGCCGCTGAACCGCATCCGCAATGCCTTGCGCGACATCGCCGAGGGCGAGGCCGACCTGACCCGCCGGCTGGACGCGCGCAGCGGCGACGAGTTCGCCGAGGTGGCCGATGGCTTCAACCGCTTCGTCTCGCGCATCCAGAGCGTGATCAAGGAGGTGGGTGGCAGCGTGGCCGAGCAGCTTTCCGCCTCGCGTGAGCTGACCGGCGCGGCCGAGCGGGTGAGCAGTTCCTCACGCGACCAGTCGGGCGCGGTGCAGGCCACGGCGGCGGCGATCGAGGAGATGTCGGTCAGCGTCAGCCACATCGCCGACAACACGCAGACGGTGGAGCAGGAGACGCGACATGCGGCCGCCACCGCCAGCGAGGGCGCCAGCGCGGCGCAGCGCGCGGCAGCGGAAATCGAGCAGATCGCCGACACCATCACCCAGCTCTCCAGCACCGTGTCGGCGCTGGCCCAGCGCTCCGACGAGATCGGCAGCATCGTCAACGTGATCAAGGACATCGCCGACCAGACCAACCTGCTGGCACTCAACGCGGCCATCGAGGCGGCGCGTGCCGGTGAGCAGGGACGCGGCTTCGCGGTGGTGGCTGACGAGGTGCGCAAGCTGGCCGAGCGCACCGCGATCGCCACCCAGGAGATCAACGGCAAGATCGAAGCGGTGCAGCGCGACACCTCGGAGGCGGTGGCCGGCATCGAATCGGCGCACACCAAGGTCGAGTCCGGTGTGCACAGCGCGCGCAGCGTGTCCGAGACCCTGCGCGCCATCGAGGCCCAGGCGCGCGAGACGGTGGGCCACATCGCCAGCATCGCCGCCTCGGTGAAGGAGCAGAGCGCGGCCAGCCAGAGCATCGCCAGCCATGTGGAGCGCATCTCGGTGGCGAGCGAGGAGAACCTGGCCGTGTCGGTGACGGCCGATCAGCTTTCCGGACGCCTGTCGCAGATTGCCGGCCAGCTTGACACCACGGTGCGTCGCTTCACCGTGTGAGGCCGTCCCCATCCCGCCGGCCAGCGCCTCCGGGGCGGCTGGCGGGGCCTGTCGTACCTTCCGTCACGGCTTGTCCGACGACGTTGGTGGTATGGAAGTTAAACGTTAACATTCCTGGATGACCGCCTTGCCTCCTCCGGCCCCACTGGGCTCGCGCATCAACCCGCAGATCTTCTCGCTCATCGCGGTTTCCCTGTTGGCCCACATCACCATGTCCGGCGGGCGCGTCACCGGCTCGCTGTTCGTGTTGCAGAACGGCCACTCACAGGCCATGGCGGGCATTTGCTACAGCCTGTTCTCGCTGTTCCCGGCCCTGTTGTCACTGCACATGGGACGCTGGATCGACCGCGTGGGCGTGCAGCGCGTCATGCGCATCAGCCTGTCCATCATGATCCTCGGGCTGGCCCTGCCCACGCTGTGGCCCAGCCTGCCGCTGGTGCTGCTGATGTCCGCCCTGGGCGGGCTGGGTTTCGGTACCTACATGTTGGCGGCCAATGTCTCGGTGTCCTACATGAAGCTCGCGCGCGAGTCGGACCGCGTCGGCATGCTGGCCTGGCTGCAGATGGGCAACTCGGTGTCGGCCGTCGCGGGCCCCTCGATGGTGGGCCTGGTGATCGACGGTTTCGGTTTCCGCTGGGCTTTCGCGCTGATGGCCAGCATGGTCGTGGCCAGCCTGATCGTCTCTTTCCGCGTATCCCTGCCGGAGTCGATGCCGCAATCCCGTGCCAAGGGCGAGGGCAGCGTCGTGCGCGAGGTGTTCGGCAATCCGCGCCTGCTGCGCATCTACCTGCTGGCGATGACGGTGTCCCTGTCCTGGGACGCCTTCGCGTTCATGGTGCCAGTGCTGGGCCATGAGCGTGGCTACTCGGCCACCACCATCGGCCTGGTGTTGTCGGCTTTCGCCTGCGGCACCTTCACCATCCGCGCGGCCTTGCCCTGGCTGTCGGTGCATGTGCCGGAATGGCGCCTGCTGAGTTTCGCCTTCGGCCTCACCGCCAGCGTCTTCCTGTTCCTGCCCTGGGCCGCCTACAGCCTGTTGTTGGCGGGGCTGGGCTTCGCCTTCGGCCTGGCGGCCGGAGTCGGCCAGCCGGCCATCCTGAACCTGATCTACCGTGCCATGCCGCCCGGGCGGCAGGGCGAAGGGGCGGGTTTGCGCGCCTCCATGGGCAACTGCATGGGGCTGACCGGGCCATCGGTATTTGGTGCGGTGTCGGCCTGGCTGGGCGCGATGCCGGTGTTCCTGGGCATCGCTGGGGTGATGGCGGTGGCCACCTGGCAGGCGCGTGTGGGCGGCCGCGTGGCGCGCGAGGCGGACTGATCCCTCGCATCCTGCAGTGTCCTGCTGGCTGTGCATCTCTGCTGTGCGCGGGATGGCGGCGATGCGCCGCGATGGCGCACGCATGGGCGCGAACCGATGCAGTGTCTGGCCGGCCGGGTTGCTGGACGGAGCGGGGCGGAATATGCGCGACACCTGGCTAGCCAGGAATGCCTTGTGCTTGGTGATGTGGGTCGTATGGTTTGTGTCTTGCCGCCAGCGCACTGTCGGTGATGTTGAAGGATGAACAGATGTTGAGCATGTTACGGGCCTACCTCGTGCCCACCCCACCGGCGGCCCCCGCGCAGGAAGCGCGCCGGGCCTTGGCCCCTGACGAGGCTAGCTCCCCTCACCGCCGGCGCGTGGCCGCCGACCCCTGGGCACGGCACATGGCGGAACAGGCACGGCGGCGCAACCGCGAGTGGCTCAGCCGCTACGGCCTGATCCTGACCAAGCGCTGGGCCGTGCTGGCCGGCCTGTTGTGGGGGCTGGCCCTGCCGCTCGCGAGCCATCCCTGGCTGCTGGCCCCGGCGGCCTTGCTGGCCGCCCTGGCCACGATCGGTAGCGTGCTGATGCTCTCGGTGTGGAGTGCCGCGCGCGTCGCAGTGCGCGGCTGAGGCAGCTTTTCGACGCTTGTCCCATTCGGGTAGCTTGCCCAGGATTGGACCTGGGCCACTACATCTAGTTGCGCGGCGTCAAAGCGGAACTACATATAGTGTCCGCCGTCTTGTCGCGTTCAGCGGCCCGGCGCTACAGTGCATGGCCTCGACGGTTCCCGGACCGGACGCGCCGGACAGCCCCATTGGTCCGGTGCTGTGCCCAGCCGGATCTTGCGGAATCTTCATCGAGCAGGTTTCCAGATAGAGCGATCACCCAGGGCAACTGCGTACGGATGCAGTTGCCCGGTGGCTGGTCGCGCCCTGTTCCCGTTTTGGAGAGAGAGTCCATGCTGAACGTCCTGAAGAGAGATGGCACCACGGCGTCCTTCGACATCCTGAAAGTCGCGGTGGCCTGCCAGAAGGCGGCCACTGCCGCCGGCATCGGCAACCCGAGCGCGGTGGCGCTGACGGTGGCGAGCGAGGTGGAGGCGCGCTGCCGCCGCCACGGGGACGAAGTGCTCGACATCCCGACCATCCAGCAGTACGTCGAAGACGCCTTGATGGGCTCCTACCCCGAGGTGGCGCGGATCTACATCGAGTATCGCCACGACCGCGACAACATTCGCGTCAAGGGCTCGGCCCTGCACGCCCAGTTGATGGGCCTGGTCGACAAGACCGACCAGGACGCGGTGACCGAGAACGCCAACAAGGATGCCAATGTCTTCCCGGTGATGCGTGACCTGATGGCCGGCATCGTCTCCAAGCAGTTCGCCAGCAACTTCCTGTCGAAGGAGGTGCTGACCGCCCACAACAGCGGCGACATCCACTTCCACGACCTGGACTACTCGCCCTTCCTGCCCTTCACCAACTGCTGCCTGGTCGATCTCAAGGGCATGCTGGCGCATGGTTTCCACCTCGGCAACGCCGGCATCGAGAGCCCGAAGTCGGTGGGTGTGGCCTGTGCGGTGACGGCGCAGATCATCGCCCAGGTGGCCAGCCACCAGTACGGCGGTACGACGATCCCGAACATCGACGAGACGCTCGCTCCTTACGTTCAGAAGACCTACGAGAAGAACCTGGAGATCGCGCGTCAGTACCGCATCCCGGAGCCGGAGCGCTATGCGCGCGAACGCACCGAGAAGGAAACCTACGACGGCATCCAGGCCTGTGAGTACGAGATCAACACGCTGTTCAGCTCGAACGGGCAGCAACCCTTCGTGACCTTCTCCTTCGGGATGGGGTCGAGCTGGCAGGCGCGTGCGGTGCAGAAGGCGATCCTGCAGGTGCGCATCAAGGGCATGGGCAAGGAGGGCATCACGCCGGTCTTCCCCAAGCTGGTGTTCTTCATCGAGGAAGGGCTCAACCTGCGGCCCGAAGACCCAAACTACGACATCAAGCAGCTCGCGCTCGAATGCGCCTCCAAGCGCATGTACCCGGACATCATCTCGGCCAAGCTCAACCGCCAGCTCACCGGCTCGTCGCGACCGGTGTCGCCGATGGGCTGCCGCAGCTTCCTGTCGGTGTGGCGTGATGAGCATGACCAGGAAGTGCTGGATGGCCGCAACAATCTCGGCGTGGTCAGCGTCAACCTGCCGCGCATCGCGATCGAGGCGCAGCAGGACCAGAAGCGTTTCTTCGAGATTCTCGATGCGCGTCTGGAGCTGGCCCACAAGGCGCTGATGACGCGCATCCGCCGTCTCGAAGGCGTGAAGGCGAACATCGCCCCGATCCTGTACACCGAGGGCGCCTTCGGTGTGCGCCTGAAGCCGGACGAGGACATCCTGACCTTGTTCAAGGATGGGCGCGCGTCCATCTCGCTGGGCTACATCGGCCTGCATGAAGTCGCGCTGCTGATGTCGGGCGGCGAGCATCCCTTCGACAACCCGGCGCTGCAGAGCTTCCTGCACAAGGTGGTGGCCTACCTGGGTGGCACGGTGCGGCGCTGGAAGGCCGAATCCGGCTGGGGCTTCTCGCTCTATTCCACGCCCAGCGAATCCCTGTGCCACCGCTTCTGCAAGCTGGATGCCGCGCGCTATGGCGAGATCGCGGGTGTGACCGACAAGGGCTACTACACCAACTCCTTCCACCTCGACGTGGCGCGCAAGGTCAATCCCTTCGAGAAGATCCAGTACGAGAAGGGCTTCGCGGACGCCGCCTCGGGCGGCCACATCACCTACGTCGAGCTGCCCAACATGCGCCACAACCTCAAGGCCCTGGAGCGCATCTGGGACTACGCTATCGAGCACGTGCCGTACTTCGGCACCAACACGCCGGTGGACTCCTGCGGCAAGTGCGGCTTCATGGGTGAGGCGCTGGCCACGGCGGAGGGCTTCACCTGCCCCGAGTGCGGCAACCACGACAGCGCCAGCCTCTCGGTCACGCGTCGCGTGTGCGGCTACCTCGGCAGCCCCAATGCGCGCCCCTTCAACGCGGGCAAGCAGAAGGAAGTGATCCGGCGCGTCAAGCACATGGCAGCACCGGCGCCCGAAGTCGCGCCGCGTGTGCAGGAGCCCGAACCGCAGGAAGCATGAATTACGACCGCTACTACACCTGCGACGTCGTCAACGGGGAAGGGCTGCGCGTCACGCTGTTCGTGACCGGCTGCGCGCATGCCTGCCCCGGCTGCTACAACAGCTCCACCTGGAACCGCCTTGCCGGCCAGGCCTTCACCGAGGAAGTCCGCGACCGCGTGCTGGACCTATGTGCGGACCACGATGGCCTGAGCCTGTCCGGCGGCGACCCGCTGCTGCCGGCCAATCGTGAGGCGGTGACCGACCTGTGCCGCCGCTTCAAGCAGCGCTACCCAGACAAGGACATCTGGATGTGGACGGGCTACCTGTATGAAGAGGTGCGCGATCTGCCCGTGCTGCGCGATGTCGATGTGCTGATCGACGGGCCCTACCTGCAGGAACGGCCGACCACCCAGCCCTGGCGCGGCTCGGACAACCAGCGCCTGATCCGCCTGGCGGAGTGGCGGCGGGATCGCTCCCAGGATTGCGGCCTCCTCGCCGCCCCCTGAACCCGGCCTGCTACTGCCAAGCCGCTGGGCCCCTGCTTGCGCAGGGGCGACGAAGCCGGGCCCGTCCGTCCCCTCGCCCCATTGGGGATGGGGGAGAGGGGGAACAAGCCCGGCTTGCCCGGCCACCACCGCTCCCGCGAAGGCTGGAAATCAGGCCAGCGTGGCGCGCAGCGTCTTGGCCGCGGCCACCATGTTGCTGAGTGCCGGGATCACCTCGTTCCACTGACGCGTCTTCAGGCCGCAGTCCGGATTGACCCACAGGCGTTCGGCCGGGATGCGCTCGGCAGCCTTCTGCATCAATTGCACGATGTGCGCCTCGCTCGGGATGTTGGGCGAGTGGATGTCGTAGACGCCGGGGCCGATCTCGTTCGGATACTTGAAGTTGTCGAAGGCGTCGAGCAATTCCATGTCGGAGCGCGATGTCTCGATGGTGATGACATCGGCATCCATCTCGGCGATCGACGCGATGATGTCATTGAACTCCGAGTAACACATGTGGGTGTGGATCTGCGTCTCGTCGGCGACACCGTTGGCCGTGATGCGGAAACACTCCACCGCCCAATCCAGGTATTCGCGCCATTGGGCGCGGCGCAGGGGCAAGCCCTCGCGCAGTGCGGCCTCGTCGATCTGGATCACGCTGACACCGGCGCGCTCCAGGTCCAGCACCTCTTCGCGGATCGCCAGCGCAAGCTGCCGGCACGACACGGCACGCGGCTGATCGTCGCGCACGAAAGACCAGTTCAGGATCGTCACCGGCCCGGTGAGCATGCCCTTCATCGGTTTGGCCGTCAGTGACTGGGCGTACTGGATCCATTCGACGGTCATGGCCTGAGGCCGACTGATGTCGCCGAACAGGATGGGCGGCTTCACGCAGCGCGAGCCATAGGACTGCACCCAGCCGAACTGGCTGAAGGCATAGCCGTCCAGCTGCTCGCCGAAGTATTCGACCATGTCGTTGCGCTCGGCCTCGCCATGCACGAACACGTCCAGCCCCAGTGCCTCCTGCTCGCGCACGCTACGGGCGATTTCAGCCTGCATGGCGCTGCGGTAGCCGGCATCGTCGATCTCACCGGCCTTGAACCGGCTGCGTGCAGCGCGAATCTCGGCCGTCTGCGGGAAGGAGCCGATGGTGGTGGTCGGGAAGGGCGGCAGCTTGAGCCGCGCGGCCTGCTTGCGCGCGCGTTCCGCATAGGGGCTCTGGCGCTCGCCCAGACGCGCATCCACCTTGGCCAGCGCGGCTTTCACCGCCGGGTTGTGTACCCGGGGCGACTGGCGCCGGGCGGCGCAGGCTGCGCGATTGGCCTCCAGCACGTTGTGCACCGACGCGCGACCGTGGTTCAGCGCGGTGGCCAGGGTCGTCAGTTCCGCCAGCTTCTGCTTGGCAAAGGCCAGCCAGGATTTGATCTCGTCATCGAGCGCCTGCTCGCTGCCCAGGTCGACCGGCACATGCAGCAGCGAGCAGGAGGGCGCGATCCACAGACGCTCGCCCAGGCGCTCCGCCACTGGCTGCAGCCAGTCGAGCACCGCGTCCAGATCGGTCTTCCAGATGTTGCGGCCGTTGATGACGCCCAGCGACAGCACCTTGTGGCTGGCCAGGTAGTTCAGCGCGGGTTGTACCTCATCGCGGGCATTCACCGCATCCAGGTGGAAACCGGCCGTGGGCAGCTTGATCGCCCATTCCAGGTTCTCGCGCAACTGGCCGAAGTAGGTCGCCAGCAGCAGCTTGACGCGGCAGGTCTTGAGCGCGTGGTAGGCGATGCTGAAGGCATGCTTCCACTCGGCATCCAGCTCGGTCGCCAGAATCGGCTCGTCGATCTGCACCCATTCCACGCCTTGCTCGGCCAGCACGTTGAGCAGCTCGGCATACACCGGCAGCAACTGTGGCAGCAGGGCCAGCTTGTCGGAATCGTCCTTCGCCTTGCCGATGGCCAGATAGGTCAGCGGGCCGATGATCACCGGCTTGGCTTGCGTGCTGCCACCGAGCCCCTGGGTGCGTGCCTCGCCCAGCTCTGTCAGCAGGCGGGTGGCATCCAGCTTGAAACGGGTGTGTGCGGAGAACTCGGGGACGATGTAGTGGTAGTTCGTATCGAACCACTTGGTCATCTCACCCGCGGCCACGCCACCGCAGCATTGGGCATGCATGTCGGCAGCCTGTGCGGAGCGACCGCGTGCGACGCGGAAGTAGTTGTCCAGCGCATCGCCGTGAAAGCCGCGCACGCGCTCGGGCAGATTGCCCAGGGTGAAGCTCATGTCGAGCACCTGGTCGTAGAACGAGAAATCGCCGACGGGAATGAGATCCAGCGCGGCCTGGTCCTGCCAGTGCTGCTGACGCAGACGGGAGCCCACGGCGCGCAGTGCCTCGCGCGTGGATTGCCCCTTCCAGTAAGACTCCAGTGCGAACTTCAGCTCGCGTTTTGCGCCAATGCGCGGAAAGCCCAGGTTGTGTGTGATTGCCATGATCGTTGCCAGATGAGGGAGGAAAGTGGCAGGATCGTAAAATCATCAATCCATGAATAAAAATGGTATTTCTTCATCAATCAATGAACGGTGTTCACGTGTATGGCGACGCTTGAGCGCATTCATCTGGCCATCCTGCGCGAGGTGGATCGCCAGGGCTCCCTGACAGCGGCGGCCGACAAACTGCACCTCACGCAGTCCGCGCTGAGCCATGCCATGCGCAAGCTCGAAGACCAGCTCGGCGTGGCCGTCTGGTTGCGCGAAGGGCGAAGCCTGCGCCCCACCCAGGCGGGCGAATACCTCCTGGCCGTGGCGCAGCGTCTGTTGCCTCAACTGGAGCTGGCCGAAACGCGTCTGCACCAGTTCGCCCAGGGCGAGCGGGGTAGCCTGCGCATCGGCATGGAGTGTCACCCTTGCTACCAGTGGCTGCTCAAGATCGTGTCGCCCTACCTCGCGGCCTGGCCGGACGTGGATGTCGATGTGAAGCAGAAATTCCAGTTCGGTGGCATCGGTGCCCTGTTCGGGCATGAGATCGACATGCTGGTCACGCCTGATCCCTTGTACAAGAGCGGCCTCGTCTTCGAGCCGGTGTTCGACTACGAACAGGTGCTCGTCGTGGGGCCCCGGCATCCCTTGCGGCATGCCGAATGGGTGGCGCCGCAGCAGCTCTCGGACGAGGTGCTGATCACTTACCCGGTCGCCATCGACCGGCTGGACGTCTACACCCAGTTCCTCACCCCAGCCGGTATTGCGCCCCGCCGGCACAAACCCATCGAGACCACCGATATCATGCTGCAGATGGTGGCCAGCGGCCGGGGGGTCGCCGCCCTGCCGCGCTGGCTGGTGGAGGAGTACGCCCCCAAGCTGGACGTCACCCCCGTGCGCCTCGGCAAGCGTGGCGTACCGAAACAGATCTTCCTGGGCATCCGCGAGGCGGATGCCGACGTCGACTACGTACGCGCCTTCATGGAACAGGCACGCGCGCACCGACTCAACCCCCATTCTGAGACCTGATCCATGCTCCTGCGTGACCCCATCCATGGCGACATCGAACTGAGTCGTGAAGAGTCGGCCTTGCTCGATCTGCCTGTCATGCAACGGCTGCGTGGCATCAAGCAACTGGGTACGGCCTATCTCGTCTATCCGGGCGCGCTGCACACGCGCTTCGATCACGCCATCGGCGTCTGTGCGGTCGCCCATCGCATCCTCGATGGTCTGCGCCGCAGCGGCCATGTCATCAGCGACGAGCAGGAGGCGGCGATTGGCGCCGCCGCCCTGCTGCATGACATTACCCACGTGCCCTTCGGCCATACCCTGGAGGACGAACGACGCCTTTTCGCACGCCACGACAAGGGCTCGCGCCTGTCGCACTTCCTGGCCGGCGAACTGGGCGAGGCGCTGGCGGCGCAGGGCCTGCGTGAAATCGTCGCCGGCTTGCTCGGTGCGGGGCCGCTGATCTCACCGCGCTGGATGCAGGATATCGTGTCCGGCGCCATCGACGCCGACCTGCTCGACTACCTGCGCCGCGACAGCTTCTTTGCCGGACTTTCTCATGACTATGACGACCGCATCTTCCGTGCCTTCGCCCTGGCACAGGATCGCCTGGTGGTGCGCCTCGTCAAGCACGGCATGGACCGCCCGGACGCGCGCTCCGAGATCATCCGCGTGCTGCGCCTGCGCTACTTCCTGACCGAGCGTGTCTACTACCACCACACCAAGGTCGTCGCCGGCGCCATGATCTCCAAGGCGGTGGAACTGGCTCTCGATCACGGCGCATTGCAGGAGGACGACCTGCTGGTGCTGAACGACTGGACGCTGCTCGACCGACTCCAGCACAGCAAGGTGCCTGGTGCGACAGCATTGGCCACACGCGTGCAGCAGCGCGCACTGCTCAAGCGTGGCTATGTGGTGTCCGCGAGCGTATCGGCCGGCCTGCGGGCAGAGTGGGTGGCGCGTTATCACGAGTCACGCAGCGCGCGTGCGCAAGCCGAGCGTGAGATCGCGAAAGCACTGGGCCTGCCCTTCGAGGAGGTGATCCTCTACTGCCCGGCGCTGACCGTCATGAAAGAGGCCGCTGTCCCGGTGGAGAACAGCCGCGGCCTTGCACATCTGAATGATCCGCAGGACATCGCCTTCAACGAGATCCAGGCACTTCAGGAGCGCTACGCCAGCCTCTGGCGCTTCTATGTCTTCGTGCCGCGCGAGGTGGCCGACAAGGCTGGGCAGGTCTGCCGCGAGAAGTTCGGCCTGGACACCGAACACCTTTGATGCCACGCGCAGAAAAGCAAAAGGCCCGCCGAAGCGAGCCTTGATGCTTGAATTCCTGGTACCTGGTAGGGGCAGTAGGATTCGAACCTACGACCTACGGATTAAGAGTCCGCTGCTCTACCAACTGAGCTATACCCCCAAACCTACCTTCGATTCCGCAACTGGTGGTAGGCCGTGCGGGACTCGAACCTGCGACCAACGGATTAAAAGTCCGCTGCTCTACCAACTGAGCTAACGACCCGCCAGAAGCGAAGTCGCGCATTATAGAGAGCGACTTCGCGGGTTGTCAACGCGCGAGCGTGACTTCTTCCTTCAGGCCAGGCCCAGGCGCTGGACGAGGCTGGAGGTGAGTCCGGCCTGGTTCAGCGTGTAGAAATGCAGGCTGGGCGCGCCACCTGCGATCAGGCGCTCGCACAGGCTGGTGACGACGTCCAGGCCGAAGGCGCGCACGCTGTCGGCATCATCCCCGAAGCCTTCGAACTTGCGCCGCATCCACTGCGGGATCTCGGCGCCGCAGCTTTCCGAGAAGCGCGCCAGCTTGGTGTAGCTCGCAATTGGCATGATGCCGGGCACGACGGGCGTATCGATGCCTTCGCGGCGCAGGGCGTCGACGAAGTGGAAGTAGGCGTCGGCGTTGTAGAAGTACTGCGTGATGGCCGAGTTGGCACCCGCGCGTACCTTGGTCAGGAAGGCCTTGAAGTCGGCTTCGAAGCTGCGCGCCTGCGGGTGTACTTCGGGATAGGCGGCGACTTCGAGGAAGAATTCGTTGCCGCTTTCCTGGCGGATGAAGCTCACCAGTTCATTGGCATAACGGAATTCGCCCGGGTCGGCCATGCCGGAGGGCAGGTCGCCACGTAGCGCGACGATGCGTTTGACACCGATCTCGCGGAATTCCGCCAGGTGTTCGCGGATGCTGGCTTGGGTGGCGCCGATGCAGGACAGGTGCGGTGCGGCATCGAGGCCGGCAGCGCGCAGTTCACGCACGACTTGCAGGGTACGGTCGCGCGTCGAGCCGCCCGCGCCGTAGGTCACGGAGAAGAACTCTGGCTTGAGTGCGGCCAGTTGTTCGCGTACGCCACGCAGTTTCTCCATGCCCTCTGGTGTGGCCGGGGGAAAGAACTCGATGCTGAAGGGAATCTTCTTGCTCATATTCGGGAGAGGGTTCCAGTCGCAGGCCGACTGCCTGGGCAGTCGGCCTGATGTGGATCAGTAGCGGTAGTGGTCGGCCTTGTACGGGCCTTCCACCGGCACACCGATGTACTTGGCCTGTTCTTCGGTCAGCGTGGTGAGCTGCACGTTGAGCGTCTTGAGCTGCAGACGCGCCACCTTTTCATCGAGGTGCTTGGGCAACGTGTAGACGCCGACCGGGTAGTCCTTGGTCTTGGTGAACAGCTCGATCTGCGCAATGGTCTGGTTGGCGAAGGAGGAGGACATCACGTAGCTGGGGTGGCCGGTGGCACAGCCCAGGTTCACGAGACGACCCTTGGCCAGCAGGATGATGCGGCGGCCTGACGGGAAGATGACGTGATCGACCTGCGGCTTGATCTCTTCCCACTGGTACTTCTCAAGCGAGGCGACGTCGATCTCGTTGTCGAAGTGGCCGATGTTGCAGACGATGGCGTTGTTCTTCATCGCAGCCATGTGGTCGTGCGTGATGACGTGGAAGTTGCCGGTGGTGGTGACGAAGATGTCGGCCTTGTCAGCGGCATATTCCATGGTGACGACGCGGTAGCCTTCCATGGCGGCCTGCAGCGCGCAGATCGGGTCGATCTCGGTGACCCACACCTGGGCGGACAGGGCACGCAGGGCCTGTGCCGAGCCCTTGCCCACGTCGCCGTAGCCGGCCACGACGGCAATCTTGCCGGCGACCATCACGTCGGTGGCGCGCTTGATGCCGTCGACCAGCGATTCACGGCAGCCGTACAGGTTGTCGAACTTGGACTTGGTGACCGAGTCGTTCACGTTGATGGCGGGGAACTTGAGATCGCCGCGAGCATGCATCTGGTAAAGGCGATGCACGCCGGTGGTGGTCTCTTCGGTCACGCCACGGATCTTTTCCAGGCGCACCGAGTACCAGCTCGGGTCGGTGGCGAGCTTGGCCTTGATCGCGGCGAACAGGATGGTCTCTTCTTCCGAGCCCGGCTTGGCCAGCACGGAGATGTCTTTCTCGGCCTTGGCGCCCAGGTGCAGCAGCAGGGTGGCGTCACCACCGTCGTCGAGGATCATGTTCGAGTAGCCGCCGTCGGCCCACTCGAAGATGCGGTGCGTGTAGTCCCAGTACTCGACCAGGGTCTCGCCCTTCTTGGCGAACACCGGAATGCCGGCTGCCGCGATGGCGGCCGCGGCGTGGTCCTGCGTCGAGAAAATGTTGCACGAAGCCCAGCGCACGTCGGCACCGAGCGCCTTGAGCGTCTCGATCAGCACGGCCGTCTGGATGGTCATGTGCAGCGAGCCGGTGATGCGCGCGCCTTTAAGGGGCTGGGTCTTGGCGAATTCTTCGCGGATGGCCATCAGGCCGGGCATTTCGCCTTCCGCGATCTTGATCTCCTTGCGGCCCCAATCGGCCAGTTTGAGATCGGTGATGACGTAATCATTGAAGTCAGCCACAGCGTTCATGAGAACTCCTGAAGTGTGGCCGGCGGGGAGGGTGGCAGTGCTCACCGTCTTCCCGTGGCCGGCACGGTTGAACAGGTGAGCGCCGTTGAAACTGGGCCTGGGCGCCCACGGGGCAGCATCAGGTTCCGAGCCTGGGACCAGGGGATAGGTCTCGCAGCGCTCCTCGGAAGCGTTGGATTATAGACGATGATGCGGCGGGCGCTAAGCCCGCGCGGGGTAGGCCTGCAACCAGGCCAGGAGTTCAGCTTCGGGCATGGGCTTGGCGAACAGGTAGCCCTGGGCCTCGTGGCAGCCCAGTTCGCGCAGGGTGTGCCATTGCGCCTCGGTCTCGACGCCCTCGGCGATGACCTGGATGCCCAGGCGCTTGCCCAGCTCGATGACCATGTTGGCGATGCTGCCCTGGGGGCCGCCCTCGAACAGGTCGGCCACGAAGCTGCGGTCGATCTTCAGACGGTCGAAGGACAGGCGCTTCAACTGCGACAACGACGAGTAGCCGGTGCCGAAGTCGTCGATGGCCAGTTGCACGCCGAGCCGGCGCAGCTCCGTGAGGGCTTCGCCGAGCTGGGTGGCGTCTTCCATCGCCACCGACTCGGTGATCTCCAGTTCCAGGCGGTGCGGGTCGATGCCGGTCTCGCGCATGACCTGCTCGATCTCCTGCAGGAAGCGCTGGTGGCGGAACTGGATGGCCGACACGTTGACGGCGATGCGCAGCGCGTCGAAACCCTGCGCATGCAGGCGTGCCAGGGTGGCGCAGGCATTGCGCAGCACGAACTCGCCGATCTCGCGGATCAGGCCGGACTGTTCGGCTGCCGGGATGAAGCGGTCAGGCGGGATCAGGCGGCCTTCGGCGGTGCGCCAGCGTACCAGTGCCTCCATGCCGACCACGCGCGAGCTGGCCAGGTCGATCTGCGGCTGGAAGGCGACGAACAGCTCCTGGTGACTCAGGCCGTAGCGCAGCGCGTTGAGCATCTGCACCCGTTCCTGCGCCTGTGCGGCGAGGGACGGGGAGTACCAGGCGAAGTGGCCGCGATGGCGTGCCTTGGCCTGGCGCAGGGCCTGGCTGGCGGCTTCCAGCACGGCGGCACCATCGCCTGGCACGTCGTCCAGGCGGGCCAGGCCGCAGGTTACGGACACCATGCTCTCTTCGCCCTCGATCGAGAAGGGCGCGTGGAACAGGGCTTGCAGCGTGTCAGGCTGCACGCTGGTTTCCGGGCCCAGCACCGCAAACACATCGGAGGACACGCGGGAGATCACCCAGTCGGGCTGGGCACACAGGCTCAGGCGCTCGGTCACGGCGAGCAGCAGGTAGTTGCCGAAGATGGGGCCCAGGGCTTCGTTGGTGTCGCCGAAGTGGTCGATGTCGATCAGCGCCAGCGTCTGTGGCCCGAGGCCGGAGGACAGGCGCTGGCCGTCGATGGTCTCGCACAGGCTGCGCCGGTTGGGCAGGTTCAGCAGGCGGTCGAAGTAGGCGTAGCGATGCAGGCGGTCGAGCAGCGAACGGTTGTCCAGGCAGGCGAGCAGGGAGCCGATCAGCACGTCGTCCAGGCCCGGGGGCAGGGCGCGCGTGCTCTGGTCCGGAGCATGCTCGACGACGACCAGCAGGTTGAGCCCGGAGGCGCCCACGACATGCAGCACCAGACCCGCCGGGGTGTCGTGCAGGGCCGACCCCGCGTCGATCGCCAGCTCGATGCAGTGGCGTAACGCGGGCTCGTCCAGCGCGCTGAGCGGCTGGCCGCCGAGGTGGCCGAAGCGGCCTTCGGCCTGGCCGATCAGGGGTTCGCCAGTGCCCGTGTGCAGCAGGGCGGCAAAGCCGGCGGCCGGCAAGCCATGCAGTTCGGCGACCTGGCGCAGCGCGGTGCGCTCGAACTCGGCGGCCGAGCGGGTGCGCATGAGCAGGGTGCCGGCCTCGACGATGCGGCGCAGTGCACGTCGCGCGTGCTCGATGGCGCTGATCTGGTCGTAGGCGCGGATGGCCGAAGCCACACAGGTGTAGAGATGGTTGCGCGTCAGCTCCGACTTGGTGCGGTAGTCGTTGATGTCGTAGTCGCGGATCGCCTCGATTTCCGGCGCATAACCGGGCTGGCCGGTGTGCAGGATGATGCGGCAGTCGCTGCGCTTGAGGTCATCGCGGATGTAGCGCACCAGGGTCAGGCCGGAGTCCTCACGCTCCATGACCACGTCCAGCAGCACCACCGCGATGTCCGGCTGCTGCAGTTGCTCGTGCGCCTCGCGCACCGAGTGGGCATGCAGGAACTCGAGGCGGCCGTTGAGGATGCTGAGGTCGCGCAGGGCGAACACGACCGATTGATGCACGCCGGGGTCGTCATCTACGATGAGCACCCGCCAGCGCACTGCGTGTGCGGCGGCATCCTGCGCTTCGCCATCCTCTGCGGCAAAAGTCAGCTCGTCGTTCCCGTTGTCGGCATGCATCCGGGCCATCCATGCAGCTCCTGCTGACGTGATTGGGCCGAAGCATACACGCAGCAGACCGCGCGCAGGAGTGGGGAAAGCTACCAAAGTCGTAGGTCGGTGGCTGCATGCCGCGCGCTACACTTCTCCGCTGTGCAGTGCGGCATGGGCCGCCTGCCGTTTCGCCAGAGAGGGTATGTCATGAGCAAGGCGATCATTGCCACACCACACGCGCCGGCCGCGATCGGCACCTATTCGCAGGCCGTGCGGGTGGGCGATACCGTTTACCTGTCGGGCCAGATCGGCCTGGACCCGGTCAGCATGCAGATGCTGGAGGGGTTCGAGGCGCAGACGGTGCGCGTGTTCGAGAACCTCAAGGCGGTGGCCGAGGCTGCCGGCGGCTCGCTGGCCGATGTGGTGAAGATCAACTTCTACCTGACCGACCTGAGCCACTTCGCGCGCCTCAACGAGATCATGGCGCAGTACTTCAGCCAGCCTTACCCGGCACGGGCTGCGGTCGGCGTGGCCTCGCTGCCGCGCGGCGGGCTGGTGGAGGCCGACGCGGTGATGCATCTGGCTGGTTGATCGCCCGCCACCAAAAAAAAAGAACCCGGCTGGAGCCGGGTTCTTCCGTGATGCGCGCGTGCGCTTACAGGCGGCCAGCGCCGGCGTTCTTCTGTACCGACTTCTTGACCGAATTGCTGGGCATCAGGCTGTAGGTGTAGTTGGTGGCCGGTTGCCAGATGCTCTGGGTGTTTTCCAGCGGAACCTTGCCCTGGGTCACCGCCATCGCCTGGGCGGCGGCCGTGATGCTGCGCGGCTGGCCGTTCAGGAGGGTGCCGCTGTCGTAGAAGTAGGTCTTCTCCAGCACGCCGTTGATGGTGGCGTTGGCGCCGTACCAGTTGAAGAACATCACGCTGTCATCCACCACCGCACCGGTGCCGGCCTTGGGCGCGTTCTTGATTTCGAACACGTTGTTCTCGGCGTAGATCTTGGCGTGGTTGCCGATGCCGATGCCGTACAGGAAGCGGTTCTTCGGCATGTAGGTGTCGCCCGAGGGGGCGTACTGGCCGAGGTAGCCGATGGTGCCGAAGAAGTAGTTGTTGTAGACGTGGACCTTGCCGAAACGCACGCGCGGCAGGCGCTGGCCGGCGTTCTCGTACCAGTTGTGGGCGACCGTGATCGACAGCGCGCCCCAGCCGTTGGCAGGGGTCGCGGTGTTGGAGCTACCCAGCAGGTTGGTCTTGTCGTGGTTCTCGAACAGGTTGTGCGAGATGGTCACGAAGTCGGAGGTGCCGGTGACATCCAGCGCGCCGTCGTGGCGCACCACCAGGTAGTCCTGGCCGACGTGCGGCGCTTCGAACACCGAGGGGTACTTCCAGTCTTCACGACCGCCGTCGTTGAAGGTGCAGTGGTCGACCCACACGTTCTTCGAGTTGACGACCGAGACGTTGTCGAATTCGGTGTTCCAGCGGCCGCCGGGGCACTTCTGCGGGCCGGTGGATGCATCGACGTAGGTCGCCTGGCAGCCGGGGGTGGGCGGATTGGTCAGCGAGAAGGAGTCGGTCGGGTCCCACTCGGGGAAGTGGTCGAAGGCGTCTTCGAAGGTGATGTTGCGGATCACCACGTTGTTCACGTTGCTCACCGACAGTTGGCCGTTGGTGATGCGGGCGCCGTCGCCCAGGCCGATCAGCGAGGTGTTGGAACCGACGGGGATCTTCACCACGGCGGCCTGCTTGGCCGACGAGGCCTGGCGGGCGGTTTCCAGCGGGCCGGTGGGCAGCTTCGGACGGTTGCGCGCGGCATCCCAGTTGGCCGGGTTGGCGGTCCACACGCTGGGCTTGTAGGCGGCGACGTAGGCGGCGAAGTCGTAACCCGGGTCCTTGAAGTCGTTGAAGCCGAGCTCGCGGCCGCTGGCATCGGTGGACAGGTTGATCTTGCCCTTGATGTAGATGATCTTCTTGGTGGCATCCGGGCCGGCGGCCGAGGTGAAGGTGCCGTTGGGGTTGATCACGGCGTCCGGCATCAGGGCCTTGATCAGTTCGGTGCGGGTGCGCACGGTGTAGGTGTGAGCGGCGTCAGCGCCGTGGCCGCCGGTGGTGCCGCCATTGGTGGCAGCCCAGCCGAACGCGCCGAGCGAATCGGGCGTCTTGCCGGCCAGCGCCTGGCCGGCCGACAGGGCCAGCGCGACGGCGGTCACGACAGGCAGGTACTTGAAGCGAAGCTTGGACCCTTGCATCTGAATCTCCTGTTATCACTGTTTGCAAGCGCCCCGTGTGCGGTGCACCGTGAGCGGCTTGTTGATGAAGGTCACGGCTTGTTGCTGCACCGTGTTCGCGTTCGTGGCGATGACATGCCGTGAGCGCCGGGCGATTCTGTGGATGCTTCCGTGACGGCGCAATCGCCCAACGGTGCGGCGCGACTTGTATGGTGACAATTTGCGACCGGCGATTCCTTATCGGGGATGAGCGGTGCCGAATGGCATGGTCCGCGAGTGGGGACGCATGGGGTGACACAGCATGCAAGGCGGAATGCTGCCGTTTGCATGGAAACCGGCCTTCAGGTGAAATGCTGCGGTGCCACGCCCGCCCGTTCCCCCTTCCGAGTCCGTCACCCCCCCGCGCAAGTCGGCCCTTGCCGGTCGCCTGGAGAAGCTGGGCGTGTTCCGCGAGGCCGACCTGCTGCTACACCTGCCACTGCGCTACGAGGACGAGACGCAGCTCACGCTCATCGCAGCCGCCGCACCGGGGCAGCCGGTGCAGGTGGAGGGTGAGGTCGAACATGCCGAGATCACCTTCCGGCCGCGGCGTCAGTTCGTGGCGCGTCTGCGTGACGACAGCGGCACGCTGACGCTGCGCTTCCTGAATTTCTACCCCAGCATCACCAAGCAACTCGAAGTGGGCCGGCGGGTGCGCGCCTTCGGCGAGCTGCGCGGCGGTTTCTGGGGCGAGGAGATGGTGCACCCGCGGATCGTCGCGGTGGAGGCGGGCAGCACACTGCCGCAGGCCATGACGCCCGTCTATCCGGCGACGGCCGGGCTGGCGCAGAGTGCGCTGCGCAAGCTGGTGGCGCGCGCCTTCGAGCGCTGCGCGATGGACGATCTGTTGCCCGAAGCTTTGCGCCGCAGCCTGCACCTCCCGGGCTGGGAACGCAGCCTGCGCTTCCTGCACCAGCCGACGCCCGAGGCGAGCCTGGCGTCCCTCGAAGACAGAAGTCACCCAGCGTGGCGGCGCATCAAGTTCGATGAGCTGCTGGCGCAGCAGATTTCGCTGCGCAAGGCCTATGCCGAGCGGCGCAGCCATGCCGCGCCGGTGTTGCGGCCGACCGGTGCGCTGACGGCACGCCTGCTGCACGCCCTGCCTTTCAGCCTGACCGGCGCGCAGCATCGCGCGGTCGATGAGATCGCGCGCGACCTGGCGCAGCCGCACCCGATGCAGCGTCTGTTGCAGGGCGACGTGGGCAGCGGCAAGACCATCGTCGCCGCGCTGGCCATGTTGCAGGCGGCCGAGAACGGCTACCAGGCGGCGCTGATGGCACCCACCGAAATCCTCGCCGAGCAGCACTGGCGCAAGCTGGCGGGCTGGCTGGAACCGCTGGGCGTGCCCGTAGTGTGGCTTTCCGGTTCGCAGAAGAAGAAGGAGCGTGCCGCCATGCTGGCGCGCCTGGACAGCGGCGAAGCCTTGCTGGTGGTCGGCACCCACGCGCTGATCGAAGACAGCGTGGCGATGAACCGCCTGGGGCTCGCCGTGGTCGACGAGCAACACCGCTTTGGTGTGCGCCAGCGCCTGGCGCTGCGCGAGAAGCTCGCCGGCGGCCTGCCGCACATGCTGATGATGAGTGCCACGCCGATCCCGCGCACGCTGGCGATGAGCTACCTGGCCGACCTCGACGTGTCGGTGCTCGACGAACTGCCGCCGGGGCGCACGCCGATCCTGACCAAGCTGGTGGCGGATACGCGCCGCGATCAGGTCATCGCGCGCGTGCGCGATGCCTGCCGCGAGGGGCGTCAGGCTTACTGGGTGTGCCCGCTCATTGAAGACGTTACGACCCCCGCTTCGCCCGCTGCGGTCGAAGCGCCCCCCAAGGGGGCCAGGCGCGCCTTGGGGCGGCCCGGCGGCGCGCCTGATCGCGAAGCGCTTCAGTTGCAGACCGCACAGGACACCTACGAAACGCTGACGGCCGAGCTGCCCGAGTTGCGCGTGGGCCTGGTGCATGGCCGCCTGAAACCGGACGAGAAGGCAGCCGTGATGGAGGCCTTCGTGCGCAACGAGGTGCAACTGCTGGTGGCGACGACGGTGATCGAGGTCGGCGTGGACGTGCCCAATGCGAGCCTGATGGTCATCGAGCATGCCGAGCGTTTCGGCCTGGCCCAGTTGCACCAGTTGCGCGGCCGCGTGGGGCGCGGCGCGGCGGCGTCGAGCTGCGTGCTGCTGTATGCACAACCGCTGTCGCAGAACGGCCGGGCGCGGCTCAAGGCGATCTACGAGACCACCGATGGCTTCGAGATTGCGCGGCGCGACCTGCAACTGCGCGGTCCGGGTGAATTCATCGGGGCGCGGCAGAGCGGTGCGGCGCTGTTGCGCTACGCCGATCTGGAGACGGATGTCGACCTGGTCGAGGCGGCGCACCAGGCCAGTGAACAGATGCTGCGCGACTTCCCGCTGCAGGCCGAGGCCTTGCTGGAGCGCTGGTACGGCGGTCGTGCGGCGTATCTGAAAGCCTGAGCCAAGGGCTCAGCGCGGCGCGGGCGGCGGGACCGACTGGATGGCGTGATTCAGGCGCTGCATCAGCTCGCCGTCGACGCGCTTGCTGCAGTAGAAGTAGCGTGGCTCCGGGCTCTGCAAGTCCTGCAGGGGCACGATGCGCAGCGGGCCGCCCGAGGGCAGGCCGCGCAGCAACTCGCGCGCCTCGTCCTCATGCAGCAGCATGAAATCGAGACGAGCGGCGGCCAGCATCTTGGCCAGGTGCTCGTTTGACTGGGCGATGAAGGTGGTCTTGGCCTGTGCGCCGGCCAGCAGGGCCTGTACGCGGTCGCTGTAGTGCAGGCCGCGTTGCAGGCCCCAGGTGAGCCCACTGTCGGCGGCCCAGGACTGGAGCGTGGCGGGTTGCGGGTAGAGCTGCCCTTGGCGGACCAGCGCCACGTAGGGGGCGGTGATGAACAGTACCTGGCTGAACTGGCCCTGGCGGCTCCGCTCCGGCGTCAGCAGGCGCCCCAAGGCGCAGGCCGGCGCCAGGTTCTGGGCGATGTCGTGGTCTTGCCGGGCGACGTTGGCGGCGATCAGGTCCACCTCGATGCCGGCGCGCTGCAGCACCTCGGCCGCGCGGCTGCCCAGGCTACCGCTCAGGCGCCCTTCGTTGAGCGTGACCAGGGGCGGCCGCAGGTCGTAGTACAGGGTCAGGCGCTCCGCTCCGCTGCTCGCCGGGCAAACAAGCAGCAAGGCGAACAGCACGGGTGGGCCGTGGCGCATGGAGCTTCGGCGCTACAGCGCGCGTGCCGCCGTCTGCATGGCTTGGCGCAGGGCCAGGGTGTCTTCGATGTCCAGCTCGCTCAGGCCCAGGCGGTCGAGCAGGCCGGCGGGCATCTGGCTGGCGATTAGGCGCGAGTCATCGTGGTCGCTGATGCCCTGCGCCATCAGCACGGCCAGGGCCAGCACGCCGGCGTAGCCGTTGGCGCCTTCTTCCGTGGCTGCGCAGTAGTGGCGCAGTGCATTCTGGATCACCGCAGGGAAGTGCCAGTGCTCGGTGAGCAGGGCGCCGACCTCGCCGTGGTCGGTGCCGGTGAGTTCTTGTTCGAAGGCGACCAGCTCGGCCAGGCTCAGGTCGCGTCCGATGGCGGCAAGCTGGGCGGCGTGGTCGCTGCGGGTCATGCAGATCAACAGGTGGCCGATGCGATGCATCAGGCCCGCGGTGTAGGCCAGCTCGGGCGACAGGCGCGCATGGCGGCCAAGCTCGCGGGCGATCAAGGCGGTCAGCAGGCCGTGGCGCCAGAAGGCCGGCAGATCGACCCCCGGCACTTCCTTGAACGCGCCGCTGACGCCCGAGGCGATGACCAGGGTGCGCAAGGCGTTGAGACCGATCAGCACGACCGCGTCGTCGATGGCGCCGACCTTGCGCGTGGCGTGGTAGTAGCTGGAGTTGGCCAGGCGCAGGATGCGCGCGGACAGCACCGCGTCCTGCCGCACCTGGTCGACCAGCGCGCCGAGGTCGGAGTCTTCTTTGCCGAGGCTGTGGATCAGTTCCTGCACCACGCGCGGGATCACGGGCATGCGCGAGAGAACATCGCCCGTCTGCAAGTTCTGGCTCATGGGAGCATCCGGTATCGGGTTGTCGAGGTGGGGCGGGGCCGCCCCTGTCCACGGTTTACGGCTGCGTCACCGGAGGGCTTGATGCCGGCTGGCAGACGCGCGGTGTTCAGGCGATGGCGGCGGCTTCCGCGGCGAAGGCCTGGAAGCGGATGAACTGCTCCGGCCAGTTGAGCTGGCCCAGGTTGAGCCGCTGGCACAGTGGGGCGGGCAGGGTGGCGATGATGTCCGGCTCGGCATGGCCATGGGTCAGGCCCCAGGCGATGCGCGCGGCCAGGTGCACCAGGCCGGCCTGGGGGCCCCCTTCGGGATTGTCCGGCTCGGCATACCAGCGCACCGCATTCCGGATCACGACGGGGAAGTTCCACAGCCGGGCCTGCTCGGCCCCCACCTCGCAGTGGTCCAGGCCCAGCAGCGTGCGCTCGGCGGCGATCAGTTCGGATACCGGCCCCTCATGCAAGGCATGGCTGATGCCTGCGGCCTGGTCGGGCAGGGCCAGGGCGATCAGCAACTCGCCGACGCGGTGGATCAGGCCGGCGGTGTAGGCATATTCACCATTGGCGCCGGCCGGGCGGGCGAGGCAGCGCGCCACCATGGCGGTAAGCATGGCGTGGCGCCAGAAGGGTTGCAGCGCGACGCCGGGTACTTCGTGGAAGGTCCAGGTGACGCCGGAGGTGATGACGAGGGTGCGCAAGGCGTTCAGGCCGATCAAGGTGACCGCGTCGTCGATCGCGCCGATCTTGCGGCTGACGCCGTAGTAGCTGGAGTTGGCCAGGCGCAGCACGCGCAGGGACAGGGCCTGGTCATGCTTGACCTCGGCGATCAGGGCGTGCAGGTCGGCGTCCGGATTGTCCAGGGTATGGATCAGCTCCTGCACCACGCGCGGGATGCTGGGCAGGCGCGGCAGCTTGTCGAACAGCTCGTCGGTGGCGTGCATGGCGGGATGGCCGGATAGGGGTGAGGCCATTCTAGCCGAGCCGGATCACCGTAGAACGCCGATCGGGGACACACACCCTTTTTGTCGGTCAGGTGGCTTCAAGCCGCCTGTGCTGCGGATTGTGTTGATGCAAATGCTTCTTGCAGTGCGGCGGCGGGCAACTGGCGGCCGATCAGCACGATACGGCTGCTGCGCGCCTCCTCGGGCATCCATTCACGGCCGTAGTCGAAGCCGGCAATGCGGTGCACGCCCTGGAAGATCAGGCGACGGGCTTCGCCCGCGATGGACAGGATGCCCTTGTAGCGCAGCAGGTCGACGGCATGTGTTTCGATCAACTGGTCGACGAAGCGGGACACCGCATCCAGGTCCAGCGGGGCGGCGCATTCCAGCACCAGCGAATGGACGTCGGCGTCCCAGGAGCGGACGGGGCTGCCGAACACGCCTTGCCGCATCGGCGCGGCCTGGCGAGCGCGGGCGGGCGGCATGCCACGTTCATCGAGGCGGAAACCGCCGATCGCCAGCAGGTCGCGCCAGTCTTCGTCCTGGCCGGCGACCGCGATGCGCGCACGCGCGTTGATGAAGGCCAGGCGGCGGCACAGGGTCTCGATGTGTTCGCTGCTGACGAGGTCGGCGCGCGTGATGAGCAGGCGGTCAGCAAAGGCGACCTGCGAGGCCGCCACACGCTCGCGCGCGAACTGTTCATCGAAATGGCAGGCGTCGATGAGGGTGATCACCCCGTCGAGCTGGAAGCGCGCACGCAGGCCCTCGTCCCAGAAGAAGTTTTGCACCACGGGTGCCGGATCGGCCAGGCCGGTGGTCTCGATCACCAGGCGGTCGAAGACCAGCGTGCCGGCATCGCGTCGGGCCAGCAGGTCGTGCAGCGCGGCGGACAGCTCACCGCGCACGCTGCAGCAGATGCAGCCGTTGGCCAGTTCCACCACCGTGGTCGCCGCGCGGTCCAGCAACTCGCCGTCGATGCCGGTGGCACCGAACTCGTTCTCGATGACCGCGATGCGCTCGCCATGTGGCGCGGCCAGCAGGCGGTTGAGCAGCGTGGTCTTGCCGGCGCCGAGGAAACCTGTGAGGAGGGTGACGGGGATCATATTCTCAAGGACTGAGGACTGAGGACTGAGGACTGAGGACTGAGGACTGAGCGGTGGGGCCGTGGGCTTGAGTGTTTTACTCAGTCCTCCGTCCTCGTAACTCAGTCCTGCGGTTTAACAGCATTTCCCATTGGCGCCGCCGAAGCGCGCTTCCTGGCGTTCGCGGAAGAATTCTTCGTAGCTCATGGGTTCGCGCTCAGGATGCTTCATGCGCATGTGCTGCACATAGGCGTCGTAATCGGGAATGCCGATCATGAGCCGGGCAGTCTGGCCGAGGTATTCGCCCATGCGGGCGAGGTCCTTGAACACGTGTCGTCTCCGTGGTGAGTGTCTTCTGGACTGCCCCCGGTGAGGGGCAGGCCGCAAGAGACTCGGCGGCGCACCGGGTGAGGTGCGCCGCCGCTTGACGGTCAGGCCGAGACCTGGCCGGGCAGGGCCTCGTAGGCCGATTCCTTGGCGGTCGGATGGTTGGCCGCGTAGGCCTTCATGCAGGCGCGGATGCCGAACACCAGGATCGACACCACCACCAGCATGAACAGGCCGCACAGCGCTGCATCCAGGTAGTTGTTGAAGATGATCTGCTGCATCTGCGCCACCGATTTGGCCGGCGCCAGCACCTCGCCGCGCGTGGCGGCGGCGTCGAAGCGGGCGGCGTTGGCGAGGAAGCCGATCTTCGGATTCTCATGGAAGATCTTTTGCCAGCCAGCGGTCAGCGTGCAGGCCAGCAGCCACACGGTGGGCATGATGGTGACCCAGGCGAAGCGCTCGCGCTTCATCTTGAACAACACCACGGTCGCCAGCGTCAGTGCCACGGCAGCCAGCATCTGGTTGGCCACGCCGAACAGCGGCCACAAGGTGTTGATGCCACCCAGCGGGTCAACCACGCCCTGGTACAGGAAGTAACCCCAGGCTGCCACGCACAGACCGGTGGCGATCAGGTTGGGGCCCAGTTTCTCGGTGCGCTTGAAGGCCGGCACGAAGGCGCCCAGCAGGTCCTGCAGCATGAAGCGCCCGGCGCGGGTGCCCGCATCGACGGCGGTGAGGATGAACAGCGCCTCGAACAGGATCGCGAAGTGGTACCAGAAGGCCATCATCGCCTTGCCGCCGATCACGCCCGAGATGATGTGCGCCATGCCCACGGCCAGGGTCGGGGCGCCGCCCGCGCGCGAGATGATGGTGTGCTCGCCCACGTCCTTCGCGGTCTGCGTCAGCACCTCGGGGGTGACGACGAAGCCCCATTGCGAGATCTTGGCGGCGACTTCCACCGCATCCTTGCCGATCACCGCAGCCGGGCTGTTCATCGCGAAGTAGACGCCGGGGTCTATGACCGAGGCGGCAACCAGGGCCATGATGGCCACGAAGGATTCCATCAGCATGCCGCCGTAGCCGATGAAGGCTGCGTGGCGCTCGTTGTCGAGCAGCTTGGGCGTGGTGCCGGAGGAAATCAGCGCGTGGAAGCCAGACACGGCGCCGCAGGCGATGGTGATGAACAGGAAGGGGAACAGGTTGCCGGACCACACCGGGCCGGTGCCGTCGATGAACTTGGTGACATGCGGCATCTGCATCATCGGGGCGACGAACACGATGCCCAGCGCGAGGCCAATGATGGTGCCAATCTTCAGGAAGGTCGACAGGTAGTCACGCGGCGCCAGCAGCAGCCACACCGGCAGCGAGGCGGCGACGAACCCGTAGCCGATCAGCATCCAGGTCAGTTGCGTACCGGTGAAGGTGAAGGCGGCGGCCCAGGCGGGGTTCTGCGACACCTGGCCACCCAGCAGGATGGCGGCGATCAACAGCACGAAGCCGACGACCGAGATCTCGCCCACCTTGCCGGGACGGATGTAGCGCATGTAGACGCCCATGAACATCGCGATGGGAATCGTCGCGGCCACCGTGAAGGTGCCCCAGGGCGATTCGGCCAGGGCCTTCACCACGATCATCGCCAGCACGGCGAGGATGATCACCATGATCAGGAAGGCGCCGAACAGCGCGATCATCCCGGGGATTTCGCCCAGTTCGCTCTTGATCAGGTCGCCCAGCGAGCGGCCGTCACGGCGCGAGGAGATGAACAGCACCATGAAGTCCTGCACCGCGCCGGCCAGCACCACGCCGGCGACGATCCACAGCAGGCCGGGCAGATAGCCCATCTGCGCGGCCAGCACCGGTCCGACCAGCGGGCCGGCGCCGGCGATGGCGGCGAAGTGGTGGCCGAACAACACGTTCTTGTCGGTCGGCACATAGTCCAGGCCGTCGTTGTACTTCACGGCCGGGGTGACCCGCGTGGGGTCCACGCCCAGTACGCGGTTGGCGATGTACAGCCCGTAGTAGCGATAAGCCACGAGGTAGATCGACACGGCAGCCGTGACGACCCACAGGGCGTTGATGGTCTCGCCGCGCGACAGCGCGACGAAGGCGAGGCAGAAGGCGCCGAGCAGGGCTAGCGCCGCCCAGCCCAGTTTGGGCAGGATTGCTTTCATTTGTCTCCTCCAGTATCGGGATGGACCCGGTTGCTTAGGCAGGCCACGGAGGGCGGCCCGACTTGCGTTGAAGTATCGTGATCGCGCAAGGACCGCGCATCGGTGCGAGCACGCAGGGCGGATGCGTGGCAGCACGTAAGGGGTTTCCGCAGTCTGCGGTGCAGCATGGGCGGCGGACGTATCATCCTGGGGCGTTCAACGATTTCCCGTCATGCAACTCCGCCTCAAATTCGTCCTCCTCGCGATCGTGCCTTTGTTGCTGGCCATCGCGGCCATTGCCTCGGTGGTGCGGCTGGAGGCACGCGCGCTCGCGGCGGCCGAACTGGCGGTGGTCGAGCCGGTGCTGATGGCGGCGCGCAAGGCCGAACTGCAGCACTACGTCGACCTCGCGCTGGGCGCTGTCGACCACCTGGTACAGCGCGACGACGCGGCCGCCCGCGCAGAGGCCTTGCGCGTGCTGGCCAAGCTCGACTTTGGCAGCGACGGCTACTTCTTCGTCTACGACATGCAGGGGCGCAACCTCATGCACCCGCGCCAGCCCGAACTGGTGGGGCGCGACCTGTGGGACATGCGCGACCCGGAGGGGGCGCCCACCATCCAGCGCCTGATCCAGCGGGCGCGCGAGGGCGGCGGCTTCGAGCAATTCATGTGGCAGCGTCCCTCCACCGGCCAGGTCGAGCACAAGCTCGGCTATGTCACGCAGATCGAGCGCTGGGGCTGGATGCTCGGTACCGGCATCTACCTCGACGACATTGCCGAGACGCGCGCACGCATCGACCGCGAAGCGACCCAGGCCATCCACAACACCATGGCGGTGATCGTCGGCATCGCCATCGTCGCTACCGTGCTGGTCGCGCTGGCGGCGTTGGCATTGAACGTTTCCGACCGGCGCGATGCGGAGGAGCAGATGCGCCTGCTGGCACGCAAGGTGGTGCGCTCGCAGGAGACGGAACGCGCCCGCGTGGCGCGCGAACTGCACGACGGCGTGAGTCAGAGTCTGGTGTCGGTCAAGTTCATGCTGGAGAGCGCGCAGGCCCGCTGCGACAAACTCTCGGACGAGGCGCGCGCGGCCATCGAGCGTAGCCTGGGCGGCGTGAACGAAGTGATCCGCGACTTGCGCCGCATCTCGCACGGCCTGCGCCCCACGCTGCTCGACAGCCTGGGCCTGGTGGCTGCGTTGAATCAGGTGCTGCGTGAATTCGGCGAGCGCACCGGCATCCTCGCGCAACTCGATGCCGACCCCGGCGTGCGTCCGCCCGATGCGGTGGCCACGGCCCTGTTCCGCGTCACCCAGGAAGCGCTCAACAACATCGAACGCCACGCCCAGGCCAGCGAGGCGCATGTGACACTACGGCTGGGCACGGACGGCCTGCGCCTGAGCGTGGCCGACAACGGGCGGGGCTTCGACGTGGCCCAGGTGGAGGAGGCCGCGCGCGGCGGGCTGGGGCTGTCGAGCATGCGTGAGCGCGTCGAGACCCTGGGCGGGCGCTTGCAGATCGACGCTGGCCCCAGCGGCACGCGTATCGAGGCCTGGCTGCCGCCGTCGACGCTCAAGGCGGGTTGAGGAGAAGAAAATGGATGGAGCACACACGGACGGCGGGGTACGCCTGTTGCTGGTGGACGATCACCCACTGGTGCGCGACGGCGTGCGTGCGCGCCTGGAGGCCGACCCGCGCTTCCGCGTGGTGGCCGAGGCGGGGGATGCCACCAGCGCGCTGGCCGCGGTGCGACAGCATCAACCGGACTGCGTGCTGATGGACATCTCGCTGCGTGGCACGCACGGCATCGACCTCACGCGCCAGTTGCTGGCCGGCTGGCCGGATCTGCAGGTCATCATGCTGACCATGCACGACGAGCCGCAGTACGTGGTCGAGGCCTTTCGCGCCGGTGCACGCGGCTATGTGCTGAAGGACAGCCCGGCACAGGAGATCGTCGCCGCCATCGAGGCGGTGATGGCCGGGCGCCGCTACTACACCGCCGCGGTGGCCACCGCCCTGGCCGAGGCCAGCCTGCCCGAGCCCGCCCTCACCCAGCGCGAGCGCGAGGTGCTGGACCTCATCGCGGACGGCCTGTCCAACAAAGAGATTGCCTCCCGCCTGGACCTCTCGGTGCGCACCGTCGAAGCGCACCGCATCAACATCAAGCGCAAGTTCGAACTCGAGGGCACCGCCGCGCTCATGCGCTTTGCCGTCGAGCGCAAGGGTTCCCGGCTGTAGGGCGGAACTCCGCAGGAGGTTCCGCCGTTTCCGTCGCGCACTGACCCATGGCCGCCCTCAGAAAGTAGCCTGGATGCAGCGAAGCGGAATCCGGGATCATCACCCTGATCCATGACTCTCCCCGGATTCTCGGCCTGCGGCCTCCATCCGGGCTACTTGCTTGGATGAAAAGTGGTTGCCTGAGTGGCAGCAGAGGGAACTGCGTGCGCAGGCGCTGATTGAGTCGTTCAGGGTCGATGGTAGGTAGTCCGTAGGGCGGAACTCCACAGGAGGTTCCGCCTTACGCGGCACGCTTTCCGCCGGTCCGCGCCGGTTGCAACACGGCCTCGCAGCCGGCTTCGGCGCCGAACATCCAGCGCTGCGCCAGCAGTGTGGCGATCGCGCGTGTCGCGGCATCGCTGGTGCTGTCCTCAGCTAGGCAGTCGAGCAGGCACACGATGCGCTGCGCGCCCCAGCCGCAGGGCTGCTCCACGAATTGCGTCATGGCCAGCAGGCAGGCCGCCAGGCGTGTCTCGGCGGCGAGCCGTTCGCTGCTGGCGGCCCACAGCTCCAGTTCCGGCGCGCCCATGTCAGTGCTCCCCCTGCGGGAGTCCGCGCGCCAGCAGGCCGGCCAGCACATGGCCGCGCCAGCGCAGGGCCAGCGCGCTGCACAGCTCGCTCAGGCGCGCGTCCCCCTCGTTTTGCTCGGCCGCGCATTCGAGGTGGCGCGCGACCTGCAGTGCATTTTCGGGGCAGGGGCATTCGACGTAGCGCGTCATGGCGAACAGCGTTGCGCCGGCAAGGGATTGCTGGGGTGAAGCGAAGAGTTCGGACATGGCGGCCTCCGTGGAATGACAGCTTCATTCTATATAAATGCGAATCATTCGCAAGTAAGAAATTGTATCAATGGTTGCTAATAACAACCGTTGTGGATAGCATTGATTTCGTCCGCCCCATGCCGGCGCCATTCCCGCTTTCATTGCCCCATGTCTTCCGCCGATTCCGTCCTGCTGTCCGATACCGCCCTGCTGCGTCAGGCCATGCTGTTCTTCCAGCTCGAACAGCGCCATCTGCTGGCTGCGCAGGGCAGCCATACCCATGGCCGCATGTTGATCGTGCTGCGTCGCAAGGGGCCGCTGGCGCAATCGGATCTGGCACGCATGCTGTCGCTGGAGAAAAGCTGGGTCAGCCGCGCGCTGGACCGGTTGGTGGAGGCGGGTTGGGTGAGCCGCGAGGCCGACGCGGCCGACCGGCGCCGTCTGATGTTGAGTCTGACGCCGGCCGGGCTGCAGCAGGCGCAGGAACTGGAGGGCGTGCTCGACCGGCATGCTGCTGCCGTGCTGGCGCGCCTGCCCGAGGCCGAACGGGGGCCGGTGGTGCAGGCCATGCGCGCCCTGCATGCGGTGCTGGACCCGACGACGAAGCCGGGCTGCGCGGAGGGCCGGAAATGAGTCGCGCACCGCAGAACTTCGCCACCCGTCTGGCCGCGATGACGGGCATCTGCCTCGTCATCATGCTGATTGCCATCGACTCCACCGTGGTCGGTACCGCCATGCCGCGCATCGTGGCCGAGCTGGAGGGCTACGCGCTGTACCCCTGGATCGCCTCGGCCTACCTCATGACCAATGCGGTGATGATCCCCATCACCGGGCGCCTGGGCGACCTGTATGGACGCAAGTATTTCGTGCTCGCCGCGGTCATCCTGTTCACGCTGGCCTCCGCCTTGTGCGGCATGGCGCAGAGCATGCTGCAACTGGTGCTGGCGCGTGGCCTGCAGGGGGCTGGCGGTGGCATGCTGGTGGGGGTGGCCTTTGCCAGCGTGCCGGACGTCTTCCCCGACCGGCTGCAGCGTGTGCGCTGGCAGGCCATGCTGTCGGCCAGTTTTGGCATCGCCAGTGCGATCGGCCCTTCGCTGGGTGGCTGGCTGACCGAGCATGCCGGCTGGCGCAGCGTGTTCTACGTGAACCTGCCGGTGGCCCTGCTCGCGCTGCCCGTGATCTGGCGCTACCTGCCCCACATCGTGCACCACGAGGGCGAGGACAAGAGCATCGACTGGGCGGGTGCGCTGCTGCTTGCCGCCGCCCTGTGCAGTTTGTTGCTGGCCACCGAGTACGGTCAGGCGCACGGCCTGTTGCACCCCCTGGTGCTGCTCCTGACGCCCCTCGCGCTGCTGCTGGGCGGCGCCTTCGTGTGGCACCAACACCATTCGCGCGCACCCATCGTGCCGGCCGAGATGTTCGCCAACCGTGACGTACGCAAGCTCGCCGCGCTGGGCGTGCTGACCGGCTTCTCCATGTTCGTGCTGGTGTTCTACGCGCCCTTGCTGCTGCAGGGCAGCTTCGGGATGAGCCCGGCCACCGCCGGCTTCGTGCTGACGCCGCTGCTGGTCAGCATCACCGTGGGCAGCATCATCAACGGCCGCCTGTTGCCGCGCCTGGCACGCCCCGAGCGGCTGATCGCCTGGGGCCAGCTTCTGCTGTGCGTGGCCTGCCTCGCCCTGACCCTGGTCGACCGCGACTCGCCGCGCTGGCTGCTGATGAGCCTGCTGGGCCTGTGCGGGCTGAGCCTGGGCTTCCAGTTGCCCAATCTCACACTGCAGATGATGGCCGTGGTCGGCCGTCTGCACCTGGGGGTGGGGACGGCCATGGTGCAGACCACGCGCATGCTGGGCTCCATGGTCGGCGTCAGCATCGCCGGGGTGATCGTCAATGCCGCGTTCGCCCAGCGCATCGGCCAGGCGCTCGACAGGGCCGGGCTGGCCGCCAGCGAGGTCGGCCAGATCATGGCGACCCCGCAGGTGCTGGTGCGCGCCGAGGACCAGGCGCACCTGCTGGCGCTGGCCGGCCAGCAAGGCTTCGACATGCAGGCCCTCATCGTCCAGGCGCAGGCCGGTCTGGCTCACGGCATCCACAGCGCCTTCGTGGTGGCCGCCGTGCTGGCCATGCTGGGCGTGCTGATCAGCCTGCGTCTGCCGCATTACGCGGTCAAACCCGCCCAGCCTTCCTGAACCCAAGCATCAAGCCCGGGCCCTGCGGTGCCGATATGGCGCCATGGGCCGGCAGTTCTGACTTTGCCGAGACTCGAAACATGAAACAACATCGTTACCGCGTGACCCTGGAACATCTTGCCGACCCGCAAGGGGCGCCTTCTGCGTATGCTGAGGCCCTGCAGTTCGAGGTGGGCAACCATGACGACATCTTTTCCGTCGTGGCGCGTGTGCGTCAGCGCGGCGACCTCGACGAGCAGGCGGCCACGGCCTTTGCCGTCGGCCTCAAGCTGTTCAGCGAGGTCATGCTGGAGAACAAGTCGCACCCACTGTTCGTGGCTTTCCGGCCACACTTCGCGGAATTCATGAAAGCCCTCAAGCAAGGCCCGGCGCGCGACGCCTGAGCCGATGCCACGAGGGCAAGCCAAGGTTTGATCGTCATGTCAGGAATGGAAACCTTCATGTGGCGCGGCCTGCTCAAGTGGGCAGAGCTGACGGCCATCGCCGAGCAGGTGCTGGAACGCTGGAACAGCGTGACCGAATTCGTGGTCAAGCTTGACCAGCGCGAGCGCATCTGGACCGTGCGCCATAACAGCACGATCCAGCCCTTCCTGGTGATCTCGGAGGATTCTCTGCGCGGGTCCGCCCCGCGCATCGGCAATCCGCTGCCCATGCTCCTGCTCATGGGCATGGTGCACGCGCGGCCGGGCTGTGTGGAAGTGAGCTTTGCCAACGGCCAGAAGATCGACCTACAGAAGCTGGAGCTGGCCGACCTGACCGGCCTGCTGCCGCAGGCCACGCATCCGGCCCATCGCAAGCTGGCCGAGCTGTCCAAGCAGTGCGGCACCCCGCTCGCCTGAGCGTAGGCCGCCCATGAAAAAGCCGCTCCGGAGAGCGGCTTTCTTTTGGGCGCGGGAAGCGGCTTACTTCTTGGCTTCCGGCTTGGCCGCGGGCTTGGCAGCCGGGGCGGAGGCGGCGGGTGCCGCAGCCTTGGTCACGCCCAGCAGCTCCACTTCGAAGGCCAGCGTGGCGTTCGGCGGAATGGCCGCGCCAGCGCCGTTCTCGCCGTAGGCGATGGCGGACGGGCAGACCAGCTTGGCCTTGCCACCGACCTTCATCTTCTGCACGCCTTCGCCCCAGCACTTGATCACGCCATTGAGCGGGAATTCGATCGGTTCGCCGCGCTTGTAGGAGCTGTCGAACTCCTTGCCGTTGGGCAGGGTGCCACGATAGTGCACCTTCACCGTGTCATCGGCGCCGGGGGCCTGACCGCTGCCGTCCTTGAGCGAGATGTACACGAGACCGGAAGCGGTCTTCACCGCACCTTTTTCCTTGGCGGCCTTGTCGGCGAAGGCCTTGCCTTCGGCCGCGGCCTTCTCGCCCTGCGCGGCGCGGCGGGCTTGCGCCAGCGGCTGCAGCTTGGGACCGTACTGTTCCAGCTCCACGGCCGGCTTGGCACCGGTCACCGCGTCGGTCAGGCCCTTCTTGACCAGTTCCAGCTCGGCCGGGCTCATGCTGAACACCGAGGCCTGCTGCCCCATGGCCAGACCCAGGGCGTAGAAGGTCTTTTGTTCCTCGGTCATGTCGGCGGCGACGGAGAGCTGTGCGGCGAAGGCGAGCGACAGCGCGAGAGCGATCTTCTTCATGCTATTCCTTGTGCAAGAGGCGTCCGCGGTCGGCAGGCCGGTCACCTTGGCCGGTGCATCGTGGGCGCGAGGAAGCGAAGGATACGGCATTTGGCCGGTCGTCGGCGTGACGCTACTGTGCCGGTCGGTGGCGGGCAGACGTACGGCGGCGGCTCAGCTCGCCAGCAAGGCCTCGAAGGCCAGTGCGGCCTGGCTCACCGGACGGCGCGGCAGGCGCAGCCGGTACAAGGTACGCGACAAGGGCTGTGGCGTGGCGATCTCGGTCACGCGGCCCAGCGCCAGCAGGTCGGCCGCCGTGATCTGCGGCACCATGCCCAGGCCCAGGCCGGCCGCCACGCTCTGCAGGATGGCCTCGTTGCTGCCGACTTCCAGCGCGCGTGCGATCTGGATGTCCAGCTCGCCCAGCGTGCGCTCCACCACCTCGCGGCTACCCGAGCCGGGCTCGCGCATGATCCAGGTCGCCCCGGCCAGGGCTTTGGTCGAGAAGCTCCGCGCGGCCAGCGGCGAGCCGGGGGGCGCTACGATCAGCATGCGCTCCTCGCGCCAGGGTCGCGCCTCCAGGCGCTCGTCTTCCACCGGCCCTTCGACCAGCGCCACATCGACCTCGCAATCGATCAGCCACTGCGCCACATGCTGCGTGTTGCCCGACTGCACGCGGATCTGGATGCCCGGGTGTGCCTGCGCGAAGCGCGCCACAAAAGGGGGCAGCCAGTAGGTGGCGATGGTCGTGCTGGCGCCGATGGTCAGCGTGCCGCGCTCCATGCTGTAGAAGGATTGCACCGCGTCGACCGCCGCGCGTTCCATCGCGAAAATGCCGCGTGCATACTCGTAGAGCACCTTGCCAGGTTCCGACACGCTGAACTGGCGACCGCCCCGGTCGAGCAGTACCACATCGAGCTGCGACTCCAGCTCGCGCACCGCTTTCGACACCGCCGGCTGGCTCACCGCCAGTACCTCGGCGGCGCGCGAGAAGCTCTTCTGTTCGACGACAGTGGCGAAGATGCGCAGGAGGTGAAGGTTCATTTTTGCTGAGGACGGAGGATTAAGAGCCGAGTGCGGAGTGCGGCGATCACTCCATCCACGACGCAGCGGTCACGGCCAAGCCCGCGCGCCGAACATCATGCGCTTGGCAACGAAGTGGCGTAGCGGCGGGACGACGTCCATGGCCAGCAGGCCGGCGCCGCGCAGGTGGGTGAGCAGCGGGTTGTCGCTGGAGAACAGGCGTACCAGACCGTCGGTGAAGCCGATGGCGCCCAGGCGGTCGACACGGCGGCGGCTGGCGTAGGCGCGCAGCAGGCTGGGCGAGCCGGGATCGGGTTCTTCGCGCAGGGTGTCGGCCAACTCCCAGGCGTCGCGCAGCGCCAGGTTGAAGCCCTGGCCGGCGACCGGGTGCAGGGTCTGCGCGGCGTTGCCTAGCCACACCACGCGATCCTGTGCCGGCTGGCTGCGGTACTTGAGGCCCAGCGGGTAGTGGGCGCGCTGGCCCACGCTGCGCAGCGCGACGCGCTGGCCGAAGGCGGTTTGCAGCAGGCGGCACAGGCTGGCGTCGTCTTCCTGCAACAAGGCCTGCAGGCGGGCGCCGGAGACGGTCCATACCACGGTGTAGTCCTGGCCCAGCGGCAGCAGCGCGATGGGGCCGTCGGGTGTGAAGCGCTCCCAGGCGCGGCCGCCGTGCGGCTGCATCGTCGTCGCGCGCAGCAGCAGCGCATGCTGATCGTAGTCGCGCTGGTGAATGCCTTTGTCATTGTCGGTGGCGGCCAACACGGCGCCTTCGCAGCAGACGGCGAGAGAGGTCGGCACGTCGTGGGTGTGCTCATGCGCGCGAATCCGCAGCGTCACGGCGCCCGGGCTGTGCTGCAGGTCCTCGACGCGCTGGCCGTAGTGCACGACGATGCCGCGTGCGTGCGCACGCTGTGCCAACGCGCTGGTGACTGCTGCGGCGGGCACCACGTAACCCAGCGCCGGCAGACCATAGTCGGCGGCCTCCATCAGCGTGCGGCCCAGCGCGCCACGCTGTGAGACGTGGATGGTGGTGATGGCGGTGGCCTGCGCGGCGGGCCAGGCGTCGAGTTGTTCGAGCAACTGGCGGCTGCCGTGCGATAAGGCCAGTACGCGCGCATCGCGTTGGGCTGATGCCGCATCACGCGCATCGAAGACCTGTACGGCATGACCGGCGTCGGTCAGGCGCAGGGCACTGGCGAGGCCCAGCGGGCCGGCGCCGACGATGGCGATGTTCGGCGTGGAGCCTGCGTCAGCCATGGGCGTCGGCCATCAGGGCTTCGATGCCCGCCACGGTCTTGGGCGTGTCGATGGTCAGGATGTCGTGGCCGTCGGCGGTGATCAGCACGTCGTCCTCGATGCGCACGCCGATGTTCCAGAAGGCCTCGGGCACATCCTCCGCGGGGCGGATGTAGCAACCGGGTTCGACCGTCAGCACCATGCCGGGCTCCAGCGGACGCCAGGCTCCGTCGAGCTTGTATTCGCCGCAGTCGTGCACGTCCATGCCCAGCCAGTGGCCGGTGCGGTGCATGTAGAAGCGGCGGTAGCTGGCGGTCTCCAGCACTTCGCTCAGGCTGCCCTGGAGCAAGCCCAGGTCGAGCATGCCCTGGGCCAGCACGCGCACGGCGGCCTCGTGGGTGGCGTCATAGGGCGTGCCCGGTTTGCATTCCGCCAGCGCCGCCGCCTGCGCCTGCAGCACGAGCTCATAGACCTCGCGTTGGGGGCCGCTGAAACGGCCGTTCACCGGGTAGGTGCGGGTGATGTCGGAGGCGTAGCCGTCGAGTTCGCAACCGGCGTCGATCAGCAAGAGATCGCCATCCCTGAGCTGAGCTTCGTTGCTGACGTAATGCAGCACGCAGGCGTTGCCGCCACCGGCCACGATGCTGGTGTAGGCCGGGTACTGCGAGCCGCCGCGGCGGAAGGCGTGCAGCAGCTCGGCTTCGATCTGGTATTCGTGCAGGCCGGGGCGGGTGGACTGCATGGCGCGGCGATGCGCCTCGCCGCTGATGGCAGCCGCGCGGCGCATGGTGGCGACCTCACTGGCGTCCTTGATGAGGCGCATTTCGTCGAGCTGCATGCGCACGTCGCGGATGTCGTTGGGGACGCGTACGCCGGCACGCGTGCGCGCGCGCAGCGCATTCAGGGCGTCGAAGATCTGGCTGTCCCAGCACACGTCATAGCCCAGCGAGTACCACAGGGCCGGCTGGTCGGCGAGCAGGTCGGGCAGGCGCGTCGTCAGTTCGTCGCTGGAGAAGGCATCGTCGAAGCCGAACAGCTCGCGCGCGCCGTCCGGCCCGTAGCGGTAACCGTCCCAAATCTCGCGCTCGATGTCGCGCGGGCGGCAGAACAGTACGCTGCGCGCTGGGCTGCCCGCGCCGTCGCCGGCGATCAGCACCAGGGTGGCGCCGGGTTCGCGGAAGCCGGTCAGGTAGTAGAAGTAGCTGTCGTGGCGGTAGGGATACTCGGTGTCACGGTTGCGGCGCCGCTCCGGCGCGGTGGGGATCACGGCCACGCCGCCGCCGGCATTGCGCAGGCGCTGGACTAGTCGCGCACGGCGTGCAGCGAAGGGGGCGAGGTCGTAGGCGGGTTGCAGGGGGTGGGGGGCGTTCATGATGGGGCGCCTTGTGCGTCGGGTCAGGTTGGAGTCTTGAGGCTGGCATCGAGTTCGGCCAGGCGTTCCGGTGTGCCGACATCATGCCAGCGGCCGGCATGCCGCTCACCGCTGACACGGCCGTGCTGCATGGCGTCGATCAGCAGCGGGGCCAGCTTGGCCTTGTCGCCGGGGATCACGCTGCCGAACAGCTCGGGGCGGTAGAGGCCGACGCCGGAGAAGGTCATGCGCTCGCCGTCGCCGTGGCTCAGCAGGCCGTCTTCGCCGAGCAGGAAGTCGCCCTGCGGGTGCTGCGGCGGGTTGCCCACCAGCGCCAGGTGCGCGACCGCGCCACGCGTCAGCCGGGCCAGACCGCGCGCAACGAAGGGGCCGAACTCGAGGTCGCACCAGATGTCGCCATTGACGACCAGGAAGGGGGCGTCGCCCAGCATGTACAGGGCTTTGGCGATGCCGCCGGCGGTCTCCAGGGCTTCGCCTTCGCGCGACCATTCGATGCGCACACCCCACTGGCGACCGTCGCCTAACGCTTTTTCCAACATCTCGCCGAGGTGCGCATGGTTGATGACCAGTTCGCTGAACCCGGCGCGTACCAGGCGTTCGATGTGCCACACGATCAGCGGCTTGCCGCCGACTTCCAGCAGAGGCTTGGGGCAGGAGTCGGTGAGCGGGCGCATGCGTTCGCCACGGCCGGCGGCGAGGATCATGGCTTTCATGCGCGGGTCTCTCCGTCCTTGTGGCGCTCTTTGGCATGCTCGCGCGCCTCCTTGTCCTTTGCCTCCGTCGCGCTTTCGTAGGCTGCGACGATGCGCGCGACCAGCGGGTGACGCACCACGTCTTCCTTGAGGAACTGGGTGAAGGCGATGCCGCGTACGCCGTTGAGGATGTGCGCCGCGTCGAGCAGGCCGCTCTTGTGTCCACGTGGCAGGTCGACCTGCGTCAGGTCGCCGGTGACGACGGCGCGCGAGCCGATGCCGATGCGGGTGAGGAACATCTTCATCTGCTCGGGCGTGGTGTTCTGCGCCTCGTCGAGGATGATGAAGGCGCTGTTGAGCGTGCGGCCGCGCATGAAGGCCAGGGGAGCGATCTCGATGACCTGGCGCTCGAACAGCTTGGCCACGCGGTCGTAGCCCATCAGGTCGTAGAGGGCGTCGTAGAGCGGGCGCAGGTAGGGGTCGACCTTCTGTGCCAGATCGCCGGGCAGGAAACCCAGTCGTTCGCCGGCCTCCACCGCCGGGCGGGTGAGGATGATGCGCTCGATCAGCTGCCGCTCGAAGGCATCCACCGCGCAGGCGACGGCGAGGTAGGTCTTGCCGGTGCCGGCCGGGCCGATGCCGAAGGTGATGTCGTGCTCGTGGATGGCGCGGATGTATTCGATCTGGCGTGGCGTGCGGCCGTGCAGGTCGCCACGCCGCGTCATCAGGCTAGGGGCGCCCGGGGCGCGCGCATCACGGTTGCGCTGCTCGATGACGCCAAGCTGGATGTCATCCACCGACAGGGGTTCGTCGGCGGCTTCGTAGAAGTTGCGGATCGCGTTGGCCGCGAGATGGGCCTGGGCAGTTTCGCCGCTGATGCGGATGCGCTCGCCGCGTCGCGCCAGCGTGACGTCGAAGGCGGTCTCGATCTGGCGCAGGTTTTCGTCCAGCGCACCGCACAGGTTGGCCAGGCGCAGGTTGTCCAGGGGTTGGAGGGCGATGTCCAGGGCTCGGGGTTTCAAGGCTGTCCACAAAGAAAAAGGCCGCAGACGCTCTGCGGCCCTCCAGTTTAGCGCCGGACGCGCTGCAGGACACCCCGCCAGGTGGTTACAGCATGTTGTCGAGGAAGGCGCGCGCCCGGGGGTGTTGCGGATCGGCGAAGAAGTCGCGCGCCGGGCGCTCCTCCACGATCTCGCCGTGGTCCATGAAGATCACGCGGTTGGCCACTTCGCGCGCAAAACCCATCTCATGCGTGACGACCACCATGGTCATATGCTCCTCGGCCAGCTCGCGCATGGTACGGAGCACCTCGCCGGTCAGCTCCGGGTCCAGCGCCGAGGTCGGCTCGTCGAATAGCATGATGTCCGGCTCCATGGCCAGCGCGCGGGCGATGGCCACACGCTGCTTCTGGCCACCGGACAGGCGCGCCGGGTAGTTGTCGCGCTTGGCCGAGAGGCCCACCTTGGCCAGCAGCTCCTCGGCGCGCGGCACGATCTCCTCGCGCTTCATGCCTTTGACCGTGATCGGCGCTTCGATGATGTTCTGCAGCACCGTGAGGTGGGGGAACAGGTTGAAGTGCTGGAACACCATGCCCATCTTGCGACAGATACGGCGCACCTCTGGTTCGGCGACGTAGCGCGCATGGCCGGCGCTGTCGGTATCGACGAGCAGTTCGCCCTCGATCGCGATGTGGCCGCGGTCGATGGTCTCCAGGTGGTTCAAACAGCGCAGGAAGGTGCTCTTGCCGGAGCCCGAGGGGCCGATGATGGCAATGACCTCGCCCTTGTCCATCGAAAGCGAGACGCCCTTCAGCACCTCGTGGTGGCCGAAGCGTTTGTGCAGTTCACGGGCTTCGAGCATGGGCTTACTCATCGTGGACGGCATAGCGTTTTTCCAGGGCCTGGAAGCCCCAGGTCAGGATCAGGGTCATGAGCAGGTAGAACACTGCGGCGACCAGGAAGGGGCTGGTCGTGAAATCGCGCTGCACGATGCCGCGGGCGGCACGCAGCAGGTCGTTCATGGCCAGCACGTAGATCAGCGAGGTGTCCTTCACCAGGGTGATCGTCTCGTTCGACACCGGCGGCAGGATGCGCCGCACCATCTGCGGCAGCACGATGCGGCGCATGGTCTGCGGATAGGTCATGCCCAGCGCCTTGGCGCCCTCGTACTGGCCGCGGTCGATGGACTGGATGCCGGCACGGAAGATCTCGGCGAAATAGGCCGCGTAGTTCAGACTGAAAGCGACGATCGCGGCCGGGAAGTCAGGCAGGCGGACACCGATGACCGGCACGAAGGGCAGGGCGAAATAGATGAACAGCATCTGCAGCATCAGCGGCGTGCCGCGCATGAGCCAGATGTAGCCATTGACGCCCCAGCTCAGCGGCCGGAAGCGCGAGATGCGCGCGAGCGCCAGCGCCAATCCCAATGGGACCGACAGCACTATGGTCACGGCGAACATCTTGAGCGTGACGCCGGTGCCTTCGATCAGGGGAGGGAGGATGCTGAGCAGGTAGTCCATTGGCTTGCGTGCGTTGTAGGGTGGGTTCGCGAAGCAACCCACCGCGTGGCTAGCATTGTGGTGGGTTGGCGCGGTGTGCCGAACCCACCACTACACGCTGATTACGTGACGACTTACTTGACAATATTTTTGCCGAACCATTGCTCGGAGATCTTGGCGGCGGCACCGTCCTGCTTCATGTCCGCGAGCGCCTTGTCGAGCTTGCCCTGCAGTTCGGCGTCGTCCTTGCGCACGCCCACGCCGTAGTCCTCGGTGCCGAAGTTCTCATCCAGCACGAGGTACTCGCCGGGCTTCTTGGCGGTGTAGTAGCGTCCCACGACTTCATCCACGACCAGCGCGTCGAGGCGGCCGGCGGAGAGGTCCATCAGCGCGGTGACGTTGTCGCCGAATTTCTTGAGTTCCTTGATGGTCTTGGCGGTGGCCTCGTCCTTGGCGACGGCGTCGACGGCGCTGCTGCCATCCTGCACCCCCACGATCTTGCCCTTGAGGCCGGCCTTGTCCTTGACCGCGGACTTGGCGGTGACGATGATGATCTGGCGGTTTTCCAGGTAGGGCGCGGTAAAGGCGATGTTCTGCTTGCGCTCTTCAGTGATGGTCAGGCCGTTCCACAACACGTCGATGCGCTTGCCGGACAGTTCGGCTTCCTTGGCGCTCCAGTCGATGGGCTTGAATTCGACCTCGACGCCCAGGCGCTTGGCGGCTTCCTTGGCCAGGTCGATGTCGAAGCCGACCAGTTCGTTCTTCTCGTCGCGGAAACCCATGGGCGGGAAGTTGTCGTCCAGACCGATCACGATCTTGGCAGGAGCCGGTGCGGCGGCAGGGGCCTCGGCTTGCGGCGCTTCTTCCTTCTTGCCGCAGGCGGTCAGGAAGAGGCTGGTCGTCAGCACAGCGGCCAACAGTGTAGTGAGCTTGTTCATGGCGGTATCCCGAATGGAAATGCCCGGATAGGGCGGAAGGCAGACAAAGCGTCATGCCGCCGGGTGGGCGGCGCAGCGCGGATTGTCCTCGTCCGTACAGCTTGCGTGGCTGCGCGAACGCAATAAGTTGTGCCTGCCTCAGTCGGCGATCACGACTTCACCACGCAGCGAGTGCGGCAGCGCGGCAGTGATCTTCACCTCGATGCAGTGGCCGATTTGGCGCGGGTTGCCGGCGAAGTTCACGACACGGTTGTTGTCGGTGCGGCCGGACAGTTCCCCCGGATTCTTCTTGGCGCGTCCTTCGACCAGGATGCGCTGCACGCTTCCCACCATGGAGGCGCTGACCTCGGCGGTCTGCTCCTCGATACGCTTCTGCAGGCGCGCCAGCCGCGCGAGCTTCAGCTCTTGCGGCGTGTCGTCGGCCAGGTCGGCCGCCGGCGTGCCGGGGCGCGGGCTATAGACAAAGCTGAATGCGTTGTCGAAGCCGACGTCGTCGATCAGCTTCATGGTCATCTCGAAATCGGCCTCGGTCTCGCCAGGGAAGCCGATGATGAAGTCGGAGGACAGGGAAAGATCGGGTCGCGCCGCGCGCAGCTTGCGCACCAGGGCCTTGTACTCGATCGCGGTGTAGCCGCGCTTCATGGCGGCCAGTATGCGGTCGGAGCCGGACTGCACCGGAAGATGCAATTGGGATACCAGCTTGGGCAGCCTGGCGTAGGCGTCGATCACGCGCTGCGTCATCTCGCGCGGGTGCGAGGTGGTGTAACGGATGCGCTCGATGCCGGGCAGGTCGTGCACGCAGTCGAGCAGGAAGGCGAAGTCACCCATCTCCTCGCTCCCCTTGCTCAGCGGTGCGCGCCAGGCATTCACGTTCTGCCCCAGCAAGGTGACCTCCTTGACGCCTTGCGCCGTGAGGCCGGCGATCTCGGTCAGGATGTCGTCCAGCGGGCGCGACACTTCTTCGCCGCGCGTGTAGGGCACCACGCAGAAGGTACAGTACTTCGAGCAGCCTTCCATGATCGACACGAAGGCGCTCGCGCCCTCGACGCGTGCCGGCGGCATGCTGTCGAACTTCTCGATTTCGGGGAAGCTGATGTCAACCTGCGAGCGGCCCGATTCACGACGCTTGTCGATCAGTTGCGGCAGGCGGTGCAGGGTCTGCGGCCCGAACACGACATCGACATAGGGCGCGCGCTTGACGATGGCCGCCCCTTCCTGCGAGGCGACGCAGCCGCCCACGCCGATGATCAGCCCGGGCTTGGTCTTCTTCAGTTCCTTGACCCGGCCCAGATCGTGGAACACGCGCTCCTGCGCCTTCTCGCGCACCGAGCAGGTATTGAACAGGATGATGTCGGCATCTTCAGGGTTGTCGGTCTTGACGACGCCTTCGGTGGCGCCCAGCACATCGGCCATCTTGTCCGAGTCGTACTCGTTCATCTGGCAGCCGAAGGTGCGGATGTACAGCTTCTTCATCTAATCGGTACTCATCAGGCCGCCAGCGCGGCCGGGTTGCAATCAGTTGGCCGGTAGCAGCCAGATCCGCGTCGCCGCGCCATTGCCATCGAACAGCACCGCCGCCAGGAATCGCCCTTCCAGCGACTGCGGCAGCTTGAGGCGGTTCTGGGGGTCGCGGATCTGCAGTGCAGGAGAGGTCTTCACAATCTCACCCTTGACGCTCAACACGCCCTGACTGATGTCCAGCACGAGGCGCTTCGCTTCTGCGGGGATTTGTTGCTTGACCAATGAGTTTTGCGCCTGCGCACCTGCGGAGACGACACCACAAGCGAGCGGGATGAGCAGGTGCAGCACTAGCGCCAGGCGAAAAGTCATGTCTGCCGTCCTTGTCCTCAAAGCGAGGGCGGAATGATCCGTGATCGCTGCCCGTGCGTCAATGAATCTATTTGCAAGTGCATGAAATTTAAGAGATTTGCATGGGCTGCTGTGGCGCCGGCCGGATGTGCGTGCTTGACCTTAAAACTAGGCTTACCTATAATGCCCGGCTCTTCGGTGATGTAGCTCAGATGGTTAGAGCGGCGGATTCATAACCCGCAGGTCGGCGGTTCGATCCCGCCCATCACCACCAGTATTTTCAAGGGCCGCCAGCAAGCGGCCCTTTTGCCGCGCAGTGTCAGGAGTGTCGAATATCAGACAGAGTCTGATAAAGCGACAGCGACGTGGGCTACGGGGGGCGGCTGTTGTAGAAGTGCGCCTCAACGGGAACAGTGCAGGGGCATCGTCGCTCCGAGGCGCGGTGTGTCTCCACACGGGCAGGCTGCAAACGCTGGCCGGGGCTTATGGATATCAAACGCGAGGAGTGGCTGCTGAGGAGAGCTAAGGCTGCGCGCCGCTTGAGTCTTCGACTTGCCGGCGTGTCACGCCATCGGCGTTCGTTGTCTTCTATTACTCGTAAGGAACTGCGTCGGCGCACTGTTCCTGCTCCTTCGCGGTGGTGCATTACGACCAATGCAGACCGTGAACTGTTGCTAAAGTTCATAGATGACATAGCTTTGTGCGTCGCACAAAGACGCCCCGTTCGGCTAGACTTCGGAAGAACAGAGAAGCTCTTCCCTTGCGGCACGCTTTACTTCTTGGCGCACCTAGACGAGTGGTTAGAACGCAATCCGGAGCTGCTTTCTGCTTCTTACCCGAAAGACCCGGTCGTGGAGGAGCTGTTCCAGCACGTAGGGCTACTGGAGAAGATGGGTCTGAGCGGGAGGCTAACCGTACAGCACGAGCGGGTGCGGCATTGGCACTACCACAAAGGGGTCTTGGCAGAAGCTGAGCAGTGGAAGACGTTGGTCCGCCAGGCGGTGCCCGATGTAGAACATCCCCATAGTGAGATGTTTGGCGACTGCCTCAATGAAGCGATCACTAACGTCCGTCAGCATGCTTATTGCTTGCCTTCGGGCGGCAGCCTGACTCACGGGGCGTCCGCGTGGTGGATTCTTTCTCAGCCAAAGGACGGAAGACTCTTCGTAGCGGTATGTGACCTGGGCTTCGGGATTCCTGCTCACCTGGGGAACCGGCCCGAGTACAAAGATGTCTTCCGCTTGTGGAACGATGGTCGAATGATCGAGTCTGCTGTAGGAAGTACTCGGACCAGTACGGGCCTCAGTTTCCGAGGGCAAGGACTGCCGGAGATGTTGACGTTTTCGCAGTCTTTGCAGAGCGGATCTTTGTCTATCTATAGTTCAAGGGGAAGCTTCCGTTACTTAGCAGACAGTGCCACAGAAAAGCGGGTCAAGTTCAGACGGTCCATCCGCGGGACGTTGGTGTTGTGGGAACTGCCTCTGAAAAGGGGAACGAATCATGGCTTCGATAATGAAGATAGCAGTAGCTAAAGATTATTCAGAATCGCCGGCTGGCCGGTATGTGACGGATGGCCCCTATTCAGGGGAGCGCTTCCGCGAGGAGGTTCTCGCGCCAGCTCTTCGCAGTGGAAACGATGTTTGTATCGACCTTGATGGGACTACTGGATATGGATCCTCCTTCTTGGAGGAGGCGTTTGGCGGTCTAATCCGCAAGGGTCTTTCGACGAGGGCGGATCTGCGGAAGAGGCTGCAGATCAACTCTTCGACTCCGTTGTACCGCGAGCGAGTGTGGCGGTACATCGACAAAGCTCAGCCAGAGTGACGCAAGGTCGCTCTGAGCCTATTTCGGGTGCGGCCGCGTCCGCACCCGTTCCGTCTGCCGTTCCAGCCGCGCCGAAGCCTCCTCCATCCCAAGAACAAACTGCGGGCAAATCATCAACCATGGCTCCGGGTGAGCTGTGGGGCATACCCTTGCAAACCTTTACAAGCTGGGGTTTTTTGCTGACCGCGTTGGTCACGGTCATTGGCTGGTTGGTCGCGGGATGCGGTGCAAACAAGCGCGAGCGTCGCAAGGAGGTGCGCGTAAAGCTGGATCAGCTTGCAAAAGATACGGACGCCATCGTTGTTCTCGGCCGCCAGTACTGGGCGACTCAAGGCGGATCGGCGCCGGCTCAGCAGTTGGAATTTGAGATCAAGTATGCGCTGGATCGCTTGGCTTTCCTCATTGATCGCCTCGCAATGGCACTTCCCAAGGTTGGCACGGCATTGAAGGATGCTTTCTTCGACTTCCAGGACCAAATAAGCGGTGGTGAATTCGAATCCCCATCACGTCCCGCCGCGAACCTCACCGATCCCATCTTCACCGGACATATGAAGGCTCGTGGCGTTCTCCTGACTGTAGCCGAAGACGGTTTCGCCAGACTGTTCAAGTAGCTTCGATCCCGCCCATCACCACCAGACTTCAAAGGCCCGCCATGCGCGGGCTGTTGCCGTTTACCCCTGCCCTTTGGGGTAGGGCCTGGAGTCTTTGCGCAGCGCTAGGCTTCAGGCGGGCGCCCTTTCCAGGGCGCCATGTCCAGATCAGGGAGTCAAGCGATGAAAGCCTTGTGTGTGTTGCTCGCCGCGTTGTGTGTATCGCCCGCCTTCGCCGCCAAGGACTGTGAGGAGCTGAAGGCCGAGATCGACGCCAAGTTGCAGGCCAAGGGGGTTAAGTCTTACACGATGGAGATTGTCGATCAGGCGGCGGATACCGGCGAGTTGCGCGTCGTCGGCACCTGTGCCGGGGGGGCCAAGAAGATTACTTATAAGCGCGGCTGAGGCGGCGCGTTACCGGAAAAAGGAGCCGCCTGCGGGCGGCTCCTGTCGTTTCAGGCGGCGAGCGGGAGATGGCGCGACAGGGCGTCGAGCAGTTGCTGCAGGGTGAAAGGCTTGCTGAGGTAGTCGGTCATGCCGGAACTGAGGCAGCGGCTGCGATCGGTCGGGCCGGCGTTGGCGGTAACGGCGATGATGGGAATGGGCGGGCGGCCTTTTATTTTCTCGTTGCAGCGGATCTGCTCTGTGATGGAGTAGCCGTCCTGGCCCGGCAGGTGGCAGTCCATGAGGATCAGGGAGAAGGCTTCGGCTTCGAGCAGGGCCAGAGCCTCGGCGCCAGTCTCGGCGACGTGCAGTTCGTAGTCGAAGTCCTCCAGCATGGCGACAACGACTTCCTGGTTTGTGAAATTGTCTTCGACAAGCAGGATGCGGGGCTTATGCATGACTGAGTCCTGGCAAGAGCGCTAATTTGTGCTGGTGCACAATTCTGCAATCCTTGCAAATAGCTTGGAAGTATTCAAGGGGAGTCCCATCACCGAGCCAGCCGGCCCGCTGCTGTCGGCAAGGTCGAAGCCCAGCACGATGGCACGTGCGGCGTGTTCCGGGTGACGGGCCAGTTCGGCGAGGTAGTGTCGTGCGCTGCGGCTGGCCACTAGCAGCATGGCGTCCTCCTCCGTGCTGGCAGGCAGCGGGTGGCGGGCCTCGCCATCGTGCGGCAGTTCCTCGACGCGCACGCCATATTCGCGGGCGCTCAGCAGGATGGCGCGGCTGGTCATCGGCAGGTCAGCGCTGATCAGCAGGCGCGGGGTGGACTTGTCGATCGCGGGGGCGGCGGGCGGCGGCGCCTGGTGCTCCAGGCGGGCAGTGAACCAGAAGCTGGAGCCGGCCCCTGGCGTGCCGGTGCCGCTGGCATCACCGCCCATCGCGACCGCCAGTTCCTTCACGATGGCCAGCCCCAGGCCGCTGCCGCCGTAGCGCCGGGCGAAGGTGTTGTCAGCCTGGCGGAAGGGCTCGAACAGTTGCGGCACCTGCATCGGATCCACGCCAATGCCGGTGTCGCTGACGGTGAAGCGGATCAGTTCGCCATCCGGCACCACCTCGATCAGCACGCCGCCCTTCTGGGTGAACTTGAGGGCGTTGCCGATCAGGTTGGTCAGCATCTGGGTGATGCGGCTGGCGTCGCCGAGCAGTTCCTCGGGCACTTCGCGGCCGACACGCCAGGCGAGGTCCAGACCGGCGCGCTGGGCCTGCGCCGACATCAGGCCGGCCACGTTCTCGGCCAGTTGGCGTACGCTGAACGGGCGTGCCTCCAGCTCCATGCGACCGGCTTCGATCTTGGAGAAATCCAGGATGTCGTTGATCTGCTCCAGCAAGGTCTTGGCGGAGTGATGCACGGTCGAGGCAAAGCGTTGTTGCTTGGAGCTCAGCTCGGTGCGCAGCAGCAACTCGTTCATGCCGAGGATGGCATGCATAGGGGTACGCAGCTCATGGCTCACCGTGGCGAGGAACTGGGACTTGGCGCGGTTGGCTGCGTCCGCGGTCTGGCGTGCGTGCACCAGGGCTGCATCGCGCTGAGCCAACTGGTCGAGCAGGGTGTTGAAGCCATCGACCATGACGCCGAACTCGTCGTCGCTGCGCCGCTTGGCGCGCAGGCTGAGGTCCACGCCACCCTTGCGGATGCGCGCCATGGTGGCGACGAAGGACGAGATCGGGCGCGTGATGTAGCGCGTGGTGGCGAAGATCAGCAGCGCGGCACCAGCTACCAGCGCCATCAGGCCAGCCGCCCAGCCCGCGACCTGCAGGCGCAGGATGTCGCGCTGCAGGGAGGTCGAATCGAGAGCCACGCCCACCACGACCGGGGTGAAGTCGCTGGGGGTGCGCACCGGCGCCAGCGCGACATGGATGTCCTGGCCTTTGTCCTGGGTGTTGATGACCTGCGCGCGGCCGGCGCGCAGCGCATGCATCAGCTCGGTGTTGCTGCGCAGGAGGTCGGTGTGCGCCTGCGTGCTATGGGCAATGACATTGCCATCCTGGGTGGCGAGAATGGCCCATGCGATGCCTTCGTAGGCATTGGCGGCTTCGCTGAGCTGGACGTCGAAGCCGCTCAGCTCGGTCGGGCGGATGCCCAGTTGCACGATGCGTTCGAGCTGCAGGGCCAGGCTGCGTGCCACGGCGACCGAGCGGGATTCCAGCGCTTCGGTGTAGGACTCCCGGAATATGTGGCCGCTGACCGTCACCACGGTCAAGATGGCCAGCAGGATGGCACCGGACCCGATCAGCGCGAACTTGCTGCGCAGGCTCAGGTTCAGGCGGAAGTTCATTGTTTCTTATTCCACTCGTAGACGGTGGAGACTTCGGAGGACAGCAGCAGCGTGCTGCTGGGGGTGATGCCAAGGTCGCGCGCGCGCGCCAGACTGATCGCTGCGACGCCCTTCTTGGTCGGTAGCATCGGCAGGCTGGCCGGGGACTTGCCCTCGACCAGGATGCTGCGTGCCAGGCGGCCGGCGGCCAGGCCTTGCTCGCGCTCGGACACGGTGACGGCGCTCAGCGTGCCGTAGTAGATACGGTCGATCCAGAATGAGAAGTCGGGCAGCTTGCTGTTCTCCGCCACCCATCGGTGCACCGTCTGGTAAGGCACGTTATTGCCGGCCTGGTCCTTGAAGTTGAACACACCCAGCAGCGCGACCGCGTCGGCCTTGGCGGGGTAGGACAGCATCTTCTGCTGGAAGTCGTCGTAGCGGGTGATCACGTCCCAGGCTACGATCTCCACACCCTGCAACTGGCCTGCTGCATCCCGCATGCGTTGCCCTACGGCCTTCCACAAGGGTGCGTCGTCGAACACCACGGCGATGCGCTTGATGGAAGGATTGAGCTGACGGATCAGACCGACCGATTCGACGAAGTGTTCCTGTTCCAGCACGCCAGTCACGTTTGGGCTGCCGGCGAAGCTGTATTCCGAAGGCGCCTTGTTGACGCCACTGAACACCACCGGGATCTTGCTGCCTACCAGGAACTTGGCGACGAACTCCTGGGCTTCGTCGTCGGAGGTGTAGACGAGGTCGGGCTTCCAGCGCTCGATCAGGGCCAGCGCTTCCTTGCCCTTCTGCTGCTTGGCTTCCAGCGAGCTGAGTGCCTTGGCATTCATCTGGAATACCTCGACCTCGGCCAGACCCTTGCCGAAACCATCCTTGAAGCCCTGCAGTTGTCCGTCGGTCCACCGCCAGGGGCTGTGGTAGCTCATGACGTGGAGTACGCGGAAGCCTCGCTCGCCTGCGGCCGGGGCGGTGCCCTGCGCGGCAGTCGTGGCAGAAAACAGCAGGAACAGCAGACAGGACAAGGCTTGGAAGAGGCGCACTGGTGTCTCCTGGAAACGATTCTTGTGGGTATTACGGCCCAAGCAGCTCAAGGATGAGGGTGGAGCTTACTGCAAGCCGTGTTGCACTGCCCACTATCGCTGCGCGGGGCGGTGAACGAAACAACCCCGGCACCAGGCCGGGGTTGCTGCATGCCGTGGTCTCAGGCGCGCCGACGGCGGCTGGCGAGCAGGCCGCCGAGGGCGAGGCCCAGCAGGCCTAGGGATGCGGGTTCCGGCACCTTGTTGCCGCCGCTGCTGGACGAGGATGAGGATGAAGAAGAGGACGCCGTTCCGCCGTTGAGCTGAGTGGTGCCCTTCCAGTTGGCGGCCACAACGGTGCCTGTGATGTTCCCGCTATTCGAGGTGATGGTCGCGCCAGTGGCCAGGATGGCGCCGTAGCCGCCGGTGTCCAGCGTGATGTTGGTGATCTTGCTGTCAAAGTTCCACAGCGTGTTGGCGCCGTCGTAGATGCCGGAGAAGTTGTCGAGCGCACTGACGACCAGGCTGGTGATGTCGCCAATGATGTTGATGACCATGCCGGCGCCGACGTTGCTGACGTTCACGCCGCCCACGCTCTGCAGGTCCGAGGCCTTCACGTTGAAGTACTGCACGCCCGAACCCACGCCCTTGAGGTAGATGTAGTTCGCATCCTTGCTGACTGTGCCGGTCGCGGCCTTGCCGGCGAGGGTGGCGGAGTAGCTCGTCAGGCTGCTCTTGGTGCCGGCAAAGTCGACGCTGCCGATCACGCTGGCCGCAGCCGCGCCGGTGACGGCATATCCCCCGCCATTGACGGTCAGCGGGGTGCTGGTCAGATTGTTGATGGCGGCATTGCCGTCGTTGACCTGCGGCGCGCCATTCCAGGACATGCTGCCACCCACGATGAGGCCCCAGTCCTGGCCGCCGGTGGAGTAGGTGGTGCCGCCATTGGCGAAGCCGTAGCCGTTGGTGATCTTGACGTTGCCGCCGACCGCCAGCGAGTGCAGGGTGTCCGAGCCCCCCCCGATGTTGTCGAAGTTGCCGAAGATGTAGGCGCTGAAGCGCTCGGCGATGCCGAGGTTGTAGGCGGTGGCGCCGTGCGCGGAAACACAACTCGCGGCCGTGATCAGCCCGGCGACCCAGTGGCGAAGCATATGCATCGATATCTCCATTATCAATCGACCTTGGTGGTTCGCCGGTTCAGATCGGGCGGGCCATCCAGGGGGCGGGCGGTGCAGCTTGAGCCTTGTTTTACGTCGTCGCCACGCTCCGGCAGCTTGAAGCAATAAGCAGGCCTGCGTTGGGCGGGCTTGGCGCCAGGGCGTTCTTCGGGTTTCTACTGATGTGTTTGACGGTGAAGTGTAAAGAAAAGCGACGCCGCTGGCCGTGGTGTGGGTCACGCCCGCCGGTGGCTGGTGCGGCGCAGGTATCGCGCGGGGTGGCACTCGGGCACAATCCGCGCCGGAGTGAAAAACCATGGAATGTGACGTACTGATTGTGGGCGGCGGGCTGGCGGGCGCCAGCCTGGCCTGCGCGCTGCGCGGCAGCCCCCTGCGGGTGGCGCTGGTGGAGCAACGCCAGCCGGTCGTGGCTTCGGGCTGGGATGCACGCGTCTATGCGGTGAGCCCAGCCAATGTGGATTTCCTGCGTCGCTGTGGCGCCTGGGATCTGTTGCCGCGTGAGCGGGTGCAGGCCATCCAGCGAATGGATGTGCGGGGAGATCGTGGCGGTCGTCTGCATTTCGATGCCTACGACAGCGGGCTTGACGCCCTGGCCTGGACGGTCGAAGGCGGGCGGCTGGCCAGCGAACTGTGGGAGACGGCGCGGCGCCAGTCCAATGTGAGCCTGCTGTGCCCGGCCCGGCCGGTGACGTTGCGCCAGTTGGAGGATGTGGCGGTGCTGGGCCTGGAGGACGGGCGCGAGATCCGTGCCCGCCTGGTGGTCGGCGCAGACGGCGTGGAGTCCTGGGTGCGCCGGCAGATTGGCATTCCAGGCGCTGCGCAGCCCTACGGGCAGCAAGGCGTGGTGGCCAACTTCGCCTGTGCGCAGCCGCACCACGGGACGGCCTGGCAGTGGTTCCGCGAGGATGGGGTGCTGGCCTATCTGCCCCTGCCCGGAAACCAAATATCCATCGTCTGGTCTACCCCCGACGAACAGGCCCGGCGCCTGCTCGCGCTCGACGAAGAGGCGTTCTGTCGTGCTGTCGAGGCGGCTGGCGAAGGGCGCCTGGGGCGCCTGGGGCAAGTGACGGCAGCGGCAGGCTTTCCGTTGCGGCGGATGCGCCTGGAGACTGTGATTGGTCAGCGCGTGGTGCTGATCGGCGATGCGGCGCATGCGGTGCACCCGCTGTCGGGACATGGCATCAACCTGGGCTTCCAGGATGCCTGCGTGCTGGCCGAACTGCTGCTGGAGGCCGGGGCGACGGATTGCGGCAGGATGGACGTGCTGCGCCGCCACGCACGGCGACGCAAGGAGGAGGTGCTGCTGGTGCAGTCGGTCACGCATGCGCTGCATGGTATGTTCCGGCCGCGCCGTGGCCCCTTGGCCTGGGCACGCAATGTGGGCATGAGCATGGCGGACCGGCTTCCGCTGGTAAGGGCGGGGTTGGCGCGGTACGCGGCAGGCCTGGTGTGATGGGTGGCAATCAACGATAAGTGTGGAGATGATCTTGAGTTCGATTTTCAAGTTGTGCGCAGCGGCAGGCCTGATCGGCGCGATCCTGGGCGGCACCGCGTGGGCTGAGCCGGCCAAGCCGGGCGTGGCCAAGCAGGTAGCCAAGCCCGTCCTCAGTGAGGCTGAGATCCGCAAGAGCCTGGAGAACGTGATGTCCTCGCCGGGGGCAATTGAGAGCATGCGCAAGGCGGGCTACGGCGGCTTCTACGAGGTGGTGCTGAGCAACGGTGAGTTCATTTACGTGGATGAGACCGGCAGCTTCTTCTTCACCGGCTCCCTGGTCGATGTCGGCCAGCGCAAGGATGTCACCCAGGCACGTCAGGCCGAGCTGTCGCGCATCAATTTTGCCGATCTGCCGCTGAACCAGGCCATCAAGCAGGTGCGGGGCAATGGCAAGCGCGTGATTGCCACCTTCGAGGACCCCAACTGCGGCTACTGCAAGAAGCTCGCGAAGGAGTTGGCGGGCATGAAGGACGCGACGATCTACACCTTCATGATCCCCATCCTGTCGGCGGACTCCGGCGAGAAGGTGCGCAACATCTGGTGCGCCTCGGATCGCACCAAGGCCTGGAACGACTGGATGGTGGAGGGCAAGGCACCGGCCAACGCCAATTGCGATACACCGACCAGCAAGAACTCGGAGATCGCGCGCAAGTACCGCATCAATGGCACGCCGACCATCTTCCTGGCCGACGGCACCCGCATCGGGGGCTACGTGCCGGTGGAGCAACTGGAGAAGCAGCTCGTCAGCATCGCCGACGCAGCGGCCAAGCCGGCCAAGAAGTAGTCCGTGCTTGCTTCGTGTGACAAAGGGCTCCTGAGGGAGCCCTTTGTCATGGAGGCGGGTCGGCGGGGGGCTCTTGCAGGGCCTCGACCACGATGGAGAGCTGGATTTCGTCGCTGACGAAGCTGCTGTAGCGCCCCATGCCGAAACTGCTGCGCAGAATGGTGGTCTGGGCGTGTGCGCCACAGGCGCGGCGTAGGTAGATCGGCACGAAGCGGCAGTGAATGTGCGTAACGTCCAGCGTGACCGGGCGGGTGACGCCCTTGATCGCCAGTTCGCCCACCAGGCTGCGCAGGCGCTCGCCCTCGAAGATCAGGCGCTGGGTGCGGAAGAGGATGCGTGGATGGGCGGCGGCATCAAAGAAGTCTTCACCGCGCAGCAGATCGTCCAGCACACGGCTGCCGGTGCTGATGGACTGGGTGTCGATCTCCACTTCCACCAGGCCGCCCGTCGGTGTGTCCGGAGCCAGGGTGATGCGACCGCGGGTCGCGTCGAAGCGCCCTTGCTGGCGCGACAGGCCCCAGTGGTCGTACTCGAAGCGGGCAAAACTGTGCTGCGGGTCGAGGCTGAAGCGCTCCTCGCCGGGCTCCTGTGCCGCGGCGCGAAGGGCGCACAGCGCCAGCGATAGCAGTGGGATGAGCAGGAGTCGAAGCATGCCGGGGCCTGTTGTAAGGACGGCCATAGCATGCCACGGCGGGGCTGTCTGCGATTCGGCAATAGAGCTCATTGCGCACAAGCGGGGGGCGCCGCGCTAAGCTCAGGAGAACGCCCTTGCCCCATACACAACAGGAAAGCCGCCATGGCCATCGTTGCCCTCGATCCGAACGCGCCCGACTTCACCCGCCGCTATACCAATCTTGCCGATCCGCGCCTGGGCGCGCAGGCCGTCGCCAGCAGCGACGAGTTCTTCGCCCCGCGCGAGCGCCTGCTGGACCCTGCCGAGCCGGTATTCATCCCCGGCAAGTACGACGAGCATGGCAAATGGATGGATGGCTGGGAGTCGCGTCGCAAGCGCGGTCCCGGCAATGACTGGTGCATCGTGCGCCTGGCGCGCCCGGGGCGCCTCTTCGGCGTGGATATCGACACCCGCCACTTCACCGGCAACTATCCGCCGGGCGCTTCGCTGGAAGCCTGCCACAGCCCCAAGGGCGAGCCGACGGCGGAGACGCGCTGGACGCCGCTGCTGCCTACCGTGGCGCTGGCGGGGAACTCGCATCACTACCACGCCTTGAGCAGCAACGAGACCTGGACCCATGTGCGCCTGTCGATCTATCCCGACGGTGGTGTGGCGCGCCTGCGCATCTATGGCCGCCCCAGCAGCGATGCGACCGTGGCCGGGGCCGAGCTGGACCTTGCCGCGGCCATCAACGGCGCCTACGTGGTGGCGGCCAACAACGAACACTTCGGCCTGGCCGCGACCTTGCTGCTGCCGGGGCGTGGCGTGAACATGGGGGACGGCTGGGAGACGCGGCGCCGGCGTGAGCCCGGCAACGACTGGTGTATCGTCGCGCTGGCCGCGCCGGGCATCATCGAGCGCGTCGAAGTCGATACCGCGCACTTCAAGGGCAACTTCCCGGATGCCTGCTCACTGCAGGCCGCGCGTATGAGCGGCGGCACCGAGCAATCTTTGATCACGCAAAGCATGTTCTGGCAGGAGCTGCTGGCGCCGCAGAAGCTGACCATGGATGCGATCCATAGCTTCGATGCGCTGGCCAGCCTGGGGCCGGTGACACATGTGCGCTTCAATATCTTCCCGGACGGCGGGGTGAGCCGCCTGCGCCTGTTCGGCAAGGTGGCCGGCGCATGAGGCAGTTGACGGTTGAGCCTCTCACGCACGAAGCCTTCGCGCCTTTCGGCGACCTCATCGAGGCCAGCGACGCGCTGCGTCACTTCCCGATCAATGGTGGCAATACCGAGCGTTTCCACGATCTGGCGACGCTCGATCCGGGCGAGGACGGGCGCGTGATCGTGAGCATCTTTCGCGGCCAACCACGCGCGCTGCCCTTCACGGTGGCGATGATGGAACGCCATCCGCTCGCCTCGCAGGCTTTCGTGCCGCTGGCGGCGCGGCCTTATCTGGTGGTGGTGGCGCCGCCCGGCGAGCCGCCTGTGGCCGAGGACCTGCGCTGCTTTCTGGCGCAGCCGGGGCAGGGCGTCAACTATGCCAAGGGGGTATGGCATCACCCCTTGCTTGCGCTGGAGGCGGTCAGCGATTTCCTGGTGCTGGACCGTGCCGGAGAGGGGCCGAACTGCGACGAGGTCCAGTTGGACCGCGTGGCCCTGATCCCCGCGACCTGGTGAGCCCCAGTGGGGCTCGTGCATGCATGCTTGTGGCGCAGGCTTGCACCAGCCTGAAGCACGATAAGCAGGTGTTTGCGGAAGGCTGCAGCCGCTCTCTTTCACGCAAAGCCTTGATCCATGTCAATGTGCGTGCCGGTCGAATGGTGTTGGCACATGCCTTGCTAAAGTCAGGGCGTGGAGTAGAAGCAGTCAGTCGTCCGAGCTGAAAAAAGGACGATGGGTCATTGCTCCGGCAACCGGTGGGTAGCGCCCCGGTTGTGCGCCTCGCGAGAGGCGCTTGTGTTCGCGACGGAACACAACGGGTCGGTGGCCAAGAGACTGCGGCATTTCGCGAGCGGCATTCCCTCCTTCCCCGCGTGTTCCGGTTCCCTTACCTCAACGGAGAACCGACATGCCCAGCATCATCCAATCCTTCCGCGGCCGTGTGGCCTGCCTGCTGTCCATCTGCACCCTGGCCATCCCGGCGGCGCAGGCCGATGACAAGGTGAGTTTCACCACCTCCTGGTTCGCCCAGGCCGAACACGGCGGTTACTACCAGGCCGTCGCCAAGGGCATCTACAAGAAGTACGGCCTCGACGTCAGCATCAAGATGGGCGGCCCCCAGGTCAACATCGTGCAACTGCTCGCCGCCGGGCAGACCGACTTCATCATGGGCAAGGACTTCCAGGTGCTCTCGGGCATCGAGAAGGGCATCCCGATGGTGACCGTGGCGGCCAACTTCCAGTACGAAGTGCAGGGCATCATGACCCATCCGGACGTGAAGAGCATCGCGGACCTCAAGGGCCGCAGCATCATGATGGCGAGTAGCGCACACACCTCGTACTGGCCGATGCTCAAGAGCAAGTTCGGCTTCACCGATGCCCAGGTGCGCCCCTACACCGGCAGCCTGCAGCCCTTCTTCGCCGACAAGAGCATCGCCACCCAGGGCTTCATCACCTCCGAGCCCTTCGAGGCCGAGAAGGCTGGCGTGAAGACCAACTTCTTCCTGCTCTCGGAAGAAGGCTACCCGCCCTATGGCAACACCATCGTGACGATGCAGAAGACGCTCAAGGACAAGCCCGATGTGGTGGCGCGCTTCGTCAAGGCTACGCTGGAAGGCTGGGCCAGCTACCTGCAGGACCCGGCCGCCGGCAACGAGCTGATCAAGAAGGACAACCCGCAGATGAGCGACGAGAAGCTCGCCTTCGCGGTGGCCGGCCTCAAGAAGCTCAATGTCATGGGTTCGGGCGATGCTGCCAAGGCGGGGCCAGGCGTGATGACCGAGGCGCGCTGGAAGAAGACCTTCGACTTCATGGTGGCCAACAGCCTGCTCAAGCCGGATGTCGACTGGAAGCAGGGCTACACCCTGAACTTCCTGCCCAAGCCCTGATTCTTCCCACCCCTCAAGGATGGCCGGTCGCCAAGTGCGCCCGGCCGTCGTGGAGACGACCATGCTCGTGACCCAACAAGCCGTTCTGCGGCGTTTCTGGTACGCCGTGATGCCGCTCGCCAAGCTCGACGGCGGCCCCCAGCCCTTCACCCTGCTCGGCGAGAAGATCGTGCTGTGGAAGAAACGCGACGGTACGCCGGCCGCCGCCCGCGACCGCTGCTGCCATCGCACCGCCCAGCTCTCCAAGGGCTGGGTCGAGGGCGACCACATCGCGTGCGGCTACCACGGCTGGCAGTACGACTGCAGCGGCGCCTGCGTGAGCATTCCGCAATTCACCAGCGAGAAGATTCCCGCCGGCGCGAAGATCCAGGCCTACCACTGTGCCGAGAAGTACGGCTACGTGTGGGTCGCCCTGGAAGAGCCGCTGGCGCCGATCCCCGTGCTCGAAGAAGACGGCCTGCCCGGCTACCGCCGCGTGGACCAGTTCTACGAGGAATGGGACTGCGGCGCACTGCGCTTCATCGAGAACACCTTCGACTTCGCACACCAGGCCTACGTGCATCGCGCCATGCATGGCACCTACGACAAACCGCAGCCTCCCAAGGGCGAGCTGCAGCGCGTGCCTTTCGGACTGGTCATGCACCTCCAGCAGCCGGTGCGCAACCCCGACTCGGGCAAGGCGCACACCGGCATCGCCAGCGACGAGACGGTGCGCACCGTGGTCATGGACTGGTTCATGCCCTGCGCACGACGCATGCATATCACCTATCCCAACGGCCTCGTGCAGAGCATCGTCACCGCAGCCACGCCCATCGACGACAAGCGCACGATGGTCGTGCAGTGGAGCTATCGCAACGATAGCGAGGCCGAGGTGCCGGCGGCCGCCATCAATGCCTTCGACCGCAAGATCCTCGACGAGGACCGCGACATCCTCGCCTTCGTCGAAGAGGACATGCCACTCGACACGCGCATGAACCTGGAGGTGCACATGGCCTCCGACCTGCCCGGCATCCAGATCCGCCGTGCCTTGCTGGAGTTGCTCGCCACCCATGGCGAAACAGAAGCCCGGGTTCGCGCGAGCGCGCCGGTACCTGAGAACGCAAGTCATTGAACGGACCGGCCGGCGAAGGCGGCCCACCGGGCACGCCGGCCGGTCCAGCTAGAAAGGAAGTTTCCATGCTCGTTACCCAACAACCCGTCCTGCGGCGCTTCTGGTACGCCGTGATGCCGCTCGCCAAGCTCGACGGCGGCCCCCAGCCTTTCACCTTGCTGGGCGAGAAGATCGTGCTGTGGAAGATGGCCGACGGCACGCCGGCCGCCGCCGCAGACCGCTGTTGCCACCGCACCGCCCAGCTCTCCAAGGGTTGGGTCGAGGGCGACCACATCGTGTGCGGCTACCACGGCTGGCAGTACGACTGCACCGGCACTTGCGTGAAGATTCCCCAGTTCAGCGGTGAGAAGATTCCCGCCGGCGCGCGCGTCGATGCCTATCGCTGCCAGGCGCGCTTTGGCTACGTGTGGGTGGCGCTGGACGATCCGCTGGTGCCCCTGCTCGACACGCCCGAAGAGGGCAACCCGGCCTATCGCCGCATCCACCAGTTCGACGAGACCTGGAAGACCGGTGCGCTGCGCCTGATGGAGAACAGCTTCGATACGGCGCACTTTTCCTTCGTGCACAAGGGTACCTTCGGCCAGTTTGGCAAGCCCAAGCCCGAGTTCTTCGAGATCCGCGAGACGGACTACGGCTTCGAAGCCGAGACCATCATCACCATCAACAACCCGCCCGAGTCGCACCGCATCACCGGCTCGACCGAGCCGACCACCAAGCGCCACTTCCACAACCAGTGGCATCTTCCCTTCCTGCGCCGGCTCGGCCTGGTCTATCCCAGTGGCATTCACCACACCATCTTCACGTGTGCCACACCGATCGACGACGCGCACATCCAGATTATCCAGTGGGTCTATCGCAACGACAGCGAAGAACAGTGCCCGGCGCAGTTGCTCAACGAGTGGGACATCAAGGTCGTGGCCGAGGACAAGGAGATCCTGGAGTCCGTCGACCCCGATGCGCCCTGTGATGTGAGCCTGCTGCTGGAGCAGCACATGCCCAGTGATCGCCCCGGGCTGCTGATGCGCAAACGGCTGCTGGCGCTGCTTCGCGAGCACGGCGAGAAGGAGACGCTGTCGGCGACACACTCCCAATAGACGTCATTCCCGCTTTCGCGGGAATGACGGAGCAGGGATCCGATGGTGCCCGGGCAATGGCACCGCGTAGCAAGACTCCACGAGGGCGACCGTTCTGGCGCGCCGGTGGAGGTGAAGCAGCCCCGACAGAGACGCTGCTTCACAGAGAGCAAGGAGAAGAACCATGCTGGTCACCCAACAAGCCATCCTGCGCCGCTTCTGGTATGCGCTGTTTCCGCTGCACGACCTCGACAGCGGGCCGAAACCTTTCACCCTGCTCGGTGAAGACATCGTCGTGTGGAAGAAGGCCGACGGCAGCCCCGCCGCAGTACGCGACCGCTGCTGTCACCGCACGGCCAAGCTCTCCAAGGGCTGGGTCGAGGGCGACCACATCGTGTGCGGCTACCACGGTTGGCAGTACGACTGCAGCGGCGCCTGCGTGAAGATTCCGCAGGCGCAGGACGACCGCATCCCCGCTGGCGCGAAGGTCCAGGCGTACCACTGCGTCGAGAAGTACGGCTACGTGTGGGTCGCGCTGGAAGACCCGCTACGTCCCATCCCCGACTTTCCCGAAGAGGGTAGGCCGGGCTACCGCCGCATCTTCCAGCTCTACGACACCTGGCACTGCACGCCGATGCGGATGATGGAGAACAGCTTCGACAACTCGCATTTCAGCTTCGTGCACAAGGGCACCTTCGGCGATCTCGGCAACCCGATTCCGCTGAGCTATGGGCTGCAGGAAACCGACTACGGCTTCGAGGCGCAAGTCTCCGTCTCGGTGCTCAACCCGCCGGCAGCGCACCAGGTCACCGGTTCAACGGCCGAGCGCGTGACGCGCCACATGGTCAATCGCTACTACCTGCCGTTCTGCCGCCGCATGGGCGTGAGCTACGAGTCGGGCATCGACCACATCGTCTACAACTGCGCCACCCCCATCGACGACGAACGCATGGTGCTGGTGCAGTGGCTCTATCGCAACGACACCGAGGAACAGTGCCCGGCCGCCAAGCTCATCGAGTGGGACGGTGCCGTCACGCTGGAAGACAAGGTGATCCTGGAGGCGACCGACTTCGACGTGTGCATGGATACGCGCCGGCGCGAGGAATTCCATATGCCATCCGACAAACCCGGTCTGCTGATCCGCAAGCAGTTGCTTGACCTCATGAGCACATGTGGCGAGGAGGAAGTGCATCGCGGCAATCTGGCTGAGCGCGAGGCGGCGAGCGCATAGGTACGAACAATCTGCCCTCTCCCGGCCTGACGGCCACCCTCTCCCATTGCATGGGAGAGGGACAAGTGGCACGACGCGCGCCTTCCCCTCTCCCGCTTGCGGGAGAGGGTGGTCCGAAGGGCCGGGAGAGGGCGGCAGGAGTAGCAACAAAACTGCGGCGCTGAAGCTGAGCGCCGGAACCGACGAAGGCGACCATTCCAGGCACGCCGGTTGGTGGCGCCAGACCCACACAGGCCTGGCGTCGAGCAAGGAGTCATGAAAATGCTGGTAACCCGACAACCCGTGCTGCGCCGATTCTGGTACGCACTCATGCCGATGTCGTATCTCGACGACGGTCCCAAACCCTTCACTTTGCTGGGCGAAAATCTGGTGATCTGGAAGCGCACCGACGGCAGCCCCGCCGCCTTGCGCGACCGTTGCTGCCACCGCACCGCGCAGCTCTCGAAAGGCTGGGTCGAGGGGGACAACATCGTCTGCGGCTACCACGGCTGGCAGTACGACTGCATGGGCACCTGCGTGAAGATCCCGCAGTTCAACGGAGAGAAGATTCCGTCCGGCGCGAAGACCGAGGCCTTCCGCTGCAAGGAACGCTACGGCTACGTGTGGGTCGCGCTGGAAGAGCCGCTGCGCGACATCCCGCACTTCCCCGAAGACGGCGCGCCCGGCTACCGCCGCATCTTCCAGTTCTACGAGCAATGGAAGACCAGCCCGCTGCGCATGATGGAGAACAGCTTCGACAACTCGCACTTCTCCTTCGTGCACAAGGCCAACTTCGGCATCCTCGACCAGCCTGCACCGGCGCCCTACGAATTCCGCGATACCGACTACGGCTTCGAGGCCGAGACCCTGGTGCCGATCAGGAACCCGCCAGAGAGTCATCGCATCACCGGTACGACCGAGGCGATCACGCATCGCCATCTGGTCAATCGCTACTACCTGCCGTTCTGTCGTCGCTTCGGCTGCTCGTACCCGGACAGCGGCACCGACCACATCATCTACAACTGCGCCACGCCGATCGACGACGAAAACATGATGCTGGTGCAGTGGCTCTACCGCAACGACAGCGAGGAGGCCTGCAGCACACAGGAGCTGATCGAGTGGGACGCGGCGATCACCGCCGAGGACCGCGACATCCTTGAAGCCACCGACCCCGATGCCTGCGTCGATACGCGGCGCCGCGTCGAGTTCCACATGCCCTCGGACAAGCCCGGCCTGCTGATCCGCAAGCAGCTCATGGATCTGCTCACCGCGCATGGCGAAGTGGAAGTCTTCCGCACCTGAGTCACACCGAACTATTGGAGATGAACATGCTCATGAAGTACAGCGAGATCGAGATCGAAACCGAGCTTGTGCCCTCGCAGCCTGATGCGGACACCGTGCTGTTCGCCAACCGCGTCGACAAGACTTATCCCAATGGCACCCATGCACTCGACGATGTGCGCCTGCGCGTGCAGCGCGGCGACTTCATCTCGCTGCTGGGCCCTTCGGGCTGCGGCAAGAGCACCCTGCTCAAGATGTTCGCCGGCCTCGAATCCGCCTCGGCGGGGCAGGTGCGCTGGGGGGCTGCAGATACGCCGGCGAAGAGCGGGCTGAAGACCGCCATGGTGTTCCAGGAGGCCACCCTGATGCCCTGGGCCGATGTTGCCACCAATGTGCGCCTGCCGCTGGACCTGGCCGGCGTGCCCAAGGCGGACAGCCTGCCGCGCGTGCAGCGCGCGCTCGACGCCGTGGGCCTCGGCAAGTTCGGCGGGTGCTATCCGCGCGAGTTGTCGGGCGGCATGCAGATGCGGGTGTCGATTGCGCGCGCGCTGGTCACCGAGCCCGATGTGCTGCTGATGGACGAACCCTTTGGCGCGCTCGACGAGTTCACGCGCAACAAGCTCGATGCCGATCTGCGCAAGCTGTGGGCGCAGCGCAACGGCGATGGCAAGCCCCTGTCGGTGGTGTTCGTCACCCACAGCATCTACGAGGCGGTGTACCTCTCCAGCCGCGTCGTGATGATGGCTGCGCGCCCGGGCCGCATCGTCGCCGACCTGCCGATCCCCGAGCCGGTGCGCGACGAGGATTTCCGCCTGTCCAATACCTTCGCGGCGTACTGCCGCGATCTCTCCGCACGCCTGCTGGCCGCCAGTGGCGGCGAGCTGGATCACGACTGAGGAGCCCCGCCATGAAAACCCCGCTCATCCAGAACCCACGCGTCATGAAGATCGTCGCCCCGCTGCTGGTCGGTCTCGTCCTGCTCACGCTGTGGCAGGTGGTGTGCACCGTCTGGCAGGTACCGACCTACCTCGTACCAAAGCCCTCGGACGTGGCCGCCACGCTGTGGAGTGATGGCCCCAGCCTGCTGCGCGCGCTGGCCGTCACCCTCAAGATCACCTTCCTCGCTTTCGTCATGGCGGTGGTGCTGGGCGTGATCGCGGCCTTCCTGTTCGTACAGAGCCGCGTGATCGAGACCAGCCTGTTCCCCTACGCCATCCTGCTGCAGGTCACCCCCGTGGTGGCCATCGCCCCGCTGCTGATCATCTGGGTCAAGGACACGACGACCGCGCTGGTCTTCTGCGCCACCCTGGTCGCGCTGTTTCCCATCATCTCCAACACCGTGCTGGGGCTGCGCAGCGTCAATCCCGGGCTGCTCAACCTGTTCCGCCTCAATGGCGCGACGCGCTGGCAGACACTCACGCGCCTGCGCATCCCCAGCGCGCTGCCGTACTTCTTCGGTGGCCTGCGCATCTCCAGTGGGCTGGCGCTGATCGGCGCGGTGGTGGCGGAGTTCGTCGCCGGCACCGGCGGCACCGGCGCCGGGCTCGCCTACCAGATCATGCAGGCCGGCTTCCAGATCAACATCCCGCGCCTGTTCGCCGCGCTGGTGCTGATCTCGCTGACCGGCGTGCTGCTGTTCTCGCTGATGGCCTGGCTGGCGAAGAAGTCGCTATCGCATTGGCATGAGAGCGAGATGGCCTAGGCCTGGGCGTAGCCCGGATGAAGGCCATAGGCCGGAATCCGGGAGCGAGCCCGCCCGGATTCCCGGATTACGCTGCGCTGCATCCGGGCTACCTGCTGCGGCACGACTGCTCAACGGCAACCCCTCCCGGCCTCCCCTTTTTTAGGGGAGCTGAAAGGCGCCGCGCGCCACGGGCGCCTCCCCTTGAAAAGGGGAGGCGGGGGAGGGGTTCCGCCGTGCTCCAGCAGCCAACACCTGAACACGAAAGAGACAAACCATGACCTCTCTCCTCATCCAGAACGCCGCCGCCATCCTCACCGGCCTGCCCGGTGACGCGGCGCGCCATGCAGGCCCCGACCTGCGCATCGTCGATGGCCGCATCGTCGCCCTCGGCCGCCTGCCGGTCGAAGCCGGCGAGCGTGTGCTCGACGCCACCGATTGCGTGATCTACCCGGCCTGGGTCAACACCCACCATCACCTGTTCCAGGCCTTGCTCAAGGGCGAGCCGCAGGGCATCAATGCCACGCTGACGCCCTGGCTGGCGGCCACGCCCTACCGCTTCCGTGCCGGCTTCGATGCGGCGAGCTTCCGCCTCGCTGCGCGCATCGGTCTCATCGAGCTGGCCCTCTCGGGCTGCGCCACGGTCGCGGACCACAACTACCTCTACTACCCGGGGCAAGACTACGACCCCTCGGCCATCCTGTTCGAGGAGGCCGCGGCGCTGGGCTTGCGCTTCGTGCTGTGCCGGGGCGGCGCCACCCTCACGCGGCAGCTTGAAGCCGAGCTGCCGCAAGCCCTGCGGCCCGAATCCATGGCGGCCTACATGGCCGACATGGAACGCCTCGCCGCGCGCTACCACGACCCATCGCCGGCCGCGATGCGCCGCGTGGTGATGGCGCCGACCACGCCGCCGTACTCGATGAAGCCCGGTGAGCTGCGCGAGGCGGCTGCGCTGGCGCGCAAGCTGGGCCTGCGTCTGCACTCGCATTTGTCCGAGACCGTCGGCTACCAGGACAGCATCGCGGCCATGCACGACATGAGCCCACTGCGCTTCTGCGAAAGCATCGACTGGCTGGGCGAGGACGTGTGGTTCGCCCACCTCGTCAAGCTCGATGCCGACGAGATCGCGCTGCTCGGCGCCACCCGCACCGGCATCGCCCACTGCCCGCAGAGCAATGGCCGCCTAGGCAGCGGCATTGCCCCGGTGCGCGCGCTGGAGGCCGCCGGCGCACCGGTGTCCATCGGCGTCGATGGCGCCGCGTCCAACGAAGCCGCCGACATGATTTCCGAGACGCACGCGGCCTGGCTCATGCAACGCGCCAAGGGCGGCGAGGCGGCCGTCGCGAAGTACCGCGGCGGCGCGGGCGAGCAGGGGGCGGACTGGGCCACGGTGGAGGACGTGGTGCGCTGGGGCACGGCTGGCGGCGCGGCGGTGCTGGGCCTGCCCGGCACCGGCACGCTGGCGCCCGGCCAGGCGGCCGATATCGCGGTCTATGACCTCTCCCGCAACCCGCGCTACTTCGGCCTGCATGACGTCGCCATCGCGCCCGTGGCAGCCGGTGGACAGGCGCATCTGCGCGCCCTGCTGGTGGGCGGGAACGAAGTGGTGCGCGACGGCGCCATCCCCGGCCTCGACATGGCGGAGCTGGCGACGCAGGCGCGGCTGGCCGTGCGCGACCTGATCGCCCGCGCGGCGGCGGCCTGAGGAGACCCGCCATGGACATGCTCATCCGCAGCATCCGCATCGAGGCCGAGGGCGTGCGCAGCTTCGAGCTGGTCCCTTGCGACGGTGTTGCCCTGCCAGCCTGGGCGCCGGGCGCGCACGTGCTGGTCGAACTGCCTGTCGGTCCCGGCCAGACCCTGCGCCGCGCCTACTCGCTGTGCAACCACCCCGGCGAGCGCGAGGCGCTGCGCATCGCCGTCAAGCTCGAACCCGCCTCGCGCGGCGGCTCGCGCGCCATGCACGCACTCAGCGTCGGCCAGCGCCTGCGCGTCGGCGCACCGCTCAACCTGTTCGAGATCGACCCGCAGGCCACGCGTCATGTGCTGCTCGCCGGGGGCATCGGCATCACCCCGCTGTATGCGATGTTCAATGCCTTGCACGGGCGCGCTGCGGCAGAGCTGCACTACTTTGCACGCAGCGCTGCACACGCCGCCTTCGCCGACAGGCTGGGGGACGCGGTGCATCCCCACTTCGGTCTGGATGCCGAAGCGACGGCAGAGGCCCTGCGCGCCATCGTGACGCCGCATGTGGATGACCCGCGCTGCGGCTTCTACACCTGCGGGCCGGCACCCTTCATGGCGGCGGTCGAAACCGCGCTGGCCGCCGCCGGTGTGCCGGCCGCGCGCCTGCGCCTGGAGCGCTTCGCGGCCGAGGCGCCTGCTGCGGCCGGCGCGGCGCTGGCCGACGGCAGCTTCCGCATCGTTTTCGCGCGCAGCGGCGTGGAGGCCGAGGTACCGGCCGGCGTGCCCATCATCGAGGTGGCGCGGCAATGCGGCGTCGATATCCCCACCAGTTGCGAGCAGGGCGTGTGCGGCGCCTGCCTCAGCGAGGTGATCGAAGGCACGCCCGCGCACCACGACGCCTACCTGAACGATGCCGAGCGCGCCGAGGGCCGGCTCATGCTGCCCTGCGTGTCGCGCTGCGCGGGCGCGCGGCTGGTGCTGGACCGCTGAGCGGGAATCAGCATAGTCCGCAGTCAGGCGCCTCGCCATGCGGGAATGCCGGGCGGGCGGGCGGCGTGATTGGCGTCTTGAATTCAAGCGTCTGCCGCGTCGCATCTCGCCCATGTGGGGCGTCGCGCGGCCAGATGCGGACTGATTCGGACCGGTGCTCGCCCACCGGCATGTCGTTGGCCCATGAGGCCGACGGAGTGGTGGCTGACCGGCGCTTCGGCGCCGGCCTCCTGCAGCCAGGAGGGCACCATGGTGCGTGCGTGTGCGATTGCATTGGCGGGTGGGTTGGCGGCTGCGCCTTTGTGGGCGGCAGAGGAGCTGGGCTACGCCTTGCTCAGCGGCTTCGAGTCCTGGCACGCCGACGACCGCGATGATCTCAACCCGCACAACGCGGGCATCGGCTTGCGTATTCCCGGCGGCTACACCGCCGGCTACTACTTCAACAGCATCCGCAACGATTCCTTCTATCTCGGGCGTGAATGGCGCTGGCGTCTGCTCGGTGATGACCGCGTCGCGCTGTCGGCGGGCGGCGTGCTGGGCGTGGTGTCGGGCTACAAGGGGGGCCTGCATGCGCTGGTGGTACCCGAGTTGGTGATGGCGACGGGGCCGGTCGAGACGGCGCTGATCGTCGTGCCGCGCACGACCAAGACGCCGGTGACGGTGGCGCTGCAGTTGCGCTGGCGCTGGCCTTGAGGGTTTGCCTTCGGGCCGAGAGCGTCCAGTCTTGTATACAAGATATTGCGGGTGGCGAATAGCGGGCGCGCCATGCTGGGGCGTTCGACTGTGGTGGTGGCGCGGAGAGCGCCGTCGGCGAGTGCCGAGGGCCTTGCTGGCGGGCCAGCGTGCAGGCGGCATCAAGGCTCGACTTGGGTGCATGGGCAGGCCTTGGCGGCACCGTCCTGAAGCATGTGTCGGGCCTTATGCGGCCTATGTCCGGGGGCACCGAGGGGGCTCCCTAGAATCGTTGCAAGACCGTGACATGTCGCGCGGTCCTGTGTTTGATTCTCAGGGAGACCTATATGAAAAGCAGCATCTATCGTTTGGCCGCAGTCGCGGCCCTGGCCGGCGCGACGAGCATTGGCGCACATGCGGCGGACTGGAGCGACACCGCCATCAGCTATCGCTACGGCTCGGATTTCAGCGAACCCGGCATCGATAAGGATGTGCGCAAGAGCATCGTCGGGCTGACCCATGTGAGTGGTTTCAAGTACGGCAGCAACTTCTTCAACGTTGACGTGCTGATGTCCGACAAGGCCGACCCGGCCAACAACTCGACGAGCGGCGCGCAGGAAATCTACCTGGTCTATGCCAACCAACTGCATTACTCCAAGCTCACAGGCAAGAAGCTGGACATGGGTGTGATCAGTGATTTCGCCTGGAGCACGGGTTTCGACGCCAACTCCAAGGACACCGCCTTTGCACCGCGCGTGCGCAAGCTGATCACCGGTCCGGTCATGAAGTTTGGCGGCAGCCTCGGCTGGGCCGACCTGGGCCTGATGTACTACAAGGAATGGAACCACAACGGCATCGTCGGCAAGAGCGTGGACTTCGATGCCACCTACCGCATCGCGATGGCCTGGGGCCTGTCGTTCAACGCCGGTCCGGTGCCGCTCAAGTTCAACGGCTTCCTCAACTACACCGGCAAGAAGGGCAAGGATGGTTTCGGTACCGAAACCAAGCCCGAAACCTGGGGCGACGCCTTCCTGATGGTGGACGCCGGCAAGCTGATCGCCGACAAGAAAGACACCGTGCTGGTCGGCGTGGGCTACGAGTACGTGAAGAACAAGTTCGGCACCAGCGCACCGACGCCGGGCAGCAAGACCTCCACCCCGATGCTGAAGGTCGAATGGCATCTGTGATGTGGCATGTGAATTGCTAGGGAAGAGTGAGTCTCCTCCTTGCATGGAATGTTTGATGGCCGCCCATGGGCGGCCTTTTTTTTGCCCATCACGATGGATTCATTCGTCATGCCGTGTCGTGGTCTGCGCTCGAGCTCACCGCTATGCAAGCCTGTGTGGCCACCGTGAACAGGCCCCGACCTTTGCCCCGGCGCGATGGCATTCAGAAGTACAGCGCGACCACCGCCTTGAGCCGCCCGTTCTCCAGCACCGGCAGAGCGGCCAGCGAGGACAGGCCGGCCTCGGCGGCGGAGCTGCCGATCGGTGTCTGCTCACTGCCGATGTGCTCGCTGACCGCCGGCAGGCCGGTCAGCAGCACGTTGCCCAGCACGCCCCAGCCCGCTTCCAGGCGAAGCGCGGCGTAGCGCGCGCTCAGTTGCGGGTCGAGGTCGCACAGGCCGTCCTGGAAGACGAGCGAGGCGTGGCGCTCGTCCGGCAGCCAGATCTCGAAGCGGCGCGCGATCGGCGTGCCCAGCGCTGACAGGAAGGTCAGCACATAGTCGTGCCCCGGGCAGTAGGGCGAGGGCAGGCCCAGGCCCTTGTTGATGCCCACGCGGCGTGCATCATCCCGGCGCAGGAAGCGCTGGGTATGCCCCAGATCGTTCATCACCAGCGGCATGCCGCTCTGCCACACCAGGCCGGGGATGCCGAAGCCGCGCATGAATGTGGTGTGGCGCGCGGAGAATTCGAAGCTCTCGGCGATGCCGAAGTAACCGTCGACGAAGCGCATCTCGGGCGAGTCCCCGGCGTCGTGGTGCCACAGCTCGATGGCGCCCACGTGGTCGTCGTCGGAGCCGCAGAAGAAGGTCACCACGGCCAGCAGGTAATCGCCGGCGAAGATTGGCAGCGCCACGCCGCAGGTCAGCCCGGCGCGCTGGGCGGCCTCGGCACGGCGGAAGTAGGAGTGCTGCAGGTCGCGCAGCACCACCGGGCGGCGCTGCGCCCAGGCGCGCCCGGGCAGGCCCTGGTCGTAGCCGAAACAGGTGTTCTGCGCGGCCAGGCGAAAGCCGTGGTGCGGGCCGTAGATGCCACCCAGGTGTTCCAGGATGCTGCGGTCGCGCGAGGGCACCCAGATTTCGGTGACCTGGATGAAGGTCTGTTTCATGTCTTCTCCCCGTGTGTCGTTCGGCCATCTGCGTGGGCCGCGCCTGCGTGGCAAGCGAGGATCATGCCTTTCGCGGCCGAGTGATGGGGGAGGGGCGGGAGGTGGCGAGCCAGACCGGCTGCTGCATGGTGTCTCCTCCAGCCCTGTGTGGTCAGGGCTTGGTACCGGTCTGGTCGCCACCAAGCGGATCGGGCGGCGGGCGCCGCCGGAATTCGGTGGGGTGCGAGGGGCGGGCGAAGCGTGGGCGCCCCGTGCCGCATGCGGCAGATGACTGCCTGATAACTTGTTGGCGCCTTTTATTCTGGTTTTCCCGTACGGATGCTTCAAGGGCGCGGGGGGCGAATTGCTGCGTGGGTGCGACGAGCGGCGGGGCGCGGCCCGGTTTGGCCGGGCCGCGGAGGTCAGGCGAAATGCGCGGCGACGCGGGCGATCCACTCGGCCTTCTGGGCCTCGGAGACGAAGCTCGCGCGGAAGCTGTTGGCCACCAGGGTCTGCCAAGTGTGCTTGTCGAAGTCGAAGGCGGCCTGCACGGCACGGATATTGTTGCCCATGTAGCCGCCGAAATAGGCCGGGTCGTCGCTGTTGAGCGTGACGCACAGACCCTGGGCCAGCAGTTGCGGCAGGCTGTGCTCGCGCATGTCCTTGAACACGCACAGGCGCACGTTGGACAGCGGGCACACGGTCAGCGGCATCTGCTCACGGGCCAGGCGCTGCACCAGCGCGGGGTCTTCGACGCAGCGCACGCCGTGGTCGATGCGCGCCACCTTCAGCAGGTCCAGTGCCTCGACGATGTAGGCCGGCGGGCCTTCCTCGCCGGCATGCGCCACGACCGGCTTGCCCAGCGCGCGGCAGCGGGCGAACACGCGCTCGAACTTGGCCGGCGGATGACCGCGCTCGGAAGAGTCCAGGCCGAAGCCGTCGATGTCCGCGATGAAGGGCAGGGCCTGTTCCAGCGTGGCGAAGGCGTCCTCCTCCGGCAGGTGGCGCAGGAAGCACAGGATCAGTTGCGTGCTCATGCCCCACTCGGCGCGCGCCGCGTCCGCTCCGGCCTTGAGCCCGCGCAGCACGGTCTCGAACGCAATGCCGCGCGCGGTGTGCGTCTGCGGATCGAAGAAGATCTCGGCGTGGATGACGTTGTCTTCACGCGCACGGCGCAGGTAGGCCAGCATCAGGTCGCGGAAGTCGGCCTCGCTGCGCAGCACATCGGCGCAGGCGTAGTAGAGGTCGAGGAAGCTCTGCAAGTCACTGAAGTCGTAGGCCGCGCGCAGGGCCTCCACGCTGGCGTAGGGCAGGGTAATGCCGTTGCGCTGCGCCAGTTCGAAAGCCAGCTCGGGCTCCAGCGAGCCTTCGATGTGCAGGTGCAGTTCGGCCTTGGGGGCGCTCAGCGCGAGTTGCAGGGTGTCCATGTTTTTCTCTCTCACAAAGCGTCATTCCCGCGGATGCGGGAACCCAGTGTCTCGAAAGTCGCTGGATTCCCGCCTGCGCGGGAATGACGGGTCAAGCCGTAAGCGAAGACGGCTTACTTGGGAATGCTGCCCTCTACGCCTTCGACATACACGCTCATCTTGCGCAGATCGGCGTCGGTCATCACCTTGCCAGCGGCCAGCATGTCCTTGCCGGTGTTGTCCTTCAAGGGGCCGGTGAAGGGATGCAGCTTGCCGGCCTTGATGTTGTCGCGGGCGGTTTCAGCCAGCTTCTTCACGTCGGCCGGGGTGGAGGGGCCGAAGTTCATGATGTCGACCGCGCCGTCCTTGACGCCGTACCAGATGTCGATGGTCTTCCAGGTGCCATTGGCGACCTTCTCGACTTCCTGGTTGTAGATCACGCCCCAGTTCAGCACCGAGGCGGCCAGGTGGGCCTTGTCGCCGAACTTGCTCATGTCGGAATCCCAGCCGAAGGCGAACACGCCCTTCTCGTTGGCGGCCTGCACCACGGCCGGCGAGTCGGTGTTCTGCATCAGCACGTCGGCGCCTTGCGAGATCAGGGTCAGAGCGGCTTCACGCTCCTTGCCCGGATCGAACCAGCTATTCACCCAGATCACCTTGGTGGTGGCCTTGGGGTTGGTGCTGCGCGCGCCCAGGGTGAAGGCGTTGATGTTGCGGATCACTTCCGGGATGGCGATGGAGCCCACCACGCCCAGCTTGCCGCTCTTGCTCATCTTGCCGGCGACCACGCCCAGCATGTAGGCGCCTTCGTACGTGCGCACATCGTAGATGCCCAGGTTCTTGCCGGTCTTGTAGCCGGTGGCGTGCATGAACACGGTCTTGGGGAACTGCTTGGCCACCTTGTCCATGGCGTTCATATAGCCGAAGGAGGTGGCGAAGATCACCTTGTGGCCCTTGGTTGCGAGGTCGCGGATCACGCGCTCGGCGTCGGCGGTTTCGGGCACGTTCTCGACAAAGGTCGTCTTCACCTTGTCGCCCATCTTGGCTTCCAGTGCCTTGCGGCCCTGGTCGTGGGCATAGGTCCAGCCATGGTCGCCGGTCGGGCCGATGTAGACGAAGCCGGCCTTCAGCGGATCGGCAGCGTGGCCGGCGGACAAGGCGAACAGGCCGACGCAGGCTGCAATGGCGCGCGTGAACCGGGCAAAGGGACTGGATGACATTGATTTCTCCGGGTGAGTGGATGAAATGAGGGTAAAAGCAAACGCGGGATTGGCCGTGGAACTGTAGACCGGCGACTGGCGCAATTCTATCGTCTGCGGCTTATGTCAGATATCGGGGCATGGGGCACCGATTGTGGGCAGGATGCTAATTCCAAGGAGAGACCATGACCCCCGATCAAATCAAGTCCGACGATCTGCACTGGCTGCGCCGCAGCTTCGAACTGGCGCAGGCGAGTCGCGAGGCCGGCCATCACCCCTTCGCCGCCCTGGTCGTGGGGCCGGATGGCCAGGTGGTGGTGGAATGCGGCAATGATTCGCGCCCGCCCGGCAATCCGACCCGTCATGCTGAGCGAGTAGCTGCGGCGCGCGCCGCGACCTTGCTGGACCTGGCAGCCCTGCGCGGCTGCACCTTGTATTCCAACGCAGAGCCCTGTGCGATGTGTGCCGGCGCGATCTATTGGTGCGGCATCGGGCGCGTGGTCTATGGCTTGTCCGAGACCGGCCTGTTGGCGATCACCGGCAACGACCCGGAGAACCCCACGCTGTCCTTGCCTTGCCGCACCGTCTTCGCGGCCGGCCAACGGCCCATCGAAGTGCTGGGCCCCTTGCTGGAGGAGGAGGCGGCGGTGGCGCAACGAGGTTTCTGGACGCCGCGATAGGCTCTATTGCCATCACCGATGATGCACTGGCACCGCGCGTGCTAGCCTCAAATCAACAACACAGGACCTGCTTGCCCCATGCCCCCACGCCCCATCCAGTTCTGGTTCCGCGGCCAGATCGTCTCCGTTTCCGAAGTTTCCCCGCAGCGCACCGTGCTGCAATGGCTGCGCGAGGATCAGCATGCCGTGGGCAGCAAGGAGGGTTGTGGCGAGGGCGATTGCGGCGCCTGCACCGTCGTGCTGGGCTCGCGTGACGACGCCACCTGCGGCGGCCTGCGCCTGGAGGCGGTGAACAGTTGCATCCAGTTGCTGCCTACGCTGGACGGCAAGGCGCTGTTCACGGTCGAGGACCTGGCGCAGGGCGACGCCCTGCATCCGGTGCAGGAAGCGATGGTCGAGGCACATGCCTCGCAGTGCGGCTTCTGCACGCCGGGCTTCGTGATGTCGCTGTGGGCCGACTACGAAAAACGTGAGGCCGCGCCGACGCGCGACGAGGTCAGCGACTGCTTCTCCGGCAACCTGTGTCGGTGCACCGGCTACCGACCCATCATCGATGCCGCGCAGGCCGCCTGGCAGAAGCCGATGCGTCGCATCGACCGGCAGCCGATCCGTGCCGCGCTCGATCAGCTCGCCGCCTTGCCGACGCTGGATTACACCCATGCCGGCCAGCGCTATCTCGCGCCACGCAGCCTGGACGAGCTCGCCACCGCCTGTGAGCAGATGCCACAGGCGCGCCTGTTGGCGGGCTCCACCGACATCGGCTTGTGGGTCACCAAGCAGCTCAAGCAACTGGGTGACATCCTTTATCTCGGGGCTGCACCGGAACTGAAACAGATTAAGACCGATGCCGATTGCATCGAGATCGGTGCCGGCGTCTCGCTGTCCGACGCCTTCTCGGAACTGATACGGGAAGACGCACAGTGGACCGAGCTCGCACGCCGCTTCGCCTCGGTGCCGGTGCGCAATGCCGGGACCCTGGGCGGCAATGTGGCCAATGGGTCGCCCATCGGCGATTCGATGCCCGCGCTGATCGCACTGGGCACACAGATCGTGCTGCAGAAGGGCGCGCGCATCCGCACGATGGCGCTGGAGGATTTCTACCTCGCCTATCAGCAGACGGCGCGCGAAGCGGGCGAGTTCGTGCGCGCCCTGCGTGTGCCGCGTCGGCGTGAAGACACCGTGTTCCGCACCTGGAAGATATCCAAGCGCGCCGACCAGGATATCTCTGCCGTGTGCGGCGGCTTCGCCCTGCGTCTGCAGGGCGAGGTGGTCGTGGAGGCACGGCTTTCCTTCGGCGGCATGGCGGCCACGCCCAGGCGCGCCGCACAGGCCGAAGCCGCGCTGACGGGTCAGCCCGTGTCGGAGGTCAGCATCCGTGCGGCGATGGCGGCCCTGGCGCAGGATTACCAGCCGCTCAGCGACATGCGCGCCACGGCGGCCTATCGCCTGCAGGTCGCGCAGAATCTGCTGTGGCGCCTGTGGCTGGAGCACGCTGGCGTGCCGGTCTCGGTGGGTGGGTTGGCGGAGGTGCAGGCATGAACAACCGACACTTGTGGCTGAGCGCTGGCCTTTTGCCGTCATTCCTGCGCAGGCAGGAATCCAGTGTCTTGTGTGACGCCGGAGCGTGGCCGAAGCGCTCTAAAGTCGCTGGGTCCCTGCCTGCGCAGGGACGCCGCCGTGAGGGATGCGCGTTCTGCGGTTCGTGCCTGGAGGTGCAGGCATGAGCAGCGTCGTCGGCCAGCCCCTCTATCACGAGAGCGCCGCTCAGCATGTGAGCGGCAGCGCGACCTACATCGACGACATGCGCGAGCTGCATGGCACGCTGCATGCAGCCTTCGGCCTGTCGGCCTGTGCCCATGGCCGCATCCTGCGCATGGACCTGGAGGCGGTGCGTGGCGCCCCCGGCGTGGTGAGCGTGCTGACCGCGCGCGACATCCCCGGCGTTAATGACTGCGGGCCGATCATCCATGATGACCCGATCCTGGCCGACGGCCTGGTGCAGTTCTACGGGCAGCCGATCTTCCTGGTGCTGGCTGAGACGCACGAGGCAGCGCGTCGCGCGGCGCGCCTGGGCAAGGTGGAGTACGAGACGCTGCCGGCGATCCTGACGACGGACGAGGCGGTGGCGGCTGAATCCTGGGTGCTTCCGCCGGTGCACATGCAGCGCGGTGAAGCTGCCGCTGCGCTGGCGGCAGCTCCGCTGCGGCTGCAGGGCAAGGCCACGGTGGGCGGGCAGGAGCACTTCTACCTAGAAGGCCAGGTCGCCTACGCCGTGCCACGCGAGCACGAGAGCATGCACGTCTACAGCTCGACCCAGCACCCCACCGAGATGCAGCACATGGTGGCGCACATGCTGGGCTGGCATAGCCATCAGGTCAGCGTGGAATGCCGGCGCATGGGGGGTGGCTTTGGCGGCAAGGAGTCGCAGTCGGCACAGATTGCCTGCGCCGCGGCGTTGGGTGTGTGGAAGACCGGCCGGCCGGTCAAGCTGCGCCTGGACCGCGACGACGACATGACGATCACCGGCAAGCGCCACGACTTCGACGGCGAGTGGGAGGTCGGCTTCGATCATGCCGGTCGCATCCTCGGCCTGCGCCTGACGATGGCCTCACGCTGTGGCTTCTCGGCCGACCTCTCGGGGCCGGTGAACGACCGCGCGCTGTGCCACGTCGACAACTGTTATTACCTCGATGCGGTGGATGTGCGCAGCCTGCGCTGCCGCACGAACACTGTCTCGAACACCGCCTTCCGCGGCTTCGGTGGGCCGCAGGGCATGTTCTTCATCGAAACCATCGTGGACGACATCGCGCGCCACCTAGGGCTGGACCCCTTGCAGGTGAGGCAGGTGAATCTATACGACCCCTCTCCCGCTTGCGGGCGAGGGGAGTCTGAAATACGTCGTGACACCACCCCCTATGGCATGAAGGTCGAGGACAACGTGGCGCCCGCGCTGATTGCCGAGCTGGCCGCGAGCAGCGACTACGCCGCGCGGCGCGAGGCCATTGCCGCCTTCAACGCCAGCAGCCCGGTGATCAAGCGCGGCATCGCGCTGACACCGCTGAAGTTCGGCATCTCCTTCAATGCCACGCTGTACAACCAGGCCGGTGCGGTGGTGCATGTGTATGCCGATGGCACGGTGCTGGTCTCGCATGGCGGCACCGAGATGGGGCAGGGGCTGTACACCAAGATCCGTCAGGTCGTCGCGCATGAGCTGGGCTTGCCCGACGAGCAGGTGCGCCTGACCGCCACCGACACCAGCCGCGTGCCGAACACCTCGGCCACGGCGGCATCGAGTGGTGCCGACCTCAACGGCAAGGCGGCGCAGGCCGCCGCACTCAAGATCAAGCAGCGTCTGGCGAGCTTCTTCGCCGCGCAGCATGGGCTGGCGGTCGACAGCGTGGTGTTTGCCGATGGCATGCTGCGCGCCGGCGGCGTGAGCCAGCCCTTCGCCGAGGTCGTGATCGCGGCTTACCGTGCGCGCATCCAGTTGTGGGACGCCGGCTTCTACAGCACGCCCAAGATCCACTGGAACAAGGACACGCTGCAGGGCCGCCCCTTCTTCTATTTCTCCTACGGCGCGGCCTGTGCCGAGGTCGCCATCGACAGCCTGACTGGCGAGTCGCGCGTGTTGCGCGTCGACATCCTGCATGACGTAGGCAAGTCGCTGAATCCGGCCATCGACATCGGCCAGATCGAGGGGGGCTTCATCCAGGGCATGGGCTGGCTCACCACCGAGGAGCTGTGGTTCCGCCCGGACGGGGCGCAGAAGGGACGCAACATGACGCATGCGCCCTCCACCTACAAGATTCCGGCTGCCAGCGATTGCCCGCCGGTCTTGAACGTGAAGCTGTTCGACAACGCCAACGTGGAGGACACGATCCACAAGTCCAAGGCTGTCGGCGAGCCGCCGCTGATGCTCGCCTTCAGTGTCTTCTTCGCCTTGCGCGATGCCTGCTGCGCGGCTGCCGGGCGCACGGTCAAGCTGGATGCGCCGGCCACGCCGGAGGCCATTCTGCGCGCCATCGGAGGCCTGTCGGGATGAACGCCTGGCGTGCGCTGCCGCAGCGGCTGGCCGAGCAGGGTGACCAGGTGCTGGTCACCGTGGCCGACTTGCGCGGCTCCGGTCCGCGCGAGCGGGGCGCCAGCATGCTGGTCGGCGCGCAGGACTGTTGCGACACCATCGGCGGCGGACGCCTGGAGTGGGAGGCCATCGCCTTGTCGCGCGAGATGTTGGCGAGCGGCGCGACGGCACCGGTGCTGCGCCGTTTCCCGCTGGCCGCCAGTCTCGGGCAATGCTGTGGCGGCGTGGTGTGGCTGCTGTTCGAGCGCATCGCGGCGGGTGACGCGATTTCGTGGCAAGAGCGATTGACGGGCTTGGAGCAGGGGCGAGTGTTGAAGCGGGCCTGCGGTTCAGGTGAACCTTCGGTGTGGTCTTGGGGTGGCGAGGCCGTAACCCCCCCAGCCCCCCTTGTCAGGGGGGAGCCGGATCGTGTTGGCGTGGTGGTCTCCTCCCCTGAGAAGGGGAGGCTGGGAGGGGTTGCGGTGCCGGTATCTGGCACTGTGCTGGAATTGAAGGGCAACTCCTCCGTTGCCTCCTGGCAATTCACCCTCTCTCTCTCCCTGCCACATTTCCCTGTCGCCATCTTCGGTGCGGGCCACGTCGGCGAGGCCATCGTGCGGGCGCTGCTGCCGCTGGAGGCGCAGGTTCGCTGGATCGACACGCGCGAGGGCGTCTTCCCGCCCGATCTCGCGGCGCAGGTCCGCTGCATCGCGACCGACGCGCCGGAACAGGCACTCGCCGCGCTGCCGCCGGGTAGCTTCGTGCTGGTGCTGACCCATAGCCACGCCATCGACCTGGAACTCTGTGCCGCCGGCCTGCGTCGCGATGACCTGGGGTTCTTCGGCCTGATCGGCTCGCGCGCCAAGCGGGCCCGTTTTGAGCAGCGTCTGGTCAGTCGCGGGCTCGATCCGCTACGCTTGGCGCGGCTCGTGTGTCCGATCGGCGTGGCCGGCATCCGCAGCAAGTTGCCGGCTGCCATCGCAGTGGCGGTGGTGGCGCAACTCTTGCAGGTCCGCGAACTGGCTGTGCAGAACGAATCTTCGACTCCGAACCTAAGACAAGACTCCGCGATTCAGGCCCCATGCTGATACCTCCGCCCCATCCCCATCCGGTTCCACCGGGTGAGCCGCGCCTGCGGCTGATCGACATCTCCAAGCGCTACCCCGGCGTGCTGGCCAACGACAAGGTCAGCCTGCATGTGATGCCGGGCGAGATCCATGCCGTGCTGGGCGAGAACGGCGCCGGCAAGAGCACGCTGATGAAGATCATCTACGGCTCAGTGCAGGCCGACAGCGGGCAGATCGAGTGGAATGGCCGCGAGGTCTCGATTGCCAACCCGGCCGAGGCGCGCGAGCTGGGCATCGGCATGGTGTTCCAGCACTTCCAGTTGTTCGAGACGCTCAGCGTCACCGAGAACATCGCGCTGGCCCTGTCGCATGAGCGCGACCTCAAGACGCTGGCCGAGAAGGTGCGCAGCGTGTCGGAGAAGTACGGCCTGCCGCTGGACCCGAACCGCATGGTGCATGCCCTGTCGGTGGGCGAGCGCCAGCGCGTGGAGATCGTGCGCAGTCTGCTGCAGAACCCGCAACTGCTGATCCTCGATGAGCCGACCTCGGTGCTGACGCCGCAGGCCGTGCGTAAGCTGTTCGAGACGCTGCGCCAGCTTTCGTCCGAGGGGGTGTCCATCCTCTACATCAGCCACAAGCTGCACGAAATCCAGGAGCTGTGCGACCGCGCCACCGTGATGCGCGGTGGCCGCGTGACGGGCGAGGCTGTGCCGCGCCATGAGACCACCGGCAGCCTGGCGCGCATGATGATCGGCCGCGAACTGCCGGTTTGCCACGCGCCGGCCTACGAGGGGGAAGTCCGTCCGGTGCTGCAGATCAACAAGATCGTGCGTCCCAACGATGATCCCTTCGGCGTGTCGTTGCAGGACATCTCGCTAACCGTGTATGCGGGCGAGGTGGTGGGTATCGCCGGCATCTCCGGCAACGGCCAGGCGGAGCTGTTGTCCGCCCTCTCGGGTGAGACGCAGGGCAAGCCGGAGTCGGTGTGTATCGAGGGCGAGCCGGTGGGCCACCTGGATGCGGGCGCGCGACGTGACCGCGGCCTGGCCTTCGTGCCGGAAGAGCGCCTCGGGCGTGGCGCGGTGCCGGCCATGTCGCTGACCTATAACGCGATGCTTACCGCGCACCGCCAGCCCTCGCTCAAACGCAGCGGCCTGCTCGACTTCTCGGTCGCGCGTGAATTCGCCCTGCGCTGCATCGAACGTTTCGATGTGCGCTGCAATGGCCCGCAGGCCGCCGCGCGCAGTTTGTCCGGCGGCAATCTGCAGAAGTTCATCGTGGGCCGCGAGATCATGCAGAAGCCCAAGCTGATGATCGTGTCGCAGCCGACCTGGGGTGTCGACGTGGGGGCTTCCGCTACCTTGCGCCAGACCCTGCTCGACCTCTCGCGCAGCGGGGTGGCGGTGCTGGTGGTGTCGGAAGAACTGGAAGAACTGTTCGAAATCTGCGACCGCATCGCGGTGCTGGCCGGCGGGCGGCTGTCGGAGGCCGTGCCCAAGACCCAGACGGATGCCGAGCGGATTGGATTGTTGATGGCGGGGCAAAGGGAGGAGGCGGCATGAGTTTTCACCGTCATTCCTGCGCAGCCAGGAATCCAGTGTCTTTTGATGTGGCCAGCACGGAACGAAGTTAAGAACGGACGACCGATCACCCCATGCAAATCCTGACCCCGCGTGCCAATCCCTCCAAGCTGATGCAATGGGCCGCGCCGCCCATTGCCATCATCGCCACCCTGCTCACTGCCACGGTCTTGTTCTATGCCCTGAACAAACCGCCCATGCAGGCCTTCTACGTGTTCTTCATCGAGCCGCTGGAGACCGCCAACGGCTGGAGCGAGCTGGCGCTCAAGGCTTCGCCCTTGATCCTCATCGCGCAGGGCCTGGCGCTGGGTTTCCGTGCGCGTATCTACAACATCGGAGCCGAAGGTCAGTTGCTGATGGGCGCGATCTTCGCCTCGGGCATCGCGATCTACACCGATGGCATGGAGGGCGCCTGGATCCTGCCCGCCATGGTGATCGCCGGTGGCATCGGCGGGGCCTTGTGGGGCGCCTTGCCGGCCTGGTTGAAGACGCACTTCAACGCGGAAGAAACGCTGACCACGCTGATGCTGACCTATGTCGCCGGCTTCCTGCTCTCGTGGTTGGTCAGCGGGCCCTGGCGTGACCCGGGTGGCACCAACTTCCCGCAGTCCATCCTGTTCTCGGAGCCCGCCCTGTTCTCCATGTTGTTCGAGGGGCTGCGCATCAACACCTCGGTCATCATCACGCTGGTGGCCGTGCCGATCTTCTGGGTCTTCGTTGCGCGCAGCTTCCTCGCCTACCAGTTGGCGGTGGGTGGGCAGGCGCCGCTGGCGGCGCGCTACGCCGGCTTTTCGGCCCGGCGCACGGTGTGGATCAGCCTGGTCGTCTCGGGCCTGACGGCAGGCATCGCGGGGGCGGCGGAAGCAGCCGGACCCGTTGGCCAGCTCACCTTGTCGTTGTCGCCGGGCTATGGCTTCGCCGCCATCATCGTGGCCTGGGTCGGCCGCCTGCATCCCGTTGGCATCGTGTTCTCCGGCTTCCTGATGGCGCTGATCTACATCGGGGGTGAAGCGGCACAGGTGTCGATGCAACTGCCCTCGGCGGTGAGCTGGCTGTTCCAGGGCATGTTGCTGTTCTTCCTGCTGGGGGCGGACGCCTTCGTCGATTTCCGCCTGAAGCGCCGCAAACCGGTTGTCCTCAAGTCGCCTGCCGTGGAGAACGCAGCATGATCGAGCACCTTGTTCCCATCCTGGTCGGTACGCTGGCCGCCGCCACGCCCTTGATCTTCGCGGGCCTGGGCGAGCTGGTCACGGAGAAGAGCGGTGTCATCAATCTGGGCGTTGAAGGCATGATGCTGGTCGGCGCTGTCGCCGGCTTCGGCGCCGCACTGCAGTGGGGCCTGGTGGCTGGCATCCTCGCGGGCGCCTTCGCCGGTGCGCTGGCGGCCTTGCCCTTCGCGGTGCTGACCCTCACGCTGGGGGCCAACCAGGCGGCCTCGGGCCTGGCACTGACCATCTTCGGCAGCGGCCTGTCGGCCTTCGTGGGCCAGTACTTCGTCAGTGAAAGTCTGCCCGGCCTGCAGCCCTGGGCGATCCCGGGCCTGTCGGCGATTCCGCTGATCGGCCCTGTGTTCTTCAACCAGACGGCGCTGGTCTACCTCTCTTACATCGCCATCGCGGTGGTCGCCTGGGTGCTGGCCAAGACGCGCTGGGGCCTGGTGTTGCGCGCGGTGGGCGAGAGCCCTGAGGCCGCACACACCATCGGCTATCCGGTCACCGGCATCCGCTACGCCGCAGTGTGCTTCGGCGGCGCGATGGCGGGCATCGCGGGGGCCTACCTCTCCACCGTCTACACCCCGCTATGGGTGCAGAACATGACCGCCGGGCGTGGCTGGATCGCGGTGGCGCTGGTCGTGTTCGCCACCTGGAAACCCATGCGCCTGGTGCTGGGGGCTTACCTGTTCGGTGGCATGACCATCCTGCAACTGCACGCGCAGGGCCTGGGCGTGGCGCTGCCCTCGCAACTGCTGTCGGCCATCCCCTACATCGCCACCATCCTGGTGCTGGTGCTGATCTCGCGCGACCGCACGGTGCTGCAACTGAACCTGCCGGCCTCGCTGGGCAAGCCTTTCATTCCGGGGGGCTGATGGCGACCCTGCTGCTCAAGAACGCGGACGTCCTGGTCACCATGGACGCCGCGCGGCGCGAGATCGCGCAGGGCGCTGTCTTCATCCGCGATGGTGTGATCGAGCAGGTCGGGGCGACCGCCGAGCTGCCGCAAACGGCCGACGAAGTGATCGACCTGGCCGGCCAGGTGCTGATGCCGGGCCTCATCAACACCCACCACCACATGTACCAGAGCCTGACGCGGGCGATTCCGGCCGCGCAGGATGCCGAGCTGTTCGACTGGCTGCAGGCGCTGTACCCGATCTGGGCGCGCCTCACGCCGGAGATGATCCACGCCTCCACGCAGACCGCGATGGCGGAGCTGATCCTGTCCGGCTGCACCACCTCGTCCGACCACCTCTACATCTATCCCAACGGCTGCCGGCTGGATGACTCCATCGCTGCGGCCGCCGAGATCGGCATGCGCTTCACCGCCTCGCGCGGCAGCATGAGCGTGGGGCGTTCGCAGGGCGGCCTGCCGCCGGACGAGGTGGTGGAGCAGGAAGAGGCGATCCTGCGCGACACCCAGCGTCTGATCGAGCAGTACCACGATGCAGCCCGTCATAGCATGCTGCACATCGCGGTGGCGCCGTGCTCGCCCTTCTCGGTGAGCCGTGAGCTGATGCGCGAGGCGGCGTTGCTGGCGCGCAGTTACGGCGTGCGCCTGCACACCCACCTGGCCGAGAACGTGAAGGACGTGGCCTACAGCCGCGAGCAGTTCGGCATGACCCCGGCCGAGTACGCCGAGTCCCTGGGCTGGACCGGGCCGGACGTGTGGCACGCGCACTGCGTGCAGCTCGATGCTGAAGGCATTGCGTTGTTCGCACGCACCGGCACCGGGGTGGCGCACTGCCCGTGTTCCAACATGCGCCTGGCTTCAGGCATTGCGCCGATTCCGCAGATGCGAGTGGCTGGCGTGCCGGTGGGGCTGGGTGTGGACGGCTCGGCCTCCAACGATGGTGCGCACATGCTGGGTGAAGCGCGCCAGGCCATGCTGCTGGCGCGCGTGGGCCACGGCCCTGCCGCCATGAGCGCGCGTCAGGCGCTGGAGCTCGCCACCCTGGGCGGCGCCAAGGTGCTGGGGCGCGACGACATCGGTGCGCTGGCGCCGGGCATGAGCGCGGATTGCGTGGCCTTCCCGCTCGATGCCGTCGGCATGGCCGGCGGCGCGCTACACGACGCGGTGGCCGCATTGGTGTTCTGCACCCCGCCGCAGGTGACTTGGTCCGTCATCAACGGCCGGGTGGTGGTGCGCGAGGGCCAGCTCGCCACGCTGGACCTGCCGCGCGTGCTGGAGCGCCACCAGCGGTTGGCGCGCAGTCTGGTCGCGGGCTGAGGTTGATGGGATGGGCGTAGGGCGGAACTCCGCAGGAGGTTCCGCCGGCCGCCCGGAGGGCGGCGGTGTGTCATGCGTGCGACGTGATGGTGCGTGGGAATGCGGTCAGCGGCCTGTCGGCCGGAGGGGTGGATTGGCGGAACCTCCTGCGGAGCTCCGCCCTACGCGTCTGTCATTCCCTCCACGCCCGTCATTCCTGCGCAGAGCCTGCCCTCGACCCGATCGGGGGCAGGAATCCAGTGTCTTTGGGGTGAGCCGGCGACGGCCTACCGGACGACCGATCAATACCGGCCGCGACGCGGCGGGCGGGCCGGTTCGTAGTAGGCCACCGGCGCGGTCTCATCGCCCCCCACCACGCTGATGCGCAACTGCACCTGGCTGCCCGGGTCGCGCGCCATGCGCGTGGTGTATTGCTTGCCGGCGTATTCGTAGGTCACGTTGTAGCCGACCACGCGGTTTTCCATCTCGGTCACGTTGCTGCAGCGCTGCACGTTGCGCGTTTCGTAGTAGCCGTCCGCGTCACGGTTGGCTACGCGGTCACCGACGATGGCGCCGGCGATGGCGCCTACGGCGGTGGCGGCGATCTTGCCGCTACCCTCACCGACGGTGTGGCCCAGCAGGCCGCCAGCCACGCCACCGATGGCGGCACCGGCACCGCTGCGCTCGACGGGCACGCTGACCTGTTCGGTACGGCAGACCTGGCGGCTGACCGGGAAGCCCTGGACGATCTCGCTGCGTGCGATGACCGGGGCGTATTCGTCGGCCTGGGCGGCAAGGGGCAGGGCGGCGACAAGGGTGAGCAGGACAGGCAGGGTTTTCATGTTTCGACTCCGTGGTTGGATCGGGATCGCGCGATGCGATGAGCGATCAACGTCCAGCCTACGGAGCCGGCTGACCGGGCGTGGTAAGCGTGTGTAACGGGTTGTAATCAGGCGGCTGCGGGGACGGCGCGGGCGATGCGCGCCTCGCGGATCGGCAGGTTCAGCAGCGCGGCAACGGCGGCCAGTGCGATATCCGCCCACCACATCGCGGTGTAGCTGCCCCAGTGGGTGATCGCCAGTCCGCCCAGCCAGGCGCCGAGGAAGCCGCCGGCCTGGTGTGACAGCAGGGTCAGGCCGAACAGGGTGGCCAGGTAGCGCGTGCCGAACAGCTTGCCGACCAGGCCCGCCGTGGGCGGCACGGTGGCGAGCCAGGTAAAGCCGAGACCGGCAGCGAAGAGGTAGAAGGTCAGCGCCGTACGCGGAGCAGCCAGGTAGGCCAGGATCAGCAGCGCGCGCGAGCCGTACATCCAGAACAGCACGTACTTGCTGCGATAGTGCTGCACGGCCCAGCCCGCGATCAGGCTGCCCACCACGTTGGCCAGGCCGATGATGGCCAGCGACCAGCTCGCCACCCCGGCCGGCAGGCCGCACAGCGAGACCTCGCCGGGCAGGTGGGTGACCAGGAAGGCGATGTGGAAGCCGCAGGTGAAGAAGCCGGCATGCAGCAGCAGGTAGCTGCGGTCGGCCAGCGCGCCGCGCACGGTGGCGCCCAGTTTGGGGCCATCGCTTGCCGCATGGGCCGCGTGGGCGGCGGTGGTGGTGGCGTCACGCTTGAGCGGGCGCGCCAGGGGCAGGGCGGCGAGGCTGATCACCGCCAGTGACCACAGCGCGCCGACCCAACCGACGAACTGGATCAGGCCTTGCACCAGCGGGGCAAACACGAACTGGCCGAAACTGCCGCCCGCATTGACGATGCCCGAGGCCATGCCGCGCCGCTCGGCCGGCAGGCGCTGCGCGATCGAGCCGATCAGCACCGAGAAGCTGCTGGCGCCGGAGCCGGCGGCCATCAGCACGCCCAGGCTGAAGCTCAGGCCCCAGGTGCTGCCCAGGTAGGGCGTCAGCGCGAAGCCGGCCGCCAGCAGCACCAGGCCGGCCACCAGCACGCGCCCGGGGCCGTAGCGGTCGGCTACTGCGCCGGCGATGGGCTGCACCGCGCCCCACACGAACTGACCGATCGCCATGGCCAGGCTGATGCTGGCGATGCCCAGACCGGTCGCGGTGTTGAGCGGCGAGACGAACAGGCCCAGCGACTGGCGCGAGCCCATGGTGATCATCAGCATCAGCGCGGCGATGAGGGTCAGGCCCAGCCAGCGCGGCGTGTTGTCGTTGGTGTCGCTCATGGGGCTCATCCTGCGTGCAAGGATAGGCACTGTAATCCTTTGCGCATGGCATGGGCATGGGGGGACGGCTATAGTGCCGATGCCCCGCGTCTGCATTTCCGTCTCATGAATCCGCTTCCAAACTCCATTCTCGTCCGTGGCAAGCTGTTGCACTTCCTGAGCGATCCGGGTCCGCAGGACGATCCCGCGGCCTGGCAGTTCATCGAGGACGGCGCGCTGCTGATCGTCGACGGGCGCATCCAGCGCGTGGGGCTGTGGCAGGACGTGCTGGCCGCGCTGCCTGCGGTGACCCGCGATGCGGCGCGCTACTTTGACTACAGCGGCAAGCTGATCCTGCCCGGGCTGATCGACACCCACGTGCATTACCCGCAACTGCGCGTCATGGGTTCCTATGGTCGGCAGTTGCTGGACTGGCTGGAGCACTACACCTTTCCGGCCGAGGCGAGCTTTGCCGATCGCCGCGTGGCCGAGGACACCGCGGCCTTCTTCCTCGACCGCCTGCTGGCGCATGGCACGACCACGGCCTCGGTGTTCGCCACGGTGCATCCGCATTCGGTGGATGCCTTCTTCGAGGCGGCCCGGACGCGCAACCTGCGCATGCTCAGCGGCAAGGTCATGATGGACCGCCACTGCCCTGACAATCTGCGCGACACCGCGCAGAGCGCCTTCGACGACAGCCAGGCGCTGATCGCCCGCTGGCATGGGCAGGGCCGCCTGCGCTACACGGTGACGCCGCGCTTCGCGCCGACCTCGACCGAGGCGCAACTGGAGGTGGCGGGCGCCTTGTTCCGCAGTGCGCCGGAGCTGCACCTGCAGTCGCATCTGTCGGAGAACCGGCGCGAGCTGGAGTGGGTGGGCGAGCTGTTCCCGGGGCGGCGCGACTACCTTGACGTCTATGACCACTTCGGCCTGCTGGGCCCGCGCGCCATCTATGGTCATGGCATCCATCTCAGTGCTGCCGAGCGGACGCGCCTGGCCGAAACGGGCTCCGCCATTGCCTTTTGCCCCAGCTCCAACCTGTTCCTCGGCAGCGGCTTCTTCCATTACGACGCGGCGCAGGCGGCCGGTCTGGCGGTGGGCCTGGCGAGCGACGTGGGTGGCGGCAACAGCCTCTCGATGCTGCGCACCATGGCGGCGGCCTACATGGTCAGCCAGGCCCAGCACCAGCCGCTGTCGCCATGGCGCGCGGCCTACCTGGCCACCCTCGGAGGGGCACATGCGCTGGGCCTGGATTCCTTCATCGGCAACTTCGCCGAGAACAAGGAGGCGGACTTCGTGGTGCTGGATGCGGAGGGTGTGCCCGAGCTGGGCTTCCGCTGGCGTCATGCCGAGTCCCTGGGCGAGCGCCTGTTCGCGCTGATCATGCTGGGCGACGAGCGTTGCGTCGCGGCCACGCACGTCCTGGGGCAATGCGCCTACATACGTGGCGCATGATGTTGTGGTAGCGTTCCTGCTCGCCTGTGATCTATTACCTTAGTTTAGATGGCGTAGGTGTTTTCCTGGCTGTTTCGGAGGGCGGGTGCAAGGCAGTATGCCCTTTAGAAACAGTTGCAAGTGGCTGATTATAAAAACAAGCCTCACAGCGTGAGACCGGGCGCCCAGGCGCCTGGCCGACTGCGGGGCACCTGACTTAGGGAGCATGAGAGGACCCCTCTCGCCGGCACGACATGCAGTACTTCCTGGCCCCGCGCTATCTCGTTGGCCTGCTCATGCTCAGCGTGATGACGGGCTTCGTCCTGTTGCTGGCCTCGTCCTTCGTCACCAGCCGTCCGGCTGTGCCGGTCAGCGACCTGGGCAGCGTCGGTCGCTACTACCTGGCCGACGGCTCCCTGCCGCCTGCCCATGGGCAACTGGGCCATTGGGTGCGGGAGCGCCAGCCGGTTGAGCGGGTGAGTCTGCAGGGGGGCGACTACTGGTTGTATGCCGAGCTGCTGGTTGGCGATACCCAGCAGCAGTGGGTGTTCGAGGCGTCCAACAGCTTGATCCAGCAGGTCGAGGTGCGCATCGACGGGCCCGACGGGCTTAGCCAGAGCGTCAGAACGGGCTATGCCGCGCCGCATGACTTCATGCTGCATTACGGCAAGGTGGTCAATCTCTCGGTGCCGGGCCGCTACGAGGTGCTGGTGCGTTTCTCCAGCCCCTTCTTCAGTTCTTTCCCGCGCTTCGAACTGTGGCCGCAGACCGCCTACCAGCACCATGTGCTGGGCGGCAACGTGATCGCGCTGGGATGCCTCGGTGCACTGGCCTGTCTCGCGGTGTTCAACCTGTTCCTGTTCCTGACCATCCGTGAGAACAGCCTGCTCTACTACTCGGCCTACCTGCTGACCTATGCGGCGGGCTGGGCCTTCGTGTTCAACCTGCCGGCCGACCTGTTCGGGCACACCGACCTGCGCTGGAACTATGTGCCCTTCTTCCTGCTGCCGGTGCTCAACACCCTGTTCTACCTGGACTTCCTGAATATCCGGCAGGTCTCGCCCAGGCTTGCGCGGGCCAGCCGCATCAACATCGTGCTGCCCTTGCTGCTGTTGCCGAGCTGCTTCCTCGCGCTGTCGTGGGCGCATACGCTGGCGACCATCGCCATCGCCATCTGGCTCAGCCTCGCGCTGGTCTGCGGCATCGTGAGCTGGCGCTCCGGCTATCGCCCGGCGCGCTTCTTCGTGCCGGCCTTCATCGCGCTGATCCTGCCGGCCATGATGATCCTGCCGGCCAACATCGGGCTGATGCCCGACCTCGTCGACAACGAGTTGTTCACGTTGTTGGGCGGCACGCTGGACGGCATCCTGCTCGCCTTCGCGGTGGCCGACCGTTACCGCATGGTGTCGGAGCAGAAAGACCGCTTCATGCATGAGCTCAACCAGGCGCTGACCCTGGCCAACACCGACGGCCTCACCGGTGTGGGCAACCGCTACGCCTTCGACGAGTACCTGCGGCATCACTTCATCTTCGATGATGTGAAGCATGATGGCGAACAGTTGATGGTGCTGATCGACCTCGATGGGCTCAAACCGATCAATGATCGTCTCGGTCACTCGGTTGGCGACGACCTGCTGCGCCAGGTGGCGCAGGCCCTCAAGCAGCGCCTGGAGCCGGTGGGGCGTATCTACCGCCTGGGCGGCGACGAGTTCGCGATCCTCTCGCTGCGCGCGCAGGAGAGCTTCATCGTGGCCAGCCTGGGCGAGATCGAGCGCGACATCGTGACGCCGGTGTCGACCGAGGCCGGCATCAGCTTCGGTATCGCCTATTCCTCCGAATGCTCGACCCCGGCCATCCTGGTAACCCAGGCGGATACCCGCATGTACCTCTCCAAGAGCGCCCGCAAGGCGATGCGTCGGCGTTCCGCCTAGGCACCCAGCATGCAAGACGCCTGGATCGACGCCTGGCGACATGACTGGTCGGCCTTGGGTGCGCTGGGGGCTGACATGGCCGTGCTGGCACAACTGGCCGATGCCTACCGCGAACCGCATCGTCACTATCACACGCTGCAGCACCTGGCAGAGTGCTTGGCGCTGCTGGACGCGAATCTGGCGCTGGCCGAGCAGCCGGCCGAACTACGCGTCGCCCTGTGGTTCCACGACGCGGTCTATGACACGCAGCGTCACGACAACGAGCAGCGCAGCGCCGATTGGGCGCAGGCGGCCTTGCTGGCGGCAGGGGCGCCGCTCGAGGTGGCTGCGCGCGTGCATGCGCTGGTGCTGGCGACCCGCCACGCCCAGCCTGCGACGAACCCAGACGAAGCCCTGCTGCTCGACATCGACTTGGCCATCCTTGGCGCAGAGCCTGCGCGCTTCGACGAGTACGAGCAGCAGGTGCGGGCGGAGTACGCCTGGGTGCCCGACATCCTGTTCCGCCACAAGCGACGCGCGCTGTTGCAGTCTTTTCTCGACCGTGAGGCTTTGTTCCTGACGCCGGCCTTCGCGCAGCGCTACACGCCGGTGGCGCGCGCCAACCTGCAGCGCGCGCTGGTGCGCCTGGCCTGATCGGCACAAAGCAAAAACGCCCCTGCCGGAGCAGGGGCGTTTGCAGGGCGAAATGCGTGCAGTCTAGAAGTCCTTCTCGCCCTTGATGACGCTCGGGTAGCCACAGATGGCCCGCGAGGCCTGCATGCCCGCCATCGTCGCAGCCTCCACGCAGCCCGCATTCAGCCCGGTGCGAATCCAGTCGCCGGTGAGATACAGGTTGCCGAAGCCGCTGCCGTCGGTGGCCAGGCGGTACTGCGTGCTGTTGGTCGTCGACAGTACGTAGTGTTCGGTCGGGTCGACATTGGCACGCCAGTACTGTGCATCGAAGCGGGCCGGGCCGCTGCTGTTCTGCTGGTCGAACAGGAAGCCCCAGTCGAACTGCCCCCCTTGTAGCGCGGCGGGCCACAGCGTGCCGATCTGCGTGGCGAGCTGGTTGAGCGCATTGGCCTTGGCCTGCGCGGCGGCCTGCAGCGGGAACTGGGTGTCCGAGGGCGGCGGCAGCTTGCGGGCATCCATCGTCATCGCGCTGCAGAAGTAGGAAACGTTCTGCGGCTCGTTGGCGGGCGGCCAGTCCTCGCGACACAGCAACTGATCCATCGGCGCCCAGGTGTCATACGGTTCGGTGAAGGCGCTCAGCACGGGTTGCTGGCCGGCGCCCGGGCCACTTTCCGGCAAGGGCGTGTAACCGGTCGCGGCGAGCGTCTGCGTCAGCCAGACCTGGTAGGCCTGGGTCACCACCGTGTCGACCTTGTCGAAGGTGGTCTGCAGCGCCGGGCTCTGCGCCATGAGCTGCTTGCCCACGTCCTGCAGCGTGGCCAGCGACAGACCGAACACCACCTTGTCGAAGTCCACGCCCTTCTTGAGCGTGAGGGTGGGCAGCGGTTTGCCGAACTTCTGCTGGTAGAGCTGCGGCCAGTTGCTCCAGCGCGACTCCAGGCCGGTGGAGGCCGTCTTGAGCAGCGCCGCCTGGTCGGGCATCAACTGGCCGTAGTTCGGCTCCGAGGGCCAGCAGGCCAGACCCTTCACATACACGAAGGGATCGTAACTGTCGTAGCCGCCGGCCACTTCGATCTGCTGGGTGAGTCGGATCTCGCCGATGTCATTGGCATCGTCCGGCACCAGATCCTCCACTTTGTGGAAGAACTTGAACTTCACGCCGCGGTCTTTCAGCGCCTGGTAGAAGGGGGTGAAGATGGTGTCGCCCATGCCGGCCTGCATCTTCCACATGATGCTGCCCTGGTAGGCGAAGCTGATGCGCATCATCGCGCGCAGCATGGTGCCTGCCTCGAAGTCGGGTTGGTTGAAGTCACCGTTCTTGAAGCCGAACACCAGGTCGTAGAACCCACGCACCGGAGCCGAGGGCACTGTGATCTTCTTGTTGGCGCCGTGCTTGGCGATCCACGCCGCGAAGTCCATGTCGTTGATGACATCGAAACCGTATTCGAACACCTGGTCTTCGAGCATGCCAGAGAGGATGGCCAGGCCCAGGTCGATGCAGATGTAGAGACGGCGCAATGTGTCGTCTTCATCGATCAGGTGCAGCAGTTCGCGCTCCAGCCAGTGGCGGATGCCGCCCAGGCTGTGCTTGAGCAGCGCATGGCGCGCGGCGTCCAGCGAGCGCTCGGCGCCCAGGGCCTGCAGCAGCTTTTCCGAACCGATGGCCAGGTGCGTGACGTCATGCAGCAGATCCTCTGCCTCCTGTCCGACCTCGCTAGCCAGATGCTTGAGCCAGTCCAGCGGACCATCCGCGGTGTGGTGCTTGGCTGCCAGCAGTTTCTTGTGCGCGCGTGCTTCGCCGAGCCATTGCTTGATCCAGGCAAACAGGCTCTCGACCAGATCCCACAGCGTGAGATCCTCGTCCGCCTTGCCGGGTACGCCGGGCTTGTGCGGGAAATACAGTGGCCAGGTCTTCCACTGACCATTCACGTTCTCGGTCAGCGCAATGTAGTCCTGTGGTTTGAAGGCGTCCTGCCAGGTGGCGAGCGGGGCACCCGGCGGGCGACCGAGCAGCTCGTAGGCTTTCTGGATGGTGGCGAAGGCGTTCTCATAGAAACCGAACCAGATGTGCAGACCGTGCTCCTCGATCCGCTGGCCGTACTGCGCGTTGCGGCCGGAGGCGCCCTTGCCGCCCAGGCGCCAGCCCATCTGGTAGACGGTGATGTCGTACTTGTTCTGCCAGCCCGGCTGGTCGGTCAGGTAGAAGGCCGTGACCATGGAGCCCACCCCGCCGCCGAGGATGGCGATCTTCTCAGGCGCGATTTGCGAGTTGTCGAGAATCTCTTCGCCCGGCGGCACCGAGAAATCGAAATACACGTTGAACGGGAAGATGGCTTGGCTGTTGCCGGCGGCCACGCCGAGGCTGTGGGTGAGCGGGAAGCTGTCGTTCTCGTGCAGCGTGAGCTGGTACTCGTGGCCCAGCAGCTGCCCGCTATAGAGCTTGTCGACATTGGCCGGGGCCGCGACGATGGCCTGATAGACCGCGCGCTCGCCGGCGCTATCCGGGAATTGCTTGAGGAAGATCTGGTCGGTGCGTGGGTGCCTGATCAGCGACAGCAGATCCTTGATGCCATCGGCATCCAGGTTCAGAAGCTCGGGCATCGAGATCAGCAGTTCGATGCCTTGTTCCACCAGCTCGATGAAACTCTGGATCGGCGTGTGGTGGCCCTGCTTGATCGCATTGACCTCCAGCAGCGGGTTCCAGGCAATCTGTGTGTCGGGCGAGAAGGTCTTGAAGCTCTTCACGTTGAGGGTGAAGGCCAGCGGGTCTTCGCCCAGCTTGGGCATGGTGTACTGGCAGTCGTACTTGGGATAGCCGAACAGCTCGCGCCCGTTGATCAGCGCCATCGTGTCATCGACCCAGATGTGGAACGGGTACCAGTAGATGGCGCCCAGCTTCTCCTTGCCGTTCACGGTGTCCATGCGGCCCACCATGATCCAGGTGATGATGTCCGTCTCGGTGATCCAGCCCTTGTTGAAATCGACCGGCACCGCCGAGTTGGCATGCGAGACCGCGGTGAAGGTCAGCATCGCGAAGGGCGACAGCACCTTGTACTTGAGGCGGCCGGCCGCCACCGTGTTGAGCGTGCCATCAATGCTGGCCTGCAGGGCAGAGAGCTGCCCCTGGATGAAGAAGCCATACATGTTCGCGCGCTTCAACTGCAGCGGCGAATGCATCATGACGGAACCGGGCGGATACAGGTACTGCGGACGCGAGCTGGCCATGCTTTCTCCTGTTGGGCGTGATGGGCGAGCGGATGGTCGGCGCCATCCTGCCGCAAGGAGTGTAGTGGCCTGACGCAAAAGCAGAAAGCCGGTTTGCACCGGCTTTCTGGCCTATCTCTTTGGTTGTGGCGCCGCCGCGCCTACAGAGCGGCGTTCTGCCCGCGCTGTGACCAGCCGGTGAGGCGGCGCTCCAGGCGCGCGAACAGCTCGTACATGATCACGCCCATGGCGCCGATGACGATCAGCCCGGCGAACACCAGCGGCATGTTCATCGAGGAGCTGGCACTCATCATCAGGTAGCCGATGCCCAGATTGGACGCGACGGTCTCGGAGATCACCGAGCCGACGAAAGCCAGAGTGATGGCCACCTTCAGCGAGGCGAAGAAGAAGGGCAGGGAGCGCGGCAGGCCGACCTTGCGCAGGATGTCGATGCGCGAGGCGCCGAGCGAGCGCAGCACGTCTTCCAGTTCCGGCTCCAGCGTGGCGAGCCCGGTGGCCACATTGACCACGACCGGGAAGAAGGAGATCAGGAAAGCGGTCAGGATGGCCGGGACCGTGCCGATGCCGAACCACACCACCAGCACCGGGACGAAAGCCACTTTCGGGATGCTGTTGAAGCCCACCAGCATGGGGTACAGCGCCTTGTAGATCAGCGGTGAAGAACCGACGAGCATGCCCAGCAGCAGACCGACGATTACCGCCAGGGCAAAACCGGCCATGGTGGTGATGAAAGTCTGCGTGGCATGCTGGAATATCGGTTGGTACATCTCCACCCCGGTGTGCCACACCAGGCTGGGCGCGGGGAACAGGAAGGTGGGTACGTCGAAGCCCTTGCAGATGGCCTCCCACATCACCAGCAGGATGAGGGTCAGCAGCCAGGGGGCGAGGCGATTGATGACCTTTGGCGAGAGACGCTTGCTGCGTTTCATGTCAGGACTCCCTCACGCGGCCGATGGCGTCGCGCAGCACATGGACGTGGCTGGAGAATGCGTCGGTGTAGGTGACTTCGATGTCGCGCGGATGCGGCAGGTCGATCTCGCGCCGCACCAGGATGCGGCCCGGCCGCTTGCTCATGACATACACGGTGTCGGCCAGGAACACCGCTTCGCGCAGATCGTGCGTCACCAGGATGATGGTGAAGGGCTCCTGCTGCCACAGGTCGCGCAACATGCACCACAGCTCTTCGCGGGTGAAGGCGTCGAGCGCACCGAATGGCTCGTCCAGCATCAGCAGGCGCGGCTTGTGGATCAATGCGCGGCAGATCGAGGCGCGTTGCTGCATGCCGCCCGACAGCTCCCACGGGAACTTGTCTTCGTAGCCCGCCAGCCCGACGCGCTTCAACTGGGCGCGCGCCATCTCCTCGTACTCGGCGCGCTTGGCGCGCAGGTTGCTGCGGTAGGGCTCGACGATCTCCATCGGCAGCATCACGTTCTCCAGCGTGGTGCGCCAGGGCAGCAGATTGGAGGCCTGGAAGGCCATGCCGACGATATTCAGCGGCCCGCCGACCTGGCGACCATTGACGTACACGTAGCCTTCGCTGGGCGGCTTCAGGCCGGACACCAGTTTCATGACAGTGGACTTGCCGCAGCCGGAGGGGCCGACGATGGCGACAAACTCACCTTCCTGCACCGACAGGCTCACGTCCTCGATGGCACGTGGGCCGTCCTCGGCGTAGGACAGGCTGACATTCTCGAAGATGACGAAACTCATGGGGGCGGGGTCTCGTGCCAGGGTTTCCCCTCTCCCGCGCGCGGGAGAGGGGCAAGGGAAAGAGGCTGTTACTTGATCGCGCGATCCGCTTTGGCCGGCAGGAAGCCCGCATTGAACAGGTCTTTGGCGACCGGCACGGTCTTCAGGTTGTAGGCGGCGGAGGTCTCGGCAATGGAGCGCTGCATGCGGTCGTCGGTGACGCCGCCCAGACCATTGGCCTTGGTTTCGGCGGTGATTACCACTTCGTTCAGCGCCATCTTGAGGCGACGCGTCTCCAGCGAGAGGTCGACCAGGGCGTCCTGCTTCTTGACGTAGGTGGCGGCTTCGTCCGGGTTCGCAATGGTCTCCTTGAGCGCCTTGTTGAAGGCGCGCACGAAGCCCTCAACCGCCTTGGGCTTCTCGGTGATCAGCTTGTTCGAGGCGATGATCGCGTTGCCGTACAGCTCGACGCCGTTGTTGTTGTAGAGCATCACGTTGAGGTCGGACTCCTTCACGCCACGGGCTTCCAGGCTCAGGATGCTGGTGAAGGAGAAGCCGGTGATGGCATCCACCTCACCCTTGGCGAGCAGGGTTTCGCGTAGTGCCGGGTCGACCGACTGCCACTTCACGCTGGCCGGGTCCAGCTTGTTGGACTTGGCGAAGGCCGGGAAGGCCTTGCGGCCGGCATCGAACACCGGCGCGGCCAGGGTCTTGCCGACCAGGTCGGCCGGCTTGGCGATGTTGGATTTCTTCAGCGACACCACGGCCGCCGGCGAGAAGTTGTAGACCATGTATACAGCCTGGATCTTGGAACCAGGATTGTTCGCGTCGTACTCCACCAGCGCGTTGAAGTCGGCGAAGCCCATCTCGTAGGCGCCGGTCGCCACGCGGGTGACCGCCGCGCCCGAGCCGGTGCCGGCGTCGATGCTCACGTCCAGGCCTTCGGCGGCGAAGTAACCCTTGGCCTTGGCCAGCAGGAAGGGGGCGGAGGGGCCTTCGAAGCGCCAGTCCAGCGTGAACTTGATCTTGGTGGGCTCCTGGGCAAGTGCCAGGCCGGATGACAGGACGAGCAGGCCACCGATCAGGCTGCGGCCAAGCTTGCGGGCAAACAGGTTCATGAGTGCTTCTCCGTGATTGAACAAAGGTTTGCGAACTGGGCTACGTGAGCAATCGGCGTGCCACAGGGAAAGCGTTCTCTCGCCTGGCGGTTTGATTGGTTATGCACCAAGATGGGGTGTGCATGCCCTGTGGGAGCCTGAATGCCTGTGCATGGTGAAGCGCGTGCGCCATAGTGGTGCGCCGAACAGAGCTGGGGCGGGGATGACGCAAGCACTTTATTGATCGGCCCATATATGCCGCAGTGCGCAAGTGCGCTCCGCGCCTGTGCCAGAATCGGCGCCTGATCGTGTTCTGGAGTGAGCCATGCGTTTCGACGACGATTCCGGTAGCCGCAATGTGGAAGACCGCCGCCGTGGCGGCGGCCTACCTGTCGGCGGGCGCTCCCTCGGCGTGGGCACCATCGTGCTCGCGCTGGCGGCCTGGTACTTCGGCATCGACCCCTCGATCGTGCTCCAGGGTTCGCAGATGCTGCAGCAAGGCAGTGCCCAGCAGGCGCCGGCGGGGCAGGCCTTGAACACCGATCCGGCCAGTGACCCGACCGCGCATTTCGTGTCGCAGGTCCTGCGCGACACCGAAAAGACCTGGAGCGAGCTGTTCGCCCAGGCCGGCAAGCAGTACCGGGAGCCGCGCCTTGTGCTGTTCCGTGGGCAGACGCCCACCGCCTGTGGCACGGGTGAAGCCGCCATGGGCCCGTTCTATTGCCCGGCCGACCAACGGGTCTATATCGATCTGGGCTTCTACGACGAGTTGCAGCGGCGCTTCCAGGCGCCGGGCGATTTCGCCCAGGCCTATGTGATCGCGCACGAAGTGGGGCACCACGTGCAAAACCTGCTGGGCATTTCGGCCAAGGTGCAGCAGGCGCGGCGCCAGGCGGGCGAGAAGGAGGCCAATGCGCTGTCGGTGCGTCTGGAGTTGCAGGCCGATTGCCTGGCGGGCGTGTGGGCGCACCACGCGAATACGCGCCGCAAGGTGCTGGAGCCGGGCGACGTGGAGGAAGGGCTACGGGCCGCCACCGCCATCGGCGACGACACCTTGCAGAAGAATGCGCGCGGCTATGCCGTGCCCGACAGTTTCACGCATGGCAGCTCGGCACAGCGCGTGCGCTGGTTCCGGGTCGGCATGGAGTCGGGCAGCGTGGAGCAGTGCAATACCTTCAAGACCGGTGCGTTGTAAGGATCAGGGGCGGAAAAAGTTTCGGCGCCCGGAGGCGCCGAAAGGAGCTGCTGGCCGCTTTCGTCAGGCTCAGTGACTGAGGATCTTCGACAGGAACTGCTGGGCGCGTTCGCTGCGCGGCTTGCCGAAGAAATCTTCCTTGGTCGCGTCCTCGACGATCTTGCCGTAGTCCATGAACACCACGCGGTGTGCCACTTTGCGGGCGAAGCCCATCTCGTGCGTCACCACCATCATGGTCATGCCTTCCTGCGCCAGTTCGACCATGACATCCAGCACCTCGTTGATCATTTCCGGATCAAGCGCCGAGGTCGGTTCGTCGAACAGCATGCAGATCGGGTCCATCGACAGCGCACGTGCGATCGCCACGCGTTGCTGCTGGCCGCCGGATAGCTCGCCGGGGTACTTGTCGGCGTGCATCTTGATGCCAACGCGGTCGAGCAGCTTCATGCCGCGTTCATGCGCTTCGTCCTGCCCGCGGCCAAGCACCTTGACCTGGCCGATGCGCAGGTTCTGGATGATGCTCATGTGCGGGAACAGCTCGAAGTGCTGGAACACCATGCCGACGTGCGAGCGCAGCTTGGGCAGGTCGGTCGCCGGGTCGTTGACCTGGGTGCCGTTGACGATGATGGAGCCCTTCTGGATCGGCTCCAGCCCGTTGACACACTTGATGAGGGTGGACTTGCCGGAACCCGAGGGGCCACACACCACGACCACCTCGCCCTTGTCGATGTGGGTGGAGCAGTCGGTCAGCACCTGGAAGTTGCCGTACCACTTGGAAACGTTCTCGATTTTGATCATGGGGATGCCTAGCGAATGATGGCGATGCGCTTGTTCATGTACTTGACGAGCATGGACAGCGAGAAGCAGATGACGAAATAGATCACCGACACGAACAGGTACATCTCGACGGTGCGGCCGTAGAGCATGCCGGCGTTCTCGGCAGCCTTGAGCATGTCGGTGGCGCCGATGGCATAGACCAGCGAGGTATCCTGGAACAGGATGAAGGTCTGCGTCAGCAGCACCGGGACCATGTTGCGGAAGGCCTGCGGCAGCACCACGTGGCCCATGGCCTGCCAGTAGGTCATGCCGATGGCCGAGGCCGCGTAGACCTGACCCTTCGGGATGCTCTGGATGCCGGCGCGCATGATCTCGCTGTAGAAGGCTGCCTGGAACAGGGTGAAGGTGATGATGGCCGAGTTCTCCTGACCGATCGGCTTGCCGGTGAGCAGCGGGATCAGGAAGAAGAACCACAGGATCATCATGAGCAGCGGGATCGAGCGCATGATGTCCACATACAGCTTGGCCGCGCCGGCCAGCAACTTGCCGCCGGACAGGCGGGCCAGCGCCAGCAGCGTGCCGAGGACGATGCCGCCGATCATGGCGATGACGGTCAGTTCCAGGCTGAACAGCAAGCCCTTCATGATCGCGCCCCAGGCCAGCGGGATGACGGAAAAATCAAGTGAACCGAGCATCGTCATTCCCTCACTTTGCCACGATGAAACCAGGCACGTGGGCGCGCCGCTCGATCACTGCCATGCCGCGGTTGGCCGCGTAGGCGCACAGGATGTACAGCACGGTCGGCACCAGCAGGCTCTCGATGACCTGGCCGCCGGTTTCCTCCACCATCTGACGCGATACGAAAACCAGTTCCCATACCCCCACGGCATAGGCCACGCCCGAGTTCTTGAAAGCGTTCATGAACTCCGAGGTCAGCGGCGGGATGATGATGCGATAGGCCATAGGCAGCAGCACGTAGCGATAGGTCTGCAACTGGGTGAAACCGATCGCCAGGCCCGCGTTACGCTGGCCGCGTGGCAGGGCCTGGATACCGGCCCGTACCTGCTCGGCGACACGCGCCGAGGTGAACAGCCCGAGGGCGATCACGGCAGTGAGGAATTCCTTGGCCGGCATGTCCTGCTTAACCCACATCGACAGGTCCTTGGGCAAGAGTTCCGGTACGACGAAGAACCACAGGAACAACTGCATCAGCAGCGGTACGTTGCGGAAAAATTCGACCCAGACGTGGCCGATCAGGGCCAGCCCCTTGTGCGGTGCGGTCCGCAGGATGCCGGCGATGCTGCCCAGCACCAGCGCGATGACCCAGGCCAGCAAAGAAATGGAGATGGTCCAGCCCAGGCCGTGCAGCACCCAGGTCAGATAGGTTTCATCTCCGGAGGGGATGGTCTGGAAGAAGATTCCCCAGTTCCAGTTGTAATTCACTTCGACTCTCCCTTGGCGGTCCCAAATAGGAGGAGGCGGCCTTTTGGCCGCCTCCGTTCCGCGTGCTTCCTGTTACTTCTTGTACATTTCCATCGGGTTGTCGTTCGGCTGCGCGATCGCGGCCTTGAGCATGTCGCTCATCGGCACGCTCAGGTTCACGCCCTTGGGCGGAATCGGCGAGTTGAACCACTTGGCGTAGAGCTTGTTGAGCTCGCCGGTCTTGGCCAGACTGGTCACCGTGGCATGCACCAGACCCTTGAACTGCGGATCATCCTTGCGCAGCATGATGGCGATCGGCTCCACCGACAGCGACTCGCCGACGATGGCGTAGTCCTGCGGCGCCTTGGCGTTGGCGATCAGGCCCATCAGCAGGTTGTCATCCATGACGAAGGCCACGGCGCGATCCGTCTCCAGCATCAGGAAGGAGTCGGCGTGATCCTTGCCATAGACCTCCTTGATGTCCAGGTTCTTGCCCTTCTCGTGGGCGCGGATCAGTTGCACGCTGGTGGTGCCGGTAGTGGTGGCGACCGGCTTGCCGTTGAGCTCCGACAGGCTCTTGATGCCGGAAGACTTCTTCACTGCCATCAGCACGTTGGTGACGTAGGTGGTCGGCGCGAAGGCGACCTGCTGCTGGCGGGCGGCGTTGTTGGTGGTGGAACCGCACTCCAGATCGATGGTGCCATTGACCATCAAGGGGATGCGGTTCTGCGAGGTCACTGCCTGGGTGGCCACCTTCAAGTCGGGCTTCTTCAGGCGTGCCTTCACCGCGTCGACGATCGCATAGCAGATGTCGATGTGATAACCGATCGGTTTTTGACTGGCGTCGAGGTAGGACAGCGGGAACGAGGACTCGCGGATGCCCAGCGTGATCGTGCCGGTGTCCTGGATCTTCTTCAGCGTGCCCGCATCTTGTGCCAGCGCGCCGGCGGACAGCAGGCCCAGGAACAGGGCCGGGAGACAGTACTTCTTGAACATGTGAACCTCCATGAGAAACGCCTAAGGTGCGTCGGATCGCAACTGCGGAGGATAAGCCAGAAGCGGGCCTGTTCCCTCGATGAAGCCTATCCGTCGAAACCAATATTGCGGCAACGCAAGGCGGCGACTTGAGTCGCCGGCCGATACCGCGACGCAGCGTACGGTGGGGAAGCCGTCACGCGCGTCGTCATAGCGCCGCACTATACTCGCCACCTTGATCCACGCTATTGGATGTATCCCATGTTCACCCAGCCGAAAATGACACGCCAGGTTGCCCGTAGCCTCCTGATTCTCGGCCTGATGCTGGGTGCGCCGGGCGGCGTGGCGGCGGATCCCGACAAGGCCGCGCGCTTCTATGAGGACGGCCTGAGCCGCTACAAGCGGGAAGACCTCAGCGGCGCAATCATCCAGCTCAAGAACGCCTTGCAGCAGGACAACAAGCTGCTGGCCGCGCACGTACTGCTTGGCAATGCGTTGCTGCGCACTGGCGATGTGCTGGCGGCCGAGGTGGCGTTCAGCGAGGCTCTGCGCCTGGGGGTCAGCCGAAGCGAAGTCGCCGTCCCTCTGGCCAAGTCCCTGTTGCTGATGGGACAGACGCGGGCATTGCTGGATCGGGTCAGCCCAGAGGGCCTGCCCGTACCGGCTCAGGTCGAGGTGCTTGCCCTGCGCGGGGTCGCCCATTTCGAGCTGGGCGAACTGGCGCAGTCCACCGCTAGCTTCGAGCGTGCGCGCCAGCTCGACCCACACTCCCCGGTGCCACTGGTGGCGGAAGCCCCGATCCTGCTTGCGCGTGGCCAATTGGCCCAGGCCAAGGCCCTGATCGACAAGGCGGTGCAACTCGCACCGCAGAACGCCGACGCCTGGTATCTGCAGGGCTCGGTGACGCATATCGGTGGCGACTTGAAGCAGGCGCTCGACCACTACAGCAAGGCCCTGGGGGCCAATCCCAAGCACATCGACGCACGCCTGGCGCGCGTCGCCATCTACCTTGAATTGCAGCGCGACGCAGATGCCGAGAAGGATCTCGATGCCCTGCGCCAGCAGGTGCCGGCCGAAGCCCGTGCCAACTACCTGCGCGCGGTACTGGCAGGACGCAAGGGCAACTCCGCGGAGGTCGCGCGCCTGCTGGGCGAGGTCGCCAAGGTCGTGGATGCCATGCCGCGGGCATGGATCAACAATCAGGAGCAGTTCCTGATGCTCGGGGCGACCGCCCATCACGGGCTCGGCAACTTCACCGCGGCACGCGCCTACCTCGACACCATCATCGGCCGGAATGGCCGGCATGCCGCCGCGCGCAAGCTGCTGGCCTCGATCTATTTCGATCAGGGCGACCTGGCGAGCGCCAGCAATACCCTGGATCCCGCCTTGCGGGACGTGCCGGGTGACGGTCAGGCCCTGTTCCTCAAGGGGCGCATCCTCATGGCTGAGAAGCGCTACGTACAGGCCACCGACTACCTCGAGCGTGCGGCCAAGGCCGGCCTGGATACCGCCGAGGTCAAGGCCGTTCTGGGCCAGGGCTTGCTGAATCTCGGCAAAGGCGAGCAAGGGCTCAAGAGCATGGAAGAGGCATTCCGGCGCAAACCCGGCGATGCCGCCATCGGCCTCATGCTCGCCGGCCTGCATATGCGGATGGGCCAGTCGGCCAAGGCTATCCAGGTCGTCGACAGCATGCTCAAGCGCGACCCCAACAACCTGGCGGCACTCAACCTGCTGGGCGTGGTCAAGGGGGCTGCAGGTGATCGCGTCGGTGCGCGCAAGGCCTATGAACAAGCCTTGGCGCGCGAACCGAAGTTCAGCACCGTGACGCTCAACCTGGCGCGCCTGGACCAGGCGGAAGGCAAGCAGGCCGAGGCCCGCAAGCGCCTTGACGCCTTGGTTGCGGCGGAGCCCCAGAACTCCCTGGCGCAGTACGAACTGGCCTTGCTCGAACAACGCATGGGCCGGTCGCAAGAGGCCCAGCGCCGGCTGCAGAAGGTGGTGGATGAACAGCCGCGGGATGTCACGGCCGGGGTGGCCCTGATCGACATCCTCCTCACCCAGAAGTCCTACGAGCCAGCCCTCAAGCTGGCGCGGGATCTGGTCGCGCGCGTACCGGACAATCTCGATGCGCTGGCCGCCCAGGCCCGCGTACAGATCGCTTCGAGCGACAACAAGGGGGCCATCCAGACCATGAAGGACATGACGCGTCTGGCGGAGTTCAACCCGGTACTGCAGGTCCGCATCGGGCGTATGCAGCTCATGGTCAACAACACTGAAGGTGCGGCCTACAACGCCCAAAAAGCGCTGGCCGTCGCCCCCGAAGACCTTGCCGCGCTGTCGCTGCAGGCGGACACCGAGTTGAGCCGGCGCGACATTGGCAAGGCCGAGGCGATCGCGCGGGACATCCAGGCCCGCTACCCGTCCAGTGCCGAAGGCTGGCGTATTGCGGGCGACGCCGCTTCCGCCCGTGGCCAGCACCAGGCGGCGGCGGTTGCCTATCGCAGCGCGCTCGAGCGCGACCCCACCACGATCAACGTCCAGCGCGTGGCCCACGCCTGGCTGCTCGTGGGCGACACCCGCCAAGCCTTGGCGGCCCTGGAGTCCTGGTTGGCCCAGCGGCCGGGCGACGTCGCGGTGCGCGCGGCGCTGGCCGAATCCCACATGCGTGCCGGCAACTGGACTGTCGCCCGCACCCAGTACGAACAAGTACTCAAGGTGGACCCGAACAATCCGGTCTTCCTCAACAACCTCGCGAACATCCTGATCCGGTTGAAGGACCCGCAGGCTGTCGCGGTGGCCGAGCGTGCCTGGAAGGCGGCCCCCGGCAATCCCGACGCGATCGACACCTACGGCTGGGCCCTGGCCCAGTCAGGAGACTATGAGCGGGCGCTGCGCCTGCTGCGCGACGCGCGGCTACGTCTGCCCCAGAACCCCGACGTGCGCCACCACCTCGCCTTCACCCTGGCCCGCCTGGGGCGCAAGGAAGAGGCGAAAGCCGAGTTGCAGCCCATGTTCCAGGCTCAGGCAAAGTTCGAAGCACCGGACGCGGTGGCTGTGCTCCGACGTGAGCTCGGGATCTGATAAGCGTTTACCGCAGGACTCATTTCTGGTGCTGTCGGTGCTTTTTACAGCCCACCTTCTACAGGGGGTGTGGGTTTGTGTAAAGCACTGACATATTTGAAGTTTTTTTTTGGTGGAACAGGGTTTGCTTAATGAACTGAAAAACGCCTTTCTGCTGGAGTTCCACAATGAAAAACCCCGCTCAACTCGTTCTGGCCCTATTGCTAGCAATTGCAGCTCCGGCCGCGCTGGGCGCAACGACTTGGAACTTCACTTCGGGCGGCACGCAAGGCGGTGTCATCAACGGCTATGGTAACAACCGTACCTGGACGGCTGACGGAGTTTCCGTGACCGCAACGGCGTGGTCCAACACGGTTGGCTCAACCAACACCGCACTTGAAGACGGCTATGTCGGTGCCTATACCGGCGGTCTTGGCGTGCAGAACAGGGACTGCGACGGAACCAGTTGCCTGAGCGGGAGTTCTACAGGTGATAGTGACGAGGGCGTGAGTCCGGAACACTCGGTTGATTCTGCCACCCGTTTCGACTCCGTCCTGTTCAGCTTCGGCAAGGCCGTGAATTTGACAGACGTCACGATCGGCTGGAGTTCCGGCGACAGCGACCTGTTCGTGATGGCCTATACCGGCAGCACCGGTCCGGCCGACATCAACACCATCCTCAAGGGCAAGACCTATTCCTCCTTGGTCAGCAGTGGCTGGACTCTGACCAGCAAGCTGAGCAACCTCGCCTGGAATACGGCAGGGGATGCTACTAACCAGAGTGGGACGAACTCCACGACCTCCATGTACTGGCTGGTTGGCGCGGCCAACAGCAGCGTGTGGGCCAATACCGACTCCAGCAAGGATTACATCAAGATCGCATCGCTGACCGGTACGACCCCGACGACGACGGACGTACCCGAACCGGCACCGCTGGCCTTGCTCGGGATCGCACTGGCCGGACTTTTCTGGTCTCGCCAGCGTCGCTGAGTCCTTACTTTCTTTGCACAGAACGGGCACCTTCGGGTGCCCGTTCTGTTTGTGCGTGGGTGGTGGCGAGGCCTGTTGCCCGGATGCGACGTCGCCATTGGGATTGGCTGGATCGCTTGCAGCGAGCGCCTGCTCTGGCCGAGTCTTCATCGGGACTGGCGTCGCCAAAGGCTGTGTTGCGTATCCGCAACAAAAGATCCGGTATACGCGCTTCGACGATACGAATTCCCACATTTGCCTCGGGTCCAGCGCCACAATCGCCGCAACTCCCCGTCCGCGGGGGGTGAGCAGGCGTGGCAAACCTGGGTACGCCAGCCTGATCTTCAAACTATGAGGAGAATTCCATGCAAGTGAAACTGATCGCGCTGGCTGTCGCCGGCCTGATGGCAGCCCCCGCTTTCGCACAGTCGAACGTGACCGTCTACGGCCGCGTTGACATGGCGTACACCAACCTGACCAACGACGACAAGGGTTCCGTGCTGGAGCAAGAGTCGAGCAACCGTTGGGGCCTGATGGGTGAAGAAGACCTGGGCGGCGGCCTGAAGGCCTTCTTCCAGTTGGAAAACCGTTTCTGGCTGGACAACGGCAACACCGACCCGAACCCGGCGGTGAGCACCTCGACCCGTTCGATCTCCAACGGCACCTCGACGCAAACCGTCGCTGTGGTGACCGGTGCTTCGGCCACCAACACCCAGTGGAAGGACAAGGCTTGGGTTGGTCTGTCGGGCGGCTTCGGCAAGGTCTACCTGGGCCGTAACGCTTCCGTGGGCTACGCCCTGTACGGTGGTGGCGGTGCAACTTCCGGCGGTTACGAGTCCTTCGGTGGCGACACCATCGGTTCGTTCGGCTCGCGTCGCGGTAAGGTCGTGAACCTGTGGAACAACTCCGTGCGTTACGACTCGCCGGTCTGGGGTGGCTTCCAAGCCATCGCCACCTACAGCTTCAACGAAGAAGCTGCTGGCGGCAAGGCTGCTTACGCCCTCGGCGGCAAGCTGGGTCTGGGCGGCTTCCGTGGCGAGCTGGTCTATCAAAAGGACGTGGGTGACGCCGGCGGCGGCGCGCTGGTCAAGGGCCGCATGTACGACACCACCTACCTGACCGCTGGCTACGCCTTCGGTTCCTTCGACCTGTTCGGCGGCTACGCGATCTCCAAGGGCTACTCCGCCCTGGGTATCGACAACGAAGGCGCTGAAATGGTTCGTTACCAGATCGGTGTGAAGGTGCCGGTCGGCAAGGGCGTGATCCTGGCCAACATCGGCCGCGGCACGGAAACTACCGTCGCTACCAATGCAACGACCAATGTGAAGACCTCGACCGACCTGTCCGACTACAGCCACATCGGTCTGGGCTACTGGCACCTGCTGAGCAAGCGTACGATCCTCATGGCCAACATGAAGTACGACCGCCAGCAAGACCAGTTCGCCAACGGCGAAGACAACCAGGCAGGCCTGGAACTGGCTATCCGCCACAGCTTCTAATCTGTCGCAAGACAGTTGAGCTGAGAAAGGGCACCTTCGGGTGCCCTTTTTTTGTGCCTGAGTGAAGAAGAGGGCGTTGAGGGCGTTACTTCTTCAACAGCGCCAGGGACAAAGTCAGCGAAGTACGAGATTGTCCCGATGGATCAACTCGGGTTCCTCGATATAGCCCAGCAGCGTCTCGATGTCGCTGCTCGGATGGCGAGCAATGCGTCGTGCTTCGGAGCTGGAGTAACAGCTCAAGCCACGCGCCAACTCCTGGCCATTCGTGTCCAGGCAGGCTACGACCGCGCCCCGTTCGAATTCCCCTTCCACCGCCGTAACGCCAATCGGAAGCAGGCTGGCCCCTGCGCGTAGCGCCTGTACGGCGCCGGCATCTAGGGAAAAACTGCCGGCAAGCTGAAGGTGGTCGGCTAGCCACTGCTTGCGCGCGGCGAGTGGCGTGCTGGTGGCGTAGAGCAAAGTGCCCAGATTCTCGCCAGCGGCCAAGCGCAGCAGCGGGTCGTGCTCCCGACCACTGGCAATCAGCGTGTGGGCTCCGCTGCGTGCAGCACGCTGGGCTGCTCTGATCTTGGTGATCATGCCGCCGCGTGAGATGCCGCTGCCGGCACCGCCGGCCATGGCTTCGTAGCTTGGGTCTTCGGCCCGGCCTTCAGAGATCAGGCGTGCCTCCGGATTCTTGCGGGGATCGGCCGTGTAGAGGCCTTTCTGATCGGTGAGGATGATCAGGGCGTCGGCTTCGATCAGATTGGCAACGAGCGCACCCAGGGTGTCGTTGTCACCGAACTTGATTTCATCGGTCACAACGGTGTCATTCTCGTTGATGACCGGAATGACACCCAGGTCGAGAAGCGTGGCGAGCGTGGATCGCGCGTTGAGATAACGCAGGCGGTCAGCCAGGTCTGCATGGGTCAATAGAATCTGTGCGGTATGGAGCCCGAATTCCGCGAATGCGCTGTCGTAGGCTTGCGCGAGTCCCATCTGACCCACTGCTGCGGCGGCCTGGAGGGAATGCGTTTCGTTGGGACGAGTCGTCCAGCCCAGGCGCTGCATGCCCGCAGCGATGGCGCCACTGGACACCATCACGACCTCTCGCCCATCTGCCCGCAGGCGTGCGATTTGTCGGGCCCAGTCGGCAATGGCATCGAGGTCCAGGCCGGAGCCATTATTGGTAACCAATGCGCTCCCGACCTTGACGACAAAGCGGCGAGCCTGGCAGATGGTGTCACGCATAGTGGAGTCCGGTGCGGAGTCGCGAAGGTCAGCGGGCGTAGATGATTTCGCCTTCGAAGTCGTCGTCATCGTCATCTTCATCATCGTCGGCCGCTGTATCGACCTCGCGGGCGAGGGCAGGCCCGCTGGCAACGGCTGCAAGGCTTTCTTCTTCATTGGGGCGAGGCTGCGCGTCGAGGTAATCCTGAATCGCAAATATCAACTCCTGACAACCTTCGCCCTTGATTCCAGAGATCGTGAAAACCTGCTCCGGGCGGCCGAAAGCGGCCAGGAACGCGTCGACGCGCGCCGCGCGTTCGGTTTCTGGGATGAGGTCCAGCTTGTTCAGTACCAGCCAGCGAGGCTTGTTGTAGAGATGCTCGTCGTACTTGCGCAACTCATCGACGATGGCCCGTGCTTCATGCACGGGATCGGTGTCGGGGTCGAAGGGGGCAAGGTCAACAAGGTGTAGGAGCAAGTGCGTGCGCTGAAGGTGGCGCAGGAATCGATGCCCCAGCCCTGCGCCTTCGGCCGCGCCTTCGATCAGGCCGGGTACGTCCGCGATGACGAAGCTGCGCCCCTGGTCCGTGCGCACCACGCCGAGATTGGGGGCGAGTGTGGTGAAGGGGTAATCGGCCACCTTGGGTTTGGCGGCGGAAACTGCCCGGATGAAAGTCGACTTGCCCGCATTGGGCATGCCCAGCAGCCCGACATCCGCCAACACCTTGAGCTCCAGGTGCAGCTTGAAGCGTTCGCCGGGCGTGCCCATGGTCTTTTGGCGCGGAGCGCGATTGGTGCTGGACTTGAAATGCAGATTCCCCAGGCCGCCTTGTCCGCCCTTGGCAATCAGGATTCGCATACCGTCTTGTTTGAGGTCGGCGAGCAGTTCACCCGTTTCAAGGTTGCGGATCAGCGTCCCCACAGGGAAGCGCAGCGTGATGTCCTCGCCGCCTTTGCCGTAGCAGTCGCTGCTGCCGCCCTTTTCCCCATTCTGGGCCTTGAAAGTCCGGGTGTAGCGGTAGTCGACCAGCGTGTTGATGTTGCGATCAGCCACGGCAAACACGCTGCCGCCACGGCCGCCGTCGCCGCCATCCGGTCCGCCCATGGGGATGTACTTCTCACGCCGGAACGTGGCCGCGCCGTTGCCGCCATCGCCGGCAATGACTTCGATGCGTGCTTCGTCAAAAAACTTCATGGCTGCGTTCCGGGAAAGGGAGGGCTAAAAAACGAAAAAGCCCCATCGCGGCGCGACGGGGCTTTAGGCGTGCGCGCAGGAGCGTATTAGGCTTGCGCGTCCGGCACGATCACCACGGTGCGGCGACGCTGCGGGCCCTTGACCACGAACTGCACGCGACCGTCGACCAGTGCGAACAGGGTGTGATCCTTGCCGATGCCGACGTTTTCACCCGGGTGGTATTCGGTGCCACGTTGACGCACGATGATGTTGCCAGCCAGAACAGCCTGACCACCGTAGCGCTTGACGCCGAGTCGTTTCGATTCCGATTCGCGGCCGTTACGCGAACTGCCGCCTGCTTTTTTGTGTGCCATGGCGTATTAGCTCCTTACGCTCACGCCGAGATTGCGTCGATGCGCAGCTCGGTGTAGTTCTGACGGTGGCCTTGATGCTTCTGATAGTGCTTGCGACGGCGCATCTTGAAGATCGTGACCTTGTCGTGGCGGCCTTGCGAAAGCACGGTGGCCTTCACCGAGGCGCCGGAAACCAGCGGGGCGCCAATCTTGACGTCCTCGCCTGCGCCGACCATGAGAACCTGGTCGAGCGTGATTTCAGCGCCAACGTCTGCCGGTATCTGTTCTACTTTGATCTTTTCGCCTGCGGCAACGCGATACTGCTTGCCACCGGTTTTTATGACCGCGTACATGTTGGACTCCATTGCAAAACCTGCTCGGAGCGAGCAGAGCCGAACATTATCTTTGCGCAAGTCTTTGACGTCAAGCGGTTTTTGCTGCTCGCCTTGACGCTGTCGTGCTGCGCCGCCTAAGATCGCGGGTTTCCAGTTTCTGGCCGCCGCTTTGTCGCTCGAACATATCTACGCTCCGATTGCTGCTGACATGGAAGCGGTCAATGCGGTGATCCGCAAGCGCCTGTACTCGCAGGTCGCGCTGGTGAGCCAGGTTTCTGAATACATCATCGGGGCGGGCGGCAAGCGTTTGCGGCCTGCCCTGTTGCTACTGGTTGCCCGTGCGCTGGGGTACAAAGGGGCGCACCACCATGAGTTGGCGGCAGTCGTTGAGTTCATTCACACCGCCACCCTCCTGCACGATGATGTGGTGGACGAGTCTGATCTGCGGCGCGGCCGCTCTACGGCCAACGCGATGTTCGGCAATGCAGCTGCCGTGCTGGTCGGGGACTTCCTGTATTCCCGTTCCTTTCAGATGATGGTGGATGTGGGCAGCATGCGCGTGATGCGTGTGCTGGCCGACGCAACCAACATCATTGCGGAAGGCGAGGTATTGCAGCTCTTGAATGTGCACAACGCGGATGCGGCAGTTGCCGACTACCTGCAGGTCATCAATTTCAAGACGGCCAAGCTGTTCGAGGCTGCGGCGCGCCTGGGGGCAATCCTGGGGGGGCTGGACGAGGCGGGTGAAGAGCGTCTTGCTGTATTCGGTCGTCATATCGGAACTGCATTCCAGCTCATAGACGACGTTCTGGACTACTCAGGTGATGCCGATGCCACGGGCAAGCATCTCGGGGATGATCTTGCCGAGGGGAAACCGACGCTTCCGTTGATACATGTGATGAACGCCGGGACTCCTGCCCAGGCTGCATTGGTGCGCGAAGCCATTGAAGTTGGTGGGCGTGACTCCTTTGCAGAAGTGCTGGAGGCCATCCGGGCGACCGGGGCGCTGGATGTGACCCGCGAATATGCGCGGCGCGAGATGGTGTGCGCACGCGAAGCTTTGGGTGTGCTAGAATCTTCCTCTTTCCAAAAGTCGCTGCTACAATTATGCGACTTTGCAGTCAGCCGGAATTTTTAGGCTGGCTCAAGCGGGGTGTAGCTTAGCCTGGTAGAGCGCTACGTTCGGGACGTAGAGGCCGGAGGTTCGAATCCTCTCACCCCGACCAGGATATAAAAAGCCGAATCAGCATGCTGCCGATTCGGCTTTTTTGTTTTTGTTTTCTGGTGTTGAGTGACCCTCATGAAGAAAAACAGCCAGTCCCAGTCGTCCAAGCCCATCCTCATCAATGGCCTGCCCTATCCGGTTCCTCAGGCGGCTCAGCATGCCTTGATGTTGCAGGCGGCTGGGCGGGTAGGCGAGGCGGCAGTCCTGTGCGAGGAGATCTTGCGGCGAGATGCGCGTAATCCTGCTGCGGCAGGCGTGCTTGCTACGCTGACGATGCGGGCTGGCAAGCTCAAGGAGGCCCGCAAGCTCTTCGAAATCGCCGCGGTGGGGCGCGATGTGCCTATCGACGTGTTGCTCGACTATGCGGAATGCATGTTCGGTCTGGGTGACTGGGTTCAGGCCCGAGCTGTTCTGGAGCGCATTCTGCGGGCGAAACCCGATCACGAACAGGCACGACTGAACTTGGCGCGAGCCTTTGAGAAAGCGGGGCTGTTGCGGGACGCGGAACGGGCCTTTCGCGAGATCATTGCGTCCGGCTCTCTGACCGCGCCTTTTGCCAAGGAGTATCTGGCGGGCATGTTCGTTAACGCGGCTGGGCGCGTGGATGAGGCGATCGTGCTGTACAAGGAGCTGCTTGAGGCGTTTCCCGGGCACTGCGGTTACTTATGCAACCTGGGTGACTGTTATATGCGCAAGCAGTTGCCGGATGAGGCGGTGGCCTGCTTGCGGCAGGCCAAGGACATCCGGGAGATCATGCCGGACAACTGGCAGCAACTGCTCTACGCCAGCGCCTGTGCGACGGAACTCAGCGCGCTGGAGGTGGCCGATCTGCACCGGGAATTCGGTGCCCATGTGGATGCCCTGCGCAATAAGGACGGTGATCGCTTCACCAATGTTGCCGATCCGACGCGTCCCTTGAAGATCGGCATGGTGTCGGCCGATCTGCGCATCCATCCGGTCGGGAACTTCATGGCGAGCTGGTTGCGCTACCTCGATCGTGAACAGTTCAAGCTGTATTGTTACTCCAGCCAGGAGGGGTTCGACAAACAGACCGATGCACTGAAGCCTTTGTTCTCGGTGTGGCGGGATGTGCGCCCTTTGTCGGACGAAGGTCTGGCCAAGCGGATTCGCGAAGACGGGATCGACATCCTGTTCGACCTGTCAGGCTGTACTTATGGCAATCGCATACTTGTGTTTGCCAGTCGGGCGGCCCCTGTCCAGGTGAGCTACCTGGGTTACTTCGCGACGACGGGGGTGCGAGCCATGGATTACATCCTGGTCAATCGCGAGCTTGTCCCGCCGGGCGAGGAGGGGCTCTACAGCGAGACGCCCTGGTATCTTGAAACAGGACATTTATGCTTTGCGCCCTTTGAGGTTGATGCGGACGTGGCGCCCTTGCCGGCTCTGGCCAAGAATGGCGTGACGTTCGGCTGCTTCAACCGGCATGAGAAGTTGACGCCGCAGGTGCTCGAAACCTGGGCCAGGATTCTGCATGCGCTGCCTGGCAGCCAGTTACTCATCAAGAATGACACCGGGCGCAAGCCCGAGGGGCAGGAGTACATGCGCCAGGTGTTTGGCGGGCATGGCATTGACCCTCTGCGCGTGCGGGTGGACGCGCCGTCGGATCGCAAGGGCTACTTCGCGGCTCACCACGAGGTCGACATCATGCTCGACCCTTTCCCCTTCAACGGTGCGACCACCACTCTGGATGCCTTGTGGATGGGCGTTCCTGTCCTGACCATGCGGGGCTACAACTATGTGTCCCACATGGCGGAGTCGATCCTCAAGCAGGCGGATTTGCTGGACTGGGTGGCCGAGGATCGCGACGACTACGTGCGGCGCGCCGTCGCGGCTGCTGGTGATCTTGAAAAGCTGGCTACCTTGCGCGCGGGGATGCGCGAGCGTTTGCTTGCCTCGCCCCTGACCGACGGCCCGGCCTTTGCCGCAGGCATGGGGCGGGCCTTGCGCGGCATGTGGCAGCGCTGGTGCGCGACGCAGGGGGCGGCCGCGGTGGATGCCACGCCTTCCTGAACAGGCGCCTTTGACTTCTGCGGGCAACAGCTTCGGGCTATGCTGAGGTGGCATGCCTGCGCCGAGCCCGCAGGCAAAACCTGGCAAGGAGCGTGTGATGCAGACTGTCCCGGTGGACGAAGCGGTCGCCCTGATTCCAGATGGCGCCAGCCTGATGGTGGGAGGCTTCATGGGGGTTGGCACACCTGAGCGCCTGATTGACGAGATCGTGCGCCAGGGCAAGCGGCAACTGACTGTCATCGCCAACGATAGTGCCGCCCCGGGCGTGGGCATTGGCAAGCTGATCAGCGCCCGTCTGGTCCGCAAGCTGATCGTGAGCCATATTGGCCTCAACCCCGAGACCCAGCAGCAACTGCTGGCGGGCGACATCGAGTGCGAACTGGTGCCGCAGGGGACCTTGATCGAACGCATCCGCGCGGGCGGTTGTGGGCTGGGCGGGGTGCTGACGCCTACGGGCATCGGTACCGTCGTCGAGGAGGGCAAGCGCAAGATCGAGGTGGAGGGGCGCGAGTTCCTGCTCGAAACGCCGCTCAAGGCCGACTTCTCGCTGATCGGTTCCTTTCTGGCCGACTACCTGGGCAACCTCATGTATGCGCTGACCGCGCGCAACTTCAATCCCGTCATGGCGATGGCAGGAAGTACGGTGATTGTTGACGCCGAGAACATCGTGCCCACCGGCGTCATCGCGCCGGATCACGTGATGACGCCCGGCGTGCTGGTCGACTATCTCATTGCACACGGGTGAGCCACATGGACGCACAGGAAATCATTGCCAGGCGCATCGCGCGCGAACTGCGTGATGGCATGCTGGTGAATCTGGGGATCGGCATTCCCACCCAGGTGGCCAACTACGTGCCTTCTGGCATTCACGTGTTCTTCCAGTCGGAGAACGGGCTGATCGGTACCGGACCGGTGCCGGAGCCGGGGATGGCCCAGCGCCGGCTGACCGATGCAGGCGGGCGCCCCGTGTCTGCGCTGCCCGGCGCTTGCGCCTTCGACAGCGCGATGTCCTTCGCGCTGATCCGCGGGGGCCACCTGGATATGACGGTGCTTGGCGGATTGCAGGTGGACCAGACGGGGCGGCTTGCCAACTGGACCATCCCCGGCAAGATGGTGCCGGGAATGGGCGGCGCGATGGATCTGGTCACCGGAGCCAAGCGCGTGGTGGTGGCCATGCTGCACACCGCGAAGGGCAAGCCCAAGATCGTGCGCGAATGCAGTTTGCCGCTGACCTCGGCGCGGCGTATCGACCTATTGGTGACTGAGCTGGCGGTGATCTCGTTCCCCGACGGACGCGCACGCCTCGAAGAGACGGCACCGGGCGTCAGTGTCGACGCCGTGCTGGCTGCAACCGAAGCTGAGCTGGAGGTGCCCGCGTCGGTGCCTGGTATGGTGATCTGAATCTTGTCGGGGGGGCTGGGTGTCACTGCTAGAATCCCGACACATAAACGCAACACGCCCCCCGACCGCGCCCTGCATGGGCGGGATGAGAGATCTGCATGCTCAAGGTATTGGTCATCGACGAGATTCAGGAACGCGCGCTGGACATCTGCGAAGGATTGACGCGCGCGGGCCACATGGTGGCGGCGGTGCTGTCGGACGCCGTCAATCTCAATGACCGCGTGCTCGACATGCAGCCCGACGTGGTGCTGATCAATACCGACTCCCCCAGTCGCGACACGCTCGAAAACCTCGCTGTGATGCACGAGAACTCGCCGCGCGCGGTGCTGATGTTCGCCGGTGACGACGACGACGACGCGATCCGCCGTGCCATGCGGGCGGGCGTGTCGTCCTACGTGGTGGACGGATTGGCGCCCGAGCGCCTGGAGAAACTGCTCAAGGTGGCGACCGTGCACTTCGAGGAGTTCATGGCCATGCGCCGCGAGCGCGACGAAGCACAGCGCAAACTCACCGAGCGGGTCACCATCGACCGCGCCAAGGGTGTGCTGATGAAGGCGCGTGGCATGGACGAGGACGAGGCCTACCACGCCCTGCGCAAGCTGGCGATGGAGCGCGGCCGCAAGCTCGTCGAAGTGGCCGACGAAGTGCTGGCCAGCGCCAAGCTGCTGCTCGGCTGAGCGGCGCCAGCCCGATTTCGTTCCCGTTTCGCACTGCGGGCGCCGCCAATGGCGCTGCGTATGCTCGCGCCTTTCCCTGACCTCTTTACGTATCCGGATGTGATTGACCGCTTTGGTGCGCCGGGCAGGCTGTTGCACTGCAAAAGTGCGCCGTGCTGGCTCATGCCCTGTGCTCCGGATTCCGGTAGTTGTTATTTAATCATTTGATTTTTAATGAATCTTTGTTGTTGGCATGGCTCCTGCTAATTGCTGTCTGAAGTCGGGCCAATGAAGGTCCGGCACGGACAAAGGCGTCCGGCGAAGGGGAGACAGAGGTGTCTGCGCTGTTTCATTCGCCGTGACGCCTTTTTTCGTTTGCGAGAGCAAGCCCCCAGCGTCACCAACGGAGATGAACATGACGGAAAGCAAAGTTGACGATCTCGCCCGGCGAGATTTCCTCAAGAAAGGTATGGCCATGAGTGGAGCGGTTGCAGCGGGTACGCTGCCGATGGGCGGCGTGTGGGCGCAGGGCAGTGACAAGCCCGAACTGGAAGAAGTGAAGATCGGCTTCATTCCGCTGACCGATTGCTCCTCCGTGGTCATGGCTAACGTCATGGGCTTCGACAAGAAGTACGGCATCAAGATCACCCCGACCAAGGAGGCCTCCTGGGCCGCCGTGCGCGACAAGCTGGTGAACGGCGAGTTGCATGCCGCCCACGTGCTGTACGGTCTCATCTACGGTGTGCACCTGGGCATTGGCGGCCCCAAGAAGGACATGGCCAACCTGATGACCCTGAATCACAACGGTCAGGCCATCACCCTTGCCAACGCCTTCAAGGACAAGGGTGCAACTGACGGTGCATCGCTTGCCAAGGTGATCGCTAGGAAGGAAAAGGAATACACCTTCGCACACACCTTCCCGACCGGCACGCACGCCATGTGGCTGTACTACTGGCTGGCTGCGCATGGCATCGATCCGATGAAGGATGTGAAGACCATTACCGTCCCGCCGCCGCAGATGGTGGCCAACATGCGTGTGGGCAACATGGACGGCTACTGTGTGGGTGAGCCCTGGGGCATGCGCGCGATTGCCGACAAGATCGGCTTCACGGGTATCACCACTCAAGACATCTGGACCGATCACCCGGAGAAGATCCTCGGCACCACTGCAGAGTTCGTGCAGAAGTACCCGAAGACGGCGCGCGCCATGATCTGCGCGATCCTCGAGGCTTCCATGTGGATCGACGCCAGCGCCAGCAACCGTAGCAAGACGGCGGAAACCGTGTCGGCCAAGGCCTACGTCAATACCGATACCGATGTCATCCGCAGCCGCATGATCGGACAGTACGAAGACGGCCTGGGCAAGAGCTGGTCGGAGAAGAACTACATGAAGTTCTACAACGACGGCACGGTGAACTTCCCCTACCTGTCGGACGGCATGTGGTTCCTCACCCAGCATCGCCGCTGGGGGCTGTTGAAGGAAGACGTCGACTACCTGGCCGTGGCCAAGCAGATCAACAAGATCGACCTTTACAAGCAGGCGGCAGCCATCGTCAAGGCGCCGGTTCCCAAGTCTGATTTCCGTACCTCGAAACTGATTGATGGCGTGGTGTGGGACGGCAAGGACCCGAAGAAGTACGCCGCGAGTTTCAAGATCAAGGCAGCTTGACGCGTTGCGACGAGGTCAGCCAGGCCAGCCCCCGCGGCCTGGCTGACCGCAGTGATTCCGATCAGAACAAGCTTGTGGAGTACCCAACATGACTGCTGCGACCCTGAGCACCACGACTATTCCGGCGGCCGAGCCGGCCCCGAACAAAACCACCCACCTTGAGCTCGCCGCTGCCCCGCCGGCCGAAGCCAGGCCCGCACCGGGCGTGGATTCCGCGCGTGCCCGCGAGCTGTTCGTCGCCTTCCTGCGCAAGGTGATCCCGCCGCTGTTCGGCCTTGCCTTGCTGGTTGGCATCTGGGCCATCGTGGCCATGAAGACCCAGGGCATTCCGAGTCCCCTGAAAACCTGGGAGGCGGCCGTCGTGCTGTTCTCCGACCCGTTCTACAGCAACGGCCCGAATGACCAGGGCATTGGCTGGAACGTCCTGTCGTCGCTGCAGCGGGTGGGCATCGGTTTCGGCTTCGCCGCGCTGATCGGCATTCCCTTGGGCTTCATGCTGGGCCGCTTCACCTTCATGGCGAACATGCTCGAGCCGATCATCTCGCTGCTGCGTCCGGTGTCGCCGCTGGCCTGGCTGCCGATCGGCCTGCTGGTGTTCAAGAAGGCGGACCCCGCGGCGACCTGGACCATCTTCATCTGCTCGATCTGGCCGATGATCCTCAACACCGCCCAGGGGGTGACGCGGGTGCCGCAGGACTACATGAACGTGGCGCGCGTGTTGAACCTCTCCGAGATGAAGATCATCACCAAGATCCTGTTCCCGGCCGTGCTGCCCTACATGCTGACCGGCATCCGCCTGTCCATCGGTACGGCCTGGCTGGTGATCGTGGCGGCCGAGATGCTGACCGGCGGGGTGGGTATCGGCTTCTGGGTGTGGGATGAGTGGAACAACCTCAAGGTCGAGCACATCGTCATCGCCATCTTCGTCATCGGTTTCGTTGGCCTGTTGCTGGAGCAGTTGCTGCTGCTGATCGCCCGCAGGTTCTCCCACGACGGTTCCTGACGCCCCCGCGACACAGAGAGGAAAGAATCATGAAATCACTGGTACAGATCGAAGATGTCGGTATGTCCTTCGAGACCAAGAAGGGCACCTTCGTCGCACTGCGCGACATCAACCTGCGCATTGCGGAAGGCGAGGTCGTATCCCTGATCGGTCACTCCGGGTGTGGCAAGTCGACCCTGCTGAACCTGATCGCGGGGCTCACCCTGCCCAGCACCGGGGCGTTGATCTGCAATGGTCGCGAGATCGGCGGTCCCGGCCCGGAGCGCGCGGTGGTGTTCCAGAACCACTCCCTGCTGCCTTGGCTGACCTGCTTCGAGAATGTCTACCTGGCTGTCGAGCGTGTGTTCGGCACTAAGGAAGGCAAGCCCAAGCTTAAGGCGCGCACCACGGCCGCGCTCGAGATGGTTCATATGGGTCATGCGGCCAACAAGTATCCGCACGAGATCTCGGGCGGCATGAAGCAGCGTGTGGGTATCGCCCGGGCGTTCGCGATGGAGCCGAAGATCCTGCTGATGGATGAGCCCTTTGGCGCGCTCGATGCGCTGACGCGCGCCAGCCTGCAGGACGAGCTGATCGGCGTGATGGGCAAGACGGGAGCTACCGTGGTGATGGTGACGCACGACGTGGATGAGGCGGTGCTGCTATCGGATCGCGTGGTGATGATGACCAACGGCCCGGCGGCGACCATCGGCGAAATCCTCGAGGTGAAGCTGGACAAGCCGCGCGATCGTCTCGCGCTGGCGCACGACAGCAACTTTGCGGCCTATCGCGCGGCGATCCTGGAGTTCCTGTACCAGAAGCAGCTCAAGCGCGCGGCCTGAACGGTGCGTGGAGTGAGCAGCAAAAACGCCAGCCTGGAGGCTGGCGTTTTTGTGTGTGCGTGCTGCGCTTACTGCCTGTGGCGGCTGGGCGTGTTGAGGTTGCCGCGGTCAAAGGGGTTGTCTGCTTGCAACCAGCCGATGTCGACCAGTGCGCGCGTGACCATCTCGTTGGCCAGGGTGCGTGGCACTTCTTCAGTCAGCGAGAAGCGCTCGGCGGGCAGCAGTAACTCGCGCGTCTGCTGGTGCGCGCTGTCGTAGCCGTAGAGGTAGAGGCCCGAGCCAAGCTCGTCGGTGCCGACGATGCCGTAGCGCGCGGTGCCGGCGATGCCACGAATCCACCACGACCAGCGCGGCGAGAAGCCGGTCTGGCAATAGCTGGTGGATTCGATTTCGAAGCCTTGATTGAGTCTGTCCATGCGTTTCATTGTGTCGTGTGGACGGATGGACACGAAGTGAAATTCCGTAGCGCAACAGTCGTTTGCAAGCGCGACTCAATAAGTCACAGATGGTGACATTTCAGTGCCGTTGGCCATAGCCGGCTGTGTGCCGCGGCGTGATCGAAATCACGCCTTGTCGGGCGGGATTCAGAGGCGGCGGATCTTGCTGAGCAGGGCGGTGGTCGAGCGCTCGACCTCGAAGGGGATGCTGTGCACGCTGCCGCCCCAGCCGAGCACCTCGGGGTAGCCGACGATCTTCTCCACCGGCCAGTCGCCGCCCTTGACCAGCACGTCGGGGCGACATTCGATGATGCGCGCGATCGGCGTGTCCTCGTCGAACCAGGTGACCAAGTCTACGCAGTCCAGCGCCGCCATGACATGCGCGCGGTCTTCCAGTGTGTTGACCGGGCGGTCGTCGCCCTTGCCCTGGCGCTTGACCGAGGCGTCGGTGTTGAGCGCCACGATCATGCTGGCGCCCAGCGCGCGGGCCTGGCCCAGGTAGGTCACATGACCGCGGTGCAGGATGTCGAAGCAGCCGTTGGTGAACACCAGCGGGCGGGGCAGGGTGGCGATGCGCGCGGCGAGGTCTTGCGGCGCGCAGATGCGGCGGGTGAAGTCGGGGAGCGGGTAGGCGGACATCTTCGGGTGAGGCGTGCAAGGAAGGCGAACACTATAACCAATCGCCTTCCTGCTGGTCACTGCTTGGGCAGACAGCGTGCCCCGTTCAGACCCTGAAGCGAGCCGCCGCTGCGTTCAACTCGCCGGCAAGACTGGCCAGTGAGCGCGCGGTTTCGCTGGCGCCGCGCACTGCCGAGTCGGATTCCTCGACCATGTGCGCAATGCGCTCCACGTTGTTGGCGATGCTGTTGCTGGCTGCCGTCTGCTCCGCCGTTGCGTGGGCCACGTCGCGGATCTTGGCCAGCGTCTGCTGCGTCTCGGCATTGATGCCATGCAGGGCTTCGGCTGCCTCGTTGGACAGCGCCACGCCGCGCTCCACCAGTGGGCGCACGGTGTGCATGCTGGCCACCACGGAGTCGGTGTCATCCTGCACGGCGGCAATGGTCTGTGCGATTTCGGTGGTGGCCTTGGTGGTGCGTTCCGCCAGCTTGCGCACCTCGTCGGCCACCACGGCAAAGCCGCGCCCCTGTTCGCCTGCGCGTGCGGCCTCGATGGCTGCATTGAGCGCCAGCAAGTTGGTCTGCTCGGCAATTTCCTTGATGGTGCTGGCGATGCCGCCGATCTGGCGCGTGCGTTCTGCCAGGCCCTCGATCTTGCCGGAAGCGTCGGCGATGGTGCCAGACACGGCCTCGATCGCTTCGGCCGCCGATGCGACGCGCTGGCCGCCACTGGCTGCCAGTTCGGCTGAGCGGCTGGAGTTGCCCTCGGTCTCATGCGCGTTGTCGGCGATCTGGCCCACGCTGACCGTCATCTCCTCGATGGCGGCGGCGGTGGCCGAGGTCGCCTCCGACGACTGGCTGGAGGCGGTGTGGATGTCGCTCATGCGGGAGGCAATATCGTTGGCCGCATCGTTCAGTGCAGTCGCGCTGTGTTTGATGCTGGTGAGCATGCCCTGGAGGTTGCGCTGCATCACCCCCAGCGAGTCCACCAGACTGCCTGCCGGCGCGGTGGGAAGGCGTTGGCCGAGATGACCTGTGGCGATCTGGTTGGCTGCTTCCACCGCGATGGCGGGTTCGCCGCCGAGTTGCCGGTAGATGTTGCGCGCCATGATGACGGCGAGCCCCGTGCCAAGGCCGACGATCAGCAAGCCGGCCACAGCCAGCGTCAGGGCGTAGCGGTGGAAGGCCGTGTCGATGTCATCCACGAAGAAGCCGGTACCCACCGTCCAGCCCCAGGGGGCGAATCGGGTCACGCCGTTGAGTTTTGGAAACTCTTCCTTGCTGTCGCTGCCCGGCCGGGTGGTGTAGATGGTGACAAAGGCCGGATCCGCCTTGGCCAGCGCATCCCGATAGACCTCCACGGTCTTGCGTCCGTCCGGCATCGTGGAGCCGAGATCCTTCTTGCCGATGCGCGATTCATTGGCGTGCGCGACCAGCGTGAAGTCGTCGTCGCGCGCAAAGATGTAGTCATTGCCATTCTTGAGGCCGCGCAGGGCTTCGCTGGCGCGTGCCCGCGCCTCCTCCTGCGTCATCTTGCCGGCCTTGGCCGCTTCATCGAACTGCTTGAGGATGCCCACGGAAAGATTGAGCAGCGTACGTGTCTGCATTTCTCGTTCTGCGGTCATGGTGCTGCGGATACCGTACAGGGCGATACCGCAGATCAACAGCAGGCCAATGGCAGAACTGAGGATGATCAGGGCCAGGCGGGAGGAGAGTTTCATGGGGCTTTCGTACGTCAGGAAAAGAGCAAGACCACTCCAGTTGAATGGTCATGTCCACAGTACGGCCCGCCGAGGTATTTCTTGAGTCCTCACGTGAAAGATCGCTGACTCAGTTCGTAAGCGTTCTGCGCATCTTTCAGCGCATGCCCAGCATGCGGGCCAGACTGCCGTCTTCTTCCTCCGTCTCCACGCATACATTGGCTTCCAATGTATGCAGGTGTTCATCCATCAGCTTCACAGCGCGTTCGGCATCGCCCTTCTCGATGTAGTCGACGATGCGGGCGTGCTCGTCGTGTTCGCAGGACGCGTTGCCGGGCGGCTCGTACAGCGCCACGATCAGCGAGCAGCGCGATACCAGCTCGATCAGGTAGCGCTGCAGGATGGTATTGCCGGCGACTTCGGCCAGGCGCAGGTGGAAGGCGCTGGCGAGCCGCGCCCACTGCGGCTGCGCAAAGCTGTGCATGGCCTCGTGTTCCTGCTTGAGCTGGGCGCGCAGGCTGGCGATGTCGGCGCGCGTGGCCTTGGCGGCGGCCAGGCGCACGATGCTCGCTTCCATCTGCCGGCGGGCTTCGAAGATCTGGCGCGTCTCCTCCGGCGTGGGCGCGGCCACCACGGCGCCGCGATTGATGCGCAGTTCCACGATGTGGTCGTGCGCCAGCTTCTGCAGCACCTTGCGCACGGTGGCGCGGCTCACCTCGAACAGTTCGCACAGCGAGGCTTCCGGCAGCTTGGTGCCGGGCTTGAGGCGCTGCGTCATCACACTCTCGAACACCGTGTTGTAGATGCGCGTCTCCACGTCGTCGCCGGGCTGCAGCCCTGGCAGTTCGGTGCTCATGGCAGGGCGGGACTTGTTGCGCGATTTGCTGGTGGCCATGGGCTCGTCTGGATTGTCGACAATCCTGTGGGTTGATTGAGCGACACAGCTTGCCACACCTCTGCCTCGCATGGGGTGTGACAAGCCTTGCCGCGCATCAGGCGGTGAGCCTGGCGTGGATCTGGCGTGCCAGGCGGATCAGCGCGAGGTCGCTGCCCACTGGCCCCAGCAGCGAGATGCCGGCGGGCAGCCCGGTGGCGGTGCGCAGCGGCAGGCTCACCTGTGGCAGGCCAGCCAGGCCGGCAATGCAGCAGATGCGCAGGGTGCGCATGCGGATGTCGTCGATCTCCGCGCCGCCTGCCGTGCGCAAGGGTGGCACACTGGCCGCCGAAGGCAGGATGGCAATGGCATCGTCGCCGAGCAGGCCGCGCACCTGTTCGCGGATCGCGGCCTTGCGGGCTTGTGCCGTCTCGGCATCGGCCTGGCTGACGCTGGCCGCATGCTGCCAGCGTGCCGCGATGGCGGGCGCGAACACCGGCGACTCACGCCTGATCCAATCGCCGTGAGCTTGCCAGCCTTCGAAGGCGCCCACGGTCACGTAGGTCTGGCGCCAGTCCTCCAGCGAGGTGGGGGCGGCAATGTCCGTCTCGCTGGCTGGCCCGACCTGCGCCACAGCGGCATCCCGGGCGGCGGCCAGCAAGGGTTGGAAGGCCGGCTCCGCCAGTGCCCAGGTGTCGCGTGGCAGCAGTACGCGACATGGCCTGAAAGCGCTCTCCGGCAGCAGTACCTGCCCGACGCGCTCGAAGGTCTCGGCGGCGTGGGCGAACCAGGTGGCCGTGTCGAAGCCGGGATGCAGGGGCACAAGACCGTCACGTGACAGCAGGCCGTGCGTGGTACGCAAGCCCCACACGCCGCAGTAGCTGGCCGGCACGCGGGTGGAGCCGCCAGTGTCGGTGCCCAGCGCGAAGTCGACGAGATGCGCTGCCACCGCCGCCACCGAGCCGCTGGAAGAGCCGCCGGGGATGCGCTCGGGAGCTGCGCTGTTCACCGGCATGCCGTAGTGCAGGTTGTCGCCGTGAATGCTGTAGGCCAACTCGTCGGTCAGCGTCTTGCCATGCAGGGCGGCACCAGCGGCCAGCAACTGCGCCACCAGGGGGCTATGCCGATCGGGTATAGGATGCGTCTCCAGCCAGCGCGGATTGCCGGCCCCGGTGGGATGGCCGGCGACGTCGAACACGTCTTTCACGGCAAAGCTGAGGCCGGCCAGCGGGCCGCTGGCGGTGGGCGGCAGGCTGAACTTGCCGTGCGGTACCCAGGCGCCGATGTGGTCTTCGAAGGGGAGAGGGGAGTGTGTCGTCATGAGCGTGGTGAGCTGGGCTGAGTGGAAGCCGTCATTCCTGCGCAGGCAGGACTCCAGTGTCTTTCGATGCAGCCCGCAAGTGCAGAGGGAAAAGCAAAGTCGCTGGGTCCCTGCCTGCGCAGGGACGACGAGCGCGGCAGTGTGAGCAAGGCGGCTGCTGGCAATTGAAGAGTGGCGTGCATCTCATTCAAACTGGAAACAGCTCGTCGACATGTCGGCAGATTGCCCCTGGCGTGGTGATCCAGACATCGCCGGCGTCGCGTGCGGCGGCGATGTGTTCCAGCGCGCGGCGCAGGTGACGCAGGCGGTAGGGCTGGCCGACGAGGTAGGGATGCAAGGCGATGCCCATCACCAGCGGCTGGTGGCGGGACTGCTCGCGCATCTCGTCGAAGTTGTCGACCACGAGCTGGGCGAAGTCCTTGCCGTCCATCTGGCGCGCGATGATCATCGGGATGTCGTTGACCTCCTGCGGGTAGGGGATGGCCCACAGCCGCTTTCCGCTGCGTGTCTGCATCGCGACCGGCTGGTCGTCGTGGCACCAGTTGAGCGTGTAGCGATAGCCCGTTTCGGCGAGCAGGTCGGGGGTCAGGCGACTTTCTGAAATCCAGGGTGACAACCAGCCGCTGGGCGCGATCCCGCTATGGCGTGCGATGTGTTCGCGGCAGGTGGCGAGCAGCCCGGCTTCGCCGGCTTCATCCAGCTCGGCCTGGCGCATCGCGTTGCTATGGCCATGACCAATCAGCTCATCGCCGCGTGCAGCGAAGGCCTCCACCAGCTCGGGACAGTGCTCGTAGAGGGCGGTGTTGATCAACGCGCCGGTTGGCAAGCCGAGCTGCTTGAACAGTTCCAGGCAGCGCCAGGCGCCGACGCGGTTGCCGTACTCGCGCCAACTGTAATTGAGCACATCCGGCTGCGGCGAGACCGGGCCGATGCAGGCGCCCAGCCCTTCCCCGAATGCAAAGTGTTCGATGTTGAAACCGAGATAGACGGCGAGCCGTGCGCCACCGGGCCAGCTGTAGTCCGGGCGCCGCGTGATCGGGCTATAGGCGAAGCGGCCACTGTCGGGCAGCCGGGCCAGGGGAGGCGCACTCATGCCGCGGCCCCCATGGGGGAGGGCCAGGCCTGGGCGAGGCCGGCGCGCACCAGCAGCCACTCCGCGCTGTCGTTCCACACCTGCATGTCTACGATCTTGCCCTGGCGCACCACGTAGCGATCGACGTAGCGATTGCCCTCGAAAGGGGTGCCGTCCAGCCAGGCGCCGTAGAGCGTGCCGATGTTGTAGACGATGGCTTCATCGGCGGTCGCGCCGGCGACCACGTCGGTGCGCTCGAAGCGTTTCTTGACCCAGGCATAGCGGCTGGCGTTGAAGGCGCTGCACTCGGCGGGTTCCGCCATCTTGCGCCCACCCGTAAACAGGATGCGCATGTCGGGCGCGGTGAAGGCGCGGGCGCCCTCCGGGTCCGGAATCATGATCACGCGCAGGAACTCTTCGACCAGTTCGCCGGCGCGGCGGCCGATCTCTTCGCTACTGCCCATGCCCGGTTTTGAAGCAGGATTCATCGTGGATTCTCCGTTTTTGCACTAAATCTGTGCGAACAATCGCCAACGAGGCGTGCTTTTACATGTGAGCATAGTGCGTGCCAGATTGTAGACAATTAGCTTTTACAAGCGTCTGCAATGTTGTTTCTACATTGATAACATCTGGCATGTTTCCTGCGTTGGGTTGTTCCGTGGCCATGTGGCCTGTTCTTGTCCCGCACACTGGAGATTCGTCATGACCCGTACTACCCGACGTACCGTCCTGGCTGCCGCGCTGGCGGCCGCGAGCTGTCTGAGCCTGCCGTCCGCGCTGGCGGCCGACCCGATCAAGATCGGCCTGGTGACGGCCTTGTCCGGCCAGTCTGCGCTGGCGGGCGAGGCCATCACGCGCGGCATGACCGTCGCCATCGAGGAGATCAATGCCAAGGGCGGATTGCTGGGCGGGCGCAAGCTGGAGCTGGTGCGGCGCGACGATGAGGGCAACCCGGCCAAGGGCGTGACCGCGGCGCGCGAGCTGATCTACAAGGAGAAGGTGGCGGTTCTGTTCGGCGGCCTGGATACGCCGGTGTCGGTGGCCATCGTGCAGATGGCCAACCAGGAGAAGGTGCCCTTCATGGGGCCGTGGGCGGCCGGTACGCCGGTGACCAAGAATGGCGCCAACCCGAACTTTGCCTTCCGCGTGTCGGCGGTGGACGAGATCGTCGACCGCGGCATGCTGGCCTACGCGCAGAAGACCTTCAAGGCAGCCAAGCCCGGCATGATCCTGGTGAACAACGCCTGGGGTGAATCCAACGAGAAGGGCCTCACCGCCGCGCTGACGGCCAAGGGCATGAAGGCGGTCGGCGTCGAGAAGTTCGAGGCCAATGATGTGGACGTGGTGCCGCAACTGACGCGCCTCAAGGCGGCCGGTGCCGACGTGCTGTTCATGGTCGGCAACGTGGGTCCCTCGGCTCAGGTCGTGAAGTCGCTGGACCGCATGGGCTGGAAGGTGCCGGTGGTGTCGCACTGGGGCCCGGCGGGTGGCCGCTTCACCGAACTGGCCGGCCCGAATGCGAAGAACGTGCACTTCGTGCAGACCTACAGCTTCTTCGGCAAGCAGAACCCGGTCGGCGAGAAGCTGATCAAGACCCTGATGGCCAAGTACCCGGACATCAAGGGCGTGGATGACATCACGCCGGCGGTCGGCGTGGCCAATGCCTATGACGGCCTGCACCTCGCCGCGCAGGCGATCGCCAAGGCCGGCTCCACGGACGGCGATGCGGTGCGCCAGGGCTTCTACAAGATCGACCGCTACGAAGGCCTGATCAAGACCTACGTGAAGCCCTTCACTCCCGAGGTGCATGACGCGCTCAACGAGAATGACTACGTATGGGCCTACTTCATTGACGACTACATCCTGCCGGTCGGTATGACCAGCAAGTAAGAAATCGCACCAGGGCGGGCTGCGCGCCCCGCTGGCGTTGTTGGCTTGCTCGCCGTGCAACTGCACTGCTCTGCGCAAGCCGCCTAGCCAGCAGGGCGCTCGCTCCGCCCTGATGCGATTTCTCCGCTCAGTACGTAGGGCGGAACTCCGCAGGAGGTTCCGCCGGCCGCCGGCAGGCGGCTCCAGTCAGGCTTCGCATGGTCACGACCGGCGGAACCGCTGCGCGTTCCGCCCTACGTTCCGGCTATCACGAATACCAAGGCAATCCGATGCTCCTCCTCTCCGCCCTGATTTCCGGCCTTGGCCTGGGAGCCATGTATGGCCTCATGGCGCTGGGCTTCCATGTCACTTACGCCGTGTCCGGCACGGTCAACTTCGCGCAGGGCAGTTCGATGATGCTGGGCGCGGTGCTGACCTTTGCGTTCGCCAAGTTGCTGGGCTGGCCGATGCTGCTGGCCATCGTGCTGGCGCTGATGCTGTGCGCGCTGTATGGCCTGCTGGTTGAGTTCGTTGCGGTGCGTCCTTTCGCCAGTCGGGGCTCGGATGCCTGGCTGATGTCGACGGTGGCGCTGGGCATCGTGCTCGACAACCTGGTCATGTTCTCCTTCGGCAAGGAGCCACGCTCGCTGCCCTCGGTGCTGGCGCAGACGCCGATCGAACTGGGTGGGCTGGGCCTGGGCGTGTATCCGCTGCAACTGCTGATCCCCGTCATCGGTCTGGCCCTCGCGGCGGTGCTGCACTTCGTGGCGCGGCGTACCCGCTGGGGCACGGCCATGCTGGCGGTGGTGCAGAACCGCGACGCGGCGCGCCTGATGGGCATACCGATCCGGCGCGTGGTGATGCTCGCCTTCGCGCTGTCGACCCTGTTCGCCGGCATCGCCGGCGTGTTGATCGCCCCCTTGATGAACGTACATGCCGACATGGGCACGCTGTTCGGTCTCAAGGCCTTCGCGGTCGCCATCCTGGGCGGTATCTCCAGCGCCTGGGGCGTGATGCTGGCCGGGCTGATCTTTGGGGGCGTGGAGGCCCTGGTCACCGCCACGCTGGGCTCGGGCTACACCCAGATCATCAGCTTCTCGCTGGTCATCGTGGCGCTGGCGCTGCGCCCCAATGGCCTGTTCGGCCGCGCCGAGGTGCGCAAGGTATGAGCAGCCTGGATCAAACCCTTCCCCTACCCGCCATGTCATTCAATTCAAATGTCATCACCGGCCGCAACGATGGCGGCCTCGCGCGGCTGGTGCTCGCGCTGATCGGTTTCACGGCCGCGCTGGTGCTGGCCGCCACCCTCAACGGCTACTACGTGTTCGTGCTGGCCAATGTCGCGCTGCTGGCCATCGTGGGCATCGGCCTCAACGTGTTGATGGGCATGAGCGGGCAGGTCTCCTTCGGCCATGTCGGCTTCTATGCGCTGGGCGCCTACGTGGTGGCGGTGCTGACGACCCGGGCGGGCTGGAGTTTCTGGGCCGCCTGGCCGGTCGCAGCGGCGCTGAGCTGCGCGGTGGGTGCGCTGCTGGCCTTGCCGGCACTGCGCGCCAAGGGGCCTTATCTCGCCATGATCACCATCGCTTTCGGCTTCATCGTCGAGCACAGCGCGGTCGAGCTGCGCGATCTCACCGGCGGGCAGAACGGCATCATGGGCATCGCTGCGCCGGCCTTGGGCGAGCTGTTGCGCGGCGAGCGTGCGGTGGCCGCCTTGGCCGTGCTGACAGCGGCGGTGGCCCTGCTGGGCTACCAGCTCTTGTCGCGCGGCAGTTGGGGCGCGGCCTTGCGTGCGGTGCGCGACAGCGAGACCGCTGCCGAGTCCATCGGCCTCAATCCGCTGGTGGTGAAAACCGTGGCCTTTGCGGTGTCGGCCCTGCTGGCGGGCCTGGCAGGCGGGCTCTATGCACCGCTCTCGGGCTTCGTGACGCCCAGCAGCTTTGCCTTCATCCAGTCCATCCTGTTCGTGCTGGTGGTCATGATCGGCGGCTCGGGCACGCTGGCAGGTCCTATCGTCGGCGCCATCATCGTGGGGGTCCTGCCAGAGCTGTTGTCCAGCCTGGAGGAATATCGCCTGCTGTTCTTTGGCGTGCTGTTGCTGCTTGTGTTGTGGGCGGCACCCGGCGGCATGGTCGGCTTGCTCGCGTCCCTGCATGCCGCCGCGATGCGCCGGCTTGGCTGGGCGGGCAAGGGAACGATGTCGGTCGACGCGCCGCAGATCAGCCTGCCGGCGCGGCCGCGCAAGCCCCTGCATGCGGACGCCTTGTCGATGATCTTCGGCGGCGTGCGTGCGGTCAGCGCACTGAGCTTTGCTGCACAGCCGGGGCGGGTGACCAGCCTGATCGGGCCGAACGGTGCCGGCAAGAGCACGGTGCTGAACATGCTTTCGGGTTTCTACACCCCGACGCTGGGCCGCTGCCTGCTGCAGGATGCGGCTTTGCAAGGGCGTGGCGCGTGGCGCGCGGCGCGCAGTGGGGTGGCGCGCAGCTACCAGACCTCGCAGCTCTTCGGCTCGCTGACGGTGTTGGACAACGTGGCCTTGGCCCTGCCGCGCGGTCGCCTGGGGGGCTTGCTGTCGCGTCGTGCCGTCAGTGCGCCGGCTGCGCGTGAGCGTGCGGCTGCTTTGTTGCGCTGGTGTGGTTATCAGGGTGAGCTCGGTATCCAGGCTGCGGGGCTGGCGCATGTCGATCGTCGCCTGGTCGAGATCGCGCGGGCGCTTGCAACGGACCCGGAGGTGCTGTTGCTGGACGAGCCCGCGGCCGGCCTGTCTCGCGAGGACAAGGCGCAGCTCGGTGCCTTGCTGCGGCGGATTGCCGAGGCTGGTATCGGCGTGCTGCTGGTCGAGCACGACATGGCGCTGGTGATGGAGGTGTCGGACCACATCGTGGTGCTGGATGCGGGCCAGTTGCTGGCGCAAGGCACGCCGGTCGAGATCCAGCATCACCCCGATGTCCGCCGTGCCTACCTGGGCGAGTCGGGCTCTGTGCAGGTGGCCGCGCCTGCTGCCCGCCGCGTAGCCGGTGATGCGGCGGAAGTGCTGGGCGTGGGCGGCCTCACAACTGGCTACGGTGCCGAGCCGGTGCTGCACGCGGTGGACCTGCAGGTGCGCGAGGGCGAGATGGTGGCGCTGCTGGGCGCCAACGGCGCCGGCAAGTCCACGCTGATGCGCAGCCTCAGCGGCCTGCACAAACCCTTGCAGGGCGGCATCCACCTGGCCGGTGCGGAGCTGACCGAGCTGCGCGCCGAGCAGATCGTGGGCCAGGGCCTGGTGCTGGTGCCGGAGGGGCGCCAAGTGTTCCCCGAACTGAGCGTGCTGGACAACATCCGCCTCGGCGCCTTCCTGCACCCGGGAGGGCGCGAGCAGCGCGTGGAGGAGATGCTGACGCGCTTCCCGCGCCTGCGCGAGCGCCTGCACCAGCGCGCCGGCCTGCTGTCGGGCGGGGAGCAGCAGATGCTCGCGATTGCCCGCGCGCTGATGGCGAAGCCGCGCGTGCTGCTGCTCGACGAACCCTCGCTGGGGCTCGCGCCGAAGATCATCGAAGAGCTGTTCGCGGCGCTGGATCGCCTGCGCAACGAGAACATGACCATCCTGCTCGTCGACCAGATGGCGGCGCTCGCGCTGGCCCTGGCCGACCGTGCCTACGTGCTGGAGAGCGGCCGCGTGGTCGCGCGTGGCACAGCGGCCGAGATTGCGGCCGATCCGGCACTGGCGAAGGCGTATCTCGGTGGGCACTGAGTGGCGGGCTCCCTTTCGAACCCTCTCTCCGTCATTCCTGCGCAGAGCCTGCCCTCGATCTGATCGGGGGCTGGAGTCCAGCGTCATTCGGTCGCGGCGCGCAGGTGCGGAAGGAAAGGCAAAGTCACTGGGCACCTGCCTGCGCAGGGGCGACGGCATGAATCAGGATCGGACGAATCACATGAATGAACGAAGCATCAACCTTCCCCACATCCTTGCCGAGGTCGAAGCGGCCTTCGCGCGCTATGAGGCCGCCCTGACCGGCAACGACGTGGCGGTGCTCGACGAGCTTTTCTGCGACAGCCCGCTCACCGTGCGGTATGGCGCGACCGAGAACCTCTACGGCTATGCGGCGATTCAGGACTTCCGTGCGGCGCGCCCCTCCAAGGGCCTGATGCGCCGCTTGCGCAACACCGTCATCACGACTTACGGTGAGGACTTCGCCACCGCCTGCACCGAGTTCACGCGCGAAGGCGTGGCCCGCGTCGGTCGCCAGACGCAGACCTGGGTGCGCATGCCCGAGGGCTGGCGCGTGGTCGCGGCGCACGTCTCCTGGATGGACTGAGGCACGCGCCGATCGCAACTACAAGACACTTGATACATGACAATCGATTTCACCCATCTGGCGCTGTTCGCCGCCGCACTCTTCCTGACCGGCTGCGTGTCCGGTTTCCTGGCCGGCCTGTTGGGGGTCGGCGGCGGCATCATCGTGGTGCCCATCCTCTACATGCTGTTCCCGGCGCTCAATGTGGCGGAGGAGATCCGCATGCACCTGGCCGTCGGCACCTCGCTGGCCACCATCATCCCGACCGCGATCACCTCGGCGCGTGCGCACTACGCCAAGGGTGGGCTGGACCCGGCCCTGCTGCGCGCGCTGGCGCCGGCGATCCTGGTCGGCGTGGTGGCCGGCAGCCTGTTTGGTGGCAAGGCCAGTGGTCACACGCTGATCCTGATCTTCGCCATCGTCGCCCTGGTGGTCGCGATCTACATGGCCTTCCGCCGCGACAACTGGATCATCGCCCCGGCCTTGCCGGCTTCGCCCTTGCTGCGTGCGCCCATCGGGCTGTTCATCGGCTGGTTCTCGGTGCTGATGGGCATTGGCGGCGGCACGCTGTCGGTGCCCATCCTGAGCGCTTTCGGCGTGGAGGTGCGGCGCGCCGTGGGCACCGCGTCGGCCGTGGGCATCCTGATCGGCGTGCCGGGCGTGCTGGGCTTCATCGCCACTGGCTGGGGCAATCCACTGTTGCCGCCACTGAGCCTGGGCTACTGCAGCCTGATCGGTTGCGCCCTGATCGTGCCGGCCTCGATGCTGACCGCGCCGCATGGCGTGCGCGCCGCGCATGCGATTTCGCCGGCGCTGCTGCGGCGCGCCTTCGCGCTGTTCCTGCTGATCACCTCGATCAAGATGTTCATGAGCGCATTCGGGAGCTGACATGCTGAAAGCGACGATGGCCCGTGGCGGCTTGGTTACGGCACCACATCACCTGGCCGCGCAGAGCGGTGCGGCGGTGCTGCGCGAAGGCGGCAATGCGGTGGAGGCGATGCTCGCGGCGGCGGCGAGTATCGCGGTGGTGTACCCGCACATGAACGGCATCGGTGGTGACGGCTTCTGGCTGATCGCCGAGCCGGGCAAGCCGCCCATTGCGATCCGTGCCTGCGGGCCGGCAGCCGGGCTGGCCGACCGCGCCTTCTACACGCAGGACAAGAGCATTCCCACGCGCGGCCCGCGTGCCGCGCTGACGGTGGCGGGCGCCATCGGCGGCTGGGCGCAGGCGCTGCAGGTCGCGGCGCGCCTGGGTGGCCACCTGCCCGTGGCGCGTCTGTTGGCGGATGCGATCCATCACGCGCGTGTCGGCGTGCCGATCACGCGTTCGCAGGTCCAGCTCACCGCCAGCAAATGGCATGAGCTGGAAGCCGTGCCTGGCTTCGCCGAGACTTTTGCCGCCCAGGGCCTTCCCGCACTGGGGGATACGCAGGTGCAGCCGCGCCTCGCTGCCACGCTGGAGCAGCTCGTGCGTGCCGGGCTGGATGACTTCTATCGCGGCGAGCTGGCGCGCAGCCTGGCACGTGACCTGGAGGCGCTGGGCAGCCCGCTGCGCCTGGCCGACCTGGAGGCCTATCGGGCCGAACAGGTCACACCGCTGTGCGTGGATTTGGGCGTCGGCCGCATCTTCAACCAGCCGCCACCCACGCAGGGCGTCAGCGCGCTGGCGATCCTCGGCATCTTCGACCGTCTGGGCGTGCGGGACGGCGAGTCCTTTGCGCATGTGCACGGCTTGGTGGAGGCGACTAAGCGCGCTTTTCGCTGGCGCAATGCGCACTGCGGCGATCCGCGCTACATGAGTGCGGACGCCCAGGCCTTCCTGCATGCCGATGTGCTGGCGCGCGAGGCCGCTGCCATCGACAGTCAGCGTGCTGCGCCCTGGCCCGAGATCGCCAAGCCTGGCGACACGATCTGGATGGGCGCAGCCGACCGCCACGGCAACGTGGTCAGCTACATCCAGAGCGTGTATTGGGAGTTCGGCAGCGGCGTGGTGCTGCCCGAGAGCGGTGTGCAGTGGCAGAACCGTGGCGCGAGCTTCACTCTGCACGACGGCCCCAATGCCTTGCTGCCGGGGCGCTTGCCCTTCCACACGCTGAACCCTTCGCTGGCGCAACTGAAGGATGGCCGCGTCATCGCCTACGGCACCATGGGTGGGGAAGGGCAGCCGCAGACGCAGGCCGCCGTGTTCTCGCGCCACGTGCTGTTCGGTCAGGACATCCAGGCCGCTGTCACGGCACCGCGCTGGTTGTTGGGGCGCACCTGGGGCGAGGAGTCCACCAACCTCAAGCTGGAGTCGCGTTTCGCCCCCGCGCTATACGACGCGCTACGCGCAGCCGGGCATGACATCCAGATCGTCGGTGATTTCGAGGACATGATGGGCCACGCCGGCGCCGTCTCGTGGCACGCCGATGGCCTCATCGAAGGCGCCTGTGACCCGCGGGCGGACGGTCTCTGCGCGACGGCCTGAACCGCGCCTTCAGCCTTGGCGGCGGCGCCACTCCGCCAGCCCTTCCAGCGTCTGCGCGATGTCACTCATCTCCATGCAGCGCGGGTCGTTTGGCGGGCACAGCTTCTCCAGACGCGAACCCACCCACAGTTTGATGTGTGGGGGCAGCAGGCGGAGCAGGGCGGCGACGCCTTCGCGAGCTTGTCGTTGCGGGTAGGCCGGGCTGAATGACAGGGCCACGATGTCGATGTCGCCACGCGCAGCCGCGCTGGCAATGTCGGCCAGCGGCGTCTGGGTGCCCAGCGAGATGCAGGTCGCTCCTTCCGGAACGAGCATGGCTTCCGCCATCAAAAGCCCCAGGCTGTGCTGCTCTTCGGGAAAGGTCGTCAGCAGGATGCGCGGGCGCGTACCGCCGCTGGCCTGGGCATTGATCGCGGCGCGCAGCGTGTTCTGGATGTGCTCGGTGTAGAGGTGCTCCTCTGCCACGTCGATCTCGCCCTGCATCCACGCATTGCCGACCGCGATGTTGAGTGGAACCACGGTGTCGGTCACGAAACGCTGCAAGCCTTGTTTGCCCAGCCATTTGAGCAGGATGCTGCGCAGCGCTTCGCTGTGGTGACCGCGCAGCAGGGCGACCAACTCATCGAACTGGGGGCAGGCAGGCAGCGCGGGGCGCGCTGATTGCTCCGACAGCGCGGCATGCAAGCCCGCCTGGCCATCGGCCAGCAACTTGCCGGGGCGCGCGCCCTGGTCTATCAGACGTTTCACATGGCGCAGCAGCTCCAGTTGCTCACGTGAGTACAGCCGCTCGCCCAGCGCATCGCGCGCCGGGACGGGGAAGCCGTAGCGACGCTCCCATACACGCAAGGTGTCCTTGGCAAGCCCGGTGTCGCGCTCGACGGCGGCAATGCTGAAGTAAGGGTCTTCTTGTCTGTCAGTCTGAATCATTTTGTCCAAGACAAACTCTTGACTTTGATTGAGTTGAGCTCTAATTTAAGATCACTATTCAGTTTTGTCCACGACAAATGGAGATGGCCATGAAGTCTCATCAGTCTTTCCCCCGTGCCGGACGGGTCCTGTCCCGCCCTGGGCTGGCCGCGCTGCTCAGCCTGTTCGCCGTGATGGCGGCGACCGCCACCTGGGGTGTGATCCAGCATGCACGCGAAGCCGAGCAGGAACGGTTTGTCATGGACAGGATGTTGATTGTGCATGACGGCGTGGCCGCCATGTGGCACCCCTGAGCCCGCCCCGCCCCTGGAGAGACCATGAACGCCCCCGAGAAAGTTGTTTTCCTGCCCGACGTCCAGGCCACGCCTGACCTGCGCGCGCTGGCCATCCAGCGTGTCGGGGTCAAGGGTTTGCGCTACCCGCTGCAGTTGCTGTCGGACGAAGGACTGATCCAATCCACTGTGGCGACCGTGGCGATGTACGTCGGCCTGGCGCCCGAGGTGAAGGGCACCCACATGTCGCGCTTCGTCGAGATTCTGGAGCGCGAGCGTGCCGCCCTGCGCATGCAGGACTTGCCGGCCCTGCTCGACGAGATGCTGGTGCACCTGGATGCGAGCAGCGGCTACATCGAGCTGCGCTTCCCCTACTTCCTGCGCAAGCTGGCGCCGGTGTCGGGCGTGGCCAGCCTGCTGGACCTGGATGCCGAGCTGCGGGTGGAGCGTCGCCCGGGCGAGGCAGTGAGCGAAGTCACCCTCAAGGTCGTCACGCCGGTGACCAGCCTGTGCCCCTGCTCGAAGAAGATCTCGGAGTACGGCGCGCACAACCAGCGCTCGCACATCAGCATCACGGTCCAGTTGCGCGGCTGGCTGAGCCTGGAGACCCTGGTCCGCATGGCGGAGGAGGAGGCCTCCTGCGAAGTCTTCGGTCTGCTCAAGCGGCCGGACGAGAAGTGGGTCACCGAGCGCGCCTATGACAATCCCAAGTTCGTCGAGGACCTGGTGCGCGACATCGCACTGCGGCTCAAGGCCGAGCCCCGCGTCGCGCGGTGGACGGTGGAATCGGAGAATTTTGAGTCGATCCACAACCATTCCGCCTACGCGCTGATCGAGGGCGTGAATGCTGAAGCCGGGGAGGCGCTGACATGAAGATGGGCGAACTTCCGGCGCAGCCGGGCACGGGCGAGCAGCCACGGCGCATCGCGGTGGTCGGCGGCGGTATCGCCGGCTTGTCGGCGGCCTGGCTGCTGGGCCGTCGGCATCAGGTCACGCTCTTCGAGGCGGGGGCTTACGCAGGTGGGCATGCCAATACGGTCGACATCGAGGTCGATGGCGTCTCCGGACCGGTCGACACCGGCTTCCTGGTATTCAACCGGCGCACCTATCCGAACCTGGTCGGCCTGTTCGAAACCCTGGATGTACCGGTGGCCACCAGCAACATGAGCTTCTCGGTGAGCCTGTCGCAGCCCGACCTGGAGTGGGCCGGGGACGATCTCTTCACCCTGTTCGCGCAGAAGCGCAATCTCGGTCGCCCTGCTTTCTGGCGCATGCTGTCGGATATCCGCCGCTTCAATGAAGAGACGACCAGGCTTGCGCGCGAGCATTCGGCACCGGCCATCTCGCTGGGCGAATACCTGCGACGCGGGGGCTACAGCGAGGGTTTCCGGGCCTGGTATCTGTTGCCGATGGCGGCGGCGATCTGGTCCTGCCCGACCGAGCAGATGCTGGCCTATCCGCTGGCCACCTTCCTTCAGTTCTGTCACAACCATGGCCTGCTGCAGGTATTCGACCGGCCCCAGTGGATGACGGTGCGCGGCGGCTCGCGCGAGTACGTCCAGCGCATGCTGGCCGGCATCCCGGACCTGCGCCTCAATGCGCCGGTCTACGCCGTGCAGCGCGGTGAGCGGGGCGTCGAGGTCATCAGCACGCGTGGTACCGAGCACTTCGACCATCTGGTGATGGCCTGCCATAGCGATCAGGCGCTGCGCATCCTGGGCGAGTCCGCCACGGCGGCGGAACGTGCCGTGCTGGGCGCGATTCCGTATCAACCGAACCGCGCCATCCTGCATACCGACACACGCCTGCTGCCGCGCCGGCGCAACACCTGGTCGGCCTGGAACTACCTGGCCGGCGAAGGCGCAATCGACCGCCAGCCGGTGAGCGTGTCCTACCTGCTGAACCGCTTGCAGCCGCTGCCCTTCCAGCGCCCGGTCGTGGTCTCGCTGAATCCCTTCATCGAGCCCGCGCCGGACAAGGTAATTGCCGAGTTCGATTACGACCACCCGGTGTTCGACCTGCGCGCACGCGACGCCCAGGCACACCTGCCGATGCTGCAAGGCCGTCAGCACACCTGGTTCTGCGGCGCCTGGACGCGTTACGGCTTCCATGAGGACGGTATCGCGTCGGCGGTGGAGGTGGCTGCGATGCTCGGTGCAGTGGCACCCTGGCGTGCCGCCGCGCTGCAGCTCGACGAGGTGGCGGCGTGAGCCAGAGCCTGTCGATGACGCCCGCCCTGAGCCTGGGGGCGGTCATGCATGCGCGCCACGTGCCGGTGGAGCATCGCTTCTCCTACTCGGCCTTTACCTTGTGCGTGCCCCTGTCACACCTGCAGACCCTCGACCTACCGCTGCTGCGGGTCAATCGGGCGGCACCGCTGGCCCTTTACGAAAAGGACCATGGCGCGCGTGATGGCTCGCCCTTGCTGCCCTGGATCCGGGGCTTGCTGGCCCGCCATGGCGTCGACAGCGCCGATGGCGAGGTGGTGCTGCAAACGGTGCCGCGCCTGTTCGGCTACGTCTTCAACCCGGTCAGCTTCTGGTACTGCCACGACCGTGACGGCAAGCTGCGTGCGGTGCTGGCCGAGGTGAACAACACCTTTGGCGACCGCCATAACTATCTGGTCGTGCATCCGGACCAGCGCCCCATTGAAGCCGACGACGTGCTGGTGGCACAGAAGGTTTTCCATGTGTCGCCCTTCTTTCCGGTGAAAGGCGAGTACCGCTTTCACTTCACACGACGCGGAAGCCAGCTCACTGTGGGCATCGACTACTGGGATGAAGGGGTAAAGCAGCTCACCACCCGCCTGGCCGGCCAGGACAGACCTTTGACCAGTCGAGCCTTGCTGGGCGCGCTGCTACGCTGCCCTCTGCTCAGCGTAGGCGTCATCGTCCGCATCCATTGGCAGGCTCTGCGACTGGCCCTGCGCCGAGTCCGTTTTCATTCCAGACCGCTCCCGCCCGCAGAGGAGACCACATGAATACCCGTTCCGACGCCCTCAGCCGCAGCGCCGCCGCCAGCATCCCCTCCGCCGCCCGCATCGTGATCCGCATGCTGGAACGCATCGAGGGCGGATGCATTTCCTTGCGCCTGCCCAATGGCGATCAATGCCTGCTGGGCGATGGCTCCCTGACGGCCACGCTGGAAGTCACCGACTGGTCGGTGTTCGAGCGCATCCTGGGCGAGGGCAGCATCGGCTTTGGCGAGGCCTACATGGAGGGTCTGTGGCAGGCCGACCACCTTGCTGCCTTGCTCACCTTGCTGGCCAGCAACCGGCGCCAGTTGGAGCGCGCCATCCACGGCAACGTGCTGCGCGTATTGGGGCACCGCCTGTGGCACCTGCTGCGCATGAACACCCGCCGCGGTGCACGCCGCAACATTGAGGCGCATTACGACCTGGGCAACGAGTTCTATGCCCTGTGGCTGGACGAGACCATGACCTATTCGAGCGCGCTGTTCGAGACGCCCGGCCAGGCCCTGGCAGACGCCCAGCGCGCCAAGTACCGCCGCATGCTGCAGCAGATCGGCGCGCGGCCCGGCCAGCACATCCTGGAGATAGGCTGTGGCTGGGGCGGTTTCGCCGAGGTCGCGGCGACCGAGTTCGATTGCAAGGTGCACGGCATCACCCTGTCCCCGTCCCAGCTCGCCTGGGCACAGCAGCGCGCGGAGCGCGGTGGTTTCGCCGATCGCGCGGTGTTCGAGTTGCGTGACTATCGCGACCTGGCCGGCCAGTGGGACCACATCGTCTCGATCGAGATGATCGAGGCGGTGGGCGAGCGCTACTGGCCCTCCTACTTCGCGCAACTCAAGGCCTGCGTCAGACCCGGCGGGCGCATCGCGGTGCAGGGCATCGTGATCGATGACGCCTTGTTTGCCCACTACCGTCGTGACGTGGATTTCATCCAGCGCCACATCTTCCCCGGCGGCATGTTGCTGTCGCCCCAGCAGGTGCGTCTGCAGGCCAAGCGTGCCGGGCTCGATGTGCTCGACGAGCATGCCTTTGGCATCGACTATGCAGAGACGCTGGCGCACTGGATGGAGCGCTTCAATGCGGTTGCCAAGGAGGTCGCGGCGCAGGGCTTCGACGCCCGTTTCATGCGCATGTGGCAGTTCTACCTGGCGTACTGCGAAGCCGGCTTCCGCGCCCGTAACACCGACGTGCTGCAGTACCTCTTCGCGCACGAGGGCGACAGCCCGGGGGTGGGCAGATGAACCGGCGGCGGCGTCTCCTTCTGAGCCTCTGTCTTCTGCTGCCGGTGCTGGGGCACGCGCAGGAGAGTGGAGCGGAGCAGATGCTGCCGGGCCTGCGCCCACTGGGAGCGGGCGAAATGCGCTGGTTCGGCCTCAACCTCTATCGTGCACAACTGTGGGTCGCCGGTGAGCGTTTCGATGTCGACGCTGCGTTCGCCCTGCAACTGACCTACGCCCGCGATTTCTCGGGCGAGATGCTGGTGTCCACCTCCATCGACGAGATCCGCCGCCTCGGTACGCGTGACGAGGCGACGCTGGCGCGCTGGCGCCAGGAGCTGGACCGCGTGCTGCCCAGCGTGAAGAAAGGCGAGACCCTGATCGGGCGGCATGAGCCTGGGCGGGGCATGAGCATGTTCCACGACGGTCGCTTTGTGGGAGAGGTGCGCGACCCGGCGCTGGCACGTGCCTTCTTCGGTATCTGGCTCGACCCCCGGACGCGCGCGGCCGAGTTGCGCACCCGTCTGATCGGAGCTGGCTGATGAGCGCCCGGCTGGAGTGCCTGCCTGCTGCGTCGCGTGGCCCGGCAAGCTGGCGAACCGTCCTGGCCTATGGCGGACTTGGCATGCCCTTGGCATTCGTCGCGCTGCCAATCTACGTGCATGTCCCGGCGCTGTACGCACAGCATGGCGCCTTGTCCCTGGCCGCCATCGGCAGCATCCTGCTGTTTGCCCGTTTGTGGGATGCGCTGATCGACCCGGTGATCGGCTGGTGGGCGGATCGCCATCCGGCGGCGGGTTCAGCCCGTCTGCGCTTCATCGCCCTGGCAGCACCTTTCCTCATGCTCGGTTTTGCGGCCCTGATGAACCCACCCGCCACGGCGGGCGCGGGCTGGTTGCTGCTGAGCCTCTTTGTCGTCTACTCGGCGTATTCGGTGGCCAGCGTGAATCACCAGGCCTGGGGGGCGGAACTGGCCCAGAACGTCGAGCAGCGCACCGGCCTGACGGCCAGTCGTGAAGGCTTCGCTCTGCTGGGTGTCGTACTCGCCTCGGCCCTGCCGGGGCTGATCGCGCCGACGCTGGCCGAGGGCTTGGGGCTCATCGCCTGGTTGTTCGCCGGTTTGTTGGTGCTGGGCGTGCTGGGTGCCGCATCCGGCCTGCCCCGCATGCAGCCTGCGGCGCTCGTGCGATCTGGCGAAGCGCCCGTTCTCTCGGTGCTGTGGCGGGTGTTCCGCCGCCCCCGGTTTCGCGCACTGCTGGCCGTTTTTGCATTGAGCGGCATCGCAGCGGCGATACCTGCCACCCTGGTCCTGTTCTTCATTGCCGACGTGCTGCAAGCCGAGCGCCTCAGCGGCATCTTTCTCGCGGTGTACTTCATCGCGGCCGCCTGTGGCTTGCCGGTATGGGTGAGCCTGGCACGGCGCATCGGTCGACTGCATGCCTGGCTGGCGGGAATGCTGATGGCATCCGCCGCTTTCGTCTGGGCAGCTTTCCTGGGCGAAGGGCAGCTTTTCGCCTATGGGCTGGTGTGCGTGCTCTCCGGGCTGGCCCTGGGGGCGGACCTGGCGATGCCGCCGTCCCTGCTGGCCGATCAGGTTGCGCAGGATGCGGAACTGGGCGCTGGCAGTTACTTCGGCTGGTGGAATCTGGTGTCCAAGCTGAATCTCGCGCTGGCCGCCGGCCTCGCCTTGCCGTTGTTGCAGGCGCTCGGCTACACGGTCGGTGCGCGCGAAGCCCAACCCTTGTTCGCGTTGGCCATCGTCTATGCCCTGCTGCCGGCCGTGCTGAAGCTGGCAGCGGTGGCCTTGCTATGGACGTTCAGACATCGGATAGAGGAGCACAAGGGATCATGAAACGCTGGTGGTGTCTGTTTCTGTTGGCCGCCTTGACGGGATGCGCAAGCATGGATGTGAAAGATTACATGGCCGATGAGCCCAAGCTGGAGCTGCCCAAGTACTTCAGCGGCACACTGGATGCCTGGGGCATGTTCCAGGATCGTTCCGGCAAGGTGATCAAGCGCTTCCATGTGGTGATCGAGACAAGCTGGAAGTTCGAGGACGGGCGACCGGTCGGCACCCTGGACGAGCACTTCCGCTACTCGGACGGCACGACCCAGCGCCGGGTATGGACGCTGACCCAGCAGGCCGATGGTAGTTGGCGCGGGCGGGCGGACGACGTGGTGGGCGAGGCCGTCGGCGAGGTCTCCGGCAATGCCCTGCGCTGGCGCTACGTGCTGGCCCTGCCGGTGGATGGCAAGGTCTATCACGTCAAGTTCGACGACTGGATGTTCCTGATTGATGACAAAGTCATGTTGAACCGCTCGTTCATGAGCAAGTTCGGCTTCGAGCTTGGTCAGGTCACGCTGTCCTTCACCAAACGGTAAATACCAGCATGGCCATGAATCCTCCGATCACCGACTGGAGTGGCCGCCGAGTGTGGCTGCTCGGCGGCTCCACCGGCATTGGTGCCGAGCTGGCCAAGGCGTTGGCCGCGCAGGGCGCGAGGCTGGCGCTGTCGGCACGCAACCCGGCACGGCTGGCCGATCTGGCAGACAGCCTGGGAGCGCTCGCCTTGCCCCTGGATGTGGGGCAGGCCGAGCAACTGCAGGCTGCACATGCACGCTTGCTGGCCGAGTGGGGTGGGGTGGATGTCGCCATCCTCAATGCAGGCACCTATGCCCCAGTGGCCGCGAAGGATATCCAGCCCGGCTGGGCCGATGCGCTGATGCGTACCAACCTGCTGGGCATCATGGATGCCGTCGCCTGCGTGCTGCCCGGCATGCTGCGCGCAGGGCAGGGCCACATCGTGCTGGTCGGCAGCGTGGCGGGCTATCGCGGCCTGCCCAAGGCGCTGGCCTACGGACCCAGCAAGGCGGCACTGATCAACTTCGCCGAGTCCTTGTATCTGGACGTGGCGCGCGCGGGGCTTGGCGTGACCCTCGTCAGCCCCGGCTTCGTGCGCACGCCGTTGACCGCGCAGAATGACTTTCGCATGCCCGCGCTGATGGAGCCGGACGAGGCGGCCCGGCGAATTCTGGCGGGCCTGGCACGTGGCAAGTTCGAGATCCACTTCCCGCGTCGCTTCACGCTGCTGCTGAAGTGCCTGAAGCTGTTGCCGGCATGGGCGTATCTCAAACTCGTGGCACGGACGGTGCAGGCATGAACGCGTCCTGCACCTCGGAGAACACGCAGGAAGCCAGGGTGGCGCGACTGGTCGCCTGGTACGAAACCCTCAGTCCAGATTCGCTCGCGCGCCTTCCAGAGTTCTATGCGCCCGCTGCGCGCTTCCGTGATCCTTTCAACGATGTGCGCGGTCCGGCCCGGATCGAGCGCATTTTCCGGCATATGTTCGACACGCTGGAGAGCCCCAGCTTTAAGGTGAGCGATGTCTTTCATGGCCCGGGAACGGCGATGCTGGTATGGGATTTCCATTTCCGCCTGCGTGGCCGGGCGTTCAGCATCCAGGGCTGTAGCCGGCTGAGCCTGGATGGCGAAGGAAGGGTGGCAGAGCATCTCGATTACTGGGACAGCGCGTCCGAATTGTTTGCGCGTTTGCCTGTGTTCGGCGCCGCGGTACGCTGGCTTCTGCGTCGCATGGCCGCAAATCGCTGACATGTCATGTGTGGAAAAGCGTCAAAAATGCCTCGTTGGGCAGCAAATATTGCGGTAATCTTTTCGCCTGCCATTCCAGTCAGCCTCGCCTCCGCCGATGAATCCGTTCGTCCGAAACATCCTTCTGGTCGATGATCATGCACTGTTGCAACATGCCTTGTCGGCCATGCTCGAACCCCTGCTCAGCGGGGGCGTGATTGTCTGTGCCGCGTCTGCCCAAGAGGCGGTGAGTGCCCTGCGGGCCGGCAAGCAGTTCCACTTGATCCTGCTTGACCTGAAACTGCCCGACAGCGACGGTCTGCGCCTGCTGAGCCTGTTGCGGCGTGAGGCGCCGGGCGTGCCGGTGGCGGTGTTTTCGGGCCAGGATGCGCCGATCTATCGCCAACTCGCGCGCGAGGCCGAAGTTGAGGGCTTCCTCTCCAAGTCTATGCAGCCTGCTGCGCTGGTCGAGGCGGTGAAGCTGCTGCTGGCGGGTCGTCGTTTCTTCGACGACCAGGGTGAGCGCGGCCGCAACGGTGGTGAACAACGTGCGCGCCCCAAGCTTTCGCCCAAGCAGGAACGGGTGCTGTGCTGCCTGATGGAAGGGCTGTCCAACAAGGAGATCGCGCAGAAGCTCGATCTTTCTGAACGCACCGTGAAAATGCACCTGACATCGGTGTATCACGTGCTGGGTGTGTCGACGCGCTCGCAAGCCATCCTGGTGGGGCAGACGCTGGATTTGTCGATGCCTGCCGAAGATGCCTGAGCGGCGCTCGCCGGTCTTGTCGCAATCACTGCTCAGCTTGCGGCTGGCACTGGTCGGCGGCCTCATCTGCGCGCTTGGGCTGCTCGCCAGCCTGGGCGGTCTGGGTCTCATTTCCTGGTTCTGGGTTCTGGCGCTCCTGGTCTGCCTGGCTTACGGAGTGATGGCCTTGCGCCGCCTGGCCCGATTGTCCTCGTCCTCGGCGCCGCCCGCCGATGAGCGCGAGCCAGCGGTCGCGGCACCTGCCGCCGCCGAGTCGCGTGAGGCAGCCCCGGTGTCCGAGGAGGCCAGCTTCCTGTCCTCCGCCGGCCATGACATGCGCCAACCCTTGCAAGCCATTGCCCTCTTTTCGGCAACCCTGGCCGCGCATCCGCTGCCTGGCGATTCCGCCAAGCTGGTGCAGGGCATCGAGCAGGCGGCCGAGTCCTTGTCGGAGCTGTTTGAGGCGGTGATGGCCCTGGCTCGGCTGATGGCAGGCAAGGTCCAGTTGCAGCGTCAGGAAGTGGCGCTGGGGCTGGTGCTCAAGCGCTGCGTGGCGGAGCGCATGGATGCCGCGCAGGAACGCGAGATTCATCTGCGCCATGTGCCGACCCGGCTGCAGGTGTGGGCCGACGAGGCGCAGCTTGCGCGTCTGCTCGATGGCCTGCTGGCGCATGCACTGGCCAGTAGCGAAGCGGGCGCGGGCATCGTGATTGGCTGCCGGCGCGAGGCGGGCAGTGTGCGCATCGAGGTCTGGGACAGCGGCAAGGCCCTGCCCGCAGAGGCGCTGGATACCGTGTTCGAGCCCTTCTCCGCCTATGGCCAGGCGTTCAAGGACCGCGGGCTGGGTCTTGTCCTGGCGCATCGCCTTGCGCAGGCCATGGGAGGGGAACTCCTGCTGGGCAGGGTGACGCCGGCGGCTGGGCGCGGCAAGCGCTTCCTGTTGCGTCTGCCGCGCTGAGCCTTAGTTTGTGTAGCGCGGGTCGGTGGCCGGCGCGCTCTGCGCGGGCGGCGGCGAGAGACGGCGCGCATCCTCATCCGAGATGATCTCGAAGACCTGGATCACTTTCTGGACTCCAGCCGTAGTGGCTGCGATGCGCGTGGCGAGTTCTGCTTCCCTTTCGGTTAGCAGGCCCATCAGATAGGTGGTGCCCGTCTCAGTGACCACTTTGACGTTGCTCGCCGAAATGCCGTGGGTGTCCAGCAGGCGGGCCTTGACCTTGGTGGTGACGTAGGCGTCGTTGGAGTACACGCCGAAAGTGGGCGAGGCCGCAATGCCGGTCTCGGAGAACACGCGACGCACGTTGGTCTCTGCGCCGGCCAAGCGGATGGCCTCGGCCCGTGTGGCTTCGTCCTGCACCTGGCCGGTCAGCAGCACCCAGCGGTTGTACGAGGTGACGCCGATGCTGGCCTTGTTGCCGAGGCGTTCACGCAGGGTATTGGCGATCTTGAGTTCGAGGTTGGTGTCCTCGACCTGGGCGCCGTAGCTGCGGCGATCCACGCTGGCGGATACACCAGTGGCCACGCCGGTGGCGACCACCGGTACGCACGCCTGCAGCAGGCTCATGCCGAGACCCGCGGCAACGAGCAACTGGAGAACCGGTTTCAACTTCTTCACGCTTCTTCTCCCATCAACATGCAGTCGATGCCATCGCACAGGCAGTGGATGGCGAGGATATGGACTTCCTGGATGCGTGCCGTGCGTTCATGCGGCACGCAGATATGGACATCGTCGCCGCGCAATTGTTCAGCCATTCGGCCACCACCGCGTCCGGTCAGGGCCACGACGCGCATGTCGCGGTCATGCGCGGCCTGCACCGCATTGAGCACGCTGGGCGAATTGCCGCTGGTGGCAATCGCCAGCAAGACGTCGCCCGACTGACCGAAGGCGCGGATCTGTTTGGCGAAGACTTCGTCGAAGGCGTGGTCGTTGCCGCTGGCGGTCACCACCGCGCCGTCGGTGCCGAGCGCGATGGCGGCGAGTTCGGGGCGCTCGCGCTCGAAGCGGCCGACCAGCTTGGAGGCGAAGTGCTGGGCGTCGGCGGCCGAGCCGCCCACACCGCAAGCCAGGATCTTGCCATTGGAGAGCAGGCTGCCCACCATCAGGTCGACGGCTTCGGCCAGGGGGCCAGCCAGCAGTTCAGCGGCGTCCAGCTTGAGTTGCGCACTCTCCTGGAAGTGCGTGCCGATGCGTTCCAGCAGGTCCATGTCAGGCGCTCAGACCACGGGTTTCGTCCAGGCCCAGCATGATGTTCATGCACTGGATCGCGGCACCCGAAGCACCCTTGCCCAGATTGTCGAAACGCGCGGCCAGCAGGACCTGTTCGCCGTGGCCGAACACGAACAGCTCCGCACGATTGGTGTCGTTGCAGGCGGTGGCGGGCAGGAAGCCGTTATCCAGCAGCGGAGCGGCATCCAGCGGCATCGCCTTCACAAAGGTCTGGTCGCGGTAGTAGTCGGCGTAGAAGGCTTGCAGCGACGCGGGGGTGACCGTGCCAGGCAGCATGCGCGGCAGCAGCGGCACGGCCACCACCATGCCTTGTGCGAAGTTGCCGACGATGGGGGTGAACAGCGGCGCCGCATCCAGGCCGCAGATGGCCTTCATCTCGGGCAGGTGCTTGTGGGTCAGACCCAGTGCGTAGAAGCGCGGGCTCAGCATCGCGTCGGGCAGGCCGGCCGGTTCTTCGTAACTGGCGATCATTTCCTTGCCACCACCGCTGTAGCCCGTGATGGAGTAGGTCGTCAGCGGGTGTGCGGGCGGCAGGATGCCTGCCGCCACCAGCGGGGCGACCAGCAGGATGAAGCCGCTGGCGTGGCAGCCTGGTACGGCCACCTTCTGCGCGCCGGCGATGCGCGCACGCTGTCCGTGCAGTTCGGGCAGGCCATACACCCAGTCGGGGTGGGTGCGATGCGCGGTGCTGGCATCGAGGAAGCGGGTCTTCGTGTTGCCCGGCTTCAGCAGGGATACGGACTCCTTGGAGGCCGCATCGGGCAGGCACAGGAACACCACGTCCGCCGAGTTGATGTACTCAGCCTTGACGGCGGGGTCCTTGCGCTTGTCCTCGGGAATGCTGAGGACTTCGATCTCGTCGCGGGCGGCCAGGCGCTCGTCGATCTTGAGACCGGTGGTGCCGTGGCGGCCGTCGATGAATACCTTGTAGCTCATGGGGCTGCTCGCTGCTTCGCGTGAAGGGCCTCAATTGTAAACGAGACCTGTGACGGGGACGTTTTACCGCCGCCGGGCGTTGGCCAAAGAAAAACCCCTGCCGATCGCTCGGCAGGGGTTTCGGTGCTGCGTGACTGCCGTGGGATCAGCGGGCTTGCCAGCCGCCGTCCACGTTCACGATGGTGCCGTTCAGGTAGTCCGAAGCGGCCGAGAACAGGAACACGGCGGTGCCGGCCAGGTCTTCCGGCTCGCCCCAGCGACCTGCGGGGATGCGGTCCAGGATGGCCTTGTTGCGGGCTTCGTCGGCACGGATCGGGGCGGTGTTCGCGGTGGCGATGTAGCCCGGGGCGATGCCGTTGCAGTTGATGCCCTTGGCGCCCATTTCGTTGGCGATCAGCTTGGTGATGCCGGCGATACCGTGCTTGGAGGCGGTGTAACCCGGCACCAGAATGCCGCCCTGGTAGGACAGCATCGAGCAGATGTTGATGATCTTGCCCTTGCCATTGCGGCCCACGACGTGGCGGCAGAAGGCTTGCGACAGGTACATCGGGGCATACAGGTTGATCTGCATGACGAAGTCGAAGTCGGCTTCGGTGTGCTCCAGGAACGGGGCGCGGCGGATGGTGCCGGCCACGTTGCCCAGCAGGTCGACCTGGCCGGCCAGCTTCACGGCTTCGTCGATCACGCGCTGGGGGGCGCCCTTTTCGGTCAGGTTGGCCTGCAGGTACCACCACTTGCCGCCGGTCTTGGCGACAGCCGCGTCCATGGCGGCGGTGGATTCGGCGGCCATCGGCGCGAAGTCGGCGCAGATCACGTTGGCGCCGGCTTCTGCCACCTTGGCAGCGATGGCGGCACCGATGCCCTGGGCTCCGCCGGTGATGAGGGCGACCTTGCCGGTCAGATCGAAAGGATTGCTCATTCTGTAACTCTCCCGTGTGGTGACAGTGACCTGCGCGTTCGCACAGGCTGGTTGCGCGTCAGAGACCGCTCGTGTGGAGCTTGCCGCAACGGACGGGTCTGTCGAATACGCCTGAGCCGATAAGTTTAGCCTATTGATCTGGCGGTAGTACATGTTTACGCCTACCGCGAAGGCCGGCGCGGGGCGCCTAGTTGAGCGGCATCAAGGGCTGGCGCCGGGCAGGGGGGCCAGCACGTCTATGCGCAAGCGTTCGCGCGGGTTCGGATGTTCGCGCAGACGGGCGATGCGCCCCTGCAGCGGCTGCCCCTGGGCCAGCGCGGCGGCCAGCGGAGCGTTCTCGGCCGCGGGCAGGTAGCCCAGCATGCGGCCGCGCCACAGCACCCGCACGGCCCGCGCGTCATGCGGATTGGCCGGATCGGCTTGCAGTTGCAAGAGGTCTCCGGGGCGCAGCTCGGCCCACACGGCGGAAGCGTCGTAATAGGCGAGACCGGCGACCTGGGTGCTGTGGATGTGGAGGAAGCGTGCTTCGGCGGCACGGACCGGCAAGGGGGCCGCGCAGGCCAGGACCAGCAAGGCCTGGATCAGGCGGGACGGAAGGCGTCCTGGATCCACTTGAGCGCGTTCAGCGAGAGCTGGTCGAGCAGGATCGCGTCGTAGCGGCAGGGGCGCCAGGCATGCTCGCGGCCGGCGCCGGCCAGCCAGTAGCGCGAGGCCAGCACGATGCGCATCTGCTTGCGTTCCGAGATGCTGCCGGCCGCACCGCCGTAATCCTTGCGGCGGCGCTTGCGCACCTCGACGAAGACCAGGGTGCCGCTGATCAGCACGATCAGGTCGATCTCGCCACCGCGGCAGCGCACGTTGCGCGCCAGCACGCGGCCGCCGACCGAAGTCAGGAACTGCGCGGCCAGCTCCTCGGCACGCGCGCCCTCGTCGTAAACGGGCGCGACTTGCCGCGGGCTGCGACGCAGCAGAGAATCCACGATCTCCCTGACCCTGTTGGCCAAGACCCTCATGCACCCGACTCCGGAAAAGATATTGGCGGAAACGCCCGCATTGTATGTGGTTGCGACGCCGCTGGGGAATGCTTCGGACATCACGCAGCGCGCATTATCCGTGTTGCGCTGCGTCGATGTGGTGGCGGCGGAGGATACCCGTCATACGCAACGCCTGCTTGATGCGTATGACATAAGCGTGCCACTGCTGGCGGCGCATGAGCACAACGAGCAGGAGAGCGCGACGCGCATCATCGAACGCTTGCAGCAGGGCCAGCATGTCGCGCTGGTCAGTGATGCCGGCACGCCGGCCATTTCCGACCCTGGTGCGCGCGTGGTGCGGCGGGTGCAGGAAGCGGGTTTCCGTGTCGTGCCGCTGCCTGGCGCCAGCGCGGTGGTGGCCACCCTGTCCGCCTCCGGTTTGCTGGATAACCGTTTTCTCTTCGTCGGCTTCCTGCCGCCCAAGCACGCCGCGCGGGTTGCCGAGATCGAGCGCTTGCGCGGTGTCCACGCCACCCTGGTGTGCTACGAGGCGCCACACCGCATCGTCGAATGCATCGACGACCTGGCCGCGACGCTGGAGCCGACGCGCGAGATCGTGATCGGGCGCGAGCTGACCAAGCTGTTCGAGCAGGTCGTGCGCTTGCCCTTGAGCGAGGCCCCGGCCTGGGTGCGCGCCGACGCCAACCGCCAACGTGGCGAGTTCGTGCTGTGCGTGAGCGCGGCGCCGCAGGAGGAGGGTCTGTCGGTCGAGGCCGAGCGCGTGCTGCGCCTGTTGATGGAGGAGTTGCCGCTGAAGAGCGCGGCGAAACTGGCGGCCAGCATCAGCGGGGCGTCAAAGAACGCACTCTACGAGCGTGCTCTGGCGCTCAAGGACGGCGAGGCCTGAGCCGGCCCGGGCCGGTCATTCCCGCAGCCAGGCGCCTTGCGTCCTGCCGTGCCGGGTTTGCTGGTCGTACTGGATCTCGCGGCGCCGGAACTCCGCCAGCGCTTGGTGGCCGGTCTGGTTGGCCTGTTGTTCGAGTACCGCGCAGTTGGCCATCTCGGGCAGGATGAAGATGCGCCGCTCGATGGTGGCCGCAGCCTCGCGGCCGATCTGTACGTGCCCCATCTCGTGTTCGCGCAGGGCCGGCAGGTAGGCTGCGAAAGCACTCCGCTGTGCATCACTGCCGCCGCGCAATTCGGGCAGATCGAGGGTGATGGCCAGGTCGACGCGGATGCTGGTGATGCGGCAGCGGCCGTCGCTGCGGGCCTGGGTGGCGAAACGCCAGTTGATATCCCAGCGGGTGTAGCCGTGGAATACCCGGCCGTCGTGGCGGATCGGCGAGGCCGCGTCGATGGCCTCGTACAGCCGCTGCTCGGGCGAAGGGCTGACGGGGTAGGCCCGCTGGTCCAGGCGCTCGGCCACCTCGGCACCAGCCGGGGCGGCAGCGCTGAGCAGGGCAAGAACGCCGGTGGCGAGAAGTGGTCTGAGCATGGCGGGGCCGCGGAGTGGTCCCCCCGACAGGAATCGAACCTGTATCTGCCGCTTAGGAGGCGGCCGTTCTATCCATTGAACTACGGCGGGACGGGCAGAACCGGGCGGTATTGTAGTGCAAGCGCGTGATCCCAAGAGGAGAGAGAAATGATGATGAGACTCTGTGCGGGCGTCCTGCTGGGCTGTTTCCTGACCGGCGCCAGGGCGGAAACGCCGGGCCTGGGCGCTCCTGCGCCGGCCTTCAGCCTGCCGGACCAGGGCGGCACCATACGTACGCTGGAGAGCTTCCGTGGCAAGTGGCTGGTGCTCTACTTCTACCCTCGGAACGATACGCCCGGCTGCACCACCGAGGCCTGCAACTTCCGCGATGGGCAGGCCTTCATCAGCGCCCTGGGTGCGCAGGTGGTGGGCGTCAGCATCGACAACACGGATTCGCACAAGGCCTTCGCCGAGAAGTACAAGCTGCCTTTCCCGCTGCTGGCCGACGCGGACGGGGCGGTGGCACAGCGCTATGGCGCCTTGTCGAACTGGGGCGTGGTCAAGTTCGCCAAGCGCCAGACCTTCCTGATCGACCCGCAGGGCGTGCTGCGCAAGGCCTATCTGAAAGTGGATGCCGACAAGCATGCCGAGGAAGTACTCGCTGACCTGAAAGCGTTGATTGGCCGCAAGGGCTGAGCGGTGGCCCGGGTAGAATGGCGGCCTTTCACGCCGTAGCCTGTCCGCACCATGCCTTTGCTCACCCTGGATAACGCCTGCCTCGCCTTCGGCGACGTCGCCCTGTTGGACCGTGCCGAACTGGTGCTGGAGCCGGGTGAGAAAGTCTCCCTGATCGGGCGCAATGGCGCGGGCAAATCCAGCCTGCTGCGTGCGCTGGCCGGCCAGGCGCGGCTGGATGACGGCACGGTGTGGCGCCAGCCCGGCCTCAAGGTGGCCTACGTGGCGCAGGAGCCGGATTTCGCGCTGGATCGCGATGTGTTCGCCACGGTGGCCGAGGGCGTCGGCGAGGCCGCCCGCCTGATCGCCGAATACCATGCCTGTGCGGCCGTAGCAGGGCACGACCCGGCGGCACTGGCGCGCCTGGAAGAACTTCAGCATCAACTGGAAGCGGGGAACGGCTGGACCCTGCACCACAAGGTCGAGCAAGTCATCGACCGCCTGCGCCTGGACGGCGCGGCGCGCGTCGGCAGCCTATCCGGTGGTGGAGTCAAGCGCGTGGCGCTGGCACGCGCGCTGGCCGGCGAACCGGACCTGCTGTTGCTGGACGAACCCACCAACCACCTGGATATCGACGCCATCGGCTGGCTGGAAGAACTGATCCGTGGCTTCCGTGGCGGAGTGGTCGTCATCACTCACGATCGCAGCTTCATGGACGCCGTGTCTACGCGCATCCTGGAACTGGATCGCGGCATCCTGGCGAGCTTTCCCGGCTCCTTCTCCGAGTACCAGCGCCGCAAGGCCGAGATGCTGGAGATGGAGGCCAAGTCGAACGCGGAGTTCGACAAGTTCCTGGCGCAGGAAGAGGTGTGGATTCGCAAGGGCGTGGAGGCGCGGCGTACGCGCAACGAAGGTCGCGTCAAGCGCTTGGAGCAGTTGCGGCGCGATCGTGCGGCGCGGCGCGACCGCGTCGGCAACGTCAATCTGCAACTGGACCGCGGTGAGCAAAGCGGGCAGCTCGTTGCCGAGCTGACGAACGTTACCAAGCGCTTCGGCGAGAAAACCGTGGTGCGCGATTTCTCGGCGCGCCTGATGCGTGGCGACCGCATCGGCCTGATCGGCCCCAACGGTGCCGGCAAGACCACGCTGCTCAAGCTGATCCTCGGCGAGCTGGAGGCGGATGCCGGCAGCATCAAGCGCGGCACCAAGCAGCAGGTCGCCTACTTCGACCAGTTCCGCACCGCGCTGGACCCCGAAGCGCCGCTGACCGACGTGATCAGCCCGGGCTCGGATTTCGTCGAGATTGGCGACAGCAAGAAGCACGTCGTCGGCTATCTCGGCGATTTCCTGTTCTCGCCGCAGCGTGCGCGCAGCCCGGTGAAGTCCTTGTCCGGCGGCGAGCGCAACCGTCTGCTGCTGGCCCGCTTGTTCGCCCAGCCCGCCAATGTGCTGGTGCTGGACGAGCCGACCAACGACCTCGACATCGAGACCCTGGAATTGTTGGAGCAGTTGCTGCAGGACTACAACGGCACGCTGTTCGTGGTCAGCCACGACCGGACCTTCCTCGACAACGTGGTGACCCAGACCATCGCATCCGAAGGCGATGGCAACTGGAAGGAGTACGCCGGTGGCTATGCCGATTGGGTACGCCAGCGCCCGGTGTCAGTCGAGTCGAAGGAAGCGAAGCCGGCCAAGCCCGCTGCAGCGCCGGAGGAGAAGAAACCCGCCGCCGCCAAGCCGGGCAAGCTCAGCTACAACGAGAAGCGCGAGCTGGAAGCGCTGCCCGCCAAGATCGCCGCGCTGGAGGCTGAGCAGGCGGGCCTGCAGCAGCAACTCGCCGACCCGGATGCGTACAAGAAGCATGGCTCGCAGATGCCGGCCATGAACGCACGCCTCGAAGCCATCGAGGAAGAACTGCTGGAGCTGCTGGAGCGTTGGGAAGTGCTGGAAGGCAAGGTGGGCTGAGCGAGCGCCGAGCCGCCCGTTTCAGCGCCACACTACGGCATCGTCCACTGCATACAGGCGGCAGCGCGTCCTGTCGTGCTGCTGGCAGTTCGCCAGCGCGCGCGACAGGCTGTCGTCACCACTAGCCCAGCCCCAGCCGCCCTGCGGGGCGATGGCGAAGGCGCGTGGTGGTTTCGCTGCGAGGAATTTTTCATAGCCCTCGCGGATCGCCTGCGTACTCAGGAAGGGAAGGCGCAGGCTGTCCGTCAGCGCCGCGTAGTCGCTCCATTCCGCCTGCAGGGTGCCTGGTCGGGGGAAGCCGAAGCGCGCCAGGAAGTCGTCCACGATCGGCTGCCAGATGTCATTGCCCCGCGCGAACAGGGTGTGACCGTCGTCACCGAAGGCTGGCAGCAGGCGGTATTCCGCCTGTCCGCCCGCGCCGGTGTAGGCGGCGTGCCAGGCGCGGCTGTGTGCCGGGTCGAAGTAGCGGTCGTTCTCGGTATAGACCCACAGCATCGGGGCCTGGGCGCTGCGGCCGAAACCGGCGTAGGCCTGGCCCGCATTGGCGCCGGCGCAGGGCACGCCGGGGTGGGTCTCCGGGTTGCCGCCGGAGCCGCCGGCGAAGTTGATCGCGGCGATCAGGCCGGGCGGGCGGCTGGCGTTGGCGGCCGTCGTCACGAAGCCGCCAACCGATTGGCCAACCAGCACGAGGCGCCGGGCATCCACCCAGGGCTGCTGGTGCAGGTGCTCGACCACGGCCAGTACCTGCCGCGCGCCGGCCTGCATGGCGTCGGCATACTCGGCGTTGCCGCAGTTGCCACGCGAACGTTCCGGGTCACCCAGGGTGAGGGTTTCGCCATAGCCCAGGCGGGTGGGCACCGCGACCGCGAACCCCTTGCGCACGAAGAAGCGGGCGGCGGACTCCTGGCGCTGGATCTTCGGCTCACCGCGTTTGACCGGGGTGCTGGCGCGGCCATGGCTGATGACGACCAGAGGGAAGGGGCCGGGGCCATCGGGGCGGAACAGACTGACCGGGATGTCGCCGCTGATCGTCCGCCCCTCGCGGTCTGGCACGCTGACCGGCACGCGGATCAGCGTTTCGTTGATGTCGCGCGACTGTGCCAGACCCAGGAGGGGCCACAGCAGGCAGCTCAGCAGAAACGCGCGCACCCGGCCCATCCTGACTCAGGGGCTGAAGGTGTAGGCCAAGCCCGCCACCCCGGCGAAGAACAGCAGGAGGAAGCCCCAGGCCTGCCAGCGCAGGCGGCGGACAATCTGCTCCGGACGCCGGTCGCTGAGGATGAAGGGGCGGCCATCGGCCGGTTTGGCGAGGACGTGCTGCTCGGCCTGGGTCAGCTCCTCGCTACGCTCGGTGCGCACCTCGCGCTGCGCGGCGGCGCGGGCAAGCTCCCATTCGCGTAGATCGAGTTCGCCATTGCGGTCGAGGTCGAAACGCTGCGCTTCGCCGCTGGTTTTCCAGTCCGCCAGTTTGTCGCGCAGGCGTGCGCGCATGTCGGGCGCTTCGCCGTGGGCACTGCGCGTACGGAACTCGCCGCTGGCCGAGATGCGCGTGCCGGGAATCAGCAGCCACAGGGTGCTGCGCTCGCCCAGGGCGCGGCCGTGCTCTTCGCGCGCGGTGATCACACTGGCGCCCGCCGGGTAGATTTCACACTCCGTGCCGTCCTCGTCGACGAGCAGGAAGGCGTCCTCGCTCTCGTCTTCGAAGGTGGTGTGCCAGCGGTCGTTGCTGTCGCGTTCCTCCACCTTGATGCGGTACCACAGGCAGGGCAGGGGCATGAAGCCGTGCATGGCCGGCGAGAGCAGGGGCGTGCCGGCGACCGGGCGGCCGATGCCCGAGAGGCGCACGTAGCCCTGCGGCGCACTGCTGATGGGGCAGTCAGGGGTATCTGCGAAGTTGCGGTAGCGCCGGTGGTTCCAGACCCAGCCACCAAAGCCGATGACGCCTGCCGCCAGGGCGAAGTGCCAAGGGGCCAGGTGGCGGGTGAGCCAGTCGCCGCCGCCGGCCATGAACAGCACGCCAAACAGTAAGGCCGGAATGAGCTTGAGCGGGTTGTCCAGCTTGAGGTGCACGGCGGGGAGATCAGTTGCTGAACAAGGCCTTCATGTCCACGTCGCTCTTTTCGGCGGACGAGAATTCCAGTTGGGGCTTGGCGGTGAAGCCGAACAGGCGCGCGATCACCAGGTCGGGGAACTGTTCGACGCGCACGTTGTTGAGGTTGACCGCGTCGTTGTACAGCTCGCGGCGGTCGGCGATGGCATTCTCCAGCCCGCTGATGCGCGTCTGCAACTGCATGAAGTGTTCGCTGGTGCGCAACTCGGGGTAGGCCTCGGCCACCGCGAAGATTTGCCCCAGCCCGGCGCGCAGGCTGGATTCGGCCGTACCCAGCGCGGCGATGTCCTGCCGCTCGCGTGCCTGTGCGACCTGGGCGCGCGCGGCGATCACGCGCTCCAGCGTGCTCTGCTCGAACTGCTGGTACTGGCGGCAGACTTCGACCAGCTTGGGCAACTCGTCATGGCGCTGCTTGAGCAGGACGTCGATGTTGGCCCAGGCGCGCGCGACACCATGCTTGAGGTTCACCAGGCCGTTGTAGAGCATGACCGCATAGGCCACCACCACCAGCACGATTGCAAAGAAGAACCACGAGCCCATTGTCTGCCTCCAGCGTGTGAATCGGATCAGGCCGCTGCCGGCCCGACCGAGATGGTAAGGCTGCCCAGTTTGTCGATGCTGCCGACCATCACGTCGCCCGGTACCACCGGTCCGACGCCGGCCGGAGTGCCAGTGAGGATGAGGTCGCCGGCCTGGAGATCGTAGTAGCGCGACAGCTCGGCGATGATCTGCGGCACGTTCCAGATCATCATCGACAGGTCGGAGTCCTGCTTGAGCTCGCCGTTGACCTTGAGCTGGATCTTGCCCGCGGAGAAGTGCCCCACTGCGCTGGCCGGATGGATGGCCGCAACTGGGCAGGAGTGATCGAAGCCCTTGGCGACGTCCCACGGGCTGCCCTTGGACGAGAGCTGCTTCTGGATGTCGCGCCGGGTCATGTCGAGCGCCACGGCGTAGCCATAGACGTGCGACAGGGCATTGGCCTCGGCGATGTTGTAGCCGCCGGACTGCAGGGCGACCGCCAGCTCAAGCTCGTAATGCAGGTTCTGCGTGACGCTGGCATAGGGTATGGTGCTGCCGTCCTGCACGATCGCGTCGGCAGGCTTGCTGAAGAAGATCGGCGGCTGCTTCTCGTCGTTGCCCAGCTCGCGGATGTGCTCCAGGTAATTGCGGCCCACGCAGTAGATGCGACGCACCGGAAAGCGGGCGCTGCTGCCGGTGACGGGCAGGCTGGGGCGGGGGGCGGCGGGAACGACGTACTGGGGGTCGGACATGGGGGCTCCTGTGAAACGCTTTGCTGGGCAAAGGATCAGTTTGACACAACAGCCCTAGCGGATGTCCTGGATGGCGCGCAGCAGCGCACGTTGCTCAGGGGTGGTCACGAAGCGCTCATAAACCGGCCGCATGAGCTGCTGGAAGGCGCCCTTGTCGACGTCGGTGACGAAGTGCGTACCGGCTTGCATGGCGCGCTGGCGTGCCTCAACCTCGCGCTCCTGCCAGAAGCGCCGCATCAAGGGGACCGAGTCGCGCGCCGCTGCGCGGATCAGTTCCTGCACATCGGGCGGCAGGCTTTGCCAGCGCTGGCGCGAGAACGCGATGATCTCGGGCACCATCGCATGCTCGGTGTGCGAGAAGTACTTGAATACGTCGTGCTGGCGATAGCTGTCGAAGGTCGGGATGTTGTTCTCGGCCGCGTCGATCAGGCCGGTCTTGAAGCCGGGGATGATCTCGTCCATCGGCATCGGTGTGGGGTTGGCGCCCATCGCCCTGGCCACGGCCACCCACAGGTCGGACTGCATGACGCGCAGTTTCATGTCGCGCGTGTCGGCAGGCTTGCGGACCGGCTTCGTGGCGTAGATGGAGCGCGCGCCGCTGTCGTAGAAGGCCAGGCCGATCAGCCCCACTGTCTCGCAGGCCGCCAGCACGCTGGCGCCCGGCGCGCCGTCCATGGCGGCATGCAGGTGGTGGATGTCGCGGAACAGGAAGGGCAGGGTGGGTACCACCGTCAGCGGGCAGTCCTTGTTCAGCGAGGACATGTTCACCCGCATCATGTCGATGCGGCCAGCGCGCACCTGCTCCGACACTTCCTTTTCGGTGCCGAGCACGCCGCCTGCCTGTACCTTCAGCTCGATGCGGCCCTGGCTGCGCTCGCGCAAAATCTGGCTCATTGCCTGCAGCGCGCGCACCGCAGGGTGGTCTTCTGCGTGGATGTCGGCAAGCCGCAGCACGATGCGCCGGTCGTTCCCTTGCCGTGCATGGAATTGATCCAGGATGCTGCTGATCTGGCGGCTGTTCTGGGTCAGGCGAGCGATCGCCTCGGCCGCCGCTTGCGTGGCGAGCGAGTTCTGCTCGCTCATCTGGGCCACCTGTTCGATGTTCTTGGCGACGTCGGTGCTGGCCTCGCGCTGCTCCTGGATGGCCGCCGAGATGTCGCGCACGACGCTGGCGGCGGAGGCTGAGCTGGCCTGGATGCGTTCGATCGAGGCGCCGGCGCGGGTGCCGCATTCCACGCCCCGGCCGACGGCTTGTTCGGTCTTGGCCATGCCGTCCACCGCTTCGTGCGCGTCCTGTTGCATGCGCTGCACGAGAGCACTGATCTCCTGCGTGGAGCCGGCGGTCCGCTCGGCCAGTTTGCGCACCTCGTCGGCCACCACGGCAAAACCGCGCCCCTGCTCGCCGGCACGCGCTGCTTCGATGGCGGCGTTGAGTGCGAGCAGGTTGGTTTGGTCCGCGATGTCGCGGATGGTGTCGGCCATACGGGTGATGTTGTCGCAGTCCTCGCGCAGGTTGTGGATGCGGGCCGTGGCGTTACCGACCAGTTGTGAGATGGCGTGAATGCCTTCTACCGTGGCCACGATGTCAGTTGCGCTATCGCGTGCGACGGTCGAGGACTCTTCGGTGTGGCTGCTGGCGGTGAGGGTTTGCTCCGCCGCCAGCGCAATGCTGACGGTCATTTCTTCCACCGCCGAGGCCATGTTCGAGGACGCTTCGCTTTGCAGATGGGAGTTGCGCGCGATCTTGCGCGACACCACGTCCACCTCTTCCGAGACGGACTCCAGTTCTTCCGCGCACTGCTGCAGGTTCTGCAGGGAGGTGTGGACGAGCCCGAGCAACTCGTTGTGCAGACGGGCTACGGTGCTGATGTCGTGGGTGCCCTCGCGGGGCGGGCAGGGGGAAAAGTCGTGTCGCGCCAGGGCCTGCCCAAGATCTTGTTCGAGCTCGCCGAGGGGGCGCAGCAGGCGCCGCCCGACCAGCCACCAAGACAGCGCGACGCACAGGCCGGTGCATAGGGCCAACCACGGCACGAGGCCTGGCGCGGCTCCGCCCAGGGCGAGGATGATGATCAACGACAGTGCGGCGATTGCGGCGCCATTGAGCGCGCGGACGGCATGGCGAGTCTGCATTGGCCCTCTCTCCGAACAATCCCTATCCAGCAGGGGTGCGTCTGTTGGTGCGCCTCAGGGCCAATCCAGGCGAGACAGGCCGGGCTGTCGGCCCGCGCATGGTTCCAGTCTGTGCCTTACGGTTGCGATGACGATGGACTTGAGCCTGCGTGCTGACTTCGGATTACCGGTCTGCGCAAGATCAACTCACCCGTCCTGTGCCAGGCCGGGTGGCCAGTGCTCGGAAGGTACGCCCAGCCGGTAGAGCGTGTTTTCCAGGTTCAGGTGCAGCAGGTCCGCCACGCCGCGGTAATCGTCCGGCAAGGCCGGGTCGCCCCAGCCGTTGGAGAGGTGGCGCGCCATGTTGCAGGCGAGGGCCACGTTGCGCACGCGCGCGTTGTCGGCCTGCTTCTCGTCCATCAAGGTGATCAAGAGTTCCGGCAGGTGCCAGGCACGCACCAGGGCGAGCTGGATCTCGTGTACAGCAAAGCCCAGGTGCTGGCGCTGGGCCTGGGCGCTGCGCAGGCCAGGTGTGGCCTGGAGGTCGTGGGCGACCTGCAGCATGGCTTCAGGGGCGAAGCACCACAGCAGGATCTCGGCCACGTCGTGCAGCAGGGCGGCCACGGTGACCTCGTCGACGTCGATGTCGTGGCGCAGGATGGCCCAGTCGCGCGCCAGGTCGGCTGCCGTCTTGGCACGTGTGATGACCTTGAGGACCCCGATCAGGGCTTTGGGATGCTGCGCCAGGCCTGCTTCGATCGTGGGCAGATCGCAGAAGCGGCTGAAGAAGGGCGTGATGCCCATCATCATGACGGCGCGCTCGATGGTGGTGATGTCGTGGTTCTGGCTGCTGCGCCGGTTGGCTTCCAGGTGGACCAGCACGCGCAGTGCGAGCAGGGGGTCTTGCAGCACCACGCTGGCGAGGCGGCGCCCGGCAACGTTCTCCTCGTCTTTGCGCAGTTCGGCCAGCTCGCGCATGCTTCGCCGCAGCACGGGGATGTCCGCACCGGCGAAATACGCGATGTAACTGTCTATGCTGGCAAGAGGCGTCCGAATGGCCATCGAATCTTCCGTGCGAATAGGTGCTCTCGGTATTTACGGCAGCGCCGAGGGCGAGCTTGAGGCGCGGTGCGGCTCTGTCGCGTGCTGGCGACCGCAAGTCAGGCGGCCGCTTGGGGCGGGAAGGGGCTGGCTATAATCCGGGCGCGTCCCGCCTGGGCGCGCTGGAGAAGTAAGTGACGCCATTCAAGGCATTCCTGGTGCAAAGGAGCGAAGCTGAGGGCCGGGCGGTCGTCCGTGGCGACTTCGTGAACCTGACCGAAGCCGCATTCGACGCCGGCGACGTGCTGATCCGGGTTGTCCACTCCTCCGTCAACTACAAGGACGCTCTGGCCGCGACCGGTGCGGGGCAGATCATCCGGCGCTTTCCCTGCGTGGGCGGCATCGACCTGGCAGGCGTCGTGGTGAGCAGCGCCGTGCCGCGTTTCGCGCCCGGTGACAAGGTCATCGCCACCAGTTACGACCTCGGGGTCTCGCACCACGGCGGCTACGCCGAATACGCCCTGGTGCCCGGCGGCTGGGTGCTGCCGCTGCCGCCGGGGCTGACGCTGGCCCAGGCGATGGCGCTGGGCACGGCCGGGCTGACCGCCGCCCTGGCAATCAGCCGGATGGAAGATAACGGCCTGCGCGTCGAGAACGGCCCGGTGCTGGTGACCGGGGCGACGGGCGGCGTGGGCTCGCTGGCGATCGACATGCTGGCCGGACGAGGCTACGAAGTGGTGGCCCTGACCGGCAAGGTCGCCGAGGTGGATTGGCTGCACGAGTTGGGGGCGCGCCGGGTGATGCTGCGTAACGAATTGTCGCTACAACATCCCAGGCCGTTGGATAAAGGACTGTGGGCCGGTGCCGTAGACAACCTGGGCGGCGACGTGCTGGCCTGGCTGCTGAGTACGACCAAGCCGGCCGGTGTGGTCGCAGGCATCGGGCTGGCGGGTGGGGCGACGCTGAATACGACCGTGATGCCCTTTGTATTGCGGGGGGTCAGCTTGCTCGGCATCGACTCCGGCTATGCTGGTTTTTCCGTGCGTGAACGTGCCTGGGGGCGGTTGGCGGCCGATTTGCGGCCGCGCCACCTGGACCGCATCGCGCACAGTGTGGAATTCGAGGCCTTGCCGCAGGTGTTCGCGCACCTGCTGGCGGGGAAGGCGCGCGGGCGTACCGTGGTACGCATCGGTGCGGAAGATTAGGTTCTGGACGCAGGTTCAGGGGAGAAAGACTCCATGTCCGAGGTGAGTGCGCAACTGCCGCGCGTGTTGATCGTCGATGACTCGCGCATGGTCCGGGCGTCCCTGATCAAGCAGATTCGCGACAAGTTCGACATCCGCGAAGAAGCCGACGGCGAGGCCGGTTGGCAGGCCCTGCTGCTGGACCCCAGCATCGAGGTCGTGATCTCTGACATCGGCATGCCGCGTCTGGACGGCTTCGGCCTGCTCGAGCGCATCCGTGGGTCGCGTCTGTCGCGCGTCAACGCCCTGCCGGTGCTGATCATTTCCGGCGAAGACGAGAACGAGGCGCGCCTCAAGGCCCAGTCCATGGGCGCCACCGACTTCATTACCAAGGGCACGCCGCGCGTCGAGTTGCTGGCGCGCATCGAGGCCCTGGTCAAGATGGCCCAGACCCGTCGCGAACTGGAGCAGAGCCGCGAGCAACTGGTGCGGCGCAACCGGGGCGACGTCTCGGTCATGGTCATCGAGGTCGATCATTACGACAAGCTGTGCGAGTCCTACGGCCACAGCGTGGGCCAACTGGTTCACCGCAAGCTGTCCAAGCTGCTGTCGGCCAAGGTGCGCAAGGAAGACACCATCGCCCACCTGGCCGAAGGCCAGTTCGCGGTGATCTCGCCCTCGGCTGACCTCGATGCCTGCGGCGCCTTCGCGCTCCGCCTGCGACGCGCGATCGAGACGATCGTGATGACCTACAAGGAGCACCGCATCCGCGTCAGCCTGACCATCGGCCTGGCCAGTGCGCATGGCGACGACAAGGTGACCCTGGAGCAGTTGTTGCAGCTTGCCGCACAGCGTGTGTCGGAAGGCCGCGGCATGGGCGGCAATCGCGTGGTGTCGGAATCCGGCGAGGTGACGCCTGACAACATCGGCCGCTTCAGTCGCCTGGCGGTCAGCGTTGACCACGCGCTGACCCAACTGCGGACCGGCGCGGTCGACGAGCCGAGAAAGCGCCTGCGCGAGCTGACCCATACCCTGCTGCCCCTGCTGGAACTGATCGAGCAGGAGTACCGCGTGGGTATCCCCCTGGAAGCCTTGACCGAGAAGTCGGCCATCACCGACATCAACATGCACACGACCACCTCCACGGTCGGTGCCGGCACGGCTTGGCGCACCAGCATCCCGGGCTCCTGACGCGGCCCGGCGCGGGGGCTTACTCCAGCTTCTTCAGGTATTCCTTCGTGAATACGTGGTCCGGCAGTTCGCGCGCCTTCATGTTCGAGTATTCCAGGACGGACACCTCGCCCTTGCGCAGCGCGTCTTCCATGACCAGGCGGGCCGGCCGCAGCTTGCCGGCCAGGGTACTGAAGTTCTCGTAGCGGCAAGTCTTGAGCAGACGGTTGCTGAGCGAGTAGAACTCCGCCTTGTACGGATAGTTGTTGCCGCGCGCCACCCAGTACAGCACCTTGGCATAGGTGACGCCGCGGTCCACGGCAGTCAGTTCCAGTACGTAATGATCTTCGCCGTCGATCTGCTCGGTGCGCAGGATCTGCGGGGTGTAGTCGCCGGCGAAGTTGGCCCGCGCCAGGTCGCCGTTGGAGACCTCGCCGGTCAGGCGCTGTGACACCGACAGGCGCACCGGTTGCGATACGTTGGGAGCGAACCACCACAGGTCGCGGCCCTTCATCAGCAGCATCTGGCCGCGATCGGCCGCTGGTTCCACGGTCATGACGATGGTGTTGTCATTGCCCTTGGACAGTACGCGGTACTTGCGCTGCTCGGGCGACTGGTCGGGTGCCTTGGTGGTGATGGCTATCTCGACCTGGAAGCCGTCGGCCGGGAAGCGGATGCGGTCGGCCGCCTCGACGATCGCAGCGGCGTCCGGCTCGGCGGCATGGGCGACGGATGCTAGACTCAGGCAGCAGACAAACAGAGCGGACAGGATGCGCATGACGGGACGGTCCTTCACGATGGGCCGCCAGATTGGCCGGACCTGGCGAGCATTGCAAGGAGTGTTGTGATGAGCGTGGTGCAGGTTGAGAACGTCGTCAAGGAATACCCGCTGGGGGAGCAGCGCGTGCAGGCGCTCAAGGGCGTGTCCCTGCACATCGAGGAGGGGGTGTTCCTGGCCCTGGCCGGGCCTTCCGGCAGTGGCAAGACGACCCTGCTGAACCTGATCGGCTGCATCGACTCTCCCAGCTCGGGACGCATCCTGATCGACGATCACGATGTGGCCGGGCGCAGCGAGGACGAACTGGCCGATCTGCGCAACACGACCATCGGCTTCATCTTCCAGACCTTCAATCTGCTGCCGGTGCTCACCGCAGCCGAAAACGTGGAATATCCGCTGCTGCGACGCAAGGAGATCAGCCCGGCGGAGCGGCGCGAGCGGGTGCAGCGCAATCTGGCGCTGGTCGGGCTGGGTGACAAGGGCGACCGGCGCCCCAACCAGCTCTCGGGCGGGCAGCGCCAGCGGGTGGCGATTGCCCGCGCATTGGCCATCCAGCCGCGCATCGTGCTGGCCGATGAGCCCACGGCCAACCTGGATCGCAAGACGGGTGACGAGATCCTGCAGTTGATGCGCTCGATCAACAAGAAAACGGGGACGACTTTCGTGTTTTCAACCCATGACAAACGCGTGATGGCCATGGCGGACCGCCAGGTGCGCATCGACGATGGCGAGATCACCCATCTGGGCGTGCGCACCGGGTCCGAATGGATCTGGGTGGCCGAGAAGCGCCAGCCGGCGCAGCCGGAGGAGGTGCTGTGAGGGCTGTCGGTGCGTGGCTGTTGTGCAGTGTGCTGGTGGGCACGGCGATGGCGCAGTCGCGCGACGCCTTGTTCGACGATGACGCGGCACCGGCCGACGAGGTCAAGTTGCTCAAGCCCGCTGCGGCGCCGGCCAGCGCACGCTTCTACGGCAACCTGCAGTTCGACTACGCGGGCGTGGTGGCCGAGCCGCAGCACGACGCGCATATCCGCCTGCGCAGCCTGCTCGGGGCCCAGGGCGGCAGCGGCGGCCTGAAGTGGAAGCTGGGCGTGCGCGTGGACGCAGACGCGGCCTACGTCGGGCAGGACATCTACCCGCCCGCCGTACGCATGGACCAGAAGCTCGGTGCAGAGCTGCGCGAGAACTATGTCGACTTCGAGCTGGCCGGCCTGTCGGTGCGCGCCGGCAAGCAGAACATCGTGTGGGGCGAGATGGTTGGCCTGTACGTGGCTGACGTGGTGTCGGCGCGGGACATGCGCGACTTCCTGCAGGTCGAGAACGACAACATGCGGCGCACGCAATGGGGCCTCCGGCTGGAGAAATTCGCCGGCGACTGGCATCACGAGTTCGTGTGGGTGCCGGTGCAGACCTACGACAAGATCGGCATGCCCGGGGCGGATTTCTACCCCTACCCAGTGCCGGCCACACCTGGCTACGCCTATGTGATCACCGATGAGCAGCGGCCCGAGCGCAGCCTGTCCAACAGCAGCGCGGGCTTGCGCACCGGCTTCCTCAAGAATGGCTGGGATGTCTCGCTGTTCGGCTTCTACAGCCGTGATGTGTCGCCCACCTATGAGCGTCAGGTGGCGGCGGGGCCCACGCCGGCGACGATCTATACCCCGGTGCATGACCGCATCCGCCAGATCGGCGGCACGCTGGCCAAGGATTTCTCGGGCATGGTGTTCAAGACCGAGCTGGTGTGGACCGGCGGCCGGCGCTACTCGCTGACCCGCCTGGATGACGACGATGGTTTGCTGGCCGCGCACACGGTGGATTTTGCCTTGGGGCTGGACACCCAGCCGCTGCGTGACTTGCGGGTGAATTACCAGCTCTTCGGCAAGCGTCTCAGCGAGCATGATGCTTCCATGCTCAACGATCAGTTGGAGACCGGCGGCAGCGTGATGCTCAGCTACAGCTTCAACCGCAGCCTGGAGAGCCAGGTGCTGTGGGTGAGCAGCTTCAACCGTTCGGAGGGCTGGTTCAACCCGATCCTGGTGTGGAAGCTGCGGCCTGACACCCGCCTGCGCTTCGGGGCGGACGTGTACTACGGGCCGCGCACTGCCTTCTTTGGCCGCTACGACAAGCAGGACCGCATCTGGGGCGAGGTCCGCCAGTCATTCTGAGACCAGGCGCGGTGCCTGCTCGGGCAGGTGCCGCGTGGCCGCGGCGGCGGCCCTACTGGCTTCCTCGGCGTAGGCCGCCTCAATCTGCAGGTTGATCTCCTTCCACATCGGGCGGAAGAAGCGGCGGATGCCGCCCACGATCTCCTGCACGTCCAGCATGGAGGGGATGCGCAGACCACGGTGTTCCACCGGCTCGCCGATCTGCTGCACGCGTACGCCCAGCTTGCCGAAATGCTGCGCCAGGCGCGGCTCGGTCAGGGTGAAGATGTAGTCGATGCCGTGGCGGTGGGCCAGCGACACCGCGCCCATGTAGAGCCCGACAGGAATGAAGGGGAAGCGCGGCTGCTTGCGGTCGCCGAAATCCTCGTCGTTCATCGCCACCGGTTGGCTCGACTCATTGCGACGGCGGCGCCAGGCGGGCATCACGGCGAGGCGAGAAACCTCGGCGATCTTGTTACGGGGCAGCTTGGCCGGGTCAATCACGCTGCGGTCCAGCGAGTCGGCGCAGAAGGCCTCGAAGGGCAGCGGGGTCGCCGGGGCGTCTGGGCGGGCCAGCACCAGGCGGGTGCAGCCGACCGGGCGGCGCGACTCGTCGGCGGTGCGCATCAGGCAATGCAGGGCGTGGCGGTCGTAGGCGTCCGACTCGCAACCGTCCTCGCGCAACGCTTCCCACCCGAGTTCGCGACAGTACACCTCGTGGCGGATGCGGTAGACGGCGGTGCGCTGCTCGTCGTGAAAGCAAGGGGTGAGCTGGAAGTGCTTGCGAAAGCCTTCGCCCAGGTTCAGCACATCGAAGACATCAAACAGGAACATGTGTCCTCCCGTGTTCGTATGTGGTCCGGTGGATCCGGACAGGCTCAATATCGGCGCCAATCGGGCCGGCTTGACGGCTCAGATCGCCCTTCGCAGTGCATCCACCAGCGGAATGCGGGTTAGCCGCAGCGCCGGCAGGATGGCTGCCGCCACGGTAGCGATGAAACCGACACCCCAGGCACTCGCCAGCGTGAGGGCCGTCGGCCGTATATAAGCGGTATAGGCCACGTTCGAGCCAGGCGGTGGGGGCATAGGTATCCCAATGGCAGATATGGCCATCGCCAGCAGCCAGCCGGTCAGCACGCCCAGGCTGGCGCCGGCGGCGCCGAGCAACAGGTTCTCGGCAAGGATCAGGCGGATCAGGTCGGCGCGGCGCGAACCCAGCGCGCGCAGTGTGCCGAACTCGGCGATGCGTTCGAAGGCGCTCATGTTCACGCTGTTGGAGACGCTCAGCAACACCATCAGCAGAATGATGAACTGCAGGGTGCCGAACTGGCGGTCGTAGAGCTGAACCGCCTTGTCGTAGAAGTCGGACAGGGTTTCCCAGCGGCGCAGCACGAGGCCGGGCGTCTCCAGCGGCTTCAGCGCGGCATGGGTGCGGTCGGTATCGGCCGTGTGGTGCAGACGCAGCACCAGCAGGTTGATCGTGTCGCTGGCCAGCAGGGCCTGGGCGCTGGCCAATGGCAGGCGCAGGGCGCGCGCATCGAAGTCGCGCGAGAAACTGCGGAACACGCCGACGATCTCGACTTCCAGCGTGTTGATCGCACCATCCGGCGTGTTGGCAAGAAGGGTGACGAGATCGCCGGGCTTGAGCCCCATCGACTGGGCCAGACCTTCGCCGACGATGGCGGCGTCGCCGTCCTTGTCGGTGAGCGCCCGCCCCTGAATGATCTGGATGTAGCCGCCCAGGCGTGATTCCGGGGCGGGCTCGATGCCTTCGGCCACCACCGAATGGTCACGCCGCCCGTTGTTGAGCACACCGGCGAAACTCAAGCGCCCCATCGTGTCCGCCACCTCGGGATGCAGGGCCACCTGCTTGCGCAGGCGCCCGGTGTCGCTCAGCAGTGTCTCGTTGGACAGCGCGAAGCCGCTGGCGAACTGGCGTGGATGGGCGAACTGCAGGTGGCCCGTCTGGGAGCCGATCACCGCTTCGCCCAACTGGTCGATGATGTCGCGCACGAAACCGCCGGACAGGATCAGGCTCGCCACGCCCACCACGATCGCCACCAGTGTGATCAGGGTGCGGGCGCGCTGGCGCAGCAGGTTGCGCAGGGCGAGGGTCCAGGTCATGCGCGTGGCCTCCCGGCTGGATTGGGTTGCTCAACGGCCATGGCGCAAGGCCTCCACCACGTTCAGGCGCGAGGCGCGCAGGGCCGGCAGGATGCTCGCCAGCAAGGTGGTCAGGCCGGCCAGCAGCAAGGCCTCCACCACGATGCCCAGGGTGATCCGGATCCCCCCGATGTAGCCATGCGCCATGCCGGGGGGCGGCGGCATCGGAATGCCGATCCATGAGATCAATGCCGCAAGCACGCTGCCCAGCACGATGCCAGCCACGCCGCCGGCGAGGCCCAGCACCAGCCCTTCGGTGATGAACAGGCGCAGCACCTCGTTACGCCGATTGCCGATCGCCAGACAGGTGCCGATCTCGCTGGTGCGCTCCATCACGCTCATGGTCAGTGTGTTGCTGATCGACAGCACGATGATCAGCGCGATGATGAAGCGGATCACGCCGACCTGGCGCGAGAACAGCGCCACCGTCTTGTTGTAGAAGTCGGCCTGGGCGTGCCATGGCGTCACCTCGTAGCCGGCCTGGATGAGGGGCTTCTGCAGGGCGGCGACCACCGTGTCGGTGCGGTCGGTGTCGTCGAGCAGGGCCACCAGCATCGTCGCGCCCGTGCTGCGGACCAGTTCCTGTGCACTGGTGAGTGGCAGGCGCAGGAACGCATCGTCATACGCCTTGGCGTCGGTCGAGAAAAGCCCGGCCACCGTGCACTCCACCGCGTTCTGTCCGCCCCGGACGCGATTGCTCAACAAGACGACGAGATCGCCCGGATGCGCATCGACGGCCGCTGCCAGGCCTTCACCGAGGATCAGGCTGCAACCCTTGCCGGCCTCAAGGTTGCGCCCGGCGCGGATGTGGATGCGCGCGCTGAGCGCCTGTTCGGCGACCGGATCGACTCCCTCGCCCAGGAAGCCGACCGAGCGCTCGCCCTTGGACAGCAGCCCGCTGATCGCCAGCCGAGGGGACAGGGCCTGCAGGCCGGGGGTTTGCCGCAGTGCAGCCAGTTCGGGGGCCTGCGGGTCGAGCAGGTACTGGTAGGGGGCGCTGAGCCCTTTCTCCAGGTAACCGCTGCGGGTGATCTGGAAATGCCCCAGTTGGGCGTGGATCACGCCCTCGCGCATCTGGTCGTAGATCCAGGCAATGAAGCCGGCGGCCTGCATGTAGGCCACCACACCGCCCACCACGATGAGCAGCCCCAGCAAGCTGCGGCGCCCGTGGCGCAGCAGATTGCGCAGGGCCAGGGGGAGATCCAGGTGCAGCCAGTCGCGCATGGGCAGGCTTTGGGTCGGGACAGGATGTCGTCATCTTAGCCGCGGCGCGTGGCGGTGTCAGGCCTGGCGCGGATGTCCGGCATGCGGGCCTGCCCGTCGGGGCAGGCAGAAAACCAGGAGATAGGGTGGTGGGCGTGCAGTGGTTCACAGCCAGCGCGGGGCGCTTGGTATTCAATACGCAGCAGTATTTGATGCGGCGCAATGCGTTTTGACGCTGCTATGATCCCGGAAAGGCATCGCTCCGCGTCTGTGGAGCGGCCCGATAGGGCAATCAATGTGTAGCCTGCCCTCGCTACAATGGCCGCCCGGTCCTGCTGCCCGATCAGCAGGCTGCGTATCCCGGCATGGCAGGTCATCGTGTCGGGGCCGGTGACGACGACGCCTCTGCGGCGCGGGTCTTGCCGGTATCCCCAAGTCGATTCGGAGGTGGGAAATGTTGCGAATGTCATTCAGCAAGTCACTGCTCGCCTGCCTGGCACTGTGTCTTGCCTTGCTGCAGGTGCTCGGTGGTTGTGCCTCGTCCTATCCGCCGGCTCCGGCTGCCGCTGCGTCCGGCGAATACAACTACATCATCGGCCCGGGCGATTCGCTCAACGTCGTCGTGTGGCGCAATCCCGAACTGTCGATGTCGGTGCCGGTGCGTCCCGACGGCAAGATCACCACGCCCCTGGTGGAAGACCTGCCGGCCATCGGCAAGGATGCCAGCACCCTGGCGCGTGACATCGAGAAGGCCTTGTCCAAATACATCCGCGATCCGGTCGTGACGGTCGTGGTGACCAGCTTCGCCGGTCCCTTCAGCGAGCAGATCCGCGTCGTCGGTGAGGCAACTCGCCCGCAGGTGCTGGCCTACCGCCAGAAGATGACGGTGCTGGACGTGATGATCGCGGTGGGCGGCATCACCGAGTTCGCTGATGGCAACCGCGCCTCCATTTTGCGGACCGCCGAGGGCAACAAGCAGTACAACGTGCGCCTCAAGGACCTCCTGCGTGGTGGCGACGTGTCAGCGAATGTCGAGGTCAAGCCGGGCGACGTCCTGGTGATTCCGCAGAGCTGGTTCTGACCACCTGGCGCGAGCGTGGCTCGCGTCCTTGATTCTGGCTGCCCCGGATCGCCGGGGCGCGTGCTTGTGTTGGCGGCTTCCCGGGTAGGGCTATGGATGATTTGATTCGGCAATTGCTGGTGTTCGCGCGCGGCGCCTGGGCCTATCGCTGGTGGGGCCTGCTCGTGGCGTGGCTCGTGGGCATCGGCGGGGCCGTGGGTGTCTACTTCATCCCCGATCGCTACGAGGCGAGTGCGCGCATCTACGTCGACACCCAGTCCGTGCTGGCGCCGCTGATGTCGGGCCTGGCCGTTCCAAGCGACGTCAATCAGCAGGTGGCGATGCTGTCCAAGACCTTGATCAGCCGGCCCAATGTCGAAAAGCTGATCCGCATGGCCGACCTGGATCTGGCGGCCAAGACCAAGGAGCAGCGCGAGGAACTCATCGAGGATGTCACCAAACGCATCCAGATTTCCAGCACCGGCCGCGACAACCTGTACACCCTGGCCTTCCGTGACACCAAGCCGGACCGCGCGAAACGCGTGGTGCAGTCCATCGTGTCGATCTTCGTTGAGTCGGGGCTGGGCGACAAGCGCAAGGACACGGACTCGGCCCGCCGCTTCATTGAAGAACAGATCAAGAACTACGCCCAGAAGCTCGACGAGGCCGAGACGCGCCTGAAGGACTTCCGGATCAAGAACATTTCCATGCTCAGCGAGAGCGGCAAGGACCTGACCGGGCAGGTCGGCGACCTGGCGAGCCGCCTGCGCGACGCCCAGTTGCAATTGCGCGAGGCCGAGAATTCGCGCGATGCGCTCAAGCGCCAGTTGGTGGGCGAGGAACCCGTGCTGTTGCCCGACAACCCGAATACCGGTGGCGTCTCCCTGCCCGAGCTGGATGGCCGCATTGACGCGCTCAAGAAGCAGCTCGACGAACTGGAGCGCCGCTATACCGACAAGCATCCGGATGTGGTGGGTACCCAGCGCATCATCGAGCAACTGGAGAAAGAACGCGCCGAAGCGCTGAAGACGCGCCGTAAGCCCGGAGCCCAGGCGATGAACGTGAACTCCAACCCGGTCTATCAGCAGATGAAGATTCAACTGATGGAGTCCGAGGCGAACATTGCCTCGCTCAAGACACGGGTGGCTGAGTACCAGGCGCGCCAGGCGCAATTGAAGGAATACATGAAGCTGGGCCCGCAGATCGAGCAGGAACTGGCCCAACTGAATCGTGATTACGAGATCAACAAGCGCAATTACGAGAGCCTGGTCGCGCGGCGTGAGTCGGCCAACATCTCGGTCGAGATGGAGTCCTCTGCGGGGGTCGCCGAGTTCCGCGTGATCGACCCGCCCAACGTGCCGTCCAAGCCCGCTGCGCCGAACCGTGGCCTGCTGATGCCCCTGGTCGGTCTGCTGAGCCTGTTGGTGGGGGGCGCGGTGGCGCTGCTGATCAGCCAGATCCGGCCGACCTTCCATGACAGTCGTTCCTTGCGGGAATTCACCGGGCTACCCATTCTGGGTACGGTGTCCATGATCCGTTCGCCCGAGCGCCGCCGTCGTCAGCGCCGCCAGTTGATCGGGTTCGCGGGCGGGGTGGCCTCCCTGGTGATGGCATTCGGTGCGCTGACGATCCTGATCAGCCACTTCGGGCGTTGAGGGAGCATGCAGTGAGCATCATCGAGAAAGCCGTCGAACGACTGGACCAGCTCAAGCGGGCGGGGGTGGATGTACCTCCAGTCACGCCCGCCACCGCACCCGCTCCCACTCACGTAGCCGCACCCGCAGCGCCCGCCGCCGCAGTTGCGCCTGCTCCGGCGGAGCCGGTTGCGCCGCCCGTGGTGGCCGAGGCTGCGCGTCCGGCTGTGGCACCAGCGCCGGTGACCGGCAAGCAGATTGTGATCGACCTCGATCGACTGGAGGCCGTGGGCATGGTGACGCCCCGCAATCCGCGCTCGGTCATCGCCGAGGAATACCGTGTCATCAAGCGTCCGCTGTTGCGCAACATCACCAGCGCCGCGAGTGGCAACTTGCGCCACGCCAATCTCATCATGGTCAGCAGCTCGGTGCCGGGCGAGGGCAAGAGCTTCAGCTCGATCAATCTGGCCATGAGTCTGGCGATGGAAATGGACCGTACCGTCCTGCTGGTCGACGCCGACGTGTCGCGTCCCTCCATTCTCAATCTGCTGGGCCTGCCGCCCGCTCCTGGCCTGATGGACGTGCTGACGGCCAAGGACCGCTCGGTGGCCCTGCAGGATGTGCTGTTGCGGACCAACGTGGACAAGCTGACCCTTTTGCCCGCCGGGATGCCGCACCAGCGTGCCACCGAGTTTCTGGCCAGCGACACCATGGCGGCCCTGGTCGACGAGATCGCCACCCGCTATGCCGATCGCGTGGTGATCTTCGATTCCCCACCCTTGCTGGTGACTACCGAGGCTCGCGTGCTGGCCACGCACATGGGGCAGGTCGTGATGGTTGTCGAGTCCGGGGGTACCACCCATGCAATGGTCAGGCAGGCGCTGGCCACCATTGAAGCTTGTCCGATCAAGTTGATGCTGCTGAACAAGACCCGGGAAGCCGGGCCGGGGGGTTACTACGGCTATGGGCAGTATGGTTACGGGCAGAAACCGGAACAGGCCTGAGCGGCGCGGTGCCGTGCCTATCCGCGCCCTGCTGGTCGTGCTGGGCCTGGCCGGACTGCCGTTCGCGCAAGCCCAGGGCTGGCGCGTGTCGACGGACCTCACGGTCAGCGAGACCTATACCGACAACGCCGACCTCCAGGCCGCCTCCCAGAACCAGGAGGCCGACTGGGTGACCGAGGTCACGCCAGGGCTGCGTCTGACGGGCAACAGCGCGCGTGCGCGCGGCGACGTGAACCTGCGTGTGCAGGGCATTGCGCATACCGCCGATGGCAAGGATGCGGAGACGCGCCTCGGCATGTACGGCGTAGGCCAGGCCGAACTGCTCGATGATCGCGTGTTCGTGGATGGCGGGGCGAGCATTTCGCGGGAGCGGGTGTCGCAGTTCGGTGCCACCAATGTCGGTGACTACCAGGACACCAATACCACCGAGATCCGCCGCTTCAATTTCTCGCCCTATGCGCGCTGGCGGCTGGGCGACCAAGGGCTGGCCATCCTCCGCTATCGCGCTGATTTCTCGGATTCCGACGACTCCCTGGTGGACGAGCGGGTGGAGCAGCGCCTGAGCCTGAATGCCCAGAACGGTACGGCTTGGGGCCGCCTGGGCTGGGGGCTGCTGGCCGAGCAGACCCGGATATCCGGCGAGCGAACCCGCACGACCGAGGCCGCGGTCATGAACCTCTCCCTTTTCTACTCGATGACCCCAGCCTTGCGCCTGGAGCTCATCGGTGGGCGTGAGCGCAATAACTACCTGACCTTGGAGCAGGAAAACTACCAGAACTACGGTGGAGGCGTGACGTGGACGCCGCAGGAGCGCACCTTGCTGTCGGCCCGCATCAACAAGCGCTGGTTTGGCTGGGGGCGCGACTACCGCATGCGACATGCGATGCGGCGCGTGACTTTCGAAGTCGGCTATGTGCATGACGCCGAGACGAGCATCACCGAGCAGTCGCTCCAGATGACCCAGTACGATCTGTTGAACACTTCGTTGATGAAGTCCGAACCGGACCCCTACCAGCGTTTCATCAAGGTGCTGACCCAACTGGCCCAGCAAGGTGTTTCCCCCTTCGATCTGGCGACCGTCAACTTCCTGGCCAATACCTATACCGATTCCCGCCGCCTGTTCGGCACCATCACGGCGCAGGGTGTGCGCAACACGTTCTCGCTGAACTTCCAGCGGGCGGACCGTGCTGCCTTGTACAACCAGACGCTGGGGCCGGTACTGGGGGATTTTTCGTCCTACTCGACCACGCGTGAAAACCGTGGCTACTTCATGTGGTCCAACCGCTACTCGGCGATCGGGACGGCCTACATGGGGCTGGAGCATTCTTGGGTGCGCGGCGAACAAGTGGGGAATGGTGCGCAGGACACCCGTCGCACCAACAGCCTTGATCTCGGGTTGAACACCAGCCTCGGGGCCTACACGCGGGGGGGCTTGCGCTACCGCTATTCGCGTTCGACCGGCACTGCGGAATACCGCGAGAACTCGCTGGCCGCCACGCTGTACCACGCTTTCTGAGCCGCATCATGTACGAGTCGTTCTACGGTTTCTCCGCCAAACCCTTCCAGCTCAACCCGGACCCGACCTTCTACTACGGCAGTCGCGGCCACCGGCGCGCCATGGCCTACCTGGAATACGGCCTGCACCAGAACGAGGGCTTCATCGTCATCACCGGCGATATCGGGGCCGGCAAGACGACCCTGGTGCGCAGCCTGTTGCAGAAGCTCGAAGAGTCCAAGGTCGTCGCAGCGCATCTGGTGAGCACCCAGATTGATGCCGATGACATCCTGCGCCTGGTGGCCGCCGCGTTTGGCGTGCCGGCCAAGGGCATGGAGAAGTCCGATGTGTTGCTCGCGCTGGAAGGTTTCCTGGTATCGGTCACCGCCTCTGGCAAGCGTGCGCTGCTGATCGTGGATGAAGCGCAGAACCTCACCCCGCGTGCGGTGGAGGAGTTGCGCATGCTGTCCAACTTCCAGCTTGAGGATCACGCGCTGCTGCAGAGCTTCCTGGTTGGTCAGCCGGAGTTCCGCGAGACCATGCAGAGCGATCATATGCAACAGTTGCGCCAGCGCGTGATCGCCACCTATCACCTGGGCCCAATGGATGCGGAGGAGACCCGTGCCTACGTCGAGCACCGCCTCAAGCGGGTCGGCTGGCGTGGTGAGCCGCGCATCGAGCCCTCTGCCCACGCGGCCATCTTCGCCTTCAGCGGTGGGGTGCCACGGCGCATCAATACTTTGTGTGACCGGGTGTTGCTGGCGAGTTTTCTGTCCGAGCGGCGGATCATCACCGATACCCAGGTCGACGAGGTGGTGCGCGAAATTCGCGAGGAAACACCGGTCGCCAAGGCGGGGGCAAGCAACCCGGTGTCAGCCATGCCCGCGCGGCGCCCTGATGCGTTGGGCGGCCCGGCACAGGAAGCCCTGTCCTCGCTCATGGGCATGGGGCAGGCCGACCTTGCCGCGCTGGCCGACGCGGCGGCGGGTTTCCAGGCCTCGCGCCTGGAAGAGCGCATCATGCGTCTTGAGCACGCATTTGCCGCCTTACTGGGTGCCGTCGGCCAGGGCAAGCATGCTGCCGCCGCTGAAGAACCCGCGCCCGCGCCGGCGCGCAAACAGGCCAAGGGATGAGCAGCATGGATCGCATCACCAATGCCCTCAGCATTGATGTCGAGGACTACTTCCAGGTCTCCGCGCTGGCGCCGCATTTCCCCAAGTCAAAGTGGGACAGCGTGGAGTGCCGGGTCGAACGCAACGTCGATCGCATCCTGGCGCTGCTGCACGAGTATGGCGTCAAGGCCACCTTCTTCACCCTGGGCTGGATTGCCGAACGCTATCCCAAGATCGTGCGCCTGATCGTGATGGAAGGTCATGAACTGGCCAGCCACGGGTTTGCCCACGAGCGCGCGAGTGACCTGTCGCGCGGCGCCTTCCTGGCCGACGTGCAACTGGCCAAGGCGGTGCTGGAGGACATCGGCGGCGTCGATGTGCGCGGCTATCGCGCACCGAGCTTCTCGATCGGCAAGCAGAACCCGTGGGCGCACGCGGTCTTGCTGGAGGCTGGCTACGAGTACAGCTCCAGCATCTATCCGGTGGTGCACGATCACTACGGCATGCCCGATGCACCGCGTTTTCCTTACAAGCATGAGTCCGGGCTGTTCGAGATTCCGATCTCCACCGTGCATGCCTTGGGCCGCAACTGGCCGGCGGGTGGTGGCGGCTATTTCCGTTTGCTGCCTTACCCGATGTCGCGCTGGTGCATTCGCCGCGTCAACGAGCAGGACCGGCGGCCGGCCATCTTCTACTTCCACCCCTGGGAGCTCGATCCGGAGCAACCCCGGGTGGCAGAGGCGAGCGCCAAGTCGCGTTTTCGCCACTATGTGAACCTCGACAAGACCGAGGCGCGCCTGGCGCGCCTGCTGGCCGACTTCCAGTGGGGGCGGGTGGACGAGGTTTTTCTCAAGCCCATCCAACACTGAAGCCATGAGTGCGTCTTCCCCCGGCGGGCTGCAGCTGCGCAACCTGCAAGAGAGTGATCGCCTGCGCTGGGACGCGTTCGTCCGCGCCTGTCCGCAGGCCAGCTTCTTCCACCTCTCGGCCTGGGCCGGTCTCATTTCCTCCGTGTTCGGTCATCGCACGCATTACGTGTTCGCCGAGCGGGGCGGAGAGATCGTGGCGGTATTGCCCCTGGTGGAGGTCAAGAGCCGCTTGTTCGGCCATGCTCTGACCTCCTTGCCCTTCGCGGTTTACGGCGGTATCGCAGGGAACGACGAGGATGCGCGGCGGGCGCTGGAGGCCCGGGCGGATTCGCTGGCGCGCGAGCTGGGTGTGAGCCACCTGGAATACCGCAACATGCAGCCGGCCAACCCCGACTGGCCGCGGCAGGACTTGTACGTGACCTTCCGCAAGACCCTGGAGGCGGACGAAGAGGCCAACATGAACGCCATTCCGCGCAAGCAGCGCGCGATGGTGCGCAAGGGCATCAAGAACGGCCTGCAGGCGACGCTGGACCCGGATGTCGAACGCTTCTTCGCGGTCTATTCCGACAATGTGCGACGCCACGGCACGCCGGCCATGCCGCGCAAGTGGTTTGCCGCATTGCGCGAGGCCTTTGGCGAGGATTGCGAGGTGATGACCATCACCGGGCCGGATGGGCAACTGCTCTCCAGCGTACTGAGCTTCTACTTCCGTGACGAGATCCTGCCCTACTATGCCGGCGACATGCCGGCTGCGCGCGATCTGGCGGCCAACGATTTCAAGTATTGGGAACTGATGCGGCGCGCACTGGCGCGCGGCTGCAAGGTGTTCGACTACGGTCGCAGCAAGGTCGGCACTGGCCCGTACAGTTTCAAGAAGAACTGGGGCTTCGAACCGACGCCGCTGTCCTACGAATACGTGCTCTACAAGCGCGACTCGGTGCCGCAGAACAACCCGATGAACCCGAAGTACCGCGCCTTCATCGCGATGTGGAAGCGCCTGCCCCTGCCGGTGGCCAACACCCTGGGCCCCTTCATCGTGCGCAACCTGGGATGAGCATGCAGAAACCGGCGCTGCTGTACCTGGTCCATCGCATTCCCTTCCCGCCCAACAAGGGCGACAAGGTGCGCTCCTACCACCTGCTGCGCCAGCTTGCTCAGGACTACCGCGTGTTTCTCGGCTGCTTCATCGATCAGCCCGAGGACTGGGCCCATGTCGACAGCCTGCGTCAATGGTGCGAGGACGTGCATGTCGAAGGTATCCAGCCGCGCAGCGCGCGCCTGCTGTCACTGCGCGGCTTGCTGAGCGGCGAGGCCCTGACCCTGCCGTACTACCGCAATGCCCGCATGCAGGCTTGGGTGGATGCGGTGCGCGTGCGCCACGATATCCGCCGCGCGGTGGTGTTCAGCTCCTCGATGGGGCAGTACCTGGATCGGCACCCGGAGCTACGACCCGTGGTCGATTTCGTCGACGTCGACTCCGCCAAGTGGACCCGCTATGCCGACGATCACGCCGGCCCCATGGCCTGGTTGTATCGGCGCGAAGGCGCCCGCCTGGCGGACTACGAGCGCGCGCTGGCGGCGCGGGCGAGCAGCAGCGTACTGGTGTCGGAAGCCGAGGCCGCACTGTTCCGCCAGGTTGCCCCGGCGCAGGCGGCGCGCATCCATGCTGTGAGCAACGGAGTGGACGCGGCCTTCTTCTCCCCCGAAAAGCGCGGGGCCAGCCCGTATGCCGAAGGCGAGCAAGCCGTGGTGTTCACCGGCGCGATGGACTACTGGCCCAACATCGACGCAGCGAGCTGGTTCGCCCAGGCCGTGTGGCCACTGTTGCGCGCGCAGGCACCGGCGGCGCACTTCTACATCGTGGGGATGAACCCCGCGCCCGAACTGCGTGCGCTGGACGGACGCGATGGCATCGTCGTCACCGGCACGGTGCCGGATGTGCGTCCCTATACCGGCCATGCGCGCGCGGTGGTGGCGCCGCTGCGCGTGGCGCGCGGGGTGCAGAACAAAATTCTGGAAGCCATGTCGATGGCCCGCCCGGTGGTGGCCTCCGCCACCTGTGCCGGCGGGCTGATGGCACAGCCTGGCGAGCATCTGCTGGTGGCGGATACGGCGGAAGAGTTTGCCAGCCAGGTCTCCGGCCTGCTGGATGGGGTCGGGCATAGCGCTGGCGACGCGCTGGGCCTGGTTGCACGCCAGTGCGTGCTGGACCACTACAGTTGGGAGGCCCACCTGGCGGTGTTCCCCTCCCTGATCGAAGCGGCTGCGATCGATAAGACGGGCGAGGTGGCGCATGCCTGAAGCGCGTTGGCGGGTGGCGAGCGTGCCGCTGCTGGGGAGCCTGCTGGCCTTCCTGGCCATCCTGGCCTGGTACTGGCCCACGGTCGGCGAGATTCGTCGCGTCTGGGACGGCTCCTCCACCTACGAGCATGGCTATGCCGTGCTGCCCTTGTGGCTGTGGTTGTTGTGGCGCGAACGTCATCGCCTGCTGGAGCAGGGCTTCCGGCCGGGCTGGCTGGCCGTGCTGTTCGTGCTGGGTGCAGGGGGCGTGTGGCTAGTGGGCGAGCTGGCCGCGGTCGGAGCGTTGCGTCACTTCGGTCTGGTCGGCATGTTGCTGGGTGGCGTGTGGCTGGTATGGGGTCATCGGACCGCCGCGCTGGCCGCCTTCCCCTTGGCCTTCCTGTTCTTCGCTGTGCCCTTTGGCGAATTTCTCGTGCCGGTATTGATGGAGCACACCGCGGACTTCACCGTGCTGGCGCTGCGCCTCACCGGCATCCCGGTCTATCGCGAGGGCCTGTCCTTCGTGATCCCCAGCGGCAACTGGTCGGTGGTGGAGGCCTGCAGCGGCATCCGCTACCTGATTGCCTCCGTCATGGTCGGCTCGCTCTATGCCTACCTGACCTATGCCAGCCTCGGCCGGCGTCTCGCTTTCGTGGCGTTCTCGTTCGTCATGCCCTTGGTGGCGAACTGGTTGCGTGCCTACCTCATCGTGATGCTGGGGCACCTCAGCGGCAACAAGCTGGCGGTGGGGGTGGATCACCTGATCTATGGCTGGCTGTTCTTTGGCCTGGTGGTGTTTGCGATGTTCTGGATCGGCGCGCGCTGGCGTCAGCCGGTGCCGCAGGATGCGCCACCCACGGGCCACGTCGGCCCGGTCGCGGCGAAGTCGCGGTTCGCCGCTGCGGTGCTGCTGGCAGTGGCTGCTGCGGCCCTGTGGAAGCCCGTGGCGCAGTGGATGCTTGATGCGCCCGTGCCTGTCGTGGCCGAGCTGCGGACGCCGCCGGCGAGTGCCGGCTGGCAGTGGACCGAGACGCCGGCGAACGGCTGGCGGCCCACCTATGCCGGCATGATCCGTAGCCTCACTCAGAGCTACCGGAAGGGGGAGGACCGGGTGCAGGTCTTCGTCTACGCCTATGCCGGCCAGCGTGACGGGCAAAAGCTGTTGCAATGGGACAACCGGCTGGTCGCCGCCGAAGAGTCGGAGCGCCCCTGGGAAGTGGTGGCGCAGGGCACGACAGTTGTCGACCTGGGTGCTGGCGAGCAGCGTGTCGAGCGCGCGCGCATCCGCGGCCGGTCCGGCAGTTATGTGGAGACCTGGCACTGGCTGATCGTGGACGAACGGCCCACGATCAGCGTGCGCGAGGCCAAGCTGTCGCTGCTGCGTGACCGCCTGTTGCGCCAGTCCGACTACTCGGCGGCGGTGTTCGTTGCCACTGATGCCGACGAGACGCGCGCGCGTGCCGTGCTGAGCGATTTCCTCCAGGCCCACGGGCGTGCGATCGGCGAGGCCGTCGCCGCGGCGGAACAGTAGGCGTCGCATGTCTGCCCTGATCGCCCATATCGTCTATAGCTTCCGCGTCGGTGGCCTGGAAAACGGCATGGTCAACCTCATCAACCGCCTGCCGCGCGAGGGCTACCGGCATGTGGTGATCGCGCTGACCGACTACGACCCGCAGTTCTGCCAGCGCATCAAGCGCGAGGACGTGCGCTTCATCGCGCTCCACAAGACGCCGGGGCATGGCGCCAAGCTGTTTCCGCGTCTCTACCGCCTGCTGCGTGAGCTGCAGCCGGACATCGTGCATACCCGAAACCTGGCGGCGCTGGAGATGAGTCTGCCAGCCTGGCTGGCGCGTGTGCCGGTGCGGGTGCATGGCGAGCACGGGCGCGACGTTGACGACCCCGATGGCAGCAACCGCGCGTACCAGTGGGTGCGTCGTGCCTACAGTCCGTTCGTGACGCAGTACATTGCCCTATCGCGCGATCTCGCGTCATATCTGACGGACATCGTGCGCATCGGATCACGTCGCGTGCTGACGATCTGCAACGGGGTGGACGCGGACCGCTTTCATCCGGCGCCGGACGCCGCGCGCGAGCCGGTCGAGGGCTCGCCCTTCGGCGCGCCGGGGCTCTATGTGTTCGGCACCGTGGGTCGATTGCAGGCGGTGAAGGACCAGATGGGCCTGCTACGTGCCTTTGCGCAGATGCGGCGCGAACAGGGCGAGGCGGTGGCGGCGGCGCGCCTGGTGGTCGTGGGTGACGGTCCCTTGCGTGGCGAGCTGGAACGCTGCATCGCCGAAGAGGGCCTGGCGGATGTGGTGTGGCTGGCCGGTGAGCGGGCCGACGTGGCCGCTTTGATGCGCAGCTTCGACTGCTTCGTGCTGCCCTCGCTGGCCGAGGGCATCTCCAACACGGTGCTCGAAGCCATGGCCTGCGGCCTGCCGGTGCTCGCTTCGCGGGTCGGTGGCAATCCGGAGCTGGTGCGCGATGGCACGGATGGCGTGCTGTTGCCGGCGGCCGACCCGGCCGCGTGGGCGGAATGCATGGCGCAATGCGTACAGCATGGCGAGCGTGGGCGGGTCATGGGCGAGGCGGCGCGTGCCCGGATCGAGGCGGAATTCAGCCTTGCCGGCATGGTGCGTCGCTACGATGAGTTGTATCAGTCGCTGCTGGCACGGGTCGGTCGCAGCGGAACCAAGCAAGTCTGAACAGGGTACGGGGACATGTGTGGAATAGCAGGGGTGTTCGATAGCAAAGGCTTGCGCGAGATCGCGCGCCCCGTGGTCGAGCGCATGAGCGAGGTGATCGCCTATCGCGGGCCGGATTCGGCCGGTTTCCATTTCGAGCCAGGCCTGGCACTGGCGCACCGCCGCCTGTCCATCATCGACGTCGCCACTGGTCAGCAGCCGCTGTTCAACGAGGATGGATCGGTCGTCGTGGTGTTCAACGGCGAGATCTACAACTTCCAGGAACTGGTGCCGGAGTTGCAGGCGCTGGGGCATGTGTTCCACACCCATAGCGACACCGAGGTCATCGTGCACGCCTGGGAGGCCTGGGGCGAGGCCTGCGTGGAGCGCTTCCGTGGCATGTTCGCCTTCGCCCTGTGGGACCGCAACCACGACACCCTGTTCCTGGCGCGCGACCGCCTGGGCGTGAAGCCGCTCTACTATGCCTTGCTGGATGACGGCACCCTGCTGTTCGGCTCCGAGTTGAAGTGCCTGCTGCAACACCCCGGCCTGTCGCGCCAGATCGACCCGCAGTGCGTGGAGGAGTATTTCGCCCTGGGCTACGTCCCCGAGCCGCGCACCATCTTCACGGCCGCGCGCAAGCTGCCGCCGGCGCACACCCTGTGCCTGCGGCGGGGTCGCCCGGCCGCCGAGCCGCGCGAGTATTGGGATGTGCGCTTCTCGCTCGATTCGCCCATCTCGCAGGAAGAGGCCAGCGAGGAGCTGACGCGCCGGCTGTACGAGTCGGTCAAGCTGCGCATGATCTCCGAGGTGCCGCTGGGCGCCTTCCTCTCGGGCGGGGTGGATTCGAGCGCGGTGGTTGCCGCCATGGCGCATGTGTCCAACGAGCCCGTCGTGACCTGCTCGATCGGTTTCGACGATCCGGCCTTCAACGAGTCGGCCTTCGCCCAGATGGTGGCCGACCGCTACCGCACGCGCCATCACCTGGACCAGGTGGCGAGCGACGACTTCGACCTGATCGACACCCTGGCGGCGCTCTACGACGAGCCTTACGCCGACAGCTCGGCGATCCCCACCTACCGTGTGTGCCAGCTTGCGCGCCGGCATGTCACTGTCGCGCTGTCGGGTGATGGCGGCGACGAGAGCCTGGGCGGTTACCGCCGCTATCGCCTGCATGCGATGGAAGAGCGCATGCGCAGCGCGCTGCCCTTGGCCCTGCGTCGTCCGCTGTTCGGCTTCCTGGGTGGGGTCTATCCGAAGGCCGACTGGGCGCCGCGCATGTTCCGCGCCAAGACCACGTTCCAGGCGCTGGCGCGCAACTCGGTGGAAGCCTATTTCCATTCCATCTCGGTGCTGCGCGACGACATGCGGCAGCAGTTGTACAGCCCGCAGATGAAGTCGCGCCTGGGCGGCTACAACGCGATCGAGGTATTCCGTCGGCATGCCGAGCGCGCCGGTACAGACGACGCGCTGGGCCTGATCCAGTACCTCGATCTCAAGACCTACCTGGTGGGCGACATCAATACCAAGGTGGACCGCGCGTCGATGGCGCATTCGCTGGAGGTGCGCGAGCCGCTGATGGACCATCCGCTGGTCGAGTGGCTGGCGACCCTGCCGTCCGACCTCAAGCTGCGCGGCATGCAGGGCAAGTACCTGTTCAAGAAGGCGCTGGAACCGTTGCTGCCGAACGAGGTGTTGTACCGTCCCAAGATGGGCTTCTCCGTGCCGCTGGCGCGCTGGTTCCGCGGGCCGCTGCGCCAGCGCGTGCGCGACGCCTTGCTGGGGTCGACCCTGGCCGACACCGGTCTGTTCAACCGCCCCTATCTGGAACACCTCGTCGACGCGCATCAGAATGGCAGCCGCGACTACAGTGCCTCGATCTGGAGCCTGCTGATGTTCGAAGCCTTCCTGCGCCAGCAGCAGCCCGCAAGCTGAACCGTATTTCCGAATCCGTACACCATGACGCTCAAAGTCCTCCACGTACTGGACCATTCCCTGCCGCTGCACAGCGGTTACACCTTCCGTACTGCCGCCATCCTGCGCGAGCAGCGTGCGCTGGGCTGGGAGACCTTCCACCTCACCTCCCCCAAGCAGGGCGAGGTGGCCTTGCCCTGCGAAGAGGCCGATGGCCTGCGTTTCTATCGCACCGCGGTGCCGCAGGGAGGTATGGCCAGCCTGCCGGTGCTGGGCGAGGTGGCCCAGATGCGGGCCACCGAGAAGCGCCTGGCGGAGCTGGTCGAGGTGCTCAAACCGGACGTGCTGCACGCGCATTCGCCGGTGCTCAACGCGATCCCGATGCTGCGCGTCGCGGCGCGTGCGCGCATCCCCACGGTCTATGAAGTGCGGGCGTTCTGGGAAGATGCCGCGGTCGATCATGGCACCACGCAAGAGGGCAGTGCGCGCTACCGCGCCACCCGCGCGATGGAGACCTGGGCGTTGCGACGGGCCGACCATGTGACGACCATCTGCGAGGGTCTGCGGGCCGACATCGTGGCGCGTGGCATTGCGGCGGATCGCGTCACGGTGATCCCCAACGCGGTGGACGTGCATTCCTTCACCCCCAGCGGACCGGCGGATGAGGCGCTCAAGGCCTCGCTGGGGCTGGCCGGCTGCACGGTGATCGGTTTCATCGGCTCCTTCTATGCCTACGAGGGGCTGGATCTGTTGCTGGAGGCCGCGCCCCGCTTGCTGCAGGCGCGCCCCGAGCTGCGCTTCCTGCTGGTCGGTGGTGGCCCGCAGGAGCAGGCGCTCAAGGCCCAGGCCCAACAACTGGGCATTGCCGACAAGGTGGTGTTCACCGGTCGCGTACCGCATGCCGAGGTGCAGCGTTATTACGACCTGGTGGATGTGTTGGCCTATCCGCGCCACCCGATGCGCCTGACCGAGCTGGTCACCCCGCTCAAGCCACTGGAGGCGATGGCACAGCAGCGCATCTTCGTGGCCTCCGATGTGGGCGGGCACAAGGAACTGGTGCGCCATGGCGAGACCGGCATCCTGTTCAAGGCCGGTGATGCGCAGGCCCTCGGCGACGCGATCCTCAAGCTGCTGGACTCCTCCGAATACTGGCCGGCCTTGCGCGCGGCTGGCCGTCGCTTTGTCGAAGACGAGCGCAACTGGAGCAACAGCGTGGCGCGCTATCGCGGCCTCTACGGCCGCTTGCTTGGGCGGGCGCTGTGACCGCCGGGCGTCCGCTCCGCACCCTGTTGTTCTCCTCGCTGTACCCATCCAGCGTGCGGCCCACGCACGGCATCTTTGTCGAGACCCGGTTACGCGAACTGCTCAAGAGTGGCGAGGTGGAGACGCGCGTGGTGGCGCCGGTGCCCTGGTTTCCGTCCACGCATCCGCGCTTCGGCGACTGGGCGAAGATGGCGGCCACCCCGTCGTTCGAATCGCGCCACGGGGTGGAGGTCCATCATCCGCGCTACGTCCTGCCGCCCAAGGTGGGCATGAACCTCGCGCCCTGGACGCTGGCCTGGGGCGCACGCGCCACCGTGGCACGGCTGATCCGCGAGGGCTTCGACTTCGACCTGATCGACGCCCACTACTACTACCCGGATGGCGTCGCCGCCGCGATGCTGGCGCGCTGGTTCAACAAGCCCTTCGTAGTCACCGCGCGTGGCACCGACCTCAACCTGATCCCGCAATATGCCTGGCCGCGCCGCCTGATCCGCGACACCGCACAGCAGGCGGCGGGCTCCATCGGCGTGTGTGCAGCCCTGATGGACGTGCTGCGCGACATGGGCGTGGCGGGCGACAAGCTGCATGTGATGCGCAATGGCGTCGATCTGGAGCGTTTCAAGCCACTGCCGCAGGCGCAGATGCGTGCCGAGCTGGGCCTGCCGACGCAGGGGCCGGTGTTGCTCTCGGTCGGCCATCTGGTCGAACGCAAGGGGCATCACGTGGCGATCGACGCCGTGGCGGCGCTGCCCGACGCCAGCCTGGTGATCGTGGGTGAGGGCGAGGAGCGTGCGCGCCTGGAAGCGCAGGTGCAGACACTAGGCCTGGGCATGCGCGTGCGCTTCGCCGGCGCGCGGCCGAACACCGAGCTGGCGCGCTGGTACAGCGCGGCCGACGTCTTGATCCTGGCTTCCAGCCGCGAGGGCTGGGCCAATGTGTTGTTGGAGAGCATGGCCTGCGGCACGCCGGTAGTCGCCACCCGCATCTGGGGTACGCCCGAGGTGGTGCAGGACCCGGCCGTGGGCGAACTGGTGGATGAGCGTGCGGGGGCGGCTTTCGCGGCCGCGCTCTTCGCCCTGCTCGCGCGCCAGCCCGATCGCGCGGCGGTCAGGCGCTACGCCGAGGGCTTTTCGTGGGAGGCCACTACGGCGGCGCAGCTTGCGCTGTTCCATCAGGTGCGCGCGCGGGGTGCGCAGGTGGCGGCGGGTACGGGAGCGATCCGGCATGCGTGATATTGCGATTACCCTTGCGGTGCTGGCCGCACTGGCGAAGGGGCTCAAGCACCCGTGGATCGCCATGATCGTGTGGGTCGTCATCAGTGTGCTCAACCCCCACCGTTTCGCGTACGGATTTGCTTACAGCGCGCCCTTTGCGATGCTGTCGGCGCTGGTGGTCTTCATCGGCCTGGCTATCACCAAAGATGAAAAGAAGTCGCCGTTCGACGTGACTGGAGTGCTGCTCACCGTCCTGACTTTATGGATGTGCGTGACGACCGCCGCCGCACTCTTTCCCGCGCCCAGTTTCGAGATGCTGGAGCGGGTACTCAAGATCAATCTGATGGCGGTGGTGGCGATCTCCTTGTTCACCACCGAGAAGCAGGTCAAGGTACTGGTGTGGGCGCTGACCTTGAGTATCGGCGTGCTGAGCGCCAAGGGCGGTTTGTTCACCCTCGCCTCGGGGGGCTCATACCGCGTGTGGGGGCCGCCATCGTCCTTCGTCGAGGACAATAATGCGTTTGCCCTGGCCTCCATCATGGCAGTGCCCTTGCTGTTCTTCCTGGCGGGCGACGTGAGCAACAAGTACCTCAAGTGGGCATTGCGTTTGGCCGCGATCCTGAGCATCTTCTCCGCACTCGGTAGCCATTCGCGCGGGGCCTTGCTGGCCATGGTGGCCATGGGCGGGTTCCTGTGGCTGAAAGGCAAGAACAAGCTGGCTTTCGGGCTCCTGATCCTCATCCTGATCCCCTTGGCCATCGCTTTCCTGCCCGACAACTGGTTCGAGCGCATGAACACGCTCAAGACCTACCAGCAGGACGAGTCCGCGATGGGGCGCATCAATGCCTGGCAGATGGCCTTCAACCTGGCCAATGACCGGATCACGGGTGGTGGCTACGCGGTGGCCAATGCCTATGTGTTCGGGCTGTATGCGCCTGATCCGAGCTGGCCGCTCACCGCCCACAGCATCTATTTCCAGATGATGGGGGAGCATGGCTGGATCGGGCTCATGCTTTATCTGGCGTTCTGGGGCTACGTCTGGCGCACCTGCGGCTGGATCAGCAAGACTGCACGCGCTCAGGCGGATCGTGAATGGATGGTCAATCTCGCCCGGATGATCCAGGTCAGCCTGCTGGCCTTCGCGGTCGGCGGCGCCTTCCTGAGTCTCAGCTATTTCGACTTCCCCTACTACCTTGCCGTGGTCGTGTCGGCCCTGCGACGGCTGTTGATGGCGCCAGCTAGGTCAGCCGTGGCAACAGGGAGTCAAGGAGCGCCAGCGTGATCAATCCCGTTCTGTCAGCCGTTTTCCCGGGGGGGCGGGGCGGCCGCCTGCCGGTGCTGATCTGGCATCGCGTCCTGGCTGAGCCGGACCCCTTGTTCCCCGAAGAGATGCACGCCGAGCGTTTCGATCGCACGATCGGCTGGCTGAGCCGCTACTTCCGGGTGCTGCCCCTGGGCGAGGCGGTCGCCCGCATGCGTGACGGGCAACTGCCGGCACGCGCCCTGGCGATCACTTTCGACGATGGCTACGCGGACAATCTGCATGTCGCTCACCCCATCCTGCGCAAGCACGGCGTGTCCGCGACTTTTTTCATCGCCACCGGTTTCCTGAACGGGGGGCGAATGTGGAACGACACGATCATCGAGAGCATCCGCCATTGGCAGGGGGATCTGTGCGATGCCGGCCCCTTCGGCCAATTCAGGCTGGATTCTGTCGCCGCGCGGAGACAGGCCATCGACGCCATCCTCGGCCAGGCCAAATACCTGGAGTTTGCGGAGCGCAGCCGCTTTGTGGATGACTTTGCCCGTCGTAGTGGTGCCCCCCTGCCCGCGAACCTGATGATGACGAGCGACGAAGTCCGTGCACTGGCGGCCGGTGGGCAGGAGATCGGTGCCCACACGCGTCTTCATCCCATTCTGGCGCGACTACCCTCCGACCAGGCGCGCAGTGAGATCCTGGACGGCCGGCGCGAGCTGGAAGACATGCTGGGCGCGCCGATCCGTCTGTTTGCCTATCCGAACGGGCGCCCCAGGCAGGACTACACCGCAGAGCACGTCCACATGGTGCGCGAGGCTGGATTCGATGCAGCGGTGTCGACGGCATCCGGCGCGTCGCGGCCTGGTGACGATCTTTTCCAGTTGCGCCGCTTCAGCCCCTGGGACCGGAGTCGCCTCGCCTTCCTGGCGCGCCTGACGCTCAATGCGCGTCAGTCCACCTCGCCGGCGCTCGCCAGCCTCGCCCGATGAACGCCGCCTAAGGGGCGCAGCCGCCCACTGGTCAGCCCTGGCGTACGTTATTCGGGCGGTCCTCAGGAAGCGCCGATCCACTCCGTAGTTGCGTGTGTAACATCCGGCGGGCAGGTTGATGCCTGTATTCGGTGCTTGGCATGAGGCGGCAAGATGAACACGGAAATCCTTCACAAGCGTAGAACCCTGATCAAGGCCTTGATGGCCTCGTGGGGGAGCGCGGGCCTGGTCGCGTGTGGCGGAGGCGGGGGCGGCGGAGCGAGCACCACCAGCGCGGCTGGCAGCAGCAGCGGCGGCGGGGGCGGCAACGGCGGGGGAGGGGGCGTCAGCCCGATCACCATCTCGGCTATCCCCCAGATCGTGTTCACCGGCGGCGTCGCGGCGACCCATGCGTTCAGCCAATACGTGCAGATTCCACCGGGCTATGAAGCACCGACTTACACCCTGGTGGGGGTACTCCCCGCCGGGCTCAGCTTCGACCAGAAGACTGGCATCCTCAGTTACGACGGCTCCGGCTCCAGCGTGCAACTGACCAATGTGAGCCTGAGTGTCAGTGCCAATCCGCTGGGCAATTTCGTTACCTCCTTTACCCTCACCTCCAGTGCCGGCGGCAGTCTGCTGCCCTGGACGATGGGGCACTTCTTCCGCCAGGGTGATGTTCCGAACGGTGAAACACTGTACGCCGACGTCGACGATTTTCAGGCGGTGATCCGCAATCGCTGGCCGGATGGCTCGGTCAAGTTTGCCGTCCTGTCCGGACGTTGCAACCTGAATGCGGGGGTGGCGCGCACCGTGCAACTGACGCGTGTCGCGGCGAGCGCACAGACGGCCGTGTCGCTGACCGATCTGACCCAGGCCAATCCGCAGATCAGCGTGCAGGTCGGCGGGTTTGGCACGGTCAATCTGGGGAGTGTCATCGGAACCCCGCACCGCCAGCTTCTCGCTGGACCGGTGTGCAGTGAATGGCAGTACCGCCTGACGGTTGATGCGCAACTGACGGTCTGGCTCTATGTGCGCCTGTACAAGGGCGGGCGTGTCGAGTGCATGGCCAGCATCGAGAATGGCTGGTTCAACTTTACTGGGGCGATCAACAAGCCGGCCCAGGTGGTGGTCACGTTGAACGGCACGGTCGCCTACGACTCGGGCAGCGCCATCGACATCAAGCACCACACCCGCATGGTGTGTACGACCGGCTATAGCGGCAAGCTGTGGATCGGCGGCGACCCAGGCGTGATTCCGGCGCACAACACGAGCTACCTGCAACGGACGGGCGCCGTGCCGGCCTACCTGGTGCAGAGCGTCAATGCCAACACGCTCAATGGGCTGTCACAGGCCTACGTGCCCTATGCCCAGCACAATCTGCCGGGTAACTCGCTGGGCGGAGGCGGGGCGCACCCCTCCATCGGCTGGCTGCCGCGCTGGGATGCCTGCTACGTGGTCAGTGCCGACGCGCGCGCCTACCGCGCAGTGCTGGTCAACTCCTTCGCATCTGCTGCTTATTCCTATCACTTCCGCAACGGCACAAGCGGCAACGTGGTGGCCTATGGCGACGCCCCGACCACCGGGATTGGCCAGTCAGCCGGCAGCAACTCCGCTTATGGCGGGCGGGCCTACTACTCGGGGCAGTACGGGACCGACTGGGACATCTCGCATGGCTGGATTCCAGGCTACCTCGCTTATCTGCTGACGGGCGACTGGTGGCACCTGGAGGAGCTGCAGTTCGTGGTGAAGTGGGTGCACTACACCAGCAATGTGTCCTATCGGGGCAATGCGACGGGCCTGATGGTGCGCAACCTGCAGACACGCGGCACCGCCTGGGCCTTGCGCAATTGCGCCATGGCGGCTGCGATCACCCCGGACAGCGACAGCGAGCGCGCAGCCTACTGCAACGCCGTCGGCGCCTCGTTGAGCTGGATGCGCGGTTACCACACCAATGGGCTGGGCTTGTTCATCGAACCCGATCAGGCTGGCTGGGGAGACCCGGGCGGGCAACGTACCTGGATGAGTGATTACGTGGTGGGTTGCATCGCCTGGGCGCTCGACCAGAAACTCCTGGCCGGCCAGCAATTGGCCGACGCGCAGGCGGTGATGAACTGGTGTGGGGCGGGGTTGGTGCAGCGCATGTCGGATGGAACGAATCCGAATGGATGGCACTGGGCGCGCCAGCCGTATTCGCCGACCGTCAGTGGCGCAGCCTTCCCGCAGAACCAGCAGCAAGCGAACCTGGATGCGAACTGGGGGGTGGCGTTCCAGCGCTGGTTCGGGCGTGCCAACGGCACCGACCTGGACAATGGAGTCATCTATGGTGGCTGGACGGATGAGCGCAACTTGACGACTTACATCGCCGCGTCGAGTTGGGGAGCCAACTATTTCGAGTACGCGATGAATGCCTTGGCGCAGTGTGTCAACCAAGGGGTGCCGGGAGCCGCGACAGCGTTCGCGCGCATCACGAGCGCGTCGAACTATGCGAGTTGTCGTAACTCGCTGGCCAACGACCCGACCTGGGGTGTGGGGCCGAGGAGCTGAGCATGCCAACCGTTCTGTCGAATACCTTTTCTGTTTTGATCAGTCAGGCTGCCGCGGCGACCTGGTCCAAAGACAATGTGCCGGGCAGCTACGATCCCGCCACGGATGCGTGGACGCCCGGTCGGGGTAGCGATGGCCGGGTGACCGCCATGAGCTGGAACCTGGTGCCGCTGAACCGTTGGGTGCGCGTGGCCAGCACGCGCATGGATGTGCTGGAGAGCGCGGTGAAGGCGGCCATCCCCGCCTGGAACGACCGCGGAACCGGGGACTGGAACGGGGTGCTGAAGGCCTGGAGCGGCATGGCGCTTGATCCTTCCCGCCCGCGCGCTTTCTTCTTCGGTGGGGGGCACCACGACTCGGCCAACAACGGCGTGTATCGCTTCGATTTGGACAAGATGGCCTGGGCGGTGCAGAAGCTGCCGACCGATCCGGCACAGTTCGACTCACGTTACACCACCGCGGGCACCGGATCGTTTACGAACTACCCGCCTGCGGCGGATTTCGAGGCGGCTAATCCAACGAACTACAGTGTGAAGTCAGATTGCTTCTACCCGTTCGCACCGCTTGAGCCGACAGCTCGTCACACCTATGGGTCGCTGGTGTTCAATCCCTCGCGCAACGAATTGTTCATGGGCTGCCGACGCATGTGGTCCCTGGACCTCAACACCAATCTCTGGTCTGTCTCGAACCAGCACGCCCAGCAAGGTTCGAACAACTGGTCGATCGGCGAGAACATGTTCTGCTGGTGGGATAACTATCGCGGCAAGTACATCGTGAATGCCACGCAGAATGGCAATGCGGGGCAGAACCTGGAGTTCGACCCAGTGACCAAGACGACGACACTGTCGAACGTCAATATCCAGGCTGGCGACTATTACTGGGCCACGGCCAAGTGCCTGCACGACGATACGCTGTACTCTTACTGTCGTCCGGACTCCATCCGCTCTGCCGAGCTGAGCATCCTCAACATCAAGACCAATCAGCGGACCAGCCTGGCTGTCACTGGCCTGGCTTCGGATACCTACACCACGTCCTGGTATGACGGAGGTGGCCTGACCTATGTCCCCGAGTTGGGGAAGCTCCTGTTGGCCAGTCACTCCCAGTCGCAGAACAAGCTGCGGCTGTACTGGATCGACCCGGCCACCGGCGTCATGAGCGACGCCGCAATGCCAGGCGCATTCCTTGCGAACGCGCACGGGCTGGTCGAGACCAAGATGGCTTATGTGAAGCAACTGGGCGCGGTGCTCTTCGTCGACAGCGCGGACAACGATATCCGCATTCTGCGCGTGGCCTGACATTCCTCAGGGCGCCCACGGGCGCCCTGAGGATTTGCTCTCATTTCCTGCGCCGCGACCGGCGATGGAATGTTGAACCTGCCTTGAAGTTCGCACGGGATGACTTGGTAAGCCGCCCGCGTGGCGGGGACGTACAATCCGCTCTCCTGTACCTGGCACGGGGGCGCCATGGCCGAAGTCGCAGCACAGCCAATCCAGTCAGTAGGCTCAGAATGGTCCGGCCATGCGGTCGTGCTGATGGTTTTCCAGAAACCGGAGCAGACTCGCTGGCTGGTCGAGCAACTCATCCGTCTCGGCGCTTTTGTGCTCCTGCATGTCGACCGGAAGAGCCTGCCGCGGTTTGCCGATCTCCTCGAACATCTCGCCACCAGCGAGCGGGTCGCCATCGTGCAGGAGCCGGTGTCGGTCAATTGGGCGGGGTTCTCCCAGGTCGAGGCCACCCTGCGCGGCATCTCGCTCGCTCAGGCAAAGTGTCCTGATTACCGGGTGCTGCACCTCATGAGCGGAGAGTGCCTGCCCCTGCTTTCCTTTAACGAGATGGATCGCATCATGCGTGCAGAGCATGCCGATGAAGATCTGCTCGACTCCCATTGGAAGCCCGAGTACGCCTGGCGCATCAACCGTTACAACATCTTCGGTGAGCATCCGAAGAACCGTACTCACTGGTACAACCTCGCCTTCAAGAAGCTCAGGGATGCGCAACGCCCATTCCCGCCGCGCCGGAACTTCTCGGTTGAGGAAATCCTCAAGGGCAGTACTTGGTGGTCGATTCGGGCTGGGTCATTGCACAAGATGTTCGAGGGCGTCGACCTGCAGGATTACTGCGGGAGATTCCGCTGGACGCGCTGTGCGGACGAGCACTTCTTCCAGATTCTTCATCGGCGGGCAGGCCTCCGAGTCGCGGAAGCGGGCAATCGTCGTTTCGATGAATTCCCGCCGGGGGCGGCCAGCCCGCGCTATCTGACGCTTGAAGACGTGAATGCCGCTCGCGCCAGAGGCTGCTTCTTTGCCAGGAAGGTCGAACTAGATGCCGCACAGCGTTACTGGGAGAGCCGTGCTGAGCGCTGACGCCGTCTCGGGCCTGTCCTGGGACCGTGTTCGGTGGCCGTCGGCTCAGGACTGGGAACGGTAGTCCGGCGCGTGCTGGCGTAGCCAGTGCTCCAGCATCTCGCAGATCCACACCATCTCACCGTAGTAACCAGGATGCTCGGCCAGCCGGCGCTGCATCAGCTCATCCAGGAAGTCCGCACGAACGATCCCGCGTGTGGCCAGGCTGCGTAGCGCGTCGCTCGCCTGCGCGCGCAATCCGTCGTGCTTGAGCGTCCAGGGGCCGAAGGGCAGGCCGAAACCGTGCTTGGGTTTGGTCAGGATCTCGGGTGGCAGGAAGTGGCGTAGCGCGTCCTTGAAGAACCAGCGCAGTTGCTGTCCCTTGAGCTTGAAGTGGGGCGGCAGGCGGGCGGAGAAGTCCACCAGGTCATCGTCCAGTAGCGGGAAGGCCACCTCGACCCCGGCCAATTGCGTGCTGCCGATCACCTTGGGCAGATCGGTGTCTGCCAGCGTGAAGCGCCAGTCGAAGCCGAGCTGACGGTTGATCAGCGACATGCCCTCGATGGCGTTCCATACCGCACGCTGCAGGACCATCGGCGCTTCACCGTCAATCTGGGTCAGGAAGCCGGCCTCGAAGACATTTGTCATGCCCAGACGGTGCAGCAGGTTGTAGCGCTCGGTGCGATCCGGCAACGGGGTGCGGGCCTGCTCCATGTAACTGGCCGCTTTGCTGGCAAGCGGCAGGCTGCGCACCCAGCCCTGCGAGAGCAGGGGCTCGACGAGCCCGCGCCGCAGCGGCGCGGGAATCCGCTTGTAGTGTTCGAACACGCGTTGCTTGGCATAGCGCGTGTTGCCGCCAAACAGTTCGTCGCCCCCGTCACCGGCCAGCATGCGGGTCACGCCATCGGCGCGCGCCAGCTTGGCGCAGTAGTAGGCCGGGACGGCCGAGGAGTTGCCGAAGGGTTGGTCGTAGTGCGCAGCCACCAGCGGAATGCCTGTCAGCAAGTCGTCTGGCGTGATGTAGTACTCGTGGTGCTGCGCGCCATAGTGCTTGGCGGTGATGCGGGCGTACTCCATCTCGTCGTAGCCCTCGGCTTCGAAGCCGATCGAGTACGCCTGCACGGGTGCTCCGCCTTCCTGCGCCAGCATGCCGACCACGGTGGAACTGTCGGTGCCGCCGGACAGGAAGGCGCCGATGTTTCCTTCACCTGCCGCCTCGCGACGAACCGATTCGCGCACCAGGGTGCGGAAGGATTCGCCCAGCGACTTGGCGTCGGCGTCCTTGGGTTCCTCGAAACGTGGTGACCACCAGCAGCGCGTGCTGACGCCGTCAGGCTTGCCGCATAGCAGACCCGCCGGTTCGAGGCGACGGATGTTCCGGAACACGGTGTCGGGTGCCGGAATGACATGGAAATACAGGTAGTTGAAGAGCGCTTGCGGCGAGAGCTCCTTGCTCACCGGAACCTGATCCGCGCGGTCCGAGAGGCTCACACGGGTACCCTCGACGTGATAGCAGAAACCGTGCGTATTGAAACGATCGGAGGCCAGGCCAAGCTGCCGCGACGAGGTGTCCAGCCACAGCAGGCTGAAGCGTCCGGCCAACTGATTCAGCACCTCCTCCGGGCGAGCCAGCAACCAGGGCAGCAGGCATCCCCAGCCCTCTTGTTTGATCTGCTGGGCCAGGCGTGCCTCGCGCGGTGCGGGCCGGCCACTCAGAATCAGGCAGGCTGAGTCTTGGTATGCCACCGTCCAGCCAGGGCCGCGCAGCGTGACATCCACCCCCGGTGCGACCAAGCGGATCTCTCCTTCAGTCTCCCGTTGCGTGTGAAGTGGGCCGGTATTCAGAGAGGCGATGTCGATCTGACCGATGAGCATGATGGGTTTGATAAGGTGAAGAGGGAGTGTCTGGGGGGGGGCTTACTGCGGGGACGCTTTGGGTGCTACGCGGCGAACCAGCGATTTGCCCAATCGTGCCAAGGCATCCACCCGATGTGGCCCCTGTGCCAGCAGTCTGCCGAAGGTGCGCAAACCGGTCCCCAGGTCGCCGCGTGCGCAGTGGGCGTCGGCAAAATGGCTCCAGCCCTGATAGCGGCGTCGGGCCAGTTCGGTGTGGTCTACCTCTGTGCCGTCAGGTGATTGAAGACCGTACTGCGCGATCAGTCGCTCACGCATCAGCTCCGTTGTATTGGTGGGAGCGACTTTGCGTGACAGCGAGCCTGGGTGCTGGCGGTACAGCACCATGGGCTCGGCCAGCTTGATGAAGCGGAATTGCCGGCTTGCCCGCACGAAGTATTCCCAATCGTCCGTCTGGTGGTCCTCGCACAGGAATGGGCCCGTCGCCTGCCAGGCCGAACGGCGGAACAGCATGGAGGAGGGCAAAGCCCAGTTGGTCAGCAGCAGCTTGTGATAGATCCAGCCACTGAGCGCGGGGGCAACGTGTCCCGCACGCGGCTGGCCAATGAACGCCTGCCAATCACCACCGGGCCAGCTTTCGAACTCGGTGAAGCAGTAGGCGTGATCGGCGCGCGCATCCAGCGCAGCGATCTGCAGTCGTAGTTTGGCCGGATGCCAGATGTCGTCGCTGTCGAGCAAGGCGATGAACTCGGAGTCGCTCTCTGCGATACCCCGGTTGCGCGAGGCCGACATGCCCGCGTTGGCCTGGGAGATCACGCGCACGCGCGGGCCGTAGGAGGCGGCGACTTCTGCCGTCTGGTCGCGTGAGCCGTCGTTCACGACCACGATCTCCAGGTCGTCGAACTGCGACGTCAGGGTCGTCTGCAAGGTGGGCCCGAGCAAGGCGGCTGCGTTGTAGGCGGGGATGATGACGCTGACGCGGGGCATCGTGTTCTCCTGTGTCTTGCGTGCGTGTGACTACACCAGCACTTCCACCACGGGGGGCTGGCTCAGGAAGTCGCGCGGGCTGGCGGTGTAGCCGTAGGCACCGGACTGGAACACCACGACCAGATCGCCGGGTTCGGCACGGGCGAGTTCCATGCGCTCGGCCAGCAGATCCAGCGGCGTGCACAAGGGGCCGACCACCGAGGCGACTTCGGTTAGCTCGCTGTCCATGCGATTGCCAATGACAACCGGGTAGTTCTTGCGGATCACCTGGCCGAAGTTACCGGAGGCGGCGAGGTGGTGATGCAGGCCGCCGTCGGCCACCAGATAGGGCAGACCGCGCGATACCTTCTTGTCGGTCACCCGGCAGACATACAGGCCGGCTTCGCCGACGAGGTAGCGGCCCAGTTCGATCACGATTTCCGTGCCAGGCAGCGCTTGGGCTGCGCGGGCGAGTATTGCGTCGAGGTTGGCGCCGACGGGCGCGAGATCGAGCGGTGTCTCACCCGGGAAATAAGGGATGCCGAAACCGCCCCCCAGGTTGAGCACGCGCACCGGAGCGGGTGCGGTCTCGGCCAGGCGCAGGGCCAGCTCGAAGCTCTTCTGCTGCGCCTCGACGATGGACTCGGCTTTCAGGTTTTGCGAGCCGGCGTAGAGGTGAAAGCCTTCGAAGCTCAGCCCCAGCGTGCCGATCTCGCGCAACAGATCGGGCACCTGCTCGGCGTCCACGCCGAACTGCTTGGGGCCGCCGCCCATCTTCATGCCGGAGGATTTCAGTTCGAAGTCCGGATTCACGCGCACCGCCACGCGCGGCGTCCACCCGGTGCGTGCGCCGATGTCGGCCAGCACGCGCGCCTCGCGGAAGGATTCGACATTGAGCAGCACGCCGGCCGCGACCGCCTGGGTCAGTTCGGCCTCGCTCTTGCCGGGACCGGCAAAGCTGATTTCGCGCGGGTCCATGCCACTATCGAGCGCGACGCGCAGCTCGCGGCCGGAGGCGACATCCAGGCCGTCGACCAGGCCTGCCATGAAGCCCACCAGTGCCGGCATCGGGTTGGCCTTCATCGCATAGTGCAGCGACAGCGCGGCGGGTAGCGCAGCGCGCAACTCTTCCACGCGACGCTGCAGTACGCTGCGGTCATACACGTAGAACGGCGTCTGGCCGACGCGCGCGACCAGCCGGCTCAGGGGCATGCCACCCACCTGCAGTTCACCGTGTTGCTGTGGGAAATATGACTGGGGCGCGTGGCGCGGGGCTTGGCGGACTTCGCTCATTGCGGGGCCTGTTCGAACAGAGTCTGGAATTCGCCCGACAGCAGCTTGCGGTCGATCTTGCCGTTCGGGTTGCGGGGCAGCGGACCTGGGCGGAGCTCGATGCGCGAGGGGACCTGGTAAGCCGGGCAGTCACGCTTGAGCTGCGCGAGCAGTGCGTCGGTATCCAGCGTGCCTTCGGCGGGGGCGGTGACGATCAGCACGATGGCCTGGCCCATGGCGGGGTGCGGCACACCGAAGGCCGCGCACTCGCCGACCATCTGGGTGGCATAGACTACTTCTTCGATCTCGGTCGGGCTGATGCGATAACCCGACACCTTGATCATCTCGTCGCGGCGCCCGATGAAATACAGGAAGCCCTCTTCGTCGCGGCGCACGGTGTCGCCCGAGAACACTGCGATCTCGGGCAGCACCAGACCGTTCGGACGCAGATTGGCGGGCAGGGGCTTGAAACGCTCGGCGGTCTTCTCCATGTCGTTCCAGTAGCCCATGGCGACCAGTGCCCCGCGCTGGACCAGTTCGCCCGGTTCGTTGGGTGCGCACTCCGTGCCGTCTTCACGCAGCACCAGCACCTCGGAGTTCGGGATCGACTTGCCGATCGAGTCCGGGCGACGATCCACTTCACTGGGGTCGAGATAAGTAGCGCGGAAGGCCTCGGTCAGCCCGTACATGAGGAAGGGCTTGGTCTTGGGGAGACGTTCGCGCAAGGCCTTGAGCGTCTCGAAAGGCATGCGCCCGCCGGTGTTGGCGATGTAGCGCAGATGCTCGCCAATGCTCACCGGCCATTGCACCTGGGTGAGCTGGATCCACAGCGGCGGCACGGCGGTAAGCCCGGTCACCTTCTCGCGCTCCAGCGCCTTGATCACATCGCGCGGCATCAGGTAGTTCAGCAGCACCACGCGCGCACCCGAATGGAAGGCCGTGGTCAGTTGCGAGAAGCCGGCGTCGAAGGACAGTGGGAGCGCGGCGAGCAGGGTGTCTTCCGCATGGTTGCCGAGGTAACTCGCCACACTCTTCGCCCCAGCGACCATGTTGCGATGGCTCAGCACCACGCCCTTGGGGCGCCCGGTGCTGCCTGAGGTGTAGAGGATGGACACCATGTCGGCATCGGTCACCCGATGCCCCGGCCGCGCCGGGCTTGCCATGGCGGCGGACCAGGAATGCAGCGCGTGTGTCGCCGCGCCGCCCTCGGGTGTCTGCGCACCTTCGGTCAGGATCACATGCTTGAGATCGGGGCATTGGGCGAGCGTCTCGCCCAGCAGCGCATAGCGCTCCGGCGAAGTCAGCAGCAGGCTGACATTGCAATCGCGCAGGATGTAACCGACCTGCTCAGGCTTCAGCAAGGGATTGATCGGCACGAACACGCAGCCCGCCGCCGCCGCCCCGAACGCCCCGAAGACGAACTCGGCGCGCTTGTCGAGGTAGATCGCGACGCGGGCAGCGCGGGGGAGGCCGAGGTCGAGCAGCGCGCTGGCGAAGTTGGTGCAGCTTTCCGCCACAAGCTGATAGCTGAACGTACTGTCCTGGTAGGTCAGTGCCGGACTCGTCGGACGACTCGCGGCCGACAGTAATGGAAGGTGATGCAGCAGATGAGCGTCGTGCATAGCTATGCCTGTCTGAAAGTAGGCCTTGGATCTGAGGCCGTCAGGTCAGAGACTTTAACCAAGTAGAACCCGTCGAGTCGCGTCCAGATACTGGTGGCCAAATTGACGGTCCGGTTCAAGATAATTTCCTTCCGCCCACTCGTTCCAGGATTTGATGAACACGATTCTGTGTTCCGGGCTCTCGTCGGCGACTCGGGCGACTGCCTTCTCCAACACCTGCTGATACAACTCGGGCGTGGCGCCATCAAGCACCATGCCTTTCGCGCCACTGCGAGGCGTGTTGTCCCAGTTCGGAATCACACATGGGAAACTCGTGATCCGGTCAAAGCGAGGCGTGATCATTTTGTCGATCACACTCCGATAGGGATGAATTGTGGGCTGACGCATCAGGTCCATCAATTTCCCTTTGATTTTCTGGTAGGGGTTGGACCATGGCACCCAGGTCCTACGCTTGGGTGGAAGTCGCGTGATCACCGAAGCGTCAAACCCATGAAGGGCCGGCTCCCAATCTGGGTCGCCGATGCTCGCAGCAAGGTATAGGCCCGGCAGCCCAGCCTTGACCGCCAGCTCTCGCCAGAGGTCCGTCGTTCTTTGCGGGTCAGGAACGTCGGTCGGATTGAATACAACAAACAATGGCTTACCGTCTACCTTGATGTAGCGAGAATCTGTGAACGCGGGCAACAGCGCGTTGAAGTGCTGAATGTGATCCTCTTTTCCCGGGTAGGTCTGCTCGATGAGCACACGATTACTCAGCCCGTGCCAGATTCCAGACCATGTCTGGTTCGCCCAGCAGAGGCAGAAGGGAAAATCGGGTTGCCGGGATGCGAGTACTTCATTGAAAGGCCGTTCGATGATTCGGCGCCCGGCGAACCAATAGTGGTAGTAACAGAACCCCTCTATGCCAGCTTCCCGCGCGAGCAGCGCTTGCTGCTCCCTTGTTTCCGCCAGTCGTAAGTCGTAAAAGCCGAGATCCGCGGGGAGGTGTGGCTGATGATGTCCACGAAAGAGAGGGCGCGCCTTGGCGACATTGATCCACTCCGTGAATCCAGGCCCCCACCATTCATCATTTTCGGAAATGGGGTGGTACTGAGGCAGGTAGAAGGCAATTGCTCTGGCTCGGGGCGTGCGTGCAGACCGTTCGCTCATGTAGATCAAGAGAGTTGTTGGGTTTTCTAGTTGCGTTATGCAATACGCAATGCACGCCTCACCACCGATAGTCGCTCATGAGTAAGTGGGGCGTTCGTCATGAGGCTGCTCTTCTTCGATCGGTTGTGAATGGCTGTATTGTGGCTTTCTCATCTGCCTCGCTCTAGTGGCCGAAGGTCTTGAGCGCAACAGGTTTGTCGGATCGGGAGAGATCTTTGGATTTCAGGGGGCGATCAGGTTTGCGGATTGAACAGGAAATCATGCCATGTCTGCCGTAGCCGCCAGCGCTCTCGCTGACGGATCTGGGGAGCGCTTGGTCCGCGATAGAAAACCAGCATCCATAGAAGAGATCTCAGTGCAATGGCTTTGGCCTTGCGGGTTTCGGCTTTGTATGCGATCTGGAGGGCGTGGTCGTTGGTCGTGACGATCCAGTGGCTCAGGTCTATGTCTGTACGCGAGTTTCCCATTTGAACCAGTATCCGTACGATCTTCTCCAGCGAACGTATGCGTTGCAGGTAATGGTGTTCCTGAGTGCTGGTTGTGATCGATCCCGGTCGTCTGAAATATCTATAAACGGGCGGATCGAAGCAGATCACCAACTCTGCGGCGAGTAGGGCTTGCACGCTGAACAGCATGTCTTCGTGGATCAAGCCTTTCTGAAAAACGAGTCCGTTTGATCTCAGCCAGTCTAGTCGATACAGGTATGCCCAAGCCGGGGTGTAGAACGACTCGGCCAAAAAACACTGGCGTAGGTACGCAGGCCCGCTGCATGGCGAGACCGTGGGCGGTTCGTGTTGTAGAGCGTGGCCGTCAAAGCCAATTTCCTCCGTTCCTATACGGATCAGGTCGGCGCCTGTGGAGAGGACGGATCTGAGGTCGTTCTTGATAGCTTCATCATCGGCATCCAGAAGCATTACGTAACGCCCCGTTGCGCGTTCAATGCCAGTGTTTCGTGCCGCCGACAGTCCGCCATTCGTGGTTCTGACACAAACGAGTTCAGGGTAAGACTGAGTCAGTGCCGGGACCAGTTGCGGAGTGTGATCGGTCGATCCGTCATCTACCAGGATGACTTCGAGAGATACACCTTCGAGCGCATAAGCCGAGCCCAAAACGCGAACCAAGTACTCCGCGTTGTTGTAAGTCGGGATGACGATGCTTAGATCTGGGCGTTCCATGCTGAAAAATCTCGAGTTGCTGTGTGCGTTGTACCGTGTTCGACTCGGCTCAAGTCCTACGCATGAGCCCTACGTAACGGAGAGCGTGGGTCAGTTCGTTACGCAATAAGTGCTTGAAAAGGAAGGTGCTAGCGACCCAAGTGATTCCGCAGATTCCTCCACACAAAAGCAGGCGGGGAATCAAGAGCCATCCTTGCGTCAAGGTAGCCATGGCGAAAGCGCACAGAGCCACTGAGCATGCTACAAGCGCACTCGGCCAAAGAGCCAGGAAGTATTCCCGATGTGAGTACCCGAGCGTGATGCGTAGTGTGCGATAAGCGTAGATCAGCACCAGGGGTACGCCGAGTATCGTTGCAAGCGCAAGGTTGTCTGATTTGAGCCACCATGCGAGGACACCCAAGCTAGCCAATAGGCTGACTAGGTGGAGGCTTTCCCCCCAGACTACGGGTTGAGGCTTGCCGAGCGCGAACATGGGTTGCGGCCATAGCCAGAATGGACAACTGAAGACAGTCATCAGGCACATCAGCCTGAGCATGGGCGCGGCTGCATCCCATTGCGAGCCGTACATGAAATGCAGGATGTCGAGCGGGAAGAAGGCAGCGAATATGCACGCAGGCCACACTACTCCCGTCAGTAGTGCGATGGCCCTTAGGTAGAGCGGGGCGAGGGGTTCGCCCTTGCGGTGCGCGTCAGACAGCACCGGCAGGGTGACCTGATTTGCCACGCCGAGTAGCAACGCCCCGATTTGGTCTGTCACGGATTTGGCTTTGTTGAAGAAGGCCACCGCCTCCAATCCCGCGAAGCGCCCACCCACCATGTCCACGATTCCGCGATTCAGTTGGGTGATCATCGTGCTCGCCGTGGTCGAGGCGCCAAAGCTGAAAACTTCCCTGAGTCCCCGGAAACGGATCGACCAAGGATGCTGACGCGGACGATAAAGACTGGCGCATAGCGTGGTGGCGATCGTGCTGCTCAAGGTTCCGATGGCGAGGCTCATCGCGCCGTATTCGAGCAGGGCACAGGTGGACGACACCGCGAGGCCGGTAAAGGCGCTGGCGTGGTCGATGATTGCACGCTCCTTGAAACGCATATCGCGACGGAGGATGGCAAGTGTGTTGGCGCCAAAGGGCACGATGAAGAAGTTCACGCCGAGGACGAGCAGCACATAGGTGATCTGCTGTGAGCGGTAGAACCAGCCAGCCAACGGAGCCAGGGCGATGACGAGTAGCCCCAGTGCCGAGGCGGAAAGGACCGTCAGTCCCAGTGCCTTGCCCAGGGACTCCCGATCTATCCGTTCGCACTGCACGAGATAGGTGCTGGTTCCGAAGTCCCGAAACTGGTGAGCGAGTCCCACAAACACCGCGGCGATCGCGTAAGCACCGAGATCGGTTGGCGTCAGCAGCCGCGCAATGATCATCGACGAGATGATGCCGATGAGCGTGAGGCTGTTGGCGGACAGGGCGCTGATGAAGATCGACTTTCTGATGGACATGATTCAGCGGGCCGCCGGGGATTCCAGGATGCGGGCAATGTGGCCGGCGATGCCGTCCACGACGCCTTGCCTCGCATAGTGTTGTTCGTAACAGGCTCTCGCGGCGAGACCGATTCGCTGTGTTGCCGCGTAGTCGCCGAGCAACCGGCAGGCGGCGCTTGCGATCTGCTCGGCCGAGTCGGCCAGGACGATGCTTTCATCTGATCGGAGCACCAGGCCTTCGGCACCGATGTGGGTGCTGACCGTGGGCAGGCCGTAGCCGGCGGACTCGATGATCTTGACGCGTGTTCCGGCGCCAAACCGGAGCGGGGCGAGCATGACGTCCACCTCGTCATAGAAGCTGCTGACATCAGGGACGAAGTCGAGAACCCGCAGCCCGGGGGTTTCGCTGTAGCTGGACAGGGCATCCGCCGAGCCTGCTCCGGCGATCTGCAGTGTCGCATGCGGATGCTGAGCGCGTATTCGCGGCCAGATATCCTCGATCAGCCAGATGGCGGCGTCGAGATTGGGCGGGTGGGCGAAGGAGCCGATGAAACCCACCGCATGGCGTGCGGCTTTGCGTTCGGCGAGAGTCACGGGGGCTGCAACAGCATTGGGCACAGCAACCACATGCCGCGAGCCTGAGAGTCGTTGCAGGCTCAGGGCATCTTCTTGCGAGCATACAAAGGTGAGTTGACTGGCCCGAATGGCTGCTCGCTCGCGCAGCATCAAGGCCGGCGCGTGTAGCAGGCGAAGGCGGTCACTGGGCCAGCGCGGTGCGTGGCGGAGGCTGCGGATGAGCGCCCGATGCTCGATGTCGTCCATGTCGAACAGGATCGGCGGCAGCGTCTGGCTGGAGCAGTTCAGCAGCGGGGTGAAGACGGGCAGGCGGTGCGCGAAAACCAGGGCCGGACTGGCTTGCAGGGCAGTCTCCACGGCTTGGGTGCACGGCCGGCTTGCGATGTTGAGGTAGTTCTCCTGGCGGTCCACCGACCAGGCGCCACCGAGGTAGCGCGCCACCAAGCCCCAGGGCGCCGGATTGGGGGTGCGGGGGACTGCAGTCACCTTGATGCTCGCGGATAGGCCGCGTTGATAGCGCGCGGCATGCCGGGCGGCGAGACCGGGCAGGTCAGGACTGTCGGGCGCAAAAGCCAGGACCTCGATATGGGAGAACTGCGTCCCCAGTGCGTCGAGAAACAGCGAGAGCCGCTGGAAGATGCCATGCGTGGCTGTCTCCGGCGCGTCACTCCAGGCGCGGGTGAGTACGAGCGCATGCTTCATGTCATGTTCGCAGGCCGAGCTTGCGCAGGGTCTGCCCGAGTGCGTGGCGCGCCGACAGCAGCCAGTCTGGCGTCAGTCGGGGCCAGGTACGATGCCGCGCCTCCCAGGCCGCATCGTAGTGATCCCGCGTACGGTAGGCGGACGCCGCATCCGAGCCAAAGCGAGCGGGGAAGGGCGTGCCCGGCGAACGCAGGACGGCGGAATACGCATCCAGGAAGTGCTGGCCCATGAGCGCCGGGGTCCAGTATTGACGCATCCAGGCGCGGGATTGGGCGCCCAGCGAACGCGCCAATGCTGGGTCTGCCGCGAATCGGTCCAGCGTTTCGGGCAGGCTTTCGAGGCGCACGTCCAGTGCGGGGAAATCTGCGCGACCCAGCAACTCGAACAATGTGCGTTGGATGCGGCCATCCAGGTGCGTCAGGGTGGCGCAGCCCTGGATCAGCGACTCCAGTGTGTTGAGGTGATAGCTACCGGTGACCAGGTCGTCGATGAAGACATCGCACTGCGCCTTGCGTTGGATGCACTCGCGATGCGGCACCTGGGTGATGAGGTCGAGTTCGATTTCATGCCCGGCCTGCTTGAGCGTCTTCAGCGTGTGGAGCAGCAGCTTGCGGGTCTCGGGGTAGCCCTTGGTGTCCCAGCGGCTGGCGCGGGCGGAGCGGAAGTTGCTCGGGGCATAACCGATGCGCAGCGGCAGCCCGCTGCGATCCGCCCGGTCTGGCACATCGGAGACGATGTTCGGCACGATCCGGGCTTGCGGGAAGAAGCGTTCCGGATACTGTGCGATCACCAGCTTGGGCAGAGGGCAGTCGAGTACGGCTTGCTCGTCGATACCCATGTAGCGTGCGACGAGCTGGGGCGTCGAATGGAAATGCCGCAGCATCGGCCGCCCGGAGGCCCACAGCGCACGGAAGTCGAGCGGCGCGAAATCCTTGCAGCTCAGGTCGACGTAGTTGTGGAGGTGGATGAGGTCGGCCTGGGCGGCAAAGGCGAGTATCTCTTCCTGGTGATCGTCCCATCGCCAGTCGAGTTCGAAGCTCAGGCCGCCGTAGTTTTCGGCTTTGAGCACCGCCCAGCGCGCATCGCAGCCGAGTGCGCGCAGCGCTTCGCAGATGCGGCCTGGTGCGCCCACCAGAGGGGTGTGCGACAGGTGCAAAACCTTCAGGCTCATGCCGTGGCCCCAGGGAGCAATGCGCTCAGGGCGCGGGCGCTGGCCGAGGTCGCGCCCGTGAGCGGGCGCAGGGCTGCGTGAATCTGTAGGCCGCGTGCCTCGCCGCGGCTCAAGGACTCAGCCCATGCCTGGGCCAGGTCTTCCTTTCCGGTGGCTTCACTGAGCAAGCCATGTTCGCGGGTCAACTGATAGACCGGATAGCTGGGATAGGTGCTGTCCCAGCCAGGCCTCACCGTGACCGGTTTACCGAAGGCCAGCGGCTCCAGCACGTTGTGGTCGCGCCCTACATGGGCCACGCTGGCGCGGGCATAGAAGTCGCGCAGCTCACCCATGGTGTCCAGTACCAGCACCTGCAGGCCGGGCTCGACCGCGTGGTCGGCGGCGGCACTGCGGCAACGGTAGGCGAGGTGGCGTGCCTGCAGCGCGGTGTGCAGGTTGCGCATGACATTCGGGTTCTCCGGGTGGCGCGGGGCGAGCACCAGCAGCGCGTTGGGGCGGGCAGGCAGCAGGGACTGGAAGGCGTCGAGCACGAGGTCCCGTTCATCATCGTCGGTCACACAGCCGGCTACGACGATCGGGCGGGCGCTCTGCTCGATGCTGTGCAGGGTGTGGGGACTGCGCGTGTCCTGCCAGGGGCGCGCAGTACTTTGCATGGCGTCGAACTTGATGTTGCCGGTGATGTGCAGGCGATCGGCGGGTGCGCCGGCCTCGCGCAGGCGCGCGGCAACCGTTTCGGTCTGCACGCACAGGACATCGAAGAGTTGCAGGTAGCTCGCGCTGAGCAGGCGGCGCTCGATGTCGTCCATGCGGCAACTCGGGGTGTAGCCATAGAGCCAGCCGTTCACAAGGGCCAGGTGGGCACCGGCCTGGCGCGCAGCGTAGAGATAGCCGAAGGGCAGACGGCAGGGCGCATCGGCGGGCAGGCAGGGAATCTCGGCGACGACGAACAGGCGTGGCGGGCGGCGCTGGGCGAGTGCGGCGGCCGGGGCGCCGCTGGCACCGATCTCGACGACTTCGGCCTGCGGGAACTGGGCGAGGTAGGACTCGCGATAGATGCTGCGGTCGGTCAGCAGGACCAGTTGCAGGTTGCGATGGCGATCGGCGAGTTCGCGCAGCAGGGGGCCGATGGCGTTGACTTCTCCAATGGTGGAGACGAAGACCCACAGGGACGGACGGATGGTGTCGTCGTCCGGCAGACGCAGCGGGGAGCCTGGCGTGCCGAAGCGTTCGAGCAGGCGGAAAGCCTGCCAGCGCAGGCGGATCGACAGCGGGATGGTGCGCGCGTGCTCAGCTTTCACTGGCGGCACTTTCGGGCGCGGCCTCGGCCTGGCGCGCCTGGCGCTGCTGCAACTGTTGCTTGATGCGGGCGAGGAAGCCCCAGCGCCAGGTGTTCAGGTGGTACAGCGTGCGCGCGTTCTGCGTCCACCGCGTGTGCCACTCCATCAGGCGGCCGTAGAACTCGATGCGGCGGATGCGGCCCTCGTCGAACAGGCCACGGAAGGCGTCCTGGCGCAGGATGAAGGCAGGGGAGACGCTGCGGTGTTCTGCATCGAAGGCGGTCTTGAGCACGACCAGGGTGCTGCCGCTCTCGATGCACAGGTCCATGGCGACCGTCTTGTCGTTGAACTGCAGGCGCCAGATGCAGCCCTGATTGCTGGCGCAGAAGGCCCTCATCATGTCGGCATAGAAAGCGCCCTGGGCATTGTCATGGCCTACAGCCGTGCCCGCCTCGGCTTTCCAGCCACTGGCTTCCAGGCGGCCATACTCCGCCAGGCAGTCGTCCACTTGGGTCGGATCGGTGATGCGCTCGAAGCGGATCTGCACGCCTTCGGTTTCGAGCTTGCTGCGCTGCTTGCGCATGTTGGTACGCAGATTCTTGCCGCGCGCGTCCCAATAGGTGTCGAAGCTGCCCTCGACATCGACCCAGGCGGTCTGGATGTAGTCCACCGTACCGATCCGCCCGTCATTGGCCGGCCGCGGCACGAGCAGGGGGTCGAGTTGGGTGAGGCCCAGCAGCAGATTGGCGCCCGGCAGGCTGCGCAGCAGACTGGTGGTGAGCGCTTCGAGGTCGCTCTCTGGCCGCATCAGCCAAGGCCCCAGGGGCATCTGGGAGGGCTGGAAGCTGTGCCAGCGACCGAGACCGCAAGGCTCGACGATCCCGGCGGCGATGTCACGGCCGTCCCGGGTAGCGATCAGGAGGCGTTGGTCTCCGTTGCCGAAGTGGGCCAGCAAGGGGGCGATGAAACGACTGTCGAGGAAGGGCAGATTGCCCGCTTCCTGGTTGAGCGCGTCCCAGCGTTGGGTGAATTGGGGAAACGCTGATGCCGCATGACACTCCCAACGAATGGACATGATGTGCTCTTGGGTACGGGAGGCCCTGGATGATAGCAGCGAACATTTGCTGCAATTGCGCAATAAGTCTCCATCTGCCCCTACGGTCAGTAAGCGGTCGGTGGCAGGACTCAGGCGATGGCTTGATCGAGCAACCGACCCAGCTCGGCAGTCTGGGCGCGGCGGCTGAAGCGGGCGGTCCATTGGGTGTCGACGGTGCTGCTCGCGGGCTGGGTCAGGCGGTCGAGCAGGGCACGCAGGGCCTGTTCGACGTCGACCGATGCTTCCAGCGCAGCCAGATGGGCGAGTGGGCTGGCCTGGAACAGGCGGGCGGTGTCGCTGGTGGGGTCGGCCAGGGCCAGCACCGGACGCGCAGCGCGCAGATACTCGTAGGACTTGGCGGGCACCTGGTCGTTGCAGCCGGCCGATTGCAGGACCAGCAAGGCATCCGCCGCCAGCATCTCGGCCAGAGCCTCGCGATAGGACAGAGGCGGAACGGTTTCCACCAGATCGGCCACGCCGTGTTCGCGCGCGCGCGCAGTCACAAAGCTGTCATGCTCGCTGGCACGGAAGCGCAGGCACAGGCGCCCGACCAGGGAGTGGCCTTGTTCGCGCAGGCGGCGCACGGCGGTGAACAGGGCCGCCGGGTCACGCCACTCGGGATAGACGATGCCACTGTGCAGGAGAAGGATGCGGTTGTCCTCACGCGGGGCTGGTGCCAGGTTGGCGAAGGCGGCTTCGTCGTAGCCATTCTCGATGACCGACATGTCGGCGGCCCGTTGGGGGTAGCGCTCGGCATACAGGCGGTGCGCGCCTTGTGTGGCAAAGCAGGCATGGCGGGCGCGCCCGAAGACCTTTTCCTCCACGTGCTTGAAGCTGTGCCAGGTGCGGGCGTCCGCGGGGTAGCCCTCATGCGCCATCGGGTCGCGGAAGTCGGCAACCCACGGCAGTCCGCTGAGTTTTTGCAGGTTGGCGCCGATCAGGTGGGCGGTGGCAATGGGGTAGGTGGACCACAGGGCGGCGGGGCGGTAGCGACGGATCATCGCCAGCCCTTGCGGTACCGCGCCGAACTGCCAACTGCGCCAGCGGTCCGGTAGTGCCAGGGCCTGTGGGTAGCGGCCGGCAAGCGAGAGATGGCGGGCGGTGTCCAGCGCCTGCGCGCGCGCCACCACCAGGTCGGGCGGAAGATCGGGGGGGGGCGTGCTGATGTCCGGGTAGGCGCGCGGATGTGCCGTGAGGATCAAGGGCTCCCAGCCGGATTCGTGCAGGTGGCGGGCGAAGGCGAGCGTGCGCTGGATGCCGCTGCTGCCTCGCAATGGCGGGAAGTGGAAGGCGACCATCAGCACCCGTCGGGTGGTCATGCCCTCACTCCGTCGGATATTCGCGGCAGGCTGCGCGCAGCGTGTCGGCGATGCAGAGCAGATCGTGTTCGCGCAGGTCCTGGTGGCAGGGGAGCTGGAACACCTTGCGTGCCCAGCTTACGCCGGCATCGCCAGGTAGCGTGGGGGTGTCAGGCCACAGCCAGTCCCAGCGGAACAGGGGCAGGCCGCTGGCGCGCAGGAAGCGGTAGCGTTCGTCCGGGCGTTCGCTGAGGAGGGGGAAGACGTAGGGCGCGCAGTCGGCCGGCAGGCTGGAGACCAGAGGCGTGGCGCCGGGCAGGTCGCCCAGCAGTTGCAACAGGCGCTGGAAGTTGGCGCGGCGTCGCTGGATCACACTGTCGCGCAGGGTGGCGCGGATAGCCAGTACATTGACCTGCGTCGGCGGCGTGTCGACGAGTTCAGCGTCCAGCCACTGGATGTTCTCGGGCGGGGCTTCCAGGGTTTCGGTTGCCGTCGTCAAAGGGGTCTGGCGGAGATGGCGCTTGAGCCGGAACGCGCCGTTCAGGAGCGGGCCGAAGGGCGGGAAGCCGCCATGCTGGCTGCCGATCTCCAGCATGTCCAGCAAGGTCCGCATCTCCTTGCCCCAGCCGCGCGCCGGGCCACGCAGCGCCGGCAACTCGGGTCGGTTCGACACCAGCAGGCCGCAATCCTGTACCGGCAGGAACTTGGTCAGGCTGGCGATGGCGAGGTCGCCCCAGGTGCCGATGGCCACGCCATCGCAGCGACCGAACAGGGCGTGCGCGCAATCTTCGATCAACGCGATGCCGCGTGCATCGCAGAAGGCACGTAGCGTGGCGAAATGGAGGGGCAGGCCGAAGTAGTGCGCGGCGATGATGGCGCGGATCCCGCTCAGGTCGGCGGCCTCCAGCCAGCTGATATCGGCATCGCCTTCGGCGGTGATGGGAAAGAACACCGGTTGCGCGCCGCAGGCGGTGATCGGCGCGATCATTGTGGGGCAGTGGTAGGTGGGCACCAGGACGCGGTCGCCGGGGCCGATCCGCAGACAGCGCAAGGCCAGGGCGATGGCGGCGCGTCCGCTGGTCGTCAGCAGGCGCCGGGGCTGGTCCAGTACCGAAGGCAGGGAGAGGGTGCGTTCGCTGTGCAGGGCGTGCCAGCCAAGGCTGGGCAGGCGCGGGATCGTGGCGGCGAGGGTCAGGGTGGACATGGGGCTGGTCGTGGGCTGGAGGGCGAGCCGGATGTCATGAGGTTAAGGGCGGCGCTCACTGTGTCATGCGGGCACGCATGCTGCATGCCCACTATTACACCACGCAGGAAAAATGCCCGGGTTCGTGCCCGACCTAACGGGCAGGGCGCGGGCTGCTTACGCTTGCAGCGGCATTCGTGTTAGGGTTTTGCGCTTTTGAGGGGTTTCATTTTGGACATTCGGCAAGAGACTGCAGCAGTTCTGGATTCGGTACTCAACCTGGGCGCGCGCGCCAAGGCGCTGGGTGACGACAGCCCACTGCTGGGGAGCATCCCGGAACTGGATTCAATGGCGGTCGTCGCGGTGATCACCTCGCTCGAGGAACACTTCGGTTTCGAGGTCAGCGACGACGATATCGACGGCGCGACCTTCCAGACCTTCGGCAGCCTGGTGCGCTTCGTCGAAGGCAAGCTCGCCTGACTGCGGGGCACGCGTGCCGCGCCTGCAACCTGATTTCATCGACGCTCCTTCTGGCCGCCTGTTTTGCCTGCGGGTCCTGCCTGACGGCGCGCCCTGTGGTTATGTGTGCCATCTGCCTGCCTTCGCGGAAGAGATGAACAAGGCGCGCCACATGGTCGCGCATGCCGCTTGGGCCATGGCCGGAGCGGGGTGGCAGGTGCTGATCGTCGACCCCTTGGGGACCGGCGACAGCGCCGGGGATTTCGGCGACGCCGCCTGGTCCGCCTGGGTGCAGGATGCGGCCTGGTCTCGCGCAGCCCTGAGTGATGTCGGCACCCACCTGCCCTGGGTGTGGTGGGGCCTGCGCAGCGGTGCCCTGCTGGCTGGCGCGGCCAGCCGCGAGGCGGGCGGCGATGGGCTGCTGCTGTGGCAGCCGGTGGTCTCGGGCAAGCAGTTCCTCACCCAGTTCCTGCGCCTCAAGCTGGCGAGCGAATCCCTTGCCGGCGCCGACAACGGCATCGACACCAAACAACTGCGTGCGGAACTTGCTGCTGGCCGGCAGGTGGAAGTCGGTGGCTATGCCTTGTCGCCGGCTCTGGCGGCCGGGCTGGAAGCGACCACGCTGGAACCGCTGGCGGCCATGCCGATTGCATGGCTGGAAGTGTCGGCGCGCGAGGAACCCGATTTGCTGCCGGCCTCGCGCCAGCGTGTGGAGGCGCTCCGGGCGCAGGGGCATGCGGTGCAGACGCAGGCTATGGCGGGCCCGTCCTTCTGGCAGACGCTGGAGATCGCCGAAGTGCCGGCCCTGGTGGAGGCGAGCCTGCGGATGCTTGCAGTGCACGCGCAGGAGTGCGTGGCATGAGCCTGGTGGAGCGCGCCTTCAGCTTTGGCCTGTACACGGAGCAACTGGTGGCGCTCGTGGCCGAGCCCGCCGTGTCGCCGTCGCACGATCTTGGCGTGCTGATTGTGGTCGGTGGGCCGCAATACCGGGTCGGGAGCCATCGCCAGTTCCTGTTGTTGTCGCGCGCCCTGGCGCAGGCCGGCGTGCCGACCCTGCGCTTCGATTTCCGCGGCATGGGGGACAGCAGCGGGCCGATGCGTTCCTACCTCGAAGTCTCCGACGATATCGGGGCGGCCATCGCGCAGTTCCAGGCGGCTTGCCCCACGGTCAAGCGTGTCGTGTTGTGGGGCTTGTGCGATGGCGCGACGGCGGCGGCCTTCCATGCCGCGCATGACGCGCGGGTGGCCGGGCTGGTCTTGCTGAATCCCTGGGTGCGTAGCGAAGCCGGCGAAGCGCAGACCATGCTCAAGCACTACTACCTGCAGCGCATCGTTGATCCAGCCTTCTGGCGCAAGCTGCTGTCCGGCCGCCTTGATCCGCGGCGTGCCTTGGGCGGGCTGTGGGACATGCTCAGGCGGGCGCGCGCCACGGCGCCACATACAGAGCGGGCCGAACATGAGGATGCTTCACGTCCGCTCGCGCAGCGTCTGCCCGAGAGCTTGCGGCGGGCCGGCCGGCCGGTGCTGGTGCTGCTGTCCGGACGGGATTTCGTGGCTGCCGAGTTCGAGGCGGCGATGGTGCAGTCTGCCGTGTGGTCGCAACTCCTAGTTTCCCAGCAGGTCGACTGCGTGCGTTTCGCCGCAGCCGATCATACTTTTTCGAGCCAGGTTTGGCGCCAGGATGTGGAACTGGCGACCAAAGAGTGGCTGACGCGGCAATTCTTGGCGAGGGGGGAGCATGCGGTTTCCGCTTGAGTGGAGTGTGCGTACGGTGGTCCTGGCTTGGGCGCTGAGCGCACCAAGCTTCGCTCTGGCCCAGAACATGGTGGGGTGCCCGATCCTGACGCACGGCTTTGGTCCGTTCGATTACCGTACCGCGACGCAGGAGCAGAAGGTTCTGGTGGAGGGCGCCCACTTCCTGCCGATGGTGGAGAATCTGATCCGCGGTCACCGCGGCTATCTGGCCGGAGACATCGAGTACACGCTGCGTGCATTTCCCAACCATCCGCGCGCGCTGATGTCGATGATGCGATTGTTCGAACGCAACAAGATGGCTATTCCGCAGGGCGCGAAAGCGCCCTTGCGCTGCTACTTCGAGCATGCGATCGAGTTCCAGGCGGACGACCCGATTCCCTACACCTTGTACGGCATCCACCTGCTGAAGATGGGCGACACGGCCAAGGCAAAGGAAAACCTGGAGATGGCCGCCAGCCTCGACGACACCAACCCGAACACCAATTACAACCTGGGCCTGGCCTACCTGCAGCTCAAGCAGTATGACCGCGCGCTGGTTTTCGCCCACAAGGCGTATGCGGGTGGTTTTCCCTTGCCGGGGCTGAAGAATGCGCTGATGCGCGAAGGCAAGTGGACCGAGCCGCCACCGGTGCCGGAAGAGGCGGCCTCGGCGCCCGCCGCGGCGAGCGCCCCGGCCGCCCAGTCTCAGTGACTCTTGATCATGGTGCCCACGCCGTGATGCGTGAGCACTTCGAGCAGCAGGCAGTGTTCCACTCGGCCGTCGATGATGTGCACCGAGCGCACGCCGTTGCGCGCGGCATCCAGCGCTGAGCTGATCTTGGGCAGCATGCCGCCTGACAGGGTGCCGTCGGCCACCAGTTCGTCGATCTTCGTCGGGGTCAGCCCGGTCAGCAGGTTGCCTTGTTTGTCGAGGACGCCAGGCGTGTTGGTCAGCAGCACGAGCTTTTCCGCCTTGAGGATCTCGGCCAGCTTGCCAGCCACCAGGTCGGCGTTGATGTTGTAGGTTTCGCCGCCAGAGCCCACGCCGATAGGCGCGATGACCGGGATGAAGTCGCCGGAGTCAAGGAAGGTGATGATCGACGGGTCGATCTGGGTGATCTCCCCGACCTGCCCGATGTCCAGCATTTCGTCCGGGTTGTCCTTGTTGGGCATCATCAGTTTCTTGGCGCGGATGAAGGCGCCGTCGGCGCCGGTCAGGCCCACGGCCTTGCCACCGTGCTTGTTGATGAGGTTGACGATGTCCTTATTGACCTGGCCGCCGAGCACCATCTCGACGATGTCCATGGTCTCTTCGTCGGTCACCCGCATGCCCTGGATGAATTGGCCCTGCTTGCCGACGCGCTTGAGCAGGTCGTCGATCTGCGGGCCGCCGCCGTGTACCACCACCGGGTTCATGCCGACCAGCTTGAGCAGCACTACGTCACGCGCGAAGCAGTCCTGCAGCTTGGGGTCGGTCATCGCGTTGCCGCCGTACTTGATGACGATGGTCTTGTCGAAGAAGCGCTTGATGTAGGGCAGGGCTTCGGCAAGGACTTCGGCCTTGAGGACGGGGCTGAGGCTTTGCAATTCGGCGGGCATGGCGGGACTCGTGATTCGGGTGGACGGGGGAGGGGCGTCGATCGACGCGTAGCCGCGCATTCTAGCGCGCCGGGATGAAAGAAAAAGCCGGGCTTGCACCCGGCTGTCGTACCGCGACAAGGGGATTCATGAGATGGCAAGCCGCTTGGCTTGCGGTCCGGCCTTCTTGGGCAGGGTCAGTTCCAGTACGCCGTCAGTGAAGCTGGCGCGGGCGTGCTCGTCGTCAAGCAGGCTGCCCAGCTCGAAGCTGCGCGAGACCTTGCCGAAACTGCGTTCGGTGCGCAGCACGCGCTCGCCTTCCTTGACCTCACGCTCCATCTTGCGCTCGGCGGCGATGGTGAGCAGGCTGCCGTCCACCCGCACCTCGATGTCTTCCTTCTTCATGCCGGGCAGTTCGGCATGCACGACGTAGGCTTCGGCTTGTTCGCGTACATCGACGCGCATGCTCGGCGCTTCCATGCCGGCCACGTTGCCAAACTCGACCGGGCGTACGAAGAAGCCGCGGAACAGATCCTCGAAGGGATCGGAGCGAACGATGTTGGCCATGATGCCCTCCTTTCTCGATGGAGGGCGGGATGCCCTCCCACACCCTCTAGATGGGGGCGGGGCGGCTGCGACTCAAGAGGTTGGGCGGCTCTGCAGGCGCAGGGGCAGCAAGCGGATGGCGTCCTGGTTGGTCCAGGAGAAGCAGGCCGCGGCAGCCTCGCGCCAGGGCAGCCAGCGCTGGGCGCGATGCTCGTCGGGCGCCAGGCGGACCGCCACCGGCGCGGGGACGCACAGGCTGAACACATGCTCCAGGTTGTGGGTCACGCCGGGGGCGTAGCGCTCGCGCCACTGGGCGAGGATCTCGAAGCGGTTGATGAGATGCCAGTCCTGCAGTTGCGCGGGCGTGGCGATGAGCCCGGTTTCTTCGGCCAGTTCGCGGCAGGCCGTCTGGATCAGCGGCTCGTCCCCTTCCTGGCTGCCGGTGACGGACTGCCAGTAGCCGGGGTGGCGGGCGCGTTCGATCAGCAGGACGTCCAGCGCCGGGGTATGTAACAGCACCAGCACCGACACCGGCTTCTTGTGGCTCATGCCGCGCCGGCGAGTGTGGGCAGGCCGGCCGGGGCGTCGGCGTCGAAGACGACCCAGAACGGGATGTCGTCGTCGGCCCAGGCGGAGGCCGCATCGGCCAGGATGTCGAGCAGGACCTGCGCGGCTTCGGGGGCGCGCGCAGCGAAGGCGGTGAAGCCGCTGAGCAGGAGCAGGTAGCCCGGCGCTTCGCTCCACGACAGATCGAGCAGGCAATCGGCCAAGGCGTCGCGGTTGTGGCCAAACCAGTCCGGCAGGCCCAGTTGCTGGCCGAACAGGCGCATCAGCGCGGCTTCGTCCGGCGCCTCGGCCAGCGCGACCTGCCAGATGCGGAAGCGCAACTGCTGCGCCGCTGCCTGCAGGGCAGGCGCCTGCCCGGGCGCGAGGGCGACCAGGCCGGCGGCGCGGGCGTCCCGCAGGAGGGTCGGGAAGGCGGTGGGCTGAGTGGGCGTCATGGCTGCTGGATGCGCTTGAAGCTGCGGTAGTGGTCGTCGGTGTAGTAGTACTCGCGTGCGCTGCCGGCCACGATGCGGCGTGCGCCGCGGTCGGGCGAGCCCGGGGTGGGCACGGTGTACTCGCGGTAATAGCCCTTGGGCTGGAGCGGCAGGCGGCGCTCCCGGTTCTGGAAGGTGATGCCGTCGCGGCGATAGGGAAAGGGCCCGCCACGCTCAATCAGGCGCAGGGTGGTGCTGGCTTCGGGGGGCAGCTTGGCCAGGCTGACCAGCGGGATGCGGCTGGCGGCTTCGTCCCGCGCCAGCACGCCAGGCGCGTTGAGGCTTGTCAGGAGCAGACATAACAGGGGAAGCAGCAGGCGCCAGAGCTGAATCGGCGAGGCCCACCGGGTGGGGGTCGGTCGCATAGGGCAGGCAGAGATGGCAGGTGGCGGGATCTTAGCCCGCTTTGCGGGCCATCGCTTGCTGCTTGCTGAGCTGATGCTTTTTGTGGAGGTTCTGGTAGTAACCGTTGAGGGCGGCCAGGCGCTCGTTGCTGGGCTCCTGCTTGCGCACGCGTTCGATGTAGTCGCGCGCGTGGGAGGCGTACTTCTCGTTCCAGCCCTCGTGCTCCAGGCTCTTGAGCAGGGCCAGCGCGGCGTTGAACAGTACGTGGGTGTTGCCGGGCAACTTGTGCACTGCCTGCATCATCTGGCGCACGGCGCCTTCGTAGTCGCCGCTTTGGGCGAGCTGGGCACCCTCGCTCATGATTTCTTTGACCTCCACGCGGATGCGCGTGGCTAGGTTCTCGGCCAGTTCCGGCCGCCCCAGCTCCACCAGCACGCCCTTGATGCGGTCGACTTCGGCGTCGTTGGCGGCGTGACGCATGACGTCCATGATCACCTCGGCGGCCTGTTCGTCGCGCTCATTCTCGATGCAGATGCGGGCCAGGTCCTTCTTCAGTTGCAGCGAGGCGCCCAGGCGCGGGTCGTTGTGCTGCATGGCCGCATCGAGCGCCTTCTGGGCGCGCTCGGTGTCGCCCAGCTTGGTCGCCACCATGGCCTCGGTGACGGCCTTGCACAGGGCCGTCTTCGGCTCACCGTCCATGTTGCGTTCGAGGTCGCGCACGGTGGCGTTGGCGGCATCCACGTCGCCCTTGCCCAGTTGTGCCTTGACCAGCAGCACATGGTCTTCGGGTTCGCGGAAGTCGGAATACTTGCCCTTGCGGACGACCTCGGACATGGTCTTGATCGCAGTGTCGTGGTCGCCCAGTTCGTTGGCAACCTCGCCCAGCTTGCGCAGGCGACGCACCGTGTGGGGCGAAACCTTCACCGCGTCCTGCAGGATTTCCTGCGCCTCCACCAGTTTGCCGGCGGCCTCGCGCGTTTTGGCCAGCCAGTCGTAAGCGTCCATGAAGGCGGCGTTCTCATCCACCAGGGATTCGAGCTGTTTCTCCGCGTTCTCGTACTGCTTGAGCATGAACATCGTCTTGGCCAGGCCGAGCTTGGCCCAGGGTACGGCTTTAAGGGCCAGCACCTCCTGGTAGAGCTGCTGGGCCGCCTCGGCCTCGCCGGCCGTGATCAGCAGCTCGGCGCGCAGGCGCTTGAAGTCGATGATGTATTGCGGGTAAGCCTTCTCGCCGTCGGCTGCCGACTGAATGGCGTCGCTGAGCGAGCCCGCCTCGATATGGCGATAGGTTGGCAGGAATGCATCGCGCTTTTGCAGCGTCTTCAGCAGTCGTTCAAGCAGTTTGTCAGAAGAGAAAGGCTTGAGGATGTAGTCGTTCGGCGCCAGCTCGGCGGTGCTGACGACCTTGTCGTACAGGCTCTCTCCGGTGACCATCAGGAATACCGTGGCAAGCGGGATCAGGTGGTGCTGGCGCAAGTCTTCCAGCAGGTGCTGACCATCCTGGCCTTCGCCCAGGTGGTATTCGCACAGGATGATGTCGAAGTTCATCTCCCTGAGCTTTCTGATCGCCACTCCGGCTGTGACTGCCAGGCTGACCTTGGTTATGCCGCACAGCGAGACCATGTTGCGCAACTGCGTGCGCATCGCGGAGTTGGACTCCACGATCAGGATGCTCAGGTCGGAAATGGATTGCATGGCGGCAGCTAGCACGGGGGGGGCGTGTCTTGAATACGGCCGAGACCCAACAATCTTGAGGGCGGTAAGCCCTAATGGAGCCTCGTGCTTAAGCCCCTTCTGGCGGTATTGCAGCTAGCGCGAAAGCCACCTGGCGCGCCCGTTCTTGCAGCGCGGCGTAGCGCCCGGAAGCGCCACCATGGCCAGCTTCCAGATTGGTGACCAACAGGGCGGGCGTGGCTTTGTGCTCACGTAGCCGGGCTACATACTTGGCTGGTTCCCAATACATGACCTGGCTGTCGTGCAGGCCGGCCTCGATCAGCACCGGCGGGTAGAGCCGGGCGTCCAGCGTGTCGTAGGGGGACCAGGCGAGCAGGCGGCGGTAGTCGGCCGCGCGCTGCGGATTGCCCCATTCCTCGTATTCGCCCACGGTCAGTGGCAGGCTGGGGTCCAGCATGGTGGTGACGACATCGACGAAAGGCACTTCCAGGATGGCGGCACCGAACAGCGCAGGGTTCAGGTGCAGGCTGGCCGCCACCAGCAGGCCGCCGGCGCTGCCGCCGTTGGCGAGTATCCGGCCGGCGCGCGTAAAGCTTGCCGCGACCAGGGCCTCGCCGCAGGCCACGAAGTCGCTGAAGCTGTTGGGTTTGTCCTTGAGGCGCCCGCCATCGTGCCAGCGCTGGCCCAGCTCGCCGCCACCGCGCACATGGGCGATGGCATAGACCCAGCCGCGATCCAGCAGCGACAGGCGGGTGCTGGAGAACCAGGGGTCAGAGGGGATGCCGTAGGCGCCGTAGCCTTCCAGCCATAGCGGTGCGCTGCCGTCGAGCAGGGTGGCGCGGTGGTGAACCAGGGAAATCGGGATGCGTGTGCCATCGGCGGTGAGGGCTTCGATGCGCGCACTGGTATAGCGGCTGGCGTCGAAGCCGCCTAGGATGCGCGCCTGCTTGACCAGCGTGGCGTGGCGGGCGAGCGGGTCGTAGTTGAAGGTGGAGTCCGGCGTGGTGAAGGACTCGAATTCGTAGCGCAGGAAGGGCGAATCCCATGCTGGCAGGTCTTCAATCTCGACTGCGTGCGCCGGCTCGTCGAAGCGGATGTCGTGGGTGTCGCCCGCCTGGCCCGTCGCGCTGTCCCGCAGGACGGTGACGCGCAGCGTCTGCTGGCCGCGCACCCGCAGGCTCAGCACCTGCCAGTCGCGCCACAGGTCGATGCCCTCGATGATCACCTCGTCGTCGTGCGGCATCAGCTCGCGCCAGCTTTCCTTCTTCCAGTCGTCTGCTTGCGTGATGCACAGGCGGAAGTTCGGCCCGGTGTCGTTCACGCGCAGGAGCAGGAAGTCGCCCAGTTCGCCGCGATAGTGATCCAGTTCGTACTCGATGCCGGCGCGACGACGCGCGAACACGCGCCACTGGCCATCGGGCTGATCCGCCGGCAGCAGGCGCAGCTCGTTGGTGGTGTGGCTGCCGCTGGTGAGGACGAGGTAGCCGTCGCTGCGTGTGCGCATCAGCGAGACCGAGAAGCGCTCGTCGCGCTCGGTGTAGAGCAATGCGTCTTCGCGCTCGCCGAGGTGGTGGCGCCACAGCTGCCAGGAGCGCTGTGTGACTGCGTCTTCCACCGTGTAGAACAGGGTCCGGTTGTCGTTGGCCCAGGCCAGGCTGGTGATGCGTTCGCGGCGCAGGCGCAGGTCACGTCCTGTCGCAAGATCGCGCACGCGCAAGCGGTACTGGCGGTTGCCGCGCGTGTCCTCTGCCCAGGCCAGCAAGCTGCCGTCCGGGCTCACTTCGAAATCACCGACCTCGTAGAACGGTTTGCCCTCGGCCTCGCGGTTCTCGTCGAGTAGCACTTCCTCGGCAGCGCTCTCCCACTGCCCGTCGTCCGCGACCCGCTTGCGCGCATGGATCGGGTAGGCCAGGCCCTGCACGGTGCGGCTGTAGTACATCCAGGCGCCATAGCGCACTGGCACCGACTGATCGTCTTCCTCGATGCGCGCGAGCATCTCCGCATAGAGCGTCTCGCGCAGCGCAGCGAGTGGAGCCATGACCGTCTCGGCATAGGCGTTCTCAGCCTGCAGATGCGCCAGCACGGCCGGGTCGCGGCGGCGGTTCAGCCAATGGTAGGCGTCTTCGCGGGTGTGGCCATGCGCCGTGAGGCGTTTGGGTTTGCGGGCCGCCACCGGGGGCGCGGATGAAAGATCGAGCGCGGGCGGCGCGGAGCGGTTCTGCTTGGACATTGTGGCGGGAGTGTACCTGCGCGAGCGAGGTGTGACGTAGGGCGGAACTCCGAAGGAGGTTCCGCCATTTTCGTGACGCATAGGCCGATGCCGCCCTCTGGGCGGCTGGCGGAACCTCCTTCGGAGTTCCGCCCTACGCGGGCTTGAAGGGTGGTGCCGGAATGCGCTCGGTCTCGCCAGGCACGGGCGGGAAGCGGCCGCCTTCCCAGTCCTCGTAAGCCTGGGCGATGCGCTCGCGCGAGGTGGAGACGAAGTTCCACCACATGTGGCGCGGACCATCCAGCGGCGCGCCGCCCAGCAGCATGACGCGGCTGTTTGCCTGGGCCGCGATGTCGCCCTGCCAGTCCGTCGGCAGCACGGCCAGCGTGCCTTCGCTGACAGCTTCGCCATTCAGCATGAGGGCGCCGCTGACGACGTAGAGGGCGCGCTCGGCGACGGTTTCGGGGAAGCGGAAGACGGCGCCGGAGCTCAACTCTCCGGCTACGTAGAAGGTGGGTGAGGGCTGCGCGACGGGGGCACTGCGCGAACCCCAGTTGCCAATCAGCAGGTGCCAGCTAGCCCCGCCCTCCTGCCAGCGCGGCAGGCTGTCGGCGGCATGATGATGGAATGCGGGCTCGGCTTCCTGCTGGTCGGCCGGCAGCGCGACCCACATCTGGATGCCTTCGATCTCGGTGCCGGCTGCGCGGATGTCTTTCGGAATGCGTTCGGAATGGACTACGCCACGACCCGCGCGCATCCAGTTCACCGCGCCCGGTTCGATGCGCTGCACGACCCCCAGGCTGTCGCGATGCATCATCGCGCCGGCGAACAGGTAGGTCACCGTGGCCAGCCCGATGTGCGGATGTGGTCGCACGTCATTCTCGGTGGTCCCCGCCTTGAAGCTTGCCGGTCCCATGTGGTCGAGGAACACGAAAGGGCCGACGCTGCGCGCCTGCATGGCGGGCAGCAGGCGGCGCACGGTGAAGCCGATGTCGCGTGATTGGGGGTGGAGTAGTAGGGGGGCGGTCATGAATCTCTCCTGGGGGCGAGCTTCGATTCTATGCTGTTCTCATGAGCCCGCCGACAAGAAAAGGGCGAGCCGCGGCTCGCCCTTTTTGAGCATGGGAGGCGGAACGATCAACCCGCGGCATCCTCGGTCTTGACCGGGTTGCGCAGGCGGATGTGCAGTTCGCGCAGTTGCTTCTCATCGACCGGGCTCGGGGCCTGCGTGAGCAGACACTGGGCACGTTGCGTCTTGGGGAAGGCGATCACGTCGCGAATCGATTCTGCGCCGGTCATCATGGTGACGATGCGGTCCAGACCGAAAGCCAGGCCACCGTGCGGCGGCGCGCCGTACTTCAGCGCGTCGAGCAGGAAGCCGAACTTCAGCTGCGCTTCTTCCTCGCCGATGCCCAGCGCCTTGAACACTTTCTCCTGCACGTCGGCGCGGTGGATACGCACCGAGCCACCGCCCAGTTCCCAGCCGTTAAGCGCGAGGTCATAGGCCTTGGCGAGGCACTTGCCCGGATCGGTCTCGAGGAATTCGAGGTGTTCATCCTTGGGCGAGGTGAAGGGGTGGTGACAGGCGACCCAGCGCTTGTCTTCCTCGTCGTAGTCGAACATCGGGAAGTCGACTACCCAGGCCGGTGCCCACTTGCGACCATCGACGTGGCCTTTCTCGTGGCCGATCTTCGTGCGCAGCGCGCCGAGTGCGTCGGAGACGATCTTGGCCTTGTCGGCGCCGAAGAAAATCAGGTCGCCGGATTGCGCGCCGGTGCGTTCCATCACCGTCTTCAGCGAAGCTTCGGACAGGTTCTTGACGATGGGCGACTGCAGGCCTTCTTCGTTGAGCTTGGTGACGTCATTGACCTTGATGTAGGCCAGACCCTTGGCGCCGTAGATCTTCACGAACTCGGTGTAGCCGTCGATCTCGCCACGCGACAGCGAAGCGCCACCCGGGATGCGCAGCGCGGTGACGCGGCAGCCCGGGTCGTTGGCAGCGCCCGAGAAGACCTTGAAGGCCACGTCCTTCATCGCGTCGGCGACGTCGACCAGTTCCAGTGTCACGCGCAGGTCGGGCTTGTCGGAGCCATAGCGGGCCATGGCTTCCTGGTAGCTGATGCGCGGGAAGGGGTTAGGCAGATCGACGTCGATGGCGTCCTTGAAGACGTAGCGGATCAGGTTTTCCATGATCCCGGTGATCTCGGTCTCGGTCAGGAACGAGGTTTCGATATCGACCTGGGTGAATTCAGGCTGGCGATCAGCGCGCAGGTCTTCGTCGCGGAAGCACTTGGTGATCTGGTAGTAGCGGTCGTAGCCGGCCACCATCAAGAGCTGTTTGAAGAGCTGCGGCGACTGCGGCAGGGCGAAAAACTGGCCGTCATGCACGCGGCTGGGCACCAAGTAGTCGCGCGCGCCTTCGGGCGTGCTCTTGGTGAGCATCGGCGTTTCGATGTCGACAAAGCCGGCGTCATCCAGGAAGCGGCGGAAGGCGCGTGCGGTCTTGTAGCGCAGCATCATGTTCTTCTGCATCGCGGGGCGGCGCAGGTCGATGACACGGTTGGTCAGACGCACGGTTTCCGACAGGTTCTCGTCGTCGAGCTGGAACGGGGGCGTCACCGAGGGGTTCAGCACTTCCAGTTCGTGTGCGAGCACTTCAATTTCGCCGGAGATCAGGTTGGCGTTGGTCGTGCCTTCGGGGCGACGACGCACCTTGCCGACCACTTTCAGGCAGAACTCGTTGCGCACGCCTTCGGCGATGGCAAAGGTTGCGGCACGGTCCGGGTCGCACACGACCTGCACCAGGCCTTCGCGGTCACGTAGGTCGATGAAGATCACGCCGCCGTGGTCGCGACGACGGTGGGCCCAGCCGAACAGGGTGACAACTTGGTCGAGGTGAGCGGCGGAAATAAGGCCGCTGTAAGTGGTACGCATGGAATTCTCCGGATTTTTGGTTCTGGACTGCCGCGGAGGCAGGGCAATGCTGGATGCGGTGGGGTTGAGCGCAATCGGATCGCGTGGCTCAACCCATTCAATTTCGCCGCAGATCAGGATGGCCGCAGGCAGGGGCGACCGGGCTGAAAGTTTTCATGGGGCGCTAGTTTGCCGCAATTTCCAGCAAATTCAATGACGCAAGGCTTAAGCCCTGCCGTTTTCGGGGCCTACGACGCCCATCGAGATGATGTACTTCAGGGCTTCGTCGACCGACATGTCGAGTTCGATCACATCGGCGCGCGGCATCATCAGGAAGAAGCCGGAAGTCGGGTTGGGCGTGGTTGGGACGTACACGCTCACGCAGTCGCCGGGCAAGTGACTGGCGACCTCGCCATTGGGCTGGCCAGTCAGGAAGGCGATCGTCCAGCTACCTGGACGCGGGTATTGAACCAGCAGGGCTTGGCGAAAAGCTTGCCCACCAGGGCCCAGCAGCGTGTCCGACACCTGCTTGACGCTGGAGTAGATCGACTTCACGACCGGGATGCGGTTCAGCACGCTTTCCCACAGTCGCAGGATGCGCGCGCCGAAGAAGTTCGACGTAATCATGCCGGTCAGCAGTACGACCAGCAGGGTCAGAACCGCCCCTATGCCCCAGATGCGGAAGCCGAAGAGCTGCTTGGGCTGCCAGGCTGGCGGCAGGAGCAGCAAGGACTGGTCCAGCGTGCCGATGATGAGTTGCAGCACCCAGACCGTGATGGCCAGCGGTACCCACACCAGCAGGCCGGTGATGAAGTATTTCTTCATGTGAGGCAGCGAGCCACCTTAGTGGCAGGCGCAACTACCTCCACAAGGCGTACTGGGGGCTGCGCTGCTGGCGCTCGACTCGGACTTGGCTTCCGTCTTGCTGGCGGATGCAGAGGACGAAGTGCCGCCCTTGAAATCGGTGGCGTACCAACCGCTGCCCTTGAGCTGGAAACCGGCGGCGGACAGTTGTTTCGCATAGGAAGCGCTACCGCAGGCGGGACAAACGGCGATAGGCTCGTCGCTAACCTTCTGCAGATGATCTTTGGTGTGGCCGCACTCGCCACAGCGGTATTCGTAAATCGGCATGACTGCTCCCGATTCCAAAAAGTGAAGTCGAAATAACAGAGTTTAGCGGAATGCAGCCAAGCAAGAAATGTTCTTGTCGCTTCCGGCTAGCAGTAGATGGGGATGGTTTGCGCGAGATTCAAGCACCCGGCAGTAGCCAGGCGCGCAGAATGTCGCCAAAGAACAGGGTAAGAACCCCCGCTGCGGCAAGATAAGGACCAAAGGGGATGGGTGTTTCGCGGCCGTGACGTGCAAACAGGATCAGGCCGATTCCGACCAGCGCGCCGACCGCGGAGGACAGCAGGATCACCATCGGCAAGGCCTGCCAGCCGAACCAGGCGCCGATGGCGGCGAGCAACTTGAAGTCGCCATAGCCCATTCCTTCCTTGCCGGTCAGCAGCTTGAAGCCCCAGTAAATGCTCCACAGCGCGAGATAGCCCGCCATCGCGCCAATCACCGCCGCATCCAGTTCGGCGAACACGCCCCACAGGTTGAAGATCAGGCCCAGCCACAGCAGGGGCAGGGTGATGTCGTCCGGCAACAGGAAGGTGTCGAGGTCAATGAAGGTCAGCGCGATGGCGGCCCAGACGAACAGCAGGCCGCCGAGGCATGCCGGGCCATAGCCCGTCTTGGCTGCCACCAAGCCGGAGAGTGCGGCTGTCAGCACTTCGATGACCGGGTAGCGTGCGCTGATGGGGGCCTGGCAGTGGCGACAGCGACCGCGCAGGAACAGGTAGCTGAACAGTGGAACGTTTTCCAGGGCCGTGATGAGGTGTCCGCAGTGTGGGCAGCGTGAGCGCGGTACGGCGAGATTGAAACGCTCGACCGCGACCTGCTCGCCGGTGAACTCGGCGGCTTCCGCACGCCAGCGGTTCTCCAGCATCTTGGGCAGGCGATGGATCACCACATTGAGAAAGCTGCCGACGCAGAGACCGATGACGGTGCATATGCTGATCAGCACAGTCGGGACGTGTAGATAATCGGTCATGAAGGAACTGGGCCGCCCTGAAGGAGGCCCGCAGATAAGGTCAGACGACGGCACCGAGCTTGAAGATCGGCAGGTACATAGCGACGACAAGGCCACCAATGACCACGCCCAGGAACACAATGATCAGGGGTTCGATGAGCTGGGACAGACCGGCCACCATTTCGTCGACTTCGCGCTCAAAGAAGTCTGCGACCTTTGAACACATGCCGTCTAACTGGCCGGACTCTTCGCCGATCGAAACCATCTGAACCACCATGGCGGGAAAGACTTGGGCGCCCTGCATCGCCACCGTGAGACTAGTCCCGGTGGCGACTTCGTTCTGGATGTTCTTGGTTGCGACCTTGTAGATGTGGTTACCGGCAGCGCCAGCGACTGAGTCCAGCGCTTCCACCAGCGGTACGCCTGCTGCGAACATGGTGGACAGGGTACGGGTCCAGCGCGCGATCGTGGCCTTACGGATGATCTCCCCGATGACTGGAATCTGTAGGATTGCCTTGTCCACTGCGGCCTGCATGGCGGGGGAACGTTTGTAGAAATAACTGATGGCAAAGACAGCAGCAATCAGGCTACCAAAAAGGATGGGCGCGTTATTCACAAATGCATCCGACAGTGCGATGACGAACAGGGTTGGGGCTGGCAGTTCGGCGCCGAAGTTTGTGAATACACTCTTGAACTGCGGAATAACGAACAACATCATGACCGTCACAACGCCGCCAGCCACGACTACCACGGAAATTGGGTAAAACAGTGCCGATTTGATCTTGCCCTTGATGGCTAGGATCTTCTCTTTATAGGTAGCCAGGCGGTCCAGCAGGTTTTCAAGCGCACCGGACTGTTCGCCCGCACCGACAAGATTGCAGTAAAGCTGGTCGAAATAGATGGGATGTCGGCGCATGGCCTGAGACAGACTGGTGCCGGTCTCGACGTCATTGCGGATTTCATTGAGCAGGCGTGCCACGGCCGGGTTGCTGGAGCCCTTGATGGCGATATCGAAGGACTGCAGCAGCGGCACGCCGGATCGCATCATGGTGGCGAGCTGGCGGGTGAAGATCGCGATGTCCTTGTCCTTGATCTTGGCGCCCCGGCCGAAGCTGCGTTTCTTGACCTTGGTGACCGAGATGCCCTGGCGGCGCAGGGTGGCCTGGACCACGTTTTCGGTATGCGCGCGCATTTCGCCGCGCACGATCTTGCCGACTTTGTCCTTGCCCTCCCAGGTAAAGAGAATCTCCTTGGATTCCTGCTGGCGGGGACGTGGGGTACGGGTGCGGGTTGCGGTGGCCATGTATCAGTCCGATAGGATCATTCGTTGGTGGTTGCCAGTACCTCGATCAACGAGGTCACGCCTTGTTTGACCTTCAGCAGGCCGGATTGCCGTAGATCGCGCACGCCTTCCAGCTGCGCCTGTGCCGCGACGTCCATCGAGTTGCCGCCGGTCATGATGATGCGCTGGATTTCTTCGGAGATCGGCATGACCTGATAAATGCCCACGCGGCCCTTGTAGCCGGAGCCTTTGCAGCGATCACAGCCAACTGGGCCGTAGGGTTGCCAACTGCCGTCCAGGTCGTTCTCCGCGAAGCCTGCCTGTAGTAGCGCTTCGACAGGGATGTCGACGGGTTTCTTGCAAGAGCAAAGGCGGCGAGCAAGACGCTGGGCGGTGATCAGGATCACGCTGGAGGCGATGTTGAAGGGCGCAACCCCCATGTTGCGCAGTCGCTCCAAGGTGGTCGGGGCATCGTTGGTGTGCAGTGTGGACAGCACCAAGTGACCTGTTTGGGCCGCTTTGATCGAGATCTCGGCGGTTTCCAGATCACGGATTTCACCCACCATGATCACGTCCGGATCCTGCCGCAGGAAGGATTTGAGCGATACGGCAAAGTTCAGGCCCGCCTTGTCGTTCATGGTGACCTGGTTGATGCCGGGCAGATTGATTTCGGCCGGGTCTTCCGCTGTCGAGATGTTCACGCCAGGCTTGTTCAGGATGTTGAGGCAGGTATAGAGCGACACCGTCTTGCCCGAACCGGTCGGGCCGGTGACCAGGACCATGCCATAGGGCCGGTTGACCGCATCCAGCAAGGCTTGCTTCTGGTCAGGTTCATAACCCAGAGCGTCGACCCCGAGCATGGCGGAGCTGGGATCGAGAATACGCATCACGATCTTCTCGCCGTGCAGGGTGGGCAGGGTGGAAACCCGGAAGTCGATGGCCTTCTGCTTGGAGATCACCAGCTTCATGCGGCCGTCCTGGGGAACGCGCTTCTCGGCGATGTCCAGGCGCGAGATGACCTTGATGCGGGCGGCGATCTTCTCCTTCAGGGCGAGCGGGGGCTGGGCAATCTCGCGTAGCACCCCGTCGGTGCGGAAGCGGATGCGGTAGTACTTCTCGTAGGGTTCGAAGTGAATGTCCGAGGCGCCTTCGTTGATGGCGTCGGTCAGCATCTTCTGGATGAAGCGCACCACGGGCGCGTCGTCCACGTCCGCTCCGGCGCCGGTATCGGCAGAGGTGTCCTCTTCCGCCAGCTCGGTCATGCTGTCGAGATCGAAGTCGTCGCCCTTGGTGAGGTCATCCAGCGTCTTGGCCGCGGACTCCGTTATCTTGGCGATGAACTGGACGAGCTTGTCGACTTCTACCACGACTGGGTCGACGGCCATGCCGGACTGGAAGCGGATTTCGTCGATCGCCCGCAGGTTGGTCGGATCGGCCAGGGCGACGGTCAGGCGATTGGCGCGCTTGTTGAGGGCGACGACCTGATGCTTGGTGACCAGCTTGGGGTCGATGGCGTCGCGTGGGGCCTGGGCCTCGTCGAACATCGCCAGATCGAGTACCGGAAAGCCGAAGGTTTCGGCGCCGAATACCGCGAGTTGCATCGGCTTCATGACTCCGCGCTGGACGACCTCGGCGACGAATCCGCCAGGATTCCCGGGCGCACTGGAGCAGGCGACGGCATCCGCTTCGGAGAGTCGGCCATGCTGGACCAGGGCCCGAGCCAGACCACTGAGCGCTGCCTGGGGGTTTGCCGCCATGAATCTTTATCCGTTATCAATAACTTACACGCGATACTTCATGTTGCGCCCGTCCTGCGCGCTTTGTAAAGCATCCTCCCGCCAAGCGTGACTGGTGGCCCGCCGATGGGCGCGAACAGTCGGACACCCGTGCATCCTGTCGGTATTGTCGGCCAAAAAGCCTGCGAATGAAGGTCTGCGGGATTTGTGGTGGCATCAGGGCGACGAATCAAGGGCGGGCCAGGATGATCTCCAGCACGAAGCGGGTGCCGACGTAGGCCAGCAGCAGGCACAGGAAGCCCGTCAGAGTCCAGCGCTGTGCTGTGCGGCCGCGCCAGCCGCGCAGGTGGCGCCCAAGCAGCAAGCCGCCGAATACCAGCCAGGAGAGCAGGGTGAAGATGGTCTTGTGGCTGAAGGTGAAGGGTTTGCCGAAAACCTGCTCGGAGAAGACGACGCCGGATAGCACCGTCAGGGTCAGGAAGATGAAGGCGATCCCGATCAGGCGGAACAGCAGGTTCTCCAGGGTCAGCAAGGGCGGCAGGCCTTCCATGCCGGGGTTGAGACGGGCGCGGTGCAGTTGCTTCTCGGCCAGGCTCATCATCAGGGCATGCAGCGCGGCGAGGGTGAAGAGACTGTAGGCCAGCATGGCGACAATGAAATGGCCGCGGAAGGTCCAGGTGTCCAGTGCTCCTGGGTGCAGCGGGCCGGGCAGGACAAGGGGCAACACACAACAGATTGCGGCGACCGGCATGGCCCACGCGAGCAGCTTGTTGATGCGGGCGAAATGGCTTTCGAAGAAATACACGGCCACGACCAGCCACAAGGTCAGCGAGAGCGAGCTGGCCAGCCCGAAGCGCAGGCTGCCAGCCGCGAACATGTCCTGGTATAGCGCGCCAGCGTGCAGGGCGAGGGCGAGCAGCGGCAGGCCATGCAACAGCGAGCTTGCCGAGCCACCGCTGGCCGCATGGAGGCGCCGCCAGATCAGCCCGAGGAAAACGTAAATGGAGGCGGGTAGCAGATGCAGTAAAATCGCGGACATTCGCGCAGTGTAACCGCCTCTGTCCGGGTGGAGACACGCAGCCCTATTCGTTGCGCCTCATCGACCCTCACCCTTCTCGATCCTACCCATGCTGGATAACCTGACTCAAAGGCTCGCCAAGGTCGTCAAGACGCTGCGCGGGCAGGCACGCCTGACCGAAGACAATATCGCCGAGATGCTGCGCGAGGTGCGCATGGCCTTGCTGGAGGCGGACGTGGCGCTGCCGGTGGTCAAGGAGTTGATTGCGCGAGTCAAGGAGAAGGCGCTGGGGCAAGAGGTGGTCGGTTCCTTGACGCCAGGCCAGGCGCTGGTCGGCGTGGTGCACAAGGAGCTCACCGAAATCATGGGGGGGGCTCAGTCGGCGCTCAGCTTTGCAACGCAGCCGCCGGCCATCATCCTGATGGCGGGCTTGCAGGGCGCGGGCAAGACCACCACCGTCGGCAAACTGGCCAAGTTCCTGAAGGAAAAGCACAAGAAGAAGGTGCTGACGGTCTCTTGCGATGTCTATCGCCCGGCGGCCATCGCGCAGTTGCAGACCGTATCCGGTCAGGCCGGCGCCGAGTTCTTTCCCTCCACTGTGGAGCAGAAGCCGGTCGATATTGCCAACGCCGCGATCGACTACGCCAAGCGTCATTACTTCGACGTGTTGCTGGTCGACACGGCCGGTCGTCTGACGATCGACGAAGCCATGATGACCGAGATCAAACAGCTCCACGCGGCCGTGCAGCCTATCGAAACCCTGTTCGTGGTCGACGCCATGCTGGGTCAGGACGCCGTCAACACCGCGCGTGCCTTCAACGAGGCGCTGCCTCTGACCGGCGTCGTGCTGACCAAGCTGGATGGCGATTCGCGCGGCGGCGCGGCGCTGTCGGTGCGCCAGGTGACGGGCAAGCCGATCAAGTTCTCGGGCGTGGGCGAGAAACTGACCGGGCTGGAAGAATTCCACCCCGAACGCATGGCCAGTCGCATCCTCGGCATGGGCGACATCCTGTCGCTGGTCGAGGAAGCGCGCACGATGGTCGATGAGGAAAAAGCGCGCGAGTTTGCCGACAAGCTGAAGAAGGGCAAGGGTTTCGATCTCAATGACTTCAAGGAACAGATCGGCCAGATGCGCAACATGGGTGGTCTGTCGGCGCTGATGGACAAGATGCCGGCGCAGTTCGCGCAGGCGGCGTCGCAGGTGCAGGGGGATGCGGCGGAGAAGTCCATGCGCCGCGTGGAAGGCATCATCAATGCCATGACCCCGGCCGAGCGCAGCAACCCCGAACTCATCAAGGCCAGCCGCAAGCGCCGTATCGCGACCGGAGCCGGCGTGCAGGTGCAGGAAGTCAATCGCCTGCTCAACCAGTTCGAGCAGATGCAGAAGATGATGAAGCAGTTCAGCAAGGGCGGACTGGGCAAGCTCATGCGTGGCATGGGCGGGCTCAAGGGCATGCTGCCGGGCATGCGCTGAGGCGAGGCGGGCTTGGTGGTTTCCCCCTGTTGCAGGACAGACATTCTTCCATTAGCTTTGTCTGACATATAACAAAGTCGTCCGTCATCTGGCCTGATTTACTGCCGGGTGAGGAGGGTGGGAAGCGTGCACCCGGGTGGTGCCTTTCTTGCTCCTTCAGCGGGCAATGCGTGAATAGCGCAGCAGTTGTTACATACATAACCAAAAACCAGGGAAAACCATGTCTCGAGTCTTGTCGCGCTCAGCATTGGCGCTGAGCCTTCTTGTGTTCTTCAATCCGGCTTGGGCCTCGGCAGGCGAGTTGCCCGCGTTGTTCGGCATTCCGGTCGATTTCATCTTGTTTGCCTGCACGCTGCTGGGCGTGGCGCTGTTCCACGACCATACGCTGAAGGTCGGCCTGACCGGTCTCACCGTGATCGTGATCTACAAGCTGATCTTCACCGGCTTTGCCCATGGCTCTGGCCTGGGGGGCTTGGTCAGCCATTTCGGTCACGAATGGGTCACGTTGGCCAATCTGCTGTGTCTGCTGATGGGGTTTGCGGTGCTGGCGCGTCACTTTGAGAAGAGCCATGTGCCGGTGGTGCTGCCCAAGTTCCTGCCGAACGACTGGAAGGGCGGCTTCCTGATGCTGGTGATGGTGTTCGTGTTGTCCAGCTTCCTCGACAACATCGCGGCGGCGCTGATCGGCGGCGCGATGGCGCATCAACTGTTCCGCGCACGCGTGCACATCGGTTACCTGGCGGCAATCGTGGCGGCCTCGAATGCGGGTGGATCTGGCAGCGTGGTGGGCGACACCACGACGACCATGATGTGGATCGACGGTGTGGATCCGGCCGATGTGCTGCATGCCTACGTGGCGGCGGGGGTTGCGCTGGTGGTGTTCGGCATTCCGGCCTCCATCGCGCAACACAAGTACTCGCCGATCATCAAGAACGCACATGAACACACCCATATCGACTGGGGGCGCGTAGGCATCGTGGGGTTCATCCTGGTCGCGGCCATCATCACCAACGTGTACATCAATACCCGCATGCCTGAGCTGGCCAATGGATTCCCCTTCATCGGCGTTGCCGTGGTACTGGCGATCCTGGTGTCGGTGGCGGTCCGTCGTCCGGACTGGGAGGTGCTGCCGGAAGCCTTCAAGGGCTCCATCTTTCTGCTCTCGCTGGTGAGCTGCGCTTCGCTGATGCCGGTGGAAAAGTTGCCGTTGGCGTCGTGGCAAACGGCTTTCGGCCTGGGCTTCGTGTCTGCCGTGTTCGACAACATTCCGCTGACCGCGCTGGCGCTCAAGCAAGGTGGCTACGACTGGGGCGTGCTGGCCTATGCCGTGGGCTTCGGCGGTTCGATGATCTGGTTCGGTTCGTCCGCAGGCGTGGCCTTGTCGAACATGTACCCGGAAGCCAAGTCGGTGGCCAAGTGGCTGCGCCATGGCTGGTATGTGGCGGTGGCCTATGTCATCGGGTTCTTCGTGATGCTTACTGTGGTGGGTTGGGAGCCGCATGAGCCGCACAAGGAGATCAAGACGCCGAGCGTTAGCACGGCGCCGCAACACTGAGCAGGTAGACTTCGCGTCGATCACGGGCACCGTATGGTGCCCGTTTGCGTTCTATGATCTGCTGGCGTGGAACCGAATGCCGGCACAGGCAGTCAAGCAGCTTCTAATACGTTTCGGGGGAATTCCGGATGCACCAGATCGACACGATCGCGACCGTGCTGTTTGCGCTGGCGATTGCGCACACCTTCCTGACCCACCGTTTCGAGGTGCTGGCGCACAAGCAACCCGCGCATGCGGGGCTATGGCATTTCTTCGCCGAAGTAGAGGCCGTGTTCGGCATCTGGGCCGCCGTGTTGGTCGTGATCATGGCGCTGCGCATCAGCGTTGACTCTGCGGTGGCCTACATGGAGGTGCTGAACTTCACCGAGCCCATGTTCGTGTTCGCGATCATGGTGATTGCCGCGACCAAGCCGGTGATCCGTTTCTGTGGTGGCTTGGTGAGCACGGTGGCGCGCAGCCTGCCGCTGTCGGAGAACGTCGCCTATTTCTTTGTCGTACTGTTTCTCGTGCCCTTGCTCGGCTCACTGGTGACCGAGCCGGCCGCGATGACCCTGGCTGCCCTGATGCTGCGCGAGCGCTTCTATTCGCGCGGCATCCCGGAATCGGTCAAGTACGCCACGCTGGGTGTGCTGTTCGTGAACATTTCCATCGGTGGCACCCTGACCAATTTTGCCGCGCCTCCCATCCTGATGGTCGCCAGCACCTGGTCTTGGGACACCGCCTATGTCTTCAGCACTTTCGGCTGGAAAGCGGCGATCGCAGTGCTGATCAACGCGGGTGTGCTGACCTGGTGGTGTCGGCGCGAGTTGCTGGCTTTGCCGAGCGTGGCCGAGACCGGCAAGCAACGCCCCTTGCCGGCCTGGGTGATCGCGCTTCATCTCGTGTTCCTCGGTGGCGTGGTCTATTTCGCCCATCATCCCGTCGTGTTCATGGCGATCTTTCTGCTGTTCCTGGGGCTGGCGGATGCCTATAAGCAGTTCCAGGACCGCCTGATCCTGCGTGAAGGATTGATGGTGGCCTTGTTCCTGGCCGGTCTCGTGGTGCTGGGCGGGATGCAGAAATGGTGGCTGCAGCCCCTGCTCGCGGACATGCATGATCTCGTGCTGTTCTTCGGCGCGATGGGGCTGACGGCCATGACTGACAATGCCGCGCTGACCTACCTCGGTTCGCTGGTGTCGGGCGTGGATGACGGTTTCAAATACGCCCTTGTGGCGGGGGCCGTGACCGGCGGCGGCCTGACCGTGATCGCCAATGCGCCCAATCCGGCAGGTTACGCGATGCTCAAGAATTACTTTCCGGATCAGTCCATCAGTGCGCGACGCCTATTCACCGCCGCCTTGCCGCCAACTGCCGTGGCCGCCGCCGCCTTCCTGCTACTGCGATGAACTGCGTGGAGGCGGGAGCCGCTGCGGCCCTGCTGTGTTGCGACCCGGCCGAAAAGTGCTCACGGGTACATGCCTTGGAGGCGGACTGGCTGGCCGGTGAGCTCTCGCGTGGCGGGCGCAGCCCGCTGGGCCGTGTCGAATTGCCGGGGCGTCCTGCGCGCCCGTGTCTGGTTTCGCCTGACCAGGTGCCCCGCCGCAGCGTGGGTTCGCGCGAAGGCCATGCCGCCTTGCTCCACGCCATCGCCCACATCGAATTCAACGCGATCAATCTGGCGCTGGACTGCGTGTTGCGTTTTTCGGTGGAGGGCGACCTGTTCGTAGCCCAATGGCTGCGCGTGGCACGTGAGGAGTGTGAGCATTTCGCGTTGCTGCAAGGCCGCTTGGGCGAGCTTGGGTTCGCCTATGGCGACTTCGATGCACACAACGGGCTGTGGGAGATGGCGGTGGCGACCGACCACGACTTCCTGGCCCGCATGGCCTTGGTGCCGCGCCTGCTGGAGGCACGCGGGCTCGACGCCACGCCGCCGATCCAGCGCAAGCTGCGGGAGATCGGTGACCAGGCTTCGCTGGCCATCCTGGACATCATCCTGCGTGACGAAGTGGGGCATGTGGCGGTGGGCGACCACTGGTTTCGGGTCGAATGCGCGCGTCGGGGCGAAGTGCCGGAAGCCGCCTTCCAACGTCTGATGGCTGAATTCGATGCACCGCGGCCCAAGGCGCCGCTGAACGTGGAGGCGCGCCTCGCGGCCGGTTTCAGCCAAGCCGAGCTGGACGATTTCCTGCGTCGGCGCGCCGAGCGCTGAGACCAAGAAAAAGGGCTGCCGTGGCAGCCCTTTCGTCTCCGGGGAGAGCAGGCTCTCAGCGCAAGCCGGCAATGTAGTCCGACACGGCCTTGATCTCGGGGTCGGTCATGCGTACGGCGATGGCGCGCATCATCGAGCTCGGATCATTGGCACGGGCACCGTCGCGGAAGGCCTTCAACTGCGCTTCGGTGTAGTCGGCGAACTGGCCGGCCAGGCGCGGGTACTGGGCCGGCAGGCCTGCACCGGCCGGGCCGTGGCAGCCGGCGCAGGCCGGGATGCCCTTGCCGGCATCGCCGGAGCGCCAGATCTTCTGACCGAACTCGACCGTGGCCTTGTTCTTGGCCACTTCGGGCTTGAGCTTCTGCTGCGAGAAATAGATCGCCAGCGCTTTCATGTCTTCCGGCGTCAGGGCTGCCACCATGCCGGCCATGACTGCGTTGTTGCGCTCGGCCGGCTTGCCGTTGGCTGGCTTGAAGTTGAGCAACTGCTTTTCCAGGTAGGCGGCATGCTGGGAGGCCAGCTTGGGGTTGGCCGAGATGGCGCTGTTGCCGTCTGCACCGTGGCAGGCGGCGCACACCGTTTCGGCGGTCTGCTTGGCCTTTGCCAGGTCCGGGGCGGGCTTCTGGGCGGTCTGGGCGGAACTGGCCTGGGCCGCGAACAGCAAGGCCAGGAGGAAAGTGCGCTTGATCATTGTCGTCTCGAAGGCGTGGGGCGATTAGAATCAGGCGATTCTATAACACGGTGCCCGCCCGGCGACAGCCGGTGTCACGCCCACGCCACGCTTCATGTCCATCTTCCGCCACGCCCAGTTCGAGATCTCGATTGCCAAGCCGCAGGACCTGCCTCCCCCCACAGGGCCGGAGATCGCCTTCGCCGGCCGTTCCAACGCGGGCAAGTCCAGCGCGATCAATACCCTGGTGCAACACACCCGGCTCGCTTTCGTCTCCAAGACGCCCGGTCGCACCCAGCTCATCAACATCTTCCGCATGAAGTCCGGTGCCGCCTTGATGGACCTGCCTGGTTATGGCTACGCCAAGGTGCCCGAGGCGATCCGCAAGCAATGGGTCCGGCTGCTGGAGAACTACCTGTCGCGGCGCGAGAACCTGATCGGCCTCATCCTGATCATGGACGCGCGCCACCCCCTGACCCCGCTCGACCGCCAGATGCTGGACTGGTACGCCCAGGGCGGTCGCCCGGTGCACGTGCTGCTGACCAAGTCCGACAAGCTGACCCGTGGCCCCGCCACCCAGACCCTGGCCACCGTGCGGCGCGAGCTGAAGGCCTGGGGTGACAACATCACTGTGCAACTCTTCTCCAGTCTCAAGAAGACCGGTATCGAGGAGTGCGAAGTGGTGGTGGCGGAGTGGTTGAAGCCCTATTCGGACGAACCGACCGAGCCGCAAAGCGGCGAGGGTTCAGAGTAAGCATCCGACAGGCCAGCCAGAGTGCTTGGGAAGCCGAGCGAGCGGCGTGCTGGCAAGGCGGCACGCACAGCCGTACAAGTGGTACGGCGAGCATGCCAACGCAGCCAGCGCGACGCGCAGCCGGCTTCTCAAGCACTCTGGAAAAAAATGACCCCCGACGCGAGGGGACACGTCGGGGGGCTCAAACAACCTGAACAACCCGGGGGAGTGTGTCCAGGCGCCCGCTCAGGGAGGTGAAGCGGGAGATGGCTGGCGCCATCTGCAGGCTATGATCCTGCCATTCCAGAATAGTTCCGGCCATTTTGAATTGCCGGTGGTTTTCACCCAGCTTTACATCGCAGACCATGACCCAGGACGCCCGTTTTCCCGCCATTCGCCCGCGCCGCATGCGCCGTGACGACTTCTCCCGCCGCCTGATGCGCGAATCGCACCTGTCGGCCGATGACCTGATCTATCCGGTGTTCGTGCTGGATGGCGAGCAGCGCGTCGAGGCGGTCTCCTCTATGCCCGGCGTGTCGCGCCTATCCATCGACAAGCTGCTGCACGTGGCCGAGCAAGCCGTGGAGCTGGGCGTGCCAGCGCTGGCGCTGTTCCCCGTGGTCGACAGTGCGTTCAAGAACGAGGCGGCTGACGAGGCTTGGAACCCCGACGGCCTGGTGCCGCGCACCGTGCAGGCGCTGAAGGCGCGCTTTCCGGAACTGGGCGTGATCACCGATGTGGCGCTGGACCCTTACACCAGCCATGGCCAGGACGGGCTGATCGACGCCACCGGCTACGTGCTCAACGACGAGACCCTGGTGGCGCTGGAGAAACAGGCCTTGTGCCATGCCCAGGCCGGAGCCGACGTGGTGGCGCCCAGCGACATGATGGATGGCCGTATTGGGCGTATCCGCAGCGCGCTGGAGGCCGGCGGGCATATCCACACGCGCATCCTGGCCTACTCGGCCAAGTACGCCTCCAGCTTCTACGGCCCCTTCCGCGACGCGGTGGGCTCGGCCGGCAATCTGGGCAAGGGCAACAAGTACAGCTACCAGATGGACCCGGCCAACAGCGACGAGGCGATCCGCGAAGTACAACTGGATCTCGCGGAAGGCGCCGACATGGTCATGGTCAAGCCTGGCATGCCTTACCTCGATATCGTGCGTCGCGTGAAGGAGGAGTTGCGTGTGCCGACCTTCGTCTACCAGGTCAGTGGCGAGTACGCCATGCTCAAGGCTGCCGGCGCCAATGGCTGGCTCAACGAGGAAGCCTGCATGATGGAATCCCTGCTGGCCTTCAAGCGCGCGGGTGCCGACGGCGTGCTCACTTACTTCGCGCTGGAGGCAGCGCGCGTGCTCAAGCGTGGGTGAGCTGTGTGTCCGGCCGATGCGGGCCGAGGACATGGCGGTGATCCACGCGGTGCAGTGTGCGGCCTATCCGCCCAGCCATCATGAGGCGCAGGCCGTATTGCTGACGCATCTGAAGGCCGCGCCGCAGTGCTGTTTCGTGGCTGAGCACGCAGGTGCCGTCTGTGCCTACCTGTTCGCCCATCCCTGGGCGGGCGATCTGCCGGTCCTGCATCAGGCCTTGCCGGCTTGCGCGTTACCCGAGTACCTGTTCATCCACGACCTGGCCGTGCACCCGCAGGCGGCGGGCCGCGGTGTCGCGGGTCGCTTGGTGAACGCGCTGCAGGCTACTGCGGAGGCGAGGCATTTGCGGCGCATCGTGCTGGTGGCCGTGGGGCAGGCCATGACGTTCTGGCAGCGCCATGGATTCAGCAGGCTTGCAGGCTTGCGGCCGCACGCCGGTTATGGCGAGGCGGTCGTGATGGAGTCAGCCGCGCGCTAGCTGCAGCACGCTGCGGTGGACTTGGTCGACATGCGGCGGCCGCTGCATCCGGCGCGTGATCCACACCGTGCGCATGCCCAGGCGCTTGGCCGTACGCAGGTTCTCGGCCGAATCCTCCACCATGATGCAGCGCGAGGCGGGCACGCGCAGACGGCGCAGCACCTTGCGGTAGGCCTGCAGCATCGGCTTGGGCTTGAAGTTCACATCCTCGACGCAGATCACATCGTCCAGCATCGGGCGGATGCCCAGCAGGTCGATGACCGCATGTGCATAGGCGCGCGGGCCATTGCTGAACACCACCTTGCGGCCGGGCAACCGGCGCAGCAGGCCGCACAGCGCGCGGTCGTGTACCACCATGCGCGGCAGGTCCGGGAACTGGTGAGTGTGATGCAGGAAGTGGCGCGGATCGACGCCATGATGGCGCATCAGGCCCAACAGGGTCGCGCCGTAACGTTGCCAGTAGTGCATGCGCAGCCGGTTGGCTTCGACCGAATCGACCTGCAGCAGGCGCGCCACGTAGTCCGTCATCGCCTGGTTGATGTGCGGAAAGATGTGTGCGCTGGCGTCGTGCAGCGTGTCGTCGAGATCGAACAGCCAGACTGGAGTCACCATGTGCCTGCCGTGTCGCTCAGTGTGTCGTTAAGTGAGCCGCTCAGTGAGCAGACATCGCGCGGAAACGCTCGGCGGTGATGCGCTCGGGCAGCGCCTCGCCGGCCTGGAAGGCAGCCAGCGCATCGACCACCTTGCGTCCCAGCCCTTTGCGCCAGTAGGACGAGATGCCGCCGATGTGCGGCGCGCACAGTACGTTGGGCAGGTGCAGCAGCGGATCTGCCTTGTCCAGCGGTTCCTGGTCGAACACGTCCAGCGCGGCGAACAAGCGCCCGCTGCGCAGCTCGACCAGCAGGGCGGCGCTGTCCACGAGTTCGGAGCGGGCCGTGTTGACCAGCAGGGCGCCGTCGCGCATCAGGCCCAGCTCACGCGCACCCAGCATGCCGCGCGTGCGCTCGGTCAGCGTGGCATGCAGCGAGACGATCTGGCTGCTCGCCAGCAGTTCGTCCAGCGTGGCCGGCGTGACGCCCAGGGCCTCGGCCTCGCCAGCAGAAAGGTGGCTGGAGTGGACCAGGATGTGAGGATGCAGGGGCTGCAGGTAGCGGATCAACTGGCGCGAGATCTGGCCCAGGCCGACGATACCGATGGTCTGGCCGTACACGCCCATGACCGTCTCCTTGCGCGACTGAGACCAGCGCCCATTGCGCATGCCTTCGGCATAGCCGTTGAGGTTCCAGGCGCCGGCCAGCATGAGCGCGAGGCTGCACTCGGCGGTGGATAGCGCCAGCATCTCGCTGGCGTTGATGATGGCGATGTCGCGCTCGAAAACCGTGGGGTCGAGATAGGGCGCCAGCGTGCCCGCCGCATGGCCGAGGAAGCGCAGCCGTGTGGCGCGCTGGCAGGCGGTGGCGGACAGGCGCGGCGAGCCCCAGGACATGAGGCAGGCGTCGTAATCGGCGATGCAGGCCTCGAAGGCTTCCTGTGTGAAGCTGCCGTCGGTGGGCGCCCAGGTCACTGTGCCCAGCGAGGCGAGGCGGTCCAGCGTGGTCGGGTCAAAGATGTTGCGGATGAGCTCGGGGTTGGTGATCGTGACGAGGATCTTCATCGGGAAGTCGGTCCTAGCTGCGTGGGCGGAATTGGATGACGTCCCGACCGTCATCCGTCTTCTTGGGCGCCGTCTTCCAGGCATGCCCGAATACCACTTCGATGGTGGCGGGGAGTACGCCGTCCCGGCGCAGGCTCTCGTAGGCGGCACGGGCGCGTTGCCACTCGTGCCGGCCGCTGAGACCGCGCGGTCGCGTCCGTGCGGCATTGCTGCAGCCTCCTTGGCGGAGGTCTTTGAGCAGGCCGTCGACATCTTGGTAGGTCAGCGTCAGGGTCTGCATGTCCATCACCGGCTCGGCAAAGCCGGCGCGCACCAGGCAATCGCCCAGGTCATGCATGTCGATGAAGCGATGCACGCGCTCGCCGCGCCCGGCCGGCAGGGCTGCGCGCAGCTCGCGCAGCGTGTCCGGGCCCAGGGTGGAGAACATCAGCATGCCGCCGACACGTAATACACGGTGCATCTCGCCCAGCGCGGGCATCGGGTCGGCCAGCCAGTTGAGCATCAGGTTGCTCCACACCATGTCCATGCTGGCGCGGGGGAAGGGCAGGGCCTCGGCATCGGCGCAGGCCAGCCAGGGTTCGCCCGGGCGCAGGATGCCCAGCACCCGCTGGACGAAGCTGCGGCCGCCGCGGCCCGTCTGCAGCGTGCGCCAGGCGAAGTCGACGCCGATGCGCTGTGCTTGCGGATAGTGCTTGGCCAGCAGGGGCAGGTCGCTGCCGATGCCGCAGCCCAGGTCGAGGATGCGGGCCGGCGTGTGGCGGATGTAGTCCAACCGCTCGGCCATGCGGGTGGCCACTTCGCGGCCCAGGAAGCCGCTCGCAGCCGCGCCCAGCGCATGGCGGTCAAAGCGCTGCCGGGCGAGCCGGCGGTCGATGTCGAAGTCTTGCGGCAGGCTCACACCGAACGCATGCCCAGGCGGGCCAGCAGGTTCTCGTCGCGTTCGACGTCGGGGTTGCCGGTGGTGAGCAGTTGCTCGCCGTAGAAGATCGAGTTGGCGCCAGCCATGAAGCACAGTGCCTGCAGCTCGTCGCTCATCTCGCGGCGGCCGGCGGACAGGCGCACGTATGACTTCGGCATGGTGATGCGCGCGACCGCAATGGTGCGCACGAACTCCAGCGGGTCGATCGGCGGCAGGCTGGCCAGCGGGGTGCCTTCCACGCGCACCAGGCCGTTGATGGGTACGGACTCCGGCGCCGGGTCCATGTTGGCGAGCTGGGCCACCAGGCCGGCACGGCCGCGGCGCGATTCACCCATGCCGATGATGCCGCCGGCACACACCTTGATGCCCACGTCGCGTACCTTGGCGATGGTGTCGAAGCGGTCGGCCTGCGAGTGCGTCGAGATGATCTGGTCATACATCTCGGGCGCGGTGTCGAGGTTGTGGTTGTAGAAGTCCAGCCCGGCCTCGCGCAGGAGTTCGGCCTGTCCGTCCTTGAGCATGCCCAGGGTGACGCAGGTCTCCAGGCCCAGAGCCTTCACCTCACGCACCATCTCCAGCACCGGCTCCAGATCGCGGCCCTTGGGGCTGCGCCAGGCGGCGCCCATGCAGAAGCGGCTGGCGCCGTTATTCTTGGCCAGGCGGGCTTTCTGCAGCACCTCTTCCAGCGACATCAACGGGGTTTCTTCGAGGCCGGTGTTGTAGCGCTTGGCCTGCGAGCAGTAGCTGCAGTCTTCCGAGCAACCGCCGGTCTTGATCGACAGCAGGGTCGAGCGCTGCACGGCGTTGGGATCGAAATGCTCGCGGTGCACCTGCTGGGCGCGGAACACCAGGTCCATGAAAGGCAGGTCGAACAGGGCGGCGACGGCGTCGATGGACCACGGACCCTCGGCCGGGGCGGGCTTGCGGGCGAAATTGATCGTGGCGCTTTGCGGCGCAGCGGTGCTGGTGCAACTGGTCATGGAGTGTGTTCTGTCAGGCGGGAAACGGGGTATCTTCTCGGAAAGGAGAAAGCCTTGTCAAACCAGCCGCAGGGTACGTGGTGGCATGCGATTGCCCGGCCTGCGGCGGCCTGGATGGCGCGCGCCTGGCCGCGTAGCTGCTTCGTGTGTGGTGGCCTTGCGGGTGCGCAGGCGGTGTGCGGGGCCTGCCTGGACGAGTTGCCCTGGCTGGTGGAGCCGCATTGCCCGCAGTGCGCCTTGCCCACCCCGCTGGGTGAGCGCTGCGGGCGTTGCCTGCGTCGCCCGCCCCATTTCGATGCCACCCAGGCCTTGTTCCGTTACGAGACGCCGCTGCGTGAGATGGTGCTGGCGCTCAAGCGGGGGCAAGGTTTCGCGCTGGCGCCCTGGTTTGCGGAACGCCTGCTGCCGCTGGTGGAGCACGAGGTCGACCTGGTCCTGCCGGTGCCGCTGCATGCCGCGCGTCTGCGCGAGCGGGGGTTCAACCAGTGTGTCGAGATCGGTGCCGGCCTGGCGCGTTCGCTGGGGCGGCCACTGGAGCGCGACGGCGTGCTGCGTGACGCGGATACCCCGCATCAGGTGGGGAAGCGGCGGGCGGTGCGACGGCGCAATGTGCGGGGGGCGTTCCGCTGTGTACGGCGTTTCGATGCCCAGCATGTACTGGTGCTCGACGATGTGATGACCAGTGGGGCGACGCTGGATGAACTGGCGCGCACGCTCAAGCTGGCGGGGGCTGTGCGGGTGACGAACCTCGTCCTGGCGCGCACGCTGCTGGGTGGGCGCGATTGAAGACTGGGGCGGCACAGGCCGCTCCGCAGAGCAGGGAGAAGGACGACGGTGTTTCACGTGGTGCTGTTTGAACCGGAGATTCCGCCCAACACGGGCAACATCATGCGCATGTGCGCCAACACGGGGGCGCGCCTGCACCTGATCGAGCCCTTGGGCTATTCGCTGGACGACAAGCTGCTGGCGCGCGCCGGCATGGATTACCGCGACCTGGCCACTTACACGGTGCATCCGGACTGGGCCCACTGCCGCGCGCAACTGGCGGGGCAGCGCATGTTCGCCATCTCGACGCGCGGCACGCGGATGATGGCGGACTTCGCCTTCCAGGCGGGCGATGTGTTCATCTTCGGTCCCGAATCGCGCGGCCTGCCGGAGGCGATGCTGGATGAAGTGGGGCGCGAGCAGTGCATGCGCATTCCGATGCAGGCGGGCTGCCGCAGCCTGAATCTCTCCAACGCGGCGGCGGTGGTGGTGTACGAAGCCTGGCGCCAGTGTGGCTACGCAGGCGGGGGCTGATCAGGCGGTGGCCGGCGAGGCGGGCTTGCTGTCTTCGGCCACTTTCGCCGCAATGACCTTGGAATAGGTCGTGGTGCGGTTTCGACCGTTGTGCTTGGAGTGGTACAGCGCCTGGTCGGCCTGGTCGGCGAGTTCCTCGGCGCTGCGCGCGCCGCTGGAGAGCGCGGCCACGCCGAAGCTGCTGGTGATGGTGGGCTTCTGGTCCAGCGGGAGCGCAGCACCGACCTCGGCCTCCACCTGCTCGCGGATGCGCTCGGCCACGGCATGGGCCTGCGCTGCGTCGGTGCCGGGCAGCGCGATGCAGAACTCCTCGCCGCCGTAGCGGCACACGATGTCGCTGTCGCGCGCCGAGCGCAGCAGGATAGCGGCGAACTTCTGGATCACCTTGTCGCCGATCTGGTGCCCATAGACGTCATTGACCGACTTGAACTTGTCGATGTCGGCCATGATGAAGGCGAAGCTCAGCTCGCGCTTCTGCGCGTCCGCGAACATGCGTTCGAACTCGGGGTAGAAGGAACGCCGGTTGCGTGCGCCGGTCATGGGGTCGACGCTGGCCAGGCGATGCAACTCGACGTTCTGCGCTTCCAGTTGCTCCTTGGAGGCGGACAGGTCGGCCATCAGGCTGACCAGTTGCTTGTTGGCTTCGTCGAGGTCGGTCACGTCGTTGAAGGACACCATGCAGCCGCGCACGTTGTCGCGCGCGTCGAGCACCGGCGAGCTGTTGGCGATCAGGCGGCGGGTCTCGCCGAGCTTGGTCCGGGCTTCGTAGACGTAGCCTTCGACCGGTGCCTTGTCGATCGCGCACTGCTGCCAGGGTGGGGTGCGCGCGACGTGCTCGGCACCCATGGTGAGCCAGGTGAAGTCCGCCGGATCGCGCCCGATGACCTGCTCACCCTCGTTCGGCATGAGGGCGTCGAAGTACTTGTTGGCCATGACGATGCGGCCCTGGGCGTTGAGGATCAGCACCGCCTCGCTCATCGCGTCGAAGGCCATCTGCACCCGCTCGGGGACGGCCGCGGTGGGGTCCAGGTGTTGCAGGCTGCGGCGAAGGTAGAGGTAGTAGATGGCGCCGGCCACCGCGGTGAACAGCAGCACCAGTTTCACCGTCGGCGACAGCAGGTGGGCGAGCCAGGAACTGCCGATCGGCTGGAAGCGCACCTCGACCTGGCCCCAGGCTGCCCCGGGCCGGTTGCTGGCAGCCAGGGGCACCACGAACTGCTCGCGTCCGAAGCTGGTGGGGTCTGTGCTGCGCCAGCCGCGCTCGTGTTCTGGGGTGGCGTAGATCAGCATGCCGCGGCTGTCGCGCACGCCGACCGAGGCCAGGCCGGGGTCGCGGCGCACCAGTTCGGGCACGACGCTGGCCACCGTGGTTTCGTCGCTGCGCATCATGAGGGTGGCGACCTGCACCGCGACGCCTTCGGCCAGGCGCTTGCGGACCTGGGCTTCCTGCTGGTCCGGATTGGGGAAGACGCCCAGCAGCAGGTCCAGGGCGAGCAGCAGGGTGACGCTCAGCGAGAGCAGGCCGAGGGTGATGCGGATGGTGGGGTTGAGACGGGAGATCACGCGTCGAGGTCCATCATCAGGGTTCGTTCCGGTTCGCGGCGTGTGGGTGCCATGGCATCGCGCTGTGGCAGGCGCGCGTCGATCGCGTCGTCATCGTTCTGGGCCTGTTCGTCGGCGAGGCTGCCACGCTGGCGGTTGCGCGCCAGGATGGGCAGCGGGTCAATGGTACGCCAGGCCGGGACCGAGGCCATGAGGGCGGTGATCAGGCCGGCCGAGCGACCGGCCCACCACACCACGCCGGCCGTCATGGCCACGGTGGCAACCTTGCCAGCCTGGGTCGGGGTGAGGTTGAGGAAGAGGTCCTCCTCCTGCGCCGGGCGCGTGATCGAACCCCAGTCGACCGACAACTCGCCTCCCTGGTTGCGGATCTGTTCGAGACTGCCCAGATCGACGTCGAAGCGCCCCAGCAACACGCGGATTTCCGGCGTGATGAGATCCGGTACTTCATTCGGCGTGCCACTCAGGTAGCGGTCTTCCAGGCCGGCGTAGAAGCGGCCACCGCTCGCGGCTGGTGACAGTGGCCCCTCGCCGCCGCCCAGGATGTTGCCGATGTCGGTGTCTTCGCGCAGGCCGCCCTCCGGCCACAGGCCGCGGTCCGGATCCGGATCCGGGTCTGGACCCGGCTTGGGATCGGGGTCGGGATCGGGGTCGGGATCGGGACCGGGACCGGGACCGGGACCGGGACCGGGACCGGGGTCCGGCGGCGGGCCAGGGTCGAGCAGGGGGGGCGTGCTGGTGCTGTCGTCTATGTTCAGGCCCACACGCGTCTGCGCCACGTGGCTGAGGCCGCCGCTGTCGATGGCGGTCAGGCTGAGGGTGGCTACACCGCTGTCGCCGGTGCTGGCGCTGAAGCCGAGCGTGGCGAGAGCGGCGTTGAGGGCCGCCTGGCTGCCGCTCAGGGTCATGGCCGGGGAGCCGTTGGCGCCGCTGCTGATGGTGACGCCGGTCGTGGGGGTGATGTGCAGGGTCCCACGGTCGACCTGCAGGCTCACGCTGCTGACGTTGCCATCGACGTCGCTGACGCTGATGCCGATGATGGGCACGGTGCTGGTCCCGCTCGCGAACAGGGCGTCCGGGGCCTGCACGCGGGGCGCCTCGTTGACGTTGATGACGCTGACCGTGAGGGCCTGGGTGTCGTTGAGGCCGGCGCCATCGCTGGCCTGCACGATGACGTGATAGACATTGTCGCGATCCGCATCCTGCGGGTTCTCGAAGTCCGGCGCGGTGATGAAACTCAGCGCGCCGGTGTTCGCGTCGATGACGAACAGGCTGGCGTCGCTGCCGCCGACGATGCTGAAGCCGAGGGTCTGGGTCGGCAGGTCGGCATCGCTGGCCGTGACGGTGGTGACGAGGCCCAGGCCTTCCTGCACCTGGCGGGCGGCCGTCGCGCCCGCGCCGTCGCTGGTGATGAGCGGGGCGTTGTCGTTGGCTGCTTGCAGCGCGATGCTGAACAGGCGGGTGCTGAACGAGCCGTCGCTGCTGCTGGCGCGCACCACGATGGCGTGGCTGCTGGCGGCCTCGTAGTCGAGCAGGCTGCCGTTGGCGACGCTGACCACGCCGGTGCTGGCGTCGATGGCGAAGCGGCCGCCGGCGTCGTCGTCCAGGCTGTAGGACACGGTGTTGTTGCTGCCGTCGGGGTCCGTGGCCTGCGCCGTGATGCCCACCGTCGCACCGGCGCTGGCGTTTTCGACGACGCCGTCGACTGTGGCGTCGATATCCGACAGCGGGCCCACGCCGGCCTCGTTGAGGTCGCCCAGTGCGATGCTCAGGCTGAGCGTGCTGAAGGAGCCGTCGCTGCTGCTGGCGCGCACCACGATGGCGTGGCTGCTGGCGGCCTCGTAGTCGAGCAGGCTGCCGTTGGCGACGCTGACCACGCCGGTGCTGGCGTCGATGGCGAAGCGGCCGCTGGCGTCGTCATCCAGGCTGTAGGACACGGTGTTGTTGCTGCCGTCGGCATCGCTGGCCTGGGCGGTGATGCCCACCGCGCTGCCGTTGGCGGCGCCTTCCGCGATGGTGTTGGCGGTGCCGTCGGTGTCGCTGACCGGGCCGAGCGCGAATTCGTTACTGTCGCTGACCTGGATGCTGAGGCTCTGCGTGTCGCTGAAACTGCCATCGCTGACCTGCACGATCACCTGGTACTGGTTGTCGCCGTTGCTGTCGGCCGGCGCCTCGAAGTCCGGCGCGGCGAGGAAGCTCAGCACCCCGGTGCTGGCGTCGATGCTGAACAGGGCGGCGTCCAGGCCGCCCACGATGCTGTAGCTGAGGCTCTGCGCCGGCAGGTCGGCGTCGCTGGCGAGAACGGTGGTCACGCTCGTGCCGTTCTCGGCCAGGTTGAGCGTCGCGCTGGCACCGCCGCCGTTGCTGGTGATCACGGGCGCATTGTCGTTGAGGGCTTGCAGGTTGATGGTGAGCGACTGGGTGCTGAATGAGCCGTCGCTGCTGCTGGCGCGCACCACGATGGCGTGGCTGCTGGCGGCCTCGTAGTCGAGCAGGCTGCCGTTGGCGACGCTGACCACGCCGGTGCTGGCGTCGATGGCGAAGCGGCCGCCAGCGTCGTCATCCAGGCTGTAGGACACGGTGTTGTTGCTGCCGTCGGCATCGCTGGCCTGGGCGGTGATGCCCACCGCGCTGCCGTTGGCGGCGCCTTCCGCGATGGTGTTGGCGGTGCCGTCGGTGTCGCTGACCGGGCCGAGCGCGAATTCGTTGCTGTCGCTCACCGTGACGACCAGGGTCTGGGTGTCGATGAGGCTGCCGTCGCTGGCCTGCACCACCACCAGGTACTGGTTGTCGCCGTTGCTGTCGGCCGGCGCCTCGAAGTCCGGCGCGGCGAGGAAGCTCAGTACCCCGGTGCTGGCGTCGATGCTGAACAGGGCGGCGTCCAGGCCACCCACGATGCTGTAGCCAAGGCTCTGTGCCGGCAGGTCGGCGTCGCTGGCCAGCACCGTGGTGACCGTGCTGGTGTTCTCGGTGAGGTTGATGGCGGCGGCGGCACCGCCGCCGTCGCTGCTGATGACCGGCGCGTTGTCGTTGATCGGCTGGACGGTGATGGCAAAGCTGGCCGCGCCGCCGCTGCCGCCACTGCTGTCACTGAGCGTGAACGAGAAGCCGTCGCTGCTGCTTTCCGAACCGTCATGCGTGTAGATGAGCTGGCCGGCGAGGATGTCGGCCTGGGTGAAGCTGCCGCCCACGCCCAGCACGCTGCCGCCCAGGCTCAACTGTCCGTTGGCCGGCACGCTGCTCAGGGTGTAGATGATTTGCGCGTTGCTGCTGTCGTTGTCGCTGGCCGACAGCATGCTGGTGTTGAGCGTCACGCTGGCGCCCTCGGCCAGCGTGGTGCCGGCGTTGACGTCCAGGGTGGGCGCGTCGTTGGTGTTGGCGACGGTGAGCTGGAAGACATCGGAGGCGGTGGCGCCGCTGCCGTCGGTGACGGTCACGGTGACGCTGAAGCTGCCCACGTCGGCATTGGCCGGGGTGCCGGAGAAGGTGCGCGTGGTGGCGTTGAAGCTGAGCCAGGCGGGCAGGGCCGAGGTGCTCCAGGTGAGCGTGTCGCCGGCGTCGACATCGCTGAAGCTGTTGGCCGGCACGGTGTAGCTGAAGGCGCTGTCCTCGACGGCGTTCTGGTCGGCCAGCGCGTTGTCCAGGGTGGGCGCGTCGTTGGTGTTGGCGACGGTGAGCTGGAAGACATCGGAGGCGGTGGCGCCGCTGCCGTCGGTGACGGTCACGGTGACGCTGAAGCTGCCCACGTCGGCATTGGCCGGGGTGCCGGAGAAGGTGCGCGTGGTGGCGTTGAAGCTGAGCCAGGCGGGCAGGGCCGAGGTGCTCCAGGTGAGCGTGTCGCCGGCGTCGACATCGCTGAAGCTGTTGGCCGGCACGGTGTAGCTGAAGGCGCTGTCCTCGACGGCGTTCTGGTCGGCCAGCGCGTTGTCCAGGGTGGGCGTGTCGTTGGTGTTGGCGACGGTGAGCTGGAAGCTGTCGGAGGCTGTGGCGCCGCTGCCGTCGGTGACGGTCACGGTGACGCTGAAGCTGCCCACGTCGGCATTGGCCGGGGTGCCGGAGAAGCTGCGCGTGGTGGCGTTGAAGCTGAGCCAGGCGGGCAGGGCCGAGGTGCTCCAGGTGAGCGTGTCGCCGGCGTCGACATCGCTGAAGCTGTTGGCTGGCACGGTGTAGCTGAAGACGCTGTCCTCGACGGCGTTCTGGTCGGCCAGCGCGTTGTCCAGGGTGGGCGTGTCGTTGACGCTGTTCACCGTGACCGTGATGGTGTCGCTGTCGCTCAGGGCGCCCCCGCTGCCGGTGGCGCCGAGGTCGTCGGTGAGGAGGGTGATCACCGCGCTACCGGTGAAGTCAGCCGGGGGCGTGAAGCTCATGCCCTCGAGTGCGGCGAGGATGGCCGACAGGCTGCCGCTGAAGACCATGCTCGCGTCCGCGCTGCCGTCACCGGTGGTGAAGCTGAGGCCACTGGTGCCGGCCAGGCTCAGGCTGCCCTGGGTGACCGACAGGCTGACCTGCACGGCATTGCTGCCGGCATCCGCGTCGCTGATCAGGATGGCGTTGCCATTGGCGCTGGAGAACACCAGGCTGCCATCTTCGGCCACGCTCTGGGCGCCGGGCACTGTGTTGAGCGGCGCGTCGTTGACGGCGGCGATGTTGATGGTGGCGGTGTCGCTGGCGAGCAGGGCGCCGTCGTCGATCTCCAGGCTCAGGCTGGCGCTGGCGGGCGGGGCGTTCTGGGCCATCAGGAAGCTGATGCTGGCCGCACCGTTGCCGGCCAGCAGGTCGTTGATCTGGGCCAGCGTGCCGCTCAGGCTCAGCGTGTTGCTGCCCGACCCCGAGATCACCACGCCGGTGCTGCCGGCGTTGGCGGTGAGCGTGCCGGCACTGACCGACAGCGTGGCGCTGATGATCGAGTTGCCGGCGTCCGGGTCGGTCAGGCTCATGCCGGTGCCGGAGAGGGTAAGTGATACCTGCTCGGTTGCGTTGTAGCTGGCCTGGGTGATGTCGGCCGTGGGGGCGTCGTTGACCGCGGCGATGTTGATCGTCACCGCCGCGCTGTCCGCGAGATTGCCGCCGCTTCCGCTGTTGCCGTTGTCATCCAGGGTCAGGCTCAGGGTGTCGGTGGCCGGCGGGGCGTCGCTGTTGATCAGGTAGCTCAGGCTGGCGCCGCTGCTGCCGGCCAGCAGTGCATTGAGCTGGGCCAGGGTGCCGTTGAGGGTCACGCTGGCGGTGCCGGAGTTGGCTGCGATGACGCCGCTGCTGCCGGCGGACACGATCAGGCTGCCATGGCTGACGGACAGCGTGAGGGTCAGCGTGCCACCGCCGGCATCTACGTCGTCGAGCGAGATGCCCGTGCCGCTGAGCACCAGGCTCTGCTGTTCGGTGGCGTTGTAGGACGGCTGGGTGACGGTGATGGCCGGGGCGTCGTTGACCGCGGCGACGGTGATCGAGACGCTGTCGGCATCGGTCTGGGCGCCACCGCTGCCGGTGCCGCCCAGGTCCGAGGTGTTGATCAGCAAGGTGTCGCTGCCGTTGTGGTTGCTGAAGGGGGTGTAGCTGAGCCCGTCCAGCGCGGCATTGATGTCGGCAAGGCTGCCGCTGAAGCGCAGGGTGGCATCGGCCGTGCCATCGCCGATCGAAAAGCTCAGCCCCGTCGTGCCGGCCAGGGTAAGCGTGCCGTTGAAGACGCTCAGCAGCACCTGCACGCTGCCCGTGGCGTCGACGTCGGCGAGCGCGATCAGGTTGCCATTGGCGGTGGAGAACACCAGCACGCCGTCCTCGTCGACGTTCTGGGCCGCGGGTATGGTGTTGACCGGGGCGTCGTTGACGGCACTGAGGTTGATCGTTACCTGCGCGCTGTCGCTCAGGTTGCCACCGCCGCTGTTGCCGTTGTCGTCGACCGCCAGGGTCAGCGTGACCGAGGCGGGTGGCGTGTCGCTGGGGTGCAGGAAGCCGATGGTGGCGCCGCCATTGCCGGCCAGCAGGTCGTTGAGCTGGGCCAGGGTGCCACTGAGGGTGACGCTGGCGCTGCCGGAGTTGCTGACGAGCACGCCGCTGCTGCCGGCCACCACGTTGAGCACGCCGCCGCTGACCGACAGGGTGGCGGTCAGCGTGCCGCCGGCGGCATCCACGTCGGCAAGCGACAGGCCGGTGTTGTGCAGGGCCAGGCTCACCTGCTCGGTCGCGGTGTAGGACGGTTGGGCGATGCTGACCACCGGCGCATCGTTGACGGCGGCGACGTTGAGCGTGACCTGGTCGAGGTCGAAGAGCGCGCCACCCGAGCCGTTATTGCCGAGGTCGTTGCTGAGGAGGCTCAGTGTATCGCTGCCGTTGAAATGGGCGTCTGGCGTGTAGCTCAGGCCATCGAGGGCGGCATTGACGTCGGCGAGGCTGCCGCTGAAGACCATGTGGCCATCGGCCGTGCCGTCGCCGGTGGTGAAGGACAGGCCGGTGGTGCCGGCGAGGGTGAGCCTGCCATTGCCCACACTCAGCGTCACGCGCACATTGCCGCTGGCGGCGTCGGCGTCGGCGAGCGCGATCAGGTTGCCATTGGCGGTGGAGAAGACCAGGGTGGCGTCTTCGTTGAGGTTCTGCGCGCCGGGCACGGTGTTGACCGGGGCGTCGTTGACGGCACTGAGGTTGATTGTCACCTGCGCGCTGTCGCTCAGGTTGCCACCGCCGCTGTTGCCGTTGTCGTCGATCGCCAGGGTCAGCGTGACCGAGGCGGGTGGCGTGTCGCTGGGGTGCAGGAAGCCGATGGTGGCGCCGCCATTGCCGGCCAGCAGGTCGTTGATCTGGGCCAGCGTGCCGGTCAGCGTGACGCTGGCGCTGCCGGAGTTGCTGACGAGCACGCCGCTGCTGCCGGCCACCACGTTGAGCACGCCGCCGCTGACCGACAGGGTGGCGGTCAGCGTGCCGCCGGCGGCATCCACGTCGGCAAGCGACAGGCCGGTGTTGTGCAGGGCCAGGCTCACCTGCTCGGTCGCGGTGTAGGACGGTTGGGCGATGCTGACCACCGGCGCATCGTTGACGGCGGTGAGGTTGATGGTGGCGCTGTCCGAGCTGCTCAGCGGCCCGCCTGTGCCGGTGTTGCCGCCGTCATCCACGGCGAGGGTGAGCGTATCGCTGGCGGGGGGCGTGTCGCTGTTCAGGATGTAGTCCAGCGTGGCACCGCCATTGCCGGCCAGCAGGTCGTTGATCTCGGCCAGGGTGCCCGTCAAGGTCAGCGTGTTGCTGCCGGAACCCGAGATCACCACGCCGGTGCTGCCGGCCCCGGCGGTGAGCGTGCCGGACACCACCGACAGCGTGGCCGTGATCGTGGCGCCGCCGGCGTCGATGTCGCTGATCGACAGGCCGGTGCCGGCCAGGGTCAGCGTGGCCTGCTCATTGACGTTGTAGCTGTTGGGCGTGATCGTCGCGACCGGCGCGTCGTTGACCGCACCGACCGTGATCGTGAGGTTGTCGCTGTCCTGCAGGGCGCCGCCGCTGCCGCTTGAACCCTGATCGTCGGTCGTGATCGACAGCGTGGCCGTGCCGTTGAAGTTTGCGGTGGGCGTGAACACCAGTCCATTCAGCGCGGCATTGATGGCGGCCTGGGTGCCACTGAACACCATGCTGGCGTCGCCTGTGCCGTCGCCGCTGCTGAAGCTGAGACCGGCCGTGCCGGCCAGGCTCAGCGTGCCGTTGGAGACGCTCAGCGTGACTTCCAGGGTGGCATTCTCGTTGGCAACATCCGACACGCTGATGGCGCTGCCGCCGGACAGCGTCAGCGTGCCATCCTCCGCCACGCTCTGCGCGGCCGGCAGGCTGTTGACCGGGGCGTCGTTGACCGCGTTGACGTTGAACGTGAAGGTGTCGCTGTCGTCGTCGAACCCACCGACCGAATCCTGCACCGTGAAGTCGAAGCCGGCGTAGGCGTTGCCGTTGGCATTCAGGCCGGGGGTGAAACGCAGCAGGCCGCTGTTGATGTCGGCCACGCTGACGATCTGGCCCGCCGTCACGGCCACGCCGTTCAGGCGCAGACTGCCCGCACCGGGCAGGCTGTCGATGCGCACCGCCGCCAGGGTATGACCGTCCACATCGGGGAAGCCGCCGAAATCGCCCGCCGAGATGACGTAGGCCGTGTCTTCGTCGAAGCTGCGCGAGACGTCGACCCCTTCGGGGGGATTGTTGGCGCCGACTGTGACGGTGACGGTCGCCGTATCGCTGCCGCCATTGCCGTCACTGACCGTGTAGCTGAAGGACACCGGATTGCTGGAGCCGCTTGGCGGCAGCACGGTCAGGCTGCCGTTGGCATTGAGCGTGACCGAACTGCCGTCGCCCAGCACCACCGGCACGCCGACCGAGGCCGCGTTGCCGTCGATGCTGGTGACGGTCAGCGTGTTGCCTTCCGCGTCGCTGTCATTGGCGAGCACCGCGATGTTGATCGGGGTGTCGATCGGCGTGAAGGCGCTGTCGTCGTGCGCATCCGGTGCATCGTTGGTGGCGCTGACATTGATCGTGCGGGTGTCGTTGCCGGTGGCACTGCCATCGTTGACGGTGAAGGTGACGACGCGGGCCGAGGTGCTGGGGTTGTCGGAGCTGTTCTGGTAGGTGACCGCGCGCAGGGCGGTCTGGTAGTTGGCGATGGTGGTGGTGCCGGAGAGCGTGAGCGTGCCGGTGGCGGCGTTCCAGGAACCGGTGATGCCCAACTGGTTGGTGAAGGCCAGCACGTCCTGGCCGTTGGCATAGTTGCCGGTGATCTGCACGGTGGCGCCGGTCAGGTTCGTGCTGTCGGCATCGCTGATGGTGAGCGCGCTGTCGATGGCGGTGGCCGCCGCGTTCTCGGCGTAGGCCAGGGCCGTGTTGTCGACGCTGATGAGCGGCGCATCGTTGGCGGCAGCCACGCTGATGTTGCGCGTGGCCGTGTTGCTGTTGGCGCTGCCATCGTTGGCCGTGAAAGACACGGTCCGCGTGGCCGTGCTCGGATTGTCGGAGCTGTTCTGGTAGGTGACCGAGCGCAGCGCGGTCTGGTAGTTGGCGACCGAACTGCTGCCCGACAAGGTGAGCGTGCCGGTGGCGGCGTTCCACGAACCGGTGATGCCCAACTGGTTGGTGAAGGCCAACACGTCCTGGCCGTTGGCATAGTTGCCGGTGATCTGCACGGTGGCGCCGGTCAGGTTCGTGCTGTCCGCGTCGCTGATGGTGAGCGCGCCATCCACCGCCGTGGCCGCATCGTTCTCGGTGTAGGCCAGGGTGCTGCCGGTGGTGGCCAGCACGGGTGCGTCATTGACGGCATTGACCGTGATGGCGATGTTGTCGACATCCTGCTGGGCACCGCCGGAGCCGGTGTTGCCCTGGTCGTTGGTGGTGAGGGTCAGGGTGTCGGCGCCGTTGTAGTTGGCGGTGGGTGTGTAGGCCAGGCCATTGAGCGCGGCATTGATGCTGGCCAGCGTGCCGGTGAAGGTCATGCTGGTGTCGGCGGTGCCGTCGCCGGTAGTGAAGGACAGGCCGGTGGTACCGGAGAGCGTCAGCGTGCCCTGGGTGACGGCGAGGGTGACGCGCAGGCTGCCGCTGGCGGCATCGACATCGGCGATGGAGATCAGGTTGCCGTTGCCGCTGGAGAAGACCAGCGCCGTGTCCTCGTTGGTGGCCTGGGCGCCGGGCACGCTGTTGAGCGGCGCGTCGTTGGTGGCGCTGACATTGATGCTCACGGTGTCCGAATCGGTGGCGTTGTTGCTGTCGGTCGACAGCACGGTCAGGGTGTCGCTGCCGTTGAAGTTCAGGTTGCCGCGATAGACCAGGCTGGCCAGGGTGGCATTGATGTCGGCCTGGCTGCCGCTGAGGGTCAGCGCGCCCGAGCCATTGCTGCCGGCAGAGATGGAGGCGCTTCCGGAGAGCGTGACGTTGAGCGTGCCATTGCCCACCGACAAGGCCACGGTGATCAGGTTGGCATCGACGTCATTGACGGAGATGCCCGCGATCGACAGGTTGGTGTCCTCATTGACCGTCTGCGCGCCGGGCACGTTGTTGACCGGAGAATCATTGACGGCATTGACCGTGATGGCGATGTTGTCGACATCCTGCTGGGCACCGCCGGAGCCGGTGTTGCCCTGGTCGTTGGTGGTGAGGGTCAGGGTGTCGGCGCCGTTGTAGTTGGCGGTGGGTGTGTAGGCCAGGCCATTGAGCGCGGCATTGATGCTGGCCAGCGTGCCGGTGAAGGTCATGCTGGTGTCGGCGGTGCCGTCGCCGGTAGTGAAGGACAGGCCGGTGGTACCGGAGAGCGTCAGCATGCCCTGGGTGACGGCGAGGGTGACACGCAGGCTGCCGCTGGCGGCATCGACATCGGCGATGGAGATCAGGTTGCCGTTGCCGCTGGAGAAGACCAGCGCCGTGTCCTCGTTGGTGGCCTGGGCGCCGGGCACGCTGTTGAGCGGCGCGTCGTTGGTGGCGCTGACATTGATGCTCACGGTGTCCGAATCGGTGGCGTTGTTGCTGTCGGTCGACAGCACGGTCAGGGTGTCGCTGCCGTTGAAGTTCAGGTTGCCGCGATAGACCAGGCTGGCCAGGGTGGCATTGATGTCGGCCTGGCTGCCGCTGAGGGTCAGCGCGCCCGAGCCATTGCTGCCGGCAGAGATGGAGGCGCTTCCGGAGAGCGTGACGTTGAGCGTGCCATTGCCCACCGACAAGGCCACGGTGATCAGGTTGGCATCGACGTCATTGACGGAGATGCCCGCGATCGACAGGTTGGTGTCCTCATTGACCGTCTGCGCGCCGGGCACGTTGTTGACCGGAGAATCATTGACGGCATTGACCGTGATGGCGATGTTGTCGACATCCTGCTGGGCACCGCCGGAGCCGGTGTTGCCCTGGTCGTTGGTGGTGAGGGTCAGGGTGTCGGCGCCGTTGTAGTTGGCGGTGGGTGTGTAGGCCAGGCCATTGAGCGCGGCATTGATGCTGGCCAGCGTGCCGGTGAAGGTCATGCTGGTGTCGGCGGTGCCGTCGCCGGTAGTGAAGGACAGGCCGGTGGTACCGGAGAGCGTCAGCGTGCCCTGGGTGACGGCGAGGGTGACACGCAGGCTGCCGCTGGCGGCATCGACATCGGCGATGGAGATCAGGTTGCCGTTGCCGCTGGAGAAGACCAGCGCCGTGTCCTCGTTGGTGGCCTGGGCGCCGGGCACGCTGTTGAGCGGCGCGTCGTTGGTGGCGCTGACATTGATCGTGCGGGTGTCGTTGCCGGCGGCACTGCCATCGTTGACGGTGAAGGTGACGACACGGGCCGAGGTGCTGGGGTTGTCGGAGCTGTTCTGGTAGGTGACCGCGCGCAGCGCGGTCTGGTAGTTGGCGACGGTGGTGGTGCCGGAGAGCGTGAGTGTGCCGGTGGCGGCGTTCCACGAACCGGTGATGCCCAACTGGTCGGTGAAGGCCAGCACGTCCTGGCCGTTGGCATAGTTGCCGGTGATCTGCACGGTGGCGCCGGTCAGGTTCGTGCTGTCGGCATCGCTGATGGTGAGCGCGCTGTCGATGGCGGTGGCCGCCGCGTTCTCGGCGTAGGCCAGGGCCGCGTTGTCGACGCTGATGAGCGGTGCATCGTTGGCGGCAGCCACGCTGATGTTGCGCGTGGCCGTGTTGCTGTTGGCGCTGCCATCGTTGGCCGTGAAAGACACGGTCCGCGTGGCCGTGCTCGGATTGTCGGAGCTGTTCTGGTAGGTGACCGAGCGCAGCGCGGTCTGGTAGTTGGCGACCGAACTGCTGCCCGACAAGGTGAGCGTGCCGGTGGCGGCGTTCCAGGAACCGGTGATGCCCAACTGGTTGGTGAAGGCCAGCACGTCCTGGCCGTTGGCATAGTTGCCGGTGATCTGCACGGTGGCGCCGGTCAGGTTCGTGCTGTCCGCGTCGCTGATGGTGAGCGCGCTGTCGATGGCGGTGGCCGCCGCGTTCTCGGCGTAGGCCAGGGCCGTGTTGTCGACGCTGATGACCGGTGCGTCGTTGGCGGCCGAAACATTGATCGTGCGGGTGTCGTTGCCGGTGGCACTGCCATCGTTGACGGTGAAGGTGACGACACGGGCCGAGGTGCTGGGGTTGTCGGAGCTGTTCTGGTAGGTGACCGAGCGCAGCGCGGTCTGGTAGTTGGCGACGGTGGTGGTGCCGGAGAGCGTGAGTGTGCCGGTGGCGGCGTTCCAGGAACCGGTGATGCCCAACTGGTTGGTGAAGGCCAGCACGTCCTGGCCGTTGGCATAGTTGCCGGTGATCTGCACGGTGGCGCCGGTCAGGTTTGTGCTGTCCGCGTCGCTGATGGTGAGCGCGCTGTCGATGGCGGTGGCCGCCGCGTTCTCGGCGTAGGCCAGGGCCGTGTTGTCGACGCTGATGACCGGTGCGTCGTTGGCGGCCGAAACATTGATCGTGCGGGTGTCGTTGCCGGTGGCACTGCCATCGTTGACGGTGAAGGTGACGACACGGGCCGAGGTGCTGGGGTTGTCGGAGCTGTTCTGGTAGGTGACCGAGCGCAGCGCGGTCTGGTAGTTGGCGACGGTGGTGGTGCCGGAGAGCGTGAGTGTGCCGGTGGCGGCATTCCAGGAACCGGTGATGCCCAACTGGTTGGTGAAGGCCAGCACGTCCTGGCCGTTGGCATAGTTGCCGGTGATCTGCACGGTGGCGCCGGTCAGGTTTGTGCTGTCCGCGTCGCTGATCGTGAGCGCGCTGTCGATGGCGGTGGCCGCCGCGTTCTCGGCGTAGGCCAGGGCCGTGTTGTCGACGCTGATGACCGGTGCGTCGTTGGCGGCCGAAACATTGATCGTGCGGGTGTCGTTGCCGGTGGCACTGCCATCGTTGACGGTGAAGGTGACGACACGGGCCGAGGTGCTGGGGTTGTCGGAGCTGTTCTGGTAGGTGACCGCGCGCAGCGCGGTCTGGTAGTTGGCGACGGTGGTGGTGCCGGAGAGCGTGAGCGTGCCGGTGGCGGCATTCCAGGAACCGGTGATGCCCAACTGGTTGGTGAAGGCCAGCACGTCCTGGCCGTTGGCATAGTTGCCGGTGATCTGCACGGTGGCGCCGGTCAGGTTTGTGCTGTCCGCGTCGCTGATCGTGAGCGCGCTGTCGATGGCGGTGGCCGCCGCGTTCTCGGCGTAGGCCAGGGCCGTGTTGTCGACGCTGATGACCGGTGCGTCGTTGGCGGCCGAAACATTGATCGTGCGGGTGTCGTTGCCGGTGGCACTGCCATCGTTGACGGTGAAGGTGACGACACGGGCCGAGGTGCTGGGGTTGTCGGAGCTGTTCTGGTAGGTGACCGCGCGCAGCGCGGTCTGGTAGTTGGCGACGGTGGTGGTGCCGGAGAGCGTGAGCGTGCCGGCGGCAGCGTTCCACGAACCGGTGATGCCCAACTGGTTGGTGAAGGCCAGCACGTCCTGGCCGTTGGCATAGTTGCCGGTGATCTGCACGGTGGCGCCGGTCAGGTTTGTGCTGTCCGCGTCGCTGATCGTGAGCGCGCTGTCGATGGCGGTGGCCGCCGCGTTCTCGGCGTAGGCCAGGGCTGAGTTGTTGATGTTGATGACCGGCGCGTCGTTGACTGCCGTGATGTTGATGGTCGCACTGTCGGAGCCCGACAGGCTGCCGTCGCTGGCCTGGATCGTTATGCTCACGCTGGTGGCCGGGGTGTCGTCTGCCAGGCGGAAAGTCAGGGTGGCCGAGCCATTGCCGGCGAAGAAGTTGTTGAGCTGGGTGACCGTGCCGCTGATGACCAGGCTTTCGGTGCCGTTGCCGGAGACGATGCTGATGCCCGAGCTGCCCGCCGAGGCGGTGAACTCGGCGTTCGTGTCGGGACTGGAGATCGTGACGGTCAGCGAGGCGGAGTCATCGCTGATCGAGATGCCTGTGCCGTGCAGGTTGAGTGAGACCTGCTCGGTGGCCGAGTAGGTCGTCGGTGTGATCGTGACCGTGGGCGCGCTGTTGAAACTGTACTTCTGGATGAAGCCATCGGTGCCAGAGCGCGAGGTGTCCGGCGCGCCGGCCGTGCTGAGGCCGTTGGACGCGGTGGAGCCGGCGACGAACACGGTCGAACCGCTGGCGGCGACGGCATTGCCCACGTCCGAACTGCTGCCGCCGATGTAGGAGCCGTAGGTCAGTGCGGCGCCGCTCGAACTGATGATTGCCAGGTAGGCGTCGAAGCCGCTGTCGAGCGAGGTGTCCAGCGCATCGCCCGAGGTCGGCAGGGTGGTCGAGTTGGTCTCGCCGGTCAGGGCGATGGAATCGTCCGCGCGGACCGCGACGCCGTAGACGCGGGTGACTTTGCCCGACTCGTTGCCGTAGTAGGTGAAGAACTCCTGCGAGGAGGCGCCGTTGGTGGTGGCGTTGAACTTGGCGACGAAGCCTTCGGTGGTCGAGTTGAAACTGGTGTCGTAGGCTCCGCTGGAGGCCAGGCCGCTGGAGCCGCTCACCCCGCCCACGATGACCTTGTTGGCGGAGTCGAGCGCGACGCTGTAGGCCTCGTCGCTGCCGGAGCCGCCGATGTAGCTGAAATAGTCCCAGGTCAGCGAGGTGGTGTAGCGCACCACGAAGCCGTCGCTGGCGCCGCCACCGAAGCTCGACTGCCCCTTGTTGCTGGGCAGGCTGGAACTGAAGGCGCCGTCTGTGATGCCGACCACGTAGATGCGACCCGAGCCATCCAGCGCGATGTCGCGGCCATAGGCATCGCCTGACTGCGCATAGGTCTGTGCGTCGACCAGGGAGCCCGTCCCGCTGCCGGCGGTGTTGTACTTGGCGACGTAGAGGTCGTGGTTGGATGTCGTGCCGAGACCGCCGGTCACGTAGGCGTTGCCGCTGTTGTCGACCGCCACGCCGTAGAAGATGTCGCCGCCGCCGCCATCTTCGCTGTAGGTGCCATACAGCACGCTGCTGCCGCTGCTGTCGAGCTTGGCGAGGAAACCGTCCACCGTGCTGTCACGCGTGGTGTCGGCGCCGTTCGGCACGCTGATGTCGGTCGAGCTGGTCTGGCCGACGATATAGACGTTGCCACTGCTGTCGACGTCGATGCCCCAGCCCGAGTCGTCGCCGCCGCCGCCGTAGTAGGTCACCCAGGCCAGCGTGCCGTCGCTGTTGTACTTGGCTACGAAGGCCTCGTTGGAGCCGTCGAGGGTGGTGTCGCCCACCGTGGCCAGCCCCGAGCTGGAGGTCGTGGTCCCGACGGTGTAGAAGTTGCCGGCGCTGTCCACGGTCATGTCATTGACATTGTCCGTGCCCGAGGCCCCGAGGTAGGTGCCATAGCTCAGGACCGGGTCGATCACCAACGCGCGGCTGTGGTCGTAGTCGCCCAGCACGAAGCCGACCGAACCGTCGGCATGGATCACGTAGTGGCTGGCGACCGCCTCGCGCTGGCCGAGGGCGTCGATCTGGTAGCTCACCGGCGCCATGAAACGGATCGATTCGTTGGGGGAGAGCCGGAGTTCCAGCTCGCCGTTGTCGGCGATGCTGAGGCTGTCCACTCCGCTGAAGGCGAGACGGATCTGGCCGGTGTCGGCGCCAGCGGCGACCAGGAAGTCATATTCGAGCTGGCGCTGGTTGCCGTAGTAGCGCAGGTCGATGCCGTCCCACACCCCGTCGTAGCGGATCGCGCCCTGGTGGGCCACTCTCGTCAGCCAGCTCTCCTGGCTGCCGGTCAGGTAATTGCTGTAGCTGCCCAGGGCCTGTTCGCCATAGGCCGCGCTGGGGTCCTGGGCGTCCACCAACTGCAACTGCACCAGGCGGCTTTGCTCGCCCTGGTGGAACAGCAGCCAGGCGTCGCCCTGGCTGAAGTAGGCGTCATAGCCATCGCCGTGGGCGAGGAAATCGAACTCGTCCGCCGCTTGTCCCAGGTTCTCCTCGAAGGCGAGCGGGGGCGTGACGGCATTCTGCTGGTCTGTGCTCCCGTCCTGCTGTGGCGCTTCGCTGGTGGTGGGCGGACTGGCGTCGAGGATGCGCACCTCCGCCGCCTCGTCCTCGACACCCGGGGCCAGATCGGCCGAATACAGCAGACGCGCCTCGACCTCCTCAAACACGCTGGCGCGCGGCTGGGGCGTGGCCGGCCGGCGCCGGGCCAGGCGCTGCCAGGCGCGGCCGACACGGTGGAGGAGATCGGAGTGCCCCATGCCGATGTCCGTTCAGGGCTGCTCGAACTGCACCTGGCAGCGCAGACCGGAGGGGATCTGGCCGCCCGGGTTGGGCAACTCGAGGCGGATGCGGAAGGTGTTGCTGGCGGCATCAACCACCGCGTCCACACGGGCCACGCGGGCCGACGTCTCCTGCGCGCCCGCCAGCTCCGGCGTCACGCGCGCGTTCATGCCGGCCTTGATCTGGCCGAAGCGGGCGGCGGGGGCGACCACCTCCACCCGCAAGGGGTCGATCTGCGCCAACTTCACCACCGGCTTGTCCTCCACCCGGGCGCCGGCCTGGAGGTAGCGCTCCACCACCACCCCGCCGAAGGGCGCGACGATGGTGCGCAGCCCGAGCTGGGCACGCGCCACACCCATCTCCTCGCGCGCCACCACGCGCTGCTCCTGCGCCTGGGCGTAGCGCATCGCGGCCACCTTGGCCTCCGACACGGCCTGGTCGCGCGCCTGGGGCGAGATGAAATTCTTGGCCAGCAGTTCCTCGGCGCGATCCGCCTTCTTCTGCGCGAACTCGTAGGCGGCCTTGGCGGCGGCCACGTCGGCGCGGTTCTCGAAACGCTGCGAGGCGGCAGCCACCGAGGCACGCTCCACGTCGTCGACGAGTTGGGCCAGCACCTGGCCCTTCTTGACCGCGTCGCCGCGATCCACCAGCACCTTGGCGAGCACCCCGACCACCGGGCTGCCGACATCCACTTCTGCGGTGGGGGTGAGCAGGCAGCCCAGCACGTCCGGACGGGCGCTGCCGGCCTTCCAGGCATTGGAGGGGGCGGTCGGCGGGTCGGCGGCCAGGGCTGGCACGGCGAGCAGGGCGAGGAAGAGGAGGAACGGGCGGGTCATGAACATGTGTTCTCGGTTCAGGTTATTCGGGCCGGGTACCAAAGGAGGGCTGGCTGCGCTGCTGCCGTTCGCGGTCGCGCAGGGCACGGCGGGCACGGGCGGCGCGGCCTTCTTCCAGCCACTGCGTACCCCGCACCAAGGCTGATCCCATGACTATCGGCAGGCGTCCGGACGAGCTTGAAAATACCGCCAGCAGGCGGCGGAGGCCGGGCGGAAGGTAGCGTCCCAGCAGGCCTTCTTCCAGCGACAGAATGGTCCTCGCACCGCCCGGCTGGCCAAGGCGGCCGGCGCGACCGAACAACTGGCGGTCGATGCGGCGGGCGCTGTTGTGCTGGCAGGACACGACCTGCAGCCCGCCGCTGCGGGCGACCTCGGGGGCGATCAGGATGTCGGTGCCGCGCCCGGCCATGTTAGTGGTCACCGTGATGCTGCCCGGCTCGCCGGCGGCCGCGATGAGCCGCGCTTCCTCCTGGTCCTGGCGCGCATTGAGCACGCGATGCGCCAGGCCGGCGCGGGTCAGCAGGGTGGCCAGGCGCTCGGACTCGCGGACCGAGTCGGTGCCCACCAGTACTGGCAGGCCCGCCGCATGGTGCCGGCGGATCTCCGCGATGACCGCCTCCCAGCGTGCGGCGGCGCCGACGAAGACCTGCGGTGGCGCGACCTGCAGGCCGCCCGGCCGGCCGGTCGGGATCGGCAGCACATGCAGGCCGTAGCTGTCGAGCAACTCGCGCCGCGCTTCCACCAGGGTGCCGCTCATGCCCCCCAGGTGCAGGTAGCGGGTGAAGAACTGCTGGAAGGTGATCTGTGCCCGCACGCGGGTGGCAGGCGTGGGGGCGCAACGCTCCTTCAGTTCCACCATCTGGTGCAGGCCGCGCGACCAGGCGCGTCCGCTTGCGATGCGCCCGCTGTGGTTGTCGATGATGTGGACCTTGCCTTCGCGCACCAGGTAGTGCTCGTCGCGGCGCAGCAGGTGCAGGGCGCGGATCGCCAGCTCCACCATCTCGCGGCGATAGCGCGGAATCGCCCACAGCGCTCCGGCGCCACCGCCGACGTTGGCGGCGATTTCCTGGTGTGCGGATTCGCTCAGCTCCACGCTGCCATTGCGCGCATCGAGGCGGAAGTCGAAGCCGGCACGCAGCGTGCCCGCGCAGCGCAGGGCGTGGGTACAGGCCGCCAGTTGCTCGGGTTCGGCGTAGGTCTCGGACAGGATGAAGGGCGTGATCGCCTCGTCGATCAGCACGCTGTCCGCCTCGTCCACGATGGCCATGCACAGGCCGCGCAGCACGCGACCGGAGAGCGGGCTCTCGGTCAGCGATTGCGGGGAAGGCTGCAGGCCGTCTCGCAGGTAGTCGAACACCAGCTCCTTGGCACTGCTATACGCAATGCTGCAGGCATAGGCGCGGCGCCGCGCCTGTGGGCTCATGCCCGCCTCCAGCGCGGCCACGCTGAGGCCCAGGCGATGCGCCAGCGGCAACAGCAGGGCGGCGTCGCGGCCGGCCAGGTAGTCGTTGCTGGTCACCACATGCACCGGGATGCCGGCCAGCGCGGCGACGCAGGCCGCCACCGCGGTGGCCAGGGTCTTGCCCTCGCCGGTGGGCACTTCGGCCAGCAGGCCGCGCAACACGGCCAGGGCCGCCATGATCTGGTTGGGGCGCAGCGCCGGCCCCCCGGCGTGACGCAGGCTGACCAGCACCATGGCCAGGCAGCGCTCGGCGGCGGCCGAGCGCAGACCGTCGCGCGCCAGCTCGGCGCGCACCGTGTGCAACTGGGCCAGTACCGTCGGCTCGCTCAGCGGTGCCAGACGGCCCACGTGTTCCTGCACCCGTCGCGCCGCCAGCGCCAGTTGGCCTTGCAACCGGCGCTGGCTGCTCGGCAGGGCATCCAGCAGGGCGCGCAGGCCGGCCAGCCGGTGGCCTTCCGATTCGCCCGTCGTGCGCTGGGGGTAAGGCCCCAGCACCACGCCGGGCATCGGCAGGGGCGCGCGACGCAGGCCGGTCATAGCGTGGTCCCCGGCCGGACGGCACTGTCCAGCGGCGCACTCAGGAGCTGGCGCAGCGCACGCAGCCACTGCTGCGCCAGGGGTTGCGGCGGGAACTCCAGGCGTACCCAGGCGCGGCTGCCGATGCGTTCGAGCGGCTGGCCGGGCAGTTCCAGATCGACGATGAAGAAGGGCTCCAGCGTGCGCAGTCCGTTGGCGTCGGCCGGATCGGTGGCAAAGGGGCCGCCGCCGTGCTCGCCCAGTACGGCGCTGGGCAGGTCATAACTGGCGGCGGGTTCCTGTGCGGCGAGGCGCGCGGCCAGGTCGCGCTGCGGCGCCTCGGCGGTGCGCACCACGATGCTGCGTGCCGGCTGGCGCAACAGGTCCACCTCGGTCTGTGGCAGTGCCAGGCGTACCGTGGCCTGGCGTGGGTTGAGCACGTTCACCACCACGCTGCCGCGCGGGAAGTAGTGCCCCGGCAGGTCGCGCGCGGCGCCCAGGCCGACACGGCCGTCCACCGGCGCGCGCAATACCAGGCGGCCCAGCTCGCGCTCGGCGTCGAGCAGTTGGGCGTGCAGGGCCTCCAGGGTTTCACCCAGGGCCACCGCGGTGGCGGGCTGAGTCAGCAGGGCGGCCTGGTAGGCCTGCTGTTTGCTCGCCAGGCGGCTGGCGATCTGTGCCCGGCGCGCTTCCAGCTCGGGGTTCTCCAACACCAGCAACACGTCGCCGCGCTTGACGAGCTGGCCCTCACCCACCCGCACCTCGCTCACGAAGCCATCGACCTCGCTGCGCACGCGGGCCTCGTCGGGCAGCCAGACCAGGCCCATGGCGCGGGTGACCTGAGGCAGCGGGTAGGCGCAGGCGAAGCCCAGTACGGCCAGCAGCAGCACGCTGACGCTGCCGGCCGCGCGCAGGCGGATCGGTGCCATGCGCGGGTGCTGGAACACTAGGCGCAGCAGGCGCCACAGCGGCTGCAGCAGGAAGCGCAGCAGCAGCCAGGCCCCCAGGGCCAGGCCCAGGGCCAGTTGCTGGGCGGCCAGCCACAGCGTCATGCTGGCCAGCAGCAGCAGGCGGTATGCCAGCGAGGCGAGGCCGAAGCCGCTCAGCAGCAGGCGGCTGTGCTCGCTGCCCGGTGGGCTGCGCAGCTTGCGGTTGCCCAGTACCCAGCGCTCGCCCAGGTAGCGCAGCCAGGCGTCGGCGCGGGTGGCGAGGCCGGGCATCTCCAGCCAGTCCATCAACACGTAGTAGCCGTCGAAGCGCATCAGCGGGTTGGCGTTGACCAGCAGTGTGGACAGGCCGCCGATCAGCATGCAGGCGAAGGCGGCCTGGCGCAGCCAGCCGTCGCTGAGCTGCAGCCACACGAACAGGGCCAGCGCGGCGAGCGTGGTCTCGACCAGGATGCCCATGCTGCTCACCACCATGCGGCGGTACTTGCTGGAGAAGCCGGAAGCGGCCGAGGCGTCGACGTAGGGCACGGGGATGACCAGGAACACGGCCACCCCCATCTCGCGCACCTCGCCGCCCCAGCGGCGCACCGCCAGGCCATGCCCCAGCTCGTGCAGGGCCTTGATCAAGGGATACAGGAACCAGCCCAGCAGCAGCATGCGTGGGCTCGCCAGGTGGCTGCGCGCATAGGCGCCCAGTTCGGCCGCGTGCATACCGGCGACGAGCAGGGCGGTCGCGACCAGCAGGCTCCAGGCGAACAGCATGCGTGGTCGCAGCAGGGGCGTGGCCAGCGGCAGCAGGGCGTCGAGCAGCCGCGTGGGGTCGAACAGGCTCACGCGGAAGCCCAGCAGGCTCTGTTGCTTGCCGGGGCGGCCGCGGCGCCGACGCGTTGCTTCGAACACGGCGCCGAGGTCTTGCGCGGTCTCGCTGTGCAGCATGCCGGCGGCGGCCAGCTCGGACAGCACCGACAGCACCTCGTGTTGGGTGGGCGCGTCGTTGCCCAGTTCGCGCACCAGCAGGTCCCAGATCTCCTGCACCGTGAGGCGGCCGTCGAGGCGGCCGACCAACTGGTAGGCGATGCTGTTGACGCGGAACTGGCGTCCCGTCGCCGGGTTGGACAGGACGTGCCAGTGCTCGCCGCGGAAGGTCTGGCGCGCCACCTGGATGGTGCTGACCAGGCGCGGATGCAGGCCCGCCGCGCGGTACCAGTAGGGGCTGAACAGCGAGTCGCTCATGCCACCTCGCTCAGCCGAACCAGGTCCACAGCTTGAAGCTGGCCCAGTCGATGACGCGACGGGCCCAGATCAGGCCCAGCGGGCGTTGCCCGTCCTGAATGTGGGCGAAGCCTTCCAGGCCGGGCCGCAGGCCGGCGGCCTTGCGTTGCAGGCTGGCCTCCACCTCGAAACTGTTGCGGCCGTCCTTGAGGCTGGCCACCGGGGTGAGGCGCTCGATGCGGATCGGGAAGCGCTCGCCGGGCAGGGCAGCGAAGGCGACCTCGCCCAGATGGCCCGGCTGCAGGCGCGCCACCTCGCGCTCATCGACCTGTAGCGCCAAGCGGTAATCGGCGGCCGGTGCCAGCACCATCAGCACGTCGCCGCGCTTGACCGGCGCGCCGGCGTGCTGCTGCAGGTCGCCGCGAATGATGATGCCGTCAAAGGGCGCGACCAGGCGGGTACGCGCCAGTTGGTCGGCCACCAGGGCGAGCTGGGCGGAGACCTCTTCCACCTTGGACTGGGCGATGACCATCTGGGCGCGGTCCTGGCGCGCGAAGGCCTCGGCCTGTTCGCCACGGAAACGGGCCAGTTCGCCTTCCAGGCGCAGGTGCTCGTTGCGCAGGTCGGTGTCCTTCAGGGTCAGCAGGACCTGGCCGGTCTTGACCTGGGCGCCGGGGCGGGTCAGCACGTCCTGGATGAAACTGTCGGCGGGGGCGGTGATGCTGCGTTGGATCACGCCTTCCAGCCGCGCGGGTGCCTTCACCGTGTCGGCCACCGGAACCAACAGCGCGAAGGCGGCGAGCAGCAGCACGCCACCGGTGACCAGCTTGGTGCCGAGCGCTCCCGGGCCGCGCAGGCGTGCCACGAAGTCACGCAGGCTGCGCCGCAGATGGGCCGGCAGGCTCTCGTCGGCGCGCTGGCGCAGGCGCAAGGCCGGGCCGATGGCGCCGGCCAGGCCCTCCAGCATGTCGCGCTCCTCGCCGCTCCACGGGCGCTTGCGCGCCAGGGTGAGTGCGCCGGTGACCTGCTGGCGGTCGGACAGGGGAATGGTCAGCAGTGCGCCGCCGAAGCCCTGGCCCGACAGCTCGGCATGCATCAGCGTGATGCGCGGCGGGTCCTCGGGCGGCAGCGGGTAGCGCAGGCTGCAGTGCTGGTCAGCCGCTTCCTCCATGGCGGAGGTGACCAGGCGCACCACGCCCAGCTCCTCGCGCACGTCGGCGGTGTCGGACCAGGCCACCAGGCGCATCGCCGGGCCCTTGAGCAGGCCGATGCAGACATGGTCCGCACCCAGGGCATGGGCCAGCGTGCTGGCCAGGGTGGTGGCGGCAATGGGAAAGGCCGGCTGCGTCAGCACGACGGCCACGCAGTCCTGCGCCGAGAGGGGCTCCGTCTTGCGCGGGCTCGCCTCGTTGTTGATGACAGACAACACTGTCTTCATCGTCGTGAAATCTCGTGTCTTATCGTTGTGTATCCATCATCTGTTGCGTGATGGCTTGTCTCCTGCCGCGCTCTATGCCGAGCTTCAACTTCTATTACTTTCGTTGAGGCTCAATCTTTTACGACCCTTGCCAGAGGCGGCTTTAAACTTTTTAACACAAGGACACTCACTTGCCATGCCCCGGTAACTTTGTTTGAACCTAAAACCAAAGCTGCGCGTGATTTCTGTCGCGCTGCGGTGGCCGGTGCGGCGGCGGCAGGGCTTGATCCAAGTCAGCGCGGCGGAGCCGGCCTGCGGCGCTGCCGCAACCGCCGGGCACGCTTTGACTATCATTGACGCTCCCCTGTTGCCGGCGACTGAGGCACACTGCGGTCGCGGCGAAACACAAAAAAGGCAAATCCCATCCATGGAAACGAAGTGTCGTATCGCGCTGTTCGGCGAATGCATGATCGAGTTGCGGGGCCAGATGTTCGGCACCATGCAGCAAACCTTTGGCGGTGACACCCTCAACACCGCGGTCTACCTGGCGCGCCTGGGTGCGGATGCGGGCATCCAGGTGGCCTATGCCACGCAACTGGGCACCGACGCGTTCAGCGACGCCATGGTGTCGGCGTGGGAAGAGGAGGGGATCGACACCTGCATGGTGCGTCGCGTCGAGGGCAAGATGCCCGGCCTCTACACGATCCAGGTCGACGACAAGGGCGAGCGCACCTTCTACTACTGGCGCGACATGAGTGCCGCCAAGGACTTCTTCGTCGGGCAGGACCACGACAGCCTGCTGGAGCAGCACATCGACGAACTCGACGTGCTCTATTTCAGCGGCATCAGCCTGGCGGTGCTGCCGGATTCCGGCCGCGAGACCCTGTTCCGCCTGTCCGAGCGCCTGCGTGCGCGGGGCGGCAAGGTGTTCTTCGACAACAATTACCGGCCGCGCGTGTGGCGTGGGGATCCGCGCACCACGGAGTGGTATGACCGCGCCTTCGCCAGTGCCGACCTGGCCCTGATCACCCTGGAAGACAATGCCGCCCTGTACGGCCTGGACGAGGAATCGGCGCTGAGCCACGCCTACTCGCTGGCGCCGGACGAAGTGGTGGTGAAGCGTGGCGCCGACCCGACCCTGATCCGCATCCGCGGCATGGACCCGATCATGGTGCCGACCTTCCGCGTCTCCAAGGTGGTGGACACCACCGGCGCGGGGGACTCCTTCGCCGGTGGCTACCTGGCCGCGCGCCTCTCGGGCCAGGCACCGGAAGTGGCGGCACGCTACGGCAACAAGCTGGCGTCTATCGTGGTGCAGTACCCGGGCGCGATCATCCCGCGCGAGGCGATGCCGGTCTTTTTCTTCGGTTGACCGGGCACAAACCGGCGGGCCGTGGCGCAATTGAGTTGTCAGGCAAATTGGCCTAAAATTGCCAAATCAACGCGAATTTGTCAGGCGTGAGGTCTGTCTGGTGGGCAGCCGCGCCTGGCAAAACACAAGGAGACCTCCGTGGCAGCACTGAACCGCGCAAGCCTGGCCGGCGCCAAGATCCGCGCCGATTTCAACACCCAGCCCTCGACCAAGCCGCCGGTGCGCGTGTTGCAGGTGGGCGATGGCAACTTCCTTCGCGCTTTCGCCGACTGGATGATCGACGTGGCCAACGGCGCCGGTGTGCTCAACGCCAAGGTCACCATCGCGCAGCCGCTGGATCGCGGCATCGCTGACAAGCTGAATGCGCAGGACGGTCTCTACACCGTGCTGCTGCGTGGCCTGCAGGACGGCAAGCCGAGCGAAGCCAAGCGCATCGTGACCTGCGTGGGCGAATCGCTGAACCCCTATGCGCAGTGGGATGCGATGCTGGCCTGTGCCGCCGATCCCAGCCTGCGCTTCGTCGTGTCCAACACCACCGAAGCGGGCATCGCGCACGTCGAAGAGGCCCTGGTCAATGGCGTCTGCCCGCAGAGTTTCCCGGCCAAGGTCGCCGCGCTGCTGTGGGCGCGGTTCCAGAAGCTAGGCGGCAGCGCCGCTACCGGTCTGGTGTTCCTGCCCTGCGAGCTGATCGAAGCCAACGGCACGAACCTGCGTCGCATCGTGCTGCAGCACGCCAAGGCCTGGGCCCTGCCGGCCGAGTTTGCGGCCTGGATCGAGCAGCACAACCACTTCCTGAACACCCTGGTCGATCGCATCGTGCCGGGCTATCCCGCCAACGAAGCCGACAAGCTGTTCGTCGATCTGGGCGTGGAAGACCCGCTGATGGTGGCCGCCGAGCCCTTCCACCTGTGGGTCATCGAAGGGCCGCAGGCCATCGCCGACGAGTTCCCGTTGCACAAGGCGGGGCTGGACGTGGTGTGGACCAATGATCTGCAGCCCTACCGCACGCGCAAGGTGCGCATCCTCAATGGCGCGCACACCGCCTCGGCCCTGGCGTCCTACAGCGCCGGGCTGGATACCGTGCAGGCGATGATCGACGACCCGGTCGTCTCCAAGTACCTGCGCACCCTGATGTTCGACGAGATCGTGCCCTGCGTGCCGCTGCCCGACGCGGAGCGCAAGGCCTATGCGAACACCATCATGGAGCGCTTCGCCAACCCCTACATCCGCCACGAGCTGATCTCGATCGCGCTGAACTCGGTGTCGAAGTGGCAGGTGCGCGTGCTGCCCACGGTCAAGGATTTCGCCAAGGCCCAGGGCAAGGCGCCCAAGCTGCTGTCCTTCTCGCTGGCCGCGTTGCTGAACTTCTACAGCGGCAGCTATACCGACAAGGGTGAGTATGTCGGCACGCGCGGCGGCCAGAGCTACCCGATCAAGGACAACGCCGAGGTGCTGACGGTGCTGGCCGAAGCCTGGCGTGCCTGGGCTGCCAAGCAGGACACGCCCGCGCTGGTGCGCAGCGTGCTGGGCGATGCCCGCCTGTGGGGCGAAGACCTCAACGCCGTGCCGGGCCTCAGCGAGCAGGCCGCTGCCGCGTTGGCGCGCATCAAGGCCGTGGGCGTCAAGCAGGCGCTGGAAGAACTGCTCTGAGCTGAACGACCGGCCCCGGCGGCCGGTCTACATCCCTACCCAAATAAGCCGGGCCGTCAGCCAGACGGTCCGCGGAGGCAAGACACATGGCTACCCCGATCTTCATCCGCCTGCATCCCAACGACGATGTCGTCATCGCCACCGCCCAACTGATGCCGGGCACGCGCCTGGAGGCCGAAAACCTCGCCGTGCGCTCGCTGGTTCCCCCGGGCCACAAGGTCGCCGCGCACGACATCAAGCAAGGTGAAGCCGTGCGCCGCTACAACCAGGTCATCGGCTTCGCCAAGGCCGACATCGCGGCCGGCGAGCACGTCCACGTGCAGAACCTGGGCATGGGCGAATTCGAGCGCAAGCATGAGATCGGCACCGCGAAGTTCGATCCGCCCAAGCTGGCTGAACCGGCCACCTTCATGGGTTACCACCGGCGCAACGGCAAGGTCGGCACGCGCAACTACATCGCGGTGATCGCCTCGGTGAACTGCTCGGCGACCGTGGTGCGCAGCATCTCCAACCATTTCAATCGCGAGCGCCTGGCCGCCTGGCCTAACATTGACGGCGTCGTCGGCCTGGTGCATCCGCTGGGCTGCGGCATGAACTCCGCCGGCGAGGGCATGCAGGTATTGCAGCGGACCATCCGCGGCTACGCCCTGCACCCCAACGTGGCGGGCGTGCTGATGGTGGGCCTGGGCTGCGAGATGGCCCAGGTGTCGGCGCTGGTCGAAGGCATGAACGGGCTGGAGCCGGGCATGCTCAAGAGCGTGAACATCCAGGACCTGGGCGGCACCTCGGCCGCCATCCGCGCCGGCATCGAATGCGTGGCCGGCATGCTGGACGGCGTGAATAAGTTCGAGCGCAAGCCGGCGCCGCTGAGTCACCTGATCGTGGGCCTGAACTGCGGCGGCTCCGACGGCTACTCCGGCATCACTGCCAACCCGGCCCTGGGTGGCGCAGTCGACATGCTGGTGGCGCATGGCGCCACCGCCATCCTGTCCGAGACGCCCGAGATCTACGGTGCCGAGCACCTGCTGACACGCCGTGCGGCGACGCCCGAAGTGGCCGAGAAGCTGCTCGGTCGCATCGCCTGGTGGAAGGACTACACCCAGCGCAACGGCGGCGAGATGGACAACAACCCCTCGGTCGGCAACAAGGCCGGCGGCCTGACCACCATCCTCGAAAAATCCCTGGGGGCGGTCGCCAAGGGCGGCACGACCACGCTGGAGGCGGTGTACGAATACGCCGAGCCGGTCACCGCCAAGGGCTTCGTGTACATGGACACCCCGGGCTACGACCCGGTGTCGGCCACCGGCCAGGCGGCCGGCGGCGCGCAGCTCATCTGTTTCACGACCGGGCGTGGCTCGGCCTTCGGCTGCGCCGCCGTGCCGACGATCAAGTTCGCCACCAACAACGCCCTGTGGGAGCGCCAGCGCGACGACATGGACGTGAATTGTGGCGACATGATCGAGGGCGTGCCGATGCAGGTCGTCAGCCAGCGTATCTTCGATGCCATCGTGGCCTACGCCTCGGGCGAGAAGACGCGCAGCGAGGTGCTGGGCTATGGCCAGGACGAGTTCCTGCCCTGGTCCATCGGCGCCGTGATGTAAGACCCGTCGCCCACAAGAAAGGCCGGCCCGGTTTGCCCGGGGCCGGCCTTTTTTGCTTCAGGCGGAGCCGTGGTCAGTGAGGCTCGGCCACGTTGCGCGCAGGGTGCAGTTGCGGCGGCATGGCGAGCAGGCTGCTCAGGATGCCGGCCAGGGCCAGCACGTCGAAGGCCGGCCCGAACAGGATGAACAGCGTGGGCAGCATGACCGGTCCGCCCAACTCGGCCAGCCAGGCGTGGCTCACCAGCTTCAGCGCGCCGGCCATCATCAGGTAGCTCAGCAACAGGGCACTCGCCAGCAGGCGGCGCGGCCAAGAGGGCTCCAGCACGAAGAAGCCGAAAACCAGTACCAGTGGCGCGCACAGCAGGAGCAACTGCGTGCAGGCGCTGATCGCCAGCGTGTGCGAACTCAGGGTGAGCTGCGCGCCTGCGCCGGCGGCCGTGGCCAGCACGCTCAGCCCGTGCACCGCCAGCACGCCGCACAGCGCCCAGGCCGCCGACGGACGCCGGTGGAACAAGCGCCGCACCAGCGCGCCCAGCGCGCCCAGCAGCAGGACATGCCACAGCAGGCCCGGGGGGCTCCCCGTCGTGGCGGCGTGGATCACCGGTAGATTCACCTGCCAGCCTGCCACCGCCAGCATCTGCAGGCCGGCGCGTGCCTCCAACTCCAGACTGCTCAGCCAGAAGGCGCTGCTGCTCACCGTCAGCCGGTTCAGCGCGGGCTGCAGCAGGCATAGCACGGCGTACAGCAGGGCGAAGGAAAGGCCCAGGCCGAGCCGGCGCTGGGTGTGGCCGCGCAGGCGCCACCGCGCCTTGCGGGCGGGGGCGCGGGTCGAGAAGGTGCGCGACAGCAGTTCAGCCGCCTCGCGCTTCATGGCCGGTCCCGCACGTCGAGCAGCACCTCGCCGCTGTGGCGCGCATGCACCGCCCCATGCACCTGGGCCGACTCGGCACACAGCAGGCGTTGGGCCGATACGGTGGTGGGCGCCTGCGGGCTGCCGACCACGCTGCAGGCATCCAGGCCCAGGCGGCCGCCCGCCTGCAGCGGACCCAGTACGCGACACCCCTCGCCCAGCGCAATGTCTTCCTTGCTGAACAAGGCGCCTTCGATACGTGCATCCACGTCCATGTGCACCGCCCCATCGGCATGCACATGGCCTTGCACCAGGCTGTGCTTGCCCAGCACCAGGCGCCCCCGGATCAGCAGGTCGGCCACGATCACGCAACTGGCCGGCACATGCAGGTCGCCACGCACATGCCACACGCCCTGGCGGACGTCGACGTGCGGCGGCGGATCCATCTCCAGCCGGCTGCGCGACTCGGCTGGTGCGCGCGGGAGGCTGCGGCCGAACTGGATGCGCGGCGCGTCGAGGTGGGTGAAGCGGACCTGGCGCGCCAGCACGATCTCGCGCCCGGCGCTGACAAGACCGTGCAGCACCGCGCCCTCGGCCGCCTCCACGCGCAGGCCCGCACTGGCCCACTGGCGCACCCGGGCGCGCGGCCCGATCACGATCTCGCGTCCGGCGTGGGCGGTGCGCACGCTGGCGTTGTGCGCCAGGCTGAGCCGGGCCTCCGCATGCAGGGGGCGCTCGCAGGCCAGTTCGCCGGGAATGTCCAGGTGGCGCGCGGCCACCACCCACTGGCGCAGTACCCGGGCCGAGGGCGGCAGTTGCTCGGTCAGGTAGCGCTTGCCGCCCAGCATCAGGAAGGGCACGCCGCGCTTGGAGGAGCCGCGGATGGCCTCGTCCTCGCGCACCAGGGCGAGCAGGGAGCCGAATTCCTGCGCCAGGTTCTCCTTGAAGCGTGCGATGCCGGCCAGGGCCACGGTCTGCAGTGGCAGGTCCGGGTGTTCCGCCAGCGGGCGCGGGCGCCACAGCGCGCGCAGCATGCCGGCCAGCGGCAGGCCCAGCAGGCCCAGCCCGAGGGCCAGGAAGGCGAGATGGCTGAGGGCGTTCACGTGAGCGTTTCCTGGTGCGTTGCGGCCAGCAATTGCGCGCGTGCGCGGCTACTGCGCGGCAACAAGCCGGCGCCCCAGGCGAGTACCGCATGGGCGGCGGCCAGGGCGTGTAGCAGGGGCATCAGGGGCAACAAGGCGAGTTGCTGGGGCTGGCGTCGCGCGCGTGCCGGAACCAGCAGGCGCAGCAGGCTGGTGGCCTCGCCCGTCGCATCGAAACTGTGGAAGGCGCACACCAGCAGACCCAGGCCAGCCAGGACAGGCTCGCCCACCAGATAGAGCAGGATCGACAGCGCAATGCCGCCCAGCCACAGCAGGGAAAGCAGTGGCAGGCGGGCGGGGCCACCTTCGGCATGGCTGCCCAGGCGAACCCGGCGCAGGTATTCGTCCCAGCGCTGGGGGCTTGGCCGCATGTCGCTGAAGGCCGTCTGCATCGCGGTATGCCAGCCACGCGCGGCGAGCCGCGCGACGAATTCCACTTCGGCCGAGGCATCGTTCTGTGGATCACCGCAGTCGAGCGCGGCGCGGCGGCGCAGGCCCAACACGGTGGCGCCGGGCAGCAGCCGGGTGTGGCTGCAGGCGTCGTGCTGCGCGACCTGGGCGTGGCGCGCGAGATCGAGCAGGCGGGACAGGGTGGTCGCCGGAGCGCGCCCGTGGCGCGTGCCCTGGATGGCGCCGACGGCGGGATCGAGGAAAGGCGCGACCGCCTGCTTGAGCTGGTCCGGCAGCAAGGGGCGGGTCGGATCGACCACCACCAGCAAATCGGTCGGGGCATGCACGAAGGCGGCGCGCAACATGGCCAATGCGTCATGCAGGCGACCACCGGTGCTGACCGGCACGATGCGTGCGGGCGGCAGGGCGAGGTAGCGCGCGATGTCATCGCGCAGGATCGGCTGGGTCGAGCTGGAGATCGGCAGGAAGTGCAGACGCGGGGCCGGGTAGCCCGAATGGAGCAGGGCGTGGATGCGCTGGGCCAGCACTTCCGGCGGGTGGCCGGGCGGGAACACGATGCTCAGTTCGGGCCAGTCGGCGGTGGTGATGGCCGCCGCATGGTGGCGCTGGCGCAGGCCGCGCCACAGGCGGGGCCAGCTTTGCAACTCATGCAGGATGAGGCCTAGCCCGCACAGCGCCAGGGCGAGCTGGGCGATGAGCAGGCCGGCGGGCGTGGCCGGGGCCTCCTCTTCCACCACCTCCTTGGGCAAGGGCGCGGACACCTGGGGCGTGGCCAGCAGCGGAGTCGCGCGGGGAAGCGGGGCGAGGCCGTCGGACAGCAGCAGGCGGAGGCGTTCGGGATCGGCCAGGTCGGGGTCGATCGGCTGGCGTTGCGTCGTGATGTCGCCGAGGTGGTAGCTCAGCACGCCCGTTGGCGCGGGTTCTGCCATACCAGACAGCGGCAGGACGAGCGCCATTCCCAGGAGGAGGGCGATCAGTCTGCGTGGCATGAGCATGGGTCGTGGCCGGATCGGGCTGTGGTGAGGGGTGGCTGGGCCCCATTACAAATCAGTGGCGCGGCGTGTGCCAGCCTCTGCGTACGCCAAGCGATAACAAATTAACGCGGGCCGATCTCCAGATTGTCGATCAGGCGCGTCCGGCCCAGACGTGCGGCAGCCAGTACCACGAGTGCTGCGTCGTCCTGTGCCGGCTGCAGGTCCGTGCGGCGGCGGATCGCCACATAATCGGGCTGCCAGCCATGGGCCTGAAGTTCAGTCACAACCGCCTGCTCCAGCACGGCGAAATCCCGCCGGCCGCCCTCCACCGCCTGTGCGATGTCGCGCAGCAGGCGCGCCAGGCGCGGTGCTTCGGCGCGCTCCTCTGCACTGAGGTAACCGTTGCGCGAGGAGAGGGCGAGCCCGTCTTCGGCGCGCACCGTATCCACGCCCACGATCTCGATCGGCAGGGCCAGTTGGCTGACCATGTTGCGGATCACCATCAGTTGTTGATAGTCCTTCTTGCCGAACAGCGCCACCGCCGGCTGGACGATGTTGAACAGCTTGGCGACCACCGTGGCCACGCCACGGAAGTGGCCGGGGCGGGCAGCGCCTTCGAGGATGCTGTCATGGGCCGGGTCGGGCTGTACCTGATAGGTCTGCGGCTGCGGGTACAACTCGGCTTCGTCAGGAGCGAACAGGTGGTCCACACCAGCGGCGGCAAGCTGGGCGCAATCCGCCTCCAGGGTGCGCGGGTAGCGGTCGAAGTCCTCATGCGGCCCGAACTGCAGACGGTTGACGAAGATGCTCGCGACCACCACGTCGGCGTGCGTGCGGGCGCGACGCATGAGGTCGATGTGCCCGGCATGCAGATTGCCCATGGTGGGAACGAAGGCCACCCGGCCAGCCCCGAGCAGCGCAGCGCGCAACGAATGAATCTGGTGGTGGATCTGCATGGTCCAGTCTTGAAGCGAAGAGGGAAGGGTCAGCGCACGCGTGCCAGATCGCCCAGAGCGAGGCGCAGTCCGAGACCCAGGAAAAGCAGGCCAGTGGTTTTGTCGAGCGCACGTCCGATGGCGGGGCGTGCACGCAGCACGCCACCGGCGCGCGCTGCACCGAGGGCCAGCAGGCTGAACAGGAGCGCGGCACAGGCGGTGAACACGAGCCCCAGCAGCGCGAGCTGCCCGCCCGGTCCGCCCTGCTCGGGGCGGACAAACTGGGGCAGGAAGGCGAGGAAGAACAGGGCGACCTTGGGGTTGATCGCGTTGGCCAGCAGGCCGCGCCGGAAATGCCGCCAGAAGTCGCCCGCGCTGGCCGTACCCTGAGTGTCGAGGAGTGGCTGGCTGCTGCCGGCGTGACGCAGGCTGCGCAGGCCGATCCAGATCAGGTAGGCCGCGCCGGCATACTGCATCAGCGCGAAGGCGGTGGGCGAGGCGGCGATCAGGGCCGATACGCCGATCACCGCGAGCAAGGTGTGGTTGAGGCAACCGGCCGCGCAGCCCAGGCCAAAGCCAAGACTGGCGGCACGCCCGCGCGCCATGCCGAGGGCCAGTACAACCAGATTGTCCGGTCCCGGCGTGGCCGTCACCAGCAGCGCGATCGGCACGAAGAGCAGCAACTGGTCCAGTGCGAGCATGCTCAGCCCTTGGCCGGGGCGAGGAAACGGCTGTTGGGGAAGCTCTTTTCGAGTACGCGGCGGGCGTCGTCGCGCAGGGTGACGAGGCCCAACTGGTCATAGGCGCGAACCATGATCGACAAGGCCTCTTCCAGCGAGGCGGAGTTCGGGTAGTTCAGCACCACCTGCTTGGCGCGGTTGGCGGCCGCCACCGGCGCGCGCCGCTTCATGTAGTAGTTCGCCACCAGCACCTCGTGGCGCGCCATGGCGTTGACCAAATGCTCCATCTTGGCGCGCGCGTCCGGCACGTAGCGGCTCTCGGGGAAGCGGGTGATCAGGTCGCGGAAGATGTTGAAGGAGTCGCGCGCGGCCTTCTGGTCGCGCTCGGCCAGGTCTTCGTCGACCAGCGCCAGGATGCCGCCGGCGTCGGCGTTGAAGTTGGCCAGACCCTTCAAGTAGTACGCGTAGTCGACGTTGGGATGGTTCGGGTACTGCTTGATGAAGCGGTCGCAGGCCGCGATGGCCGAGGCGATGTCGGGCTGCCGGAAGTAGCCATAGGCGATGTCCAACTGGGCCTGCTGGGCGTAGCTGCCGTAGGGGAAGCGCGATTCCAGCAACTCGTACTTCTTGATTGCGTCCTCGTAGTTGCCGGAATCGAGGGCTTCCTTGGCGTCGGCGTAGAGCTTGGCCGGCGGCGTGCCCTCGTCGGGGAGCTTGGGATCCGAGCCGCAGGCCGCGAGGCACAGCGCGAGGACTACCGGTAGACTACGTTTCGTGAGCTTGAACATACCAACACCACCTGCTGAAGAGTCCGAGGATTATAGCGAATCGGTCGAGGAGGACTGCGCCGAACTCTGTGTCGACGCCAGTCTGGCCGGCATGCGCCTGGACGCCGCACTCGCCCGCCTGCTGCCGCAGCACTCGCGCAGCCGCCTGCAGGACTGGATCCGCGCCGGCCGTGTAAGCCGCGAGGCGCGGGTGCTGGACGATCCCAAGCAGCGCGTGGCCGAGGGCGACCGCTTGGCAGTGATGCCGGTGGCCGCGCCGCAGGCCCTGGCCTTCGAGCCCGAGGCGATCCCGCTGTCCATTGTGTACGAGGACGCCAGCCTCATTGTCATCGACAAGCCGGCGGGGCTGGTGGTTCATCCGGGCAGCGGCAACTGGTCCGGCACGCTCCTCAATGCGCTGCTGCACCACGATGGGCGTCTGCGCGAACTGCCGCGCGCCGGGATCGTGCATCGCCTCGACAAGGAGACCTCGGGTCTGATGGTGGTGGCGCGCACCCTCACTGCGCAGACCGATTTGGTGCGGCAACTGCAGGCGCGCAGCGTGTCGCGCCATTACGCCGCCGTGGTCATGGGTGAGCCGGCCGCTGCCGGTACCGTCGATGCGCCGATCGGCCGTCATCCGACCCAGCGCACCCGCATGGCCGTGGTGCAGGACGGGCGCCCGGCGCGGACCCACTTCCGCGTGGTCGAGCGCCTGCAAGGCGCGACCTGGGTCGAGTGCCGGCTGGAGACCGGACGCACGCACCAGATACGGGTGCATATGGCGCATCTGGGACACCCCTTGGTTGGCGACCCGGTCTATGGCGGGCGCCGCAGCCTGGCGGCGGCGAGCGGGTTCGCGCGCCAGGCCCTGCATGCATTCCGGCTTGGCCTGGTGCATCCCGCCACCGGGCAGGAGATGAGCTGGAGTGTGCCGCTGGCGGACGACCTGCAGGACTTGATCAGTCGTCTTCGCTGAGCGGGGGCCGCGCCTGGCGTGGGCGGCGGCGCCCGAACAGATACCAAAACAACAGCAGTGGCAGCGGCCCCCAGCCGATGAAGCTGAGCAGGCCCGCCACCGGCGAGGGCTGCCCGACGGCGATCATGAGGGCGACGAAAAGCCAGCCGAGAGAGATGATGTGCATGCGCGAGTGGGGCCCTGGAGTGGCCGTCATTGTGGTGCAGGCGATTGCTTGACGGCGCATTTGTGCAGTGCAAAAATCAGCACGCAGCCTCATAGAAGCAACTGGCACGGAGTCTGCTGCCGGTTCAGCACAAACCTTTCCATCCATGGTGACAACAAGATGACTGCGCCTTCCGATCCCACCACACCCCAAGGTTTCGAACAGTTTGTCAAAGCCGGCCAGAGCCTCATGCAGGGCTTCTTCCAGCACATGAACAAGATGCCCGGCGTGGCGGGTGTCACGCCGGCGGCCATCGCGCCCACCCTGGCGCCGGATGCCGAGCGGCTGGCCAACTTGCAGCGCGAGCACCTGGAGATGCATGCCAAGCTGTGGCAGACCATGCTGGGCCGCAAGCCCGAGCAGTCCATCGAGCCGGTGGTGCAGCCCGCCCCCGGCGATCGCCGCTTCAATGCGCCGGAGTGGTCCGAGAGTCCGGTGTATGACTACATCCGCCAGGCCTACCTGATCAATGCGCGCTTCCTGAATTCGGTGGCCGAGGCCTTGCCGATCACCGACCGTGCAGCCAAGAGCAAACTGCAGTTCTTCACCCGCCAGTACATCGACGCGCTTTCGCCGTCGAACTTTGCCGCGACCAATCCCGAGTTCGTCAAGCGTGCGCTGGAGACCAAGGGCGAGAGCATCACCCAGGGCGTGATGAACCTGATCGCCGACATGGAGAAGGGGCGCATCTCGATGACCGATGACACGGCCTTCGAGGTCGGCGTCAATCTCGCCACCACGCCCGGCGCGGTGGTGTACGAGAACGCGGTCATGCAACTCATCCAGTACACGCCGCAGACCGAGAAGGTGTGCGACAAGCCGCTGCTGATCGTGCCGCCCTGTATCAACAAGTACTACATCCTGGACCTGCAGAAGGAAAACTCCTATGTGCGCTACATCGTGGAGCAGGGCTTCACGGTGTTCCTGGTGTCCTGGGTCAACCCACAGGCCGAGCAGTCGACGCTGACTTGGGATGATTACGTCGGTTCCGGCGTGCTGGAGGCCTTGTCGGTCGTCAGTGAAATCACCAAGGACCCGAAGCCCAACATCCTGGGCTTCTGCATCGGCGGCACGCTGGTGGCCAGTGCGTTGGCCGTGGCGGCGGCGCGCGGCGAGGACCCGGTGGAGAGCATCACCTTCCTGACCACCCTGCTGGACTTCACCGAGACCGGCGACATCGCCTGCTATGTGGACGAGCAGAGCGTGGCCGCACGCGAGGCCACCATCGGCAAAGGCGGCTTGATGCCGGGGCGCGAACTGGCCAACGTGTTTTCCAGCCTGCGTCCCAACGACCTGATCTGGAACTACGTGGTCGACAACTACCTCAAGGGCAACAAGCCGCCGGCCTTCGACCTGCTGTACTGGAACTCGGACTCCACCAACATGCCGGGTCCCTTCGGCGCTTGGTACCTGCGCAACATGTATCTGGAGAACAACCTGCGCATTCCGGGCAAGCTGGAGATTCTGGGCGAGAAGGTCGACCTCACCAGCATCAAGGTGCCGGCCTATTTCATGGCGGCCCGCGAGGACCACATCGTGCCCTGGCAGACCTCCTACCTCGGGCGCCGCCTGCTGGGCGGTGACACCACCTTTGTGCTGGGCGCATCCGGTCACATCGCCGGTGTGGTCAATCCGGCGGCCAAGAAGAAGCGCAGCTTCTGGACCAACGATTCGCAGGCCTCCACCAGCGATGACTGGATGGAAGGCGCGACTGAGCAGGCAGGGAGCTGGTGGCCGCACTGGATCGACTGGCTCAAGGCGCGCAGCGGCAAGCTCATCGCGGCCCGCAAGCCGGGCAGCACGCGCAAGTTCAAGGAAATCGAACCGGCGCCAGGCCGCTACGTCAAGGTAAAAGCCTGACAGCCCTGTCCTGACTAAGTCCGTACAATCCGCGATTCGCCGCCGGCTGCCCGGGCCGTCGGCGAACTGAATCAACCGGGCTGAACCCTTGTGGGAGACAAAAGATGGTTCGAGTTGCGCTGATTACAGGCGGCATGGGCGGCCTGGGCGAAGCGATTTGCATGAAGATGGCGGCGCTGGGCTACAAGGTGGCGACCACCTATTCGCCCGGCAACAAGACGGCAGACGAGTGGCTGACCAAGATGCACCACCTGGGCTATGGCTTTCGCGGTTTCAAGTGCGATGTGACCGACTTCGATTCGGCGGCTGAGTGCATCGAGGAAGTCACGCGCGAGATCGGCCCGGTCGACGTGCTGGTCAACAACGCGGGGATCACGCGCGACATGACCTTCAAGAAAATGAGCAAGGCCGACTGGGATGCGGTGATCCACACCAACCTCGACAGCGTGTTCAACATGAGCAAGCACGTCATGAACGGCATGATGGAACGCAAGTGGGGCCGCATCATCAACGTCTCTTCCGTTAACGGGCAGAAGGGCGCCTTCGGCCAGACCAACTACTCGGCGGCCAAGGCCGGCATGCACGGCTTCACCAAGGCCCTGGCGCTGGAAGTGGCCAAGCACGGCGTGACCGTGAACACCATCTCGCCGGGCTACATCGGTACCAAGATGGTCACCGCCATCCCGAACGAAATCCTGGAATCGAAGATCCTGCCGCAGATCCCGGTCGCCCGCCTGGGCAAGCCGGAAGAGATCGCCGGCCTGGTCGCCTACCTGGCTTCGGAAGAGGCGGCTTTCCTGACGGGGGCCAATATTTCGATCAACGGGGGGCAGCACATGTATTGATCCCGCGTCCGCCCGCGATGGCGGATGCATGTGCCGGCCGCGACTCCCCCCGTGGCCGGCGTCTTGACTAGCGAGGTGCTCCAAAATGGCGAAGAACGTTGCTCTGGTAACCGGTGGCATGGGCGGTCTCGGTACCGCGATCTGCAAGTCCCTGGCCAATGAAGGCTACAAGGTGGTGGCCAACTGTCTGCCCGATTTTCCGCCCGCCAAGGAGTGGCTGGAGAAGACCAAGGCCGAGGGCTTCAACTTCTACGTAGGTGAAGCCGACGTGACCGACTACGAGCAATGCGGCGCCATGGTCAAGAAGATCGAGGCCGAGATCGGCCAGATCGACGTGCTGATCAACAATGCCGGTATCACGCGCGACGCCATGTTCCGCAAGATGGACAAGGGCCAGTGGGACGCCGTCATGGCGACCAACCTGGATAGCGTGTTCAATGTCACCCACCACATCCTGCCCTTGATGGCCGAGCGCGGGTTTGGGCGGGTTATCAATATTTCCTCGGTCAACGGGGTGAAGGGGCAGTTCGGTCAGGCCAACTATTCCGCCGCCAAGGCCGGCATCCTGGGCATCACCAAGGCGCTGGCGCAGGAAGTGGCCAAGAAGGGCGTGACGGTGAATGCCATCGCCCCGGGCTACATCGGCACCGACATGGTCATGGCGATCAAGGAAGAGGTGCGGGCCCAGATCGTGGCCCAAGTACCGGCCGGGCGTCTGGGCAAGCCGGAGGAGATCGGCGACCTGTGTGCTTTCCTGGCCTCCGACAAGGCCGGCTATATCACCGGCGCCACCATCAACATCAACGGCGGTCTGCACATGTGCTGACCCCGCGGTGCGTCGCGGAACTGGAATTCCCGACGCATGCGCTGCAGGCAAGCGAGAAATAGTTCCGGATCGAAGCCTGCCCGTCTGGGCAGGTTTCGTCCCGTTGTTATAATCGCCCCACTGTCGCGCGAACGAAAAGGCAAAACAAGCGATCAACCGGTTTCCATCGGAGGAAGACAAAGATGTCCGAGCACCCTCGTTTGATCAAGAAGTACCCGAACCGTCGGCTCTACGACACGGCGTCCAGTTGCTACATCACCCTGGCCGACGTGCGTGACCTGGTCCTCAGTCAGGAGGAGTTCCAGGTGGTCGACGCCAAGACGGGCGAAGACATCACGCGCAGCATCCTGCTGCAGATCATCCTCGAAGAGGAAAGCGGCGGCGCGCCTATGTTCTCCAGCGACGTGCTGGCCCAGATGATCCGGTCCTATGGCAGCGCCATGCAGGGCTTCATGGGCGGATACCTGGAAAACAACATCAAGGCCTTCACCGAAATGCAGACCAAGCTGCAGGACCAGGCCCGTGCGCTCTACGGCGAGAACAGCCCGATGAGCAAGGACCTGTGGACCCAGTTCCTGAGTTTCCAGGGGCCGGCCATGCAAAGCATGATGTCGGCCTACATGGAGCAGAGCAAGCGCATGTTCCAGCAGATGCAGGAGCAGATCGAGTCGCAGACGCGCAACCTGTTCTCGGGCTTCCAGTTCCCGGGCGACAAGAAGTAAGCGAAGGTGTGCTCGGCATAGGCGGCGCCCACGGGCGCCGCTTGCTTTTGGAGCTGTCGCAATCCGCTGCTAAAATAACCACTTACATGAATACACGACACGCAGGGCGCAGCCTTCATGCTGCGCCCGCTGTCTTTCTGGAAGGTTCCATCCCTTGAGCAAGATCATCGTCCCCGGCGCGACGCCCAAAGTCGGCTTCGTATCCCTCGGCTGCCCGAAGGCCACCGTCGATTCCGAGAACATCCTGACCCGCCTGCGCGCCGAAGGCTACGACATCTCGTCGAGCTACGATGGTGCCGACCTGGTGGTCGTGAACACCTGTGGCTTCATCGATGCTGCGGTGGAAGAGTCGCTGGATGCCATCGGCGAGGCGCTCAAGGAGAACGGTAAGGTCATCGTGACCGGCTGCCTCGGTGCCAAGAAGGATGAAGCCGGCAAGGGGATCGTCGAGCAGGTGCACCCCAAGGTGCTGGCGGTGACTGGCCCGCACGCCACCGAAGAGGTCATGGAGGTGGTGCACCAGCACCTGCCCAAGCCGCACGATCCCTTCACCGATCTCGTTCCCCCGCAAGGCGTGCGCCTGACGCCGGGGCATTTTGCGTACCTGAAGATTTCCGAGGGCTGCAACCACCGCTGCACCTTCTGCATCATTCCGTCGATGCGTGGCGATCTCGTCTCGCGTCCGATCCACGAAGTGATGCGCGAGGCCGAAGCGCTGGTCGACTCTGGCGTGAAGGAAATCCTGGTCATCTCGCAGGACACCAGCGCCTACGGGGTCGATACGAAATACCGCACCGGCTTCGTCAATGGCCGCCCGGTCAAGACCAAGCTCTACGACCTGTGCAAGGAACTGTCGGAACTGGACGTGTGGGTGCGCCTGCACTACGTCTATCCGTATCCCAGCGTCGACGACATCATCCAGCTGATGGCCGAGGGCAAGATCCTGCCCTACCTCGACGTGCCCTTCCAGCATGCCAGCCCGCGCATTCTCAAGCTGATGAAGCGCCCCGCCAGTGCCGAGAACAACCTGGCGCGCATCAAGCGCTGGCGCGAGATCTGCCCCGAGCTGACGATCCGCAGCACCTTCATCGCCGGCTTCCCGGGCGAGACCGATGCCGAGTTCGAAGAGCTGCTGGGCTTCCTGGAAGAAGCGCAACTGGATCGCGTGGGCTGCTTCGCCTATTCCCCGGTCACGGGGGCTGCCGCCAACGAGCTGCCGGATCCGGTGCCGGACGAACTGCGCGAAGAGCGCAAGCAGCGCCTGATGGAGTTCCAGGAAGACATCTCCACCCAGCGCCTGGAGGCCAAGATTGGCAAGGAGATCGTGGTGTTGGTCGACGACGTCGACGAGGAGGGCGCCATCGCGCGTTCCGAAGGCGATGCGCCGGACATCGACGGTCTGGTCATGATCCCCGAGGGCCACGACATGGAGCCCGGCGGCTTCTACCGCGTGCGCGTCACCGATTGCGACGTGCACGACCTGTACGCTGAACCAATCTACGCCGACGAGTGAGGCCGCTGAGTCATGTGGCTGCTTGACCGCATCGCCGAACAGCGTATCGAGCAGGCGCGTGACGCCGGGGCCTTCGACGACCTGCCTGGCGCGGGCCAGCCCCTGCCGGACGAAGACCTGAGCCTGGTGCCCGAGGAACTGCGCGTGGCCTACCGCGTACTCAAGAACGCCGGTTATGTGCCGCCCGAGTTGGAGCTGCACAAGGAAGCGGTGGCACTGGCGCTACAACTGGCCACCCAGGATGAGGCTCCATGCGAGGCGGGGGGCCGCACCGGCCTGCTGGCACGCTTGGCGCGCCTGAACCTGCTGCTGGCCGAGACCGGCAAACCGCAACTGGTTGTGCCGCCCGATTATTTCCGACGTCTTGCCGAGAAAGCCTGAGAGCATGGACGAGTTGCTTGCGCGCTGCGTTGAGATCATCGGTCGCCCCCACGTCCTGGTCGATGACAAAGACATCGCACCCTATGTCACCGACTGGCGCGGGCGCTATCACGGTCGGGCGCGCTGCGTACTGCGACCCGGCAGCACCGAAGAAGTCGCGGCGGTAGTGCGCGAGTGTGCCAGCGCGGGCGTGCCGATGGTGCCGCAAGGTGGCAATACCGGCCTGGTGGGCGGGAGCGTGCCGCGCGACAGCGGGCATGAAGTCGTCATCAGCCTGGGGCGCCTGAACCGTGTGCTGGCGGTCGACCCAGGCAACAACACCATCACGGTCGAAGCTGGCTGCACCCTGGCCGCAGTGCAGGCCGCGGCGCAGGAGGCCGGGCGCCTGTTCCCGCTGTCGTTGGCGGCTGAGGGCAGTTGCCAGATCGGTGGCAACCTGTCGTCCAATGCCGGCGGCGTCCAGGTGCTGCGCTATGGCAACACGCGTGAGCTGACCCTTGGTCTCGAAGTGGTGCTGCCTAGCGGCGAGGTCTGGAATGGCCTGCGCGGCTTGCGTAAGGACAATACCGGCTACGATCTCAAGCACCTGTTCATTGGTGCCGAAGGCACGCTGGGCATCATTACCGCCGCCGTGCTGAAACTCTTCCCCCTGCCGCGCACGCGTTGTGTCGCCTGGCTGGCCCTGGGCGAGGCGGAGGAGGCCATCCGCCTGCTGGGTGAGCTGAGAGCGAGTTGCGGCGAAGGCCTGACGGCTTTCGAGATCGTGGCGCGTCCGGCTTTGGAACTGGTGTTGAAGCATCTGCCCGGCTGTTCCGATCCGCTCGGTGCCCCCGCCCCCTGGTACCTGCTGGCCGAACTCAGCGATGCTTCGGCTGACGCGGACTTGTCCGCGCGCTTTGAAGCCGGCCTGCTGCCGGCGATGGAGCGCGGCGCCGTGCTGGATGCCGTGCTGTCGAGCAGCGAAGCGCAGGCGCAGGCGCTGTGGGCCCTGCGCGAAAACATTTCCGAAGCGCAGCGCATTGAGGGCATCAGCATCAAGCACGACATCGCTGTGCCGGTGAGTGCGATCCCGCGCTTTCTTGCGCGCGCGGATGCCGCCTTGCGCGAGGCTTTTCCTGGTGTGCGCATCGTGGCTTTTGGCCACGTCGGCGACGGCAATCTGCACTACAACCTGTCCAAGCCCATCAGCCAGGAGAATGCTTCTTTCATCGCCGAGACCCCGGCGGTCAATCGCATCGTGCATGACATCGTGGCCGACTTGAGCGGCTCCATCTCGGCCGAGCATGGCCTGGGCCAGCTCAAGCGCGAGGAGATCCGGCGCTACAAGTCAGCGGTGGAGCTGGAGATGATGCAGGCGATCAAGCATGCCCTGGACCCGCGCGGCTTGATGAATCCGGGCAAGGTCATCTAGTTTTCTTCGGCATGCCGCAGACGGGCCAGTTGGTCCGCCAGCGAGCGCTCGAAGAGTTCAGGCGCCAGACGCATCAGGGCTTTCAACCAAGCGTGATAGGACGCGCATTGCGTGCCCGGCTCAGGCAGTGCGCGCGGCGTGGTGGCGAGCTGCACGCGCGCATGGCGCAAGGCTTCGCGATAGCCTGGATTGAGTGTGTCCTCACTGGCAGCGATGTCCACTTCATCCAGCCAGTGGTGTGCCTGCTGCAGGTCACCAACGAAGAACACATCACACAGCGCACGCATGCGCGTCAGCACGAAATGCCAGCGTTTCGCCGACCACGGAAAGCGGGCGTGGAAGGGCAGATGGATCACGCCGACTACGAGATCCGCCCGAGGCCGACGCTCCAGCATCCAAGGGTGGATCAGCGAAACCTTGCGCGCGCGTGCTGCGCTTGCCAAGCCCGGCGAGCTTTGCAGTACGGGCGGTCGAGCCAGCAATTCGGGTTCGCGCACTGAACATCCCAGGATGCGTGCATCGGCCGGAGAGCTTCCATCCATGGCCAGCTTTTCCATGTCGGCGACGCTACGGTCCAGCAGCGAGCCCGGGCTGTCCAGCGCGGGCGCGAAGCGGCGCACATTGTCGTTGGTGAACACGTAAGGCTTGCTGCCGAAATTTCCGCTCACGCCTTTCCATGACAAATGATTGGAGGCCAGGTCGCCGTCCAGCAGGTGTCCGTACATCCAGTCCGCAGCGCTGCGCCAAGCGAGCTTGCGCACGTGCACGCAGTAACTGGCCAGCCACAGGCGCTGGCGATGATGGAGATAGCCGGTGTCGTAAAGCTCGCGTACGCTCAGATCGATGACCGGAATGCCGGTCGCGGCACGGCGGATGTCGGCCGGTAGGTGGTTCAGGGGACGATGGCCCGCAAGGGGCGGTCGCATGTCCTCCAGAATGCCATCCGCGCGATGCCGCCACACATGCTGAAAGTACTCACGCCAGGCCAGTTCCTGGCACAGCCGGTCGCGCAGCGTGAGCCCGTGGCGCAGTCGCCAGCAGTCGAACACCTCAGCTGCCGAGATCAGGCCGTGGGTGAGATACGGCGCGAGGCGCGTGACTTGTCCGGCCAGGTGACCGTGTGTCTGCGCGTAGGCGCGGGCGTCGGCGACGAGAACCCTGCGCAGGGCGGTGAAGCGCGAAGGAGGAAAGCCGGATGACATGCCTGTAACGGAAGGGGGAGGCCAAGGATTATGCGTTGCCCGTTTGGCCTTGCACACGGCTACGTACAAGGAGGATGCGGAAAACGCGAAAAGGTGCTTGACACATCGCTATGTGGCGTCTATAGTTTCGCTTCTTCGCTGCAGCGGGGGTATAGCTCAGCTGGGAGAGCGCTTGCATGGCATGCAAGAGGTCAGCGGTTCGATCCCGCTTACCTCCACCAAGCAAACGCAGCGAAGAAAAAGTTGTACTAGGGTCCCCATCGTCTAGAGGCCTAGGACACCGCCCTTTCACGGCGATAACCGGGGTTCGAATCCCCGTGGGGACGCCACAATTTGATGGACTTGTACTAACCGAGCAAGTCCAGGGTTGTACGGCGAAGCGATGCAAGTCGCTACGCTTGGAGTGGTAGTTCAGTCGGTTAGAATACCGGCCTGTCACGCCGGGGGTCGCGGGTTCGAGTCCCGTCCACTCCGCCAAAACGCAAAAACGCCCCGCGAGGGGCGTTTTTGTTTTTGTGCTTTCCTCCGCAATTCTCTGTATCCGGATGGTTCGGGCGATGACTGTTTGCCCGGCGCGGAGGATGCGGCCTGTGCTTCAGTCGAGATTGTCCAATGCGGCCGCTGCACCGATCAGCGCGGGGTAGGGGGCGGTGATGACCCAGGTGGGGATGCGGGCGAGATAGGGAGAAAAACGCCCCTTGTCCTCGAAGCGGGCGCGAAAGGGCGATTTCGCGAAGTAGTCGCCGAGGCGCGGCACGATGCCGCCGCCGATGTAGATGCCGCCACGCGCACCCAGGATTAGGGCGAGGTTGGCGGCGGCGGTGCCGAGCAGGGCGCAGAACATGTCCAGTGTGGCGCGACACAGGGCGTCGTGACTGGCGAGCGCCGCTTCGGTGATCTGCGGGCCATCAAGGGCGGCGGGTGTCTGGCTGCGCACCTGGGCCAGGGCGCGATGAAGGCATACCAGGCCGGGGCCGGACAGTACGCGTTCGGCCGAAACGTGGGAAAACTCCTTCTGCAGGATCGCCAGCACGGCGCGCTCCTCTTCCGTTTGGGTGGAGAGCGTGACGTGGCCGCCTTCGCCTTCGATCGGTGCGTGGCGCCCCGCGACCGGCAGCAGACCGGAGACGCCCAGGCCGGTGCCAGGGCCGATCACGCCAATGGCGCAGCCGGGCATTGCGATGCCTCCGCCCACGCTGCGCAGCATGTCCTGCCCCAGGTGCGGCAAGGACAGCGCGAGTGCGGTGAAGTCGTTGATGAACTGCAGGCGTTCAAGCCCGAGTTGCCGGCGCGTTTCTTCGATCGAGAAATTCCAGTGGTTGTTGGTGACCTGGATGCGGTCGCCGAGGATGGGGTTGGCGATGCCGATGCCGCCCACGGCCGGCAATCCGATACCCGTCTCGTCGGCCCAGTGCCGGATCGCGGCGGCGGGGCCGCTGAAGTCCCGGCAGGCTAGCGTACGGACGTGTTGCAGCTTGCCATCGAGGCGATCGAGCAGCGCAAAGCGGGCGTTGGTGCCACCGATGTCGCCAACGAGACGGGGCCAGGTAGTGGGGTGGGGCATGGTGCGGGTCTGAGTGGGCTCTGGCTGAAGTATATGAAACAAAACTACATAGCAGTAGTGGCCATGTTGACCTGGGGTATACGCTGATAAGTTGAGCGTAGTTTAGAATTTTATACTTTTAAGTTATTGAATTAAATATTATTTATTGAGCTTTGTTCATGCGGAAATTCAGCTTGGGCGGGCGTGGGCGGGCTTTTGGCTTGATGTGGGGATGTAGCGCAACTACACTCACGGCACGCTGAAAAGCGCCCCGTCTTTCTTCTGGATGCCTCACATGAGCAAGCTTCATCCCGGCCTGGTGGCCGTCACCGAACGTATCCGCGAACGTAGTCGTGAACGGCGCACGCGCTACCTGGCCCGCCTGCAGGCGGCCATTCCCGGCTCGCCGTATCGCGGCCAGCTCGGTTGTACCAACCTGGCTCACGGCTTCGCGGCCAGTCCGGCCGAGGACAAGCTGCGCATCAAGACGATCAAGGCGCCCAACATTGGCATCGTGACGGCCTACAACGACATGCTGTCGGCGCATCAGCCGTTGGGTGCGTACCCGGAATGGATCAAGCAGGCGGCGCGTGAAGTGGGCGCCACCGCACAGGTGGCCGGTGGCGTGCCGGCCATGTGCGACGGCATCACGCAGGGGCAGGATGGCATGGAGCTGTCGCTGTTCTCGCGCGACGTGATCGCCATGAGCACGGCGGTCTCGCTGTCGCACAACATGTTCGACGCGGGGCTGTGCCTGGGGGTATGCGACAAGATCGTGCCGGGCTTGCTGATCGGTGCGCTGCGCTTCGGGCATCTGCCCTTCATCTTCGTGCCGGGCGGGCCGATGCCGACCGGCATCTCCAATGATCAAAAGGCCAAGGTGCGGCAGGAATATGCCGCTGGCAAGGTGGGCCAGGATGCCCTGCTGGAGAGCGAGGCGGCGTCCTACCACGCGGCCGGCACCTGCACCTTCTACGGCACGGCGAACAGCAACCAGATGCTCATGGAGATCATGGGTCTGCACCTGCCGGGCACCGCCTTCGTGCCACCGAGCACGCCGCTGCGCGAAGCGCTGACGCGCGAGGCCGCGCGGCGCGTGGTGCAGATCACCAATGGCCAGCCTGACTTCGCGCCGATAGGCGAAGTCGTGGATGAGCGCGCCATCGTCAATGGCATCGTCGGCCTGCTGGCGACTGGAGGCTCGACTAATCACACGCTGCATCTCGTGGCCATCGCGCGGGCGGCCGGTATCGTGATCGACTGGGGCGACTTCGAGGCGCTGTCGCATGTCGTGCCGCTGCTGGCCAAGGTCTATCCCAATGGCAAGGCCGACGTGAACCAGTTCCACCAGGCTGGCGGCATGGCCTGGCTGATCCGCGAACTGCTGGATGCGGGCCTGCTGCACGAAGACGTGCGGACCGTCATGGGCCAGGGCTTGCGCCCCTACGCCACGGCGCCGCAGCTCGAAGGCGGCAAGCTGCAGTGGAGTGCCCCGCCGCAAGCCAGTGGCGACCCCGGCATTCTGGCTCCGGTATCGGCACCGTTCAGCGTCAATGGTGGGCTGCACCTGCTGCAGGGCAATCTGGGCCGTGCGGTCATCAAGGTCTCGGCGGTCAAGCCGGAGCATCGTGTGGTACGTGCGCCGGCGCGCGTGTTCGAGAGCCAGGAGGCTTTCTTGAAGGCTTACAAGGCCGGCGAGCTCGAAGCGGATTTCATCGCGGTGCTGCGTTTCCAGGGCCCCAAGGCCATCGGTATGCCGGAGCTGCACCAGCTCACGCCCACGCTGGCGAACCTGCAGGACAAGGGCTTCAAGGTTGCACTGGTGACCGATGGGCGAATGTCCGGCGCTTCGGGCAAGGTGCCGGCGGCGATCCATGTGACACCGGAGGCGGCGTCGGGCGGCCCCCTGTGTCGCATCCAGGATGGCGATGTCATCGAGCTGAATGCCGAGACGGGCGTGCTGAAGGTCGAGCTGGAGGATGCTGTACTGGCCGCGCGCAGCCCGGCGAGTTTTGACGTCAGCCGGCCGCAGTACGGCATGGGGCGCGACCTGTTCGGCCATATGCGTGCGGTGGTGAGCGCGGCCGAAGAGGGCGCTTCCGTGCTGACGCTCGAAGACTGACGCCGATACAGAACACAAGAGTTGCGCTGCGGGAGCACTGCGGACGCGTCGTGCAGTGGCGACACCACGGTGTCGCCTTATCCACCAAAGGAGATTGGACATGATCACGAAGAAGCGCTTGGTCGTCGCACTCGCGACGCTGGGTCTGGGTGTGGCGCAGGCGGCGGAAGTCGAGGTGCTGCATTGGTGGACCTCGGGTGGCGAGGCCAAGTCGGCGGCCGAGCTGAAGAAAATGATCGAGGCCAAGGGCGACAAGTGGAAGGATTTTGCCGTGGCCGGTGGTGGCGGCGAGAACGCCATGACGGTGCTGAAGAGCCGCGTGGTTTCGGGCAAGGCCCCGACTGCCGCGCAGGTGAAGGGCCCCAGCATCCAGGAGTGGGGCGCCGAAGGGGTGCTGGCCAACCTGAATGACACCGCCAAGACCAATAACTGGGATGGCCTGCTGCCGGGCGTGGTGGCCAATGTCATGAAGTACAAGGGCAACTACGTGGCGGTGCCGGTGAATGTGCATCGCGTGAACTGGATGTGGGTGAATCCGGAGGTCTTCAAGAAGGCTGGAGCGGAGGTGCCCAAGACCTGGGCCGACTTCCCGGCTGCAGCCGAGAAGATACAGAAGGCCGGCTTCATTCCGGTGGCGCATGGCGGCCAGCCCTGGCAGGACTTCACCGTGTTCGAGTCGGTCGTGCTGGGCGTCGGCGGCGCGCAGTTCTACAACGATGCACTTGTGAAGCTGGATCAGAAAGTGCTGACCAGCCCGACCATGGAGAAGGCCTTCGATACCTTCCGCCAGGTCCGTAAGTACGTCGACAAGGATGCCGCCAACCGCGACTGGAACCTGGCCACGGCCATGGTCATCAACGGCAAGGCGGCCATGCAGTTCATGGGGGACTGGGCCAAGGGCGAGTTCACTGCGGCCGGCAAGGTGCCGGGCAAGGACTACCTGTGCCTGGCTGCGCCGGGTACCGACAAGGCCTTCACCTTCAACATCGACAGCTTCATCGTCTTCAAGCAGTCGGGCGCGGATGCCGCCAAGGCGCAGGCCAACTTCGCCACGGCGGTGATGAGCCCTGAGTTCCAGGAGGTGTTCAACCTGAACAAGGGGTCGATCCCGGTGCGCAGCGGCGTGTCGATGGCCAAGTTCGACGATTGCGCGAAGTTGTCGTCCAAGGACTTTGCCGATACCGCCAAGGCGGGCGGCCTGGTGCCCTCGATCGCGCACCAGATGGCGGTGCCGGCGGCGACTACCGGGGCGATCCAGGACGTGGTGACGGCCTTCTTCAACTCCAACGAATCTTCGAAGGATGCGGTGAAGAAGCTGGCTACGGCGGCCAAGACGAAGTAAGCGGCGGCTGCGAAGCAGGCTCACTGTTTCGCGGCCATCTCCCGGCCTGACGGCCACCCTCTCCCACGGTCGTGGGAGAGGGGAAGGCTGGCGCCTTGCCGGTTTGCCCCTCGCCCGCTGGCTGGAGAGGGTAGCGCACAGCGCCGGGAGAGGGCCGACCGCCCCAACACACCCGAGGCTCCCATGTCCTCTACACACACTCTTGCATCGCCCGCGCGCCGAAACTGGCTCGACACGCTTGAGGGTTTCCTGCCCAAGCTGGTGTTGTCGCCCACCTTCGTCATCTGCGTGGTGTTCTTCTACGGCTTCATCCTGTGGACAGCCGTGCTGTCGATGACGCCCTCGCGCCTGTTGCCGCGCTACGAGTTTGTCGGTTTCGAGCAATACCTGAGCTTGTTCGATAACGATCGTTGGTGGCTGGCCTTGAAGAATCTCGCCGCCTTCGGTGGCCTCTTCATCCTGGCCTGCCTGGCGATGGGGCTCTTGCTGGCGATCCTGCTCGATCAGCGGATTCGCGCCGAAGGTTTCATCCGCTCGATCTTCCTGTACCCGCTGGCGCTGTCCTTCATCGTCACCGGCACGGCCTGGAAATGGATTCTCGATCCTTCCATCGGATTCCAGAAGGTCGTTAACGACCTGGGCTGGGAGAGCTTCGTGTTCGACTGGATCAAGAATCCGGAGATGGCGATCTACACCGTGGTCATTGCCGGCATCTGGCAATCATCCGGGTTCGTGATGGCCTTGTTCCTCGCTGGCCTGCGCGGCATTGATGACAGCATCATCAAGTCTGCCAAGGTCGATGGCGCATCGATGCCGACGATCTACCGCCGAATCATCCTGCCCAGTCTGCGCCCCGTGTTCTTCTCCAGCTTCATGATCCTGGCGCACATCGCGATCAAGAGCTTCGACCTGGTGATGGCGCTCACTGGCGGCGGCCCCGGCTTCGCCAGCGACCTGCCGGCCACCTTCATGTATTCGTTTGCCTTCACACGCAACCAGATCGGCATGGGCGCGGCTTCCGCCATCGTGATGCTGATGATCGTGGTGGCGGTGATCGTGCCCTTCATGTATTCGGAGCTGAGGAGCACAAGACGTGACTAAGGCCGTGACCAAGCTCTCTTTCGGCAGGGTGATGCTCTACGCCTTCATCACCTACTGCTGCCTGTACTACTTGCTGCCGCTGACGGTGATGCTGTTCAACTCGATCAAGGACCTGGACGAGCTGAAGGCCGGCAATCTGCTGGCCTTTCCGCAGCGCGTGACCTTCGAGCCCTGGCTCAAGGCCTGGGACAGCGCCTGTACCGGCGTGCAATGCGAGGGGCTCAAGGGTTATTTCTGGAACTCGGTGTCCTTCGTCGTGCCCGCGGTGCTGATCTCCACCCTGGTCGGTGCCTTCAACGGCTACGTGCTGACCATGTGGCGCTTCCGCGGGTCGGATGCCTTGTTCATGGCCTTGATGCTGGGCTGCTTCATCCCGTTCCAGGCCATCCTGTTGCCGATGGCGCAGACCCTGGGTTGGCTGGGCATCGCCAACTCGGTGCCGGGCTTGATCTTCGTGCACGTGGTCTATGGCATCGCCTTCACCACGCTGTTCTTCCGCAACTACTACGTGACCATTCCCGACGAGCTGGTGAAGGCCGCGCGCATCGATGGGGCAGGCTTCTTCATGATCTTCCGGCGCATCGTGCTGCCGCTGTCGGGGCCGATCATCGTGGTGACGGTCATCTGGCAGTTCACCCAGATCTGGAACGACTTCCTGTTCGGCGTCGTGTTCTCCTCGGGCGAGCGCCAGCCGATCACGGTGGCGCTCAACAACCTGGTGAACACGTCCACCGGGGTGAAGGAATACAACGTCGATATGGCCGCAGCGGTCATCGCCGCGCTGCCCACATTGCTGGTCTACATCGTGGCGGGCAAATATTTCGTACGCGGGCTGACAGCCGGCGCAGTCAAGGGCTGAACAACATGGGTGCATTGTCTCTACGCCAGGTCCGCAAATCGTATGCAGGGACCGAAATCCTCAAAGGCATCGACCTGGAGATCGAGCCGGGCGAGTTCCTGATCCTCGTCGGCCCTTCCGGCTGCGGCAAATCCACCCTGCTGGCCATGATCGCGGGGCTGGACGACATCAGCTCGGGCGAGGTGCATATCGCCGGCCGCAAGGTGAACGATCTGTCGCCCAAGGACCGCGACATCGCGATGGTGTTCCAGTCCTATGCGCTGTATCCCTCGATGACGGTGCGCGAGAACATTTCCTTCGGGCTGGAGATCCGCAAGGTGCCGCAGGCCGAGCGTGACGCGGCGGTCGAGCGCGTGGCGCAGATCCTGCAGATCGGCCACCTGCTGGATCGGCGCCCGGCGCAACTCTCTGGCGGGCAGCGCCAGCGCGTGGCCATGGGCCGTGCCATCGCGCGCAACCCGGCGCTGTTCCTGTTCGATGAGCCGCTGTCCAACCTCGACGCCAAGCTGCGCGTCGAGATGCGCACCGAGATCAAGCTGCTGCATCAGCGCCTGGGCACCACCATCGTCTATGTCACCCACGACCAGATCGAGGCCATGACCCTGGGCGACAAGATCGCGGTGATGAAGGCCGGCGAGGTGCAACAGTTCGGCACCCCCAACGAGATCTATCGCAACCCGGCCAATCTGTTCGTGGCTGGCTTCATGGGCTCGCCGTCGATGAATTTCATCCGCACGCGCGTCGTGCAACTGGGCAGCGGACTGGGGCTGGAGATGGAGAGCCACGGGCAGCACTTCGCCTTCCCGGCCGTGAATGCCGAGGGCTTGCAGGCCTATCTCGGCAAGGAGGTCATTCTGGGCATCCGGCCGGAGCAGATCACCGAGGTGGTCGACTCGCATGGCAGCGACCCGCGCGTGGTGACACAGAGCCTGCGGGTTGATCTGGCCGAGCCCACCGGCCCCGACACCTTGCTGTTGGTGAACATCAATGGCGCCAAGGTGACCTGTCGTGTGTGCCCCGACTTCGCCGCGCGGGCCGGCGAGGACATGAAGCTCCTGTTCGATCTCTCCAAGGCGGTGTACTTCGATCCGGCGACGGAGGCGCGCATCCGCTGATGGGCCACGCCGAGCTTTATCAAGACGGGCCGCGCCTGCTGGCCGATATCGGGGCCACCCATGCGCGTTTCGCGCTGGAGTCGGCGCCGGGTGAAATCGGCGCGGTCGCGGTCCTGCACAGCGAGGACTTCGCGGGTATCGAGCCGCTCATCCGTCACTACCTTGCACGGCAGGGCGAGCCCTTGATCCAGCATGCGGCGATCGCCATCGCCTACCCGGTGGATGGCGACATCGCGCGCATGACCAACCGCAACTGGCAGTTTTCGATCGAGGCCTTGCGCCAGTCCTTGGGCCTGCAGACCTTGCTGGTGGTGAATGACTTCACTGCGCTGGCCATGGCCTTGCCCCGGCTTCCAGTCGAGCAGCGTCGGCAGATCGGCGGGGGTACGCCACGCGAGAGCGCGGTGATCGGGCTCCTGGGGCCAGGCACCGGGCTAGGCGTGTCGGGTCTGATCCCGACGGCGGATCGCTGGGTCACCCTGGGCAGCGAGGGCGGCCACGTCAGCTTTGCGCCGGCCGACGAGCGCGAGTTGCGCGTGCTGCAGTACGCCTGGCGCAAATATCCGCATGTGTCGGCCGAGCGCCTGGTGTCCGGACCGGGCCTGGAGCTGTGCCATGCCGCGCTGGCCGAAGCGGCTGGCCTGCCAGGCGGGCTGACGGCGCCCGAGATCGGCGCGCGTGCGCTGGCCGGCAGCGATGCGCTGTGCGTCGAGGCACTCAACTGCTTCTGCGCCATGCTGGGTACGGTGGCGGCCGACCTCGCGGTTACCCTGGGCGCCTTTGGTGGCATCTACATTGGCGGCGGCATCGTGCCGCGTCTCGGTGAGTTCCTCGACCGCTCGCCCTTCCGCGCGCGCTTCGAGGCCAAGGGACGCATGTCGGCCTACCTCGCGCAGGTTCCGACCTATGTGATCACTGCCGAGCATCCGGCTTTCCTGGGGGTGGCAGCGATCCTCGCCGACCGTCTGCGCGACCATGATCGCCACGACGCGCTGTTGCCCAGCCTGCGCAAGCGACGCGCCATGCTGTCGCCGGCCGAGCGCCGTGTGGCCGACCTCGTGCTGCGTCACCCGCGTGCCGCACTCAACGACTCGGTCAGCGAGTTGGCCCGCCAGGCCGGCGTGAGCCAGCCGACGGTGATCCGTTTCTGTCGCTCGCTGGGTTTCGAAGGGCTGTCGGACTTCCGCCTGCGTCTGGCCACCGGGCTCACCGGCACGGTGCCGGTGCGTCATAGCCAGGTGCGCCACGGCGACACCGCGCCAGACATCTTTGCCAAGGTGCTCGACAATACGGTGTCGGCGATCCTGCGCTTCCGCGAGAGCCTCAATGCAGCCCCCATCGACGCCGCCATCGCCGTGCTGCGCGAGGCGCGGCGCATCGAGTTCTATGGCATGGGTAATTCCGGCATCGTGGCGCACGACGGGCAGCACAAGTTCTTCCGCCTGCGCATCCCGTCGGTGGCCTACCCGGACGCCTACACCACGCGCATGGCGGCGCAGTTGCTGAGCCCCGGCGATGTGGTGGTGGTGGTGTCCAGCCGCGGCCAGCTGCCGGAGTTGCTGGAGGCGGTGGACTCTGCCCTGGCGCGTGGTGCCAAAGTGATCGCGATCACCGCCAGCCACTCCACGTTGGCGCAGCGCGCGACGGTGTGCATCCCGGTCGACCACGTGGAAGACAGCCCCAATGCCATTGCCATGATCTCGCGCATCCTGCACCTGCTGGTGATCGACGTGCTGGCGGTCGGTGTGGCGCTGGGCAAGGAGGAGCTAGCGGCGCTGATCGACTTCGTCGACAGTGGCAGCGACCCTGCGGTCGAGCTGGGACCCAGCCGCATCTCGCACCTGAGTTGAGCTCAGGCAGCCGCGGCTGCGTGGGTGGTAGAGGGCGGGGCCGGCGGAAGCTCCACCACCAGCACAGCACCGCCGGTGGGGGCATTGTGGGCGTGGATCAGCCCGTGGTGCGCCATCACCAGTTCGCGGCAGATCGCCAGTCCCAGCCCGGTGCCGCCGGCGCCGGTGCGGGTCTTGGAGCTCTGCACGAACTTGTCGAAGATGGTCTCCAGCTCGCCTTCGGGGATGCCGACCCCTTCGTCGCTGATGATCAGTTGCAGCATGGGCGCCGAGCCCTGGCTGCGCTTGATGCGCACGTAGATGCTGCCGCCCTCGGGCGAAAACTTGACGGCGTTCGACAGCAGGTTGCGCACCACCTGGCCGAAGCGCTGTGGGTCCAGCATCACCGGCGGCAGGTTGGCTTCTTCGTCGACCACCAGGTGCAGCCGGCGTTCGCGCAGCAGGGGCTCGAACTCCCGCGCGGCGTGGTCTACCACGCTGCGGACTCCCAGGCGTTGCAGCGTGAGCTGCATCTGCCCGGCCTCCAGCTTGGACAGGTCCAGCAGGTCGTCGATTAGCGTCAGCAGGCGGCGCCCGCTGAAGCCGATGCGCTCGAAGTAGTCCTTGATCTTGTGCTCGGTGCTGCGCTCGCGCCCCAATTGGGCGAAGCCCAGGATCGCGTGCATCGGCGTGCGTAGCTCGTGCGAGATGTTGGCCACGAACAGGCTCTTGGCCTCGTTGGCACTGCGCGCGGCGGCCAGTGCGGCCTCTGTCTCGCGGACCGCGCGGGCGAGGTCGAGCTGCAGGCGGATGCCGCGGTCGATGCGCCGGTACACCTGGCTGCCGTTGATCATGATCAGCACGGTGAAGAAGAACAGGGCCAGCGCGGTGAGCTGCGCCGCGTAGTCGTCGCGCAGGCCCAGCCACACGATGTTGGGCACCATCAGGAGCAGGAAGAAGCCGCGGAAGGCCCCCGGCAGGCTGGACAGCGAGGACACGGCGGCGGCCGACACGCCCATCTGCACCAGCGCGCTGATCGGTCGCAGCCCGCTCTCCTCCGTGGGGTACAGCAGGGTGCCGGTGAGACCCCACATCAGGCCGGACAGGCTGGCCGTGATGGCCAGGCGACGCTCCCACAGGCGGCCACGCAGCACGCGATCCGTGTCGTTGCGCCAGCGCTCGCTGTAGCCCAGGCGCACCACCATCAGCACCTGGAAGCACAGCCACCAGCAGAGCAGGCTCCAGGCCGGGCGCACAGCGTCGAAGAGGGCGACGCACACCAGCGTGCTGATCGCCACCGTCGCCGCGACCACGCCCCGCGAGCTCGCCACATGCATGCGGATGCGTTCGTCGCGGATCAGTCGGGCGACCTGTTGCGGGTCCTCGGGTGGGGTGGCCGGAAGGGAGGGGGCGGATTTCTGGGCCATGGAGCAATAACGGTCGAGCCTGAAGAGGGCTTGATCCGGAAAGTGGAGCAAAAGGTGTCGGATTGTTGCACTGCGAGATTCTGCGCGCTGGCATAGAATCGCTGTCCCGCCACCTGACCGATGGAACCGCCATGCCCGTCAATCTGCCGTTGCCACTCGCCGACCAGCTCCTGCCCGTCCGGGGTGTCCGTCTGGGGACGGCCGAGGCAGGTATCCGCAAGGCCAACCGCCGCGATCTGAGCCTGATCGAGCTGGCGCCCGGCAGCCGCGCGGCCGGTGTGTTCACGCAGAACCGCTTCTGCGCTGCCCCGGTGCAGGTGTGCAAGCAGCACTTGGCTGGTGGCGAGATCCGCGCCCTGGTCATCAACACCGGCATCGCCAACGCCGGTACTGGCGAGCTCGGCGTGCGCAACGCCCAGGCCAGTTGCGAGGCGGTCGGCCGCCTGCTGGGTGTGCCAGCGACGGCAGTGCTGCCCTTCTCGACCGGCGTGATCCTCGAACACCTGCCGGTCGAGCGACTGGTGGCTGGCCTGCCCATGGCGAAGGGCGCGTTGAAGGCGGATGGCTGGTTCGAGGCCTGCCACGCCATCATGACCACCGACACCCAGCCCAAGTGCGCCTCGCGCCAGGTGCAGATCGACGGCCAGACCATCACGCTGACCGGCATGAGCAAGGGCGCCGGCATGATCAAGCCCAACATGGCGACCATGCTGGGCTTCCTGGCCACCGACGCGAAGCTGGCGCAGCCGCTGCTGGAGCGCCTGGTGCGCGAGGCAGCCGACCTGTCCTTCAACAGCATCACGGTCGACGGCGACACCTCGACCAATGACAGCTTCATCCTGATCGCCACCGGCCAGGTGGGGGCGGAGATCGTCGACGCGGCCTCGCCGGCCTATGCCACGCTGCGTGCTGCGGTGATCGAGCTGTCGCAGTGGCTGGCCCAGGCCATCGTGCGCGACGGCGAAGGCGCCACCAAGTTCATGAGCATCGTGGTCGAGGGCGGGCGCGATCTCGCCGAGTGCCGCCAGATCGGCTACGCCGTGGCGCACTCGCCGCTGGTCAAGACCGCCTTTTTCGCTTCCGACCCCAACCTGGGCCGCATCCTGGCCGCCATCGGCTATGCCGGCGTGAACGATCTGGATGTGGCGAAGATCCGCGTGTGGCTCGGCGGTGGTGGCGAGGAGGTGCTGGTGGCGGAGCAGGGCGGGCGTGCCGCGAGCTATGCCGAGGAGGTCGGCGCGCGCATCATGAAGAACGCCGAGATCACGATCCGCGCGGACCTCGCGCGCGGCACCGCAGCCGCCACGATCTGGACCTGCGACTTCTCCTACGACTACGTCAAGATCAACGCGGATTACCGTTCCTGATCGACCGGACGCACGCGGGCCGGGCGCTCCTGCCGCCGCCCACGTGCCGCCCGGGCGAATGACCCGCGCTTGACGAAAGTTTGCCCCCGGGCGGGGCGCCCGGTGCTAGCTTGCCGGATTGCCCGCCCGTCTCGCCTGCATGCTGGACCACGTCTTCTCCCTCCCACAGCTTTTCGGCTACCTCGCCTTCGTTTTTGGCATCACCTGCTTCCTGCAGAAGAACGACCTGCGTTTCAAGTTCTTCCTGGTGTTGGAGGCCGGCAGCTATGTGATCCATTTCTGGTTGCTGGGCAACTATCCAGCGATGGCGAGCTCAAGCATGGCCTGCGCGCGCACGATCGTTTCCATGCGCAGCAACTCCCGCTGGGTGGCGGCCTTTTTCGTGTCGCTGACGATCCTGCTGGGCTTCATCCTGGTGCGGAGCTGGGCCGGCGTGCTGCCCATCCTGGGCTCCTGCCTGGGGACTACGGCCGTGTTCCTGTTCACCGGCATCACCATGCGCTGGCTCCTGTTCGTCGCCACGCTCCTGTGGTTGGCCAACAACATCCTGTCTGGCTCGATCGGCGGCACGGCGCTGGAGGTCTGCATCGCGGTGGCCAATCTCTACACCATCTGGCAGCTCTACCGCCAGCGCGCCGCGGCCCGACAGATTGCACCATGAGTCTCGACACCGTCTTCTCGATCCCGCAACTCTTTGGCTACCTGGCCTTCGTCTTCGGCGTGGGCTGCTTCCTGCAGAAGAATGACCTGCGGTTCAAGGTCTTCATGTCGATCGAATGCCTCAGCTATGTGATCCACTTCTGGCTGCTGGGCAACTACACCGCGATGGCCAGCACGGCGGTGTCGCTGGGGCGTTCGGTGGTGTCCATCCGCACGCGCTCGCCGTGGGCCGGCGGATTCTTCATCGCGCTGAGCCTGCTGATGGGGGCGGTCTTCTACAACGGCCCCTTGTCCTTGCTACCCATCCTGGCGGCCTGTTGTGGCACGACCGCGCTGTACTGGCTGCACGGCATCCGCATGCGCGGCCTGATGATGGTGGGCACCTTGCTGTGGCTGGTGAACAACATCCTGTCCGGCTCCATCGGCGGCACCGCACTGGAGGCGGTGATCGTGCTCACCAACGGGTTCACGATCTGGCGTCTGTGGCGCGAGGAACGCAAGCAGCGGATCAGTGGATGACGCGCGGCCCGGAGAGGAAGAACTCCGGGATGTGGGCATCGAACTGTGTGCCGTCGTCGGCCACCATCTGGTAGCTGCCGCGCATGGTGCCGAAGGGGGTCTCCAGCACGCAGCCGCTGGTGTACTCGAAGCTCTGGCCCGGCTGCAGCGTGGGTTGCTCGCCGATCACGCCCTGGCCGCGCACCTCCTGCACCTTGCCCTCGGCATCGGTGATGATCCAATGGCGGCTAATCAGTTTGGCCGCAACCCGGCCGCTGTTGGTGATGCGGATGCGGTACGAGAACACGTAGCGCGCCTCGTCCGGCTCGGACTGATCGGCTGCGTAGCTGGCTTCGGCTTCCACGGTGATGTCGTATTCGGCGCTCATGGTGCGGCGTAAATCTCTGTTTCAGGCACGGCGGGCGTGCCAAGGAATGGGCCCGCCCGGTATCCTACCGTCTTTTGCAGGGCAGCATCCGGCCCGCGACATCAGGACGTTTCCATGACCGAGCAATCCCGCTTCAGGCTCGCCCCCAGCCTGCTTTCCGCCGACTTCGCCCGCCTCGGGGAGGAAGTGCACAACGTCCTCGCCTCTGGGGCGGACTGGCTGCACTTCGACGTGATGGACAACCACTACGTGCCCAACCTCACTATCGGCCCGCTGGTGTGCCAGGCCCTGCGCCCGCTCACCACCGCGCCGATCGACGTGCACCTGATGGTCGAGCCGGTCGATGCGCTGGTGCCGATGTTCGCCAAGGCCGGCGCCAACATCATCACCTTCCACCCGGAAGCCACGCGTCATGTGGACCGCACGCTGCAGCTGATCCGTGACCACGGTTGCCAGGCCGGCCTGGTGTTCAACCCGGCCACGCCGCTGGACTACATGGACTACGTGATGGACAAGCTGGACATCATCATGCTGATGTCGGTGAACCCCGGCTTCGGCGGTCAGAGCTTCATCCCCTCCACCCTGCCCAAGCTGCGCGCTGCGCGTGCGCGGCTGGATGCCTACCAACAAGAAACGGGCCGACGCATCCTGCTCGAGATCGACGGCGGAGTGAAGGTCGACAACATTGCCGAGATCGCTGCTGCGGGGGCTGACACCTTCGTGGCCGGCTCGGCCGTGTTCGGCGCGGCCAAGGCGAGCGACCCGCACCGCTACGACAGCGTGATCGCGGCGATGCGCACCCAGCTCGCCACGCTGGCCTGAGAGGGGGCATGGTGTTTCGCAGTCTTTCCCTGTCTTTCGCCGTTTTGTTGGGCCTGGGCGCGTGCGCCGGCCTGCGGCCTGCAGCCCCGCCTGCTCCGGCCGAACCGGCCCGCCAGGTCGCCGAGTTGAACACCCAGCCGATCGCGGGCGAGCCGGACCAGGCCGGCTTCCTTGAACCGGGCATCCAGGTCCTGGCGCAGGACGGCAGCCCCTCGGATGCGATGGTGGGGCGCGAGATCGCCAACAAGCTGCGCGCCAACCTCGTCGTGCCGCGTGGCAGCTACCCGAAGAGCGCAGCCGTCACGCTGGAGGCCGCACTGACGCCCAGCGGCGCCGTGCTGGGCGCACGCGTGCTGCGTGGCAGCGGCTACAAGGCGGTGGATGAAGCCGTGCTCAAGGCCTTGCGCCGTGCCGAGCCGCTGCCGGTCACGCAGGCGATGCGTGATAGCGACTCCCTGCAGCGGATCAATCTGGTCTTCCGCCCCTTCCAGTAGCATCCGAGCTTCCTTCTGGAGGTGTCACATGATCGGATTCCCGCACCAGAACATCGCCGAGCATGACGAGCATGAGGCCCGCGTGGCCTTGCTGCGCGCGTTCCGCGAGCTGAGCAGGCGCGGCTTGAACGCCGGCACGGCCGGCAATGCCAGTCTGCGTTTCGGTGCGGGCTTCCTGGTCACGCCCTCGGGCATTGCGGCCGACGAGGTCAACGAAGCCGACCTGGTGTTCATGGACTTCGCGGGTAATACGCGTGGGCGCTGCAAGCCCTCGTCGGAATGGCGCCTGCACCACGACATCCTGGCGGCGCGGCCCGAGATCGGCGCGGTCATGCACGCCCATTCGCCAGCCGCCACGGCGCTGGCCTGCCATGCCGAGAGCATTCCGCCGTTCCACTACATGGTGCTGCGCTTCGGTGGCCCCGACGTGCGCTGCGCCGACTACGCGACCTACGGCACCCAGGCCTTGTCGGATGCGGTGCTGGCCGCGCTGCAAGACCGCACGGCCTGCCTTATGGCCAACCACGGTATGGTCGCACTGGCCAAGGATGCGCCCGGCGCCATCGCGGCCGCAGTCGAGTTCGAATCCCTGTGCGAGCACTACTGGCGCGCCAGGCAGTTGGGGCAGCCGCGCCTGCTCAGCGCCGCGCAGCTCGCCGAGGTGCAGGCGCAGTTCGCGCAGTACGGGCAACAACAGGATCAGCAGCAATGAAGCGATTTTCACCACAGGCCATCTTCTTCGACCTCGACGGCACACTCGTCGATTCCGTGCCCGATCTGGCCGAGGCCGCGCGCCGCATGCTGGCCGAGCTGGGCGAGCCGACGCGCAGCGATGCCGAGATCGCCACCTATGTCGGCAAGGGCATCCCGGTCATGGTGGAGCGGGCGCTGACCACCGGGCGGGCGCCGGCTTCGCCGGAACGCCTGCAGCAGGCCATCACCGTATTCCAGCGCCACTATGACGTCGTCAATGGACTGCTGACCGTGGCCTATCCGGGCGTGAAGGAAGGGCTGGCGGTGTTGCGCGCACATGGTGTGCGCATGGGCTGCGTGACCAACAAGGCCGAGCGCTTCACCACGCCGCTGCTGGAGACCCTGGGCCTCATGCCCTACATGGACGTGGTGGTCGGTGGCGACACCCTGGCACAGAAGAAGCCGGAGCCCGAGCCGCTGTGGCATGCCTGCCTGAAAGTGGGGGTGGCGCGCGAGGCGGCGCTGATGGTTGGCGACTCGTCGAACGACGCCCTGTGCGCGCGCCGCGCGGGCATTCCGGTGGTCTTGATGACCTACGGTTACAACGAGGGCGTGTCGGTGGACACTGTCGATTGCGACGGGTTACTATCCTCGCTCGCCGATCTGCCCGGCCTGCTCGACTGAGCAAGGCGGGGGCGGCAGACAACCCTCATCAAGATTCCGTGACTGACAAGAGCCGTTTCTTCGCTAAGGAGCAATCCCCGGTTCGTGCCGCTTCAGCTTGCTGGCAGCACATCGGGTGCTCGTGGCGTGTGCGCCAACAATAACGCACACCGCCGGGCCGGCTTGCGTCGCGCCCAGGGTTGAAAAAGACCCGAACGAAGAAGACAAAACGCTTTTGGAGTCACCATGACCGAATCCGAATTCCAGGCACTCGCAGCCCAGGGCTACAACCGTATCCCCCTGACGCTGGAGACTTTTGCCGACCTGGACACGCCGCTGTCCATCTATCTCAAGCTCGCCAACGAGTCCTACACCTACCTGCTGGAGTCCGTGCAGGGCGGTGAGCGCTTCGGCCGTTACTCCATCATCGGTTTGCGCGCCGATACGCGCATCGAAGTGCGCGGTCGTACCGCCATGTTGCTGACCGGCGATCGCATCGTCGAGCGCCGCGACTACGGCGATCCGCTGGCCTACGTCGGCGAGTTCATGCAACGCATCAAGGTGCCGCCCAAGGCTGGCCTGCCGCGCTACTGCGGTGGCCTGGTCGGCTCCTTCGGCTACGACACGGTGCGCTACATCGAGCCCAAGCTGGCCTCGCACAAGGCGGCCGATCCGCTGGAAGTGCCGGACATCCTGTTGCTGCTGTCCGAAGAGATCGCCATCGTCGACAACCTCTCCGGCAAGCTGACCCTGGTGGTGTATGCCGAGCCGGAAGTGCCCGGCGCCTACAAGCGCGCGCAGCGCCGCCTCAAGGAACTGCTGGCCAAGCTGCGCGAGCCGGTGGCGATTCCGGCCGACACGCGCGCCACACCGGCGCCGGCGGTGTCCAGTTTCGGCGAGCAGGCCTTCAAGGACGCCGTGCTGCGCGCCAAGCAGTACATCGTGGATGGCGACATCATGCAGGTGGTGCTGTCGCAGCGCATGAGCAAGCCCTTCGCGGCCAGCCCGCTGGCGCTGTACCGCAGCCTGCGTGCGCTGAACCCTTCGCCCTACATGTTCTATTTCAACTTCGAGGACTACCAGGTGGTCGGCGCCTCGCCGGAAATCCTGGTCAAGCTGGAAGAGGACGCTGGCCAGCAGGTCGTGACGGTGCGACCCATCGCCGGGACGCGCAAGCGCGGCGCCACGCATGAGGAGGACCTGGCACTGGAGAAGGACCTGCTGGCCGACCAGAAGGAACTGGCGGAGCACCTGCAGTTGCTGGACCTCGGGCGTAACGACGTGGGCCGTGTGGCCGCGACCGGTACCGTCAAGGTGACCGAGCAGTTCACCATCGAGCGTTACTCGCACGTCATGCACATCGTGTCGAACGTGGAAGGCGTGCTGCCGCCTGCGACCGATCGGCGTGCCGCCGCGCTGGCAGTGCTGCGCGCCACCTTCCCGGCCGGCACCGTGTCCGGCGCACCCAAGGTGCGCGCGATGGAAATCATCGACGAACTGGAGCCGGTGAAGCGCGGTGTGTATGCAGGCGCCGTGGGCTACCTGGGCTTCGATGGCGATGTGGACGTGGCGATCGCCATCCGCACGGCCGTGATCAAGGACGGCCAGCTCCATGTGCAGGCCGGGGCCGGCATCGTGGCCGACTCCAACCCGGAGTCGGAGTGGCAGGAGACGCTGAGCAAGGCGCGCGCGGTGATCCGCGCGGCGGAGCTGGCGGAAAGCGGACTGGACACGCGCCTGGAGTGATTCGGGCGGCGGGCATTGCGTGTATTTGTCCGGCATCAGCACTGCGGTGACTGCTTATTGCCTGACAACAGAAGGGACTCGCAAGCTGGCCGTCTTTCCACTCCCGTAAGGACCTTGTCATGAGCAGCCCCTTGTTCCGCGGCAACATCCCACCCGTCCCGACGATCTGGACCCCGCAAGGCCAGCTCGACCGCGCGGGCATGGGCCGCATGCTGGATTTCGTGATTGCGGGTGGTGCTGATGTGGTGTTCTGTGTCGGCAGCGCCGGCGAGTTCAGCCAGATGAGCGAAGCGCAGCGGCGCGAGGTGGCGGAATTCGCGGTGAGCCACGTCGCGGGGCGCGTGCCGGTGCTGATCGGCATTGCTTCCTGCAGCACCGACCAGGCGATCGCCTACGGCCAGCATGCCAAGGCCATCGGGGCCAGCGGCGTGGTGGCGGTCAATCCGTATTACGCGTTGCTGCTGCCGGATAACATCAAGCTGCACTACCGGCGCCTGGCAGCGGCGGTGGATCTGCCGCTGATCCTCTACAACTTCCCGGCGCTGACCGGACAGGACCTGTCGCCGGCCATGATCCGCGAGCTGGCGCTGGAGTGCCCCAACATCGTGGGTGTCAAGGACACCACGGACACGGTGCGTCACATCCGCGACGTGATCGCGGCGGTCAAGCCGGTACGGCCCGATTTCGCGGTGTACGCCGGTTTCGACGAATACATGCTGGAGACGCTGATCATGGGCGGCGATGGTTGCTTCCCGTCGGCGCTGAACTTCGCACCGTACATCCCGGTCGGGCTGTGGCGCGCGTTCAACGAGCGCGATGGTGCCCGCATGGTGGAGCTGCAGCGCCTGCTGTGCCTGTGCCCGCCGATGTTCGCGCTGGAGTCACCGTTCTATGCCGTTGTCAAGGAGGCGGCGAAGATGGCGGGTGTGGACATCTCGACCCATGTGCTGCCGCCGGCCGTGCCCTTGACCGAGGAGAAGCGTCAGAAGGTCCGTGAGACGCTTGGCCGACTGGGCGTACTGAATTGATCCTGGCCATCGCGGGCCGGGTATGAACTGACTGAATAGAGGAGAGCGCATCATGCAGAACTTCAGCTACTACAACCCGACCCGCATCCTGTTCGGCAAGGGCCAGATCGCAGCCATCGCCACGCAGATTCCCGCCGGCAGCAAGGTGTTGGTCACCTATGGTGGGGGCAGCATCAAGCAGAACGGTGTCTACGATCAGGTGAAGGCTGCCCTGGCCGGCTTCGAGTGGCATGAATTCGGCGGCATCGAGCCCAACCCGCGTTACGAGACGCTGATGCGCGCGGTCGAGATCGTGCGGCGCGAGGGGGTCACGTTCCTGCTGGCCGTGGGCGGCGGTTCGGTCTGTGACGGCACAAAGTTCATTGCCGCCGCGGCCCGCTTCAAGGGCGCCGAGCCTTGGGACATCCTCAGCAAGGGCGCCGCGGTGGAGGACGCCACGCCCATGGGCGTGGTGCTGACCTTGCCGGCCACCGGCTCGGAGTCGAACACCTTTGCGGTGATCTCGCGCGAGTCGACGGGCGACAAGCTCGCCTTCGGCAGCGAGCATTGCTACCCGCGTTTCGCAGTGCTGGACCCCGAGACCACCTTCAGCCTGCCGCTGCGCCAGGTGTCGAACGGCATCGTGGACGCCTTCGTGCACACCATGGAGCAGTACATGACCTATCCGGCCAGCGCTGCGCTGCAGGACCGCTTCGCCGAGAGCATCCTGAAGACCCTGGTCGAGATCGGTCCCAGGGTGATCGCCAATCCGCAGGACTACGACCTGCGCGCCGAGCAGGTGTGGTGCGCCACCATGGCCTTGAATGGCCTCATCGGTTGCGGGGTGCCGCAGGACTGGGCCACCCACATGATCGGCCACGAGATCACCGCCGAGTACGGCCTGGACCATGCGCAGACCCTGGCCGTCACGCTGCCCGGCGTGCTGCGTCATCGATGGCAGGACAAGCGCGAGAAACTGCTGCAGTACGCTGAACGGGTGTGGGGCCTCAGCACTGGCTCGGAGAGCGAGCGCATCGAGGCGGCCATTGCGCACACCGAGGGCTTCTTTGCCGCCGTCGGCGTGCCCACGCGCCTGGTCGCTTATGGCGTGGGCGAGGAAGCGCCGCAGCGCATCGCTGAGCGCCTGGCTTCGCGTGGCGTGAATGCGCTCGGCGAGCGTGGCAATATCACCCCGAATTTCGTCAAGGAAATACTGGCGGCCCGCCTGTAAGGCGCCGCGACAAGGAAGACACCATGCTGCTGATGATCGACAACTACGACAGCTTTACCTACAACATCGTCCAGTACCTGGGCGAACTGGGCGCCGATGTGCGCGTCTATCGCAACGATGGCATCACGCTCGAGCAGATCGAGGCGATGAAGCCCGAACGCATCGTCATCTCGCCGGGGCCGTGTTCGCCCGCCGAAGCCGGTATCTCGGTGGCGACGATCAAGCACTTCGCCGGCAAGCTGCCCATCCTGGGCGTGTGCCTGGGGCACCAGAGCATCGGCGCGGCCTTCGGTGGCAAGATCGTGCATGCCAAGCAGCTCATGCATGGCAAGACCTCGCCCATCCAGCATAGCGACGTGGGCATCTTTCGCGGCCTGCCGCAGCCCTTCACCGCGACGCGCTACCATTCACTGGCCATCGAACGCGAGAGCTGCCCGGACTGCCTGGAAGTGACCGCCTGGACCGAGGATGGCGAGATCATGGGCGTGCGCCACAAGACCCTGCCCATCGAGGGCGTGCAGTTCCATCCGGAGTCGATCAAGACCGAGGGCGGGCACATGCTGCTGCAGAACTTCCTCGACATGCGGATGTAATTGGCGATTCCGGCGGCGATTCCGGCGGGGAAGCATGCCCGCCTCCTGCAGCACACAAACTGAAGGAGTGTGAATGGATCCCTCCCTGATCCTGGTGAGTCTGGGGGCCATCGTGTTGGTGGCCTATCTGCTGGATTTCGCCGGCCGGCGCATCAAGGTGCCCTCGGTGGTGCTGCTGATCTTCAGCGGCCTGGCGCTTCGGGCGACGACCGACTTCACCGGGTTGTCGCTGGAGATTCCGGCAGGGCTGCTGCCGGTGCTAGGCACCGTGGGCCTGATCCTGATCGTGCTGGAAGGCGCGCTGGACATCTCGCTGACGCGCGAGCACATCGGCCTGGTCGGTCGCACGGCGGCGATGGCGGCGGCGGGCATCGTGGTCACCGGCGGCCTCATTGCCGGCCTGCTGGTCGCGGTGTTCCACGTTCCCGTGTTGCAGGCCATGCTGCTCGCCACCCCCTTCGCGGTCATCAGCTCGGCGGTGGCCATACCCGCCGCAGGCGCGCTGGCGCAGCACCAGCGCGAGTTCGTCGTCTACGAAAGCTCGCTGTCCGACATCTTCGGCGTAGTGCTGTTCTACGCGCTGTTGCGCTACGACGGTGACGTGGCTGGCTTGTTGGTGGCGCAGGTCGGCGAGATCACCTTGTCCATCGTGCTCGGCCTGATCGTGGCTTTCGCCATCTTCTGGCTGATCCAGCGCATCGACCACCATGTGCGCGTACTGCCGATGATCTTCGGCATCGTGTTGCTGTACAGGGTCGGCAAGATGATGCACCTGGCTCCGCTGGTGCTGGTGGTGCTGGTCGGCCTGCTGCTCAACAACAGCTTCCTGTTCGAGCGGCTCAGCCGTGGTCGCGTGCGGGCGGCCACGTCCTTCGAGGCGGATCTGGAGGCCTTCAAGCACCTGACGGCGGAGTTCACCTTCGTCGTGCGCTGCTTCTTCTTCGTGCTGCTGGGCTACAGCACCAGCCTGCCGCAACTGGCCGATCCCCTGGCCTGGGGCATGGCGGTGGTGGTGGTGCTGTGCTGCGTGCTGCCACGCATCCCGCTGCTGCGCTGGGTGGCGGGTGAGCACTCGCGGGTGCTGACCTTCTTCGCGCCGCGTGGCCTGATCACCGTTCTGCTGTTCATGAGCCTGCCGGCGCAATACGCGCTGGCCGATGTGCCTTCAGCCACGTTGATGCTGGTGATCCTGATCTGGGCGCTGCTGCTCACCTATGGCAGTGTGCGCATGAACGACTGCCCGCGCGAGTCCGAGCAGGCGATAGAATCGACGCCCGAAACCGGGCACACCAACACATTGAGAGACGAGGCTAAGACATGACTCCGCAGGAAGCGCTCCAGCGCATCATCGAACACCGCGAAATCTTCCATGACGAGATGGTCGACTTGATGCGCCAGATCATGTCCGGTCAGGTGTCGCCGGTGCTGATCTCGGCCATCATCACCGGCCTGCGGGTGAAGAAAGAGACCATCGGCGAGATCGCCGCAGCGGCCAGCGTGATGCGCGAGCTGTCGACCAAGGTGCCGGTCAAGAGCGACGTGCAGACCCTCGTCGATACCTGTGGCACGGGGGGCGACGGTTCGCACACCTTCAACATCTCGACCTCGGCCATGTTCGTCGCGGCCGCGGCCGGCGCGCGCGTGGCCAAGCACGGCGGGCGCTCGGCTTCCTCCTTGTCCGGTTCGGCCGATGTGCTGGAGGCGCTGGGGGCCAAGATCAACCTGAGCCCGGAGCAGGTCGGCCAGTGCATCGACGAGGTCGGCATCGGCTTCATGTTTGCGCCCAACCACCACAGTTCCATGAAGCACGCCGCGCCGGTGCGCAAGGAGCTGGGCGTGCGCACCATGTTCAACATCCTGGGGCCGCTGACCAATCCGGCTGGCGCCTCCAACCAGTTGATGGGCGTGTTCCATCCCGATCTGGTGGGCATCCAGGTGCGGGTCTTGCAGCGCCTGGGCAGCCGCAACGTGATGATCGTCTACGGTGTGGAAGGGCTGGACGAGTTGTCGATCTCGGCGCCCACCATGGTCGGCGAGCTGCGTGACGGTGTGGTGCGCGAGTACCGCATCAGCCCCGAGGACGTGGGCCTGCCCATGCACGGTGCCTCGGCCCTGCGCGTGGGCTCGGTCGAGCAGTCGAAGTCGGTGCTGCTGGGCGCGCTGGAGAACAAGCTGCCGGCCGCGCGCGACATCGTGGCCTTCAATGCCGGCGCCAGCCTCTACGTGTCGGGCAAGGCCGCCACCCTGGAAGCCGGCGTGAAGCTCGCGCTGGAGACGATCGCCAGCGGCGCGGCGCGTGCCAAGCTGGATGAGTTCGTCGGCCTGACCCAGAAGCTGGCCGGCTGAAACGCTTACCCTGCCCTGAAGGGTAAGCCTCCTTCCAGGGCGCGGGCGAGGGCTCAAGAAGCCGCGCTACCCGCCGAAACCCCCGGTATGTCGCATTGCAGCAGCGGCATCCGTCACGAGTCCATTCCGGGGGTTTCATGTTCAAGCACCTGAGCCTGCGTGCCAAGCTGCGCCTCATCAATCTGGTCGCGCTGGCGGCCCTGTTGATCATCGGCATCTCGGCCATCCAGGCCAAACGCAACACGATGATGGAAGGCGTGCGCCAGCAGTTGCGCGACCAGATGTCCATCGTGTTCACGATGTTCGACTACTACCGTGGCCTGGCCGACAGCGGCAAGCTGCCGGCGGACGAGGCCAGGCGCCAGGCGCTGGAGGCCTTGCGCAAGGTGCGCTATCAGGAAAAGGAGTTCTTCTCGGTCGGCACCATGGAGCCTGTGATGCTGATGCACCCGGCCGTGCCGGCGCTGGAAGGCAAGAACTTCGGCGGGCTCAAGGACAAGAACGACAAGCCCTTCATCGCCGAGATGGTGGCCCAGGTGAAGGCCGAGGGCAGTGCCTACGTCGAATACTGGTGGCCCAAGGCCGGCGAGGAGAAACCTTCGCCCAAGCTCTCCTACGCGCGGCGTTACGAGCCCTGGGACTGGCTGGTGAATACCGGCATGTACATCGACAACATCAACCGCCAGTTCTACCGCGACACAGCCTGGTTCGTCGCCGCGCTGGTGGCGGTGAGCCTGCTGGTGATGCTTTTGTCCAACCTGCTCGGGCGGGGCGTGGTGCAGGCTCTGCAGCAGATGCTCGACAGCATGCGCGCGGTGGAACGCCAGAACGATCTGACTCAGCGCTTCGCGGTGGAGCGTCGTGATGAGTTCGGTGAGTTGGGGCGCGGCTGTTCTGCCTTGCTCGACTCGCTGCGCCAGACCCTGGTGCTGATCGGCGAGGAGGCGCGCCGTCTCGATGCCATGGCCAGCGGCGTGGCGGCGGATTCACGCGACGTATCACAGCGCGCCGGCGAGCAATCGGACGCCGCGCAGGCTGCGGCCAGCGCGCTGGAGGAGCTGTCGGTCAGCGTCTCCCATGTGGCCGACCGCACCAACGAGATCGCCCGCCTGGCCGAGCACAACCGGGCCAGCACCCAGCACGGCACGCAACGCCTGGCCCAGTTGGCGGACAAGGTGACGGATGCCGAGCGCATGCTCAGCGGCAGCATCAGCGACTCCATCGACGGCTTCATGCAGAGCATGCAGCAGATCAGCCAGATCACCGGCTATGTGAAGGAGATCGCCGACCAGACCAACCTGCTGGCGCTCAACGCGGCCATCGAGGCGGCGCGTGCGGGTGAGGCGGGGCGGGGTTTCGCGGTGGTGGCCGACGAAGTGCGCAAGCTGGCGGAGCACTCGGGACGGTCCGCCAACCAGATCGACAGCATTGCGAGCGAACTGCAGGAGCATGCGCGTCGCATGACCAGCCACATCGGCGAGGGGCGCCAGTTGCTGCAAGAGAGCAACGAAGCGGCGCGCGCGGTGGTCGAGGTGCTCGACCAGGCGCGCGCGACGGCCGAGGACACCAACCAGGGCATCGGCGAGATCAACCAATCGCTGGCCGAGCAGCGCAGCGCGCTGGAGGCTCTGGCGCGCAACACCCAGGTCGTGTCGGACATGGCCGAGCAGAACGTGGAGGCGGCGCGCCGCTCCAGCGACACCGCCCAGGCGCTGGAGCAGGTGTCTGGCGACCTGGTCGGCACGATGGCGCGCTACAGGCTCGCCTGAGGCGTTCGCCGCCCCAATGAAAAAGCCCGGCGCGGGGCCGGGCTTGTCCTGGGCGGCGCCGCTTACTTCGCCAGCACGCTGCGGCCGGGCGCCCACTTCACCTGCCAGGCCGGGTAGTCCTTGGCCAGCAGATCGCGCGGGGATTCCGCGTACCAGTTGTACTTCACGCGGCGCTCGTAGCTCACGTCGGCGTAGTTGTCGCGCTTGGCGCTGTCGCGTGCCGAGAACAGGGGCTTGCCGGTCTCCAGGTCGTAGAAGCGAGCCCACAGCGGCGGCGCCTTGGGGTCGCTCACCACGCGGCGGTCGAAGCCGAACTCCAGCGTGCGGTCGTCCTTACGCTCAAGGCGGATGCCGCTGAGCTTGGCGCTGTCGAACCAGGCCACTGCGTTCTGCACGGCGTCGATGACCTGCGGGCTGGGTTGGTCGATGCTCATCAGGAAGCGCACCACATTCACGCTCTCGTTGCCGCTGATCGAGGCCAGCTCGAAGGCGCGCCCCATTACCGGCGCCAGCGTGGCTGCGTCGTACTGTGCGCACCAGCCGGTCTTCTTGCCGCCGACCACCAGTTGCGTCTTGAGGATCAGCGCCAGGCCCTTGTCATAGGCCGCCTTGGCGCGTGCCACCCGTGCCTCGTCCACGAAGCGCAGCTCGGGCTTGCGCGCCGCCACGTCGCGCAGCGCCTCCAGCACATTGGCGATGGCGTCGTCGTTGAAGGTCACATGTGCCTTGTAGCCCTTGGGGGCCGGCCAGAACTGCTGCCAGCCGCCATTGGGGAGCTGCGCGGCGAGCACGTAATCCAGCCCGCGCAGGTAGGCTTCGGCGTACTTGCGCTCGCCGGTGGCCTGGTGGATGCGGGCCAGCACGGCCATCTGCTTCATCGTCGAGTCGTTGTCGATCGTCGACTTGATGCGGAAGCCCGTCATGGCGGCGGTGTTCACCGGCACCAGCAGGTTCACGTTGGCCTCCAGCTTGGGCCAGCCGCCGTCGGCATTCTGGTAGCCCAGGATCACGTCACCCAGCTTGATGCCATCGGCGCTGCCGTAGAACTCGGGTTTCTGGGCTGCCATGCTGGCCTCGGTGACCGGGCCGCCGCGCGCGAAGTCTTCCAGCTTCTTGCTGGGCGGCAGGATGAAGCTGCCGACCAGGCGCTGGCGGGCTTCGTCCCACTTCACATAGGCGCCCAGCTTGGCCCATACCTCGCCCACCGGCACCCACACGCTACCGTCCTTGAACTCGGGCGCGCTGCCCAGGCTGACCGGCTGGCCATTGAGGGTGGCCGCGCTGCTGCCGACACTCAGCTCCAGTACCTGGCCGCCCAGGCTGTAGCGGGCGGCGCGGGTGCCCGGGTCATAGCTGAATTCACCGCCCAGGTAGGGCACCAGGTCGCCCAGCGGGGCGAACACGGTCTTGCCGGCGCGCAGCTCGGGCTTGGTGTAGAGGCCTTCCTCCAGTTCCTGGTAGGCGCCATCGACCGAGAAATTGGGCTCGCCCATGATCAGTGCCACCGTCTTGAGGCTGGGTGCGGCGCCATCCACTGGGTCGAAGGGACGGCCGGGGGAGGCGCAGGCGAAGGTGAGCGAGGCCGCCAGGGCCATGATCAGGGGCGTTCTCGTGAATCGATGCATGAATGTTTCTCCGGGTGAATCGTAATGAGCGGACAGGCGGGCGGGCCGGTTGCGTCCGGTCCTAGGCCTGCTGTGCGCGGCCCGAGCCTAACAGTTTGGAGACTCAAATATGCGGGTAAACCATTACTCCCAGACGAATGGTATTGCGGTGCAACATCGACGGGTGCCGACTTTCAGGCAGGGGTGGGCAGGAATGGGGGCGCTTTGCGCTAACCGGGCTTGCCATTTCATATCTGTATCGCATAATCGCGCCGCCCCATCGACCCGTCGCGCGCTGGTGGCCAAGAACAAACATGACTATCGGGGAATCTTCACATGCGTCACCTCATCCTGTTGCTTGCACTGGCCTGCGTCACGGGCCAGGCCGTCGCTGAATCCGCCATCGCCCAGGCCAACCGCCAGCTCACGCTGTCGGCCGGCCGCCACAAGATCGGCTACACCGAGTACGACAACTATGGGGTCACCAGCAGCGGCGTGCTGGATACCGAGAATGGCACGCAGAATGCGGTGCGCGTGGCCTTCGCCTTCCAGACCGACCGTGAAGACGTGAAGGATCTCTACATTGCCGCCAGCTACCTCAGCGCGCGCGGCAACACGCAGTACGACGGCTACCTGCAGAACCTCAACACCGGCGCATTGACCCCCTACAAGACCACCAGCCACGCCACCACCACCGACTTCCAGGCCCGCGCCGGCAAGGGTTTCCGCGTGGCGGGCGACAGCATCCAGCTCACGCCCTACCTGTCCTATGCCTATCACGAGTGGGTGCGCGATTCGCGCACCGACGAGTACGGCTACATGGAGATCTACGAGCATCAGTCCGTGGGGCTCGGGCTGCTGAGCCAGTTCGCGCTGGGGGCGCGCCTGGTGGCCTCTGTGGATGCCTCGGTGTCCTACATGATCGACCCGCAGATGAAGATCGACGGCGGGCCGGTCTTCTACCTTGGCAAGCATCCGGTCTATGCCCTGGGCCTGGGCCTGGACTACGCCATCACCAAGACCTGGCGCGTCCATGCCGACTACCGTGAGACCCGCTTCAAGTATGGCGAATCGCCGGTGGTGCTCGGCTTCTATGAGCCGGAGTCCAAGACCACGCTGAAAACCGTGTTCGTGGGGGTCGGCCTGGCCTTCTGAGCCGGGCAGCGGCGGCGCCGCGTTTGATACCATGCGGGGCTGTCTCATCCAGCCTCGCCCAGCGCCCCAGACCATGTCCGACATCCTGCAGAAGATTCTTGCCACCAAGCGGGTGGAAATCGAAGCCGCCGAAGCCCAGTTGTCCCGTGAGGACATCGTCGAAGAGGCGCGCGATGCGGTCGAGCCGCGCGATTTCGTGGGCGCCATCCGGGCCAAGATCGCGGCCGGCCAGGCGGCGGTGATCGCCGAGGTCAAGAAGGCCAGCCCGTCCAAGGGCGTGCTGCGCGCGGACTTCCGCCCGGCCGACATCGCCCGTTCCTACGAAGCCGGTGGCGCGGCCTGCCTGTCGGTGCTGACCGATCGCGACTACTTCCAGGGCAGCCCTGAGTACCTGCAGCAGGCGCGCGAAGCCTGCAGCCTGCCGGTGCTGCGCAAGGACTTCATCATCGACCCCTACCAGGTGTTCGAGGCGCGGGCCATGGGGGCCGATTGCATCCTGCTGATCGTGGCCGCCTTCCTGCCGCCGGACGGCACGGTCAATAGCGCGACCAGTCGCGCCGCCCTGAGCCACCTGCTGGAGCTGGAGCAACTGGCCCACGACCTGGGCATGGCCGTGCTGGTCGAGGTGCACAGCGCCGACGAGCTGGATATCGCCCTGCAGATGACGACCCCGCTGCTGGGTATCAACAACCGCAACCTGCGCACCTTCGAGGTCACGCTGGATGTGACGCTGTCGCAACTGGCGCGCATTCCGGCCGATCGCATCGTGGTCACCGAGAGCGGCATCCTCGGCCGCGCGGATGTGCAGCTCATGCGTGGCCGCGCGGTCAACGCCTTCCTCGTCGGCGAGGCCTTCATGCGCGCCGACGACCCCGGCGCCCAACTGGCGGCCCTGTTCGCCTGAGTCCCGCCATGGCGGACGAGGCCCCGCAGACGCCAGGCCCGCGGCGACGGCTGCGGCGCGGGCTGCTGGGTGTCCTGATCGGCTTGCTGGGCGCGCTGGCGCTCGCGGGCGGCGGCCTCCTGTTCCTGCTCGGCAGCGAGGCCGGTGGCCGCACCGCCTTGCGCATCGTCGCCACCCTCCAGCCTGAGCTGCTGCAGGTGGAGGGCTGGCAGGGCCACTTGGGCAAGCAGTGGAAGGCGCGACGCCTGCGTTTCGCCCTGCCTGGTTTCGTGCTGCGCGCCGAAGGGGTCGAGGCCGACTGGCAGCCCGCCGCGCTGCTCGACCGGCATCTGCGCGTGATGCGCCTGCAGGTCGATGTGCTGGACATCCGCACGGCACCTTCCAGCGACCCAGCGCGCCTGCCCGACAGCCTGGCCCTGCCGATCACCATCGACGCGCCGGACCTGCGCGTCGGCCGCCTGGATATCGGCGAACTTGTGCCGGGCGACACGCAGCCGGCCCCTGCAGTGCAACTGAGCCGTCTTTCCGGCGGCCTCAGCGCGACGCCCGAGCAACTCGTGGCGAGCGGCCTGCGCGGCCAATGGCAGGCCCTGGTCTTGCAAGCCGAGGGGCGCATCGCGACCGGCCGGCCCTTCACGCTCGCCCTGCGCGGCCAGGTGGAGGCGCAGGTGGTCGGTCGTGCGGCGCAGATCGGGTTGGAGGCGGGCGGCTCGCTGGAGGCGCTCACCCTGGCCGCGCGCCTGAGTGGCGAAGGACTGGACGGCCAGCTCGACACGATGCTGAGCCCCTTTGCCGCACTGCCAGTGCAGCAGGCGCGCGTGAGCGTGCGCGGGCTGGACCCGCGCCTGTTCCACGAGGCGGCACCGCAGGCGAAGCTGGATGCCCAGTTGAGCCTGCAGCCGCGCCAGGTACCGGGTCAGGCGCTGCCCCGCGACCCCGCCGACTGGACCCTGGACGGCAATCTGAACCTCACCAATCGCAGCCCGCTCGCCTTCGACCGCGGCGGCCTGCCGCTGCAGGCGCTGCAGGCCGAGCTGCACTGGGCGGCCCGCCACCTGCAGACGACGGGCCTGCGCCTGCGCATGGGCGACGGAGAACTGAGCGGCACGGCTGGCTGGCGCGCCCAGGCCGGCGATGCCCTGGGCCTGATCGATGCCGATCTGCAGGCGCGCGGTGTGGCGCTCGACAAGCTGGTCGCCGCGCTGCGCCCGATGCGTGTGTCCGGCCGCGTGGCCGCGCGTACCACGGCGGCCCGCCAGCAGTTCGATGCCGACCTGCAGGGCGTGGCGCGGGGGCGTCCGGCGCTGCGTCTGGTCGTCGCCGGCCAGCAGGAGGCGGGCATGCTGTCACTGTCGCGCGCCCACGCGGAATGGGGGCGCATGCAGGCTCAGTTGCGGGGCCAGATGGCCTTGCAGGGGCGCCGCAGCTTCAACGCGGAAGGGCAGTTGGCGCATCTCGATCCGCAAGCCTTCAGCCCCGCGGCCCCCGTGGGCGACATCAACCTCAAGGGGCGTGTCGGTGGCTCGCTGGCCCCGGCTTGGCAGCTTGATGCGGCCCTCGAACTGCAGCCGAGCAAGCTCGCGGGTACGCCGCTGGCCGGGCAGGTGAAGCTTGCCGTGGATGCGCGGCGCCTGCAGTCGCTGGAGGCCGACCTGGACCTGCTGGGCAATCGCCTGCAGGCCAGTGGTGCGCTTGGTGCAGCCGACGACCGCCTGCGCTTTCGCATCGACGCGCCACAACTGGCGGCGCTGCATCCCGAACTGGGGGGCACCGTGCGCGGCAATGGGGTGCTGGCGGGCAGCCTGGCGCAGCCCTGGGGCGCGCTCGAGCTGCGGCTGAGCGAGCTACGCCTGCCGGGCGACTACCGCCTGAGTCACGCGAATGTGCAGGCCGACCTGCAGCCAGGGCGCGACGGCGCCTTCACCGCGCGGGCGGAGGTCGGGCGGCTCAGCTTGGCGGGCAAGGAGTGGGTGGATGATGGCCTGCTGGTGCTCAGTGGCACGCGTGCGCAGCACGCGCTGGTACTGACGACCGACCTGGTCGAGAAGGAGAAGCTGCGCCTGCGGGTGGAGGGCGGGCTGGGCGAGACACAGTGGCAGGGGCGGCTGACCGAGCTGGCCGGCGAGGGCCTGGCGCGCTTCCACCTGCGCGAGGCTGTGACGCTGGAGCTGGGGCCAGAGCGCATGGCATTGGGGCCGGCGCGGGTGCAGACCGAGAACGGCCTGGTCGAGCTGCTGCAGACGCAATGGACGCCACAGGAGATCGTGCTGCGCGGGCGCATGCAGGGGCTGCAGGTCGGCGTGTCGGTCGACGAGTTCCAGCGCACCGTGCTGCGTGGCCGCAGCCTGAGTCTGGGCGGCGATTGGGATGTGCGCATCGGCCAGGCTGCCAACGGCCTGGTGCGCGTTTTTCGCGAGGATGGCGACCTTATCCTGCAGGGCGACACACCGGTGGCCTTGGGTCTGGAGACCGTGGACCTCACCGTGGCGGCAGAAGGCGGGCGGCTGGCCGCCTCGGCCAATGTGAGCGGCAGCCGCCTGGGCGTGATGGCTGGCGTGCTGTCGGCCAGCGTCGTGCGCGACGGGCGCGGCCTGAGGCTGGCGCAGGATGCGCCATTGGTCGCCAATGCGACGCTCAAGGTGCCTTCGATTGCCTGGCTGGGCCCCTTGATCGACCAGAACTTCCGCCTGGGCGGTGAGCTCGATGGCGAGTTCAGCCTCAGCGGCACGCCGGGCAGCAGCGAAGGCCAGGGGCGCATCGTTGGCTCCGGCCTCGAAGTTGCCCTGGCCGACCAGGGCATGCGCCTGGTCGAGGGAGAGCTTGTGCTGCGCGCAGGGCGCAGCCGCCTGGTGCTGGAGAAGCTTGCCTTCAACTCGCTGCGCACCTTGCCCCCGCCCGATGCGCGGGCGGCTCCACCCGGGCTCGACAAGCCGGGCCGGCTGACCGGCTCGGGCGAGGTCGACCTGCGCAGCGCGACGACCGAACTGGAGTTTATGCTCGACCGCGTGGCGGCTCTGCAGACACCGCGCCAATGGCTGGTCCTGTCCGGGCCGGCGAAGATCAGCATGGACAAGGAGCGTCTGGCGCTGAATGGACAGTTCCGCGCCGATGGCGGCTATTTCGGCGTGCCCCGGCGCAGCGCGCCCAGCCTGTCGGAAGACGTGGTGATCCGTGGCCAGCAGGGCAAGCCCGCGCAGCGCCTGCGCCTGGACGCGGACATCCGCTTCGACCTGGGCGAGCGCTTCTATCTCAAGGCCTATGGCATCGACACGCGTCTCGACGGGCGCGTCGCGCTGAGCCAGGAGGCCGGGCGCTGGCGCCTGAACGGCGCCATCGACACCGCCGGCGGGCTGTACGCGGCCTACGGACAGCGTCTGTCGATCGAGCGCGGCACGGTGAGTTTCCATGGCCCGCTGGACAATCCAGCGCTCAACGTCGTCGCCCTGCGCAAGGGGCTCGCCGTGGAAGCCGGGGTCGAGGTCAGCGGTACGGCGCGCAATCCGCGCGTGCGCCTGGTGTCCGAGCCGACCGTGCCGGAGAGCGAGAAGCTCTCCTGGCTGCTGCTGGGCCGCGCGGCCGAAGCCAACGGGCAGGACGCGGGCCTGCTGCTCACCGCCGCAAGCGCCGCACTGGGCGAGGATGGTGAAGGCGTGTTCGACAAGGTCATCGAAGGCGCCGGCATCGACCAGTTGAGCGTGGGCCAGGGCGGCAACGACGTGATGCGCCAGCGCACCAGCCGTGTCGCCAGCACGGCGACCGGCACACCCTCCAGCGCGGCTGGCGCTACCACACCCGAGGACCAGGTACTCACCGTCGGCAAACGTCTGACCGCGCGCACTTATCTTTCGCTGGAACAGAGCCTGTCGGGCACCGACAGCGTGGTCAAGCTGACCCTTTCGCTGAACCGCTTCCTGTCGCTGATCGCGCGCGCCGGCACCGACAACGCGCTGGACCTGCAGTACACCATCTCCTTCCGCTGAACGCACCCGTACAGGCGGCTGCAAACTTCATCCGGCTTTGCTAGTGTCCAGTTTGTGCGCTGCACCGTTGGCACGCGTCCGTCATGCGGAGGCCTGTCGCCTGAATCCCAACCAGCAAGGAGCTCGGCATGACACTCAAGGGCAAGGTAGCACTCGTCACCGGATCAACCAGCGGCATCGGCCTGGGCATCGCACGCGCGCTGGCCGCGCAGGGCGCCACCCTGGTCATCAACGGGCTGGGCGAGGCAGAGGCCATCGAGCGCGAGCGCGCCAGCCTGGCGCAGGAGTTCGGCGTGCCGGTGAGCTTCGTCGGCGGCGATCTGACGAAGACCGCCGAGGTCGAGGCGATGATCCGCAGCGTCGAGGCGCAGCATGGGCGGCTCGACATCCTGGTCAACAACGCCGGCATGCAGCACGTCAGCCCGATCGAGGATTTCCCGCCCGAGAAGTACGACCTGATCATCGCGCTGAACCTGTCCGCCGCCTTCCACGCCATCCGCCTCGCAGTGCCGGGCATGAAGCAGCGCGGTTGGGGGCGCATCATCAACATCGCCTCGGCGCATGCGCTGGTGGCCTCGCCCTTCAAGTCGGCCTATGTCGCCAGCAAGCACGCCATCCTGGGCCTGACCAAGACCGTCGCGCTGGAGGTGGCCGAGCAGGGCATCACCGTGAACGCCATCTGCCCGGGCTACGTGCTGACGCCGCTGGTCGAAAAGCAGATCCCGGACACGGCGAAGGCGCGTGGCATGAGCGAGGAGCAGGTGATCCGCGACGTGCTGCTGGCTGCGCAGTGGACCAAGAAGTTCGTCGAGGTCGATGAACTGGGTGCGCTGGCCGTGTTCCTGTGCAGCGAGGGTGCGCGTTCCATTACCGGCACGGCCTTGCCGGTGGACGGCGCCTGGACGGCGCACTGACATGGCGGCCCCCAAGCGACGCGTCGCCATCACCTGCCAGGGCGGCGGCAGCCAGACCGCGTTCACCGCGGGCGCGCTCAAGGCCTTGTTCGACTGCGGTCTGCAGGAGCATTTCGAGTTGGTCAGCCTGAGCGGTACCTCGGGTGGCGCGGTGTGCGCCACCCTGGTCTGGTACGCCCTGCAGGTGGGGGACGACTATGTGCCCCAGCGCATGCTCGATTTCTGGGCCGATAACACAGCTCAGTCGCAGGCCGAGGAAGGCTTCAACCACTACATCGTGGAGTCGCTGCGTGCCATCAACCGCGGGCAGTTGCCGCAGGTGAGCCTCAGCCCCTATTCGCCGTTGATGCAGATGGTTTCGGCGCTCACGCACTCCAACCTGCGCAACCACTTCACCGATTTCCGTGCCTTGCTGGAGCGCCACATCGACTTCGCCGCACTGGCCCGCGAGGACTTGCGCACGGCACGCCCGGCCCTGCTGCTGGGGGCGGCCGAAGTGCTTTCAGGCAGGCTGGAGAAGTTCTGTTCGCGCCTGGGGCCGATCCGCGTCGAGCACATCCTTGCGTCATGCGCGGTGCCCAACATCTTCCCGGCCGTGGAGTTCGAAGGCGGCGCATACTGGGATGGCCTGTTCTCCGACAACCCGCCGATCGACGAGGTCATCAAGCCGGCCTTCGTGGGCGCCGACAACCTGCCGCAGGAGATCTGGGTCATCAAGATCAATCCCACCGGCTGCGGCAAACTACCGATGGCGCCGGAGGAAATCTCCGACCGCCGCAACGAGATGGTCGGCAACATGTCCCTGTTCCACCAACTCACCGCCATCTGCCACCTCAACGACCTGCTGCTGCGCGACGCCTTCCGTCCCGAGTTTCTCGCTGGTCTAGGCATCCGGGAACCGGTGCTGGTGCCCAAGTGCTTTCCGGATGATCCGGACAAGGACTACCACATCCCTTTCATCGAGATGTCCGACGCGCTGCTGTGCACGCTGGACTACGAGAGCAAGCTCGACCGCAGCCCGGCCAACATCCAGCGCCTGTTACAGGACGGCGAACGGCAGGGCGAGGCCTTCATCCAGCAGCGCATCGCGGCGCAGAAAAAAGGCCGCCGCAAGCAATAAAAAACCCGCCGTGAGGCGGGTTTTTCATAGCCGGCTGGCGCAGGCTCATTCGCGGTCGCCGCCGAAGATGCCGAGCAGGCTCAGCAGCGACTGGAAGATATTGTAGACGCTGATGTACACCGACAGCGTGGCCGTGATGTAGTTGGTTTCGCCGCCCGTCACGATGCGGTTGATGTCGAACACCAGCCAGGCGCAGGACAGGCCCAGCAGCACCACCAGGATCGTCAGCGTCAGCGCCGGGATCTGGAAGAAGATGTTGGCCACCACGGCCGCCAGCAGCAGCAGCGAGCCGATGGTCAGGAACTTGCCCATGCCCGACAGATCGCGCTTGGTGCTGGTCGCCACGGCCGACAGACCGAAGAAGGCCAGACCCGTGCCGCCCGCTGCCAGGGCAATCAGCGTGGCGCCGTTCGAGTAGCCCAGGATCGCCCCGATCAGGCGCGACAGCATCAGGCCCATGAAGAAGGTGAAGCCCAGCAGCAGGCCGACGCCGATACTGCTGTTCTTGAACTTCTCGATGGCAAACATGAAGCCGAAGGCGACCGCCATGAAGATGATGAAGCCCATCATGCCGCTGAGCTGGAAGCCCATCTGCACGCCCACCGCCGCGCCCAGGATGGTGGGCAGCATGCTCACCGCCAACAGTGCGTAGGTGTTGCGCAGAACCTTGTTCTGGCTGACCGAATAACCGGTCGACAGGGTATTGGGGATGCGTTGTTCCATTGATGTCCTCCAGGGGCGCGGCAAACGCCGCGTTGAATTGTTGAGATGCTGCTCTGACACGGGCGAACCCCCAAGGGTTCCCGCCAAACACGCGTGATCCTAGCGGATTCAAATGCGCTCCGCAGCATCTCCTTGAATCGCCCGCCGGACATGGCCGGACCAAGTCCGAACGGGTACAATCGCCCACCTTCCGCCGATGGATCGTTGCGATCGCGCGCGGAACGACCAGATGGAGGTGTGGCAGAGTGGTCGATTGCACCGGTCTTGAAAACCGGCAACGGGCAACCGTTCGTGAGTTCGAATCTCACCGCCTCCGCCATCAAAAAGCTCCGCCAGGAGCTTTTTGCATTTTTGGTTTCTGCTAGCTCAAACCGACAGCGTCATCGCTTGGCACTTGTCGCAGGCTTCCCAGGGCAGGCACGCGCACACGCGGGGTTGCTCGACATAGCGGCTGCCTACTACTGGTGCACTGGCTGGGCTGGCAGGCGTACCCGAGGCGCGGGGAGCGGGGCGAGCGGCGGGCGGTGCAGACGGCGCCGCAGGGTCGCGCGGCGTGGGGTGCCACTTCGCAAAGGGGGCGAGATCGGCCTTGTTCACCACGTACCACAGCTTGTTGGCGGCATCCCAGCGCGCGCCGAGCTTCTTGGCCGCGTCCTTTTCGGCGAAAGGCACCTTCAGATCGAATCGCACGGCGTGACAGGCGTGGTTGGAGAGGGGCGCATCTTACGGACATCCAGGGGACAAGTCAGCGCTGCCGTGGGCAACGCTGACTTGGGTGGTGTCCGCGAGGCGGCGGGTGCCGATGCTCGCTGGACAGAACCCTGGCAGGGCCCCCTTGCTCAGGCCAGCGCGCGCTGCATCAGCGAGGCCAGCGAGGTGCTCGGCCGGCCGATCAGGCGGCTCAGCTGATGCCCGTCGTCAAACAGGCCACCTAGCGCGGCACCGGCGTCCGACTGCGCCAGCAGTGCCGCGAAACCTTCCGGCAGGCCGAAGGACTTCAGCGTCTCGCGGTACTCGTCCTCGCTCAGGTTCTTGTACGCCACCGCCTTGCCGGACTGGCGTGACAGTTCGGCAGCGAACTCGCCCAGCGTGTATGCCTCGTCGCCGGCCAGCTCATACACCTTGCCGGCCTGGCCATCGCTCAGCAACACGGAGGCCGCGGCGGCGGCATAGTCGGCGCGCGCGGCCGAGGCGATGCGGCCTTCGCCTGCTGCGCCGAGCACCACGCCATGTTCCAGTGCGGCCGGTACACCATGCAGATAGTTCTCGGTGTACCAGCCGTTGCGCAGCAGCACATGCGGCAGGCCCGACGCCACCAGCAGCTTCTCGGTGGCCAGATGCTCCTGCGCCAGGTGCAGCGGCGAGCGGTCGGCGCGCAGGATGCTGGTGTAGGCCACCAGCCCCACGCCGGCCTTTCTGGCAGCCTCGATGGCATTGGCATGCTGCACCGTGCGCTGACCGATCTCGCTCGACGAGATCAGCAGCAGCTTGCTCACCCCAGCGAATGCGGCTTCCAGCGAGGCCGGATCGGTGTAATCGGCGCGTCGCACCTGGACGCCCAGCGCGGCCAGGTCGGCCAGTTTCTCCGGGCTGCGCACGGCAGCTACGATCTGTTGGGCCGGGAGTTTCTTCAACAGCTCGGCGATGACCAGGCGGCCCAGTTGGCCTGACGCGGCGGTAATGGCAATCATGGAATGCTCCTTGGGTGATCAGGGGGGGAACACCGGTGAGACAGGATGAGTTTTAGTCTCTGCCGGAGTGTTGGTCTATATTAGAGACCATTGATTCACCGCGTAAGGAGGCAGTTTTTCGTGACCAGGTTATCTACAGGGAACCTACCCAGCCCAAGCGACAGATCCGTGCGGCTGACCCAGTTGCTCGGCTTCGACCCTGGCCTGTGTCCGGTGCGCGACGTGCTGGACCACGTCGGCAGCAAATGGACCACGCTGATCCTGCAGATGCTCGAAGAGCGCCCGCAGCGCTTCAGTGAGCTGCACCGCGCCGTGCCCGACATCTCCAAGCGCATGCTCACCCAGTCCTTGCGCGAGCTGGAGCGCGACGGCTTCATCCTGCGCCAGGTCTACCCGACCAAGCCCCCCAGCGTGGATTACCGCCTGACGCCGCTGGGCGAATCCATCCTGCAGCCGATCAAGCAACTCGTCGATTGGGCCGCCCAGCATCACGAGGTCATCCGCAGCGCCCGCGCGCAGTTCGACCAGACCCAGGCCGGCTGAGCTGAGGGGCTGCGCGCGCGGGGTCTGCAACTTGCTTCTGGCACCGCAGACCCGCCTTGCGCGCTGTTTCGCCGTCGCAAAGCGGACATTTCCCTCAGTCCCTGTCTGCTGTGTGGCGCGTCGTGACGGGCGCGCCCGGAGAGTGCCCATGCCTCAACACGCATCGCCCGATCCGGAAGAGTGGGTCGTCTGGAACGGCTCGGCCGGCATCCTCCTGACGGCCGCGCTGGGCCGCGTCGAGGTCACACCCAGCGGGCGCCATGCCTGGCTTGCCAAACCCTTCGAGATGGTCGGCCCCTTCGACCTGGACGAACTGCAGCGCGAGGGCCGGATCGTGTTCGCCGCCTGCATCCTCATGTCTCGCCCGCGCTGGCAGACCGATCAGGCCGGGTTGCGGCAACAGGCCTTCGCCCAGCGCCGCGCGGCACAGGAGCGCATCCATGCCGAGTACGGCTACGCCCATGACGCTGGCGACACCGCACACGCCAGTCGCTTCCGCGAGCACGAACACCGTGAGGCGCTCAAACTCCCGCGCGATGGGCAGCTCGCCGCCGCACAGATCAAGACCGCCTTCCGCAAGCTCGCCCAGACCACCCACCCGGATGTCGGCGGCAGCCACGAGGCCTTCGTGCGTCTCACCGAAGCACGAGATGCGCTGTTGGCACGGGTGACCTAGAGACAGCAAGTAGCCCGGATGAAGGCCGAAGGCCGGGAATCCGGGGGGCGTGATTGGCGGACTGGAGCTCCCGGATTCCGCTACGCTGCATCCGGGCTACGGTGATGCGCTTCATGCCTCACCGAAACCAGATTCAGCGAATGATTCGTCCGCGCCCCAGTCCGGATTGAGAACTCCCTGCGCGATAAAGCGATGGATGGAGGAGTGTGGCCAGTCTGCGGGGCGTTGTACAAATCCGTGTTTGACGGGGTTGTAGTGGATGTAGTCGATGTGACGGTTCATGTCTTGCTCGTCACGGATCGTGTGCTCCCAGAACCTGCGTTGCCAGACGTTCGCTTCTCCCCGCGCATTGCGTTCAAGGGGTACGCCGCTGCGACTCAGTGCGCGAACAAACTCCGATTTGATTGCTCTCCAGCGACCTGAGTAATCGTGATCTTCTTGCGGGAGTGTCCAGATGGCGTGAAGGTGCTCGGGCATTACCACCATGGCGTCAATGTCAAATGGGTGAGCTTGTTTGACCCTTGCGACGGCCGCGCGAAGAAGTTCGATGTGTTGCACCAGCAGGTCCGCACGACGGTCTCGCAGCGTTACCGTGAAGAAGAAAGTGCCGCCTGCAAGGTAGTTCCGTCGATAGAGAACCATGCATTTCCCGGAAAGTGGTTCGATGAGGTCGAGTAGTCGAGTAGCCCGGATGCAGCGTAGTGGAATCCGGGATGGGGAGGGCAGTTTGGGCACTCCCCCGGATTCCGGCTTTGCCTGCATCCGGGCTACGAATTGAAAAGGCCACGCATTGCGTGGCCTGTTTTTTTGCGACGCCCTGATCAGCCCTCGTATTCCTCCATCGGCACACAAGCACAGAACAGATTCCGATCCCCATACACATCGTCAATCCGATTCACTGAGGGCCAGAACTTGTTGTCGCGCACCCAGGGCAACGGGAAGACGGCTTCGTCGCGCGAGTAGGGGCGGGTCCATTCGCGGCTGATGACGTCGGCCTGCGTGTGCGGGGCGTGCTTGAGCGGGTTGCTGTCGGCCGGGAGGCTGCCGTTCTCGATGCGGCGGATCTCGTCGCGGATGGCGATCATGGCGGCGATGAAGCGGTCCAGCTCGGCCTTTGGTTCGGACTCGGTGGGTTCGACCATGATGGTGCCGGCCACCGGGAAGCTCATCGTCGGGGCGTGGAAGCCGTAGTCCATCAGGCGCTTGGCGATGTCGACTTCGCTGATGCCGGTGGCCGCCTTGATCGGGCGGATATCCAGGATGCATTCGTGTGCGACGCGGCCCTGCGCGCCGACGTAGAGCACCGGGTAGTGATCCTTGAGCTGGCTGGCGACGTAGTTGGCGTTGAGGATGGCGATCTCGGTGGCCTGCTTGAGGCCGACGCCGCCCATCATGCGGATGTACATCCAGCTGATCGGCAGGATGCTGGCCGAGCCGAAGGGGGCGGCGGACACTGCGCCCTGGCCGGCATGCGCGCGGCCTTCGGCGCCGGTGGCGGCGACGGCGTGGTCGGCCATGAACGGGGCGAGGTGCGCGGCCAAGCCGATGGGGCCCATGCCGGGGCCGCCGCCGCCGTGCGGGATGCAGAAGGTCTTGTGCAGGTTCATGTGGCTCACGTCGGCGCCGATGGTGGCGGGCGAGGTGAGGCCGACCTGCGCGTTGAGGTTGGCGCCGTCCATGTAGACCTGGCCGCCGGCCGCATGCACCAGTGCGCAGATTTCCTTGACCGCCTCTTCGAACACGCCGTGCGTGGAGGGGTAGGTGATCATCAGCGCGGCAAGGCGCTCCTTGTACTGCTCGATCTTGGCCTTGAGGTCAGCGACGTCGACGTTGCCATTGTCATCACAGGCGACCACCACGACTTCCAGCCCGCACATCTGCGCGGTGGCGGGGTTGGTGCCGTGCGCGGACTTGGGGATCAGGCACACGTCGCGGTGCGCGTCGCCACGTGCGGCGTGGTAGCGGCGGATGGCGACGAGGCCGGCGTATTCGCCCTGCGCGCCGGAGTTCGGCTGCATGCAGATGGCCGGGAAGCCGGTGACGGCGCGCAGGTAGTCGGCGAGGCCCTCGATCATTTCCAGGTAGCCCGTCACCTGCGCACGCGGCGCGAAGGGGTGGATGCGGCCGAACTCGGGCCAGGTGACCGGGATCATCTCGCTGGTGGCGTTGAGCTTCATGGTGCAGGAGCCCAGCGAGATCATCGAGTGGTCCAGCGCGAGGTCGCGGTTCTGCAGCTTCTTCAGGTAACGCAGCATCTCGTGCTCGGTGTGATGCGCGTTGAACACCGGGTGGGTCAGGAAGGCGCTGCTGCGTACCAGCGCGGCCGGGATGCCGGTAGGCAGGGTGGCATCCAGCGCGTCGATGTCTTCCGCCGAGAAGGGCTTGGCCAGTTCGCACACATTGGCGAGCTTGCCGGCTTCGGCGAAGACGTTGAGCAAGGCCAGCACGTCGTCACGCGTGCTGGTCTCGTCGAAGGATAGGCCCAGCGCGGCGGGCGACACCGGGCGCAGGTTGTAGCCGGCGGCGTCGGCCGCGGCCAGGATGCGTGCGGTCTGTTCGCCGGTGGCGATGTCCAGCGAATCGAAGAACTGCTTGGTGACCGGCTTGAAGCCCGCCTTGGCGACGCCGGCGGCGAACAGTGCGGCCAGGCGGTGGATGCGCGAAGCGATGGTCTTCAAGCCAACCGGGCCGTGGTACACGGCGTACATGCCGGCCATGTTGGCGAGCAGCACTTGCGAGGTGCAGATGTTGGAGTTGGCCTTCTCGCGGCGGATGTGCTGCTCGCGCGTCTGCAGGGCCATGCGCAGCGCGGTCTTGCCGGCTACGTCCTTCGACACGCCGATGATGCGGCCGGCCATCGAGCGGGCGTTCGATTCGTGCGTGGCGAAGAAGGCTGCGTGCGGGCCGCCGAAGCCCATCGGCACACCGAAGCGCTGGCCGGAGCCGAAGGCGATGTCGGCGCCCATCTCGCCCGGGGTCTTGAGCAGCACCAGCGCCATCAGATCGGTGGCGACCGCCACGCAGGCGCCCTTGGCCTTGGCGGCGGCAATGAGCGCGCTGTAGTCAGCCACTTCACCGGTGACATTCGGATACTGCAGCAGCACGCCGAAGGCCTCCTGATCCGCAGCCTGTGCGGCCGGCGCGATCAACAGCTCGTAGCCGAAGTACGCGGCGCGCGTCTTCACCACGTCGATGGTCTGCGGGAAGCAGGCGGCGTCGACGAAGAACACATTGCTCTTCGACTTGGAGACGCGGCGCGCCATCGTCATCGCCTCGGCGGCGGCGGTGGCTTCGTCCAGCAGCGAGGCGTTGGCCAGTTCCATGCCGGTCAGGTCGCACACCATCTGTTGCCAGTTCAGCAGCGCCTCCAGGCGGCCCTGCGCAATCTCGGCCTGGTAGGGCGTGTAGGCGGTGTACCAGCCGGGGTTCTCCATCACGTTGCGCAGGATGACGGCCGGCGTCAGCGTGTCGTAGTAGCCCATGCCGATCAGCGAACGCTTGATCTGGTTCTTCGACGCAATCGCCTTCAGCTCGGCCAGCGCGACATGCTCGGGCACGGCGTTGGCGATGGGCAGCGGCTTCTCCAGGCGGATGGCAGCCGGCACGGTTTCGGCAATCAGCGCATCAACGCTGGGGGCGCTGATGGCGGCCAGCATGGCGGCGATCTCGGTCTCGTTCGAGCCGAGGTGGCGGCCGATGAAGGCGTCGCGTTGTTCGAGGGAGGAGAGCGGGGCGGAGAGAGGCTGGGTCATGGCAGGTCTCGGTTCGGTGTTGCTTGTCATCCCTGCGAAGGCAGGGCTCCAGTGTCTTGTGTGCTTCCGTTCGCAGAGGCCAGGGCCACGGCGCGGACGGGGTGAATCAAATCTGTTTGTGGCGCGCGACGACCTCGTCGATCACCACGCGCAGGAATCTCTGCGCCAGATCCGGCGCGAGCCCGTGTTGTGTGGCGAGTTGCTCGATGCGCGCCATCTGTGCCAACTCTCTGGCTTCGTCGGTCGCGGGTAGTCCATGCTGCTTCTTCAACACGCCGACCTCATCGGTCAGGGTGAAACGACGCGCCAGCAGTGCCACTAACTGGGCGTCGATCTCGTCAATGTGCTGGCGAAGATGGGCAAGTTGTTCCATCGCGGCGTCTGCCTGGGTTTGCTTAGGGTGGCTTAGCCGCAGGCGTAACCCACCGGTCGTACAGCTTCCGGGCGCCAGGCGCCCGCATGAAAAGTTGGCATGGTGGGTTACGGCCTGCGGCCTAACCCACCCTACGAACGGCGCCGGCCGCGGCGGAACAAACCGAGTCCCGCCGCCAATACCCACAAGCCGATCAGCGCACCGAGTAGCCACTTGCCACGCGACAGCAGCAGCACGGTCAAGGCCATGCCACCGCCCACCAGCACGTAGCGCAGCAGTTCCTGCAGCGGGCTGCGCTCGGGTGCGGGCACGCGGCTTTACTCGGCGTCGACCGCGGCCTTGTAGCCAGCAGCGTCGAGCAGCGCGTCGATGTCGTCCAGGTTGGCCGGCTTGATCTTGAACAGCCAGGCGGCGTAAGCGTCGGTGTTGACCGATTCCGGCGCGTCGATGGCCTCGTCGTTGCGAGCGACGATCTCACCGGCGACCGGGGCGTAGATGTCGGAAGCCGCCTTGACCGACTCGACCACCGCAACTTCTTCACCGGCCTTCACCACACGGCCGGCTTCCGGCAGATCGAGGAACACGATGTCGCCCAGTGCGTTCTGTGCATGGTCCGTGATGCCCACGGTGAGGGTGTTGTCCGGTTCCTTGCGGACCCATTCATGCGAGGCGGTGTAGCGCAGGTTGGCGGGAATGCTCATGGAATGCTCCTGGATTGGTGGTTCGTTGTAGTGGGTGTGAATTCGGGCGTCAGACCAGTACCTTGCCGTTGCGCACGAAAGGCATCTTCACGACGCGCGCCTTGAGGCGCTTGCCGCGGATGTCGACTTCGACCGCGTCGCCGACCTGCACGCCCAGCGGCACGCGGGCGAAGGCGATGGAGGCGTTCATGCTGGGCGCGAAGCTGCCACTGGTGGTCTCGCCTTCGCCCTGGGCGGTGAAGACGGCCATGTGGGAACGTAGCACGCCACGGTCTTCCAGCACGATGCCGACCAGGGTCTTCTGCGGCGGCGTGGCTTCGAGCGCCTTGCGACCGACGAAATCGCGCTCGCTCTTCAGGTCGATGGTCCAGCCCAGGCCGGATTCCAGCGGATTCGTGCTGTCGTCCATGTCGGAGCCGTAGAGGTTCATGCCGGCTTCCAGGCGCAGGGTGTCGCGTGCGCCCAGGCCGATCGGCTTGACGCCGTGTGCGGCCAGCGCATTCCAGGTGGCGGCAGCCTCGATGGCCGGCAGGATGATCTCGAAGCCCTGCTCGCCGGTGTAGCCGGTGGCGCAGAGCGTGAACTCGCCCCAGATGGCGGCCTGGAAGTACTTGAGGTGTTCGGACGCGGCCTGCGAGCCGGGCAGGGCGGCCCACACCTTGGCCTTGGCCTGGGGGCCTTGCACCGCAATGATCGCCAGCTCGCGGCGCGGGGTGATGGTCACGTTGGCGCCGTGCATGGCGGCCGCCTGCTTGCGCATCCAGGCCACGTCCTTGTCGGCGGTGCCGGCATTGACCACGATGCGATAGAAGTCGGGCGCGAAGTAGTAGGTGATCAGGTCGTCGACCACACCACCGGCTTCGTTGAGCATGCAGGAGTAGAGCGCCTTGCCGGTTTCGGTCAGCTTGGCCACATCGTTGGCCAGCAGGCGGCGCAGGAAGTCGCGTGCGCCGGCGCCGTTGATGTCCACCGGCAGCATGTGCGAGACGTCGAACATGCCAGCGTCTGCCCGTACGATCTTGTGCTCTTCGAGCTGCGATCCGTAGTGGATGGGCATGTCCCAGCCGGCGAAGTCGACGATCTTGGCGCCGGCTGCGAGGTGGATGTCGTAGAGCGGGGTTTGCTTGGGCACGGCGTTCTCCCGTTGGCGAGCCAACTTCAGGTTAGGACAAATGAAAAAGGGCCGGACTCCTTGCGTGAGTGCGGCCCCCATCTGTCCTTGGTACCTGAGAGATTTCGCTGAGCGCCTCATCGGGCGGCTGTGCGTTTCGCTGGCTACGTTGGCTTGCTCGCCGTACTTTCGTACTGTCTGCGCAAGCCGCCTTGCCAGCAAATCGCTCGCTCGCCCGCTGAAGCACTCATCTACCGCTGCGAGTGCCCCTTCGGTGGATGCCTCCGCGTATCGCGGGCATCGCTCTCCAGATTTGCAGTTCCTGTCCAGTCCTTTTGCCTGAGCGGTTCCCGGGGGGTTACGCCTTCGGCGGCTCGTCAGTTGAAGCGAGCGCTCTCCCAAACAGAGTCGCGACTATACCGGCGTGACGGGGGCGGCTCAAGCGAGCTGCTTTGCAGCATGTGAAATCAGCCGTAAGCCGAGTGCATCCACAGCAGGATGGCGGCATTGGTGAGCGCATGGCAGGCCACGCTCCAAGCGAGGAGCTCGGGACGCCGCCCGAGCCAGCCGTAGGCCAGACCCGCCACGCCGGCGAGGCAGGCGAAGCCGGCGCCCCAGGGCGCGTGCACCGCGGCGAACAGGCCCGCGCTGAGCAGCAGAGCCAGCCACGGGGCATGTCGCGTCCGTTGGCCGAAGGTCTGTTGTAGTGGGTGTTGGACGCAGAGGCGGAAGAAGGCCTCCTCGGCGATCACGGTCAGGAACAGGTTACCCAGCAGCCACTGGGCCGCGCCCGGCAGCCAGCGCGGATCAGGCGTGGCCAGGCCCAGCGCCCAGCCCAGCAGTGGCAGGCTCAGCACGCAGGCGGCGAGCACAGCGAGCTGCCGGCCCCAGTCGCCCAGCACCGGGCGCGTGGGCAGAAAGGCGAGCAGGAGGAGCAGGCCGGCGAATCCCTTATCCAGTTGCCAGCGCAGCAGACCGCTGCCCGTGCGGCCGAAGCCCTCACGCCATACCAGGCGTTCGAAACCGGGCAGCAGGTGCAGTGTCGCCGCGAGCGCCAGCGCCACGATCAGCGCTGCCGTCCATAGTCGCCAGGCGGGCTGCCGCGCGTGTGCCCACAGCAGCGCGATGGCGGCCAGCAGGGCCGGCAGCGCGGCCGCTTGCAGCAGGCCTGACAGGCCTCCGCCCACTACTGCGCCGCTGCCCAGCCCGTAAGCTAGCTTGCGCCAGCCGGCCAGCGCGCTGAGGCTGGCGCCGAACAGGCAGGCGAAACTGAGCAAGGCAAGGGTGTCGGGCATGGCAGGGTGATGGAGAGACGCGGCGCGCAGCCTGCGTCAGGGGGAGCAGATGGTCAAGCGGGGGCTTGTCGCGCTGCGGTAAACTGCCGGCATGACTGTGCGCAACCGAATCTGATGGTTTGCGGCGCTCGACGGAGGTCGTGCGTCGAGGGTGCCGACCTGTTGGCACTGACTGACCACGACGAGCCGGGTGGTCGTCCGGCCGAGGCGCGTGCCGCGGCCGAGGCCTGCGGCATCCGTTTCGTCGATGGGCTTGAGATTCAGTCTCCGCCTCTTTCTAGCTTGTCCGTAAACGAGGAGTTTGTTTGAGCTCACATCCCCGTGTCGTCATCGTTGGTGCCGGTTTCGGGGGCCTGTCTGCGGCCCGCGCATTGGCCCGCACCCCGGTCGACGTCTTGCTGATCGACCGCCGCAACCACCATCTCTTCCAGCCCCTGCTTTACCAAATCGCCACGGCGGGCTTGTCCCCTGCAGATATCGCGGCACCGATCCGCGCTGTCGTCGCACGTCAAGCGAATGCCACCGTGGTACTCGGCGATGTGCAAGGCATCGATATCGAGCGGCGTGAAGTCTTCGGCCACAACGGCGTGCGCGAGGGGCGTATCGGCTATGACTACCTCATCCTGGCCACCGGTGCACGCCACGCCTATTTCGGCCATGACGAGTGGGAAACCTTTGCGCCTGGCCTCAAGACTGTCGAAGACGCCACGGCCATTCGCCATCGACTGCTGATGGCCTTCGAGCAGGCCGAGATGGCGGACGACGAAGCGGAGCGTCGTCGCCTGCTGACCATTGTCATCGTGGGGGGCGGGCCCACGGGCGTCGAGATGGCTGGCGCGGTCGCCGAACTTGCCCGCACTGCATTGGCTGCCGATTTTCGCCACATCGATCCGCGCCAGGCCCGTGTGATGCTCGTCGAGGCGGGGCCGCGTGTACTCGCAACCTTCCCGGAGCCCCTGTCGGAGGCTGCGCGCAAGTCGCTCGAAAAACTGGGTGTTGAAGTGCGCCTCGGCCGTGCCGTGAGCCAGTGCGACTCCCACGGTGTGGTGCTTGGCACGGGCGATGAGGCCGAGCCGGTGCCCGCAGGCACCATCGTGTGGGCTGCGGGTGTGCAGGCCTCGCCCGCTGCGGCTTGGCTGGGGGCGGAGGCGGACCGTGCCGGGCGTGTCAAAGTGCAGCCGGACTTCAGTCTGCCAGGGCACCCCGAGGTGTTCGTGATCGGCGATACCGCGACCCTCGTTGATGCCGCCGGCAAGCCCGTGCCGGGTGTGGCACCCGCCGCCAAACAGGCAGGGCGGTACGTGGCGCAAGTGATCCGCGCGCGTCTGGCAGGCCAGACTGAACCCGCTCCGTTCCGTTACTTCAACTGGGGCAATCTCGCGACGATTGGTCGTCGCGCCGCCGTGGCTGACTTCGGGTGGATGCGCGTGCGCGGTTCGCTGGCCTGGTGGTTATGGGGCTTGGTGCACATCTTCTTCCTCATCGATTTCCGCAATCGCATGGTGGTCATGCTCAATTGGGCGTGGTCGTTCGTGACGTTCAAGCGAGGCGCCCGATTGATCACGGGCGGTAAATCCTGAGCATTTCTGATCGGGTAGCCGACTCCGAGGCCACCCACAGTGCGACAATCCAGACTCTGTTCCCCGGTTTCCTTCTCTGCGTCCCATGGTTGCCCCGCTGAATGCTGACCTTCACTGCCACTCCACCGTGTCCGACGGGCTGCTGAGCCCGACCGAGGTGGTGCGCCGTGCGCACGCCAACGGTGTCGACCTGCTGGCCCTGACCGATCATGACGAGCTGGGCGGGCTGCGCGAAGCCCGTGCGGCGGCGGAGGCCTTGGGGGTGCGCTTCATCGACGGCGTGGAGATCTCGGTGTCGTATTGCGAGCAGACGGTGCATATCGTCGGGCTGGCCATCGATCCGACGCATCCGGTGCTGGTTGCCGGCCTCAACCATGTGCGCGACGGCCGCGACGGCCGCGCCCAGCGCATGGGCGACGCGCTGGCAGCCATCGGCATCAAGGGGGCCTATGAAGGTGCGGCCGGTCTGGCCGGTAATCCTGCGTTGATCAGCCGTGCCCATTTCGCGCGTTACCTGGTCGATATCGGCCTGGTGCGCGATGTGCCGAGCGTGTTCGATCATTACCTGGTGCGCGGCAAGCCAGGCTTCGTGGAGCATGAGTGGGCCACGCTGGCCGACGCAGTGAACTGGATCCACGCGGCGGGCGGGCTGGCGGTGATCGCGCACCCGGGGCGCTGCCGTCTCAGCAAGGCCGAGATGACGGCGCTGCTGAAGGAGTTTGCTGAGTTGGGGGGCGATGGCATCGAGGTCGTCACCGGATCGCACACCGCGCAGCACGTCAATGAATTTGCCAGTGTGGCGCGCAAGTACGGCTTCCTGGCATCGCGCGCCTCGGATTTCCATGGGCCGGGCGAGAGTGCCGTTGATCTGGGGCGTGCCGATCCGCTGCCGCCCGATCTGACGCCGATCTGGAGCCGCCTGGTCTGAGTCATGGCACAGTTCTTCGAAATCCATCCCGAACAACCGCAAGCCCGCCTGATCCGTCAGGCGGCGCAGGTCTTGCGCGACGGCGGTCTGATCGCGCTGCCGACCGATGCGGCCTATGCGCTGGTAGGCCATCTGGGGGATGCGGCCGTGCTGGACCGCATCCGCCGCATCCGGGGCGTCGACGAGCGCCATCACTTCACCCTGATGTGCCGCGACCTGTCGCAGATCGCCAACTACGCCCGCGTCGACAATGTGCAGTACCGCCTGCTCAAGGCGGTGACGCCCGGCCCCTACACCTTCATCCTGGAGGCGACCAAGGAGCTGCCACGCCGCGTGCTGCACCCCAAGCGCAAGACCATCGGCCTGCGCGTGCCGGATCATCCGGTGATCTCCGCCCTGCTGGAGGAACTGGGGGAGCCGATCCTGACCTCGTCCCTGTTGCTGCCGGGCGAGGATGAGCCGCTCACCGATCCGGACGAAATCCGGGAGCGCCTCGGTAAACAGGTCGAACTGGTGGTCGCCGCCGGCTCCTGTGGCCTGGAGGTCACGACGGTGATCGACCTGTCCTCCGGTGCGCCGGAGTTGATCCGCGCCGGCAAGGGCGATCTGCAGCCGTTTGGCTTCGAAAACTGAGTGCCGGCGGGCGGCTCGCGGGCATCCGGTACAATCCCCACCCCATGGAAAGCAGCACTCTCTTGTCGATTCTGTTGTGGGCGCCGCCGGTGATCCTCGCGATCACCCTGCACGAGGCCGCCCACGGCTATGTCGCGCGCATGTTCGGCGACAACACGGCCTACATGCTGGGCCGCATCACGCTCAATCCGATCAAGCACGTTGATCCGATCGGTACCTTGCTGATCCCGGGCGCGATCATGCTCAGCAACGCGGTGACCGGCGCGCAGTTCCCGCCTTTTGGCTGGGCCAAGCCGGTGCCGGTCAACTTCGGCAATCTGCGCCGTCCCAAGCAGGACATGCTGTGGGTCGCCGCTGCCGGCCCCGGCATCAACTTCGTACAGGCTTTCGCCTGGGCCATCGTCGGCGGCATGCTGGCGCGCGGCTTCGGCGATGGTGGTCTGTTGGCGCAATTTCTCTACACCATGGCGCAGGGCGGCATCGTCGTGAACCTGGGCCTGGCCTTGCTGAACCTGATTCCCGTGCCGCCGCTGGACGGCGGGCGCATCATGGTCAGCCTGCTGCCGCATCGCTATGCCTGGCAGCTCTCGCGCGTGGAGCCCTACGGCTTCTTCATCCTGATCGGCCTGTTGTACTTCGGCGTGCTCGACAAGCTCATCTGGCCGCTGCTGGTGCCGATCCGGCAATTCATCTACATCGTTACCGGTTCCTGAGAGGGTCCCCCCACCTATGTCTCGCCAACGCGTTCTTTCCGGCATGCGGCCCACCGGCCGTCTGCACATCGGCCACTATCACGGCGCCCTCAAGAACTGGGTGCGCCTGCAGGAGGAGATGGAATGCTTCTTCTTCGTCGCCGACTGGCATGCGCTGACCACGGCCTACGACGATGTGCAGGTCATCGAGAACAGCGTGTGGGACATGGTCATCGACTGGCTGGCTGCCGGCGTCGACCCGGAGAAGTCGACCATCTTCATCCAGAGCCGCCTGCCGCAGCATGCCGAGCTGCACCTGCTGCTGTCGATGATGACGCCGCTGGGCTGGCTGGAGCGGGTGCCGACCTACAAGGACCAGCAGGAGAAGCTCTCCGGCAAGGACCTCGCCACCTACGGTTTCCTCGGCTACCCGCTGCTGCAGAGCGCGGACATCCTGCTCTACCAGGCCAATCACGTGCCGGTGGGTGAGGATCAGGTGCCGCACATCGAACTCACGCGCGAAGTGGCGCGTCGCTTCAACCACCTGTTCGGGCGCGAGCCCGGTTTTGAAGAGAAGGCCAAGGCGGCGGTCAAGAAGCTCGGTGGCAAGCGCGACAAGCTGTTCCTGGAGCTGCGCACCCGTTTCCAGCAGGAGGGCGACAAGGCCGCGCTGGAGCAGGGTCGCGCATTGATCGCCGAATCGGCCAGTCTGTCGAACGCCGATCGTGAGCGCCTCTACGGCTATTTCGATGGCAGTGGCAAGCAGATCCTCACCGAGCCAGGCGCCTTGCTGACCGAGGCTTCGCGTGTGGTCGGCCTGGACGGCCAGAAGATGTCAAAGTCCTACGGCAACACGGTCATGATGCGTGAGGAGCCGGAGGCGCTGGCCAAGAAGATCAAGACCATGCCGACCGATACCCAGCGGGTGCGCCGCACCGACCCGGGCGAACCGACACGCTGCCCGGTGTGGAGCCTGCACCAGGTCTATTCCACCGCCGAGACGCGCGAGTGGGTGCAGGCCGGCTGCCGCTCTGCTGGCATCGGCTGTCTCGAATGCAAGCAGCCTGTCATCGACGCGATGCTGGCCGAGCAGGCGCCGATGCACGAACGCGCCATGAAGTACGTCGAGAACCCCAAGCTGGTGCGCGAGGTGCTTGCGCATGGCACCGAGCGTGCCCGCGTGGTGGCCGAGCAAACCATGCAGGACGTGCGCGCCGCCATGGGGCTCGCCTACTCCTGAGGCCATGAGCGAGCCGCTCGCGTCGACTCCGCAACAGGGCGAGCTGGTGCTCGCCCGCATCCACGGCCAGCCGCTCCTGACGCTGCCGACGGATCTGTACATTCCGCCGGATGCGCTGGAAGTCTTCCTCGACACCTTCGAGGGGCCGCTCGACCTGTTGCTGTACCTGATCCGCCGCGCCAACCTGGACATCCTGGACATCCCGATGGCGCCGCTGACCGAGCAGTACCTCGGCTATGTCGAGGCGATGCGTGCGACCAATCTGGAACTGGCGGCCGAATACCTGTTGATGGCCGCCATGCTGCTCGACATCAAGTCGCGCATGCTGTTGCCCAAGCCGCCGCGCGAGAAGGCCGAGGACAGCGAGGAGGACCCGCGCGCCGAACTGGTCCGCCGCTTGGTCGAATACGAGCGGATCAAACAGGCCGCGCGCCTGATCGACCAGGTGCCGCGCGTCGAGCGCGATTACGAATGGACGGCCGTGCAGATCGCCGAGGCGGTGGTCGTCGAGCGCCTGCCCGAGGTGAGCCTGGTCGATCTGCAGAGTGCTTGGCTGGACCTCCTGCGGCGCGCCAGGCTGAACCAGCATCACCACATCCAGCGCGAAGAGTTGTCGGTGCGGGAATACATGACGCAGATCCTGCGCCGCCTGCAGGGCAGCCAGTTCGTGCAGTTCACCGAGCTGTTCGACATCACGCATGGCGTGGCGAGCCTGATCGTCGGCTTCCTGGCCGTACTGGAGCTGTGCAAGGAGCGCCTGATCGAAATTACCCAGAACGCGCCGATGGAGCCCATCTATGTCCGAGCCCCAGAATCTGCCGCCGCAGCCTGAGGTGTCCGAAGTCGCGGACGGCTTGCCCGCTGCGCCGGCCCTGTCGTCTGACGTGACGCCGGAAGAAGAGGTCACGCCGGCGGACGCAGGCGAGGCCGGCAGCCTCGACGAGGCAGGAATCGACGTCGTGCTGGCCAAGCAGGTGCTCGAAGCCGCGCTGCTGTCGGCGGTCGATCCGATGAGCGTGGCCGAGCTGCGCCGCCTGTTTGAACCGGATATCGGCCACGCCTTGGTGGGGCGTTTGCTGGAGGATCTGCAGCAGGACTGGAGCGGTCGCAGCGTCAATCTGCTGCGTCTCGCCACGGGTTGGCGCTTCCAGACCCGGCCCGATCTGCAGGTCTATCTGGCCCGCCTCAAGGAGACGCGCGCACCACGATATTCACGCGCGGTCTTGGAAACATTGGCCATCATCGTGTATCGTCAGCCCGTGACGCGCGGCGACATTGAAGAAATCCGTGGCGTTGCCGTTTCCAGTCAGATCATCAAATTGCTGGAAACCCGCGGCTGGATCGACACTGTCGGCCACCGCGATACACCGGGCCGCCCGGCCCTGTTCGCAACAACCAAAAAGTTTCTAGACGATCTCGGCCTGCGCAGCCTCACTGAGCTGCCGCCCCTGAGCGAGATCGAAGGAGTTCTCGACCTTGTCGACACCGCAGAAGCCGCGTCGCCCGACGCGTCCGAACCCGACCACGGGTGACACCAGCGCGCCGCAACGGCGCCGCCGTTCGCGCGGACCGCGCAAAGCCAACCCCGCCGCGACGCCGGATGGAGAGGTCAATTTCAATCGAGCCGACGACGACTTCAACGTCATGCACGATGATTTCGGCGATCACGACCACGAACACGAAGACGACAGCCAGCTCGCGTTCCTGAGCAGCATTGGCGATAACGCTGCGGCGCGCCCGCTCGATCTGCCCGGTGGTGGGCGGCGTCAGCGTGGGCCACAGGGCGCCCAGGCCGCCGGCGGTCGTCGCGGGCGTGGCAACCAGTCCGGCGGCGGTGGCGCCAAGGGCGAACTGCTCAATGCTGAGGGCGAGCGTATCCAGAAGGTGCTGGCTGCGGCGGGCTATGCTTCGCGGCGTGAAGTCGAAGAATGGATCATGGCTGGGCGCGTGAGCGTCAATGGCTTGCCTACCTCGCTCGGACAGAAGATCGGCCCGGGCGATCGTGTCAAGGTCAATGGCAAGCTCATCAACGTGCGCTTTGCCGAACGCGCGGCGCGCGTACTGGTCTATCACAAGCCCGAAGGCGAGATCGTCTCCAAGGACGATCCGGAGGGCCGTCCGACCGTCTTCGAACGCCTGCCCAAGCTCAACAAGGGCCGCTGGATCGCGATCGGCCGTCTCGACTTCAACACCAGTGGCTTGCTGTTGTTTACCGACAACGGCGAGTTGGCCAACCGCATGATGCATCCGCGCTACGAGATCGAGCGCGAATACGCCGTACGCCTGCTGGGCGAGCTGACGCCGGAGCAGATGGACAGCCTCAAGAATGGCGTACAGCTTGATGATGGCCTGGCCAAGTTCAACATGGTCCGCGAAGATGGCGGAGAGGGCGCCAATCGTTGGTATCGGGTGTCGATCTCGGAGGGGCGTAACCGCGAGGTGCGCCGCATGTTCGAGAGCCTGGGCCTGACGGTCAGCCGCCTGATGCGCGTGCGCTATGGCGCGATCGAGCTGCCGCGTCGCCTCAAGCGTGGCATGTACGAGGAGATGGCTCCCGATCTGGTGGCCAAGCTCACCGGCAAGCCCGTGGTCAAGAAGCAGACCAACCCCAAGGATCGCCGTCCGCCCAAGGGGCCGCGCTCGACCCGGCCGCGTCGCGCCAAGGGCGCCAAGCCGCCGCAGCCGCAGCAGGCCTGAGGCCACTGCAAGCCTTGCCGGGAGCGGCTGCGCATTTACTGTTGCGCAGCCGCATGCTACACTCCGTGCGTTTTGTTGACCGGGCTTTCGTTGCGTTCATCCGCGGCGGGGGCTGTTTGATCGGGATGGGCATTGCGCCCATTTTTTATTTGTAGCGCCGGAATGAACGTTAAAGGCATCGTCGAGCAGGCCGTCAGCGCCATTGGCTACGAACTCGTGGATATCGAGAGTTCGCCCAAGGGACGTCTGCTGCGCATCTTCATCGACATCGAGCGGGGCATCACAGTCGATGACTGTGCCACGGTGAGCCACCATCTGCAGCGCGTGCTGGAGGTCGAAGGCGTCGACTACGACCGCCTGGAAGTGTCTTCCCCGGGGCTCGACCGCCCGCTGACCAAGGCGGCCGATTTCGAGCGCTTCGCCGGCCATGACGTGCAACTGCGCATTCGCCTGCCGATCAACAATCAACGCAACTTTACGGGTCGTCTCGTTGGCCTGCGCGATGGCGCGGCCGTGGTCGAGACAGAGAAGGGCGAACTGGTGTGCGAGCTCGAAGAGATCGAGCGCGCCCGTCTCGTGCCCAAGTTTGATTGAGCATCCGCTTTCGGGAGATTTGAGGAATGAGTCGCGAAGTTCTGCTGACCGTCGATGTGCTGGCGCGCGAGAAAAACGTGCCCAAAGAGATCGTGTTCACCGCGCTCGAAATGGCCTTGGCTTCGGCCACCAAGAAGCGCATTCACGATGATGCCGACGTGCGCGTGAGCATCGACCGTGAAACGGGTGACTACGAAGCCTTCCGTCGCTGGGTGGTGATGCTGGATGCTGAAGTCGAGAATGACGAAGCCCAGATGGGCCTGATCGACGCGCGCGAGGAATACCCGGACATCCAGATCGGCGATTTCGTCGAGGAAGCGCTGGAGCCCGTCGACTTCGGCCGCATCGGTGCGCAGGCCGCCAAGCAGGTGATCCTGCAGAAGATCCGCGACGCCGAGCGCGAGCAGATCCTCAACGACTTCCTGGAGCGCAAGGAGCATCTGGTGACCGGCAGCGTCAAGCGCATCGAGCGTGGCAACGCCATCATCGAGGCGGGTCGCCTGGAGGCCGTGCTGCCGCGCGACCAGCAGATTCCGAAGGAAAACCTGCGCGTCGGCGACCGTGTGCGTGCCTACCTGTTGCGCATCGACCGCAGCGCACGTGGGCCGCAACTCGTGCTGTCGCGCAGCGCACCGGATTTCATCTCCAAGCTGTTCGAACTGGAAGTGCCTGAGATCGAGGATGGCCTGCTGGAAATCAAGGCGGCAGCCCGCGACGCCGGCTTGCGCGCCAAGATCGCCGTCAAGGCCAACGACCAGCGCATCGACCCGATCGGCACCTGCGTGGGCCTGCGCGGTTCGCGCGTGACCGCAGTGCGCAACGAGCTGGGCGGTGAAAACGTCGACATCGTGTTGTGGTCGCCTGATCCGGCGCAGTTCGTCATCAATGCGCTGGCGCCGGCCGAGGTCAGCTCCATCGTGGTTGACGAAGAAGCACACAGCATGGACGTGGTGGTTGACGAGGGTAACCTCGCCATGGCCATCGGTCGTGGCGGCCAGAACGTCAAGCTCGCCTCCGAGCTGACCGGCTGGAACATCAACCTGATGACCGTCGAGGCTGCCGCAGAGCGTAGCGAAGCCGAGAATGGCCGTCTGCGCGGTCTGTTCTGCGAAAAGCTCGACGTGGACGAGGAAGTGGCCGACATCCTGATCGAGGAGGGCTTCTCCTCGCTGGAAGAGGTGGCCTACGTGCCGCTGGCCGAAATGCTGGAGATCGAGGCGTTTGACGAAGAAACGGTCAATGAGCTGCGCACGCGTGCGCGCAATGTGCTGCTGACCGAGGCCATCGTGTCCGAGGAACAGTTGGAGAACGTGTCCGAGGATCTGCTCAACCTCGAAGGCATGGACAAGTCGCTGGCAGCGAAGCTGGCCACGGCTGAAGTGAAGACCCGTGACGACCTGGCCGATCTGGCCGTCGACGAGCTCATGGAAATCGGGGGCGTCGATGAGGCGCGGGCCAAGGATCTGATCACCAAGGCGCGTGCGCACTGGTTCGAGTAAGCGGGGGAGAAGTAGGGTATGACGACAATGAGTGTGGCGGATTTCGCCACCGAACTGAAAATGCCTGCCGCGGCATTGCTCGAACAGTTGCAGAAGGCAGGGGTGACCAAGTCCGCCTCCACCGACAGCGTGAGCGAGCAGGACAAGGCGCGCCTGCTGGACTACCTGCGTCGTTCGCATGGCGAGACGGCACCCAAGTCCAAGATCACGCTGACGCGCAAGCAGACCACCGAGATCAAGGCGGCGGACTCCAGCGGCAAATCACGCACCATCCAGGTCGAGGTGCGCAAGAAGCGCGTCTTCGTCAAGCGCGATGACGGTGAGGGTGGAGTCGGCGAAGCCGAGATTGCGCCCGAAACCAGCGTGCCCGCGGTCGAAGTTCCGCAGCCCCAGCAAGAGGTCGTGGTAGAAACGGTCGAGCCGGTCGTGCTGGCACCGGAGCCGATCCCGGAGCCGTTGCCTGAGCCGGAGCCGGAGCCCGTCGTGGCCGAACCCGAGGTTGTCGTGGCGGAAGTCGTCGTGGCTGAACCCGAAGTGCCGAGCGAGCCGGTTGTTGAGGTCAAGCCTGAACGCAAGCTCACCGCGCGCGAGTTGGATGAGAAGCGCCATCGCGATCTGCTGGCCCACCAGGCTGCCGAACTGAAGGCCAAGCAGGAGCGCGAGGCTGCCCGCAAGCTTGCTGACGAAGCGCGTCGTCAGGCTGAGGAGGCGGCGCGTCAAGCCGCGGCCGAAAAGGCCAAGGCGGCCGAGGGCGGCAAGACCGGAACCCTGCACAAGCCGGCCAAGGCCGACGATAAAGCGGGCGTCAAGAAGGCTGCGCCGGCCAAACCCACGGGCTGGCAGGACGATGCAGCCAAGCGGCGTCAGATCAAGACGCGCGGCGATGCCGGCGGCGGTGCCGGCGGCTGGCGTGGCGGGCCCAAGGGCGGCCGTCACGGGGGCCGTCACCAGGATCAAGGAACCAGTTTCCAGGCGCCGACCGAGCCGGTTATCCGCGAGGTACATGTGCCCGAGACGATCTCGGTGGCCGACCTCGCACACAAGATGGCGGTGAAGGCGACCGAAGTCATCAAGAAGATGATGATGCTGGGCCAGATGGTCACCATCAACCAGGTGCTGGACCAGGAAACGGCCATGATCGTAGTCGAGGAAATGGGCCACAAGGCGCTGGCGGCCAAGCTGGACGATCCGGAAGCCTTCCTCGACGAGGGCGACGAGCACAAGGATGTACCGCTGGAGCCGCGTGCGCCGGTGGTGACTGTCATGGGTCACGTTGACCACGGCAAGACCTCGCTGCTGGACTACATCCGTCGCGCCAAGGTGGCGGCGGGCGAGGCTGGCGGCATCACGCAGCACATTGGTGCCTATCACGTGGAAACCGATCGCGGCATGATCAGTTTCCTCGACACCCCCGGTCACGAGGCTTTCACGGCCATGCGTGCACGCGGTGCCAAGGCGACCGATATTGTCGTGCTGGTTGTGGCTGCCGACGACGGCGTCATGCCGCAGACCAAGGAAGCCATCCACCACGCAAAGGCGGCCGGTGTGCCCATCGTTGTGGCGGTGAACAAGATCGACAAGCCGGAAGCCAACCCCGAGCGCGTCAAGCAGGAGCTGGTCGCCGAAGGCGTGGTGCCGGAAGAGTACGGCGGCGAGGCCATGTTCATGGCCGTCTCAGCCAAGACCGGCAAGGGCATCGACGAGTTGCTGGAAGCCATCCTGCTGCAAGCTGAAGTGCTGGAACTGAAGGCGCAGAAGGACACGCTGGCCAAGGGCCTGATCATCGAGGCGCGTCTCGACAAGGGGCGCGGTCCGGTGGCGACGATGCTGGTGCAGAGCGGTACGCTCAAGCGCGGCGACGTGATCCTGGCCGGGGCGACCTTCGGTCGTATTCGTGCCATGCTGGACGAAAACGGCAAGCCCATCAACGAAGCGGGGCCGTCGATTCCGGTGGAGATTCTCGGCTTGTCGGACGTGCCGGGCGCTGGCGACGATGTCATGGCGCTGGCCGACGAGCGTCGCGCACGCGAAATCGCCCTGTTCCGGCAGGGCAAGTTCCGTGATGTGAAGCTTGCCAAGCAGCAGGCCGCCAAGCTCGAGTCCCTGATGGATCAGATGAAGGAAGGCGAAGTCAAGACGCTGCCCCTCATCGTCAAGGCTGACGTGCAAGGCTCGCAGGAAGCGCTGGTGCAGTCGCTTACCAAGCTCTCCAACGAAGAAGTGCGCGTGCAGGTCATCCACGGTGCCGTGGGCGGCATCTCCGAGTCCGACGTCAACCTGGCGCAGGCCTCGAAGGCCGTCATCATCGGCTTCAACACCCGTGCCGATGCGAATGCGCGCAAGCTGGCCGAGAGCTTCGGCGTAGACATTCGCTACTACAACATCATCTACGATGCTGTAGATGAGGTGAAGGCGGCCCTGTCCGGCATGCTGGCGCCCGAAAAGCGCGAGCAGATCATCGGTACGGTCGAGATCCGCCAGGTCATCGTCATCTCGAAGGTTGGCACGATTGCGGGCTGTTACGTGCTGGACGGCATCGTCAAGCGCAACTCGCGTGTGCGCGTACTGCGCAACAACGTGGTGTTGCACGATGGCGAGCTGGAATCCCTCAAGCGCTTCAAGGACGACGTGAAGGAAGTGAAGGCCGGCTTCGAGTGTGGCCTGTCCATTAAGAACTTCAGTGACATCCAGGAACTGGACCAACTCGAGGTCTACGAGATCCAGGAGATCGCGCGTACCCTTTAAGCGGCTGCCAGGGGCGTCGCTGGACCAACGGGCCCCGTCGGGGCCCGTTGGCTTTTTGTCCCGGCATGGCCGGGCTTGGAGGCAGATATGCCAAAAGATTTTTCCCGTTCCGAGCGTGTGGTCGAGCAGATCAAGCGCGAGTTGGCCGAACTGATCCGCCTGGAGGTCAAGGATCCGCGCGTGGGCTTCATCACGCTGACCGACGTCGAAATTACGCCGGACTACAGCCACGCCAAGGTGTTCTTCACCAGCCTCAAGGGTGAGGCCGCTGCGCCTGGCATCATCGAGGGCCTGCGCCGCGCCAGTGGCTTCCTGCGCCGCGAACTGGGGCGCCGCGTACGCATCCACACCACGCCGGAACTGCACTTCGTCTATGACCCGTCGCTGGAGCGGGGCGCACACCTGTCTTCGCTGATCGACCAGGCCATGGCTTCGACCGGCAAAGAGGACGACAAGCCCGAATGAACGCTCCCCAGATGCGTCGTCGCTGGCAGGTGGTGGACGGCGTGCTGCTGCTCGACAAGGATGGCGGCATGACCTCGAATACCGCCTTGCAGAAGGCGCGCCGCCTCTTCAACGCAGCCAAGGCTGGTCACACCGGCACGCTGGACCCGATGGCGACCGGCTTGTTGCCGGTGCTGTTCGGCGAGGCGACGAAGTTCTCGCATGTCCTGCTGGAAGCCGACAAGACCTATGTGGCCGATATCCTGCTGGGCGTGACGACGAGCACCGGTGACGCGGAGGGCGAGGTGTTGGCCCAGGCCGAGGTGCGCTGCGACGAAACCGCCGTGCGCGCTGCCTGTACCCGCTTCCTGGGAGAGATCGAGCAGGTGCCGCCGATGTACTCGGCGCTCAAGCACCAGGGCAAGGCCTTATACGAGTACGCGCGGCAAGGAGTCGAGATCGAGCGCCAGGCGCGTCGGGTGAGCATCCACGAGCTGGAGATTGAGCGAATCGAGTTGCCGCGCTTGCGCATCCGGGTCCGCTGCAGCAAGGGCACCTATATCCGGACCCTGGCCGAGGACATCGGTCATGCGCTGGCCTGCGGTGCGCACTTGACCGGATTGCGACGTGTGGCGACCGGCCCATTGCAACTGGCCGATGCACATTCGCTGGCCGGACTGGAGGCGCGCGATGAAGCAGCACGAGCGCGCTGCTTGCTGCCGGTCGATGCGCTGTTGGATCATCTTCCGCTGGCCCGCCTGGACGATGACCTCGGGCGTCGCTTCTGCTGCGGCAATCCAGTTCCGCAGGACGAGCAGCAGAGTGGCGAGTGCCGGGTATACGTCGGTCTACGTTTCGTGGGCTTGGGCCGGCAAAGTGCGGGTAAGTTGGAGCCGGTACGCCTGGTGGCCCAGCAGACGGTCTGAAAGCAGCGCAGATACCAAAAAGAAACCCGGCCAAGGCCGGGTTTCTTTTTGGGAACAGCCCGTGAGAGCTTATTCCTTGTGCTGGGTTTCCACGAACACCAGTTCTTCCTCGGTTTGCACCGAGGTGCGCTGGCGGCGTGGGCGACCGGCCGGCTTGGCGGGCTCGGCGGGAAGGGCAGCCACGCTGCTGCCACTGGTCTCGACCATCTGCAGGTCATCGGCCTGGAGGACCGCCGACAAGTCGATCGGTGCCGAGGTGGCGACAGGGAGGGGTTCCGCGGCGGGCGCACTGCTGCGCTCCATCGCGCGGACCAGTGAGGACGCAGCTTCGTCAGCGGGCTGAGGCGAAGCCACAGTTTCCTCGGGCAGCAAGGAGGCTTGGACCGGTGCAGCAGGCGGTGTTTCTTCCGCGGGGGCAACGGGCTCGGCCAAGGCGGGGAGCGGGGTTGCCTGGGCCGACACTGCATCTGCGACCATTTCTGCCGGCGGTTGCAGTGCCGGTGCGCTCTCCGCAATGGCCGTCTCGGTCGCGGAGGAAGCAGGAGCTTCGCCTCCCACGCTTTCGCTTGCTGCGATGTCGTCTGCCTCGTTCAGCGCCAGGTCTGTTGCACCGGCTTGATCGCCTTCGCCACGACCACGACCACGACCACGACGGTTGCGGCGACGGCCACCTTCACGCTGCTCGCTGGTGGCTGCAGTGCTGTTGTTGTCGGTAGCGACCGTGGCATCTGCAGCCACGGCGGTGGCTTCCAACGCCTGCAGTTCACTCGCGGTGGGCGCCGCCTCGGCTTGTTGTGGCCTGGGTTCGCGCGGCGGACGCTCGCGTCGTTCGCGCTGCGGCTTGGCCTGTTGTTGCGTGCCGGCCTCGGCCGTCACGTCGGCGGGACGTGCGGCGGTCTTGTCCTGGCGTTCCTGGGTGCGACCCTTGCGTTCACCGCGATCTTCGCGCGGCGGGCGATCTTCACGCTTGGTTTCTTCACGACTGCCATCGCGGCGACGATCGTCACGCTTGTCCTCGCTGCGCTTGTCGTCACGCTTGTGCTCATCGCGGCGGGCTTCGCGTTGCTCGCCCTGGCCTTCGCCACGGCGACCGTCGCGCGGCTTGCGCTCGCCATCGCGGCGACGCTGGCCTTCACCGCGTTCGCGACGCGCTTGACCGCTGCGCGGCTTGTCTTCGGTTTTCTCGGCGGGCTTGGGTTCGCTCCTGAACCAGGCCAGGATGCGCTGGAACAGGCCCTGCGATTCCGCTGCAGCCGGGGCTGCGGCAGGAGCCGGTGCGACCGGCGCCGGCTGATCCGGCGTGATGCTCTTGATGGCGGCTTCGGCGCGCGGGGGCTTGCCTTCGGTCTGTGCCGAGGGCGGGGCGTAGGCATTCTCGCTGGCGACCTCGGCCATGCGATAGCTGGGCAGGTGCAGGTCTTCCTGATTCAACTGGTCGTGGCGCAGACGGATGATTTCCTGCTGCGGCGTTTCCAGGTGGCGGTTCGGGATGATCAGCAGATTGACGCGGTGGCGTACTTCGATCTTGGCGATGTCGACGCGCTTCTCGTTGAGCAGGAAGGTGGCGACATCGACCGGCACCTGCGCATGGATGGCGCCGGTGTTTTCTTTCATCGCTTCCTCTTCGAGGATGCGCAGGATGTGCAGCGCGGCCGATTCGGTGGAGCGGATGTGACCGGTGCCGGTACAGCGCGGGCAGGTGATGTAGCTGGTCTCGGCCAAGGCCGGGCGCAGGCGCTGGCGCGACAGTTCGAGCAGACCGAAACGACTGATCTTGCCGGTCTGCACGCGGGCGCGGTCGAAGCGCAGCGCGTCGCGCAGGCGGTTCTCTACCTCACGCTGGTTGCGCTGGTTCTCCATGTCGATGAAGTCGATGACGATCAGGCCACCGAGGTCACGCAGACGCAGTTGGCGGGCGATTTCATCGGCCGCTTCGAGGTTGGTGCGGGTTGCCGTTTCCTCGATGTCGCTGCCCTTGGTGGCACGCCCCGAGTTCACATCGACTGACACCAGCGCTTCGGTGTGATCGATCACGATGGCGCCACCCGATGGCAGATTGACCTGGCGCGAGTAAGCCGACTCGATCTGGTGTTCGATCTGGAAGCGTGAGAACAGCGGCACGTCGTCGCGGTAACGCTTCACGCGGTGCACGTTGTTGGGCATCACGTGCGACATGAACTGGTGCGCCTGATCGAAGATCTCGTCGGTGTCGATCAGGATCTCGCCAATGTCGGGCTGGAAGTAGTCGCGGATCGCGCGGATCACGAGGCTGCCTTCCTGGTAGATCAGGAACGCGCCGGACTGCGCCTTGGCCGCACCATCAATGGCGCGCCACAACTGCAGCAGGTAGTTCAGGTCCCACTGCAGTTCTTCACTGGTGTGACCGATGGCCGCGGTGCGAGCGATCAGGCTCATGCCGTTGGGTACTTCGAGCGCGTCCATGACGTCGCGCAGCTCGCTGCGGTCTTCGCCTTCCACGCGACGCGAAACGCCACCGCCACGCGGGTTGTTGGGCATCAGAACGAGATAGCGGCCGGCCAGCGAGATGTAGGTGGTCAGCGCCGCGCCCTTGTTGCCGCGCTCGTCCTTTTCGACCTGGACGATCAGCTCCTGGCCGACGGACAGGGCATCCTGGATACGGGCCTTGGAGGCGTCGACGCCGTCCTTGAAGTAGGCGCGCGAGATTTCCTTGAAGGGGAGGAAGCCATGACGCTCCGCGCCGTAGTCGACGAAGGCGGCTTCGAGGCTGGGCTCAAGGCGCGTGATGACGGCCTTGTAGATGTTGCTCTTGCGTTGTTCCTTGGCAGCCGATTCGATATCGAGGTCGATCAGTTTCTGACCATCCACGATTGCGACGCGCAGTTCCTCGGCTTGCGTCGCGTTGAAAAGCATTCGCTTCATTGTGTCGTGCTCCCGCGTGCGGCGGGAAACCAGACGGCACAGCGAACCGTGCTCCACCCGGTAAGGGGGAGGCGACTCGGAATGTTATGAACAGTGGATCATCGTGTTCGTTGGCAAACGAGTGAACGGGTTGCTGATTTGCTGCTGCCCTGAGCGACCAATTCGTCGGACTCAGCGGCACTGGTTTCCTGGCGTACGCGCGCTAGTTTTTTGTGGATCAAGCATGGTCGAAAGACCATGTTCGTTTAACATCGCCGGCTTTTCGCCCCCGCGATGAGGGGCTTCCTGGCCTGGACGCGCATGCCTCTCGACGCTGCAACCTGCGCTGCACACTGCATGCGTCGGTGAGCTCCAGGCTCACGGCGGGGCATGACCCCCTGCATGCTGGCACCTTGCCTGTCGGATCGATCCCGCGGTGCGCAAAGGGCGCAAACAACGTCAGGGGACGGACACTGCGACGAAGCCCGGTCATAATCCGGTGGTGCGGCGTTGCACAAGCGAAGGCTCGTCGGCCGGCACTGCGTTTCCGGGTACGGAAAGCCCTAGCAGTATATTGGAAGATCATGACTTTAGGCAAAGAAAACACCCCCCGGGCGGCACAGGATTTGCGCACTGTGGCAAGCGTGCGGCGGGTCAGGATCGGGGAGGAAGATGCGGGGCAGCGCATCGATAACTTCTTGATCCGCGAATGCAAAGGGGTGCCCAAGAGCCACATCTATCGCATCCTGCGCAGTGGCGAGGTGAGAGTGAATGGCGGGCGCATCGCCCAGACCTATCGCCTCAAGGAGGGCGATGAGCTGCGCATCCCGCCCATCCGGGTGGCCGCGCCGAGTGCGGCTGCGACCAGCCCCCAGGTGCCCCAGCGCGAGTTCGAGATCGTTTTCGAAGACGAACATTTTCTGGTGCTCAACAAGCCGGCCGGACTGGCGGTGCACGGGGGCAGCGGGGTCAGCTTCGGCGTCATTGAGTTGTTGCGCCGGCAGCGTCCCCAGGCCAAGTTCCTGGAGCTGGCGCATCGCCTGGATCGTGAGACTTCAGGCCTGCTGATCGTCGGCAAGAAGCGGGCGGCGCTCAACCACATACAGGACCAGATGCGCGAGGGCGGCATCGAAAAGCGCTACTACGCGTTGGTGCAAGGGCGCTGGATGAACGCCATGCAACACGTGAAACTGGCGCTGCACAAGTTTCTGACCGAGGACGGTGAGCGGCGCGTTTCAGCCAGTCACGAAGGCAAGCCGGCGCACAGCATCGTGCGTCTGGTGGCGCGCTGGAGCCGCTACAGCCTGGTGGAAGTGGAACTCAAAACCGGGCGAACCCATCAGATCCGCGTGCACATGCAGACTCTGGGTTTCCCGCTGCTGGGCGACGACAAGTACGGCGATTTCGCCCTCAACAAGCAGTTGGCCCGGGAGGGCTTGCCACGCATGTTCCTGCATGCGGCGCGCTTGGCCTTGATCCATCCGGTCAGTGGCGAGCGCGTCGAGCTGCGCGCGGCCTTGCCACCGGAACTGAAAGGCTATCTGCACCGCCTGGACAATGAGCAGTCACGTGAGTATGGAAGTTATGAGCAAGCGCTTTGACCTGATCGTCTTCGATTGGGATGGAACCCTGATGGACTCCACTTCGCACATCGTCGACGCTTTGCGGGCCGCGTGCGAGGATGTGGGAACTGCCGTGCCCACGCGGGATGAGGCTTCCTATGTCATTGGGCTGGGATTGGCGGACGCCGTGCGGCACATCGCGCCGCAGCTCGACGAGGTTGGAATCCAGCATCTGGTCGGGCGCTATCGGTACCACTTCCTGACCCGCGATCACGAGCAGACGCCCTTCGAGGGGGTCGAGGCTGTGCTCGCGAATCTGCGCCTACAGGGCTACGCGCTGGCGATCGCCACGGGCAAGGCGCGGGCCGGGCTGACGCGGGCTTTGGGGCAGTGCAGCCTGGGGCAGTATTTCCATGCCACCCGTTGCGCCGACGAGAGTTTCTCCAAGCCGCATCCGGCCATGCTGTTAGAGCTGATGGCTGAGTTTGCCGTGGAGCCCGAGCGTGTGCTGATGATTGGCGACACCACGCACGATCTGTTGATGGCGCAGAACGCGGCCACGGCCGCCTTGGCAGTCAGCTATGGCGCGCATCCACGCGAAGACTTGCTGGCGCTGGCGCCACAGGGCTTGGTGGACAGCGTGCGTGAGATGAAGGAGTGGCTGGCATGCAACGCCTGATCTGTGAGGCTGCAGCCTTGGTTGAGCGGGGTGATGGTGTGCGCTTCGAGATTCCTGCTGCCGGCAGGGCGGCGGCTTTCGCCGTGCGTGCGGAGGGGCGGGTGTACGCTTGGCGCAACGCCTGCGCGCACATTCCGGTCGAGCTGGACTGGAACCCCGGCAAGTTCTTCGATGCATCCGGCTTATACTTGATCTGTGCCACGCATGGCGCGCTCTACGAGCCGCACAGCGGGCTCTGCGTGGCCGGCCCCTGCCAGGGGCGTAGCCTGCAGCCTGTCGCCGTCGAGGAGCGTGACGGCAACATCTACCTGACCGACCCCCTATGAGTGACCTCAACGAACCTGGATGGGAGCGCAAGCTGCTCCAGCAACTGGCGACCGAGTCGCTGCGCGAGAACCGGCGCCGCCGCCGCTGGGCCGTGTTCTTCAAACTGCTTGGATTTGCCTATGTGGGCTTCCTGCTGTTCATGCTGTGGTCATGGAACAAGGGGGGCGACATCGTGGTGGATGGGGCGGAGCACACCGCGCTGATCCAGATGAACGGAACCATCGGCGGCTCTGACGAGGTGTCGGCTGAGCAGACCTTGCTTGCGCTTCAGTCTGCCTTTGAGGATAAGGGTACCAAGGGTGTCGTCCTGCGTATCAACAGCCCGGGGGGCAGTCCGGTGCAGGCGGGCATCATCAACGACGAAATCCGCCGGCAGCGCGAGTTGCATCCGGATATTCCGGTGTATGCGGTGGTCGAGGATATTTGCGCTTCCGGCGGCTACTACGTTGCGGTGGCGGCGGACCGGATCTTTGTCGACAAGGCCAGTTTGATCGGCTCCATCGGCGTGCGCATGGACGGCTTTGGCGTGACGGGCTTGATGGAGAAGTTGGGCGTCGAGCGGCGGCTGATCACGGCGGGCGCCAACAAGGGCTTCCTCGACCCATTCTCGCCGCAGGATCCGAAGCAAACCGAACACGCGCGCAAGATGCTGGCGGAAATCCACCAGCAGTTCATTGACGTGGTGCGCAAGGGGCGGGGGGCGCGCCTGAAGGAGGACGCAGACACCTTCTCGGGTCTGGTGTGGACGGGCGCGCGCAGCATCGAACTGGGCCTGGCCGATGCCTTTGGCACGGTGGATAGCGTCGCGCGTGAAGTCATCAAGGCCGAGGAGATTCGTGATTACACCCAGCGTGAGAGTGTGGCCGAGCGTTTCGCGAAGCGTTTCGGTGCGGACTTCGCGGGGGGGGTCAGTGAACGCCTGGGGCAGGTCGACTGGAAGTAGAGGGCCGGCCGGTCAGGCCAGCAGCAGGAATACGGTAGGGAGGCGCGACAGATCGGGTCGCGCCTTTTTTTTCCAGGCGCGGATAGAGGCTGTGCCGATCCATTCCTCCGGTGTGCTCAGTGCGCGCGCCACGCACAGCAAGGTGTCGTCAGCGCAGCTGGCCAGCAGGCTGTCGAGCATGGCTGCGTTGCGATAAGGCGTCTCGATGAAAAGCTGGGTCTGGCGCAGGCGTGCCGAATCCTTCTCTAGTTGCTTGATGCGCTGCTTGCGTTCGTCCTCCTTGGCCGGCAGGTAACCCTGAAAGGCGAAGCTCTGACCGTTCAGGCCAGAGGCCATCAGCGCCAGCAGGAGTGAGGATGGGCCAACCAAGGGAACGACGCGGATGCCGCGCTCATGTGCACGGCGCACTACCAATGCGCCTGGATCGGCAACTGCAGGGCAGCCTGCTTCAGACATGAGGCCGATGTCCTGTCCGGCCACGGCGAGATCCAGCACTTGGTCGATCCAGACCTTGTCCGGTTTTTCGGGAAGCTCGTGAATGTCGAGCGACTGCAGGGCGGCGGGATGGCCTAGGCGGCGGATCTCGGCGCGAGCCGTCTTGGCGCGCTCTACGATGAAGTGTTGCAAGCGGTGCAGTTGGCGCAGGGTCTCAGGCGGATGAGTGATGGTGTGCTCACCAGGCCCCAGACCGACCGGGACGAGTATCAGGGCGCCGCTCATGGCACCAGCAGTCCGTGTTTGCGCAGCATGCGGGACAGGGTGATCAACGGCAGTCCAATCAGGGCCGTGGGATCATCTCCGCGCATGTAGTCAAGCAGGGCGATGCCCAGGCCTTCCGATTTGGCGCTACCGGCGCAGTCCAAAGGCAGCTCCCGTTCCACGTAGCGGCGGATCTCGGCTTCCTCGAGAGGGCGGAAGCGTGCTTCCACCGGAACGGCATTCAATTGATAACTCCCGTCGCGGCTGTCCAGCAAGCACAAAGCCGTATGAAAGAAGATGCTGCGTCCGGACATGTTCCGCAACTGGGCAAGGGCGTTTTCCACGGTGCCGGGCTTGTCGAAGCGCTGATGGTCGCGATAGGCCACCTGGTCGCTGCCGATAATCAACGACTCCGGATGGCTTGCCGCCACGGCCCGGGCTTTGGCCAGAGCCAGGCGCTCGGCGGTGGCGGTCGGCGTCTCGCCAGGCAAGGGGGCCTCGTCTACGTCGGGCTTGGCCTGCACAAAGGGCAGGCCAAGCCGCTCCAGGAGTTGCCGGCGATAGACCGAGGTGGATGCGAGGACCAGCGGAATTTGAGGCATGGTGCGAGGGGATGATGTGCGGCCAGCGCCGCCGCAAGCCGGGTTTTGACAGGGAAAGCCAAAGATAATATCATCTACCGTTTATGTCGCTGCGGCCCATCATCCTTCCTGATCCCTTTGAGTTTGCACGCCGTGCGGCGCGCGTCGAGGGCAAGGTGGATGCACGAAGCCTGGAGCGGCTCGAAGATGTGCTGCTGGAGGGCGGGCCGGAGCAGGTGTTGAGCTATGCCGTTTCTGGCCGGCACGAAGCTGAGCGGTGTTATCTCGATCTGGCGGTTCAAGGCGAGATCGTGCTGCAGTGCCAGCGTTGCCTGGGCGAGATGTCTTGCTCTGTGGATGTCCAGGCCAGCCTGTTGCTGGTGGCTAAGGACGCACCGCTGCCGGACGAGGCGCTGGAAGACGATAGTTGCGATCCGGTCCACGCCGGGCGCGACTTCGATGTATTGGAAGCGCTGGAAGACGAACTGCTGCTGGTGTTGCCGATTGCTCCGCTGCATGCGCATGACTGCGCGGCACGGCAGGATGAGGCGGGCGCAGGGAAGCCTTCGCCGTTTGCGGCTTTGGCCGCGTTGAAGCGAAAGTCGTAACAGAGTCTGGTGATGGGCCTTCCCGGCCGCACTGAACATGAGTTTTGAGGAGTAAGTAGAAATGGCCGTTCAACAGAACAAAAAGTCCCCGTCCAAGCGCGGCATGCACCGTGCTCACGACTTCCTGACCGCTCCGGCGCTGGCTGTCGAGCCGACCACCGGCGAAGCCCACCTGCGTCACCACGTTTCGCCCTCGGGTTTCTACCGCGGCAAGAAGGTCGTCAAGACCAAGGGCGAGTAATCCCGCTCGCCCCATCTCAGCGCAAGGCGTCGCCCGCACGGGCGGCGCGGCGTTGCATTCCTACCCGCACAGCTTTCCCGCTCTCAAGCCGCTAGATGGATACCACCATCGCGATTGACTGCATGGGCGGTGACCATGGTCCATCGGTCACCCTCCCTGCTGCCCTGGATTTTCTGCGCGACGACTCCCGGACTCGACTGATCCTGGTCGGGCTCGAGGCTGCGTTCGCCGATCCACACATCCACACCGCCCTGGCTCCGTTCGGTGAGCGCGTCCGCATTCAACATGCCAGTGAAGTCGTCGGCATGGACGAAGCGCCCGCGACGGCTTTGCGTGGCAAGAAGGATTCGTCGATGCGCGTGGCGATTGATCTGGTCAAGTCCGGCGAGGCACAAGCCGCGGTGTCGGCCGGCAATACCGGTGCGCTCATGGCGATTTCGCGCTTCGTGCTGAAAACGCTACCGGGGATCGACCGGCCTGCGATCGCAAGCATCCTGCCCACCGTCAAGGGGCACACCTACATGCTGGACCTCGGGGCCAATGTCGACTGTACGGCTGAGCATTTGCTGCAGTTTGGCATCATGGGTGCGATGCTGGTGGAGGCCGTGGAGCATTGCGAGCGCCCCACGGTTGGCTTGCTGAATATCGGCGAGGAAGACATCAAGGGCAACGAGGTCGTCAAGCAGGCGGCCGAGCTGCTGCGCGAGAGCGGCTTGAACTTCTATGGCAACGTGGAAGGCAATGACATCTACAAGAGCACAACCGACGTGGTCGTGTGCGATGGTTTCGTGGGCAATGTGGCTCTGAAGGCCTCCGAGGGGCTGGCCCAGATGGTGGCCACCTTGCTGCGTGAGGAGTTTAGTCGCGGCCCGCTGGCTAAACTGGCTGCGCTGATGGCCCTGCCGGTGCTTAAGCGTTTCAAGCATAGGGTTGACCCGAAGCGCTACAATGGGGCGGCTTTGCTGGGCTTGCGTGGCGTGGTGATCAAGAGTCATGGCTCGGCAGATGCATTTGCCTTCCTGCAGGCGCTCAAGCGGGCCAGCGAGGCGGCCGGCAACAACCTGATCGAGCGGATCGAGAAGCGCATGACCGAGTACGTGAGCACCCACGTCAAATCGCCCGAAATCGAAATCGCATGAGCTATTCCCGCATTGTAGGAACCGGCGGTTTCGTCCCCGGCGCACCGGTCTCCAATCACGACCTGGTGGCGCGGGGAATCGACACGTCCGATGAATGGATCGTCGAACGTACCGGCATCCGCCAGCGTTACCTTGCATCCAGTCTTGCCGGTGTCGGCACGCGCAGCATGGCCGTGGAGGCCGCGCGCCGTGCGCTGGACATGGCTGGACTGATGCCCGCCGACATCGATCTGGTGATTGTCGCGACCACCACGCCAGAGATGGTGTTCCCCTCGACCGCCTGCCTGGTGCAGAGTGACTTGGGTATCCCTTCCGGCGCCGTGGCCTTCGATGTGCAGGCGGTGTGCAGCGGTTTCGTGTTTGCGCTGACCGTTGCCGACAAGTTTCTGCGTTCGGGCTCACACAAGCGCGCCTTGGTCATTGGCGCCGAAACGCTGTCGCGCATCATCGACTGGAGCGATCGCTCCACCTGCGTGCTGTTTGGTGACGGGGCGGGGGCTGTGGTGTTGGCCGCGGACGAGACGCCCGGCATCCTGGCCAGCGCGGTGCATGCCGATGGTTCGCTCAACACGATCTTGAACACCACCGGCGCCCTGGCCGGTGGCCAGATCACTGGCTCCCCCTTTCTCAGCATGGATGGTCAGGCCGTCTTCAAGACGGCGGTGCGCGTGCTCGGTGAGGTGGCGCTGGAAGTGCTGCAGCAGGCAGGCATGACGGCGGACGAACTGGATTGGTTCATTCCGCATCAGGCCAATATTCGCATCATGACCTCGGCAGCCAAGCGTGCAGGTGTCGACATGTCACATGTAGTCGTGACCGTCGATCAGCATGGCAACACTTCGGCCGCATCGGTGCCGCTGGCGCTAGACGTCGCTGTGCGGGACGGACGCATTCGATCCGGTCAGTCCGTGTTGATGCAGGGCGTGGGTGGTGGTTTCACCTGGGGCGCCGTGCTGCTGCGCTTCTGAATGCGTTTTTCCCAATCGTGGAGAGCTTTGTGAGCAAGTTCGCGGTCGTATTTCCCGGCCAGGGATCGCAAGCCGTAGGCATGATGACGCCGTATGGCGATGTCGCCACCATTCGGCATACCTTCGACGAGGCTTCGGCGGCGCTCGGTGAGGATCTGTGGGCCATGGCGGCCGAAGGTCCGGCTGAGACGATCAATCAGACCGTCAATACCCAGCCCCTGATGCTGACGGCGGGTGTCGCCGTGTGGTGGGCCTGGTGTGAGCGCACGGGGGCGCGTCCCGCGCTGGTGGCGGGACATAGCCTGGGCGAGTACGCCGCGCTGGTCGCAGCTGGTGTCATTGGGTTTGCCGATGCGGTGCGCCTGGTGCGTTTCCGTGCCGAGGTCATGCAGGAGGCGGTGCCGGCTGGCGAGGGTGGCATGGCGGCGATCCTGAACCTCGACCCCGAAAATGTGGCGGCGGCTTGCGAAGAGGCGGCGCAGGGCCAGGTGGTGACGGCGGCGAACCTCAATTCTCCCGTGCAGATCGTGATCTCCGGCCACAAGGCCGCGGTCGAGCGTGCCATGGAGGCTTGCAAGGCGCGTGGCGCCAAGCGTGCCGTGCCTTTGCCGGTCAGCGCGCCGTTCCACTGCGCGCTGATGAAGCCGGCGGCCGACAGATTGGCTGAACGCTTGGCTGATATCGCCTTCAATGCGCCGCAGATTCCCGTGCTGAATAACGTGGATGTCCGTGCTGAGAGTGATCCGGCAGCTATTCGCGATGCCTTGGTGCGCCAGGCCTGGGGCCCCGTACGCTGGATCGAGTCCGTGCAGGCCATGCGGGCCGCAGGCGTGGAACGGGTCTACGAATTCGGACCAGGCAAGGTGTTGGCCGGCCTGGTCAAGCGTATCGAGGCGGACCTGCAGGTCGAGCCGGTGATTGACGCCGAGTCGCTTGCCAAGGCTGCGGCCTGATCACGACAAAACAACCTGGAGAGAGCAATGTTTGGTTCCTTCGACGGACAGATTGCCCTGGTCACCGGCGCGAGCCGTGGGATTGGGCGCGCCATCGCCTTGGGTCTGGGGCGCGCGGGTGCCACGGTGGTTGGTACGGCGACCAGCGAGGCCGGTGCGGCCGCGATTTCGGCGGCCCTGGCGGACGCAGGCATCAAGGGCAAGGGGCTGTCGCTCGACGTGACGGATGCGGCCGCGTGCGAAGCGGCCTTGTCGGCCATCGAGAAGGAGTTCGGTGGCGTTGGGATCCTCGTCAACAATGCGGGTATCACGCGTGACAACATCGCGATGCGCATGAAGGACGACGAGTGGGATGCGGTGATCGACACCAATCTCAAGGCGGTTTTCCGCATGGCGCGCCTGGTGATGCGCGGCATGATGAAGGCACGCACCGGACGCATCATCAATATTACGTCCGTGGTGGGTAGCGCCGGCAATCCGGGACAGGCAAACTACGCAGCCGCGAAGGCCGGCGTGGCGGGCATGACGCGTGCGTTGGCGCGCGAGCTGGGCAGCCGCAACATTACGGTCAACTGCGTAGCGCCGGGCTTTATCGATACGGACATGACCAAGGAGCTGCCGGACGCCCAGCGCGAGGCATTGCAGACCCAGATTGCCCTGGGGCGCCTGGGGCAGCCGGAGGAAATTGCGGCGGCCGTCGTGTTTCTGGCGTCGCCTGCCGCGAGCTACATCACGGGTGTCACATTGCACGCCAACGGCGGGATGTACATGGCATAAAGCCGGTGTTCCCGGCTGATAACTGAACTTCCTGCTTTGTTTTGCTAAAATAGCAGGGTTTTTTTGCTTAATCGCTTTCATTCGCAAGGAGCAATTCATGGAGAACATCGAGCAGCGCGTCCGCAAGATCGTCGCTGAACAACTGGGCGTAAACGAGGCCGACATCAAGAACGAGTCCTCGTTCGTGGACGATCTGGGCGCTGACTCCCTCGACACCGTCGAACTGGTGATGGCCCTCGAAGAAGAGTTCGAGTGCGAGATTCCTGACGAGGAAGCCGAGAAGATCACCACCGTTCAGCAAGCGATCGACTACGTCAGCGCACATCTGAACAAGGCCTGAGGGCCGTCTAGACTTGAACAGTGGCGCAGATCAGGAATGATCTGCGCCACTGTGTTCGTCCGTACAAGATTAACTGTTGTAGGAGCTGGCCTTGACGCGTCGCCGAGTAGTCGTGACAGGATTGGGCATCATCTCGCCCGTCGGAAACACCGTAGCCACCGCGTGGGACAACATTCTGAATGCGCGTCCCGGCATCGGACGCGTCACACGCTTCGATGTCAGCAACTTCCCGACACAGATCGCTGGCGAAGTGAAGGACTTCGATGTTGCGGCCTACCTGTCGCCCAAAGAAGCCCGTCGCTACGACACCTTCATCCATTACGGCCTGGCGGCAGCAATGGATGCACTGAAGGATGCCGGTATCAGCGAGAACCCGGATTTCGCTGAGCGGGTTGGTGTGTGCATCGGTTCCGGCATTGGCGGCTTACCGCTGATTGAGGAAACGCACGAAGCCGCGCGCGAGGTGGGCGTCAAGAAGATTTCCCCGTTCTTCGTGCCGGGCTCGATCATCAACATGATCTCCGGCATCCTGTCGATCAACTATGGTTTCAAGGGGCCGACCTTTGCCACCGTCAGCGCGTGTGCAACGGCGAACCACTCCATCGGTGAGGCGCAGCGCCTGATCGAATACGGTGATGCCGACATCATGATCGCCGGCGGCGCCGAATCCACCGTGTCGCCTCTGGGGATGGGTGGATTCTGCTCGGCCAAGGCGCTGTCTACGCGCAACGATGATCCCTTGACGGCATCGCGTCCTTGGGATTCAGGGCGCGACGGTTTCGTGCTGGGCGAGGGTGCCGGTGTGTTGGTACTCGAAGAGTACGAGCATGCCAAGGCGCGTGGCGCCAAAATCTACTGCGAAGTGGCAGGCTATGGCATGAGTTCGGACGCCTACCACATCACGGCACCGAGCGAAGGTGGCGAAGGCGCCGCGCGCAGCGTGCTGGCCGCGCTACGCAATGGTCGCGTGAATGCGGACGAGGTGGATTACGTCAATGCACACGGTACCTCGACGCCGCTGGGCGATATCGCCGAGACCCTGGCGATCAAGCGGGCCTTTGGCGAGCATGCCTATAAACTGGCCATGAGTTCGACCAAGTCGATGACCGGCCACTTGCTGGGGGCGGCTGCTGGGATCGAGGCTGTCTTTAGTTGCCTGGCCATCCAGCAACAGGTCGCGCCGCCGACAGCCAACCTGGAGAATGTCGATCCGGCCTGCGACCTCGATTATGTGCCCAAGGTCGCGCGCCCGATGCCGATCCGCGTGGCTCTGTCGAATGCCTTCGGCTTTGGCGGCACCAACAGCACCATCGCTTTCCGCCGCGTCTGAGGACGCAGGGGCGGGCTGCGCGCAGCCCGCCCCGTCACCTGCCCGTTCAACGGGCGAGGCGCAGCCTCCAGCCTCCCTGCGCGTGCCCATGCGCCCATCTCCTCTCTTCCTGGGCGGACTTCTGCTGGTTCATGCACTGCCGATGGGGGCTTTGTGGGCACCCCAGGTGCCCTCGCTGGCACGCGTAATCAGCCTGGTCTTGCTGTTCACGTCCGCCCTCTTGGCCTGGCGGGCGTGCCGCCGGGCTTGGCGGGCTTACCTGCATTTCTCGTCAGAAGGACTGTTGCTCGAGTCGGGGGACTGCGCGCCGCGCAGCGTGGAGCGCATCGAGTGGTCCGCCTTGGGGCCGCTGCGGGCCGTGGCGCTGCATTTCGCAGAGGGCCGTCCTTGGCGCTGGGTGTTGATGTGCGATGGCATGCCCGCCGAGAGCTGGCGTCGTTTGAACGTGCACCTGCGCTGGCGCTCGGCCGTGGCGGTACAGGTGGGCGGAGAGGCTGCGGCAGGGCGGGGCCGGCCTCAGGTCTGACTGCCCCAGCGCGGCAGACCACGCGGCCAGCGCGGATTGGTGAGCACGGTCGAGCGAGTGTGGGGCAGGGTTTCGGGATAGTCGCGGCTGAAGTGCAGGCCCCGGCTTTCCTTGCGGCGCATCGCGCTCTGTACGATCAGATCGGCCGTGGTGACCAGGTTGCGCAGTTCGATCAGGTCGTTGCCAACGCGGAAGTTCGTGTAGTACTCGTCGATCTCGCGCTTGAGCAGACGGATGCGATGCTGGGCGCGCTGCAGGCGCTTGTTGGTGCGCACGATGCCCACGTAGTCCCACATGAAACGACGCAATTCGTCCCAGTTGTGTGAGATCACCACTTCCTCGTCGGCGTCGCCGACGCGGCTTTCGTCCCACGCGGGCAGCGCCGACGGCAAGGGGCGTGGGTGGGCGAGGATGTCGGCCGCCGCGGCTTTGCTGAAGACCACGCATTCCAGCAACGAGTTGCTGGCCAGCCGGTTGGCTCCGTGCAGGCCCGAGCAGGCTGTCTCGCCGATGGCGTAGAGGCCGGGCAGGTCGGTGCGGGCACGCAGGTCTATCATGACGCCGCCACAGGTGTAGTGCGCGGCCGGCACCACCGGAATGGGCTGGTGTGCGATGTCGATGCCCAGTTCCAGGCAGCGTGCGTGGATGTTGGGGAAGTGCTCGCGCAGGAAGCCTTCCGGTTTGTGGCTGATATCCAGGAACACGCTGTCGAGACCACGCTTCTTCATCTCGAAGTCGATCGCCCGGGCGACGATGTCGCGTGGGGCCAGTTCGGCCCGTGGGTCATGATCGGGCATGAAGCGGCTGCCATCGGGCAGAACCAGCAGGCCGCCCTCTCCGCGCACTGCTTCCGAGATCAGGAAGGACTTGGCCTGCGGGTGGTAGAGGCAGGTCGGATGGAACTGGATGAACTCCATGTTCGACACGCGGCAGCCGGCGCGCCAGGCCATCGCGATGCCGTCGCCGGTCGCCGAGTCGGGATTGGTTGTGTAGAGATAGACCTTGCCGGCTCCGCCGGTGGCCAGCACCGTGTGACGGGCCGCTGCGGGGACGACCTGCCCGCTACTGCGATCCAGCAGGTAGGCGCCGAGGCAACCCGCTTCGGGCCTGCCGAGCTTGTGGCCGACGATCAGGTCCACCGCGACGAAGCGCTCCAGGATCTGGATGTTGGGATGCTTGCGCACCCGGTCGATCAGTGTTTCCTGGACTGCGGCACCGGTGGCGTCGGCCACGTGCACGATGCGGCGATGACTGTGTCCACCTTCACGTGTCAGGTGCATGCCCCAGGGCACTTCATCGTCCGGGGTGAAGGCCACGCCTTGCTCGCGCAGCCAGGCGATCGCATCGGCGCCGTTTTCCACCACGAAACGCGTCGCGGCGGCATCGTTGAGCTGGCTGCCGGCGATCAGGGTGTCCTGGTAGTGGGCTTCGGTGGAGTCAGACGGATCGACGACAGCGGCGATGCCGCCTTGCGCCCAGGCGCTGGCGCTGTCTTCCATCTGCCGCTTGGTTACGAGCGCGACGCGCAGGCGGTCTGCCAGGCGAAGGGCGAGCGATTGGCCGGCCAGGCCGCAGCCCAGGACCAGCACGTCGAATTGCAGCAAGATCGGGACTCCGGGGTGCCTGCGGGAAGTGGCGGGAATATTAGCATGGGGTCAACAGACCCTCGGTGCGGCCTGAACTAATCTCGCGCAGTCCGGTCACAGCAGCGGGTGCGGGAGTGGGTTCAGCTATACTCCGGCCGATTCGGAACCGGCCGAGGCCCGTGAACCATTTCCGCGCATGAGCGAACGAGAGATTGACCAGTTGTTGGTGGAGCGTGTGCAACGCGGTGACAAGGAGGCTTACGGCATCCTTGTCACCAAGTATCAGCGCAAGCTTGCCCGACTGATATCGCGCATGATCCGCGACCCAGCCGAAGTGGAAGATGTGATGCAGGAAGCCTTCATCAAAGCCTATCGGGCTTTGCCGGCTTTCCGTGGCGAGAGCGCTTTCTATACCTGGCTGTACCGGATCGGCATCAATACGGCCAAGAACTATCTCGTGTCGCAGGGGCGTCGCGCGCCGACGACTACCGAGCTGGATTCGGAGGAGGCCGAGACGCTGGATGACGCCAGCCTGCTGCGTGACATCGATACGCCTGAGCGTTTGATGCATACCAAGCAGATTGGCGAGACGGTGAATGCCGCGATGGAGGCTTTGCCTGAGGAACTGCGCACCGCCATCGTGCTGCGCGAGATCGAAGGCATGAGTTATGACGAGATCGCGATGGTGATGGATTGCCCGATCGGAACGGTCCGGTCGCGGATTTTCAGGGCGCGTGAGGCGATCGCCGAACGCTTGAAGCCCTTGCTGGACGTGGCACCGGACAAGAGGTGGTAGTGATGTTGAACGAAAAATTGTCGGCCTGGGTAGATGGCGAGTTGGACGAATCGGAAGCCGAACAGGTGATGCTGAAACTGTTACGTCAGCCGGAGTCGCGCCAGGCGTGCGAAGTGGCGATTCTGACCGGCGATGTATTGCGGCAGGAGCCGCTGGTGTCGTCGGGTTTCAATGCCCGCGTGATGGCAGCGCTGGAGCAGGAGCCGGTGGTTTTTGCTCCGGCCGCGATTCCCGCGCGTACCCGTCCCGCCAAGGTGGGCGAGGCAGCGCCATCGCGCTGGGCGGCGCTGGCTGCTTCGGCGGCAGGCGTAGCCCTGGTGGGCTGGATGGTCATGGCGCCGGGCGGTGAGACACCGCGGTTGGAAGCCCCTGCCCCCGCCTTGGCGGCGAAAGCCCCGCCCTTGCAGCTCGTGGGGGCGGCGCGCAATGATGATGAAGTGTATGTGATGGCGCATCAGGCCGGCGCCGCAGGTGCTCCCGTGCCTGGCGTGGCAGCCTTTGTGCGTACCGTCAGCAGCGAACGGATGGGCGCGGCACGATGAAGGGTTTGGCCCGGCACGCATGGGGGCTTCTCTGCTGTTTAGCCTTGGCAGCACAGGCCTCGGCTCAGGCGCCGGATTCGCAGTCCTTGCTGCAAAGAGTCATCGCGGCGGGGCGTTCGGCAAATTACGCGGGTGAGTTCTCCTACCGCTTGCGCGGCATGAGCGGGGTATCGCGCGTCACGCGCGTCGTCGACGCGGCCGGCGATCACGAGCGGGTCGAGTTTCTCGGTGGTTCGATGCGTGAGATCGTGCGGACCAATGACGAGGTGCATCGCTACCTGCCCGAGTCGCGCACCATCATCATCGACCGAGCCTCCGTGGGTCGCTATCCCCTGCGTCTGGCCTTGTCGGCCAAGGCCATCGGCGAGGTCTACACGGTGCGCTCAGGGGAGTCGGCGCAGATCGCCGGTCATGCCGCCCAGCAAGTGATGCTGGAGCCGCGCGACACCCTGCGCTATGGCCATCGACTGTGGATCGACAGCGCCAGCGGTTTGTTGCTGAAGGCCCAGATGGTGGATGAGCAGGGGCAGGTGCTGGAGGAGTTTGCGTTCACCGAAGTCAGCATCGGCGGCACGATTGAGCGCAGTCGCCTGCGCGCCGGCTTCACGCCCTCGGCTGATTGGCAGGTGGTGAGCCTGCGCGGAACCGATCTGCGGTTGGAAGATGCAGAGTGGGACTTCAAAGGCCTGCCGCCCGGATTCCGCCAGATCTCGCTGACCCGTCGCCCCTTGCGCCAAGGCGAGCCGGATGCGCTGCATGCCGTGTTTTCGGATGGCTTGGTCAGTGTGTCCGTTTTCATCGAGGCGACGAACAAGCAACGCATGAGCGTACCGCCCAGCACGACGCGCTCGGGATCCACCGGGATCTTCAAGCGAAGCCTGGGTGACCACAAGGTGACCGTGCTCGGCGAGGTGCCGACCGCCACCCTGCAGCGCATTGCCGGTGGCGTGGAGGCACGTACCAAGCCATAGCTCCGCAGCGGCTTTGGGGGCACAATGACGCCGGTTTCAGCCGGCGTTTTTGTTTTGTGGGGATGGATGTGCGTGTCGAGGCGGTCGTGACGAGGGTGGAGGGCACCCAGGCCTGGGTTCGGGTGACCGGGGAGGAAGGGGGCTGTGGCCGCTGCCACGAGCCCGGCGGCTGCCGCACCGGCATGCTCAATGAAGTTCTGGGCGCGCGGTGCCAGGAGTACGCGGTGGCCAACGGCCTCGCCGCGCCGGCCGGCGCCCGGGTGTGGATCGAGGTGCCGGATGGCCTGCCTCTGCGTGCGGCGGGCTGGGCCTATGGTTTGCCCTTGCTGGCACTGCTGGCAGGGGCCGGGCTGGGGCATCTGCTGGGCGGGGAGTTGCTCAGCGCGGGAGGGGCTGGCGTCGGCCTGCTCCTGGCTTGGTGGGCCGTCGGGCGCCACGGGCGGCAGGCAGTGAAGGCCGGGTGGCAGCCGCGCCTGGTCGAGATTGTCCGATGAGCCGCGCAGTGAAGCGAATCCTGATTCTTGGCCTCCTCATCCTGGGACTGGGCGGGCAGACGTCGGTGGGCATGGCCTTGCCTGCCGTGCAAAGCCTGCCGCAGATTGCCGATCTGGCTGCGCGAAATGCAGCGGTGGTGGTGAACATCACGGCGACCCAGGCCAAGAGCAGTGGCAAGACGCCCTATATGCGCGAGCCACAGGAGCGCGAACTGCCGGACTGGCTCAAGCGCCTGGTGCCACGTCACTCGCAGCCTCAGCCGGAGGAAGAGGGCGGCGCCAGCGGCTCAGGCTTCATCGTGGCGAGCGAAGGCTACATCCTGACCAATGCGCACGTGGTCGAAGCGGCGGACGAGATTCTGGTGCGCCTGTCGGACCGGCGCGAGTTCGCTGCACGCCTGGTGGGGATGGACAAGCGGACCGACATTGCCTTGCTGAAGGTGGAGGCCAGCGGCCTGCCGCGCGCCCGGCTGGGTGATGTGCGCAGCCTGCGGGTCGGCGACTGGGTGGTGGCGATCGGCTCGCCCTTCGGTTTCGACAGTTCGGTCACGGCTGGCATCGTCAGCGCCAAGGGACGCTCCCTGCCGGACGAGACCCTGGTGCCCTTCATCCAGACCGATGTGGCGATCAATCCCGGCAACTCGGGCGGTCCCTTGTTCAACCTGCAGGGCGAAGTGGTGGGCATCAACTCGCAGATCTACTCGCGCTCGGGCGGTTTCATGGGCATCTCGTTCGCCATTCCGATTGACGTGGCGATGGACGTACAGACCCAGTTGCGCCAGGAGGGCCGTGTGCGGCGGGGCCGTATCGGCGTGGTGATCCAGGATGTGACGCGGGAGATTGCCGACAGCTTCGGTCTGCGCGAGGCGGCCGGCGCCATTGTCAGCCGGGTCGATCCGGATGGGCCGGCGGCAGGCGTAGGGGTGCGTGTCGGCGACATCGTGCTGCGCTTCGATGGGCAGCCGGTGGGCGGCTCGGCAGACTTGCCGCGCATCGTCGGCGCGACGCGGCCGGGCTCCCGCTCGGTCATGGCCGTGTGGCGCGAGGGGGCGTTGCGCAATCTGCCGGTCACCGTGTCGGAGTTCCCGGATGACAGCCCACGCCTGTTCGCGCGCAGCATGCCCGCCCTGCAGGCGGGCAATCGCCTGGGGCTGGTGACTCAGGATCTGTCGCGCGAGCAGAAGCGCGATCTGGAACTGGAGCGCGGGGCTGCGATCCGCGAGGCAACAGGGGCGGCGGCGCGCGCCGAGTTGCGCCCGGGTGACGTCATCACTGCCCTGATCACCAAGGGCAGCAGCAGCGAGGTGCGCTCGGCCGAGCATTTCAACCGGATCAGTGAAAGCCTGCCGCGCGGAAGCGCCGTGACCCTGCTGGTCCGCCGTGGTGACGCCCAGAACTTCGTCGGCATCAAAGTGCCGGAAGGCAAGTAGGGCGGGCGGTGGGGCCCTGCCTTGGGCTATAATCTGCGCCTATTCAATGATTTTGCTCGAGGGGTGCCGCGGCACCCCTTTTGTTGTCACCCGAACTGAGCCCGCATGCAGCACATCCGTAATTTCTCGATCATTGCCCACATCGACCATGGCAAGTCCACGCTGGCCGACCGTCTCATCCAGACCTGCGGCGGTTTGTCCGAGCGCGAGATGGAGGCACAGGTGCTGGACTCCATGGACCTGGAGCGCGAGCGCGGCATCACCATCAAGGCGCAGACCGCAGCCCTGCAGTACAAGGCGCGAGATGGCCAGATCTACAACCTGAACCTGATCGACACCCCGGGGCACGTGGACTTCTCCTACGAGGTCAGTCGCTCCCTGTCGGCCTGCGAAGGCGCGCTACTGGTCGTCGATGCCTCGCAGGGCGTCGAGGCGCAGACCGTGGCCAACTGCTACACCGCCATCGAGCTGGGCGTCGAAGTGCTGCCGGTACTCAACAAGATGGATCTGCCCTCGGCCGATCCCGACACCGCGCGACAAGAGATCGAGGATGTCATCGGCATCGATGCGACCGAGGCGATTCCGTGCTCGGCCAAGACCGGCATGGGCGTGGAAGACATCCTCGAGATGGTCATCGCCAAGGTGCCGGCGCCGCGCGGCAATCCAGAGGGGCCGCTAAAGGCGCTGATCATCGACTCCTGGTTCGACAACTATGTCGGCGTCGTGATGCTGGTGCGCGTGGTCGACGGCGTCGTGCGACCCAAGGACAAGCTGCTGTTCATGAGCACCGGTGCGCAGCATCTGTGCGAGCAGACCGGCGTGTTCAGCCCGAAGTCGCTGCAGCGCGAATCGCTCAATGCCGGCGAGGTGGGCTTCATCATCGCGGGTATCAAGGAACTGACCTCGGCCAAGGTGGGCGACACCATCACCCTGGCCAACAAGCCTGCCAGCGAGCCGCTGGAAGGCTTCAAGGAAATCAAGCCGCAGGTGTTCGCTGGCCTGTACCCGGTCGAGGCCAGCGAGTACGACCAGTTGCGCGACTCGCTGGAGAAACTCAAGCTCAACGACGCCTCGCTGCAGTACGAGCCGGAAGTCTCGCAGGCGCTGGGCTTCGGCTTCCGCTGCGGCTTCCTGGGCCTGCTGCACATGGAAATCGTGCAGGAACGCCTGGAACGCGAGTTCGACATGGATCTCATCACGACGGCGCCGACCGTGGTGTACGAGGTGGTGCTGAATTCGGGCGAGGTCATCAAGATCGAGAACCCGTCCAAGCTGCCCGATACCGGCAAGATCGCCGAGGTCCGCGAGCCCATCATCACGGCCACGATCTTCGTGCCGCAGGATTACCTCGGTCCGGTCATCACGCTGTGCAACCAGAAGCGTGGCAATCAGGTCGATATGCACTACCACGGCCGCCAGGTGAAGCTGGTGTATGACATGCCGATGGCCGAAGTGGTGATGGACTTCTTCGACAAGCTGAAGTCGGTGTCGCGCGGTTATGCCTCGCTGGACTACGACTTCAAGGAATACCGCGCGGCCGACGTCGTGAAGCTCGACCTGCTGGTCAGCAGTGAGAAGGTCGATGCCTTGTCCGTGATCGTGCACCGTGCCAGCGCGCAGTACCGTGGTCGTGAACTGGCCGCCAAGCTGCGCGAGCTGATTCCACGGCAGATGTTCGACGTGGCGGTACAGGCCGCGATCGGTTCGCACATCATTGCGCGCGAAACCATCAAGGCGCTGCGCAAGAACGTGCTGGCCAAGTGTTATGGCGGCGACATCACGCGCAAGAAGAAGCTGCTGGAGAAGCAGAAGGAAGGCAAGAAGCGCATGAAGCAGGTCGGCAATGTGGAGATCCCGCAGGAAGCCTTCCTCGCCGTGCTGCGCGTGGACGACGGCAAGTAGTACCCCAGATCAACTCGACCCGAGGTCTTTGTGGATTTCGCACTCATCCTGTTCGTCCTCAGCATCGTCACTGGCGTGCTGTGGTTCTTCGACGTCTTCAAGGCGCGCAAGCAGCGCGCGAAGGGCACGCCCGACCCTTGGTGGGTGGAGTACGGTGCCAGTTTCTTCCCGGTGATCCTGCCAATCTTCTTGCTGCGTTCGTTTTGGGTGGAGCCGTTCCGGATTCCCTCCGGCTCAATGATCCCGACCCTGCTGGTGGGCGATTTCATCCTCGTGAACAAGTACGCCTATGGCGTGCGCCTGCCGGTGCTCAACAAGAAGATCATCGAGGTCGGTTCGCCACAGCGTGGCGACGTGATGGTGTTCCGCTACCCCCACAACCCTGGGCAGGACTACATCAAGCGGGTGATCGGCCTGCCGGGCGACAAGGTGGAGTACATCAACAAGCGCCTGACCATCAACGGCCAGGTCGTGCCCGTCCGTCCTTTGGGCGAGTACTATCATCCGGACCAGTTCTACTATTCGCAGCAGTTCGAGGAGACCCTGGGCGAGAAGCCGCACCAGGTCCTGAACGATCGCCAGGGCCCACCTTTCGTGCCTGAGTTGCAGCGTACGCCGCACGCGTTCTCGCAGAACTGCAGCTACTCGGGCGAAGGGGTGAGCTGCGTGGTGCCCCCGGGGCACTACTTCATGATGGGCGACAACCGGGACCAGAGTGCGGACTCCCGTTTCTGGGGCTTCGTTCCGGACGAAAACATCGTCGGCCGTGCCTTCTTCATCTGGTTCCATGCCGACAGCATCTTGCCGCCGTCCGGCATGGGCTTTGGCCGGACCGGCAGCTTCAACTGAGCGCCCCACAGGCGTGAATACGGGAGAGGACTGAATGAAAAAGCAACGCGGACTGACACTGATCTCGACACTGATCGTCGGCCTGTTCATCCTGGCAGGCCTGCTGCTGGGCCTCAAGCTGGTGCCGGTGTTCAACGAATACTTCGGGGTCAAGAAGTCGCTCAATACCATCGTCAAGAGCGTCGACGCTTCCTCGCCGCCGGCCGACTTCCGGCGCGCCTTCGCCAGGCAGGCCGAGATCGACGACTTCAGCGCGGTCGATCCTCAGACCCTGGTGGTCACCAAGAGCAGTGGCACCGTCAGCCTGTCGATCGAGTACCGGCGCGAAGTACCGCTGTTCGCCAATGTGAGCCTGGTGTTCGACTTTGCCGCCGAGGCGGGGGGCGCGGGCAGCGCCCGGTATTGACCATGCTGGGATGCACCCGTGCGGCATGAGGCGCTCGAACAGGCCCTGGGCCATCGCTTCCGTGATGCGGGCCTGCTGCGGCGTGCGCTGACTCACCGCAGCTATGCCGCCGACCATTATGAGCGGCTGGAATTCCTCGGCGACTCCATCCTCAACATGGTTGTCGCCATGGCGCTCTATCGGCATTTCCCGGACTTGCGCGAGGGCGAGTTGTCGCGCCTGAGGGCGCAACTCGTCCGCCAGGACACCTTGCATGGCATCGCTGAGCGCATGGCCGTCGGCGAGCACATGCTGTTGGGCGAGGGCGAGGTGCGCAGTGGTGGGCGCAACCGTCCTTCCATCCTGGCTGACGCGACCGAGGCCCTGTTCGGTGCGGTGTTCCTGGACGGCGGTTTCGAGGCTGTGCAACGCGTAATCGAGGCGCAGTACGCGCCCCTTCTGAGTGCCATCAACCCCGCTGCCGCCCTCAAGGACCCCAAGACCAGCCTGCAGGAATTGATGCAGGGAAGACGCAAGGCCTTGCCGCGATACGAACTCGTGGCCACGCGTGGTGAAGCCCATATGCAGGAGTTCGAGGTTGCCTGCATCATTGAATCCCCCGCCTTGCGCACCTGCGGCGTGGGCAACAGCCGGCGCATCGCGGAGCAGAACGCGGCGCGGCTGGCCCTGGAACAGATCGGATCCGCAAAATGAGTCAAGCAGACAGCACGCCGGTGGCGGTTACGCACACCGGTTTCGTTGCCATCGTCGGGCGCCCCAACGTCGGCAAGTCCACCCTGCTCAACCGCCTGGTGGGGCAGAAGATCAGCATCGTCTCGCGCAAGCCGCAGACCACTCGCCACCGCGTGACGGGTGTGCTGACCGAGGGCGAGAACCAATTCATCTTCGTCGATACGCCTGGCTTCCAGACGCGCCATTCGAACGCGCTGAACCGCACCATGAACCGCACCGTCACCCAGGTGCTGGCCGATGTGGATGTGGTGGCTTTCGTGATCGAAGCGGGGCGTTTCGGACCGGCGGATCGTAAGGTGCTGGAGCTGATTCCGCAGGACGCCAAGGTGGTGCTGGTCATCAACAAGGTCGACCTGGAGGAGGACAAGGGGCAGTTGCTCCCCTTCATCGAGCGCATGGCGGCCGAGCGCAACTTCGCGGACATCGTGCCGATCAGCGCCCAGCGCGGCAATAACGCGCCGGAGCTGCTGCGTACCCTGGCCAGGCACTTGCCTGTCGGCGAGCCGGTGTTCGGTGAGGACGACATCACCGATCGCAGCGAGCGCTTCCTCGCCTCCGAGTTCATCCGCGAGAAGCTGTTCCGGCTGCTTGGCGAAGAGTTGCCCTACGGCATGGCGGTCGAGATCGAGAAGTACGAGCAGGAAGGCAATCTGCGCCGGATCTATGCCGCGATCATTGTCGACAAGCCGGGCCACAAGGCCATGGTGATCGGCAAGGGCGGCGAGCACCTCAAGCGCATCTCCACCGAGGCGCGCCTGGAGATGGAGAAGCTCTTTGACGGCAAGATCTATCTCGAGGTCTGGGTCAAGGTGAAGAGCGGCTGGGCCGACGATGAGCGCGCCCTCAAGTCGCTCGGTTACGAGTAAGCGGGTCCTTCCAGCGCTGAGGTCGCCGGATGAGCACTGCACGCCATCGCGTCATCGAGGAGCAGGGCTTCGTCCTCCACACCTACCCGTGGCGCGAGACCAGCCTGGTCGTCGAACTGTGGACGCGCGAATACGGTCGTCTGCCACTGGTGGCCAAGGGGGCGCGGCGCGCCGGTTCGGCCTTGCGTGGCGTGCTGATGGCTTTCCAGCCCCTTAGCGTGAGCTGGTCCGGCAAGGGCGAGGTCAAGACGCTGACCGCGGCGAGCTGGCAGGGCGGCCAGCCACTGCTTGGCGGGGTGGGCCTGTTGTGCGGCTATTATCTGAATGAGCTCTTGCTGCGCCTTCTGGCACGTGAGGACGCCCATCCCAAGCTCTACGACCACTATGCGGATACGGTGGCGCGTCTGGCGCGCGGAGAAGCGACGGCTCCGCTGCTGCGCGGCTTCGAGTTGGCCCTGCTGCGCGAGCTTGGCTATGGCCTCACGCTGGACCGCTTGGCCACCGATGGCGGCGTCGTGCAGCCGGCCGGACGCTACCTGTTCGAGCCGGAGTCGGGCGTCGTGCCGGCCCCGCCGGGCAGCAGTGAAGGCGCGGTACTGAGCGGACGCACCTTGCTAGCCATGGCGCGCCACGACTACGACGATGCGGAGACCGTGGCACAGGCACGCAGCCTGATGCGTCGTATCATCCAGCATCACCTGGGCGGGCAGCAGTTGGAGTCCCGCCGCATCCTCATGGAGCTGAACGAACTGTGATTGAACTCGGCGTCAATATCGACCATGTCGCGACGATCCGCCAGGCGCGCCGCACCTATGAACCCGATCCCGTGTGGGCGGCCGTCGAGGCGCATCTCGGTGGCGCCGATGGCATTACCGTGCATTTGCGCGAAGACCGTCGCCACATCCAGGATCATGACGTGCGCCGTCTGCGCGAACTCACGCACATCAAGCTGAACCTGGAGATGGCGGCGACCGAGGAGATGGTCGGCATCGCCTGCCAGCTCAAGCCCGAGATGGCCATGCTGGTACCGGAAGGTCGCCAGGAGGTCACGACCGAAGGTGGGCTGGATATCGTGGGGCAGGAGAAGCGCCTGAAGGACATCATTGCGCGCCTTGCCGATGCCGGCATCATGACCAGTGTGTTCATCGACGCCGATCTTGCGCAGGTCGAGGCGGCTGCGCGCGTCGGAGCCCGCGTGTGCGAGGTGCACACCGGCCCCTACGCCCATGCCTTCCATTCGCGCGGCCGCGATGCGCGCAGCCCGGCCGTGCTGGAGGAGCTGTCGAAGATCCGCATCGCCGGTCATGCCATCGTTGACCTCGGCATGCGCTTCAACGCGGGCCATGCGCTGAACTACTTCAACGTGCAGCCCGTCGCTGCGCTGCCCGACATCCGCGAACTGCACATCGGCCATGCCATCGTCAGCCGCGCCGTCTTCGTGGGCTTGCGCGAAGCGGTGGCCGAGATGAAGCGCCTGATGCGCGAGGCGGCCGTCGTTCATCCATGATCGCGGGTATCGGCACCGACATCGTGGCCGTGACGCGCATGCGTGATGCGATGACACGCCACGGCGAGCGTTTCGCCGAACACATCCTGGCTGAAAGCGAGTACGCGGATTTTGCGCGCGCCCCCGACAAGGCCCGTTTCCTGGCCAAGCGCTTCGCCGCCAAGGAGGCTTTCGCCAAGGCGCTCGGTACCGGCTTGCGTGCCCCGGCGACGCTGCATGCGATCGCAGTCGTGCACGACGAGCTGGGCAAGCCGGTGTATGCACTGGCTCCGGCGCTGGCCGAGCTGGTGCAGGCACGTCGCCTGAGCGCGCATTTGTCGATCAGCGACGAGAAGGACTACGTCGTCGCTTTCGCCCTCCTCGAAACCCTGAACTGATGCATGGCCGGCGTTCTCGCCGGTCCCGGAGTGAGTCATGCCACTGCAAATCCCACTCGGCCCCGTGATGTGCGATGTGGCCGGTTTTCGCCTCACTGACGCCGAACGCCAGGTGCTGCTCAACCCGCTGGTGGGGGGCGTGATCCTGTTTGCGCGCAATTACGAGTCGCCCGAGCAACTTGTGGCCTTGACCGGCGAGATCCACGCGCTGCGCTCGCCCCGCCTGTTGATCGCGGTGGACCACGAGGGCGGGCGCGTGCAGCGCTTCCGCCAGGGCTTCACGCGCCTGCCGGCGATGCGCGTGTTCGGCGACGTGTGGGAGCGCGACCCGGCGGCGGCCAAGCGCCTGGCGCATGACACCGGCTTCGTGCTGGCCGCCGAATTGCTGGCACACGGCCTGGACCTGAGCTTCACGCCGGTGTTGGACCTCGACTTCGGCCACAGCGCCGTGGTCGGCGACCGGGCCTTCCACCGCGATCCCTTCACGGCGGCCGAGCTGGCCGGTGCCCTGACCGACGGCCTGGCCGAGGCCGGCATGGCGGCGGTGGGCAAGCATTTTCCGGGGCATGGTTACGCTGAGGCCGACTCGCATGTGGCCATGCCGGTCGACGAGCGCGAGTTCGCGGCGCTGTGGGTGGACGACATCGCGCCGTACCGCGAGCGCGTCGGCAAGGCGATTGCCGGTGTCATGCCAGCGCATGTGATCTACAGCAAGGTTGATCCGAATCCCGCCGGTTTCTCGGCCTACTGGCTACAGACCATCCTGCGCGAGCAGCTTGGCTTCAAGGGAGTCATTTTCAGTGACGACCTGACCATGGAGGGGGCCATCGTGGCTGGCGACATCGTCGCGCGGGCCGATGCGGCCCTCACCGCTGGCTGCGACATGGTGCTGGTGTGCAACCGGCCGGATCTCACGGCCGAGCTGCTGGCGCGCTGGGCGCCCGAACCGTCGCCACAATCGGCGGTGCGTATCGAGGCGCTGTTGCCGCGCTCCGCCCCCGATGCGGCCTCGCTGTCGGTCGACGCGCGCTTCCAGCAGGCCTGGGCCTCGGTGCAGCAGCTCACTGCCTGATCACTGCAGGCGGAAGTTGTACTGGAACTGTCGCGTTGCGCCATTGACCACCACGTTGGAGATGGTCACGGTGTAGTCGGTGTTGTCTTGCAGGCCGCTGACTTTCCACTGCAGATTGTTGGGCAGGCCATAGCCGCTGTAGTCCACTGATTGTTCGCTGATGGTCAGTGCGGTAGCGCCGGCCGCGACGCTGACCGTGGCGCTGTCCAGGTTGGCCTGGCTCTTGCCGTTCGCATTGGGATTGGTCTTGCTCGCGACGACCGAGAAAGACAGGAACCAGCTCTTGCCGAACTCTGCCTTCGGGTAGGTGCCGTAGGGATAGGCGACGAAGTCGTTCGTCATCGACGACACGTTCGTGGCGGAGTTGCCGATCACCTTGAGCACCGAGGCCATGTACATGTTGCTGGTTCCGTTGGGGCGGCCATCGACCCGGCCATAGGTGGTCTTGCTCAGGAAGGGGTAGAGCACCCAGCGTCTATGCCCCAGCGAGCTGACGTTGTTGTCGATCAGATAGTCGAGGATGGCGTTGCTGCTTGGTGTGCTCTCCGAGGAGCCAGAGGTCCACAGCATGTCCAAATTGCTGCTGCCGGCCAGGCGTGCGGCGTTCGCCGTGTAGCACAGGCCGCTGCTGTCGGGGCTGTGGGTGAGCTGCTTGTTGGCCACCATGTACATCGCGGCTTCCGCGGCCGGGCCATCTTCGCTTGCGTCATAGCTGACCGCCGGCAGGCCGTGGCGGGCACGCACCTCGTTCAGTTTGTTGAGCACGGCCGTGCGTTCGCTGTCGCGTAGTTGCCCCGGGGCGCAACTGGCGATCACGGGCTGCGTGACGTAGAGCGCACTGCCTGAGCCGCTGGATGAGCTGGATGAGCTCGAAGACGAACTCGAAGAGCTGCTGGAGGAACTGCCTCCGCCCGACGACGAACCAGACGAAGAGCTTGAGGAAGATGAGCCCGAGGAAGATGAGCCCGAGGAGGATGAGCCCGAGGAGGACGAGCCCGCAGCCGCGCCCGAGGACGAGCCTGAGGATGAACCCGAGGACGAACTGGAGCCACTGCTGCCCGATGAGCTGCCGGTATTCGCAGCTCCGCCTCCGGTGTCTCCGCCGCCTCCACAGGCGGCGAGGGTCAGACAGATAACGAGGGCTGCGATGCGAGGGTGTGAGCGAGTGGGAAACATGGGGGCAGACCGGATGCGTGCAGGCCCCATTGTGCGGAGCCGTATCGCTCGCGCGGCCGGTTTGCCGCTTGTCCCCGATGACTGCTGCCCCCTCCGCGCCAAGGTGGTAGTGTTGCAGTCCCTTGTTTTCTGCTGAATCAGCCTCGTCCGCAATGAGTTTCGACGCCCGCGGCTTCCTGCGCACCCTGTCCGAGCACCCAGGCGTCTATCGCATGATCGGGGCCGACGAAGAGGTGCTGTACGTCGGCAAGGCCAAGAATCTCAAGCGCCGCGTATCGAGCTACTTCCAGAAGAACCATCCGAGCCCGCGCATCGCCATGATGGTGGCGCAGATCCAGCGTGTCGACACCACCGTGGTGCGTTCCGAGGCCGAGGCGCTGATCCTCGAAAACAACCTCATCAAGTCGCTCAAGCCGCGCTACAACATCCTGTTCCGCGACGACAAGAGCTATCCCTACATCGCCTTCTCGGCCGATGCCTACCCGCGCATTGCTTATTACCGTGGCGGCTTCGAGAAGGGCGTGCGCTACTTCGGCCCTTATCCGTCCGGTTGGGCGGCGCGTGAAAGCGTGCAACTGCTGCAGCGCCTGTTCCAGTTGCGCACCTGCGAGAACCCGGTGTTCAACAACCGCTCGCGGCCCTGCCTGCTGCACCAGATCAAGCGCTGCACCGCCCCCTGCGTGGGCTTGATCAGCGATGAGGACTACGCGCGCGACGTCAAGCTCGCAGTCGGTTTCCTAGAAGGGCGCCATTCCGATGTCATCGACAACCTGACCCAGCGCATGCAGGAGGCGTCCGACCGTTTCGCCTTCGAGGAAGCGGCGATCTTCCGAGACCAGGTCCGCGCACTGCAAACCGTGTTGCACAAGCAGCACATGGATTCCGGCAAGGACGAGGATATCGACATCATCGTGGCGGTAGAGCAGGGCGGGCTGGTGTGCGTGAACCTTGCCATGGTGCGCGGCGGGCGCCACCTGGGCGACCGCCCACAGTTCCCGCAAGGGGGCGAGGGCGTCGGCGCGACGGATGCACTGCTGGCTTTCGTCGAGCAGCACTACACGGAATTGCCCGCGCCGCCGCGCCTGATCGTGGCGCCGCTCGATCCTGAACTGGTGCGCGCCATGCTGGCCGACAGCCGCGAAGCCATACCCGCCGTTGTGGCGGCACGCTTCCAGGGCGAGAAGGCCTGGGTGGACATGGCCTTGACCAACGCCCAGCTCGCCATCGAAGTGCGCTTGCGCGAGGCAGGACGCGCTAACGCCCAGGCCGACGCGCTGCAGGCGGCCTTGGCCCTGGCCGAGCGGCCGCGCCGCATCGAATGCTTCGACATCAGCCACACTCAGGGCGAGGCGACCGTGGCTTCCTGCGTGGTGTGGGAGGGCGAGGCGATGAAGAAGTCCGAGTACCGGCGCTTCAACATCAGCGGCATCGAGCCCGGCGACGACTATGCCGCGATGCGCCAGGCGCTGACGCGGCGTTACGAGAAAGTGGCGGCAGGCGAGGGTGTCCGGCCGGACCTGATTCTCATCGACGGCGGCAAGGGCCAGGTCGGCGTGGCCTGGGAGGTGCTCACCGAACTGGGCCTGGAGGACATCGCCATGGTCGGCGTGGCCAAGGGCGAGGAGCGCAAGGCCGGCCTGGAGCAACTGATTCACCCGGATGGCCGCGAGCCGCTGCGTCTCGGGGGCGATCACCCTGCATTGCACCTGATCCAGACCATCCGCGACGAGGCGCACCGCTTCGCCATCACCGGCATGCGCGCACGGCGCAGCAAGACGCGCCTGAGCTCGAAGCTGGAGGATATCCCGGGGATCGGACCAACACGGCGCAAGAAACTGATCGAGACCTTTGGCGGTCTGGCCGGCGTGAAAGCCGCAACGATCGAGGATTTATGCCGCGTGGAGGGGATCAATCGTAAAATCGCGGAACAAATCTACAACGCGTTGCGTTGATCCACGCCTCCATTCATGAAATTCAATATCCCGAACGCGCTGACCTGGGCGCGCATCCTGCTGATCCCCGTGCTGCTGGCGATCTTCTACCTGCCAGATAGCTGGATGAGCCTGTCATGCAAGAACCTGCTCGCCTGCGTGCTGTTCTCGGTGGCCGCGATCACCGACTGGTTCGACGGTTATCTTGCGCGCAGCCTGGGCCAGACCTCGGCTTTCGGCGCGTTTCTCGATCCGGTGGCGGACAAACTGATGGTCAGCGCCGCGCTGGTGATCCTGGTCTGGCTGGGGCGTTGCGATGCCATCATCGCCTTCGTCATCGTCGGCCGTGAGATCACCATCTCGGCACTGCGCGAGTGGATGGCCAAGGTGGGCGCCTCGGCCAGCGTGGCCGTGTCCTACATCGGCAAGCTCAAGACGGCCGCGCAGATGGTGGCGATTCCGATGCTGCTGTTCCACGATGATCTGTGGGGTCTGCCGATTCATCTGATCGGGACTGTGCTGATCAATATCGCGGCGGTGCTGACCCTGTGGTCCATGGGTTACTACCTGCATCGCGCCGCGCCGGACCTGACACGCCACGGCTGAGCGCGCACGCAAATCGCGCTTGACATCTCCGGGACGTGTATTAAAATGCGCGTCTCTTTTGCGGGAGTAGCTCAGTTGGTAGAGCGCAACCTTGCCAAGGTTGAGGTCGCGAGTTCGAGACTCGTCTCCCGCTCCAGGATTCTGGGGAAAGCGAAACCGGCTTTCCCCTTTTAGTTGGAAAAAGTTGTGCGGGCCTGGTGGCGCCGGGTCCAAGAGGTCAGAGCGGGGCGCGATAGCAAAGCGGTTATGCACCGGATTGCAAATCCGTGTAGGTCGGTTCGACTCCGGCTCGCGCCTCCAAAGAACAATTTGCGGGAGTAGCTCAGTTGGTAGAGCGCAACCTTGCCAAGGTTGAGGTCGCGAGTTCGAGACTCGTCTCCCGCTCCAGATTGCTGAATAGGGGAAGGCTGAAAACCTTCCCCTTTTTCTTATGTTCATCGACGCCATGACACCAGGTGGCGGTTCCCTGAACCTGCCCACCGCACTTCGTGAAACCGGGGTGGTTCTTCCGGACTACGCCGGCGGGGGCATTTTCAACCTTGCGGTGAGCCTGGCGCGTGCCAGTGGCGCCCAGGTGCCCGCGCGCTACGCCGGTCTGCGTCTGCCGGACGGTCGCGAGGCGACGGCGGCCTGGGCGGCGGCTGATTGCCTGGTCTTGTTTGTGATCGACGGCCTGGGCGACGATTTCCTGCGTGCCCATGCGGCGCTGGCGCCTCATCTGTGGGCCGAGCGCGTGGCCTCCCTGTCCTCCGTATTCCCCTCGACGACCGCGACCGCGATCACCACGCTGATGACGGCCGAGCCGGCCAGCGTGCATGGTTTGCTGGGCTGGTTCGTGCGCGACCATGCCAGCCCTGCCGTGGTGGCACCGCTGCCGATGCGGCATCGTGGCGGCCCGCTGGTCGAGGATGCCGGGCTGGTCGGCCGCATGCTGCGTACGCCGCCGATGCTGGGGCGGGTGCAGCGCGAGGTGCGTGTGGTCACGCTGGACTATCTGGCACAGGGCGCCTACAGCGAATACCACGGCGCCGGCGCACAGGTGCATGCCTATACCGAGCTGAGCGAGATGCCTGCGCGCGTGGCCGAGGCCGCGCAGGCGGCTGCGGGCCCTTTGCTGATCTACGCCTACACTCCCTTGCTGGACAGCACGGCGCATGACTTTGGCATCGACTCGGATGAATCGCGCCGGGCCTTGGCCCAGATCGACGCCTGCTATGCCGAGATGCGCCGGTGCGTGCCGCAGGCCTGTGTGCTGGCCACGGCTGATCACGGCTTCATCGACGCACCGGCCGAACGGTGCATCGACCTGATGCAGCATCCGCAGCTCTACGCCATGCTCGATGGCCCGCTCACGGGTGAGCGGCGCGTAGCTTACTGCCATGTCAAACCGGAGTTCGCCGCCAGTTTCGGCGCCCATTTCGCGCGTGAACTGGGACATGCCTTCCATGCGCTGAGGGCGGAAGAGGCGCTGGCCTGCGGCCTGTTCGGCCCACTGGAGCAGGCGCGCGAGCTGCCTGCGGCGGGGGATTGGGTGCTGATTGCACGTGAGGACTGGACCCTGATCGATCGTGTGCCGGGCGAGAAAGGGCGCCACATGATCGGCGTGCATGGCGGTCTGAGTCACCAAGAGATGCGTGTGCCGCTCGTCATCGGGATGTCGTCACGCCGCTGAAACCCGCCTGTCAGCGTTCCGTCATCTGCGCCAGCTAGTCTGGGACGCAGATAACGGGCAGGCCGGGAGGCCGGACATGGGCAAGCTGGGCAAGCAATTCGGGGGCTGGATTCAGGCGCGCGCGTCAGGTGTGCGCCACGGCAAGCGGCAAGGCTTTGCGGCCGCCGCGCTGTTCGACGACCTGTGGCCTTTCTGTTTCGTGCCGGAAACGGGACAGCCGCTGCCCTGTCCCGATGCTTTCAGTGCAGATCTTCCTTCGCTGGCGGAACCGGCATCACGCTGACGCCTTCTTCCCACAGCTCCATCACTTCCTTGAGCGACGCCTGGCCACGGATGGCGCGCTCTTCCGCATCGCCGTGATGAATCCGGCGCGCTTCCTCGGGGAAGCGCTCGCCCACGTCTTCTGACTGCGCCGCCTGCGATTGCAGCGCACGGATCAATTGAGCCGCCAAGCCTGCCACGTCGGGCTGTTGGGCCGGCAGCTCTGGTGTCTCGTCGTGGCCGCGCGAGGCCACGTGTGGTGCAGAGGGCAGACGCGAAACCTGGCGCGAGCCGCACACCGGGCAGGTGAGCAGGCCGGACTCGCGCTGCTGGTCCAGCGCTTCGCTGGATGCAAACCAGCCTTCGAAACGGTGCTCCTGTTGGCAAACGAGGTCGACGACGATCACGGCAATATCCTGTTTCGCATGCAAAAACATGCTTTCTTCACAAAGTGCGCGACGATAACATGTCGCGCCTATGTTCCGCCCTTCCGACACTCAATCTGACCCAGCCGTTTCGCAGCGCATCCTGCTTGCTCCGATGGAGGGCATGCTGGACGACATCCTGCGCGCCACGCTGACGCAGGCCGCAACCTATGACTGGTGCGTGACCGAATTCGTGCGCGTCACCAGCCAGGTGCTGCCGCGACGCAGTTTCACGCGCATCTCGCCCGAACTGCTGACTGGCTCGCGCACCGGGGCCGGCGTGCCGGTGCGCGTGCAGTTGTTGGGCTCGGACCCGTCCTGCATGGCGGAAAACGCGGAGACGCTGGCGCGCCTGAACCCGGCCGGTATCGACCTCAATTTCGGCTGTCCGGCACCGACCGTGAACAAGCATCGCGGCGGAGCGGTGCTGCTGGACGAACCTGAACTTCTGCACGACATCTCGCGGGCGGTGAGCCGCGCCGTCAATGGCCGCATGCCCTTCACCGCCAAGATGCGCCTGGGCGTGAAGTGCAAGTCACGCGCGGTGGAGGCTGCCACGGCGCTGGCCGAGGGCGGGGCGGAAATGATCGTGGTGCACGCGCGTACCAAGGACGAAGGCTACCGCCCGCCGGCGCACTGGAGCTGGATCGGCCGCGTGGCCGAGGCGGTGAAGGTGCCGGTGGTCGCCAATGGCGAGATCTGGACGGTCGAGGACTACCACCGCGCACGCGCCGAGAGCGGTTGCCGCGACGTGATGCTGGGGCGTGGCGCAGTGGCCGACCCCTTCATGGTGGAGCGCATTCGTGCCTCGCTTTCGGGTGAGGAGGCCCGCACGCCAGCGCAGGACTGGCCGCGCCTGGTGCCGCTGCTGCATGACTACTGGCAGCGTGTGCAGATCAAGGTCGAAGCGCGCCATGCGCCGGGCCGCCTCAAGCAGTGGCTGAACCTGCTGCGTCGCCACTATCCCCAGGCCGAGACCTTGTACCAGCAGGTGCGCACCCTGCGCGAGCCGGTGCTGCTGGACCCGTATCTCGCCGCACTCTGAGGCTTGTCCGATGTACGCCAACTCGCGCGCGATCAGCAGCGCCCAGCAGGCGCCGCATGAACGGCTTGTGGAAGTCGTGCTGCGTCACCGCGAGCATCGCTTCCGCAAACCCTTTTCGCCGGCGAGCGAGCGTACCTATGCCGAAGTCATGGCGCACTGGGATGGTCGTGCGCCGCTGCTGCTCGACGCGGGCTGCGGCGTAGGCTGGAGCAGCCTGCGTCTGGCGCGCGAGTTTCCCGCGCATTTCGTGCTGGGCGTGGATCAGTCCGAGGATAGGCTGACGCGCGGCAAGCCGGGCGAGTTGCCGCCCAATCTGCATTTCGTGCGTGCCGACCTGGTGGATTTCTGGCGCCTGCTCAAGCGCGACGGGCATCGCCTGGACCGGCACTACATCCTGTATCCGAACCCCTGGCCCAAGATCGGTCATCTGTCTCGCCGCTGGCACGGCATGGCGATCTTTCCGGACCTGCTGGCGCTGGGCGGACGCCTGGAGTGCCGCAGCAACTGGCGTATTTACGTCGAGGAGATGGCGCTCGCCATCGGTGTGCTGACGGGCAAGGCGCCTGTCGTGGAGAGCATCGAGGTCGGCGAGCCGCTGACCCCCTTCGAGCGCAAATACCGCGACTCGGGGCAGGCGCTGTACCGGTTCGTCAATCAGGTCTGATGGGGTTTTAACCCCTCCCCAACCCTCCCCTTGTCAGGGGAGGGCGCTCGTCTCGGCTCAAATGGTTCGGCCCGCGTGATTTGCTCCTCCCCTGACAAGGGGAGGTCGGGAGGGGTTCAAGTTCGACGAGAGCGCTCCAAGCGGCTCAGCCCGGTTGCGGCACCAGCCCGCGCAGCTTCAGCGCGATCAGCATGCACAGCAGCAGCACGGCACCCAGCACGCCCATCAGGCCGTACCAGGCACCCCATTGCCAGATCAGGCCGGTGGCGCTGCCGAGCACGCTGGCGCCGAGGTAATAGCCGGTCAGATAGATGGCCGAGGCCAGCGCGCGGTGATCCCGGGCACGGCGGCCGACCCAACTGCTGGTGACCGAGTGCGCCGCGAAGAAACCGAAGGTCACCAGGATTACGCCCAGGCCCAGCAGCAGCGAACTGTGCGACAGAGACAGCGTGAAGCCGGCTCCCATCACCCCGACCATGATCCACAGCACGCGGCGGCGACCGAAGCGGTCGGCCAGCCCGCCCGCCCAGGCCGAGGAGAAGATGCCGAACAGATAGGGCAGGAAGACCAGACCCTGCGCGGCCAGCGGCAGCGAGAAGGGCGGCGCGGCGAGGCGGAAGCCGAGGTAGTTGTAATAGCTGGAGAAGCAGCCCATCAGCAGGAAGCCGATCAGGAACAGCCAGGGCAGGCCGGCATCGCGAAAATGCGTCATGGCCTGCGGCAACAGGCCGAGCAGCGTGCTGTGGCGCGGACTGGAGTGGGCCGGCGCAGGCAGGGTGCGCAAGACGGCGAGGGCGGCCAGCACGCCGAGCACCCCCAGCGTGGCGGCGGCCAGGCGCCAGGAGCCATAGTCGGCGAGCAGCGGCGAGATCAAGCGGCCGGACAGGCCACCGACTGCGTTGCCGGCGATGTAGAGGCCCACCGAGCGGCCCAGCGACTCCGGTGCGATCTCTTCGGCCAGATAGGTCATCGCCACGGCTGGCAAACCGGCCAGTGCGATGCCAAACAGCGCGCGGGCCCACATCAGTTCGGTGTAGCCATGCAGGCTGGCGGCGATCAGCATCAGCAGGCCGGAGGCGGCCAGCGAGGCCACCATCACCGCCTTGCGACCGTGACGGTCCGCCAGCACGCTGGCCGGAATCAGGCACAGGGCGAGCAGGCCGGCAGCCAGCGACATCACGCCGCTGGCCGCTGCCGGCGTGAGCCCGAACTCCGCCGCGAAGGCGGGCATCAGCGGCTGCATGCCGTACAGCATGGCAAAGCTCGCGAAGCCGCCGAAGAAGATGGCCAGCGTGGCGCGGCGCCAGGCGGGGCTGCCGGCCTGCAGCTTGGCGGGTGCGCTGGAAGGCGGGGCGGACAGGTCGGCGGTGCTGCGGACTACATGGGTGTTCATGCTGCGATCAGGGGGAGGCGCACTGAAGTGTGGCTTCATTCTGGACAGCGCATTTACCCCAGTCCAATATATGTTTCAGTAATTACTTATATTCAGTACATATCAATGGAGCTGCGTCATTTACGCTACTTCGTGGCTGTGGCCGAGGAATTGCACTTCACCCGGGCCGCCGAGCGCCTGCATATCGGCCAGCCACCGCTGAGCCAGCAGATTCAGGCCCTGGAGGAGGAGCTCGGTGCCTTGCTGTTCCTGCGCAGCAAGCGCCGGGTGCAACTCACCGAGGCGGGGCAACTGTTCCTGCAGCGTGCGCGACGCATCCTGGCCGAAGCGGCCGAGGCGGGCGACGAGGTGCGGCGTGCGGCGCGTGGTGAGCTGGGAGAGCTACGCGTGGGCTTCACCTCCTCGCTGCCACTGACGCCCCTGCTGACGCGCTTGTTGCGGGCGTATCGCGAAGCAGTGCCGGGTGTCACCCTGCGCCTGCTGGAGCGCTTCACCGCGGCCCAGTTCGAAGCGCTCAGACAAGGCCGGCTCGATGTGGGCTTCGTTCGCTACAACGGCGCGCTGGAGAGCGAGCCAGGGCTACGCCTGCGCCTGTTGCGACGCGACCCTTTGCTGATGGTGCTGCCGGCCAGCCATCCACTGGCGACGCGGGTTGCCGTGTCGCTCAAGGACTTCCGCGACGAAGGCTTCATCATGTACCCCGAGAACGCCGGGGCCGGCCTCGCGCGTGTCACGCGCGAGCTGTGCGGGGCCGCCGGTTTCACGCCGCGTGTGGTGCAGGAAGCGGACGAGGCGGTGACGCAGATCGGTCTCGTCGCGGCCGGGCTAGGGGTCACCGTGATGCCGGCCCCGATGGCCTGCGTTGCGCTGGATCGCGTACGCTACCTGCCCCTGCGCGATGCGCGCGCCTGGCACAGCATGGTGCTGGTGACGCGCGACGAGCCGCCGGGCCCGGTGCTGAGCCGCTTCCTCGACCTGCTCGAACAGGTGTTGGGAGAGGATGGCGAGCCGGCCGGACCTGCCAACCCGAATCCTGGATCGCATGCCTGACATCTGCCAATCCTGCGGTGCCTGTTGCGCCGCCTTTCGCGTGAGTTTCCACCGCAGCCAGCTCGCCTCCGAGCTGGGCGGGCATGTGCCGGACACCTTGGCCGACGAGGAGACCGCGCACAGTTGCCGCATGCGCGGCACCGACCGCTCGCCGCCGCGTTGCGTGGCGCTGGTGGGCAAGATCGGTGAGGCAGTGAAGTGCGGCATCTACGAGTTCCGCCCTGAGCCCTGCCGCGAGTTCGCGCAGCATGGCCTGCATGGCATCAGCAACGAGGCCTGCAATCGCGCGCGGGCGCGGCATGGCTTGCCGCCCTTGAATATGGAGTAGGGCGGAACTCCGTAGGAGGTTCCGCCGGGAGCTTGCGGCCAGCGGTTTGCCGCCAGCAGCTTGCCGCCTGGCGGCGGCTGGCGGAACGCCCGCTGGGCTTCCGCCCTACGCCTGTCGCTGCTGCGACATTCCTGTGTTGACGGGCATCGGGCACCCAAAAAAAGTCGCTGGGTGCCTGCCTGCGCAGGAACGACGGAGTGTGGAGCGTCACCGCCGTGGCGGCGCGGCAGCGTGCACTGGTTTGGCCCAAAAGCGAATTTGCAAAGCAGGCTTTGATCATTGGCCGGCGGCTTATGCTGGCTATACTCATCGTTTCCCTGATCACACCAAGGAATGACAATGAAATTTGAAACCCTTGCCGTGCACGCTGGCTACACGCCCGAACCCACCACGCATGCGGTGGCGGTGCCGATCTACCAGACCGTCGCCTATTCCTTCGACGATACGCAGCATGGCGCCGACCTGTTCGACCTCAAGGTGCAGGGCAACATTTACACGCGCATCATGAATCCCACGCAGGACGTGCTGGAAAAGCGCGTCGCGGCGCTGGAGGGCGGCATTGCCGCGCTGGCGCTGGCTTCGGGCCAGGCCGCCATCACCTACGCCATCCAGACCATCGCGGAGGCGGGCGACAACATCATCTCCTCGGCCACGCTGTACGGCGGCACCTACAACCTGTTCGCCCACACGTTGCCGCAGTACGGCATCAGCGTGCGCTTCGCCGACCACCGCGATCCGGCCAGTTTCGAGAAGCTGATCGACGCACGCACCAAGGCCATCTACGCCGAGACCATCGGCAATCCGCTGGGCAACATCACTGATATCGGCGCCCTGGCCGAGATCGCGCATCGCCATGGCATCCCGCTGATCGTCGACAACACCGTGCCTTCGCCCTACCTGTGCCGGCCGATCGAGCATGGCGCGGACATCGTGGTGCACTCGCTGACCAAGTACATGGGCGGCCATGGCACCAGCATCGGCGGCGCTATCGTCGATTCCGGCAAGTTCCCCTGGGCCGAGCACAAGGAACGCTTCCGCCGCCTCAACGAGCCGGACGTGTCCTACCACGGCGTGGTCTACACCGAGGCGCTGGGCCCGGCCGCCTACATCGGCCGTGCGCGCGTCGTGCCCCTGCGCAACATGGGCGCGGCGATCAGCCCCTTCAACGCCTTCCAGATCATCCAGGGCATCGAGACCCTGGCGCTGCGCATGGATCGCATCACCGCCAACACGCTGGCGGTGGCGAAGTTCCTCAAGGGTCACAGCAAGGTGGGCTGGGTGAACTACGCCGGCCTCGAAGACCATCCGCACCATGCGCTGGCGAAGAAGTACCTTGGTGGCAAGCCCTCGGGCATCCTGACCTTCGGGGTGCAGGGTGGCCGTGAAGGTGGCGCGCGCTTCCAGGATGCGCTGAAGCTGATCACGCGCCTGGTGAACATCGGCGACAGCAAATCGCTGGCCTGCCACCCGGCCTCCACCACGCACCGCCAGCTCTCGCCCGAGGAGCTGATCAAGGCCGGCGTCACCGAGGACACGGTGCGCCTGTCCATCGGCATCGAGCACATCGACGACATCCTGGCCGACCTGGAGCAGGCGCTGGCGGCGGTGTAAGTCGGTCCTGCCGTAAAAGACAATGGTCACCTGCGGGTGGCTTTTGTCTTTTGGGGTCACCGCCACAGCCCCTCTCCCGGCCCTGCGGGCCACCCTCTCCCGCAAGCGGGCGAGGGGACACGACATGTCGGTTGCGGCCAATATGCGCGGAACTCCCTCTCCCGCTGGCGGGAGAGGGCTGGGGAGAGGGGGGCACGCAGGATGAAGAGCTGGAAGGTTCTGCCGTTCCGGCGTGCTCTCACGGAAGATCTTTGCGGGGGAAATTCATCTTTCACGGCCCTGTCATCCCGCGCCCCTAGGCTCCCGCTTTTTCGCCTCAGGGAGCCCTCCATGTTGTTTCGTCCTTCCTTCGTTCTGAAACCCCTGGCACTGGTGCTGGCCTGCGCTGGCGCGCTGTCGGTGCATGCCCAGCAGGAGGTCACGGCCGAGTTGGCCGGGCATGCCTATCTGCCTTTCGATACCACGGTTGCCGCGCCGAAGGATGCGGGCAGTTTCTTCGCCACTGCCGGCAAGTTCGCCAACAACAACCGCACGCGTAACGAGGTGCTGGGCAGCGAGAAGGCCAATACCTTCGTCGGCGACCCGAAGGCGCCGCGCGCTTCGGGTGGCGCGCTGCCGGTCAAGGGCCAGGCGGTGCAGGGCTTCTCCGGCATTGTGGCGGTGGATCGCGAGCATTACCTGGTGCTGACCGACAACGGTTTCGGCAACAAGATCAACTCGCAGGATGCGCTGCTGATGGTCCACAACGTGAAGGTGGACTGGAAGAGCGGTAAGGCCACGCGTGAGAAGACCACCTTCCTGCACGACCCAGACCGCAAGGTGCCGTTCGCGATCCAGAACGAGGCCACCGAGAAGCGCTACCTGACTGGCGCGGATTTCGACCCGGAGTCGATCCAGATCGTCGGCAAGGAGTGGTGGATCGGTGAGGAGTTCGGCCCCTACGTGTTGCGTGTCGATCACAGCGGCCGCGTGCTGGGCATCATCGAGACCAAGGTCGGCGACAAGACCTACCGCTCGCCCGATCACTACATGAGTGGCCGCCTCGGCAACCTGCCCAGCGATGCGATTCCGGGTTGGGACGCACGCCGCTCGGGCGGCTTTGAGCCGATGGCCAAGTCGCCGGATGGCAGCAAGCTCTACCCGATGTTCGAATGGCCGCTGTACGACGCCGCGACCAAGGCTTTCGAGAGCAGCAACGGCAAGCCCTACACCCACATCCTGGAGCTGGATGTGGCCAGCCGCGCCTACACCGGCAAGCGCTGGAAGTACCGCTTCGAGGAGGCCGGCAACATCGCGGCCGACTTCCAGTTGCTGGATGCCACGACGGGTCTCGTGATCGAGCGTGACGACGCGTCCGAGGGCGCCGGCCCCGGTTGCCCCAGCGAGCAGATGCGTACCGACTGCTTCACGCGCCCGGCCAAGTTCAAGCGCATCTACAAGATTGATCTCGCGGCGGCGGATGGCGAAGGCTTCGTGCGCAAGGTGGCCTACATCGACCTGACCAAGATCGCCAATCCCAAGCGCCTGGCCAAGCTGGGGCCGAATGAGGAAGGTTTCGTGCTGCCGCACCTGGGGCCGGAAGGCCTCACGATCGTCGATGCCACGCACATCGTGACGGTCAATGACAACAACTTCCCGTACTCGTCTGGGCGCCAGATCGGCAAGCCGGACGATGACGAGATCACGCTGCTGAACATCAAGGCGCTGATCGACGCGCGCTGAGCACGCATCCCCGCCATCTGGAAACGCGCGCTGCGGCGCGCGTTTCTTTTTGCCAGAATGGACGCATGTTGCGTTCCTTCTTCCGTCTCTTCTGGTGGTGGCTGGCGGCCCTCGTGCTCGGGCTGGCCGGTGCCGCGCTGATCGCACGCCAGGCGCTGCAGACCGCGCGCGAAGCCTTCGAGACCGACGCGCGCATCATGCACCGCGTGCTGAGCCAGCGCGTGGTGCAGCACGACGCGATGCTCGCCACAGTGTCGCTGCTGCAGGCAGAGCAGGGGGCGGAGCGGGAGCGGCGGCTGGCCTCGGTCTACCCGCAGGTGCTGGCGATCCAGCGGCGCCAGGGTGAGGAGCAATGGAGCGATGCGCGGGTGACGCGCGCCGAGGCGGCCTCGCGCGAGTTGCGCCGACCCGAGCTGGCGATGGCGGATTTCAATCGTGGCCGCTACGTGCTGGTGCTGGCGGGTGAGCCGGCCAGCCACGCGATGACCATCGGCCTGCGCGAGATGCTGCCGTGGGAGGAGTGGCCCACCGATCCGCGCAGCAGCCCGGTGCAGGTGTTGCTGCAGTTCGAATCGCAGAGCCTCGTGCTGCAGCCGGGGCAGGCTGGCCGCCGGGGCTGGCACTTCGATTTCAGCAAGCGGCTGGCGGCCGATAGCCAGCCCTTCGACCTGCATGCCATGCGGGTCATGGGCTGGGAGGAACTTCCCTGGCTGTGGATGGGCGCGTGGTGTGCCGGCGTGGTTCTGATCCTTCTTGGGGCCTACCAACTGCGCCGCCAGCGCAGCGAGCGGCGGCGTGCCGAAGAGCTGCTGCGTCTGGGCCAGGTGGCGCGTCTGAACACCCTGGGCGAGCTGGCTGCCGGCATGGCGCACGAGCTGAACCAGCCGCTCACCGCGGTGCTGGCCAACACCCAGGCGGCGCGCCGCGTGCTGGCCGAGGCGCCGCCCGATCTGGAGCTCGCACGCGGGGCGATGCATCAGGCGGTGGAGCAGGCGCGGCGTGCCAGCGAGGTGGTGGGCCGGCTGCGGCACGCGGTGGAGCGCCCGAAAACCAGCGCCAGCGTGGAAGCGACCGACCTGCTGGACGCCACGCACAAGGTGCTCTATCTGCTGGAACCGGAGTGCCGGCGCGTCCGCCTGCAACTGACGGTGGAAGGGGCGCCAGGCTGCCGCGTGCTGGCCGAGCCGGTGGCGCTGGAGCAGATCATCCACAACCTGGTGATGAACGCGCTGCAGGCGCTGGAGCGGGTGCCGGTGGAGCAGCGCCGCCTGCATCTGCGGGTGTCTGCAGAGGGCGCACGCGGCCAGTTGCGCGTGGCCGACAGCGGCCTGGGTATTCCGCCCGAGGTCTTGCCGCGCATCTTCGAGCCCTTCTTCACCACGCGTGAGGGCGGCCTGGGGCTGGGCCTGAGCCTGTGCGAGACGCTGGCCGCCGGCATGGGGGGCGAGTTGCAGGCCAGCAACGGCAGCCCGGGCGGGGCGGTCTTCGTGCTGAGCCTGCCGCTGGTGCAGGAGGGCGCATGAGCGAAGCCTCGCCACAGTCGCCGCTGATCCACCTGATCGACGATGATGCGGCGGTACGCGACAGCCTCGCGCTGCTGATCGGCACCGTGGGCCTGCGTGTGCAGACCTGGGCGGAGCCGCAGGCCTTTCTGGCCGGCTTCGCGCGCGAGGGGATCGGCGCCATCCTGCTCGATGTGCGCATGCCCGGCATCAGTGGGCTGACGGTGCTCGACACCCTGATCGCGCAAGGCGTGGATCAGCCAGTCATTATGCTGACCGGCCACGGCACGGTGGACATGTGCCGGCGTGCCTTCAAGGCCGGCGCGGCGGAGTTCCTCGAAAAACCGGTGGATGACGAACTGCTGCTGGAGACGCTGCAGAACGCGGTGCGCCAGCATGTGCGCTCGCGCGAGCGCCATGCCGCCGACCGCGCCGCACGCGAGCGCTACGCCCAGCTCTCGGCGCGCGAGCGCGAGGTGTTGGGGCTGATCGTCGCCGGCCTCACGAACAAGGAGATCGGCCGCGCGCTGGACCTCTCGCCCCGCACGGTGGAGACGCACCGCGCCAATCTCTTCGCCAAGCTACAGACCGAGTCGTTGGCGCAATTGATCCGTCAGTACGCGGTGCTGGTCGAGCAGGACACCTGAATAATGGCGCCGGCGTTGTTGCGGCCGCTTGCCGTACACCTGTACTGTCTGCGTGGCCGCGCCTAGCCAGCGCCATTTTTCAGGCGCCCCGGTCACTCAGTAGTTCTACGGAGGCCGCGGCGTAGCCCTACGAATAGGCCGCTGGACGGCCAATCCCTAGAGTTCTCCCCATGGCAGCCGACATCCCGGCGCCCCACCCAAGAGGAGAACATCATGCGCAAGATTCACAGCCTGACCGCCGTTGCCCTGCTGACCGCTTCCACCTTCGCCGCCGCACAGAATGTGACGCCGAATGCGGCCGTGCGGACCGAGAAGAACATGTCGCTGGAACTGGCCAACCAGCTCGCCGCCCACAGCGTGGCCGCCTGCACCGCCAACGGCTATGCGGTGACCGCTACCGTGGTCGACCGCGCCGGCACCGTGCGTGCCGTGCAGCGCGCCGACAACGCCGGCCCGCACACCCTGGGCGCCAGCCAGCAGAAGGCTTGGACCTCCGCGTCGGCGAAGAACACCACGCTGGCCATGATGGAAGGCGCGCAGAAGAACCCGGCGGCGGCCAACCTGGTCAACATCCCCGGCTACCTGCTGCTGGGCGGCGGCGTGCCGGTCAAGGTCGGCAATGAAGTGATCGGTGCCATTGGCATCGGTGGTGCACCCGGCGGCCACCTCGACGAGCAGTGCGCGATGGCGGCGCTGGACAAGGTCAAGGACCTGCTGAAGTAACAAGACGGAGGGCCGGGGGGTAAGCACAAAACCCCTCCCCAACCCTCCCCTTGTCAGGGGAGGGGGCTGCTGGCATGGCTTGTTGCACCTCCCCTGACAAGGGGAGGCTGGGAGGGGTTCCGGACGCCACATTTGGCGAAGCCGCCTTCATTCCGGCCCGCAAGTAGCACTTATGGCACACACATTTCTGATGGAAACGCAGCCATGACAGACACCACATTCAAACGCACCCTCGGTGCTTTCAGTCTGGCCCTGACCTGCTGGGGGATCGTCCCCTCCGCGTCCGCCCAGACCGCGCCCAGTGTTGCCGAAGCGGCGCGCTATACCGGCCTGCACATGGCTGCGCACAAGGGTGATCTCGCCAAGTTGGAGCGCCTGATCGCCAGCGGGGCGAATCTCGATGCGCGCGACGGCCACGGTCGTACGCCGCTTCATGTGGCGAGCTTCGCCCGCCAGCGTGATGCCATCCGCATGCTGGCCAAGGCCGGCGCGAAGCTCGACCTGCTGGAGAACGACCGTTACGACAGCGTGACCATCGCCGCCGTGGCGGACGACGAGGAGACGCTGCGCCTGCTGTTGTCGCTGGGCGCCAGCGCCAAGCAGGTGACCAGCCGTTACGACGGCACGGCGCTGATCGCAGCAGCGCATCTTGGGCATGACGGCGTGGTGAAGCAGCTCATCGCCGCCGGCGCGCCGCTGGATCACGTCAACAACCTGCACTGGACGGCGGTGATCGAGTCCATCGTGCTGGGCGATGGCGGCAAGCGGCACCAGGAAACCTTGCGCGCGCTCGTGGCGGCTGGTGCCTCGCTCAAGCTGACCGACCGCGAAGGCAACACCCCGCTGCAACTGGCCCGCTCGCGCGGCTATGGCGAGATGGTGAAGATCATCGAGCAAGCCGTGCCCGCTCGCTGAGCGTCATCGTAGTAGGGCGGAACGCTTGCGGTTCCGCCAGCCGCCGCAGGCGGCATCACGCTGTGCGAGGGAGGTCCGGCGGATCGCCTGCGGCATCTGCCCTACGGGTTGTCAGGGAAGACCGAGGATGTTTTGCAGCGTTCGTGCGCCGCCCTCGGTCAGTAGCCACGCGAGGGCAGCACAGTTGATGATCACTGTGAGCCAATACACTGCCAGGAAGGACTCCTTGGCGGATTTGTGGCGAAGCTGGCGTTGCGCGATCAGCGCACCAGGCCATCCGCCCATGAGCGACAGCAGATGCAGCGTGCTTTCTGCCGTACGCCAGGCACTCCTTCTTGCCGCTGACTTGTCCATGGCATAGGCCATGAAGGTGATCAGGCAGGCTGTCAGGTAGTAGCCAAGGAGGATCGGCGGCAACCGGCCCAACAGCGTGAAAGCAAGTATCAACAGCAGGAAAGCAGCGGTGAAAACAACCGGCCACGGGCTGCTGCTCGGCATGACAGGGGCACGGGCCGCATCGCCGACAAACGAGACATCCGTGGCCTGAAGTCGTCCCTTCTCATTTGTCTTCTGTTCATACGTGACGAGTGTGTTTTCGGAAGGGCGAATGTGGCGGCTACGGAATGCGCTGACATGCACGAATAGTTTCTCGCCACCACCATTCGGGGTGATGAAGCCAAAACCCTTGTCGTCCTTCCACTGGGTGATGCGGCCTTGGTATCGCATGGCTTGGGGTTAGGTGGTTTTGCCGTCGGCATTATTCAGCGCCCTGCCGAGTGTGCCAAGTGGACCACTGGGTGGTTCTCACATCCGACCTGGCTTGCGGACTCTCCCCGATTGCATGTCCGGGGCCGGCGCTGGCACAGTGAGTGTCGCCCCCGACATGCCTCCTCCAACATGACAAAGACACAACACGACGCAGCGGCCGAGCCAGCCCTGCGCGCCTGGGTTTCGCTGCTCGCTGCCGGCATCGCGCTGGTGGTGGTGCACGGTCTGGGCCGTTTCGCCTACACGCCCTTGCTGCCCATGCTGGTCGCGGATGGTTTCTTCGACCTGTCGGCCGGCGCGGGTGCAGCGACCTGGAACTATGTGGGCTACCTGCTGGGGGCGATGCTGGCGATCCGTCTGCATGAACCGCATCAGTTGCGCAGCGTGATGCCGCCGGCGCTGCTGGGTTGTGCGCTGGGCACCCTGGCCCAGGGCTTCACCGACAACGTCACGGTCTTCCTGTTGCTGCGCCTGTTCAATGGCATCTGCAACGGCATCGTCTTCGTGCAGGCACCGGCCCTGGTGCTGGAGTGGCTGGCGCGGCACCGGCGCGCGGCCTTGTCGGGCCTGGTCTATCTGGGCGTGGGCTGCGGCTTGCTGTTGTCGAACCTGCTGGCGAATGTGCCGGCGAGCTGGTTGCAGGGTGCGCAACGCTGGTGGCCGATGGCCCTGGCCGCCTTGCCGCTGGCCTGGTGGAGCAGTCGCCATCTGGCGCATCTGGACCGGCCGCCGCCGGGCACGGTGGTGCCGTCCACGATCGTGACCCCTTTGGTGGATCGCGGCAGCTTCCCGGTGTTCATGGCGTATGCCGGGGCGGGCCTGGGTTACATCCTGCCAACCACCTTCCTGCCGGTGGTGGCGCGCGAGCAGTTGCCTGCGGCGCATTGGCTCACCAGTGGCGCCTGGCTGGTGCTGGCGGTGGGGACGCTGGTCGCGGCCTGGGGCTGGAACCGCATCGGCGCGCACATCGGTGATCGGCGCGCCCTGCTGTTGAACTACGCCTTGCAGGGCTTGGGTGTGGCCGGGCCGGTGCTGTGGCCGGGCGAGTTAGGGGTGTTGTTGTGCGCGGTGCTGGTGGGCACGACCTTCCTCGGCGCGGTGCTGCTCACGCAGCGCCTCGCGCGCGCCCTGCACCCGCATCAAGGGCCGCGCCTCTCGGCGGCCCTGATCGCGCTCTATGGCTTGGCGCAACTGACCGGCCCTTTCCTCGCGCGGCTGTGGATCGAGCACGGCGGCTCGATGGGCGACAGCTACTGGCTGGGCGTGGGGGCCTTGGCCTGGGCCTTGTTCTGGACCTGGCGCACGCCGCGCATCGCCTGATTCAGAAACCCTGGAAGAAGGGTGTAAAGCTCAGCAGGTACTCGGCGGGCAGGCGGGTCACCAAGGCGAGGGCTGCCGACAGCAAGGCCAGAACCGAGAGGCAGAACAGCCATGATGTCTTCGTCATGGGGGCAGGATGCCTCGTGTCCTGAGCCAGGTCGCGAAGAGCTGTGGCCATACGCGCACTGCCGGGTCGGCATCTGGCTTCAAGGCAAAACCGTGCCCGCCCTTGGCGGCGATGAACAGCTCCGGCGGATTGCCAGCCTGTGCCATGGCTTGCCAGAAACGCACCGTGTTGCGTACCAGGCTGTCGTCGGCTGCGATGGCGATGAAGGCGGGTGAGGTATTGGCCGGCGGCACGGCATCGGTGGCGTACTCGAGGAAGGCGGCACGGTTTTCGGCCAGCCCGTTCATGTCACGCCCTGGAGTGAAGCCGACTGCAGGGTAGATGAGCGCCATGAAGTCGGGGCGCGGGCTGAGCGTGTCTGCCGCGTCTTGCGGTGGATAGCTGAGGGTACCGAAGGCAGTGCCGGTCGCGGCGGCGAGATGCCCGCCAGCCGAGAAACCGATGATGCCGATGCGCGTCGGGTCCAGCTTCCACTCGGTGGCGCGCTGGCGCAGCACGCGGATGGCGCGCTGGCCGTCCTGCAGCACGACCTGGCGACCGTTGGCATGGCCTTCGTTGGGCAGGCGGTGCAGCAGCACGAAGGCGGTGATGCCCAGGCTGTTGAGCCAGCGCGCGATGTCGGCCCCTTCCTTCGCGGCGACCAGCTTGGTGTAGCTACCCCCCGGCACGACGATCATGCTGATGCCATTGGGATTGGGCGGCGCGAAGGCGGTCAGCGTCGGGTGCGTGATGCCGGCGAGGTTGTTGTGCAGTTCCTTGCCGATGGGGGCGCTGGTGTTGGGGGGTGGGCTGGCCTGAACAGCCGAACCCGGCGGCAGGATCTCGCCCCACAGCGGGACGCGCTCGCCGTCACGCAGACCCGCCGCCATGGCAAGCGGGGTGAACAACAGCAACAGCAGGGCGCGAAGCCATGGTCTGGTATGCATCTGATCCTCCTCAGTCGGTGTTGCCGTGGAATACGGCTTCGATGTTGTAGCCGTCCGGGTCTAGCACGAAGGCAGCGTAGTAGTTGGCGTGGTAGTGCGGGCGTAGGCCCGGGGGGCCGTTGTCGATGCCTCCCGCGGCAAGGGCCGCTGCGTGGAATGCGTGCACGGCGGCCTCGCTGTCGGCCCGGAAGGCGATGTGGCTGCGCGGCGTGAAGAGTGTGCCCTGGCTGATCCAGAAGTCGCCGCCGGGGTCACGCGTAGCCGGCGAGCCGAAGCCGATCGCCGACTTCAACTCTAGCCGGATGGCATAGCCCAGCGAGGCCAACGTGGCGCTGTAGAAGGCCTTGCTGCGCGGCAGGTCGCTGACGTGGATGCCGGTGTGGTCAATCATGCATGTCCCCTTTACGCGGCGGGAAAGATCCGGGCCGCTCCAAGCAGAGTATGGAAGCTCAGGGGTAAAGCGAATTGATCGGAATAGGTGTATTGCCACCTGGCGGTACGGCGCTTGCGTGACGCCCCCCTGGAGGCGGCGAGCGTCACTGCATGTCGTGGCGAAACAGTGGGCGCCAGCGTGCAGTATCGGGACCGGATTGCATGAACAAACCGTCGTCGTGGAGCCTTGATCTGCGCGCCATTCACCCCCAGCGCAGCCGGCGGGTCATTGTGAACAGGCCCTCGGGTCATGATGTTGCGCTGGCCGCGCCTGCACGAACTCACCCGTACGATGGGGGCGGGCGCCAGAAAGCGTCGGGCCTGATGGACCGGGAAGTCCTGTTTTGCCTGGCGCATTTCGCCCTCCGCCTTGGCTGTATTCCGGTTTAATTCAGGCGCCCGCGCGGGAGTGCGTATTGCGGAGTACGCAGGGTGGGGCCAGACTGCAAAAACCGTCTTCAACGCGAAAGGAGCACCGCATGTTCCGCAACACGAGTACGAAGCAAACCCTGTTGATGAGCCTGTGCATGGCTGTGGGCATGACTGCCCTGTATTCGCCGGCCCAGGCCACGGAGCAGGCGCAGCAGCGGCGCCAGGGTCGCGACGTGCGACAGGACACGCGCCAGGACAGTCGCGAGCAGAAGCAGGATTGCCGCGCCGCGGACCAGAAGAACAATGCGGAGTGTCGCCAGGACAAACGCAATTCCAAGCAGGATGGCCGCCAGCAGGCGCGCGACATCAAGTATTGAAGCAGGCCTGCCGCTCATGTGAAGCGCACCCTCGGGTGCGCTTTTTATGTCCTAGCCTGTCTTCAGTCCAGGCAGGCGAAGCGCGGCTGTTCGAGCCCATCGACCTCGACCGTCTCGACGAACATCACGTAAGGCCGCACCCACAGGCCACTCGCGTTGTAGAGCGGGCGATAGACCACCAGCACTTCCAGCGTCTCGCTGTGGCGGGCGAGGCCGATGACCTCGTATTCCTTGCCCTTGTAGTGGCGGTAGCGGCCGGGGCGCAGGGTGGGCAGCGGCGGCAGGTCGGTGTCAGACATGGTGCAGGAGTGGTCGGGTCAGATCGGAAAGCGCGCTGCGTTGGCGGCCTGCTGCGTCAAAATTTTCAGGTGATAACCAGCGCTGGAAGGCGGCATCCAGCGCCGGCCACTCGCGGTCGATGACCGAGAACCAGGCGGTGTCACGGTTGCGCCCCTTGATGACGCGTGCATTGCGGAACACCCCCTCGAACGAGAAGCCCAGGCGCTGGGCGGCCGCACGCGAGGCCTGGTTGAGGGTATGGCACTTCCACTCGTAGCGCCGGTAGCCCAGCGCGAAGGCCTCACGCATCATCAGCCACATGGCTTCGGTCGCGACGGGCTGGCGCTGCATGCGCGGCGAGAAGGCGAGGTGGCCCACTTCGATGCAGCCTTGCTCGGGCTCGATGCGCAGCCAGGCTGCCGTGCCGACGGCCTGCCCGCTGGCGAGGTCGACGATGGCGAAGAACAGCGGGTCATCTCCCAGGCACTGCGCCTGCATCCAGTCCGTGTAGGCGGCCAGCGAGGGGAAGGGGCCGTAGGGCAGATAGGTCCACATGCGGCCCTCGGCATCGTCTGCGAACGCGTCGAATAGCGCTGCCGCGTGCTGCGCCGGGTCCAGGACTTCGAGCCGGCACAGGCGGCCCGACAGGGCTCTGCGTCGCGGGCGCTGGGCGGCTTGCCAGTCGGGCAACGCCGCGCCGAGGGGCTGACCCAGTTCATTGGTGTCGTACATGCCAGATCAATCCTGGATAGCAGGGCCGGGTAGTCTGCACCAGAACATGCCCGCTGGCGAAGGGCATGAAAAAGGCGCCCACGCGGGGCGCCTTGCCAGGCTGTGGCGCGGCGGCCTCAGTTCAGCGATTCCTGCTTGGGCAGCAACAGGTTCAACAGGATTGCCACCACGCCGCACAAGCTCACGCCCTGCAGCACGAAGCTGCCGACGATGATGCCGAAGCCGCCGATGCCCAGCACCAGCACCACCGACACGATCACCAGGTTGCGCGGGATCTCCAGGTCGGTGCGCGCCGACACCAGGGTCTTGAGACCGATGGCGGCGATCGAACCGAACAGCAGGATCATGATGCCGCCCATGACCGGCACCGGGATCGACTGCAGGATCGCGTTGAACTTGCCGACGAAGGCCATGGCGACAGCGAACACCGCGGCCCAGGTCATGATCACCGGGTTGAAGTTGCGCGTCAGCGTGACGGCGCCGGTCACTTCGGCATAGGTGGTGATCGGCGGGCCACCGACCAGGCCGGCGAACAGCACGCCCAGGCCGTCGCCGGCCAGGGTGCGGTGCAGGCCGGGCTTCTCGGTGTAGTCGGTGCCGGTCACGCCGCCCACCGCGATCACGTTGCCCACGTGCTCGATGGCCGGGGCCAGCGCCACCGGCAGCATGAACAGCACGGCCGACAGGTTGAATTCCGGCGCCACGAAGTGGGGTAGGGCGAACCACGGGGCGGCGGCGATCTTGCTGAAGTCGACCAGGCCCATCAGCGCGGCCAGGGTGTAACCGACCGCCACGCCGACCAGGATCGGGATCAGGCGCAGGAAGCGGTGGGCAAAGATCGCGACCAGGATGGTCGTGCCCAGCGACACGCCGGCGAGGATCAGCGAGGGGCCGTAGGCCACCAGCTCGATCTTGCCGTCGCCGCTCTTGCCCATCGCCATGTTGACCGCCACGCCGGCCAGCGACAGGCCGATGACCATGATGATCGGACCGATCACCACCGGCGGCATGAACTTGTGGACGATCTGCGCGCCATGGCGTGCCACCACGCCGGCGAAGATGAAGTAGGCCACGCTCACGCAGGCCAGTGCGCCGAGGGTGGCTGGCAGCCCCCATTGCTGGCTGGCGTAGATGATGGGGGCAATGAAGGCGAAGCTGGAGCCGAGGAAGATCGGCACTTCGCGCCGCGTGACGAGCTGGAACAGCAGGGTGCCGACGCCGGCGCCGAGCAGGGCCATGCTGGGGTTCAGCCCGGTCAGCAGGGGCACCAGCACGAGCGCGCCGAAGGCGACGAACAGGATCTGCGCGCCGGCGATGGCCTGGCGCCAGGCCGGGCCGCCGCTGGCGGTGGTGGGTGTGGACATGGATTCTCCTTGGTCTGGTGTCGTGAGCAGGGCACCGCTTTGGTGCGCGGCGCATCCTACCCCGGGCGTCCTCTCGCGTCTGCCGGGTGGGATCAAGCTTTGCGCGGAGCGAGCGGTCTGAAATTACCCCTAAAGACCTAGTGGGTACGGGTCGATATCCCTCAATGTGGTACGGAGCGCGTCCCCCCAACTGCGGGGCGGCCGATCAAGTGCGCGCAGCCAACGCTTTCCTGCATCGGAACGACCATCATGTTCTCGCTCGACAACCTGCGGGTGCGTACCCGCCTGACTTTCCTTGTAGTGGCTGCCTTTCTCGGTTTCGTGCTGCTGACCGCCACGGTCGTCATCAAAACCCGCAACGACATGACCGCCGGGCACCGCGAGCGCCTGCGCCACCTGGTCGACACGGCGACCGGCATCGCCAGCCACTACCAGGGCCTGGAGGCCGCCGGCAAGCTGCCGCGCGGCGAGGCGCAGGAACAGGCCAAGGCTGCCATGCGCAAGCTGCGCTTCGGCCAGAACGACTACTACTTCATTTACGACTTCGACGGCAAAGTGGTTCTGCTTGACCCAGTGCCCGAGCGCGAGGGCCAGGTCATGCTGGGCAAGACCGACGCGGCCGGCTTCAAGCTGTATGACGCGATCGTCGACGCCGGCAAGCGTGGCGAGGGTTTTGTGGAGTACGTGTTCCCACGCGCGGGCGGCACCGAGGCCCTGCCCAAGCTGGCCTATGTCAAAGGGGTGCCGGCCTGGAACTGGGTGATTGGCACGGGTGTGTACGTCGACGATGTCGCAGCGGCCATGTGGAACAGCCTGATCAGTGTGTCGCTGATTGCCCTGCTGACCCTCGGCGCGGTGGTGTTGGTCGGGGTGTTCGTGTCGCGCAGCATCGTGCGCCAACTGGGCGGCGAGCCGGGCGAGGTCATGGCCTACATGCGCCAGGCTGCCGCCGGCGACTTGCGTGCGAACTTCAACGCCCCGACCGGGCAGGACAGTATCCTCGGCTCCCTGCGCGACATGCTGCAGAGCCTGTCGGGCCTGGTGGCACAGGTGAAGCGCAGCGCGCAGACGCTGACCACCAGCGCCAGCGAACTGGCCGGTAACGCACGTCAGATTTCCAGCGCGGCGAGCCAGCAATCGGATGCCACGTCGTCCATGGCGGCTGCCATCGAAGAGATGACAGTGGCGATCAACCACATCGCCGACAATGCCCGCCAGACCGAGGAGCAGTCGCACAGCGCGTCGCAGCTTGCCGGTGACGGCGAGGTGCGGGCCAATGCGGCGGTGGCACAGATCGACGCCATTTCGGGCACGGTGAGCGAGGCCAGCAGCGGGGTTGGCGCGCTTGGTCAGCGCGTCGACGAGATCGGGGGCATTGCGGCGGTGATCAAGGAGATCGCCAACCAGACCAACCTGCTGGCCTTGAACGCCGCCATCGAAGCCGCGCGCGCCGGCGAGCAGGGCCGTGGCTTCGCGGTGGTGGCCGACGAGGTGCGCGGCCTGGCCGAGCGCACCGCCACCGCCACCGTGCGCATCGAGCAGATGATCCAGACGGTGCAGAACGACACGCGCCAGGTCGTCGGCGTGATGGAGGCGGCCGTGCCGCAGGCCCAGGCGGGCGTGGCGCAGGCACGCGAGGCGGCGTCTTCGCTGGGCAGCGTGCGCGAGGGCGCGCAGACTTCGCTCTCCCTGGTGCGCGAGGTGGCCGAAGCCACGCGCGAGCAGGGCATCGCCAGCAACAGCATCGCCGCGCAGGTGGAGAAGATCGCCAACATGGTCGAGGAAATGAGCGCCGGCGCGGCCAGCACCAGTGGCACGGCGGATGCGCTGGAGCATGTGGCGCGCGATCTGCAGGGCATGGTGAACCGTTTCCAGGTCTGACCGGCCGACGCACCCGGACGGCTTGCCCCGCACCCGTCCGTCATCAAACCCGCCGCCAGACAAGCGCGGCAGGTCGGTGCGTCCGGCCGGACGGACGAGACGAAATATGTAATGCTGATACGCATCGTTCTCGCTTGAGAAGTGCGCTCCTTGTCATGAAGAACCGTTCATCTCCAGTCGGGCTGTCGGCTTGCCTGCGCGCACTCGTCGCCGCCAGCATGCTGCTGTTGTGCAGCCTGGGCGTTGCGCGAGGAGACGAGTCGCCGGCGGTGCGCCATGTGCTGCTGCTGCATTCCTACCACGCCGGCATGGACTGGACCGACGGCGAGACCGCCGGCCTGCGCGAGGCGCTGGCGGCCAGCGCGCAGCCGGTGGAGCTGTACGTCGAGTACATGGATGCTAAACGCATCTTCGATCCGCTCCATTTCGACAACCTGCGCCGCCTGTTGCAGCACAAGTACAGCCACAAGCCGCTGGATGCGGTGGTGGTTGCCGACAACGACGCCTTCGCCTTCGCCCGCGATTTCCGCCACGTCCTGTTCCCGGACCGGCCCCTGGTGTTCCTCGGCCTCAACTCCTTCCACGACGAGATGTTGACCGGAATGCCGGGCGTGACCGGGGTGGCCGAGACCTTCGATGGCGCCGCCACCGTGGCCCTGATGCTGCGCCTGCACCCGCAGGCGCGCCGGGTCATCCTGCTCAGCGATGACACGACCACCGGGCAAGCCGTGCGGGCCGAACTGGAGCCCGCCCTGTACCCCTTCCGCGAGCGCGCGGTCTTCGAGCACTGGTACCAGTTCAGCTTCGCTGAGCTGGCACAACGCCTGGCCGCCCTGCCGGCCGACAGCCTGGTCCTGCTGCTGCCGGTCGCGGCCGACCGCGAGGGCGTCTATCTCGGTTTCGCCGAACTCGCCCAGCGGGTCAGCCGGGCGAGCCCGGTACCGGTCTACGGTGCCTGGGGCTTCTACCTCGGCCACGGCATCGTCGGCGGCTACCTCACCAACGCGCGGGCCCAGGGCGTGGCGGCCGGAGAGGCCTTGGTGCGGGTGCTGCACGGCGAGGCGGCGCAGCGCATCCCGGTGCGCCGCGATGTGCATGGCGAGTACGCCTTCGACTACCGGCAACTGGCGCGCTTCGGCATCGCAGCGTCCTCCCTGCCGATGGAGGCACGCATCCTCAACCAGCCCTGGCAAGTCGAGTACAAGGTCTGGCTCTGGTTCGGCGGTTTCATCGGTCTCTTGTTGCTCGGGCTGAGCCTGGGCCTGGTGCTCAGCATGCGCCGGCGGCGCCGTGCCGACGAGGCTCTGCGTCGCAATATGGCCGTGCTGCTGGCGCGCGACCAGGCGTTGGGCGAGATTTCACAAGGCGTGCTGGTGTGCGATGGCGACGGCCGCATCACCTATGTGAATCATGCGCTGGAGGCGATCACCGGGCGCTTCGAGCGCGCCCTGCTGGGGCTGCCGGTAGCGGCCGTGCTGGGGCTGGACGAGGCGCAGGAGCGGGCCCGCGCGCTGGCCACTTCGACCGAGGAGGTGGCAGGCAGTGTGGAGTACCTGTGCCCGCACCAGGACGGCAGCCGTTTCTGGTGCGAGCTGTCGGTGACCCCGGTGCGCGATCTGTCGGGGCGCCTGACCCAGCGCGTCTACGTGCTGCGCGACATCAGCGAGCGCAAGCGGGTGGAGAGCGAGCTGCGCATCGCCGCCGTGGCCTTCGCCTCGCAGGCCGGCATGATGGTGACTGACCCCCAGGGCGTCATCCTGCGCGTCAATGCGGCCTTCGAGCGGATGACCGGCTACCCGGCGGCGGAGGTTGTGGGGCGCTCGCCGGACTTCCTGCGCTCCGATCATCATGACGATGCGTTCTATGCCGCCTTGCGCGCGGGCATCGAGCAGCAAGGCCTGTGGCAGGGCGTGATCTGGAACCGCAACAAGGACGGCAGCGTGCACGCCGAGTGGCTGACCCTGGTGTCGGTGCAGGACGAGGCGGGGCGGGTGACGCACCACGTCGGCACCTTCACCGACGTGTTGCAGAACGAAAGCGCCGAAGCCGAGGCCCACCGCCTGGCCTACTACGACCCGCTGACCCGTCTGCCCAATCGCCGCCTGCTGCACGACCGGTTGCGCCAGAGCCTGGCCTGGCTGGCCCTGGAGGGCGGGCGCGGCGCGCTGTTCCTGCTGGATCTGGACAACTTCAAGGCGGTCAACGACACCCGCAGCCATGACAGCGGCGATCGCATGTTGATCGAGGTGGCGCGACGCCTGCGTCACGCGGTGGCGGAACCGGGCACCGTGGCGCGCCTGGCGGGCGACGAGTTCGTCGTGCTGCTGGGCGGGGCGGACGAGGCACAGGCGGCGCAGTTGGGCGAGCGCCTGCGCCGTTTGCTGGCCGAGCCCTTCCAGCTCAATGGCCATGAGCGCTTGTGCACCGCCAGCATCGGCATCGCCTTGTTTGCTGCCAGCGATGAGCCGGACATCGTGCTCAAGAGCGCCGAGACCGCCATGTACCAGGCCAAGCAGGCCGGCCGCAACACCCTGCGCTTCTTCGATCCGGCCGAGGCGGCGGCGCTGACCGAACGCAACGCGCTGGACAACGACCTGCACTTTGCCCTGCGGCGCAATGAACTCTTGCTGCACTACCAGCCCAAGGTGGACGCCGATGGCCGGGTGGTCGGGGCGGAGGCCTTGTTGCGCTGGCAGCATGCGACGCGCGGCCTGGTGTCGCCGGCCGAGTTCATTCCGCTGGCGGAAGCCTCGGAGCTGATCCTGCCCATCGGCCACTGGGTCCTGCAGCAGGCCTGCCAGCAGTTGGCGCGCTGGCAGCAGGCCGGTGGCCGTCTGGCCGCGCTGCACCTGGCCATCAACGTCAGCTCGCGCCAGTTCCGCCAGGCCGATTTCGTCGCCCAGGTCGAGCAGGCGCTCACGCAATGCGCGGTGGAGCCTTCGCGCCTGACGCTGGAACTGACCGAGAGCGTGGTGCTCGACGACGTGGAGGGGGCGATCACCCGCATGCAGGCACTGCGCCGCCTGGGTGTGGAACTGTCCATGGATGATTTCGGGACCGGCTACTCCTCGCTTGCCTACCTGACCCGCCTGCCGCTGGACGAGCTCAAGATCGACCGTTCCTTCGTGCGCAAACTGCCGGGCCCGCGCAGTGACGAGGTGATCGCCCAGTCCATCATCGGGATGGGGCGCAATCTCGGCCTCACGGTGGTGGCGGAGGGCGTGGAGCGCGAGGTGCAGCGCGAATTCCTGTTCCGCCACGGTTGCCACCAGTACCAGGGCTACCTGTTCAGCGCGCCGCAGACCCTGGCCGCTTTCGAGGCCATGCTGGCGAGGGGCGATCAGGCCACCAGTCCGGACACCCAGCGCGTGTAGAGGCGCTCGGCCACCGCGCGCATGTGCGGCAAGGCCTGCGGCAGACGGGCGAATTGCTCCGCCGGGCGCTGCACGCTGGGCGGCAGTGGGGCTGCCGTGCGGAATTCCGCCTCCCATTCCGTGTTCCACAGGCGGATCAGCGGCTCGGTCATCTCGATATGGAACTGCATGCCCAGGTGCTTGCCCAGCACGAAGGCCTGGTTGGCGCAGTACTCACCGTCCAGGATGCGTTGTGCGCCCGCCGGCAGGCTGAAGGTTTCGCCATGCCATTGGTAGACCTCAAAATCGCCATAGTCACCCAGCCAGTCGCGCGAGGCCGGCGTGTTGGTCGGGCGCACCAGGCCCCAGCCGATCTCCTTGACCGGGTTGCGCATCACCGTGCCGCCCAGCGCACGCGACATGAGCTGCCCGCCCAGACAGTGGCCGATCACCGGCACATCGTGTGCAATCGCGTCGCGGATCAAGGCCAGCTCGGGCTCGATCCAGGGCAATGGATCATTGACGCTCATCGGGCCGCCCATGAAGCACAGGCCGGCGAAATCCGTGGCGCGGGCGGGCAGGGCAGTGCAGGCGTCCACCTCGATGCGCGTCCACGGCAACTGGCGCGCATCGAGGAAGTCGGTAAAGTGCCCAGGCTGGACGCTGGGGCAATGCTGGAAGACGGCAACGGGTTTCATGCGGGCGTGATGAAAGGGGTGGAGATGTTCAAGCGGTTCTCGGCAAGCATTTTATGTGCGAGCGCCTGCCTGCTGCCGATGCTCGCTGGCGCGACGGAGGTGGCGCTGGTAGGCGTCTTCCCCGGCAAGGCTGTGTTGGTCATCGACGGCGGCGCACCGCGCACCCTGGCGGTGGGGCAGGGCCTGCAGGGCGTGAAGCTGACGGCGGTGACGCGCGACGCGGCGACGGTGGAGATCGACGGCCGCAGCGCACAATTGCAGATCGGCACCCCGGTGTCAGTGGCGGCGGTGGAGCATGGCCGCAGCGGCATGGAGGTGACCCTGGTCGCCGATGGCCGCGGGCACTTCACCACCTCCGGCATGATCAATGGTGCGTCCGCACGCTTCCTGATCGACACCGGCGCCAGCTCGGTGGCCATGGGGCCGTCGATGGCAGCGGCGGCCGGGATCGACTTCCAGCGCGGCGAGCGCAGCGTCGTCGGGACTGCCAACGGCATGGTGCAGGCATGGACGGTCAAGGTCGACCGCCTGCGTATCGGAGACATCACGCTCAATAACGTCGAGGGCGTGGTGGTGCAGACGGACATGCCGATGGTCTTGCTGGGCATGAGCGTGCTCAATCGCATGGAAATGCGTCGCGATGGCTCGACCATGGTGCTGCGCCGCCGTTACTGAAGACATGGTTCACAACGTGTTGTCCCGGCCGTTACACGATTTGCCGCACGCAATGGGGAGCTAGCTGGCGTGTGGACGTCCGCCCAGATCGAGGAGGCCCTCTCCATCTACCGCCTGCGCGAGCGCTTCGCCCAGGTGGACGACTTCGTGTGGGAGGCGGAATGGCCGCTCAAGGGTAACGAGACCGGTGCGGCGGTGCTGATCCCCCTGATTCGGCGGCCTGAAGGGCTCACCGTGCTGCTGACGCGGCGCACCGACCACCTGCACCATCACCCGGGGCAGATCAGCTTTCCCGGCGGGCGCATCGAGGCCACCGACGCCAGCCCCTGCGATGCCGCCCTGCGCGAGACAGAGGAGGAGATCGGCATCCCGCCCGCGGCCGTCGAACTGCTGGGGCAGCTACCGCCTTACGCCACCTCCACCGGCTTCTGCGTGACCCCGGTGGTGGGCCTGGTGGACGCGCCGCTGACCCTGCGCCTGGACAGTTTCGAGGTGGCCGAGGCCTTCGAGGTGCCCTTGGCCTTCCTGGTCCAGCCGCACCACTACCAGCGCCATCGCATCCAGCGCGGCGGGCGCATCGCCCACTTCTACGCCGTGCCCTGGCCGGGGCGTTTCATCTGGGGCGCCACCGCCGGCATGCTGGCGATGCTGGCGGCCTTTCTGACGCCGCGCTGAATCCTCGGCATCCTGCCGTCTGCACCAGCTTGGCGCAGGGTGTCCGGCGCATGTGCTATCTTCGGCCCTCCCCTGTCCTGCCGATGGACGCTCAGAAGAACGAGCATGACTCTCTTTTCGCTGATCCTCGCCCTGCTGCTCGAACAGTTTCGCCCCCTCAACGCCGCGCGCTGGCTGCACGCGCCGCTGGCCGCACTGGGGGACGCCTTCGAGCGCCGCTTCAACGACGGCCAGGCCCGCCATGGCACGGTGGCCTGGTGCGTGATGGTGCTGCCGCCGGTCTTGCTCACCGCCGTCGTTTACGCCCTCCTGTTTGCGGTTCATCCGCTGGTGGCCTTCGCCTTCAACATCGGGGTGCTGTACTACACGATGGGCTTCCGCCACGCGAGCCACTTCTACACCCGCATCCATGCTGCGCTGCGTGCGCAGGACCTGGACCGTGCGCGCGAATTGCTGGGCCAGTGGCGCAAGCACGATTACAGCCGCTCCAGCACCGAGGAGGTGACGCGCCTGTCCATCGAGAGCGCACTGGTGGGATCGCACCGCCAGGTGTTCGCCATCGTGCTGCTGTTCATCCTGCTGCCGGGGCCTAGCGGTGCGGTGCTCTACCGCATGACCGAGTTCTTCGGTCGTTACTGGGGCGAGGCGGGCGGGCCCGGCATGCCGCAGTTCGGCCGCTTCGCACGCCGCGCTTTCCAGGTGCTGGACTGGTTGCCGGCGCGGGTGACGGCGATGGCCTTCTCCATCGTCGGCGACTTCGAGGACGCCGCCTGGAGCTGGCGTACCCAGGCACCGAACTGGCCCGACCGTAACGAGGGCACCCTGATCGCCGCCGGCGCCGGTGCGCTGGGCGTGCGCCTGGGCCAACCCATCAACGAGAGCGGCGAACTGGTCGACCGCCCGGAGATGGGCACCGGCGACGAGGCCGAGGTCGAGTTCCTGCAGAGCACCATCGGCCTGATCCGCCGCACCCTGGTGCTCAATGTGCTGGTGTTGCTGTTGATCCAGGTGTCCTACCTGGCGGGCTGATGGCCTAGCCCGGATGAAGGCCCTTGGGCCGGAATCCGGGAGGGCGGTCACATGCTGCGGCCCCGGATTCCGCTTTGCTGCATCCGGGCTACGGCTACAGGCAGGTGTCCAGCCGACGCAGCACCTGCTCCGTCGCATCCGCCGCGAGGCAGTCGATCTCCTGCCAGTCCGGCCAGCTCTGGGCGAACTGGCGCATCCAGGTGATCTGGCGCTTGGCCAACTGGCGCGTGGCGAACACACCCTTGTCGCGCATCGTGGCGTAGTCGCATTCCCCTTCCAGGTATTCCCACATCTGGCGGTAGCCCACGCAGCGCATCGAGGGCAGGTTCAGATGCAGGCGATAACGCGCGCGCAACTCACGTACCTCTTGTTCCAGACCCTGCGCCAGCATGGCGTCGAAACGCTGGGCGATGCGCGCATGCAAGACTGCGCGGTCGGACGGATTCAGCACCAGCGTCACGAAGTCGACGGCAGGCGCCGCTTCGCGCTGGCGGGCGTAGCTCTCGGCCAGCGGGCGGCCGGTCAGGCGCACGATCTCCAGCGCGCGCTGGATGCGCTGGGCATCGGTCGCATGCAGGCGTGCCGCCGCCTCCGGGTCCAGCCGCGCCAACTCGGCGTGCACGGCGGGCCAGCCGGCGCGCGCGGCCAGCTCGTCGATCTCGCGCCGCAGGTCGGCATCGGCCTGCGGCAGGTCCGACAGCCCTTCGCGCAAGGCCTTGTAGTAGAGCATCGTGCCCCCCACCAGCAGGGGCAAGTTGCCACGCGCGGTGATGTCGTGGATCAGCGTCAGCGCGTCCTCGCGGAAGCGTGCGGCGCCGTAGCTTTCTTCCGGGCTCAGGATGTTGATGAGATGATGCGGGCATGCCGCCATCTCCGCCGCGCTGGGCTTGGCGCTGCCAATGTCCATGTCGCGGTAGATCAGGGCGGAGTCTACGCTGACGATCTCGACCGGCCTCTCCTGCGCGATGCGCAGCGCGGCCGCGGTCTTGCCACTGGCGGTGGGGCCCAGCAGCAGCACGGCGCGGGGGCGGGGAGCGGAGGGGGTGAACGACATGCGTGAAGGGAGAGCGGATTGAACGGATGGATGGCGAAGGCCCGTGGCTGGCAGCGCTGTGCAGTTTGGGCACTGGCCTGCGGGTTGCTCCTGCTGGCGGCCCAGGCGCGAGCGCAAGGCATGTTGCCGCTGTGGGAGGCCAAGAGCGCGCGCGGCACAGTGTATCTGCTCGGCTCGGTGCATGCCTGCAGCGCGGGCTGCTTTCCCTTGTCGAACAGCATCCTGCGCCGGCTCGACGCGAGCAAGCGTGTTGCCTTGGAGCTGGACCCCAACAAGGCTGAAAACCAGATGGCGCTGATGAACGCGGCGGCGATTCCACCCGGCGAGCCCGGGCTGGATAGCCAGCTCGGGGCCGCCGATCTGCGCCGCCTGCGTGCCGTGCTGGGGCAACTGGGTCTGCCAGAGGAACTGGTGCTGCGCTTCCGCCCCTGGATGGCCTCATCGCTGCTGGTCATCGCGGCCGCCCAGCGTCAGGGCCTGAGCCCGGAGCAGGGGGTGGATGTCTGGGTGCTGCAGCGTGCCCAGTCGCGCGGCCTGCCGGTGAGCGAGCTGGAGACGGTGGAGCGGCAGATCCAGGCCCTGTCCTATGGTTCCAAGGCCGAACAGTTGGAAAGCCTGCGCCAGACCCTGGAGCTGTTCGAGAAGAACCGCATCGGCGGCTACCTCGAGGACATGGTGGGTGCCTGGCGCAAGGGCGATGCGGCGCGCATCCAGGCCTTGCTGAACGAGGGCGAGATGCTGCCCGAGCGCATGCGCATCGAGTTGCTGGACCGACGCAACGCCGAGATGAGTGCGCGCATCCAGCAATGGACCGAGCGCGGCGAGCAGGTGTTCGCCGTGGTCGGCATGGGCCACTTGGTCGGCCCCAACAACATCGGCGAACTGCTGGCCAAGCGCGGCTACACCGTGCGCCAGTTGCGCGAGGGTGAGTGAGCGTAGCCGCCGAATTTGCAGGGAGAGAACAGATGCGACACATTCACTGGCCGGTTCTGACCGCCATGCTCTTGTCGATGTCGGCGGCCTGGGCCCAGGGACCGGCTCCGGCTCCCGTCCTTCCCGACAGCCTGCAGTGGTTCAGTCCGCCGAACAACGCGCAGTTGCGCGGCGCCTGGGTCATCGGCGCGGAGCAGAAGGAGGGGGCCTATCTGCTGCGCGTGATGCTGGCCAAGGGAGGGCGCATACCCGTCCATACCCATCCCGACACGCGCAACTCCACCGTGCTGTCGGGCACGCTGTATGTCGGTTTCGGCGAGATCGCGGATGACGCGCGCATGGTCGCCATCCCGGCTGGTGGTGTGTATGTCGCGCCGGCCGGCGTCCCGCATTTCCTGTGGGCCAAGGATGGGGATGTGGTCTACCAGGAGGCTGGCGTGGGGCCCACGGCCACACAGCCCTATTCCCGGTAGGCAGAAAAAAAGCCATGGCATGCGCCATGGCTTTGTCGTTTGCGCAATGCGCTTCAGCGCTTGCTTGGCACGCTGTACATGAAGTCGTCGAAGCTCTTCTCGGCGACGCGGAACCACAGCAGTTCGTCGTCGCGGAATTTCTTCCACGGCTCGTAGACCTTCTTCCACTTCGGGTTCTTGGCCGAGTACTCGTCGTACAACTCGAAGGCGGCCTTGTGCGCGGCCAGCATGATTTCCTTGGAGAACGGGCGTAGTTGCGTACCGGCAGCCACCAGGCGGCGCAGCGCGTTGACGTTCTTCACGTCGTAGCGGGCTTGCATGGTGATGTGCGCGACCGCGCAGGCGTCTTCCAGGATCACCTGATATTCCTTGGGCAGCTCCTGCCACTTCTTGATGTTCACATATAGCGAGAGCTGCGGGCCACCTTCCCAGAAACCGGGGTAGTAGTAGTACTTGGCGACCTTGTTGAAGCCCAGCTTCTCGTCGTCGTAGGGGCCCACCCACTCGGTGGCGTCGATGGTGCCCTTCTCCAGCGCCGGGTAGATATCGCCGCCCGCGATCTGCTGTGGCACCACGCCAAGCTTCTGCAGCACCGGCCCGCCGAGGCCACCGATGCGCATCTTCAGGCCCTGCAGGTCCTTGACCGTCTTGATCTCCTTGCGGAACCAGCCGCCCATCTGCACCCCGGTGTTGCCGCAGGGGATGTTGTAGATGTTGTAGTCCTTGAAGAAGTCGCGCATCAGTTCCAGGCCGCCGCCCTCGTACATCCAGGCGGTCTGCTGGCGGCTGTTGAGGCCGAAGGGTGCGGCGGCATCCAGGGCGAAGGTCGGGTCCTTGCCGATGAAGTAATAGCTCGCGGTGTGGCCGCACTCGACGGTGCCGTCCTTGACTGCGTCCAGCACGCCAGGGCCGGGCACGATCTCGCCGGCGGCGAAGAGCTGGATCTCGAACTTGCCGCCGGACGCGGCCTTGACGTGCGAGGCGACGATCTCGGCCGCACCGTAGATGGTGTCCAGGCTCTTGGGGAAGCTGGAAGCAAGACGCCACTTGACGGTGGGGGCGCCCTGCGCGAGTACGGGGGTGGCTACGGCACCAGCGGCGAGGCCGACGCTGGCTTTCTTCAGGAATGAACGACGTTCCATCTTGTCTCCCTATGAATGAACGGCACTACAGAATCGGATGGGTGAAACCAGATGCTGCTGCCGGCGGCCGCCAATGGGGGCGGGCGGTCGTCGGGCCCGTGCTGAAGCGGGCGCTGTCTTGTGTGCGTTGCGATTATAGGAACGGGAGCGCGCCGCACAGATACCGGGGTTAACCCGTTTCGTCATTCCGGCGACATGCGGCGCCCGGCGGGGCGCCGGGCGCGTGTACTTCGTTGAGGCGGCGAGGATCAGGCGCCGGCCACCATCATGCGCGAGATGAGTAGCGAGCCGCTGCGCTTGGCGCCACGCACGATGACGTCGCTGCCCACGGCGGCGATGTTGCGGAACATCTCCTGCAGGTTGGAGGCGATGGTGATCTCGTTGACCGGGTAGGCGATCTCGCCGTGCTCGATCCAGTAGCCAGCCGCGCCGCGCGAGTAGTCGCCGGTCACGTAGTTCACGCCCTGGCCCAGCAACTCGGTGACCAGCAGGCCGCGCCCGATCTCGCGCGCGAGACCGGCGAGGTCCTTGTCACCAGCCGCCAGGCTCAGGTTGTGGCAGCCGCCTGCATTTCCGCTGCTCTGCAGGCCCAGCTTGCGCGCCGAATAGCTGCCCAGGAAGTAGCCTTGCAGCACGCCATCCTTGACCACGTCGCGGGCGGATGTCGCCACGCATTCGTCATCGAAGGGTGTGGAGCCCAGCGCGCCTACGATGAAAGGGTCTTCATGCAGTGTGATGCCGGGGGCAAAGATCTGCTTGCCCAGCGCGTCCACGAGGAAGGAGGACTTGCGGTACAGGCTGCCGCCGCTGGCCGCATGCACGAAGTTGGCGAGCAGGCCGCAAGCCAGCGGAGCCTCGAAGATGACGGGTACCTCGCAGGTCTTGACGCGCCGTGAGCCCAGGCGTGACAGCGCGCGGCGCGCCGCGTAGTCGCCAATGGCCTCGGGGGCCGGCAGCTCGGCTGCGTTGCGCCGCGTCGCGTACCAGTCGTCGCGCTGCATGCCTTCTCCCTCGCCGGCGATCAGCGAGGCCGACAGGTAGTGGCGCGAGGTGGCGAAGCCGTCGCAGAAGCCCAGGCTGTTGGCCTGCACGAAATGCGATTGCTGGCACGACACCGTCGCGCCTTCGGAATTGCGGATGTCCGCGCTGACTGCCAAGCCGGCCGCCTCGCAGCGGCGAGCCAGGGTGATGGAGTCTTCCACACTGGGCGACCAGGGATGGAACAGGTCCAGCTTCTTGACCTCGGCCGGCTTGCCACGCCACAGGCGCTCAGGGTCGGCGAGACCGGCACAGGGGTCGGCGGCGGTGAAGCGGGCGATCGACAAGGCGGCATCCACGGTGGCACGTACGGCCTCGCGCGAGAAGTCGGACGAGCTGGCGTGGCCGCGTTGCTGGCCCAGGTAGATGGTGACGCCAATGCCCTTGTCGCGGTTGTACTCCACTGTTTCGACTTCGCCGTGCCGAACGCTGACCGATTGCCCGAAGCCCTCCGACACGTCGGCCTCGCAGGCGCTGGCGCCGCGGCTGGCGGCGTAGGCCAGGATGTCCTGCGCGATGTCCTGCAACTGGGCTTTGGAATAACTGAACTTGTCGGTCTTGCGGGTGGTGGTCTGGGTCATGGATGTGCGATCTCGTCAGGGGCTGCCTGGGGGAAGGCCCCGCGGCACCCTATAATCTTACCGTCACGCGCCGGTCATCGCGCCGCCGCCCTTCATTTCCGGAGCCTTTTTCCAACGTCATGCACGACCACGGCAATCACCACGAACCCCACACGCAGCACGGCCCCAGCAAGTCGCAGAAGAAGCGCGACATGACCGCACTGCAAGAGCTGGGTGAACAACTCATCAAACTCTCCGCCGATCGCCTGGCCAAGATCGACCTGCCAGAGGCCCTGCGCGAGGCGGTGCGCGAGGCGCAGCGCATGAGCGGCCGCAACGAGGCGATGCGACGCCAGATGCAGTACATCGGCCGCCTCATGCGCGAGACCGATGCGGGGCCGATCCGCGCCGAGCTGGATAAGGTCAATGGCGTGTCCAAGGCCGAGGTGGCACGCCTGCACCGCCTGGAGCGCATGCGCGAGCGCTTCATCGAGGACGAGAAGGTGGCGACCGAGATCGTCGCCACCTGGCCCGAGGCGGACATCCAGCACCTGCGCCAGTTGCGCCGTAATGCCATCAAGGAGCACACGGACAACAAGCCGCCGCGTGCCTTCCGCGAGATCTTCCGCATCCTCAAGGGGCTCGACGACGCGTTGCAGGAAGGGGCTGCCAGCGACGATGCCGAGGTCGGTGATGAGTGAGTTGCCGCGCGCCGCCACCGCCGATGACCCGCTGCGCATCGGCCTGGTGTCGATCTCGGATCGCGCTTCGAGTGGCGCGTATGAGGACAAGGGCCTGCCGGCGCTGCTCGACTGGTTCGGCCTGGCGCTGGCCTGTCCCTGGCATGCCGAGACCTGCCTGATCCCGGACGAGCGGCCCTTGATCGAGAGCACGCTGATCGAGCTGGCCGACCATCGCGGCTGCCACCTGGTCGTCACCACTGGTGGCACTGGCCCGGCACTGCGCGACGTGACGCCGGAAGCCACCTTGGCGGTGGGGGAGCGCGAGATGCCCGGCTTCGGTGAGGAGATGCGCCGCATCTCGCGCCATTTCGTGCCAACCGCGATCCTGTCGCGCCAGACTGCGGTGGTCCGTGGCGGTTGTCTGATCGTGAATCTTCCCGGCCAGCCGAAGGCGATCCGCGAGACCCTGGAAGGCTTGCGCGATGCCGAGGGCAAGCTGGTCGTAGACGGCATTTTCGCCGCCATCCCGTACTGTCTGGACTTGATCGGCGCGCCTTACGCCGTGACCAACGACGAGATCGTGAAGGCCTTCCGGCCCAAGAGCGCGCCGCGCCCGCCGGGTGTATGAGCCTCCATGCCGGATAAGACAGCGCCCCGCATGACGGGGCGCTGTCTTATCCGCGGGGTGACTGCAGCAGCCCTCGTTCCCGCAAAAGCCTGCGTGCGGCGTCGACACCGATCGCCTGTTCGGCCTGCAGGCCATGGCGGCGTGCCGCTTCGACGTTGAGGCGGTTGTCGTCGATGAACAGGATATGCGCGGCGGGTACGCCCAGCGTGGCAAGCAGATGAGCGAAGCATTCCGGGTCTGGCTTCAGCAGGCCGGATTCGAAGGACAGGAAGTGGTGTCGCAGGCAGGGCAGGAAACCTGGCTCGGCGGCGAAGCGCTGCCAGTGCAGGTCGTTGGTGTTGGACAGCACGGCCAGCGGGCGCTGTGCCGCCGCCTCCTGCAGCAGGCTGAGGGCGCCGGGGAAGAAGCCGCGCGGCCAGCGCAGGAAGTTGTCGAGGAACTGCGCCGGCGTCAGCGCCAGTCGCAATTCCTCAACCAGGGCCGACGCAAATGCCTCGGCACTCAGTCGTCCCGCCTCGAATTCGCGCACCGCTGGCGATAGCAGCCAGTCGTGCCAGAAGGCCTCGGTGTGTGGCGTGTCCTGCGGCGCGCCCAGCAGCACATCCAGGCCTTGCAGTTCGACCAGTACCCCGCCCAGGTCGAACACGATCACCTCGACTGCCACGCTCATGTCTTGCGGATTTCGCGACCGAACTTGCCTGCCACCTGCTCGCGCCGCTCCTGCTCGCGCCACCAGGCGCGCAGGCCCAGCAGTACGGCGAGCAACACGGCGTAGACCAAGGGTTCGCGGATGTCGCGTTTGACCAGCCACCAGAAATGCACCACGCCCAGGATGGCCACGGCATAGACGCTGCGATGCAGGGCCTGCCAGCGCCGCCCGCCCAGTGCCCGGATAGCAGCGTTGAAGGAGGTGGCGGCGAGCGGGACCATTAGTACGAAGGCAGTGAAGCCGACGGTGATGAAGGGGCGCTTGAGAATGTCCTTGGCAATGGCCTGCCAGTCGAAGAACTGGTCCAGCCACAGGTAGGTGGCCAGGTGCAGCGCGCCGTAGAAGAAGGCGTACAGGCCCAGCATGCGACGCAGGCGGACCAGCCAGTGCAGGCCACTGAGCTTGCGCAGCGGGGTGATGGCCAGGGTGATCAGCAGGAAGCGCAGGGTCCATTCGCCCGTGCTGCGCGTGATGTATTCGATCGGGTTGGCGCCCAGCGCGTCCTGCTCGAAGCCCCACAGCAGGTGGGCCAGCGGCCACAGGCAGGCAAGGAAGAGGATGAGCTTGACCTGCGCGATGCGCTGCGGGCGCGGGCTGCGCAAGGCGTTGCGGAGGCGCGTGAGGAGGGTGTCGTTCAAGTTTGTGCAGGGGCCTGCGTGGGCAGGCCGCGATCGGAAACCGGCGGCAGCGTACCACCGCCGGGGGAGGGGCGGCGCGACCGGATCAATAGAATTTCTTCAGGTCCATGCCTGCGTAGAGCTTGCCGACCTCTTCGCCATAACCGTTGAACATCAGGGTCTTGCGCTTCCTGATCTCGCCGATGCGGCGCTCCGTGGCCTGGCTCCAGCGCGGGTGGTCCACGGTCGGATTCACATTGGAATAGAAGCCGTATTCATTCGGAATCGCGGTGTTCCAGGCCGTCTTGGGCTGTTGCTCCAGGAGGCGGATGCGCACCAGCGACTTGGCGCTCTTGAAGCCGTACTTCCAGGGCACGACCAGGCGGATAGGCGCGCCGTTCTGGTTGGGCAAGGTCTCGCCGTACAGGCCGACGGCCAGCAGGGTTAGCGGGTGCATCGCCTCGTCCAGGCGCAGACCCTCGGTGTAGGGCCAGTCGAGCACCGGGGTGAACAGCCCGATCATGCTTTTCTTGTCGGCTGCGCTGGTGAACTCCACGTACTTGGCGCTGCCTTGCGGATCGACCTCCTTGAGCAGGGCGGCCAGCGGGAAGCCGACCCAGGGGATCACCATCGACCAGCCCTCCACGCAGCGCAGCCGGTAAACACGGTCTTCCAGTGGCGCGAGCTTCATCAACTCGTCGATGTCGAAAGTGCGCGGCTTGTTGCACAGCCCTTCGACCTTGACGGTCCACGGCCGGGTCTGCATGCGATGTGCGTTCTCGGCCGGGTCGGTCTTGTCGACGCCGAACTCGTAGAAGTTGTTGTAGCTCGTCACGTCCTTCTGCGGCGTCGGCTTGTCCGCGATCTTGTACGGGCCGGGTACGACGCCGGAGAGCTTGGCGGCCTGGGCCAGGCCAGGCCAGGCGGCCGAGGTCGCCAGGCCGGCCAGGGCGACCCGGCCGGCATCTTTCATGAACTCGCGGCGACGCTCGTAGACCTCGCGCGGCGTGATCTCGGAAGGCGTGATGTCGGTGGGGCGGCGGGTCAGCATGTGGGTCTCCGTGGGCAGGTACTTGATTCTCTATGTCTTTGGGCGGGCAGTTGCGGCAAGAGGTTCCGCCAGGATGCACACAAACAGACCGGGCCACGCGTCTATTCCTTACCGCCCGGCTGGAAAAAGCTTCGCGCGCGGCGCACAGCATTCTCATCGGTTCTTGATGATAAGCAGAAGCTATCGCCTCCGCCTGTCTTAGTGTCTTCCCTCACTGTTGGCCATAGGTCGGCTATAGCGCAGCAGGAACCAAGCAGTTCTGCACTTCTCAACAGGGGAGATCGTTATGTTCCAGGTTCGTATTCACGGCCGGGGCGGGCAGGGCGTGGTGACGGGAGCCGAAATGCTGTCCATCGCCGCCTTTCTCGAAGGGCGCAATGCGCAAGCTTTTCCGAGCTTTGGCTCGGAGCGCACAGGGGCGCCGGTGGTGGCCTTCTGCCGTATCGACGACAAGGAGATCCGGTTGCGCGAGCCCATCATGGAGCCCGATGCGCTGATCATCCAGGACCCGACCTTGCTGCACCAGGTCGACGTCTTCGCCGGCCTGCGCGCCGATGGCTACGTGGTCCTCAACACCAATCGCAGCTTTGCCGAGCTGGGCTTGTCGCAGGCCCTGCGCAAATTCCGTCCCGAGCGCCTGATCACTGTGTCGGCGACCGAGCTGGCGATGAAGCACGTCGGCCGCGCGGTGCCCAATGTGCCGCTGCTGGGCGCCTTCGCCGCCGCTTCCGGCCTGATCTCGCTGGATTCGGTGACTGCAGCGATCCGCGACAAATTCAGTGGCCGCATCGCCGAGGCCAACATCGCCGCGGCGACCGAGGCCTATCAGCTCGCCCGCGCCGAACAGAAGGAGGCCACCCATGCTTAAGCAGACCGAAGGCTCACACGCCATCGCCGAAGCGGTCGGCCTGGCCCGTCCGGAAGTTATCTGTGCCTACCCGATCTCACCGCAGACCCATATCGTGGAAGGTCTGGGTGAGATGGTGAAGGCCGGTGACATCCAGGATTGCGAGTTCATCAACGTCGAGTCCGAGTTCGCTGCCATGTCGGCCTGCATCGGCTCCTCGGCGGCCGGCGCCCGCACCTACACTGCGACCGCCTCGCAAGGCCTGCTGTTCATGGCCGAGGCGGTCTACAACGCGTCCGGCCTGGGCCTGCCCATCGTCATGACGGTGGCCAACCGCGCCATCGGTGCGCCGATCAACATCTGGAACGACCATACGGACTCCATGAGCCAGCGCGATTGCGGCTGGATCCAGGTGTTCGCCGAGACCAACCAGGAAGCGGCCGATCTGCACATCCAGGCCTTCAAGCTGGCCGAGGAGCTGTCGCTGCCGGTGATGGTGTGCATGGATGGTTTCATCCTCACCCACGCCTATGAGCGTGTCGACATCCCGACGCAGGAGCAGGTCGATGCCTTCCTGCCGCCCTATGTGCCGCGCCAAGTGCTGGACCCGGCCAACCCGGTATCCATCGGTGCCATGGTGGGGCCGGATGCCTTCTCGGAAGTGCGCTACCTCGCGCATGCCAAGCAGATGCAGGCGCTGGAACTGATCCCCAAGATCGCGGCCGAGTTCAAGGACATCTTCGGGCGCGAGTCCGGTGGCCTGATCCGTCCGTACCGCATCGAGGACGCCGACACCATCGTGGTCGCACTCGGCTCGGTGCTGGGCACGATCAAGGACACGGTCGACGAGATGCGTGCCGATGGCATCAAGATCGGTGTGCTGGGCATCAGCAGCTTCCGCCCCTTCCCGATCAACGCGATCCGCCGTGCGCTGGGTCATGCCCACCGCATCGTGGTGCTGGAGAAGAGCCTGGCCGTGGGCATCGGTGGCATCGTCGCCACCGACGTGCGCCTCGCGCTGGATGGCCTGGATACCAAGGTCTACACCGTGGTTGCCGGCCTTGGTGGTCGTCCGATCACGCGCAGCTCGCTGCACCGCGTGTTCCGCCAAGCCATGCACGACCAGCTCGAGTCGCTGCACTTCCTGGATCTGGACTGGAACATCGTCAACAAGGAGCTGGACCGCGAGCGTTCCTCGCGCCGTTCCGGTCCCATCGCCGAGAACATCCTGCGCGACGTGGGTATCGCCACTGGCCCGACCGGCCAGCGCGTCGCCTGAGGAGAACACACATGGCACTGCAATCCATCAAGTTCTATCAGACCGGCACCTTCACCGTCGGCAACCGCCTGCTGCCGCCCGAGCAACGCTCGGTGCAGGCCGACATGCACCGCACCAACTCGCTGAATTCCGGCCACCGCGCCTGTCAGGGCTGTGGCGAGGCGCTCGGTGCGCGCTACGCGATCGACGCGGTCATGCGTGCGACCAACAACCAGATGGTGGCCGTCAACGCCACCGGTTGCCTCGAAGTGTTCTCCACGCCCTATCCGGAAACCTCCTGGCAGATTCCCTGGATCCACTCGCTGTTCGGCAACGCGGCAGCGGTCGCGACCGGCGTCGCCGCAGCCTACAAGGTGCGTGCCCGCAAGGAAGGCAAGGCCCAGGCCGAAGTGCGCGTGATCGCCCAGGGCGGTGACGGCGGCACCACCGACATCGGCTTCGGTCCGCTGTCCGGCATGTTCGAGCGGAATGATGATGTGCTGTACATCTGCTACGACAACCAGGCCTATATGAACACCGGCGTGCAGCGTTCCTCGGCCACGCCGCCCTCGGCCCGCACCGCGACCACCATGCCGGTGGGCGAGCATCCGGGCAACGAGTGGGGTCAGGGCAAGAACGTGCCGCTGATCGCCATGGCGCACGGCATCCCTTATGTGGCGACTGCCACCGTGGCCGACCTGCGCGACCTCGAGTACAAGGTCCAGAAGGCGATGAGCATGCGCGGCGCGCGCTACATCCACATCTTCGTGCCCTGTCCGCTGGGCTGGGGAGCCGCGTCGCACGACACCATCCGACTGGCGCGTCTGGCCAAGGAAACCGGCTTGTTCCCGGTGTTCGAGGCCGAGTACGGCGAAGTCAGCGGCGTGTCGAAGATCCGCCAGAAGCTGCCGGTGGAGGAATACCTCAAGCCGCAAAAGCGCTTCGCCCACCTGTTCGGCAAGAACCCCGCGCTGGACGTGATCGCCCGCTTCCAGGCCGTGGCTGATCGCAACATCGCCAAGTTCGGCCTGACCGATGAACCCTATGCCAAGCACTACGGCTACTTCGGCGCTGAGCCGGTGTGAGGGAGGAACAACGATGAACAAACCCTTTGCGATCACGCTGGACGTAGGCAGTTCGCTGGTCAACAAGACGGGCACCTGGCGTACCCATCGCCCGCTCTACCTGCAGCGCATGCCCCCCTGCAACAACGCCTGCCCGGCTGGTGAAAACACCCAGGGCTGGCTCTACCACGCCGAAAGCGGCGACTACGAGCAGGCCTGGAAGACCCTGGTGCAGGACAATCCGCTGCCGGCCGTCATGGGCCGCGTGTGCTATCACCCCTGCGAGGGTGCCTGCAATCGCGGCAAGCTCGACGCGGCCGTGGGCATCAACTCGGTCGAACGCTTCCTCGGTGACGAGGCCATCAAGCTGGGCTGGAAGTTCGATGCGCCGGCACAGGAATCCGGCAAGCGGGTGATGGTCGTCGGTGCCGGCCCCTCTGGCTTGTCCGCCGCCTACCACCTGCGCCGCCTGGGCCACCAGGTCGTCATCTTCGAGGCAGGCCCCTTGGCGGGCGGCATGATGCGCTTCGGCATCCCGAAGTACCGCCTGCCGCGCGAAGTGCTGGACGCCGAGGTGCAGCGCATTCTCGACATGGGCGTCGAGCTGCGCTTGAACACCAAGGTCGACAACCTGCTCGACGCGATGAAGGAAGGCAAGTTCGATGCCGCCTTCCTGGCCGTTGGCGCGCACATTGCCAAGCGCACCGCGATTCCGGCGGCGGAATCCGCCAAGATCCTCGATGCCGTTGCGGTTCTACGCAGCATGGAAGGTGAAGAGAAGCCGATGCTGGGCCGGCGCGTGGTCGTGTATGGCGGCGGCAACACCGCCATCGACGTGGCGCGCACCGCCAAGCGCCTGGGGGCGGAGGAGGCGATCATCGTGTATCGCCGCACGCGCGACAAGATGCCGGCGCACGACTTCGAGGTCGAGGAGGCTTTGCAGGAAGGCGTCATGATGCGCTGGCTGTCGACCATCAAGCAGGTCGGTGATGGCGGCGCGATCACGGTCGAGAAGATGGTGCTGGACGAGCAGGGCAAGCCCGTGCCGACAGGCGAGTTCGATACGCTGGAAGCCGATTCCGTGGTGCTGGCCCTGGGCCAGGATGTGGATCTGGGTCTGCTCGACGGCGTGCCGAACCTCAGCTTCAAGGACGGCGTGGTCGAAGTCGCCCCTAACATGATGACAGGCTACGCCGGCGTTTTCGCCGGGGGCGACATGGTGCCCTCCGAGCGCACGGTTACGGTTGGCGTCGGCCACGGCAAGCATGCGGCACGGCATATCGACGCCTGGCTGCGTGGGACCGAGTACGTGAAGCCGCCGAAGAATGAGCTGGCCACCTTCGACAAGCTCAATCCCTGGTACTACACGGACGCGCCGAAGACCGTGCGCCCGATGCTCGACATCATCCGCCGCCAGAGCACTTTCGACGAGGTGCAGGGGGGGCTGGACGAGAGCAATGCGCTGTTCGAGGCGCGCCGCTGCCTGTCTTGCGGCAACTGCTTCGAGTGCGACAACTGCTACGGCGTCTGTCCCGACAATGCAGTCATCAAGCTGGGCCCGGGCGAGAAGTTCGAGTTCAACTATGAGTACTGCAAGGGCTGCGGTGTCTGTGCGGCCGAGTGTCCCTGTGGGGCCATCAAGATGGAGGCTGAAGCGATCTAAGCGGATCGGCACCCAAGAAAAAGGCCCGCGCAGGCGGGCCTTTTTCTTCCTGGCTGGCGGGGCTCAGCAGGTCGTGTGGTTCAGCAGGGCACGCAAGCCATCGTTGTCTAGGATGCGGATGTACTTTTGCTGCACGCCAATGAGGCCTTCGTCGTGGAACTTGGAGAACGCGCGGCTGACTGTCTCCAGCTTCAGGCCCAAGTAAGAGCCGATTTCCTCGCGTGTCATGCGCAGATGGAACTCAGAGGCCGAGTATCCGCGCTGCTTCATGCGCTGCGACAGGTTCAGCAGGAAGGCCGCGATACGTTCTTCCGCGCGCATCGAGCCGAGCAGGATCATCAGGCTCTGGTCGCGCACGATCTCGCGGCTCATGAATTTGTGGAACTGGTGCTGCAGTGAGCGGATCTCGCGCGACAGCACTTCCAACTGGTCGTAAGGCATCACGCAGACTTCGCAGTCCTCCAGCGCGGTGGCATTGCACACATGTGTGTCGGTGCTGATGCCGTCCATGCCCAAGATCTCGCCTGCCATGTGGAAGCCGGTCACCTGCTCCAGGCCCTCCTCGGTCAGGATGTCGGTCTTGAAGAAGCCGACGCGGATCGCATAGATCGCCTCGAAGGGATCGCCCGCACGGTAGAGCTGCTGGCCGCGCTTGATCTTGCGGCGGGCCACCAGGGCGTCCAGTTTGTGCAGGTCCTGGTCTTCCAGGCCGACTGCCAGGCACAGCTCGCGCAGATTGCACTGTGCGCAGGCGACCCGCAGGTTGTTCGGGGTGAGGGGTGTGCTGACTTTTTGATCCACTTCGGGCCTTTTCTGCAGGTTGATCGCTATCAAGCAAAATAACGGCTCGATCTGCGATTGTCACAGTCCCCAGAGAAAATTCAGAGAGAACATGAGACAGTCCATCGTCTTCGACCCGGAACTGATCCGAAAGTTTGACATTCCGGGACCGCGCTATACGTCCTACCCGACGGCAGACCGCTTCACGGATGCCTTCGATGCTACCGCTTTCGAGCAGCGTCTGGCCGCCCGCGCAAGCGGGGGGATCGAAAGACCGCTCTCATTATATTTCCACATCCCGTTTTGCAACACAGTTTGCTACTACTGTGCCTGCAACAAAATCGTGACAAAGGATCGCACGCTGTCGGGAAGGTACATCGATTACCTTGTGCGCGAGATGGATATGCAGTTGCAGCATCTGTCCGGTCCGCGTCAGGTGGTGCAGATGCATTGGGGTGGTGGAACGCCCACTTTCCTCAACGAAGCCGAGATGCGGCGCCTGGTCGGTGCGATCCGTGAACGCTTCCAACTCAAGCCGGGTGGCGAGTTCTCGATCGAGGTTGATCCACGCAAGGTCGGCGAAGATCAGGTCAGATTGCTGGCTGAACTGGGCTTCAATCGCATGAGCGTCGGCGTCCAGGATTTCGACCCGGTGGTGCAGAAGGCAGTCAATCGCCTGCAGTCTGAAGACGAAACACGCGGCGTGATCGAAGGCGCGCGTGCCCATGGCTTCCGCTCGATCAGCCTGGATCTGATCTATGGACTGCCGTTCCAGACCGTGGCGCGCTTCGAGCAGACGCTGGATCGGGTGCTGGCCCTGCGGCCGGATCGCCTGGCCCTGTACAGCTACGCCCATCTGCCGACCCGCTTCATGCCGCAGCGCCGTATCGCGGCCGAAGACCTGCCCACGCCGGATGACAAGCTGGCGATTTTCGCCCGTGCGCTGGAGCGCCTGTCGGCCGAGGGCTACGTCTACATCGGGATGGACCATTTTGCCCGTCCCGATGACGAACTGGCCGAGGCGCAGCGCCGCGGCTGGCTGCATCGCAACTTCCAGGGCTATTCCACCCATGCTGAATGCGACATGCTGGCCTTTGGCGTGTCGGCGATCGGTCGTGTCGGCGGCGCCTATGTGCAGAACGAGAAGGACACCGAACCGTACTACGCGGCCATTGACCGCGGCGACCTGCCGGTCATGCGTGGCTGGGTCCTCAGTGCCGAAGACTTGATGCGACACGCCATCATCCAGTCGCTGATGTGCCATTTCGAGCTGTCGATGGAGGCCATCGAACAGGGCTTCAACATCAATTTCCGCCACGAGTTCGCGGCTGAGTTGGAAGAATTGCGCGCTTTGGAGCGAGCTGGCCTGGTGACTTTTGAAGATGACTTCATCACCGTCACCGACGCCGGGCGTCTGTTGGTGCGGGCAGTCGCCATGGTGTTCGATCATCACTTGCGGGCTGATCGGGCGCAGCGCCGTTACTCCAGGGTGATCTGAGTCGGCACAGCCTGCCTGCTACCATGACGCTCCTTTGTCTGCGTCATGCGTGTTATGCCTGAGACCGGTTATTTCGCCGTATTCCTGATCGGTTTGCTGGGGGGCGTGCACTGCGTGGGCATGTGTGGCGGCATCGTCAGCGCGCTGAGCGGGCCGCAACCCGGCCGGGGGGGCGCAGGGCTGGCGGTGCATCTGGCCTACAACCTCGGGCGCATCACGACTTATCTGGTGACGGGCGGCGTCGTCGGCGCACTGGGGTCGGCCAGCCTTCTGTTCAACGACTGGCTGCCGGTGCAGATCTCGCTCTACGTGCTGGCCAATGCGATGCTGGTGGCTTTAGGCCTGTACCTGTGCGGCATCACCCGCTTGCTGCAACCCCTGGAGCGGCTTGGTCACGCGGTGTGGCGGCGGATTCAGCCGCTGGGCAAAGGGCTGTTGCCCGTCCGACGCTGGCCTGCGGCCTATCCGGTGGGACTGTTGTGGGGGCTGATTCCGTGTGGGCTGACCTATAGCGTACTGAGCGCTGCTCTGGTGAGCGGTTCAGCCGCCCATGGTGCGGCTCTGATGCTCGCCTTCGGCCTGGGCACCTTGCCCAATCTCTTGCTGGCAGGCATGGCGCTGGTCCGCCTGCGCGCTATGACGCGACATCCCGCCTTGCGTATCGGGAGCGGTCTGCTGGTGGCGGCTTTCGGGGTGTATGGTCTGCTGCATGCCTCGGAGTTGGGCGGGCGCTTGTGGCAGGGCCTGATCTGTGAGCCTGGCCAGGGCTGGCTGGGCATTTGGTGAATCGGGCGTCGTTGACGCCCGGATGTCGGAGGACGAGATGCAGGAGATCGAAATCAAGGTTGCTGGCATGACCTGTGGCGGCTGTGTCCGTGCGGTGACCCGCATCCTGAGCGACCTGGACGGTGTGGTGGAGGCATCGGTCTCACTGGAGCAGGGGACGGCCAAGGTGAGCTACGATGCGGCCCGCCTCCAGCCTGAGCAAATGAAGGCTGCGTTGGTGGCAGGCGGTTTTGCAGGCGAACTGCCGTCTACGTGAATCCCGCATAAGGGCTTTCCCGCTTGCAAGGCGGGCGTAAGCCTCGGCTCCGTATAATGTGCGCTGCACAACAACATACGATAGAGCGCTTCCATGGCCTTCAAGAGCGTCACTCCCGGCACGGACGTCCCCAATGACGTCAATGTGATCGTCGAAATTCCGTCCCATGCCGACCCCATCAAGTACGAGATCGACAAGGACACCGGCACGGTATTCGTCGACCGCTTCATGGGCACCTCGATGTCCTACCCCTGCAACTACGGCTATGTGCCGATGACGATCTCGGGCGACGGTGATCCGGTGGACGTGCTGGTGGTCGCGCCTTTTGCGCTCATCCCAGGCGTGGTGATCCGTTGCCGCCCGGTTGGCGTTCTGCGCATGCAGGACGAGGCGGGCGAGGATTCCAAGGTGCTGGCGGTGCCGATCGGCAAGATTTCTCCTTTATACGAGAAGGTCGAGACCTTTGAGGACCTGCCTTCGCTTCTGCTGCGTCAGATCGAGCACTTTTTCAGCCACTACAAGGACCTGGAAGTGGGCAAATGGGTCAAGGTGCTGGGCTGGGAGGGGCCTGACGCAGCCAAGCAGGAGATCTGGGCGGGCGTGCGCGCCTACCGCGAGACAGCCCAGGAATCGACCGACTGAGTTCTCGGTCTGTGCTGGCGGGGCGTGCTCTCGCTGCGACGCAAGAATTTGCTTTTCTTTTTTGCATCAAGCCTGTACAGTGCGCCCCTTCGCATCACGTGGCCCGTTCTGCGTGATTGCCATGGTTCATCGTCCCTGACCCTCCTTCCTCGCGTCTCCCACACAGCGGAGACATCTTGCGGGTGTCGTTCTGGTTGGCGCCGATGTTTGCGTTAGCCGCGCCCCACCGCGCACGTCACCTGCGGTCATCTGTCGCCCAACTGGCGACCCTCCGTCTTCGCTCGGCCTAGGCCGGTGCGTCGTTACGTGCGCCTTTGCCGCATTGAATGCGGCACAGGAAGAAAACTCATGTCTTTCGAGAATTTTGGTCTTCACGACGCCATCATCAAAGCCGTCAAGACCTCCGGATATACCGAGCCTACGTCTGTCCAGGCGCAGGCCATCCCCGCCTTGCTCAGTGGCGCTGACCTGATGGTCTCAGCCGCCACCGGCAGTGGCAAGACTGCAGCTTTCATGCTGCCTGCATTGCACAAGCTGACCATGGAATCGCCGGTGCGCAGCATCGGTCCGCGCGTGCTGGTGCTGACCCCGACCCGCGAACTGGCGCTGCAAGTGACCAAGGCGGCCGAAACCTACGGCAAGTTCCTCAAGCGTACGCGCGTCGTGTCGGTGGTGGGCGGCATGCCTTACCCGGCGCAGATTCGCCTGCTCAAGCAGCCGCTGGAAGTCCTGGTGGCCACGCCGGGCCGCCTGCTGGACTACATCGAGCGTGGTCGCATCGACTTCTCGCGTCTGGAACTGCTGGTGCTTGACGAAGCCGACCGCATGCTGGACATGGGCTTCATCGAGGACATCGAAGCCATCGCCGAGGCGCTGCCGGCCGAGCGCCAGACCGTCATGTTCTCCGCCACCTTTGGCGGTGCCGTCGGCAAGCTGGCCGCGGGCATGATGAAGGACGCGCAACGCATCGAGCTGGCCAATTCCCAGGATACGCACGAGAACATCGAGCAGCGTCTGCACTTTGCCGACGACGATCGCCACAAGTCGCGCCTGCTGGACCACCTGCTGCGGGGCGAGGGTGTGGATCAGACCATCGTCTTCGCGGCCACCAAGCGCGACACCGAGTTCCTGGCCGACCATCTGGCTGCCAACGGCTTTGCCGCCGCGCCGCTGCATGGCGACATGCCGCAGGCCAAGCGCAACCGCACGCTGACTGGCCTGCGCCGTGGCGAGATCAAGATCCTGGTTGCGACCGACGTGGCCGCGCGTGGTATCGACGTGCCGAGCATCAGCCACGTCATCAACTACGGCATGCCGATGCGTGCCGAAGACTATGTGCACCGCATTGGCCGTACTGGCCGCGCAGGCCGCAATGGCGTGGCGATCACGATTGCCGGCCCGGCTGAGCGCGGCAAGGTGCGCGCCATTGAGCGTTTCACCACCCAGCGCATCGCCGTGCATGAGATTGCTGGTCTTGAGCCCAAGCTCAAGCCCGAGAGTCGTCCGCGCTTCGACCGTGATCGTCGCGGTGGTTTTGGTGGCAAGCCGCGCTTCGAGGATCGCGGCTTCGCGCCGCGCGAAGAGCGTAGTTTTGCTCCGCGTGAGGGGCGCAGCTTCGCCCCTCGTGAAGACCGTGGTTTCGCCCCGCGCGATGGCCGCCAAGAACAGCGTGGCGAAAGCCGCGGCTTCGGCGGCGAGCGCCGAAGCGATTGGCAGGGCGCACCTCGCCCCGCGAGCGGTTTTGGCGGTCGTGAGCAGGGCACTGAGGCGCGTCGCAGCTTTGCCCGCCCGGCGGAAGAGGGGGCTCGTACCAGCCCCCGTCCGGCCGGCGAACGTCCTTACGGGGAGCGTCGCGAAAACCGGGGCTTCGGCGACAACAATCGTCCTCAAGGCGCTTATGGTGAGCGTGCCCGCAGCAACGGCTTTGGCGGCGGCGAAGGTCGGCGTACTTTCAGTGACCGTCCGGCTGCCCCGCGTCGCGACGATACGCGTGCCCCGCGCGCTGCGGGTAGCCGCGAGGAAGGCTGGAGCCAGCGTCCGCAACACCCCGTGGGTGATCGCCCTCGTCATGTCCGCGAAGATGCGGGCCAACAAGCTCCGCGTCGTCGTTTCACTCGCGACTGAGTCGGCGCAGTCAAGGCGTCAGTTGATCCTGACGCCAGAATGAAAAAGGGGTGGCGATAAACGCCACCCCTTTTTGTTTGGTGCTGCTGACCGGAATCGAACTGGTGACCTACTGATTACGAATCAGTTGCTCTACCGACTGAGCTACAGCAGCGAAGTCCGGCATTCTAACTGAAACAGGTAGTACCAGCAACGCACGTATGCCTATTCTCCGATGGTCCGCCAGTTGACGATACGGGGTGTAGAGGGAGTGCGTTGTTTGCCGAGGATCGAGGTGTTTCCGCTTGAGTCGGTTCCAATGAGGACAACGTCATTGCCCGCGCGCGCGAAGTTGAGACCCACGTATCCACCGCTGCCGCCAACCGTACGGACTGCATTGCCTGTGGTGTCTATCAGTACGGATTTGCCGGTTGCCATATCGATCCAGTAGGCCCAGGACTTGAAGCCCGGTTCGCAGGGGTCTGCGGTTGGAAGATCGACAAGCCATGCCAATTGCGACGCATTGCCCTGCATGTAGTGAATCATTCGGGTTGTGGCGGCCACTGGTAAGGCAGGGGTTTGGGGCGGGGTCGGGAAGTCGTAGTACCAGCCATATGGCTGCTTGGATGGAACGCCGACCAGAACGTCCGTAACCTGGGTTAGATCGCCACGCCGATACGGAAGTGTCTTGCCGGCGGGCTGGTTGGTGGAGGAGTAAGGCTGATTCTGATCTCCATCGTGCAGGGCATGCATAGTCTGCGTCTGCGTATTGGGCTTGGATGCCAGGGTCAAGTCGTCGTTATGCAGCGCCTTGCCCGTGCCAACGAAAACGTAGCGCTGAGCATCATTCGCAACATCCACCCAGGGCGGCATCGTAATGGGTAGTGGGTCACCAGCCGCATCGGTCAGGACGGCAAGATGTGTGACTGTGATGACGGGCGTTGCGGACACACTTTTGTGCTTGGGCAGATCGAAGCGCCACACATTGCCCAGGAGGTCGCCGCCGTACACTTCCTTAAAGATGAAGTCCTTGTAGTTTCTGGTGAACCCTGTGAGTTCGGATAAACCTGATGGGGTCGTGGGTGTGCCGACGCCGGTACTTGCTGTGGCGAGAACGGCGCCCGTTTTGGGATGCAATACGAATATTTTTCCAATGCCGGAATTATTGTTGTAGCCACCAGAAACGATGACCACCCAGCCCCAATGCTCAGTCTTGACGACCAAGGGTTCGCCATAAGTAAAGCCCAGATCAGGGTCTGTGAACTCCCAGAGCAGGCGCTTGTTGTAGTTGCCACCCGAGGTCATCGAGGTCTCGGATTCGCCGGAGCCGACCGGTTGGGTGAGATCGAGCGCGTAAATCATTCTGCCGCCCTTGCCCAGGCCACCTACGGCAATTGTGTGCCATTCGGCTGCGCCCGCGCTTTTCCAGTTGTCATCGCCAGCGCGATTGAAATCCACATCGCGCACGGTCGGTGTAGCGTTGACGTAGAAATGGTGCGAGTAATTCTTGCTTGCAAGTGCAGCGATGCCGTCGATCTCGGCGGATCCTGTGGCTTCGATGGTGGGTCCCTCGTACAGTGCCGAAGGCACGTAGGCGAACAATTCCTGACCAGTCGTCGCGTTCAGCACATGCAGCATTCCGTCGTTGGAGCCAACAACCAGTATTGGATTGGCTGCACGGCCCGCTGCGGGTGAAGCTGACCCAGACTTGAATGTGCTGTATCCGGGGTTGAAGTCATCCACACCATACACGGCATCCGGCTCTCCCACATAAACGGCGGAAGAGTCGACGATGTCTCCAAGCAGGGCCTTACGCTCGCGGAAGGGCGGGGTGGCGGGTGCAGTAGCGGTTTCTCCTGTCCGGTCGCCTCGTAGATAGTTAAGCACAGCCTGTTGCTCGGTTGCGGTGCTTCCCAAAGTCGCCAATTGCGTCGGAGCAAGCGCGTTAATCCGGAATGGTGTCGGCTTGAAGGTCTCTACACCATTGACGACACTGTCCAGCCCCATGGTGATGATTTTTCTTCCTTGATCCCAGTTTGTGCCGGCGAACTGGTTGGTAAGTACTGTCCTAGCAGACCATGGTGCAGGCGATGTGGAAATGATCAAATTACCGGCGGAGTCGAAGCCCGTCGTTGAAATGGGATAGACGTCACCGGTCCAATCATTGGGGTCGAATTTCGTCTGGTATGCCGTGACCAGGGCGTTTCTGGGGAAGTTTGCTGTTCCTCCAGAAATGCCAGACCCTGCCGAAATGGTGCCGCCTGCATTTTGGAAGATCGCTGACAGCCCGGAGCGCATCTTGTTGGCATCTGATGCGGGGTAATAATTGTCCGGTACGCGGATTGACGGTGTGCCCGGATTTGAGCAAGTTCCAAGAAGAGTCCGGCAATCGGCTGACCATTCGGTCAATGTATTCGGATAGCTGTTTGCAGGATTGTATGAAGGGAATCCCGTGGCGTTGCCATCGCGAAAACCGCCATATTTGGTTGCCAGGTAATACTGGTTGTAATTTTTGTAGAGCAGATTTTCCAGCACATCTACCCAGTAGGTTTGCACTGTCTGAATCTGATTGGTCGGTTTGGGGCCTGCCAGGGCGCTCACATCGTTGGTATTGGCCCAGAAGGCCAGGCCTGCCATGAAAAAACCGTTCTGGTTACAGCAGCGCCCGACGCTGTTTACTGAGGCGCTGGTGACAAAGTTGTAGCCTGCATTGGTTCCGGTTTCAACGCCACCGATGGTTTGGCGGCCTTCCCAGCCAGCCATGCCGCCGGGCTCTTGTCCAGAGCTGAAAATTTTGGCAGTCCAGGCCTTGACGTCTACGGTTGCACCGGTTGGATCCGTCACAGTGATGACACCGCGTGTGTCTTCGATCGCCGCTTTTGGGGAGTCTGTGGCCGAAATGTTTTTGTCAGCGTGCGTATTGACGTCACCGATCCCGATCACGAAATTCCGATCACACCAGTTCTTGATTGCTGGATACTGAGTCCAGTTGGTGATCATCGGAAAGTAGTCGAGTTCCGCCAGCGAAGGTGTGGCGACAGGGATGGTTGTCAGCGAGGAACCGGATGCCCCAGTGAAATAACGTATAGCTTCGGCATACATTTCTCCAACCGGGTCATGGGATTTGTAGCTCTGTGAGCGGAACCCGAATTTGTTCAGGTAGTTCATTGCTCCTGAGTCTTGTATCGCACCTCCGCCCGCCACCGAGGTGGCACTCGCCAGCGCGGAGTCTGGATTGCGGACATACGCGCCCATATCAGTCAGTTCCGAACTGATATTCTTCATTGGTGCGCGCAAGGCGGCGCCATCCAAATCCGGCCCGCTGGAGCCGGATGCGTACTGTCTATTCAGGTAGCCGAAGATGGCAAAACGGAATTGATCCTTGTACTGCTGCATCAGGCCTTCAGGCTTGTATGCGTAACGAGTGACGCCGTTTGTTACAGTCCGGTAGGTCTTGCAGTTTCCTTCCAGTCCGACGTTGACATTACATACCTCAACGGCCGCGTTAAATATGGCGGCAGGAGTTGGGAAATTGGAGTGACCCGTGGTGGTGGTGTTTGCGACAGCAAAGGTAATGCCACGGGTTAAGCTATCAAATCCAACGGTATTGCTGCGGTTGATGCCTGACACTGCGGGCATGTAAGCCGAGATGGTTCCGGCGACTGAACCTTGAATTCTCCTGACAGGAAAAGTCGCGTCCCCACCTTGACCGTTAGAGTATGCTCGCCTCAGGACGACAAGCGAACTGGAAGTGTCGGTGCTGTCGTAGGGGAGGTCGTAGTTGACAGCAGGTGATGCGTTGGGGTCCACCCACCTGCTTCCGCCGGTCATGGTCCACCGGAAGATGTCGATCGTGCCCATCGTGGCGTAGTTCAGCAGGTTTCCACTCCAGGCGTTGCTGCATTGCCAGCGACCGGAGACGATCGCGGCCATGGAAGCCGGTACAAAATATGTTCCATTGTATGTGTAGCATTTTGCTGGGTCAAAATAGCCGACGAATTCCTTAGTAGGAACAAAGTCGGCCTCTTTGTGTGCAACCCCCAGTGCGGTTGGCCATTCCACCGACGGCGTAAGGATTACGTTCGCTCCGCCGACTGCTTGCGCACTTCCCCAGGCAAGGGGCTGATCGGCCAGTTTGGTTGGCGCGCTCAGCGCGATGGAGGGCAATACTGCGAGCGAAACGCTCAATGCAGAGCGAAGCATTTTCACATAGCTCATGGTTATGCTCCTGCCTCAGTTATTTGAGGGTTGCGATCAGTTGAATGTAGGCCGCGGTCTGGCGCGGTCCGTCCGCACGTACCGTCAATCGGTACAAGGGGCGTGCGTTGGTGCCGGGTGGGGAGCCTAGGCCCTTGGAAGAGCCCGATCCTCGGTAGTCGCCGGATAGATCCGCAATGATGTCCTGTGGTTCGTCGAATACGCAGCGTTCTTTGGTGGCGCTGCCCATTTCGTCACATAGACGATCCAGTAGGAAATAAATATCAACTCTGTTCTGGGCCATTTCAGCCAATGCAGTCGTATTGGTCGTCCAGGAGTTCACTCCGAAATTTGCCTGGTAGGTTGTTTTATTCGCTGGCTGCAGGATTGACGGAATGCCATCTGTTCCGGTTTCGAGCATGATCGGCGAGTAGTTGTATTTATTGATGGAGGGAGTACAGCCTGTGCTGGTGCAGCCAAAATCCGTGTTGGCCGTGAAGGTGGCATCCCTGAGTGCGGTGATCAGGGTTTGCGCGACGACGCTGGCACGTGCGGCCGCATCTCTCTTGAAGCCGATGTTGGCGGACAGCAGCGTGGCAGTGTCGACGGAGCGGAGGAGCCCTACGCTGGCCAGCGTCATCGCGGTGAGGATGACGAGCGTAATGATGAGGATGGCGCCACGCTGCCGTTTGCATCCGTTCGGGTAATGGCTGGTCATCACAGGGACCTCGGGTTGTGCAGGGGAACCGTGACATCGAACACCTGGTACTGGTAGCGCGCAGCATTGCCGGCCATGACGATGGGCGGGTAGGCAGGGACGCGATCAGGAAACAGGGTCACGGTCTGGTTACCACCATCGAAGCCCGCCAATTGCGAACTTCTGACGACGTAGTTGATCCGGATGGCGATGATCTGCGAAAGCACGCTGGCGGAGGCTTGCGTTCCGTTCAGCAGCGTGGCTGGTGCCAGTGCGCCCACGGGCTCTTGCCATTCCGCATTCGAGATGATGTTGTTGTTGTCTGCATCGAAGCCATAAAGCACCTTCAGCGCTACGACGTTCTCCGCGATGATCTGTGGCGCCGGATTGACCGCTAACAGGTCCAGCGACATGAGGGAGGCTGTATTGGCGTCCACGGTGAGCCCGAGCAGCGCGGGGGCCTGACCGATGTTTCGAATGAAGAACGGGGCGCCAGTGTTGGGAGGCTGACCGTAATTTGCGGCCAGTGCTACCGAGTTGGGGGCAAGACCTACGGCGCGTGAACCGAGGCCGGGAATGATGGGACGTAGCGCGGTCGGGACGAAAGTGGAAGCAACGCGGACAAGATTGCAGTCATTGACGTTGGCGGCGCCTTCCAGCGGCGGATAGGACAGGAGGTAGTCGTTGGGGCTGAATCCGATGGCTGGGTTGGGTGAAATCTGGAGTTCCGTATTGAACGTGGCACCAAAGTCCTGGCTGGACCCGGCGGGTCTGCCGATCGAAATCACCATGGTGTCGATATCTGGATTGACCCCAGTAGCAGAGCCACTGATTGCAATGGCCGGAGCAAGGCGCAGTGGGATTGGTATGAATTGGAAAGGGTTGGGAAATGCACCGGGGCGTGGGTGGGTGACCACGCCTGCCATGGTGGCATTGAGACGGCACCCCCAGATGCCCTCTGCTGCCGTCAGTGCAGACCCAGATTCCTCCAGCGTTCGGGAAAGGTAGCGGGACAGGACGTTACCGGTCTGCTGCGCATCGCTGGCGCCTTGCGTAGCCCGGGCAAAAACCTGATTGTTCGAGAAAGTCTGCAGAATAATGACGGCAGCGACCATGGCGATCGCCATGCCGATCATGATCTCAATTAGGCTGATCCCGGAGCATGCCGGCCTTTTGGTAACGCGACGCGCGTGAAGGGTATCCATGCTATTCAATGAACGCGGTGGTGACGTACCTGCCTTGTTCGGCAGTCTGGATGGCGGTGGCGGTGGCTGTGGTGGTCGCCGCTGCCGTGCCGGGGCCGTGCCATTCGATCGTGACGTTGGCGAGGAAGGCACCCAGGCCACCGGGGACGGTAAGGTCTTGCGTGATGGTCACTCTTGCCGCCGCACCTGGGAGCCGGTTTGCCGCCGCATTGAGCCGGGAGGCGGTCCAGGCGTTCAGAGCCGCACCGCCCGTTGAATAACTGGCAGCCAGCGTTGCGCGATCGGCGAGCCGCATGCGGGAGATCAATTCGTCTGCGTACAACGCAGCTTCGGTGCGATAGCGGGCGTCAGCAGTCAGCTTTGTGCTGGAGGCCTGGAAGGCGATGACCCCGAGTATTCCCAACGAGAATATCAGGAGCGCGATCATCGCCTCGAGCAGCATGAAACCTTTGGCGTGGTGGCGTTGCATGAAAGATCCCTCAGGGCGCATTGCAGTTGTTGACGATCGGGGTGTTGGCACAACTGGCGAGATTGGCGGCTGAGACTGACGGGTTGCAAACCTTAACCGCACCGGCGGGGGTGATATACACGCAGCGGGCGGAGCGAACCGAAGGGTCGGTGTTACGCACGTCGAAAATCACCGGCGCGCCCAACTGAGCCCCTGCGGTCGTCATGACCTGGCCGAATCCATTGAAGCGCAAGGCATTGGCTGCAGCGGTGCTGGTGCTAAGCGTGGCCCTCGCGGCATCTGCAGAAATATCGGCAGCGACAATCACACTGTTGTCCGAGGCGAGCCGGATGACCCAGGACTGCCAGCCCGTGGTGCCTGCCGTGGCTGGCGTGGCCGAAGTGACGGCGTTGGCCGCGACGCTGACCAGCAGGAAATCCACCGCAGCATTCCGGCGAACCGCTTCGGCCTGGGCCTGGCGCAAGCCGTTTTGGATCGTTTCGGCGGCCGTGTTCACGCCTGCCCGTGCAATCCAGTTGCCCAGACTAGGTACGCCGATGCCAAGCAGGATCGCGATGAGTGCGACCGTCACCATCAGTTCGATCAGGGTGAAGCCATTTGAGCGGGACGTGCTCATCAGCAGCCCCCCCCTCGCTTCATGATCCAGCAGTTTGTCGAACTACTGCCAAAGCCGGTCGAGGTTTTCTGGCCACTCTGGTTGATGGTGTAGACGTAGCCGACATCGACATTACCGTTGGCCGTCAAGATGAAGGTGTCGGCGGTCGGCGCGCGGCAGGTGACGGTAAAGGCCCTGTCGGGCGTGTCCCAATTCGTCAGGCAGGGAGAGTTGGCCGCGTTGAAATCCCGGTTTGATCCGTAGAACTGCTCAAGGCGGATTTTGAGTTCCGACAGGAACTGGGTTGCGCCAGCGACGCGGCCGCGCCGGATGTAGTCTGTGTAGGCAGGCACGGCCAAGCTCGCCAGAATGGCAATGATGGCCACGGTGATCAAGAGTTCGATAAGGGTGAAGCCTTTTTGTCGCGCCATGGTTAGTCTCCCTCTCAGTACAGTCTGGAATGCGGTTTTGTCAATTTTGACAGAGTCCGGACGGGCGGACGATTAGAAGGGGCGAGTGGCTGTCCTTCTTAACACATGAGCAACGCATCGTCCCAGCAATGTCTTGATTGATCAAATCGTGCAAAGTGACGTGTACCAGTCGGGTAGTCAGTCTTGTGACCATTATCGTCAGGCAGGTGTCGTTTTTTGACCTCCTTCAGATGGGCGCCGCCCGTGAGCGGAACAGCGGACCCAGGATTCCCCCGAATGGTAGGTGGGTTAAGCTGAGGTGGATTGGTTTTCGGAGTGAGTGTGTGTCGCGAACATTCCTTGTCGCGTCTGTCGTGTCGTTCGTTATCCATGCCGTCGGTTGGTGGTTTTGGATGGAATCGGAGGACGTGGAGTTTGGTGCAACTCCTGGCGCACCTGCTCGTTTCCACGTGTGGCTACCCGCGGCGGACGACCCCCTGGCTGGCGAGCCCGGCCCACGGCCTGGCGCGGAGGTGGACCGGACCGCGGCGGAACCTGCACGCATGCCCGCCAGTGCTCAAGCGGATATCGATACGAAAGTTGAGCCGCTTGACGAGCGCGAGTATTGGGCGCTCAAGGATCTAGATGAACCGCCTATCCCCCCGGACGGACTGGATTTCGAGCTGCCTCTAAAGGATCTGCCGGTGCCTACGACGCGTGCCCAAGCCTGGGTGTTCATCGACCAGGAGGGAAAGGTACGCGGTGTCCGCTGGGTTGGGGCCAGGGGCGCGCCTTGGGTGGTTGCGCGATTGGATGCCTACATCCGGTCCTTGCGCTTCACGCCGGCAAGGAAGCAGGGCGCCGCGGTGGCAAGTCGGCTGGGCTTTGAGCTGGCCTTTGGCGATCTGGCGGTCGCGCCCGAGAACCTGATCGTGATACCGACTGGGCCTTTGCCCCCTAGCGTAGCAGGGCCGCCTGAAGGCGCTCGATAAATAACCGGAGCGCCACGCGCGCCAGGCCCTGGGGCGGAGTGACTGCCTGGATCTTCACGGGGGGCGGTTCGAAATCCTGCAGCGTTCTGGTCAGCCTCCCCTCATCGAGATCCTGACGGACTTCCCACATCGAACGCCAAGCGATGCCTAAGCCTGCCAGTGCCCACTCCCGGAGCACTGCGCCATCCGAGCATACGAAACGGCCCCGCAGGCGTAGGTTGGTGACGCCGGCCTTGCCTGGCATGCCGAACAGCCAGCCTTGCTGATGCGGGAGCAATAGACAGGCGTGCCGTGACAGATCGGTGGGTGTGCTGGGGTGCCCATGAGTGGAAAAGTAGTCTGGACTGGCAACGAAAACACGCTTGTTTTCCAGCAGCTTGGTCACGACCAGATGAGTGTCGCCCACCTCCCCAAAGCGGATCGCGCAATCGAAGCCTTCGGCGGCGACGTCGACGATGCGATCTGTGAGTTCAAGGCTTACACTGACTTTATTGTGCGCTGCAAGAAACTCTTGCACGATGGGGGCGATGTAACGCCGGCCGAAGCCGGCGGGGGCGGTGATCTTGAGGTGGCCGGCGGGATGGGTGCGTCCCTGGCTGGCCGTGGCTTCGGCGTTGGCGAGGTCGGCCAGGATGCGTTGGCAGTGCTCCAGGAAGAACTGGCCTTCGGTGGTGAGCGTGAGGCGCCGCGTGCTGCGGGCCAGCAGCTTGACGCCCAGACGCTGCTCCAGGGCGTCCAACCGGCGCCCGATGATGGCCGGGCTGACGCCCTCGCTGCGGGCGACGGCCGACAGGCTGCCCAGGCGCGCGGCATCGACAAAGCAGGAGATTTCCTTAAAGCGGTCCATTTTGTACTTTTTGTACATAAAGAGTTGATTGTTTCTTGGATTCTATACATTTCGTGGCATTGCTAGACTCGCCACATTCGTTCATGGAGGGTGTGTGATGAAGCTGGATCTACCGACGGGCATGCAGATCAACGCGCCGCTGCAAGCGGGTTTCGAGCAGGTGCTGACGCCAGGGGCGCTGGCATTGGTGGCCAAGCTTCATCGGACGTTTGAAGCGCGCCGGCAGGCCTTGCTGGCAGCGCGTGTCGAGCGCCAGAAGGCTTTGGATGCGGGCGCGAAGCCGGACTTCCTGCCGGAGACGAAGGCGGTGCGCGAGGGTGAGTGGAAGATCGCGCCGCTGCCCAAGGCCTTGGAATGCCGTCGTGTCGAGATCACCGGCCCGGTCGAGCGCAAGATGATCATCAATGCGCTGAACTCGGGGGCGGATTCGTACATGACCGACTTCGAGGATTCCAACACGCCGAACTGGTTCAACCAGATCCAGGGTCAGATCAACCTGATTGACGCGGTGCGCGGCACGATCTCGCTGGAGCAGAGCGGCAAGTCGTACAAGCTCAATGACAAGGTGGCCACGCTGCTGGTGCGTCCGCGTGGCTGGCATCTGGATGAGAAACATGTGCTGGTCGACGGCCAGCGTGTGTCAGGCGGCATCTTCGACTTCGCGCTGTTTCTGTTCCACAACGCGAAGGAGCAGATCGCGCGTGGCGCCGGGCCGTTCTTCTATCTGCCCAAGATGGAGAGCCACCTGGAGGCGCGCCTGTGGAACGACATCTTCTGCATGGCGCAGGACGAGATCGGCATTCCGCGCGGCACGATCAAGGCGACGGTGCTGATCGAGACCATCCTGGCCGCCTTCGAGATGGAAGAGATCCTGTACGAGCTGCGCGAGCACAGCGCGGGCCTGAATGCGGGGCGCTGGGACTACATCTTTTCCTGCATCAAGAAGTTCAAGACCAACCGCGATTTCTGTCTGGCCAACCGCGGCAGCATCACGATGACCGTGCCCTTCATGCGTGCCTATGCGCTGAGTCTGGTGAAGGCCTGCCACAAGCGCGGCGCGCCGGCGATCGGTGGCATGAGCGCGCTGATTCCGATCAAGAGTGATCCCGAGGCCAACGAGAAGGCGCTGGCCGGCATCCGCGCCGACAAGACGCGCGATGCCGGCGACGGTTTCGACGGTGGCTGGGTGGCGCACCCGGGGCTGGTGTCCATCGCCATGGAAGAGTTCGTCAAGGTGCTGGGCGACAAGCCGAACCAGTGGAGCAAGCAGCGTGAGGACGTCAGCTACGGCGCGGCCGACCTGCTGAACTTCGTGCCCGAGGCGCCGATCACGGAAGTCGGCCTGCGCAACAACATCAACGTCGGCATCCACTACCTCGGCTCCTGGCTGGCTGGCAACGGCTGCGTCCCGATCCACAACCTGATGGAAGATGCGGCCACGGCCGAGATCAGCCGCTCGCAGGTGTGGCAGTGGGTGCGCTCGCCCAAGGGCGTGCTGGAAGATGGTCGCAAGGTCACGGCCGAGCTGGTCAAGGGGCTGATCCCGGAAGAGCTGGCCAAGGTGAAGGCAACCGTGACGGCGCAGGGCGAAGCGGTGGGCACGTATGAGCGCGCGGCGGAGATCTTCGAGACCATGTCGCTGGCCGAGGACTACCCGGAATTCCTCACCCTGCCGCTGTACGAGAAGTTGGACTGAGCCGGGCGGGGAAGCCCTGATGGCGTGCGGACCGGGCGTGCGTAGCATGCGCGCATGCCCGATTCCGCGCGCCTGAAGCTCGAATACTGGCGGCGAACCCGCCGCATCACCCTTGGCCTGTTGCTGCTGTGGGGGCTGGCGACCGTGGCCTGCTGCCTGTACGCCAACGAATTGAATCAGATCGTGGTGATGGGCTTTCCGCTGGGTTTCTACATGGCGGCGCAGGGCTTGTTGCTGTGGTTTCTCGCCATCGTCGGCTTCTACGCGCTCTACATGGACCGGCTGGAAGCCTCCCTGCGCAGGCCAGCTGAGACTCCGGGCGCGGGCGGAAACGCCTGATCGGCTTGCGCGGGCTTTGCATTTGTGGTCCAAAAACAGTAAATTAGCGCGCTTTGCTGCCGGCGCTCCGGTGGCGCTGTGTCGAGCAAATTCCCTTTCGGAGAAGATTCATGGCCTCTACCGCCAACCGTACTCGCCGTTCCTCCATGGAGCGCCGCTGCCTGAGCAAGTCCTCCAAGCGCCTGTTCCGCAAGTCCACCCGTGCCCTGCGCCGCGTGGTGTACGAAGCCGAATGCCATCAGAAGGCACGCAAGCCCCTGTAATCCGGGCGTCTTGCACCGTGAAAACCCCGCTGCGGCGGGGTTTTTCTTTTCCTGCGCCTGGGCGGCGCCGAATGTTGCGGCGCAGTATTCGGATTTCCACAGCTTGATCTGCGTCAACCCGCCTCCCACACTGGGGGCATGTCAGATGCATCCGTCCTGATCAGCGAAGTTGGCCCGCGTGATGGCTTGCAGAGCCTTGCGCGCAGCATGCCGACGTCGGCCAAGCTGGACTGGATACGCGCGTTGGCGGCCAGCGGTCTGCGCGAGATCGAGGTGGCCGCCTTCGTGCCGCCGAAGCTGCTGCCGCAGATGGCCGACGCGGCCGAGGTCGTGGCCGGTGCGCGAGCCATTCCGGGCATTACCGTGCTGGCCCTGGTGCCCAATCTGAAGGGCGCCGAAGCGGCGCTGGCGGCCGGTGCGCACAAGCTGACCCTGCCCATTTCCGCCTCGCGCGCGCACAGCCTCGCCAATATCCGCAAGACGCCGGAGGAGGCGGTTGAGGAGCTGCGTCGCGTGGTCGCCCTGCGCGCCGAGCAGGCGCCAGCGGTCGGCGTGGAGGTCGGCATCTCCACCGCCTTCGGGTGCACCCTGCAGGGTAAGGTGGAGGAAGACGAGGTCATCACGCTGGCCTTGGCCTGTGCGGAGGCAGGCGCGGATGCCGTGGGCCTGTCCGACACCACGGGCTATGCCAATCCGGCGCAGGTGAAGCGATTGTTCACGCGCCTGCAGGCGGAACTGGGTAAGCGCGCGGGCGGCGCGCATCTGCACAACACGCGCGGCCTCGGGCTGGCCAATGCGCTGGCGGCCTACGAGGTTGGCGTGCGTACCTTCGATGCCTCGCAGGCCGGCTTGGGTGGCTGCCCCTATGCGCCGGGTGCCAGCGGCAACATCGTTACCGAAGACCTCGTCTTCATGTTCGAGGCCATGGGCGTGGACACCGGCGTGCGCCTGGATGGTCTGCTCGCCGCGCGCCAGGTGCTCGCCGAGGCGCTGCCGGGTGAGCCGCTCTACGGCCAGGTGCCGGAAGCAGGCTTGCCGCGAGACTTCCGCTACGCCTCGGGGGGCACGCCATGAGTACGGCCTTGCCGCTCGCCGGGCTGCGTGTGGTCGAGTTCGTGCACATGGTCATGGGGCCTGCCTGCGGCCTGGTGCTGGCCGACCTGGGGGCCGAAGTCATCAAGGTCGAGAGCGTGGAGGGCGACAGCACGCGCAGCCTGCCGGGCTCCGGTGCCGGTTACTGGCCGACCTACAACCGCAACAAGCAGAGCCTGGCGGTCGACCTGAAGTCGTCGCGCGGGCGCGAGGTCGTCGAGCGCCTGATCGCCAGCGCCGACATCGTGACCGAGAACTTCCGCCCCGGTGCGATGGAGAAGCTGGGCCTGGGGCCAGAGCCGTTGCGTGCGCGCCATCCGCGCCTCATCTACTGCGCGATGAAGGGCTTCTTGCCCGGCCCCTACGAGCAGCGCACCGCGCTGGACGAGGTGGTGCAGATGATGGGCGGCCTGGCCTACATGACCGGGCCCGAGGGGCGCCCCCTGCGTGCCGGGGCCTCGGTGAACGACGTGATGGGCGGCTTGTTCGCGGTGATCGGCATCCTCGCCGCCGTGGTCGAGCGCCAGCACACCGGGCAGGGCAAGCTGGTGCAGGCGGGTCTGTTCGAGAACAACGTCTTCCTCGTCGCGCAGCACATGCTGCAGTACGCCGTGACCGGTCGGCCGGCGCCGCCGATGCCCAGTCGCCTGTCGGCCTGGGCGGTGTATGACGTGTTCGCCACGCGCGACGCGGATCAGGTCTTCATCGGTGTGGTCAGCGATGCCCAATGGCAGGCCTTCTGCCGGGCCTTCGACCTGCCGCATCTGCTCAATCGGCCCGACCTGGCCAGCAATGCGATGCGCGTGCGTGCGCGCGACGAGTTCATGCCCGCGCTGCGTGAGCACATCGGCGGTTTCGCCAAGGCGGAGATCATGCGTCGCTGCGAGGCGGCCGGCCTGCCCTTCGCGCCGATCCAGCGCCCCGAGGATCTGTTCGGCGACCCGCATCTGCTGGCGTCGGATGGATTCACCGAAGTCACCTTGCCCGACGGCCGGGTCAGCGCGGTGCCGGCCCTGCCGCTGGCGCTCGATGGCCGGCGCACGCGTACCCGGCGCGACTTGCCCGCCGTGGGTGAGCAGACCCGCGCCTTGCTGGCCGAACTGGGCTACGAACCTGAAGAAATAGAAGAAATGCTGGCGGCGGGCTGCGTAGCAGCCTCTGCGAGCAACCACGCCTGACCGGCGTACCACCCACAAGAGGAGCCAATCATGAGCATCAACACCCAACGTCGTCGTCTGATCATCGGTGCCGGCCTTGCGCCGCTGGCGGCGGGTCTGCCGCGCATCGCCTTTGCTGCGCCCTTGTTCGAGAGCATCAACATGTTTATCCCGGCCGCGCCGGGTGGCGGGTGGGACGGCACCGGGCGGGCCATCGAGGCGGCCTCCAAGTCGGCGGGGCTGGTCGGCAACTTCCAGTTCGAGAACGTCGGCGGCGCCGGCGGCATGGTGGGCCTGCCGAAGTTCGTGAACATGCGTAAAGGGCAGGGCAATGCGCTGATGGTGGGCGGCTCGGTCATGGTGGGCGCAGGCATCGCCAACAAGAGCCCGGTCACGATCAAGGATGTGACGCCCATCGCGCGTCTGACCGAAGAGGCGGGCGTGATCGCGGTACCGGCGAGCAGCCCCTTCAAGACCTGGAAGGATCTGGAAAACGCGTTCAAGGCCAATCCCAAGGCGGTCAGTGTGGCCGGCGGCAGCGCCGGTGGCACCGACCACCTGCTGTTGGGCATGCTGCTGCGTGCCTTGAAGCTCAACCCGAAGGATGCGGCCTACGTGGCCTTCGCCGGCGGCGGCGCAGCGGTGGCGGCCATCATCGGCGGCCAGGTCTCGGCCGGCATTTCGGGCTACTCGGAATTCGCCGAACAGGTGGCGGCCGGCCGCATGCGTCTGCTGGCGGTCTCGGGCAACAAGCGTATCCCCGGTGTGGAGGTGCCAACCTTGAAGGAACTCGGCGTGCCGGTGGTGGCGGCCAACTGGCGCGGCGTGTTTGCGCCTCCCGGCCTCACGGCGCAGCAGAAGCAGGCCTTGACCGACTACCTCGGCGCGCTGGACAAGGCGCCTGCCTGGAAGGAGATCGTTGCGCAGCGCAAGTGGACCGACGTCTTCCTGTCCGGCGACGCTTTTGCCAAGGAACTGGCCGAGGACGTGGCCGAGACCGAAGCCGTGATGAAGGAACTGGGCCTGGCCTGAGGAGGCGCTATGACAAGCTGGTTCAAGATCAGCGATCGGCTGTTCCCGATTGCCGCCGGCATCGCCATCTTCGCGCTGGCGGTGCTGGGGGTGGTCGGCGTGATGGCCATTCCCAAGCCCATCCTCGACGACGGCGTCGGCCCGCGGCTGTTGCCGGGGGCCGGCGCCTTGTTCCTGCTGGTGCTGGCCATGGGCTATACCCAGGCTGCCTGGCAGGGGCGTTGCCCCGATGCGGCGGATGATGCCGAGCTCAAACCGGTGCCCGGCGGTACCCTGCGTGGCGCCTGGCTCATCGGTGGTCTGGCGGCCCTCATGGGGCTGCTGGCCACGGTCGGCATCGGTGCCGCCGGCACCGTGGGCTTCGCCTTGTTCGCCCAGGCCTTCGGCAGCCGGGGCGTGGGGCGTGCGCTGCTGATGGGGTTCGTCGTCACGCTGGCGATCTGGTTGCTGTTCGACCGCGCGCTGGGGGTGCAACTGGGCCCCTTCCTGAAGCTGGGCTCTCTCTCCATTCCAGGATGACCATGTCCACATTCGACGCACTGATGGGCGGCTTCGCGGTCGCCCTGCAACCCGAGATTCTGATGTATGGATTCGCGGGTTGCTTCCTGGGCACCCTGGTCGGGGTGCTGCCCGGCATCGGGCCAGCGCTGACCATCGCGCTGCTGCTGCCGCTGACCTACAAGGTGCCGGCGGCGGCGATGTTCGTGCTGTTCGCGGGCATCTATTACGGCGCCATGTACGGTGGCTCGACCACTTCCATCCTGATCAACGCGCCGGGCGAGTCGGCCACCATGGTGACCGCCATGGAGGGCAATCGCATGGCGCGGCGCGGGCGCGCAGGGCCGGCATTGGCCACGGCGGCGATCGGCAGCTTCATCGCCGGCACCATCGGCACCATCGCGCTGACCTTCTTCTCGCCCTGGGTAGTGGAGGCTGCGCTGGCCTTCGGCCCGGCCGAGTACGCGGCACTGATGGTGCTGGCCCTGGTGGCGGTGTCCTCGGTGCTGGGCAACTCCGCCCTGCGAGGGCTGATTGCGCTGGCCATCGGGCTCATGCTGGGCTTCGTCGGCGTGGATCTGCAGACCGGCCAGCCACGTCTCACCTTCGGCGCCGCCGAGTTGCTCGACGGGGTGGAGGTCACGGTCGTGCTGGTCGGCATCTTCGCCGTAGGCGAGGCACTGTTCCTGGCCTGGCAGGGGCACTTCGCCGAGGGTGAGGTGATGAAGCTCTCAGGCAGCGTGAAGCTGTCGCGCGAGGACTGGAAACGTAGCTGGAAGCCCTGGTTGCGCGGCACCGCGCTGGGTTTCCCCTTCGGCGCCTTGCCGGCGGGGGGCGCGGAACTGCCGACCCTGTTGTCCTATTACAGCGAGCGCAAGCTGAGCAAGCATCCGGAAGAGTTCGGCAAGGGAGCCATCGAGGGCGTGGCGGGGCCGGAAGCGGCCAACAACGCCTCGGCGGCCGGCGTGCTGATGCCGCTGCTGACCCTGGGCATTCCGACCTCAGCGACGGCGGCGGTGATCCTGTCCGCCTTCCAGGGCTACGGCATCCAGCCCGGCCCGCTGCTGTTCACGCAGCAGAGCGGCCTGGTGTGGACGCTGATTGCCAGCCTCTACATCGGCAACGTGATCCTGCTGTTGCTGAACCTGCCGCTGGTGGGGCTGTGGGTGAAGATCCTGCACATCCCGCCGCAGTGGCTGTATGCCGGCATCCTGGTGATCTCGACCGTGGCGGTGTACGGCGCGGGCAACTCGCTGTTCGACGTCGGCATGCTGTTCGCGTTCGGGGTGCTGGGCTTCATGATGCGCCGGCTCGACATTCCGGCGGCGCCCTTGATCGTCGGTATGATCCTGGGTCCCCTGCTGGAGCAGTCGGTGCGGCAGGCGCTGGTCATCAGCCAGGGCGACTGGAGCACCTTCACCTCGCGCCCGCTGTCGGCTTCATTGCTGGCCGTGGCGGCCGTGCTGCTGGTGTTGCCGCGCATGGTGTCGATGTTGCGCAAGGCGGGGTAGCGCATTCGTAACCCAAAGAAAAAGCCCCGCCAGAGCGGGGCTTTTTCTTGCCAGGACTGCGGCAAGTTACATCTGCGCGATCATCGCGTCGCCGAAGGCGGAGCACTTCACTTCGGTCGCACCTTCCATCAGACGGGCGAAGTCGTAGGTCACGGTCTTGGCGTTGATGGCGCCTTCCATGCCCTTGATCACCAGGTCGGCGGCTTCGGTCCAGCCCATGTGACGCAGCATCATTTCGGCCGAGAGGATCAGCGAACCGGGGTTCACATAGTCCTTGCCGGCGTACTTCGGGGCGGTGCCGTGGGTGGCTTCGAAGCAGGCGTACTGGTCGGAGATGTTGGCGCCCGGGGCGATGCCGATGCCGCCCACTTGTGCGGCCAGCGCGTCGGAGATGTAGTCGCCGTTCAAGTTCAGCGTGGCGATCACGTCGTACTCGGCCGGGCGCAGCAGAATTTGCTGCAGGAAGGCATCGGCGATCACGTCCTTGACGATGATGTCGCGGCCCGTCTTCGGGTTCTTGAACGAACACCACGGTCCGCCGTCGATCTCCACCGCGCCGAATTCGTTCTTGGCCAGGGCGTAGCCGAAGTCGCGGAAGGCGCCTTCGGTGAACTTCATGATGTTGCCCTTGTGCACCAGGGTCACGCTCTTGCGGTCGTTGTCGATCGCGTACTTGATGGCGGCGCGCACCAGGCGCTCGGTGCCTTGCTTGGACACGGGCTTGACGCCGATGCCGCAGTCGTCGGTGAAGCGGATTTTCTTCACGCCCATCTCGGTCTTGAAGAAGTTGATGACCTTGTTGGCCTGCTCGGAACCGGCTGCCCATTCGACGCCTGCGTAGATGTCTTCGGTGTTCTCACGGAAGATCACCATGTCGACCAGGTCAGGGCGCTTCAGGGGCGAGGGCACGCCGTTGAAGTAGCGCACCGGGCGCACGCACTGGTACAGGTCCAGTTCCTGGCGCAGGGCGACGTTCAGCGAACGGATGCCGCCGCCGACGGGGGTGGTCATCGGGCCCTTGATGGAGATGGAGTAGTCCTTCAGGGCCTGGAAGGTTTCAGCCGGGAACCATTCGTTCTCGCCGTACAGCTTGGTCGACTTTTCGCCGGCATAGACTTCCATCCAGTGGATCTTCTTCTGGCCGCCGTAGGCCTTTTCCACCGCCGCATCGATGACCTTGATCATCACCGGGGTGATGTCCACGCCGATACCGTCGCCTTCGATGAAGGGGATGATCGGGTTGTTGGGAATCGGTTGGCCCGGGACGATCTTCTGGCCGCCGGCGGGGACCTTGATCAGCGATGCGCTCATGTTTCTGGCTTCCTCTAGGTTTGTCAGTCTGGGGGATCCGGCCGGGGACAAGCGGGGACTTCTGGCCGGACTCGGTTGGCGGCAGGGGGTGGGCCCTCTCGCCGCAAGCACGTCATTCTAGCATCCGGCCAAGACTTATATAAGACTTGGCGAAAAGGGATTGTCCCCCTTGTACAGACCCGTTCTGTGCGGTGCACAATGAGGGCGGGCCGTCGTCCGCAGGTGCAAGCCTAAGGACCGCGCCTGACATGAAGCTTGCTCGGTGCCCCTGGGGGGCGCCGTGCTGAGTTCGCCAGGAGGCACCTCATGAGCGATTTCCGTTCCGCGTTCCGCGATGCCGACACTTCGGTGGCCGGAGAAGGGGCGGCGCGCGCCATCGCGCTCGCCCTGATCGAAGGCTTCAACAACCACTACTGGATCTTCCGCAGCACCACGCGCCTGGCCAAGACGCGCTTCGAGCAGGCCGATTGGCAGGGTGAGCTGCGCGCGGTGAAGGAGCGCGTCGAGTTCTACGACGCGCGGGTCGGCGAGACGACCGCACGCCTGCTGCGCGAGTTCGATGCCGAGAACCTGCCGGACGAGACCTGGCAGCAGGTCAAGCTGTTCTTCATCGGCCAGCTCATCAACCACAAGCAGCCGGAGCTGGCCGAAACCTTCTTCAATTCGGTGTGCTGCCGCATCCTGCACCGCACCTACTTCCACAACGACTACATCTTCGCGCGGCCGGCGATCTCCACCGAGTTCATCCACTCCTACCCGCCCACCTGGTCCAGCTACTACCCGCAGCAAGCGGGCCTGCGCCAGACCATCCAGAAGATCATCGAGGATTTTGGCTGGGGGGTGCCCTTCGAGAACCTGCGGCGCGATGTGAACCACATCCTGCTGGCGGTGGCGCGCCATCTGCGCGGCGGCTGGCCGGCGCCCGAGTTCAATGCGCAGATCCAGGTGCTGCACTCGGCCTTCTACCGCAACAAGACGGCTTACATCATCGGCAAGGCCATCAACGGTTACCGCGAATACCCCTTCGCGCTGGTGGTGCGGCGTGGCGAGCAGGGGCTCTACGTCGACACCATCATCCTTGAGCCTTGGCGCATCTCGCTGCTGTTCTCGCTGTCGCGCGCCTACTTCATGGTGGATATGGAAGTGCCCTCGGGCTATGTGCAGTTCCTGCGCTCCATCATGCCCAGCAAGCCGCGCTCCGAGCTGTACACCATGCTGGGGCTGGGCAAGCAGGGTAAGACCATGTTCTACCGCGACCTGATGACCCATCTGCAGCACTCGAACGACCAATTCATCATCGCGCCGGGCATCCGCGGCATGGTCATGGCGGTGTTCACGCTGCCCTCCTTTCCCTATGTGTTCAAGGTCATCAAGGACCCGCGCTCGATCCGCAAGGAGATGGACCCGGAGACGGTCAAGCGCAAGTACCACATGGTGAAGGAGGTCGACCGCGTGGGGCGCATGGCCGACACCCTGGAGTTCTCGTCGGTGGCCCTGCCCAAGCATCGTTTCCAGCCCGAGGTGATCGCCGAACTGCGCGAGCTGGCGGCGGAGAGCATCGAGGAGGAGGGCAATTCCATCGTCATCCGCCACCTGTACATCGAGCGGCGCCTCACGCCGGTGAACATCTACCTGCAGACGGCCGACGAGGCGCAGACCGACCACATCGTGCGCGAATACGGCAATGCCATCCGCGAGATGGCGCAGGCCAACATCTTCCCGGGCGACATGCTGTGGAAGAACTTCGGCGTCACCCGCTACGGCCGCGTCGTGTTCTACGACTACGACGAGATCGAGTTCATGACCGACTGTCACTTCCGCAGCGTGCCGCCACCGCCCAACCCCGAAGCCGAGATGAGCGGCGAGATCTGGTACGCGGTGGCGCGCAACGACGTGTTCCCCGAAGAGTTCGGCACCTTCCTGCTGGGCCTGCCGCGGGTGCGCAACGCCTTCATGAGGTACCACCCGGACCTCCTGACCCCCGAGTTCTGGCAGCGCACCCAGCAGCGCTTGCGCGAGGGACATGTCGAGGACTTCTTCCCCTACCCGCAGGCGCTGCGCTTCGGTGCGCGCGGTCTGGGGGCGGAAGTGTCGCCAGCGCTCGAATGGGCGCAGGCGGAGGACTGAGCTTCATTTGCTTTCCCTTGATTTTGTTGTAATTAGTGTTTGTGGTGTATCGTTCAAACGCATAACAACAAGCAAGTCGGGGATCAGGTGAGCGGGGGACTACGGGGGGACGTAGGCCAGCGTCGCCGGCCGCAGAGCAGGCGTGCCCAGCGGGGGACGTGGATGCTGGAGGCCGGGGTCTATCTGCTGGTCATCATGGTGTTCGTGGCGGCATCCTGGCTGGCTTATCAGGCCCAGGTCGGCCGCGCGCGCGGCAAGCAACTGCGTGACAGCCTGCTGGGCCAGGCTGAGCAGTTGCAGCGCAGCCGCGACGCGGAGCAGCGTTTCCCGCCCGCGATCCCGCTGCCGCCGGCGAGTGGCATGCAGTTCTCCTACCGTACAGATGAAGCGCGTCGTCTCTATGTGTTGAGCGGCGGCGCCCCCGCGCTGCGCCTGTGGGCCGGCATCAATGCCCGTGGTGTGCGCTGCGCCTGCCGCGACTGCACCCCGCCCTCGGCCTTCCGCCCGGCGGACGTCAATTGTCCCGAAGGCACCTGGCCGTTCTGATTGACTCGCAGGATTGTTCCGGGCGAGGAACGATCAATCCCGGTGACATGGCTTCTGGTGCGGACAGGCTGCTCGCACAATGGCCACATCTAACCAGGATGTCGCCATGAACACCGCCCCCCAACCCCAACCCATCCTCTTCCTGTCCCACGGTTCGCCCATGCATGCGGTCGAGGCTGGCGCCGCCGGCCGCGCCTGGCAGGCGGTGGCGGCTACGCTGCCGCGGCCCCGCGCGATCCTGATGGTGTCGGCGCACTGGGAGGCCGCGAATCCCACGCTGACGGCAAGTGCCGCACCGCGCACGATCCATGACTTCGGCGGTTTCCCGGAGGCCCTGTATCGCTTGCGCTACCCGGCACCGGGCGCACCTGTACTGGCCGAGACCCTGGCGGCGCGCTTGCAGGCCGCCGGCATCGCAGCGGGTACCGATGCCACGCGCGGGCTGGACCACGGCGCCTGGGTGCCGCTGCTGCACATGTTTCCGCAGGCCGATGTCCCGGTCCTCCAACTGGCCTTGCAGGCTGGCGGCGATGCGCGGCGTCACCACGCCGTCGGCGTCGCACTGCGCGGCTTGGCGGCCGAAGGCGTGCTGATCATTGCTTCCGGACACATGACCCACAACCTCGGCGACTTCTTCCGCCACCAGGGCGCGCCGGCTCCGCTGGACTATGCGCAGGCCTTCCGTGACTGGGTGGATGCGCGCGTACTGGCGGGCCGCGTCGCCGAGCTGCTGGAATGGGAGGCCGCACCGGGCGCGCGCCGCGCACACCCCACGCCGGAGCACTTCCTGCCGCTGTTCGTGGCCTTGGGGGCGGCCGGCGAGGCTTACCGCGCCCACTCGGTGCTGAGTGGATTCGACGGGCCGGCGCTGGCGATGGATGCCTATCGCTTCGATCCGGCCTGAACGCCGCGCGCTTGGTTTGTCAGAGGAGGTAGGCGAGCCAGGGCGCGATCAGCACCATGATCACGCCGGAGATCACCATGGTCAGGCTGGCGATCATGCCTTCCTCGGCGTCGCGGCTATAGGCCTTGGCCGTACCCACGCCGTGCGCGGCGACGCCGAACAGGGCGCCTTTCGCCAGCGGGCTCTTCACCGGCAGCCAACCCAGCAGCCATTCGCCCGCGATGGCGCCGAACACGCCGGTGATCACCACGCAGATTGCTGCGATGTCGGCCGCGCCACCGGCCAGCGGTGCGCCCAACATGGCGAAGGGCGTGCTCACCGAGCGCATGGCCAGGCTGCGTGCCAGCACATCGGCCAGGCCCAGCAGGCGGGCCAGGCCCACGCTGGTGAGCAGGGCCACGCTGAGACCGACCGTGACGCCGACGCTGAGCGCCAGCCAGTGGCGCCGGATCACCGCGCGGTACTCGTAGATCGGCAGGGCGAAGCCCACCGTGGCCGGCCCCAGTAGCCAGGTCAGCCAGTGGCTGTACTGCGTGTAGGTCCCATACGGAATGCGCGCCAGCAGCAGGCCGGCGATCAACACGGTCGGCACCAGGATCATCGGCGAGCTCCACCAGCGCGGCCAGCGCCGGTACAGGCGCTTGGCCCCGAAGTACAGGCCCAGGGTGGCCAGCAGGCACAGGCTGGGCAGCAGGTGCGCGTGGAGTGCGCTCATGCCTCGTGCTCCTCGTCCTGTCGGCCGAAGCGGCGCACGGTGAATTCCACCGCCAGCGCAGTGGCGGCCATCACGGCCAGGGTGCTGAGCACGATGATAGCCACCAGGGCCAGGCCGTAGAGACGCACGAAATCGCCGTAATCCACGATCGCGATCACTGCCGGGATGAAGAACAGCAGCAGTTCGCCCAGCAGCCAGGCCGTGCCGGCGGCGAGCCAGTCCGCTTTGACCAGGCCGCTGGCGAGTGCAGCCAGCAGCAGGGCCATGCCCAGCACGCTGCCCGGAATCCCAGGCAGGAAAGCATGTGACAAGCAGTCAGCCAGCCACCACAGCAGGCTCAGGGCGAGCACCTGGAGCGCGATGCGTGTGGCACGCTGCAGCTTGGGCAGGAGGGGGGAGGCGGAGGAGGGGGATGGCATGGAGCAGGGGCGGCAGGTGTGCAGCACCAGGCAGAAAAACCGGAGGCCCGGATCGCGCCGGGCCTCCGCACAGCTCAGACGATTACTGGGCGACCCACTTGCCAGCCTTGTAGGCGTACAGCGTGATACCGCCTTCCTGGATGTCGCCCTTGGTGTCGAACGCGATGTTGCCGGTGACGCCCTTGCTCTTGAGCTTGGCCAGGGCCGGCAGGTACTTGGCGGGCTCGGGCGAGTCGGCCGCCTTCATGGCTTCGATCAGGCTCATCGCTGCGTCATAGCTGTACGGCGCGTAGAGCTGCACATCGCCGCCGAAGCGCTTCTTGAAGCGCTCACGGAACTGCGCGCCGCCGGGCATCTTTTCCATTGGAATGCCGGCCTGGGTACAGAACACCTTGTCGTCGAGCGAGGCGGCCGCGAGCTTGAGCATCTCGCCGGTACACACGCCGTCGCCACCGAGGAAGGTGACCTTCATACCGAGCTGGCGTACTTGTTTGAGCATCGGGCTGGCCTGGGCGTCCATGCCGCCGTAGAAGATTGCATCCGGGTTCTTGCCCTTCAGGCGGGTCAGGATGGACATGAAATCGGTGGCCTTGTCGTTGGTGAAGTCACGGCCCACCACCTCGATGCCACGTTGCTTGAGGCTCTCGGCCAGCGCGTCGGCCAGGCCCTGGCCATAGGCGGTACGGTCGTCGATGATGGCCAGCTTCTTGATGCCCATGGTCTTGGCGTAGCTGGCCATGGCGGCGCCCTGCTGCAGGTCGTTGGCGATCACGCGGAAGGTCACCTTGAAGCCCTGCTCGGTCAGCTTGGGATTGGTGGACGAGGGCGTGATGACCGGGATGCCGGCCTGGTTGTAGACGCGCGAGGCGGGGATCGAGGCGCCCGAGGTCACATGGCCCACCACCCCCTTGATGCCGCCGTCGGCAAAGCGCTGGGCCACCGTGGTGGCGGTGCGCGGGTCGGCCTGGTCGTCATCGCCGACCAGCTCGAACTTGACCTTCTGGCCGCCCAGGGTGATGCCCTTGGCATTGGCGTCTTCGATCGCCAGGCGGGCGCCGTTCTCGCCGTCCTTGCCGATGTGCGCCAGCGGGCCGGTGGTGGGGCCGGCGTGGCCGATCTTGACGACGATGTCGGCTGAGGCGGCGCTGGCCAGGCCGAGCAGCGCGATGGCGAGTGCGATTCGCTTCATGTGCGGATTCTCCGTGCGTGATGGATGTGATCAGGGTTGGGCAGTCGAATCTGCCTCGTTTGCAGTATGGACGCCGTAGCGGGGCGGAATGCTGATGCGGGTCAGCGTTTGGCCGCGAGAGGCGGTAGAGCGCCGAGCTGTGGGGCAAGTTCCCGCGCGAACTGGTCCAGCGCGTCGCCGGTGGCCGCCACGATGGCGTCCACGCTGGTGTCGCGCGGGGCGGCGCTGTATTGCGCCTGGACGCTGCGCAGGGGCGGGCCTTCGCCACGCGCCGGGCGCAGGCTCCACCGCAGGCTCAACCGTACGCTCTGGCCGCGCTCGGCGTCCAGCGCTTGTACGTCCAGATCCAGTGCGTAGTCGGCGCGGTCCGCTGCTGCTTGCGGAAAGTGGCTGACGCCGGCATGCGTCTGCAGCGCATTCAGGCGGGCGGCCAGGACACGCGGAATCTCGTAGCGCAGGCCTTCGGCCCAGCGGTCGTTGTCCATCACCTCGATGCGGGTGGGCGAGCTGCGCAGCACCAGATTGGAGCGGTCCAGCGCTTCGGGCAGGCTGACCGAGGCAATGGCCACCTGCACCGCTGGTGTGGCCGCCATCGGCGCAGCGGCGGTGGGCAGGGCCAGGGAGTAGTAGCGTGGCGGGACGTCGGCGGTGCTGCAGGCGACCAGCGTCAGCAGCGCGAACAGGCTGATTACGGTGCGCGCGAAGCTCACTGTTTTTCCTCCTTCTTGCCGCGTAGCAGCGCTTCCGGGTGGCGCTCGATGTAGTCGCTCAGGGTGCGTAGCGAACTGGCGGCACGGCGAACCTCCTGCAGGGTTTCGCGCAGGTCCTGCTTGAGCGGGGCGGTGTCGTCCAGGGTGCGATTGGCGGTCGATAAGGTCTGTTGTGCCTGGGCCAGGGTCGCGCGCAGCTCCGGCAGGGTCTCGTCGTCCACCCGCGCCAGCGTCCGATCAGCCTGTTGCACCAGTTTGTCGAGCGATTGCAGGGCCTGCCGCAGGTCGGCCGCGAGTTCCTGGAAGGGGATCGCGTCCAGCTTGTTGGCGATGCTGGTGACCGTGGCTTGCAGTTCCACCGTACCGCTGGCCACGGTGGGCAATTCGCGCGGCTGGCGGCGCGCGTCGACCCGTACCTTGGGCGCCTTGGGGAAGAAGTCCAGCGCAATGTAGAGCTGGCCGGTGAGCAGGCTGCCCAGGCGCAACTGGCCGCGCAGGCCGGCCTCGACCAGGGATGCGAGCTGGTTGTCAGGATGGATGCCGGCACGTTCCGGCGTCTCCTTGCCGGTGAAGCGGTCGGACAGGCGCTCCGGGTAGATGCGCACGGTGACCGGCACATTGATGACCCGCGTCTGCGGGTTGTAGTTCACGCCGATACTGCGGACTTCGCCCACCACGATGCCGCGGAAATCCACTGGGGCGCCGACTTCCAGCCCGCGTACCGACTCGCTGAACACCAGCACGAGGTCTTCGGCGCGGCCGTCGGGTTCGCGCATGGCCTGGTCGCGGCCTGGATGCAGGCGGAATCCCGCGTTCTCTGCTGCGCGTGGTGCCGCCGGTGCGGCGGTGGGCTCGCCGAAGGCGATACCGCCGACTAGTACCGAGGACAGGGACTCGGTGCTCATGCGGAAGCCCTGCGCATCCAGTGACACCTCGACGCCACTGGTCGACCAGAAGCGCGTACTGGTGGTGACATACTGATCGTAGGGCGCGTCGATGAAGACCTGGGCGGTGATGCCCTGGCCGTTCTGATCCAGTTGGTAAGCGACCACGCGCCCGACCTCCAGGCGACGGAAGTACACCGGCGTGCCATAGCCGATCGAGCGCAGGTCGTCGGCACGCAACTTGAACGAGCGACCAGGCAGGCCGGAGGTGAGGATGGGCGGGGTTTCCAGCCCGACGAATTCGGTGCGCGACTCGCTCGACTTGCCGAAGTCGAGGCCGATGTAGGCTCCGGTCAGCAGGGTGTCGATGCCTGAGACGCCGCCAGCGCCGATGCGCGGCCGGACGATCCAGAAGCGGGTGTCGTCGACGAGCAGGTCCTCGACCGATTTGTCCAGCCGCGCCTGCACGACAACGCCACTGCGGTCGGCGCTGAGGCGTAGTGCCGTGACCTGGCCGATCTCCACGTCCTTGTACTTGATCTTGGTCTTGCCGGCCTCGATGCCTTCCGCGGCGCGGAACTGGATCTCGATCAGCGGTCCTTGCGAGAGCCAGGCGCTGATCGCCAGTCCGCCTCCTACCAGCAGCGCCAGCATCGGAATCACCCACACCAGCGAGGGAACCCAGCGCTTGCGTGGCAGGGGTTTTGCCACCGGCAGGGAATCGGGCAGCGGAGTCGGTTCGGATGCGTGGGGCTCAGTCATCGTATCGTCGTGTATCCCAGATCAGCCGGGGGTCGAAGGAGAATGCCGCCAGCATGGTCAGCACCACCACGGCGGCAAAGGCGACCGCACCGGGCAGCACGCGCACCATCAGCAGCGCGTTGAAATTGACCAGGGCGGTGAGCAGGCCGGCGACAAAGATGTCCAGCATCGACCAGCGGCCGATGAACTCCACCGCACGGTACATGCGGGTGCGCGCATGGCGCTGGCGCGAGGGGCCGAAGTGGACGCTCAGCGCCAGCCAGGAGAGCGCAAGCAGCTTGCCGATCGGTACCACCATGCTGGCGATGAACACGATGATGGCGAGATCCCAGTTGCCCTCATGCCACAGGTAGATGATACCGCTCATGATGGTGTCGATCTGCGCATCCCCGAGCTTGGTGCTCTCCATGATCGGCAGCAGGTTGGCCGGCAGGTACAGGATGTAGGCCGCCACCAGCAAGGCCCAGGTGCGCCCCAGACTGTTGGGTTTGCGCAGATGGATCGCGCTCCCGCAGCGCGTGCAGATGCCGTCGCTCGTGCCGCTGGGCAAGCGCTGAACCAACTCGCACATGTGACAGCGGGCCAGCCCGCGTTCGGCGGCGCTGCTCATGTCTGCTCCGCCAGAGGACTGCGCTCAGTCGCGGCGCTGCGCAGCGCGTCGTGGCGGTCCCATACCCAGCGCCGGTCCAGGCGCGGCAGCAGGGCGGTAAACATCAGCATGAACAGGCAATAGGCCCACAGGCCGAGCCCCGGCGTGACATCGGCATAGGCGCGCAGTTTCACCACGGCGACGATGATGCCCAGCATCATGACCTCGATCATGGCCCAGGGCGGCAGCGCGAAGAGCAGGCGCGCGACGTGGCGGAAGCCTGGCAGCACGCGTCCCAGCAACAGGCCGCCATAGACGTGGAGGGTGCAGCACAGCAGCAGCGTCGGCACCAGCACGACTCCCATGAACACCAGGACCGCCACTGTCTCGAAGCCCTGCTCCAGCAGCATGCCGGCGGTGCCGGGCAGGGTGGCGCTGCTCTTGAGCCCCTGCAGGTTCAGCAACACGATGGGGAAGCTGTTGGCGATGATCTGCACGATCAGGGTCGCGCCGGCCAGGGCCAGCGTGAAGTCGGGGCCCTGGAACGACTGGCGGTGCAGCACGGCATCGCAGCGCGGACACCGCGTCACGGCGCCCGGCGCGGGGGCTTCGGCACGCAGCAGCAGGTCGCAGTCGGGACAGGCCATCAGGTGATGGGCGGACATGGGCGCATTGAAGCATGAATGCCCTGCCAAGTCATGACGGCGCCGGCCGGTCGGCGGCCCGGGGAGGGGCTGGGTCGGCTAAAATATGCGGTCCTCCTCTCATCACCCTGGATTCCCCCCCATGAGTGCCCTCACCCCGCATATCGACGACGTCCGCATCCGCGAAATCAAGGAACTGGCTCCGCCGGCCCATGTGCTGCGTGAGTTTCCGGCTTCCGACAAGGCGGCGCAGACGACCTTTGCGGCGCGGGCGGCGATCCATCGCATCCTGCACGGACAGGACGACCGCCTGCTGGTGGTCGTCGGGCCGTGTTCGATCCATGACACGCAGGCCGCCATGGAGTACGCGGGGCGTCTCAAGGAGCAGACCGAAAGGCTCAAGGACGACCTGCTGGTGGTGATGCGCGTCTATTTCGAGAAGCCGCGCACCACGGTGGGCTGGAAGGGCCTGATCAACGACCCGCGCCTGGACGGCAGCTTCCAGATCAACGAGGGGCTGCGCCTGGCGCGCAAGCTGCTGTGGGAGGTCAACGAGCTGGGCCTGCCAGCGGCCACCGAGTTCCTCGACATGATCACCCCGCAGTACATCGCCGACCTGATCGCCTGGGGCGCCATCGGCGCGCGCACCACCGAAAGCCAGGTGCACCGCGAGCTTGCCTCCGGCCTGTCCTGCCCGGTCGGCTTCAAAAATGGCACCGACGGCAACATCCGCATCGCGGTGGACGCGATCAAGGCGGCCGCTTCGCCGCACCATTTCCTGTCGGTCACCAAGGCCGGCCACTCGGCCATCGTGTCGACCGCCGGCAACGAGGATTGCCATGTGATCCTGCGCGGCGGCAAGGAACCGAACTTTGATGCGGCCAGCGTTGACAAAGCCTGCAAGGAGCTGGCGGCGTCCAGCGTGGCGGCTCGCCTCATGGTCGACTGCTCGCATGCCAACAGCCGCAAGCAATACGCCCTGCAGTTCGAAGCCGCACAGGACGTCGCCGGCCAACTGGCGGCCGGAGAGGACCGGATCATGGGCGTGATGGTCGAGTCGCACCTGAAGGAAGGGCGCCAGGATCTGGTGCCCGGCAAGACGCTGGAGTATGGCCAGAGCATCACCGACGGCTGCCTCGGCTGGGAGCGTTCGGTCGAGCTGCTGGACATGCTGGCCGAAGCCGTGCGCACGCGCCGCGTGCGTCGTGCCGACGCCGAATAAAGACAAGCAAGTACGGACCCCGACATGGAACTCATCGCCCAATTCATCGACATCGTCCTGCACCTGGACAAGTACCTCGCCATGCTGGTGGCGCAGTACGGCGCGTGGATCTACGTGATCCTGTTCGCCATCATCTTCTGCGAGACCGGCCTGGTGGTATTCCCCTTCCTGCCCGGCGACTCCTTGCTGTTCGTGGCGGGCGGGCTGGCCGCCGCGGGGGGGATGGACGTCAACGTGCTGGCCTTCACCCTGTTCGTGGCCGCCGTGCTGGGCGACAACCTGAACTACTGGATCGGGCGCACGGTCGGCCCGCGCGTGTTCAAGTGGGAGCAGTCGCGCTTCTTCAACCGGCGTGCCTTTGACAACACGCACGCCTTCTTCGAGAAGCACGGTGGCAAGACCATCATCATCGCGCGCTTCCTGCCGCTGGCCCGCACCTTCGCCCCCTTCGTGGCCGGGGTGGCGGCGATGGACTACCGCCGCTTCCTGCCGCTGGACATCTTCGGCGGCGCGCTGTGGATCTTCTCGCTGACCTGGGCCGGCTACTTCTTCGCCAACATTCCGGTCATCAAGAACAACCTCTCGCTGTTCGTGGTGGGCATCATCGCCATCTCGCTGCTGCCGCTGGCCATCGCCTGGCTGCGCAGCCGTAGCGCTTCCAGCGCCGCCTGAGCATGAAGAACATCGTCATTCTCGTCTCGGGACGGGGCTCCAACATGGAAGCCATCGTGCGGGCGCGCATTCCCGGCGCGCGCATCGCGGCGGTGATCGCCAACCGCCCCGACGCCGGCGGGCTGGCCTTCGCACGCGAGCAGGGCATCGTCGCGCAACTGGTCGACCATAAGCACTACCCAAGCAGAGAGGCCTTCGATGCCGCGCTGGCCGAGATCATCGACGCGCATCAGCCGGACCTCGTCGTGTTGGCTGGCTTCATGCGTGTGCTGACCGAGGGTTTCGTGCGCCGCTACGAAGGGCGCCTGCTCAACATCCACCCCTCGCTGCTGCCGGCCTTTGCCGGCCTGCACACGCATCAGCGGGCCCTGGAGACCGGCGTGCGCCTGCATGGTGCAACCGTGCATTTCGTGACCGCCGAGCTCGACTGCGGCCCCATCGTCATCCAGGCCGCGGTGCCGGTGCTGGCGGGGGATGACGAGGCCAGCCTGGCGGCGCGCGTGCTGGTGCAGGAACATCGTATCTACCCGCAGGCCGTGCGCTGGTTCGTCGAGGGCCGGTTGAGCCTGGTCGACGGCCGGGTGCGGCTGACCGGGGAGGGCGACTCCCCTGTCGGCTGGTGCGTGCCGCCGCTCGATCACTGAAGGAAGACTGGGTGCGCGCCCAAGACACGCGAAGCGCGCTGAAGATCGGCTACCTCGTTTCCGCCGTGCTGCATCTGGGGGCCCTGGTGGGGGCGCCCGGCTGGCAGTTGCCCGAGCACCGCGAGCCCTTGCGCATCGAGGCGCGCCTGCTGGCTGCGCCTTCCGAAGTGGCGGCGATTGCGCCGACGCCCCCAAAACCGCCTCCGCGGCCACCGGCGCGCCGGGCCGAAGGGCGCGAAAAATCGCCCGCGAGCCAGTTGGCCGCGGCAGAAGTAGCGCCGCTGCAATCCGCCCCGGCTGCGCAGTCCGAGCCCGTGCTGCCGGCCGCGCCCGCGGCGTCGGCCCCGGTGGAAGTTGCGGCCTCGGCTCCCTTGGCGCAATCGGCGCCGGTTCCGCTGGCCCAGAGTGCGCCAGCTGACGGCGTGCGCAATCTCACCGATCTGCGTGACTGGCCGGTGGCCGGCGCGGTGCAATTCGATGCCAGCCTCAGTGGCCTGTCGGCGGGGGATGCAGAACATGTCTGGACTCACGATGCGCTGCAATACAATGCGCGCCTGAGCCTGCGTTCTGCGGGTCTGGTCCGCCTTGCCTATCGTTACGATGCACAGCAGGAAACCGTTGGCCGGCTGGTCGGCAACAACCTGCGGGTCGAACGCTACGTCGAACAGGCCAATACGCGCCATTTCGAATCGCTGTTCGACCATGCTGCCGGGGTGGTGCGGCAGGACCGCAATGGCGCCAAGCGCGAGGTGGAAGCCAAAGGAGTGGCGCTGGACATCCTGTCCCTGCTGCACTTTCTGGGCGGGCAGCCGGCTAGCGCGGAGGCCTTTGACATCTTCGTCGTGAGTCCGCGTGCCTCGGTCGCGCGGGTGACGGTATTGCAGAAGGCGCTACGTGAGCGCGAACTGCCCGTCGGCCGCGTCCTGGTGCGTCCCTTCGTGGCGGAGGCGCGTGGCGGTGAGCTGTACATCGAAGTGGACCTGGCTGTGGCCTGGCGCAATGCACCGGTGCGTATCTTCATTGAAGATCGCAAGCAGGACCTGAAGCTTGAACTGCGCGCCGCGCAAGTGGAAATCGAGGGGGCCATGCTGGCACGTCGTCAGCCCCCCCCACCTGAACCTGATACGGATTGAAAAACATGGCTGTGAGCATCACCCCTGAACAAATGGACGCCGCCGGCGAGGCCTTGTATGACGTGCTGCGTTTCGAGCAGCCGGCCGACGCCGTGCTGTCCGCCTACTTCCGCGAGAACCGCAAGCTGCAGTCGCGCGACCGCGCCTTCGTGGCGGAGAGCGTCTATGGCGTGCTGCGCCACCTGCGCCGGGTACGCGCCGCACTGGGCGAGGCGGTGGGTGCGCGCAAACTGATCCTGGCCTGGCTGATGCGTTTCGAGGGCTATTCGTTGCGCCAGTTGGAGCCCTTGATGTCGGGCGGCGAGCGCGAGTGGCTGGCCGGCGTGAAGGGCTTGGCGGCGACGCGCGAAGAGAGCCTGGCCGAGCGCTGCGACATGCCGGACTGGCTGGCCGAGCGCCTGGTCGCACAGCGCGGCGAAGAAGCCACGCTGAAGCTGGCCGACGCGCTGAACCGGCCCGCGCCCTTCGACATCCGCGTCAATCCGCTCAAGGCCGAACGCGATGCTGTGCTGGCCAGATTCAAGGAAGAGGGCATTGCGGCCGAGGCGACGCCGTACTCGCCGCTGGGCATCCGCCTGGACGGCCGCGTGTCTTTGCAGCGTCATCCCTTGTTCAGCGACGGCAGCGTCGAGGTGCAGGACGAGGGTTCGCAACTGCTGGGTTTCCTGGTCGCCCCCAAGCGCGGCGAGATGGTCACCGACTTCTGCGCCGGCGCTGGCGGAAAAACGCTGTTGCTGGGCGGCCTGATGCGCTCCACCGGCCGCCTGTATGCCTTCGATGTGTCGGAACGCCGTCTGGCCCGCATGAAGCCGCGCGTGGCCCGCTCCGGCCTGCAGAACGTGCAGACCAGCGCCATCGCGCATGAGAACGACCAGCGCATCAAGCGCCTGGCCGGCAAGATGGACCGCGTGCTGGTCGATGCGCCCTGCAGCGGCTTCGGCACACTGCGCCGCAACCCCGACCTCAAGTGGCGGCAGGATGAATCGGCCATCGCCGAACTGGTGGTCAAGCAGGCCGCCATTCTCGAAGCTGCTGCGCGCCTGGTGAAGAAAGGCGGTCGCCTGGTGTATGCCACCTGCTCGCTGCTGGCCGAGGAGAACGACGCCATCGTTGACGCTTTCCTCGCGGCGCATCCCGAGTTCGTCGAGCTGCCGGCCAGCGAGGCGCTGGCGGCGCAGAAGATTGCGCTGGATACCGGCAAGCGCCTGCACCTGGACCCGGCCACCCACGGCACCGACGGCTTCTTCGCCGCCGTGTTCACGCGGTCATAGGAGCGAAGCGGCATGGAAGCCATGTGGCACGATCTGCTGGACCTGATGGAACAGGTGTCGGCGCGCCGCCAGTTGATGGCGATTGCCGTCGTACTCGTCGCCGCGTGGCTGGCTGCCGCCTGGTTGCAACGGCGAACCGCGGGTGATGATGCCTTCCAGAAGCAGGGCGCGCGGCGCCTGGCCTTCCCTTTGATCGGCATCGGCCTGCTGGCGGTATGCCGCTTCGTGGCACATCGCCAGGGCTGGCCTTCTCAACTGCTGGGCTTGGGCATGCAGTTGCTGTTCGCGATGGCGGGCATCCGCATGGCGGTGTTCGCCTTGCGCCGGGTGTTCTCTCCCTCCGGCTGGCTGGCCAGTTTCGAGAAGACCCTGGCTGCCCTGATCTGGCTTGCGGTGGCCCTGGATATCGTGGGCTTGCTGCCCGAGGTCATCGCCTGGCTCGACAGTTTCGCCATGCCCATCGGCAAGACCAAGGTCACGCTGTGGCAGGTCGCGCAGGGCGTGGTGACGATCCTGGCCACGGTGATCCTGGCCCTGTGGCTGGGCGGTATCGCCGAGAATCGCCTGCATGGCGCGAATACCCTGGACGCCAACCTCAAGGTGGTGTTCTCCCGCCTCCTCAAGGCGGTGCTGGTGTTCGTGGCCATCCTGGTCGGCATGTCGCTGGCCGGGCTGGACATCACCACGCTGTCGGTCTTCGGCGGCGCGCTGGGTGTGGGTCTGGGCTTCGGCATGCAGAAGATCGCGGCCAACTATGTGTCCGGCTTCATCATCCTGCTCGATCGTTCGATCCGCCTCGGCAACATCATCCAGCTCAACGCCGAGCAGCGCGGCGAGGTGACCCAGATCACCACGCGCTACACGGTGGTGCGTTCGCTCAGCGGCATCCATTACATCGTGCCCAACGAAACCCTGGTCGGCACCGTGGTCCAGAACGATACCTTCGCCACCACGCGCACGCGCGTCGCGATGCGCGTGCAGGTGAGCTACCAGAGCGACGTGGAACATGCCTTGTACCTGCTGCTGCAGATCGCCGGCGGCCAGGAACGCGTGCTGCAGGACCCGGCGCCGTCGGCCCATCTGCTGTCATTCGATGACAGCGGGATCACGCTGGAGCTGGGCGTGTGGATCGACGATCCCTTGAACGGCACCGGCCAGCTCCGCTCCGACATCAACCGCGAGATCTGGCGCCGCTTCAAGGAAGAGGGTCTGGAAATCCCCTTCCCGCAGCGCGAGGTGCGCATCGTCGGTGGTCTGCCCGACGGGGTCAGCGCCGAAACGGCCGTCGTAGCCGCGTCGGCCGCCGCAGCTTCCTGACACAGGCGCCAGCAGCAACGAAAAGGCGGCCATAGAGGCCGCCTGATGCACTGCTCGGTGCCGCGCGGCGAAGCCGGCGACGCCGGAATCAGCTCTCGGTCTGGTAGTAGTAAGCCTTCTGCGGCACGGCGGCCGACTTCACTTCCTGCTGGCGGGACACTTCCTGCGGCTTGTCCCACCACAGGGCGCGCCCGGCGCGTTGCTCCTCGCGTTGCTCTGGATGCTTGTCCATCCACTCGCGCATGAACTTGGTGTGGTCCGATTCGTACAGGGCCATGTCGGTTTCTCCGTGGGTTTCAATGAATTCGTGGCGGCGGACGAGGGCTCAGGTGCCCGACTTGCGTTCGCTGGTGGGTTTTTCGCTGGGTTTCTCGCTGCGCACGCGGCCGATCCGGATCACATCCGGAATGCGTCGCACGCCGCGCATGATGCGCGCCAGGTGCAGGCGGTTCTGTACTTGCAGCGTGAAGTTGATCGTGGTGTGCTCGTTGCGTTCCGACTCCATGGTCACGTTCTGGATGTTGGAGTCCTGATCGGCGATGGCGGCCGCCACGCGCGCCAGCACGCCGCGTCGATGCTGGGCCAGCACGCGGATGGTGACGTCGAACAGGCGCTCGGTGCCGAGTTCCCATTCCACGTCGACCCAGCGGTCGCGGTCGGCCGAGCGGTTGCGCGTCAGCACCGGACAGTCGTTGACGTGTACTTCCAGGCCATGGCCCTTGCGGATCATGCCCACGATGGGATCGCCGGGGATTGGGCGGCAGCAGCGCGCCATCTGCACGGCCATGCCTTCGCCGCCGTGGATGAGGATCGGGCTGGTGTTGCGCGGGCGATTGGGGTCCAGCTCTCCGCTGGCCGCCTCGTGACCTTCCTGCAGCTCGGCCAGGCGCTTGGCCACGACGGCCGCCAGGCGCTTGCCGAGGCCGATCTCGGTCAGCGCCTCGTGGCGTGTCTTGACGCCGGAATCCTTGAGATAACGGTCCCACACCGCGGTGCCGATGTCGGAAAGCACGTGGCCGTGCGGGCGCAGGGCCTGGATCAGCAGGCGCTCGCCCAGCGAGGTGGCCTCGGCCTGCTGCGCCGTCTTGAGGAAATGACGGATTTCGGCGCGTGCCTTGCCGGTGCGCGCATACGACAGCCAGGCCGGGTTCGGGTTGGCGTGGCCGGCGGTCACGATCTCGACCTGGTCGCCGTTCTTCAGCTCGGTGCGCAGCGGCAGCAGTTCGCCGTTGATGCGACAGGCCACGCAGCGGTTGCCGACGTCGGTGTGCACCGCGTAGGCGAAATCAACGGCGGTGGCGCCGCGCGGCAGGTTGAAGATCTTGCCCTTGGGCGAAAACACGAAGACGTCGCCCGGGAAGAGGTCGATCTTCACGTGCTCCAGGAACTCGCTCGAATCGCCCGAGGTGGTCTGCAGCTCCAGCAGCGATTGCAGCCAGTTGTGCGTCTTGCGCTGCAGGTCCGACAGTGACTCGGAGTCGTCCTTGTACAGCCAGTGCGAGGCCACGCCGCTCTCGGCCACGGCGTGCATTTCCAGGGTGCGGATCTGCACCTCCACCGGCATGCCCAGCGGGCCGATCACGGTGGTGTGGATCGACTGGTAGCCATTGGCCTTGGGGATCGCGATGTAGTCCTTGAACTTGCCCGGCACCGGCTTGTACAGCTCGTGCAGCGCACCCAGGGCGAGGTAGCAGCTCGCCACATCCTTGACCAGCACGCGGAAGCCGTAGATGTCCAGCACCTGCGAGAAGGACAGGCGCTTCTCCATCATCTTGCTGTAGATGCCAAACAGGTGCTTTTCACGGCCATACACCTCGGCATCCACGCCCCAGGCCGGCAGGCGTTCCTGCACGCTGTTCATCAGACGCGCCACCAGTTCGCGGCGGTCGCCCCGCGCTTCCTTCAGTGCCTTGGCCAGCACGCGGTAGCGGTAGGGGTGTGAATGCTTGAACGACAGTTCCTGCAGCTCGCGGTACAGCGTGTTCAGGCCCAGGCGGTTGGCGATCGGGGCGTAGATCTCCAGCGTCTCGCGGGCGATGCGGCGGCGCTTGTCGGGGCGCACCACGTCCAGCGTGCGCATGTTGTGCAGGCGGTCGGCCAGCTTGATCAGGATGACGCGCACATCACGCGCCATGGCCAGGAACATCTTGCGATAGTTCTCGGCCTGAGCCTGTTCGTAGGACTGGAATTCGATGCGGTCCAGCTTGGAGACGCCATCGACGAGGTCGGCCGCAATGCGACCGAACTGACCCGTGATGTCGTCCTTGGTGATCTCGCTGTCCTCCATCACGTCGTGGAGGAGGCCGGCGATCAGGGCCTGCGGGTCGAGATGCCACTGGGCCAGGATTTCGGCCACGGCCAGCGGATGGGAAACGTAGGGGTCGCCGCTGATGCGGAACTGCCCGGCGTGCGCCTTGAGCGCCAGCGCGAAGGCCTGCTCCACGCGTTCGACATCGTCCTGCTTCAGGTAGCGGCCGGCCTGCGCGCGCAGGCGTGAGAACTCGATGGCGTCGGCCGGGCTCAAAAGGTGGTGCGAGACGGCCTCACCGGCGCCCTTGGTGGCGCCGTCATCCGGCTCAAGACTGGCCGGCCCCATGGGGGGCGGGCCGGACTCGACAGGCGGCAGGAGGGACGCAGGCGGCGGAGAAGGCTCCATGGCGGGCTTCCTGTGCTGCATCCCTTGTGCGGTCTTGGCGGCCTCAGGCCTGCCCGCGGTTGAGGATTTCCAGGCCGACCTTGCCGGCAGCGATCTCCTTCAGCGCGACCACGGTGGGCTTGTCACGCTCGGTCTCGACCTGCGGCGTGCTGCCATTGGTGATCTGGCGAGCGCGGTAGGTGGCGGCCAGGGTCAGCTGGAAACGGTTGGGGATTCTTTTCAGGCAATCGTCGATCGTGATACGGGCCATGGTGGGCTCCAGGAAAAGTCGGGATGGCGGTCAGGCATCAGGAAGGAATACTTCCGGGTGCCGGACACGGGCAATGCGGGTTTTCAGGCGGGCCGCGCGGACGACCGCGACGAGGTCCGCCTGGGCTTCCGGCAAGTCGTTGTTAATTATAACGTAATCGAACTGGTTCACCTGCCTCATCTCGTCCTCGGCTGCCGCCAGGCGGCGCGCGATGACTTCTTCGCTGTCCTTACCCCGCCCGCGTAGGCGCGATTCCAGCTCGGCGAATGATGGTGGCATGATGAAGATGCCGACGGCGTCGGGGAACAGGCCCCGTACTTGCTGCGCGCCCTGCCAGTCGATCTCCAGCAGCACGTCCTTCCCGGCGGCGAGCTGGGCCTCGATCCAGGGCTTCGATGTGGCGTAATAGTTGCCATGAACCTCGGCCCATTCCAGGAATTCGTTCGCCTCGCGCATGGCCAGGAAGCGCGGGATGTCCACGAAGTGGTAGGCCACGCCTTCCTGCTCGCCCTCGCGCGGTGCGCGCGTCGTGTAGGAAATCGACAGGCGCACGCCACGGTCGCGCTCCAGCAGGCCGCGCACCAGCGTGGTCTTGCCGGCGCCCGAGGGGGCCGAGACGATGTAGAGGATGCCGCTCATGTCCTTGCTTACTCCAGGTTCTGCACTTGCTCGCGCATCTGCTCGATGTAGACCTTCAGGTCTACGGCAATGTTCGTGAGTTCCGTAGAGACCGACTTGGAGGCCAGGGTGTTGCCTTCGCGATTCAGCTCCTGCATCAGGAAGTCCAGGCGCTTGCCCACTGCGCCGCCCGCCTTGAGCACGCGCTCCACCTCGTCCAGGTGGGCGTTCAGGCGGGTCAGCTCCTCGGCCACGTCGACGCGCTGGGCGAACAGCGTGACCTCCTGGCGGATGCGGTCTTCGTCCAGGGTGGCCACGGCCTCACGCAGGCGGGTGGTGAGCTTTTCCCGATATTCGGCTACCGCGGCGGGGACGAGAGGGGTCGCCCGGGCAACCCGCTCGCGCATAATCGCCACTCGGTCGCGCAGCATGGCCACCAGCTTCTCGCCTTCGCGGGCGCGGCTGGCGCGGAGCTCCTCGACGGCCTCGCGCGCGAGTTCCAGCACCGTGGCGGTGAGGGTCTCGGACTCCAGGCGGTCTTCGCTGAGCACGCCGGGCCAGCGCAGGATCTCGCCAACGTTCATCGGCTTGGCCTCGGGGAACAGGGCGCTGACGCGCGCTTGCGCTTCGCGCAACTGACCCAGGGCCGTGTCGTTGAGGCGCAGCTCGGCGGTCTGCTCGGCGTTGGCCTGCAGGTTCATGCGGCATTCGATCTTGCCGCGCGTGATGCTGCTGGAGATCTGGTCGCGCACGATGGGCTCGGCAAAGCGCAGCTCTTCGATGATGCGGAAGGCGAGGTCGAGATAACGCGAATTGATGCTGCGCAGCTCCAGTTGCATCAGCGCACGGCCGATATTACGGGAGACGACTGCATAGCCTGTCATGCTGTAGACCATAGGAATTTCCAGGGTAATGGCGCTCGCAGGACGAGCGCAGAGAGTCAGAACAAAGATGAGACGCCGCCTGAATCCAGGCACGACAACCGGGAGTAGTGCCCGCCTTTCAGGGGCGACGACGATCGTGAATGGCCGACGCATCGCCCGCGGCCTGAGCCGTAGCGAGGCGGTGCCGATGGCGCGGCCGGCTTTTCTGAGACGGTTTCTTTACAGTTCGCGCCCCAAAGCCGACAATGCGCCCGCCAGCCGGATATTAACGCCCAGACAGATGCCGTCTCAAGCCAACAGTCCCCTGCCACCCGGCTTCCAGCTGGAGCAGTATCGTATCGAGCAGCAATTGAGCCTGGGCGGTTTTTCCATCGTCTACCTCGCCACTGACAGTGATGGCACGCCGGTGGCGATCAAGGAATACCTGCCCAATTCGCTCGCCCTGCGCAAATCCGGCGAGATCGAGCCGCAGATCACCGAGGAGCACCAGGCCGCTTTCCGCTACGGCATGAAGTGCTTCTTCGAGGAAGGCCGCTCGCTGGCCAAGCTGATGCATCCGAACGTGGTGCGCGTGCTGAATTTCTTCCGCGCCAACGGCACCGTGTACATGGTCATGCAGTTCGAGCGTGGTCGCACGCTGCAGGACTTCATCCACCGCAATAAGGGGCACATCAAGGAGCGCTTCATCCGCGGTGTGTTCACCCGCATGCTCAATGGATTGCGCGAGGTGCATGCGCACAAGCTGCTGCACCTGGACATCAAGCCCTCCAACATCTATCTGCGCAACGACGGCACGCCGGTGCTGCTGGACTTCGGCGCGGCGCGCCAGACCCTGGCGGCCGATACGCCGATGCTCAAGCCCATGTACACGCCTGGTTTCGCCCCGCCCGAGCAGTTCAACGAGCGCGAGAATCTTGGCCCGTGGAGCGACATCTACAGCACCGGGGCGGCCATGTACGCCTGTCTCGCCGGTTGCGCGCCGCAGCGCTCGGACGAACGCATCAAGAAAGACTCCATCGAGTGGGCCACCAAGCGCTGGAACGGTCAATACTCGAACCACCTGCTGGAAACCATCGACTGGTGCCTGCAGATCAACCCGCTGGATCGTCCGCAGAGCGTGTATGCCTTGCAGAAGGCCTTGTTGACGCGCTCCCGGCACGTCGTTCCAAAGCAACCGACGACCATTCTCGGTCGGATCAGCTACCGGTTGCGTGAGCTGATGGGCAAGCGATGAAATTCACCATTTTCCAAGAGAGCCGGCCGGGAAGCCGGCCGACCAACCAGGACCGCGTGGCCTACAGCTATTCGCGCGAGTCCTTGCTGATGGTGCTGGCCGACGGCATGGGCGGCCACCTGCACGGTGAGATCGCGGCGCAGATCGCGGTGCAGTACCTGGTCGAAGCCTTCCAGCGCAGTGCCACGCCGCAGTTGAAGGACGAGATGATGTTCCTGTCGCGTTCGCTGTCGAACGCGCACAACGCCATCCTCGACTACTCCTTCGACAAGGGCCTGCCAGAGCCGCCGCGTACCACCATCGTGGCCTGCATCGTGCAGAACAGCGTAGCCTTCTGGGCGCATGCGGGGGATTCCCGCTTGAACCTGATCCGGCGTGGCCGCAGCATCGCGCAGACGCGTGACCACTCGCGCCTGCAACTGATGATCGACCAGGGGCTGATCACCGAGGAAGAGGCGGCGCACCATCCGGCGCGCAACCGCATCTTCAGTTGCCTGGGCGGTACGCATTCACCTCAGATCGAGTTCTCCTCGCCGGTGCCCTTGTTCGTCAACGACCTGATCGTGATGTGCTCTGACGGCGTGTGGGGCAATCTCGAGAATGACGAGATGGCCGAGCGCCTGGGCGACGCCGACGTGGTGGCCGCGTCGCCGCGCCTGATGGACCGCGCGGAGGCGCGTGGCGGGCTCACCTGCGACAATCTGTCGATGCTGGCCATGCGCTGGCATGACGATTACGCCGAGGAAACGCCCTCGACCATCTCTACCGCGACCATGCCTTTCGATGGCAACACGACGCAGATGGAGGGCTTCCGCAGCCGCGCCCCTGGCGAGGGGGGCAGCGCCTTGTCGGATGCCGACATCGAGCAGGCGATCAACGAGATCAACTCGGCGATCAAAAAGTACTCCCGCTTCGACCCCGGTCGATAAGGCATAGGCCTACTGCGCGGATCAATTTTGAGACTGCGATGCTCGCCGTACTTCGTGTACGGCTGCGCTTCTCCTCTCAAACTTGAACCGCTCGCGACGGCCTCTGCCGCATCGACCTGTTCCATTTTGAGTTTCCCTCGCTACAGGTAATTTCCCATGAGTATCCGTCCCTCCGGTCGCGCCCCCGATCAACTGCGCGAGGTGCGCATCACGCGCAACTTCACGCGCCATGCCGAGGGTTCGGTGCTGGTGGAGTTTGGTGATACGCGCGTGCTGTGCACCGCCAGCGTGGAAGAGAGTGTGCCGCCCTTCCTGCGCGGCAGGGGGCAGGGCTGGGTGACAGCCGAGTACGGCATGCTGCCGCGTTCGACGCATACGCGCATGGCGCGTGAGGCGGCCAAGGGCAAGCAGACCGGGCGTACCCAGGAGATCCAGCGCCTGATCGGTCGCAGCCTGCGCTCGGTGGTCGATCTGACCGCGCTGGGTGAACGCCAGATCACGATCGACTGCGATGTGCTGCAGGCCGATGGCGGCACGCGCACGGCCTCGATCACGGGGGCCTGCGTGGCGCTGCACGATGCCATCGGCAAGCTGATCGCGGCCGGTACGCTGAGCGCCTCGCCGCTGCGGGACTGGGTGGCGGCGATCTCGGTGGGCGTCTACCAAGGTCAGCCGGTGCTGGACCTGGACTACCCCGAGGATTCGGATTGCGAGACCGACATGAACGTGGTCATGACCGGCGCCGGGGGGTTCGTCGAGGTGCAGGGGACGGCCGAGGGCGCGCCGTTCTCGCGGCAGGAGCTGGATGCGCTGCTGGGGCTGGCGGAGCAGGGGATTGGCCAGTTGATCGCCTTGCAGAAGGCGGCGGTGGGCGCCTGATCTGCATGAATCTCCTCTCCCGCCCGTGGGCGAGGGGAGTCACAAGGGCGTAGGGCGGAAGCCCGCAGGGCGTTCCGCCGGTCGCCGCCAGGCGACTTCTCGGTCGGCCCGATCGCTGCCTGGCGGCACGCATATCATCGAAGGCACATGGCGGAACCTCCTGCGGAGTTCCGCCCTACACCGTCGCCCACATGCGCATGAGGTTGTGATAGCAACTGGTCAGGCGCACGGCGGTGTCGGTTTCGCCCTGCTCCTGGCGCAAGGCCAGGATGGACATGTCCAGTTCGTACAGCAGGGTGCGCTGCTGCGGGTCGCGCACCATGCTCTCCAGCCACGAGAAGCAGGCCAGGCGCGCGCCGCGCGTGACTGGCTCGACGCGGTGCACGACGTAGGAGGGGTAGAGCACCAGATCGCCGGCCGGCAGTTTGACCGCGCGACCACCGAAGCCGTCCTCCATGATCAGTTCGCCGCCGTCATATTCCTCCGGTTCCGCCAGGAACAGGGTGAAGGACATGTCGGTGCGCACATGCTGGGCGCTGGCGGGATGGGTGCGGATCGCGTTGTCGACATGGTTGCCGAAGGAGTTGGTCGCGCCGCTGTAGTTGTTGAACAGCGGCGGGTAGATGCGGCGCGGCAGCGCGGCGGTGAAGAACAGTGCGTTGCGCGACAGCGCCTCCAGCACGATGCCGCGCAGGGCCTGCGCCTGCGGGCTCTCTTCCGGGAGTTGCCTGTTGTTCTTGGCCACCGCTGCTTGGGTGCCTGCAGTGATGCGGCCATCCGCCCAGTCGGCCTCGGCCAGCAGTTGCCGGCAGCGGGCGAGGGTGGCGGCGTCGAGAACGTTCGGAATGTGCAGGATCATGGTGTTTCCTTCGCTGGGTGGCGGTGGCTGGCCTGGCGGATTCAGGGGCGCTTGCTGTTGCTAGCGCCTGCAGATGATGCCGGAGTCATGCCCGCCGTCTGCATGGCGCGAATCAAGTCCGCGGTGAGTTGAGCCGTGGTTTCGGGACGACCGTCTTCCTGACGGGCGCGGTAAGTCCAGCGACCGTTTGAGCGGCCCGGGGCCCGCAAGGTGTATTCGACCGTGTAGCTCAGCAGTTCGCCGGAGCTGCGCGCGCTCGCATTCTTGACGCTGATGCTCATCAGGTGACTGGCTCCTGAGGCGGTGAAGGCCTGCTGCAGGCTGCCCAGGCTGTCATTGTCGGCGTCCGGTAGGGCCGCCGCTGCGGTGGCATAACCCTGAGCGCGGAGCTGGCGTTCGCTGACCAGGGCCAGCTCCTGGGCCTGGCGGCGCAAAGGGTCGTAGCCATCGGCCTGCGCATGGAGGATGAACAGCTTGTCTATCGACCCCAGCGCTGGGCCTTGCTGTTGGCTTTCTACCTTGAAGTTCGGGGTAACGGGCGCGGTGGTACAGGCCGTGAGCAACAGGCCGAACGTCAGCAACGAGGCGAAACGAGTAGGCATGGCATGTCTCCGAAAGGCAAGAAAAAGCGCAGATGCCTTGCGGCACCTGCGCTGACGGAGGGAGTTGAACGGTCAAGACCGATCAGAACTTGTACTCCCCGGTCACGATCACGGCACGGCGCGTGCCCGGCACGGCGAAGCCACCGTTGTCGTACAGCGCGTCGTAGTAGACCTTGTCGAACACGTTGCGCAGGTTCACCCGGATCGCGTAGCTCAACTGCTCGTAGGCCACCATCAGGTCCCAGCGTTGGTAGGCCGGTGCGGTGTTCGGGTTGAAGTTGCCATTGGCATCGAACAGGCTGTTCGCGTTGGCGGTCGAGGGCTGGTAGACGTAGCGCTTGCCCTTAGCCTCGACGCCGCCGCCGACCTTCCAGTGCGGGGCCACGCGATAGGTGGTCCACAGGTTGAAGGTGTAGTCCGGCGTGTTGCGCGGGGTCTGGCCTTGGAGGCGCGGGTCGGCCTTGGTCACGGTGCCGTTGGCGTTGTAGTTCTCCGCCACTTCCTGGATTTCCGCGTCCATCAGCGACAGGCCGGAGAAGATCTGCCAGGCGGGCGTGATGCTGCCGGTGACTTCGAACTCGACGCCACGCGTGCGGCGCTTCTTGGTCAGGATGGAGGCGGTGGACTCCAGGTCGGTGTTGCGTTCCCATTCCTTGGTGGTGGAGTACAGCGCGGTGGTGAAGGACAGATCGCCGCCCATGAACAGCCACTTGCCGCCCACTTCAACGGTGTTGGAGCGCTCGGGCGGTTGCGCCTGCACGGTCAGTTGGTAGAGGTCGGCCGTCGGGCTGAAGGAGTCCGAGTAGCTCACGTAGTAATGCTGCGCCTCAGTGGGCTTCCAGGACAGGCCGCCGCGGTAGCTGTTCTCGCCGTACTCGAGGCTGGGTGCGGTGGCGCTGGAGTAGAGCGCCTTCATCTTGTCGCGCCGGCCGCCCAGGGTCAGCGTCCAGTCGCGCACGAACTCGATGGAGTCCTGGGCGTAGAAGGCGTAGCTGTTGGCGTGGAAGGTCGTCGAGTTGTTGGCACGCACGGCGGGCGTGTAGTAGGGCGCGCTGGCGGTACCCAGGTTCTGCAGGCCGGAGCGGTCGTTCTCTTCATGGAAGTACTCGATGCCGGTGATCAGCTCATGCTTCATGCCCAGCAGTTCCAGCTTGTTGTTGTAGTCCGACTGCAGCGCAGTCGTCTGGTACTCCATGTAGCGGTTCTGGTTGCCGCCGGTGGCGCCGGTGGCGCTGGGCGCCAGGGTGGCGCTGGGCGTCTTGGCCCAGTACACGCGGTCGTACTTGCCGGCGCGCACCGAGGTACGCAACTGGCTCACCGGGCTGAAGCGGTGGATGTGGGTGCCGGTGGTGACGGCCGTTTCGCTGTCGTCGAAGTTGTTGTGCAGGCCCCAGAAGTACTCGGGCGGGAAGTTGGTGTTGACGCGGTGGGTGCTGTTGTCGAAGGACACGCCGTAGTCCGGGATGTCCATGGTCTTGGTGACGACGTGGTTGAACTGGAATTCGTCGCGCTCGCCGATGCCGGTGGCGGCGGCCAGAGCCAGGCCGTTGCGGTGGATTTCCGGGTTGGCGCCGTTGGCCGGGTTCTCGCGCCAACTGCTTTCGTCGCGGTTGAAGACGTTGAGGCGGATGCCTGAGGATTCGCCCAGGGCCTTGTTGAAGTCGCCGGTGACCTCGCGGTACTGGTCGGTGCCCACGCTGGCGGTGACCTTGTTGCTGTCGACGCGCATCGGTTGCTTGCTCACCTGGTTGATCACGCCGCCGGCCTGGCCGCGGCCAAACAGCATGGCGGCGGAACCGCGCAGCACATCGACCTGTTCCAGGTTGAAGGTTTCACGGTTGTACTGCGCGGTGTCGCGCATGCCATCCAGGTAGAGGTCGCCGAAGGAATAGAAGCCGCGCAACATCATGTTGTCACCCGAACGGCCGCCTTCTGCCGCGTTGAAGGTGAGGCCGGAGACGTTGCGCAGTGCCTCCTTCAGCGAACCGACCTGTTGCTCTTCCATCAACTGGTTGGTGAGCGTGGTGATCGCCTGCGGGATGTCATGCGGGTCCTGCAGGGTCTTGCCGACGCGCGTGCTGGTGGCGCGGTAGCCGTCCTGCGGGGCCTCCTTGGTGGCGGTGGCCGTCGCGGTCGGCAGGGTCGATTCCGCCTTGGGGGTGGCGGGGGCTGTCTGGGCCATCGACAGGCCGGAGAAGATCATGGCACCCAGCGGCAGCAGGGTGCGGGAGGCGCTGGGGCTCAGCGCCAGGGCGATGGGTTTTTTCGTCAGCATGGTGCTCTCTCTAAGGGCATGCACACTGGCTGGCGACGGCTGGCTGGTGCGGATTTTGGTGAATCGTGGGCGGCGGGGGCGTCGCCCGGGTGTTCTTTACTTGGTCAGGATCAGTTTGCCGAGCGCGGTGCGCCGCAGGCGGTAGAGCTGGCCTTCGTGCTCGATCTCCACCTCGTCGTGCTCACCCAGCAGGCTGCGGCTGGCGATGCGCGGTGGCGCAGTCGGTGCGGTGACCTGGGGCGGGGGGACGGCGGGTGAGCTGGGGTCCTGCGGGCACATGATTCGTTCTCAGGGCGTATCCGGTTGCGACACGAAGCCGATCTTGCTCAAGCCCGCCTTGGAGGCGTCGCCCAGGGTCTGAGCGACGAACTTGTAAGGGGCGTTCTCGTCGGCACGCAGGTGAATCTCCGGCTGTACGGTCTTCTGCCCTTCCGCCTGGAAGCGCGCCTGCACGGTGGCGCGGTCGACCACCTCGCCGTTCCAGTACAGGGTGCCGCCGGCGTCGATGGCGAACTCGATCTTCTCCGGCTGCAACTGGTTGACCTCCGAACTGACCTTGGGGAGATCCAGCTTGACCGCGTGGGTCAGCAGCGGGGCGGTGACGATGAAGATCACCAGCAGTACCAGCATCACGTCGATCAGCGGGACCATGTTGATCTCCGCCATCGGTGCGCTGCTCGTCTTGTTGTTGAAGCTTCCGAAGGCCATGGCGGGCTCCTCAGCCTTGCACGGCGCGCGGCGCCAGGCTGGTCACATTGGCGGGGGAGACTTCGCCGCGGGCCAGGGGCTGCCCCAGCGAGAGGAAGGTGAAGAGTTCGTAGGCGAAGGCATCCAGCTTGGACAACAGTACGCGGTTGCTGCGGGTCAGCCAGTTGTAGCCCATCACCGCCGGGATGGCGACGGCCAGGCCGATGCCGGTCATGATCAGCGCCTCGCCGACCGGGCCGGCAACCTTGTCCAGCGTGCCGGCGCCGCTCATGCCGATGGCGATCAGCGCGTGATAGACGCCCCACACGGTGCCGAACAGACCCACGAAGGGCGCCGTGGCGCCGATGGTGGCCAGCATGGTCAGGCCGTTCTCGACGCGCGAGGTCTCTTCATCCAGCACCTTGCGCATGGTGCGGGTGATGAAGTCCTGCGGGCTGCCGGCCTCCTCCAGCTTGGCTGCGCCGTAGCGGGCGTGGTGGCGACGCGCGTGCAGCGCATGCGAGGCGAGGTGGGAGAAGGGGCAGTGCGCGCCGTGGGTGCTGATCTCGTGTTCCACCGCCTCCAGCGAGCTGGCGTTCCAGAAGGTGTGGAGGAAGGCGTCCGAGCGGCGCTTGCGCAGGAACAGGGTGACGCCCTTCATCACGATCAGGGTCCACGAGATCGCCGACATCAGCACCAGGATCACCAGCAGGCCCTTGCCAATGGCATCGCTCTGCGCGATGAAGTGGGCAAAACCCATGCCTTGCGTGGCGGCACCCGCCGCAATTGCTCCAGCTTCGTTCATGACTGCGTTCCTTTACTCAAGTTTGAATTCGACGGGGTAGATGGCCCAGGCCGGCACGGCACGACCACCTTCCATATAGGGGTTCAGTTCGGCGCGTTCCACGGCGCGCACGGCGGCGCGATCGAGACGCTCGAAACCGCTGGATTGCTGGACAAAGGCCTGCGCCACCTTGCCTTGGGTGTCAACCAGGACGCGCACCAGCACACGGCCTTGCTCACCCAGCTTGATCGACAGGCGTGGCCATTCCGGCTTGGCCGGTACGCGCAGGCCCAGTTCCGAGATCGACACGGTGCGCGGCTGCGGCGCAGGGGGGGCGGGCGTCGCGGCAGGCGTCGGCGGCGCGGTCGACTCCACCGCCGGGGCGGGGGTCGGATCGGGCGCGACCACCATGGTGGCAGGCGTCGGCTGGGGAGTGGGCGCGGCGGCGATGACCGGCGCGGGCTTGGGCGGCTGCTTGGGTTGCGGTTTTGGTGGCGTGGGGCGGGGTGGCTCCACGGTCGGCTGCGGCGGCGCGACCCAACTGACCTGCACCACATGCTCGGGCTGCAGGACCGGGTGGATCACCATCTTCCACATGGCCCAGCCGGCCAGCAGATGGAGCGCGACGACCACTCCCACCGCCGCAAGCCGGTGCGTGGCGGGCAAGCTGCCGTCTTGAGAGGCGTAGCTGGGGCGATGAGTGAGCGCACTGGACATGCTGGGACCCGGGGGAGGTGTTATGTTCTTGTTACGAATTATTCGCATTTACTAACTCAAGGTCAACACCATTGATCTGTTCCGGGCAAAAATACTGCGGTGCGGCATCCTGCGCCCGGTCCGCATAGCCGGCCGGGCGTGCATCGCGTGCGCCCGACAGTGGCAAGGCGGCAGCGAAGACGAACCTTGTTGACTGCCCGCCCGTTCATGTCTGTTTATCGACCGCCTGGCGATATTGCTCCTCCATGTAGGCTCTGGTTCAGAAGCAAATGTGTCGAATACCGCTAATTCCCCGATTAGCCATCTTGACCCTTCTGCTGCGCCGCCAAAGAATCCGGCCTGCCGTTGCGTTCGAGCCTACCCAGCCCGAGCGCGACGAAATAAATAACACCAAAACAACCCACAGAAGAGAACCCCGACAATGCGAATCCGAACGCGCTTCAACATCGTCCTGACCACCGTGTTTGCGCTGGGCTTTGCCGCCTGCGCGCTGGTGGCGCACTACGTGCTGGTCGATAACGCCAAAGAGGACGTGCGGCGCAACGCCAACCTGCTGATGGAAACCGCGATGTCGGTGCGCGCCTACACGGTGGAGCAGATCAAGCCGCGCCTCGATCCGATGCTGGAGCAGGAGTTCCTGCCCCAGACCGTGCCCGCCTTCGCTGCGATCGAGACCTTCGACCGCCTGCGTACCAAGTATCCCGAATTCTCCTACCGCGAGGCGACCCTGAACCCGACCAACCCGCGCGACCGTGCGGTGGCCTGGGAGCAGGAGATCGTGGAGCGCTTCCGCAGTGGCGCGGTCAGTGGCGACGTGGTCGGCGAGCGCCTCGGGGAGCGTGGCCCGACGCTCTACATCGCGCGGCCGATCCGTATCACCAATCCGCAATGCCTGGCCTGCCATACCTCGCCGCAGGCCGCGCCGGCCTCGCTGGTGGCCAAATATGGCACCGAAGGGGGCTTTGGCTGGAGCCTCGACGAAGTGGTCGGTGCGCAGATCATCTCGGTGCCGATGAGCCTGCCGGTGCATAACGCGCAGCGCGCTTTCTACGCCTTCCTGGCGGTGCTGGGCGGGCTCTTCGTGATTCTCTTCCTGCTCATCAACCTGATGCTCTCGCGCCTGATTGTGAAGCCCATCGAGCGGGTGTGCGAACTGAGCGACATGGTCAGCCGTGGCCACCTGGACCTGCCTGAGTTCGAGGAGCAGGGCGCGGCCGAGATCGCCCGCCTGCATGCCTCCTTCAACCGCATGCGGCGCAGTATCGAGAAAGCCATGCGCGTCCTGCACGCACAGCAGGCGACCGGTAAGCGCGATTGAGCCGGCGGACGCAGGTTTCGGAGAGCTCGATGGCAAACCCCAACATGCAACAACCCATCCTGGCGACCGTCGTGGCCGTGGAGCTGGCGCCGCAGGGTGCCGTGCACCCCCTGGCGGCCCGCGTGGACGCCCTGGCCCATCTGCTGGTTTCTTCCGTCGCGCAAAGCAGTGGCGTGCAGCGCCAGTCGCGCGCCGATGCCGCCGACGGCCTGACCCTGGTGCTGCCGCCCAATGCCCCGGTGGGCAGCGTGCTGCGCCGTGCCGCCGCCAGTGCGCGCCTGTTCGAGGGCAAGCATGGGGACGAGCGGGTCCGCATGCTGGTTCATCATGGCGTGGTCTTCTCCGCCCAGGAGGGAAAAAGTGAGCGCTACGTGGGCTCGGCGATCCGCTCGGCCCACAGCATCCTGCGTCGCCTGGTGCTGGAGCGGGGGGCGGTGGCGACCCCGGAGTTCGCGCAGTACGCACGCGACTGGCCGGATTCGCCCTTGCACTTCATGCCGCTGGACGGCGCCGCCGCCGTCGAGGGCCTGCTGCAACTGCGCATCGACGAACCGTCCGCGGACGAGCCGGGCCGGGCGGGCCGCCAGTTGGACAAGGACGACGGCGAGTTGCAGCGCTTCCTGGTCCACCGCCTGGCCGAGGACGTGGGGCCTTTCGCCAGCGTGCTGGTGGAGAACGCCCGGCGCAGTGCCAGCAATGTCGAATCCCTGCTGGCCGAGCTGGCCCCGGAAATCGACGACCTGGCCGCACGCCAGCGCTTCGTGACGGCGGCCCAGGCCTACGTCGACTCGCGCCGCGCCTGATGGCGCTCCGCCACGCGTGGCGGGGGCTGGCGGCGCTCGACGAACAGGCTGTTGCCACTGATCCGCTTGGCCTGTTTCTTGGCTTCGGCCGCGGCGGCCGAAATCTCGTGGTGCGAGCCGAAGCCGCCGGGTTCGACCGGCAGCGCGCCGATGGACAGCGTGGGCAGCGGGTGGAACACGCTGCGGCCGAGACGGTCCTCGGTGTGGATGCCGCCTCTGATGCGATCCTCTTCGGCGAAGAAGCCCTGCGCACGTTCGCTGAAGGCGGCGAGCACCTGCTCGCAGCGCGCCTGCCAGTCGCGGCTCTGGAACAGCACCAGGAAGTCGTCGCCGCCGATATGGCCCACGAAGTCGTGGCGCACGTCGCTGCATTCGGTGAGCAACTGGGCCACGAGCTGGATCAGGTCGTCGCCGCGACGGTAGCCGTAGACGTCGTTGAAGGGCTTGAAGCAGTCGAGGTCCGCGTAGCAGGCGACGAAACCGGAGTCGCTCTCCAGCAGGCGCTCGATGTGCTCGTTGATCGGCACGTTGCCGGGTAGTTGCGTCAGCGGATTGGCATAGCGCGCAGCACGGATCTGCATGTCGGTGATCAGTGCCACCATGTCGCTGATGCTGCCTACGCCGAGGTAGCGCCCCTCCTCGGTGATGATGAAGCTCTCCGGAATGCCGGCCTGTGCGGCGCTGGTGACCAGGCGCGACAGTTCCTGGATTGGCATGCTCTCGTCGATGATCAGCGGCGAGGCGTCCATCAACTGGGTGCAGGGCTTGCGACCATAGATCTCGCGCCGGTAGGGGCGGGCGAAACGGTCGATCAGGTTGGCGCGCATGATGATGCCGCGCGGTACTCCCGCGTTGTCCACGACCGGGATGGCCTGCAGCGTGGGGTCTGCCTCGAAGCGGGTGAACACCGCGTCATTGGGCATCTGGGGCGGCGCCGCGACGACGCTGCGCAGCAGCGCGCGGGCCGTCACGTTGCCGGAGGGCGCGGCGGTGAAGCCGGGGAAGACCGCGATGCGGGTGGCGGCCAGCGCCCCCAGCACAGCCTCGCTCACCTGCAGGGCGGGCTCTGGCTGCGGACGGGCGATGAAGTAACCCTGGACGAAGGGGATGCCGATGTCACGCAGGGTGCGGAAGTCCTCGGGCTGCTCCACGCCTTCGGCAATCAGGCAGGCACCACAGGTCTCGGCCATGCCGTGCATCGCGCGCACCAACTGGAACTTGAGCGGGTCCTGCGCGACGCCGTGGATGAAGTGGCGGTCGATCTTCACGAAGTCCGGATGGATCTCGGTCCACATGCGCAGGTTGGACATGCCCTGCCCGAGGTCGTCGATGGCGATGCGATAGCCGAGGTTGCGGAAATGCGCCAGGGCGTCGCGGAAGCGGTCGAAGTCGGCGATGCGCTGGTTCTCGGTGATCTCGATGACGATGCGGCTGGGCGTGATGTTGAGCGCGCGCATCAGCGACAGGGTGGCACCGTTCTGGAACGCGGGGTCGTACAGGCTGCCCGGCGTGGCGTTGAGGAACAGGGTGCCGGGCAGGCGCAGGCGGGCGAACTCCTCGAAGATGCGGGTGCGGCAGGCGTGGTCCAGCGCATTGGCGCAGCCAAGGCGCTCGGCCGCGGCGAACATCTCGGCCGGGCCGCCGAACAGACTCGTGTCGCGCGGCCGGGTCAGCGCCTCGTAGCCGAGGTAATGACGCGTCGACAGCCCGAGGATGGGCTGGAACACCACGTCCAGCAGACGCTGCTCGATGATGCGATGGAGGCTGCTGGCCGCGGCAGAATGCGGCTCGTGCGGAGGGGCGTCCATCGAGGGCGGGAAAGCGAGGGGATACATGTGTTACATCCGGATGAAGCTGCGCCCACTGTAGGCAGGCGATGTTTCAGGCGGATTGCACGGGCGTCCCGCGACTTGAGCCAAAACAAGATTTCACGCGCCTTTGCGCGACAACGCGTGAGTCGGCCGATCGGCCGGAAGTGATAGGCCGATCCCGTTTCCTATAGCGGCAGACCGGCTTCGACCAGGGTGCGGGTATAGGGCTCGCGGGCCTGGGTGAGGATCTCGTCCACCGTGCCGCTCTCGACCACCCGGCTGTCCTTCATGACCAGCACGCGGTGCGCCATGGCGCGGATCACGTCGATGTCGTGCGTGACCAGCACGTAGGACAGGCCACGCTGTTGCTGCAGGCCGGCCAACAGGCTCAGCACCTGCTGCTGGATCGTCACGTCCAGCGCGCTGGTGGGTTCGTCGAGAATCAGGATGCGCGGCTCCACCACCAGGGCGCGGGCGATGGCGATGCGCTGCCGCTGGCCGCCCGAGAACTCGTGCGGGTAGCGTGCAAGCAGCGGTTCGCTGCGACCGTCCTCACTGAGGCCCACGTCCTGCAGGGCGGCAAGTACGCGTGTGCGCCGCTCGGCTGCCGACAGGCTGGGGGCGTGCACCTCCAGCCCTTCGCCGACGATCTGCTCCACGGTGAGGCGTGGCGAGAGCGAGGACAGCGGATCTTGGAACACGACCTGGATGTCGCGGCGCAGGGCGCGTTGCGCGGCGCGCCCGCGCGCCTGCCAGCGGCGTTCGCCCAGCCGAATCTCGCCCTGCGCGGGAATCAGGTTCAGCAGCGCCAGGGCGAGCGAGGTCTTGCCCGAGCCGGATTCTCCGATCACGCCCAGGGTTTCGCCCGGCGCCAGCTGGAAGCTGACGGCATCCACCGCGGTGAAGCGACTCTTGCGGAACCAGCCGGCGACGCCGGGGCGCGGGATCGCGTAGTCCACCCGCAACTGCTCGCCACTTAGCACCACGCCGCTGCCGGGCTGGCCCAGGGCGCGCTGCGGGCGGCTGTCGATGAGCTTGCGCGTGTAGGGGTGTTGTGGGGCCTGCATGACCTGGGTGCAGGGGGCGGCCTCGACGATATGCCCTTTCTCCATGACGACGACATCGTCGGCGAAACGCCGCACGAGGTTCAGGTCGTGGGTGATCATCAGCACCGCCAGGCCGCGCTCGCGGCGCAGCTCGTCGAGCAGGTCGAGGATCTGGTGGCGGATCGTTACGTCCAGCGCGGTGGTGGGCTCGTCGGCGATCAGCAGGCGCGGCTCGCAGGCCAGGGCCATGGCGATCATCGCGCGCTGGCGCTGGCCGCCGGAGAGCTGGTGCGGGTAGCTGTCGACGCGCCGCGCCGGTTCCGGGATACCCACGCGCGCCAGCGCGGCGATGGCCTGCTGGCGTGCCGCCTGCGGGGCGAGCTGCTTGTGCAGTTGCAGGGCTTCCATGATCTGGCGGCCCACCGTCATGACCGGGTTCAGCGCGGTCATCGGTTCCTGGAAGATCACCGCGATCTCGCCTCCGCGCAGTTGCTGCAGCTCGGTGGCCGACATGTCGAGCACGCGGCGGCCATCGAAGCGGATGCCGCCGCTCACCCGCGCGCTGTCGATGAGGCGCAGCAGGGACAGGGCGGTGACACTCTTGCCTGAGCCGGACTCGCCGACGATGGCGAGCTTGCGCCCGGCCTCCAGCGTGAAGCTGGCATCGAACACGACCTGGCGTGGGCCGAAGTGGATGTTCAGCGCCTCAACCTGCAGCAGCGGTGCCAGGGTGTGAGGGGTGTTCATGCGGCGTCCTCCGCCAGCAGCTTGCGCGGGTCCAGCGCGTCGCGCAGCGCGTCGCCGATCAGCACCAGCAACAACAGGGTCAGCACCAGCACGCCGACCGTGGACAGTGAGATCCACCATGCGTCCAGGTTGTCCTTGCCCTGCGCCAGCAGGGCGCCGAGGCTGGGCGTGTCGGGTGGCATGCCGAGACCGAGGAAGTCCAGACTGGTCAGCGCGCCGATGGCACCCGCCATCTCGAAGGGCACCAGGGTGACGACCGGCGTGAGGCTGTTGGGCAGGATGTGGCGGAAGATGATGCGGCGCCGGCTCTGGCCCAGCGCGCGTGCGGCGCGCACGTAGTCCAGCGTGCGGTTCTTGAGGAACTCGGCGCGCACGTAGGCGGCGATGCCCAGCCAGCCGAAGGCGGCGATCAGTAGCACCAGCAGCCAGAAACTGGGCGAGAACAGGGCGGAGAAGATGATCAGCATGTACAGCGTGGGCATGGCGCCCCAGATCTCGGCGCCGCGCTCCATCGCGATGTCGGTCCAGCCCGCGAAGAAGCCCTGGATGGCGCCGTAGCACACCCCCATCAGGGTCGTGATGACGCACACCAGCAGGGCGAAACAGACGGAGATGCGGAAGCCGTAGAGCAGGCGCGCGACCATGTCGCGCCCGCGGTCGTCGGTGCCCAGCAGATTGTTGCCATCGGGTGCGGAGGGGCTGGGAGACTTGGCGAAGTAGTTGATCGTGCTGTGGTAGTACGGGTTCAGCGGGAACAGTGCGAAGTTGCCCTCGCGTGCCAACTGTTCGCGGATGAAGGGGTCGTGATAGTCGGTCTCGCTGTCGAAGTCGCCGCCGAAGGTGGTTTCGGGCAAGGTCTGCGCGAGGGGGAAGTACCACTGGCCTTCGTAGCGCACCAGCAGCGGCTTGTCGTGCGACAGCAGTTCTGCCGCCAGGCTCAGCGCAAACAGCAGGCTGAACACCAGCAGGCTCCAGTAGCCCAGGCGATTGGCGCGGAAACGGCGCCAGGCGCGACGCGCCGGGCTTTGCGAGGGCAGGGCAGGGGTGGTCTCGGTCATCTCAGTCATACTTCACCCGCGGATCGACCCACAGGTAGGTGAGGTCACGGATCAGCGTCGTGACCAGCCCGATCAGGGTGAACAGGAACAGACTGCCCAGTACCACCGGGTAGTCGCGCCGGATGACGGATTCATACGACAGCAGGCCCAGGCCGTCGAGCGAGAACAAGGTTTCGATCAGCAGTGAGCCGCCGAAGAAGGCGCCCACGAAGGCGGCCGGGAAGCCGGTCATGATCGGGATCAGCGCGTTGCGGAACACATGGCGCCATAGCACCGTGCGGTCCGACAGGCCCTTGGCGCGCGCGGTCAGCACGTACTGCTTGCGGATTTCCTCCAGCATCGCGTTCTTGGTCATCACGGTGATCACCGCGAAGCTGCCCAGGACCATGGCGGTGACCGGCAGTGCGATGTGGCGCAGGTAGTCGAACACTTTGCCGGCGAGGCTGAGCGTCTCCCAGTCGCTGGACACCAGGCCGCGCAGCGGAAACCACTGCACGAAGCTGCCGCCGGCCAGCAGCACCAGCAGGATCACACCCATCACGAAACCGGGAATCGCATAGCCCAGCAGCACGAGAAAGGTGCTCGCCAGATCGAAGCGCGAGCCGGCGCGTACCGCCTTGGCGATGCCCAGCGGTACCGAGATGCCGTAGGCGATGAGAAAGGTCCACATGCCGAGGCTGATCGACACCGGCAGCTTCTCGCGGATGAGCTGCCACACATCCTTGTTGTGATAGAAGCTCTTGCCCAGGTCGAAGCGCATGAACTGGCCCAGCATCTGGAAGTAGCGCTCGTGTGCCGGCTTGTCGAAGCCGTACAGCGCCTTGATCTCGGCAATGCGCTCGGCATCCACGCCCTGCCGCCCGCGATACCCCGCACCACCCTGCGCAGGGCCTTCGCCCGCCGCATTGCGCCCCTGCAACTGCGACACCATCTGCTCCACCGGCCCGCCCGGCACGAACTGGATCACCACGAAGGTGATGGTCAGCACACCCAGCAGGGTGGGGATCATCAGCAGCAGGCGTTTGAGGATGTAGGGCCACATGGTCAGTGGGCACTCCCGGTATGCAGGCATAGATCAGCGAAAACGCCGGCCAGATTGTGCATGACGTCGTGATTGGTGTAGCGGACCACACGGATTCCGAATCGAGTCAGCTCGGCTGTACGCCGAACATCGTAATCAGCCTGCGCCGCATGGCTGTCGCCATCGACTTCGATCGCGAGTTTCAGTTGCGCGCAATAGAAGTCGACGATGTAGTGACCGATGGGTTTCTGGCGCAGGAACTTCAGATGGGCAAACTGGCGATGGCGCAGCACCTTCTGCCAGAGAAGCGTTTCGGCAGGAGACGGATTCTTGCGGTTATTGCGTGCCAGTTCGGTGAGCTTCGGATCGTAGGGCAGGAATGATACGTCTGGGTTGTTGCTACCATTCCTCAACCCCTCCCCAGCCGAAGGATCGGGTTTGCACACCCGATCCGCTCCAGGGGCGCAAGGCAGCGCCTTGCGAATTCCCCCTTCCGCCCCCTTGTCAGGGGAGGGGGCATGAGGCCCCGGCTCCGTTGCGGCCGGTCCCTGTGGGACGGAGCCCAACCTTACGGTCCCGCAAGGTGCTGGCAGCGTGGCCTCCCCCCCTGACAAGGGGGGGCTGGGGGGGGTTAGAGCTATGGGCTTCATGCGTGTCATCACAAAGCTTTCACCTTCTCACCGCACTCGTGGCCCACCAGCTCGCCACCGCCCAGTTGTCGGGCTGGTAGTACTTGGGCATCACCGTGGGCTGTTCGAACTTGCCGGCGCGCCAGCTCACGCGGAAAGTCTGGGCGTACCAGTGCGGCACGAAGTAGTGGCCGAAGCGCAGTACGCGGTCGAGTGCGCGCACGCGGGCGACGAGTTCCTTGCGCGTGGTGGTGGCCACGATCTGGTCGACCAGGGCGTCGACCGCCGGGTCGCGCACGCCCATCAGGTTGCCGGAGCCTTCCTGCTCGGCCGAGCTGCTTTTGAAACGATCCTGCAGCTCGGCGCCGGGGGCTTCGCTGCCGACCAGGCGCACGCTGGTCACGTCGAAGTCGAATACGTCCATGCGTTTCTGCAGCAGGGCGAAGTCGGCCAGCTTGTATTCGGCCTGTACGCCCAGCTTGGCGAGGTTCTGGATGTAGGGCGTCACGATGCGTCCCATGCTGCCGCCGCTGTCGAGGAACTCCAGCGTGAAGGGCTCGCCCTTGGCGTTGCGTAGCGCGCCGTCGCGGAAGGTCCAGCCTGCCTCGGCAAAGAGCTGGCGTGCCTGGCGCAGGTTGGCGCGCAGGCTGCCCGGTGGCGTGGTGCTGGGCGGTAGGGGTACCGGCTGGGTGAAGACCTCAGGCGGCAGCTTGTCGCGCAGCGGCTCCAGTACCGCCAGTTCGTCCGCGCCGGGCAGACCGCTGGACTCGAAGTCGCTGGCATTGAAGAAGCCGCGCACCCGGGTGTAGCTGTTATAGAAGAACTGGCGGTTCATCCACTCGAAGTCCATGGCCAGTGCGATGGCGCGGCGCACGCGCGGGTCCTTGAGCTTGTCGCGCCGCGTGTTGAGCAGGAAGCCCTGAAAGTCGCCGGCATTGCCATGCTTGAGTTCGCGCTTGATCAGCGTGCCGTTCTCGAAAGGTTTGCCGACGTAGGTGCGTGCCCACTCGCGGGCGATGAAGACCTGGATGTAGTCGAACTCACCGGCCTTGTAGGCCTCGGTCTGCGCGGTATTGTCCTTGTAGATCTTGTAGGTGACGTGGTCGAAGTTGTAGAGCCCGCGCCGCACGTTCAGATCGCGTGCCCAGTAGTCGCTGCGCCGCTCATAGGTGATGTCGCGGCCGAAGTTCATGCGCCCGATCTTGTACGGGCCGCTGCTGATCGGCAGGTCGGTGACGATCTGGTCGAAGGGCTTGCCCGCGCCCCATTGACGCGAGAACACCGGCAGGCCGCCCACCATCAGCGGCAGCTCGGCGCTGGGGCGCTTGAAATCGAAGCGCACCAGGCGCTCGCCCAGCACCACGGCCTGTTTGACATCGGCATAGATGTTGCGGAATTGCGGCGCGGCCTGCTTGCTCATCAGGCTGTCGAAGCTGTGCTTCACATCGACCGCCAGCACCGGTGAGCCATCGTTGAAGCGTGCCGCCGGGTGGAGGCGGAAGGTGGCCGACAGGCGGTCCGGCGCCACGCTCACGTCCTCGGCGAGCAGGCCGTAGGCGGTGGTGGGCTCGTCCAGCGAGCCGGTGAGCAGGCTCTCGAACATCATCTCGCTGAGGTCCGGCGGCGCCGTGCCCTTGAGCGTGAAGGGGTTGTACTTGTCGAACTGGGTCACGCGCGTGGGCGCTACCAGCCGGATCTCGCCGCCCTTGGGCGCGGCCGGATTGACCCAGTCGAAATGGCTGAAGCCAGCGGGATACTTGATGTCGCCGAACTGCGCGTAGGCGTGGGCGGCGAGGGCCTCAGGCAGATGGAATACGGTCAGTGCGCAGCAGATGTGCAGCAAGGGCTGGAGCAGGTGCGTGGCGCGAAAACGCATGTTCCGGGGCTTCTCTCGGCGGTTGCGACGGTATGGGCGCAATGCTAACCCAGGCTGCGGGCTGTGACACGGCGGCAGGCACGAGGTTCATTTGCCCTGGGCCTGGGCAGGGGAACAGGCCTGCAGTCCGGGTACGACGGACTGCATCTCGAGCGCGATATAGCTCGTGCAAACCAGGATCGCGAACCAGCTTAGGACCGTGACTACGGAAACCGTGGCCGGCTGTTTCTTGAGGAATTTTTCCCATCCCAAGCTCGCGTGCCCAAGCGCGTTTTCGAGTTTCTGAAGGTAGGCCCCCATTTCCCGAGCCCGAATGTACCGAGCTAGCGCTAGGAGGCCGATGACCGCCGTGGCGACGGTAGGTATCCACCAGGCGCGTATGGCAAGCGGGGCGTCAACAGGTAGCTTGGCGCACAGTGTTCCGCCGCTCGTCCCCAGCGCCTCGGTGGCCAACCAGGCAAATACACCCGCTGCAATCACCACGCAGTACTGAACGAGTTGTTCTGTCTTGGTGATCATGGTCGTCACCTCGTCGCGAATCTGCTTGAACTCATCGAGGTGAAAGTCGAATTGGGATGGCTCCATGCGTCACCTCGCGTTCAGAAGATTTCCGTGCCGATCTGGCCGATGAGGGATTCGGCGTCGATCTCCGGCACCTCGAACTCGATGTCCTCGGTGGAGATGGAGAAGGGCTCGCCCTCGCGGTAGCTGACCGGGAAGCGCACACCGAACTCGTAGTCGGCGCCGACCTCGTAGGCGGCCAGCTCCCAGGTCTCGTCGTAGATGTCGGCGCCCAATGCGGTGACAGCGACATAGCCTGAGATGTCGAAGCGGAAGCGGGGCGCCGCGTGCAGTGCTGCGTCGGCGTCGATCTGCAGGCCCTGCGAGGGCATCCAGTCGACATGCACGCTGGCTTCGGCCGCACCGGCGATGCCCAGCGCGCCGCCCAGCTCGATGCCGCCAGTGGCACTGGCGCCGGTGATGCCCAGTCCCACGCCGGCGCGCGCGCCCAGGCGCAGCCCGGCGTCGGCCGGCACGTTGAGGTGCGCGTCGCCGGTGACGTGGGTGTCCTCTTCGCGCTCCGGGTTGTACTCGATGCCGATGCGCGCCTCGTCGAGTTCGCCAGGGCCGATGCCCGCCGTGGCGCGCAGGTTGCCGCCAACCTCGGCGACGACGCCGGGCACGATGGGAATCTGGGTGGACAGCGAGAACAGCTCGCGGTCGATCTCCTGGCGCGGGAAGATCTCCAGCGTGTCGGGCAGACCGATCTCGCCGGACACGGTGCATTCGCCATTGGGCGCGAAGCGGATGCCCGCGGTGCCCTGCAGCCAGGGGGCGATCTGGATCGTGGCGGAGCCGCCACCGTAGACGATGATCGGCGCGTCTGGCTCGGCCGGGCCGGTGGGCTCGCCACTGGCGTCCAGCGCGCGGTTGGTGGCGCCGACTTCGGCGGTGCCGGACAGCATGCCGCGTTCGAAGCTGCCCTCGAACGAGGCGTCGAAAGCGCCATCGTCATAGGCCACGGTGAGCGTGGAGTCGACGCCGGGAATGGCCGGCTGGGCAGTGCCGGTCGCAGCCACGATCCAGCGATCCGCAGGTTTGCTGAGGGTGACGTCGATGGAGCCGGAGCGGATGGCCGCGTTCTCCTCCAGTTCCAGGTTGCCACCGATGACCAGGCCGTTCTCTTCCGCATAGCTGACGCGCAGGCCGGCCTGGCGCACGCCGGGAAGGTCCGGGTCGACCGTGCCGCTGGCCTCGAAGCTGCCGGCTGCGTATTCCATGTGCAGGTTGGCCGCTCGGATGCCGCGGATCTTGTCGGGCGTGTCGATGCCGATGTCCCCGGCCAGGCTCAACTGGTCGTCTCGGTATGCCATCGTCACGCTGGCGCGGTCGAAGAGCTGACTGTCGAAATCGAAGCTGCCTTCCAGCGCGAAGCCTCCGCTGGTGGAGGCCGTCGCGCCGAGGAAGCCGGCACCCAGGCGATCGACCGAGAAGTCGGCGCGACCTTCCAGGCCGAGGCCGCTGCGCGTGCCGTAGAAGACGCTCAGGTCACAACTGTCCATGTGGAAGGGGGCGGGCAGGGCCAGCTCATCCATCGAGAAGCTCTTGTAGACCTGGGCCTCGTCGCCACTGATGCGGATGCGGATGTCGGCGTCGGCGATCAGGGGCACGGTCGGCAGCACCCGCCCTTCGCCGTTGAGGCCGGCGCGGCTCAGCGTGACCTCGCCCATCTCGATCGGGCTCATGCCGGGCAGGCGCAGGCTGTTGCGCACGCCCATGCTGACGCTGGCGGGGTCGACGTAACCCGCGTTGAGCCCGGGCACGCGTTTGACCGTCCAGCTCTGGGCAGGATAGTCGGGCGGGACGGCCACGCCGGATGCACGCGCCGCACCGCTGCGCGCCTTCAGCACGTCGACGCTCAGCGTGCCCAGGCTGTCTCCGGTGGCGTCGTCGGTGGGCGTCCAGGACACGAGGTCCACGCGCGGAATCCAGTCGCGGCGCGGCGTGCGCACCGAGGGTAGGGGCTCGCCACCGGACATGGACGGGAAGATGGCGGGCGAACTCGCGCGCCCCATGCGGCTGCGCTCGGCGGCGCGCATCGGGCGCAGCATCGCGCTGTGCTCGCCATCGAGCACTTCCTGTCGCGACCAGAAGCGGCTGCCATTGGCCGAGCCATCGTGCGGCAGGGTCCAGCGCAGGGCGGCGTAGCTGACGCGGTAAGTGTTCTTGACGTTGCGCCAGGTCGTCGGCGCGGGGATGGTGGTGGCTGTGGGGTTGGCCGTACGCAGTGCCTCCAGGCCGCCCTGCATCGTCTCGCGGATTTCATCGGCGATTGCGCGGCCGGCGCCCATGTTCGCCTCGCCTTCCAGCAACTCGTAGTTGCTGTCGGCGTCTACGCCATCGAGCTGCATCTCGCGTACGTGGTCGACCTGGAAGTTGGTGGCGCGGGCGCGCTTGTCCCAGATCGGGATTTCGATGCGCGGGCGCAGCGTGTCCTCGGTGCCGAACAGCAGGAAGTCCGGGTCGCGGTTCAGGGTCAGGAAGTAGAGGGTCTGCCCGCTGCTGTCGTCGACGGCGCCGGCCGTTTGTGCCGCCGTCATCAGCTCGGTGAGGCGGGTCTGCGCCGATCCCTGCACGGCAGCGCGCCACAGATTCGTCTGGTCGGTGGCCGGGCGGGCGCCCTGGCGCACCGGCAAGGGCGTGGGGAACAGCGTGGAATTGCGCTCCTTGAGTGCCGGCAGGCGGAGGGTCGGCAGGCTGAAGCAGCGGTTGCCGGCATCGGTGCATAGGCTGGCGCCGGCATAGGGGCCGCTGGCCACGCTGAAGCAGTTGCCGCCGGCGGCGGCCGTGGCCGTGGGCGAGGTGGTGGTGGCGCAGCGCATCAGGGCCTCGGGGCTGCTGCCGGATTGCTGCACGACGTGCGCCAGCTCGTGCGCCAGCAGTGCGCGGCCTTCCTCGGTGTCGGGGCGGAACTCGCCTTCCGCGAAAGCGATGTGCTGGCCCACCGTGAAGGCGCGCGCCGACAGGCGTTGTGCTTCTTCTGCCGCTGCGGCACCGGTGTGGATCTGCACCCGGCTGAAATCCGCCTGCATGCTTTGCTCGAAATGGCCGCGCGTGGCTTCGTCCAGCGGCTGGCCGATGCCGATGGCGCGCCCAGGGTCGCGCGCGGTGGTGGCCGCGCCGCCGGCTGCGCTGTTGGCGGATACCGCGCGCGGCTTGCGTGGATCGGTGGCGCCTTCCGTGGCCTCCGTCGCGGTCTCTGCGGGGGGCGATTCGATCACCGCTTCAGGGGCGTTCTCCTCGGCCTTCTGCTTGACGCTGTCGTCGCCGGTCGGTTTGGTTTCCGTCTTTTCGCCGCCCTTGCCCATGATGCTGGCCATGACTTCGCCGACATCGATCTTGGGCGTCTGGAACTCCGGGCGACCGAAGCGCACCTTGTTGGTGGCGCTGTTGTAGCCGGCGGAAATCTTGGCCGAGAACGAGATTCCGGGGTCCAGCTTGTACTCGGGGCCGTCGAATTTCTTTTCCCACAGGGTGACGGTCTTGACGAGCAGATTGGCCTCGGCGAAGAGCTTGCCGTTGACGCCCACCGACAGTACCGGTTTGAGGGACGCGGTGACGTCACTCTCCACGTCCAGGCCATCGGCATAGCTCCAGGTGAATTTCGGATTGGCCTCGATCGTCGGTTCAACCCCGGCCTTGCCCTCGATACCTACGCTGCCGCCCACCGAGGCGACGCCCGCATCGAGTGAGAGGCGCGCGTTGATGTCAGCCGCCAGGCCGGCGTAGGCTGGCACCTCGAACTTGGCGCTGCCGCCGAACGACAGCTTGTCGAGGGTGACCTCAGCCGGATTGAACTCCTTGACCTCGACGCTGATGTTCTTGAACGCGCCCGGCCCGACCCAGGCATCGCTGTACAGCCCGCCCTTGAGCGAGAGGTTGAGGCCCACCGCCACGCCGCCGACCGAGATACCCAATCCGGGTACCGGGATCTTGGGCGAGGTCATGTCGAACAGGGTCTTGCGCGAGTCCTCCCCCTTCGGATAGCGCTCGAAGACCTTGGCCTCGGCCTTGGTGATGGTGCCGGCGATGCGGATGCTGCCGTCCTTCTTGAGCTTGATCGTGGCATCACCGGTGATGGTGTCGGTCAGCTTGGCCTTGAGCTTGCCCGTGCCGTAGACGACGAACTCCTTGCCGCCACCCTTGCCGAGCGGCTTGCCATCTTCGTCCGCGCCGCCGTTGGTGACGCCGATGCTGATCGAGCTGCCGGAGAAGACCTTGCTGTCCTCGTAGGTGAGCTGGCCATTGAGGTCGACCAGGCCATCCTTGTAGCTGCCGCCGAAGCTGCCGCTGAGGCCCTTGGGCAGGTCGGGGACCGCGCTGGCCTTGCCCTCCAGCGACCAGTCGCCGGCGGCCTTGGCCAGTGTCATGTCCAGGTGGCCGCTTTTGATGCCGGGCAGTTTTTCCAGCTCGGCTTTGCCGTTGATGCTGAAGTTCTCCTCGTTCTGGAATTTCGCATCGGCGGTGAAGCTCTTGACGCCGGGCACGTCGGTCTCGGCATTGCCCGAGGCGGTGAAGGTCTGGCTCAGTTGGGTGTAGGCAACGGTCAGCTTGGCCGACTTGATGCCCTTGATCTTGCCCGGCTTGGAAATCTCCAGCTCGCCCTTGGCGCCGAACTTCTCCTTCTCGCTCCACGAGGCGGTGATGGCCGCCTTGTCGAACAGCTCGCTCTGGAAATCGACCTTGCCCTCGACCGACAGCCCGTTGCCCTGCGAGAAACTGGCCTTGAGCGTGCCATCGGCCACGTTGGTGATGGTAAAGAAGATGTCGCCGCCCAGCTTGAAACCATTGGTCACGGAATAGGCGGCCTCGACCGTGGCCTCGTCGACTTCCACTCCCGGCGCGGAGAGATTGATCTGGTCCGAGCTGAACTGGATGAAGAACTCGATATCGTCGCCATCGAGCCGCACCATGATGGGGGCGTTGAGCAGCGGGATCGAGGGCGTGAGCTGGCCTTCGCCGAGTATCTTGCCGTCCTCGATCAGGATGTCGTCGAACTCGACCGGGCTCAGGTTCTCGAAGTGCAGCGCCTGCTTGCCGAGCTTGGAGGGGTAGCCACGGTACTTGCCATCGCCGGTGAGCGTCAGCGTGACATCCGGCTTCGCATGCTTCCAGTTCTTCGGCAGGTTCCAGGTAGCGTCGAGCGAGCCGACGGTGCCAGTGCCCTTCTTGGCAGCCTCGGTGATGCTGAGGTTCTTGAGCGTGAGGCCGGAGATGGCTGATTGCGCCGTGCCGCTGATCGGGAAACTGCCGGTGCCGCTCTTGTGCGCGATGCGCTGGATCACGATGCCGCCTGGTGCGTCGGCGAGCAGGAACTCCTTGTCGGTGCCTTCCTCGTCGACGTCCGGCGCCTTCTCGGCGCTTTCAAGCGGCTTGGCGTCCTTGATCTCGGTGAGGTTCCACCACGCGCTGTCCGAGGCGTCGGCGCCGGTCTTGAGGTTCGCCTTGACGCTGCCGAAGACCAGGTCGTGGTTCTTGAGGAAGGTCTTGCGCTTGGGCTGCGGGGCCTTGAAGCTGTTGAGGTAGGCGTCGACCTTGGTGTAGATGCCAGCCCGGATGGCGCCACCCGAGCTGCTGTTGCTGGGCTGGTCCAGCAGCTCCATGTTCTCCAGGCTGTTGCCGGTACCCGTGCCGTTCTCGCCCGACACCTGCAGCTCCACGATGTGGTCGACCTGGAAGCCGTTCTTGACCGGCTTACCATGGCGCGTCCAGGTCGGAATCTTCAGCAGCTTCTGCAGTTGCTTGATGCTCTTGGATTGCGGCTTCTTCTTGTTGCCGAGCTGCAGCTTGAAGGACTCATCCGCATCGTCCGGCACGTTGGTGAGGCCACGCCCCTTCAGCTTTTCGCGGATCTTGCCTTCGGTGATCGTGATGCCCGCGTTCCACACCCCGACCTGGGCCGGGTTGCCGCGCGTGTAGCCGCGTTTGCGCTTGAGCGGGACGCCTTGGTAGTAGGTCAGGTGGCGTGCCTTGACGGCCGGCACATCGAGCGTGTCCAGCGCCTTCAGCGCGGCCTCGGTGGCGGCTTCGTTACGTGGTTTGTACTTGCTGTCGAGGTCCGGATCGACCTTGCGCGCGATCACCGGGCCGGAATCCTGGTGCTGTACCACGTGCGTGAGTTCATGGGCCAGCAGGGCGAGGCCCGCCTTGCTCTCTGGCTGGTAGCGCCCGTGTGCGAAGAAGATGTCGTTGCCAGTCGTGAAGGCCAGTGCGCCCAGTTGCTGGCACAACTGATGGGCGCGCGCGTCCTGGTGGATGCGCACCTGGCTGAAATCGTGCCCGAGCTGGCCTTCCATGCGCGCACGCACGTCCTCGGCCATGGGTTCGCCCTGGCCGAGCTGGGACTTGATCGACAGGCTGGGATCGGTACCGCGCTCGGGCTCGCTGCCGCCGCTTTCCTCGGGCGGCGGGGTGCTGCCGTTCGGGCGCGATTCCTGTTGGGCCACGGCGCGTGAAACCGGCGTCGTGTCCTGGCGCCCGGTGGGGCCGGCGGCGGGCGTCTTGGCCGTGGGTGCCGCAGCGGCTGGCGTGCCGGTTTTGCCGGGCGCGCCCGCTGCCGCCTCCGGCCCGGCGGCCCCGGCGGGCTGCTTGCCCTTTGTGGCGGCGCCTCCCGCTCCACCGGCCGGGGCCTGCGCCGGGTCGAGCGCGCGGCTGACATGCTCGGCCACCGCATCCGCTTCCCGCTCGGCCGCGTCGCCCGGTTCGCTGACCGCCAGCTTGGCACGCACCGCCATGCGGTCGAAGCGCTGCTGGCTGGCGGCATTGCCTTGCGTGCCACCCTTGCTCTGCGCGTTCTGGCCCGCCTCCTTTCCTGGCTCCTTTCCTGCCTCCTTGCCCGCTTCCGCAGCGCCTTTCTGCGCTGGCCCCGCTTTCGCCTCGGGGGGCTTGGCGCCGGGCGCGGCGGAGTCCGCGCCGCCCTTGCCGCCGGCAGCATTCTTGTCGCCTGCAGCCTTGGATTTGTCGTCCTTGGCGGGTGGCGGGGTGGCGGGTTTCTTCGTGTCGGTGGCGGGCGCTGCAGCGGGCATGGCGATCCTTTCCCTCAGACGTCTGTGCGCTGATCGTCAGCACAGCGGCGTGCTGGCCGGTGCAGCAGCACCGGATGCGTCTCACGAAGGGGGCGACACCGATCACGCACCGCCATTGATCTCCAGGAACACGATGTCGTCATAGTCGTTGGCGTCGATCTGCAGCGCTCGCAGCAACTGCTCGCGGTCATGCGTGCTGAGGGCTTCCGCGACCTGCCGCGTGGGGCCGGGCGCGGGGCGGCCAGCGGCCACGAGCGCTTCGACCACCGCTTTCAGCCGCGCCTGCGCGCCGGCATCGGGCGCCGCTTTTGGAGTGGCCACCGTCACGCCGTTGAGCGGGGCGGTGCTGGCGATCGCTGCAATGAAGTCGGCCAACGTGTTGCCCTGCGGCACGTCGTTGATGAAGAGCATGTCGGTGCGCGGATTCTGCGCATTCAGGAAGTGGTTGCCCGGGCCACCGGCGCCCGCGCGATCCCAGTTTGTGTAGATCAGCAGTGCCTTGCGGGTGACCGCTGCACTGCCTTGCGTGACGACCAGGAAACCGCCCTCCATGGCGCCATCAGACAGCGGTGGCGAGACGGCCTGCAGGCGCGCGAGCGCGCCGTCGCCACGCACCGGCGGGGCAGTGATCTCGCTGATCTGGTCGAGCATGCTGCGCAGGCGGAAGTGGTTCTGCCAGCCCTGACCGGTGGTGGGCGCTTCTTCCCAGTAGCGGCCGAGCACCACTTGCGGGCCAGGGTTGGCCTGACGCCACATGGCTTCGATCTGGGCCTCGCTTTCCTCGGCCACGGTGCTCTCGTCGCGATAGCGCAACACCCCCACGCGCTGGAACTTGTAGCCAGCGAGCAGCTTGGTGTCGTTGCGGTCCAGGGCGTCCTGCAGTGCCTTGAGCGCGGCAGCATCGGGGACCTGGATGTGCCAGGTCTGGAAGGCCTCAAGCGCGGGCTTGATCGGCGCAGTCGGGATCTGCGGACAGCACAGGTGGGTGCGGGCGCGGCGGAACATCACCCAGTCCAGCACGGCTCGCACGCGCTCGGTGATCGGGGTGTCGAGCGTGGGGAACAGGCGGCGGCGCGCGCGGGCCAGGAAGGCGGGGTCGTCGGCTGCCTCGGCGATGGCGATCAGCGAGTTCATCGCGGCGGCGCCGATGGCGCTGTCCAGCGCAGGCATGGCGGCCAGGCCGCTCATTTTCAGCAACTGCTTGCGTGTGGCGGTGTCGTGCGTGACCGAAGCGCCCGCGGTGTAGCTGCCCCCGGTGTTGAGCTTCTCCAGGCCGCTGGAATTTCCGCTGCGCATCATCTTCATCACCACCGCCTCGGTGGCATCGTCATCCAGCACCGACATGGTGGCGATGCGCGGTGTGCTTTGCCAATCGAAGAAGTTGGGGCTGGTGGCGGGGTCGTGGTTGGCATCGTCGAGGATGAATTCGCCGTCGGCGGCCGTGCCCTGGCGGATCAGGCTGATCCGGCCGCGCGAGGCGGTGGCCTTGCCCTCGGCGTCGACCATCACCAGGGCGAGCTGGGCGATGCGTTCGCTGCGCCCGTTGTTGAGTGGGCGGTCGAACAGTGCAGTGAGCTGGCCATTGATCTGAACGATGGCTTTGCCCATCGCCAGTTCGCCGCTGAGCGGAACGCTCGCGTTCAAAGGCAGGTCCAGCGGGTCGCTGGCGATGTCACCGGCGACGTAGAGGGAGACTTCCGAGAAGGACTGGAGCTGTTTCTTGAACGTGCCGTTCGGATCGAGCTCGGGGTACTTGTCGATCATGGCGCGCATCTGCGCCACGATGTCGTCGATGTCGAGGTGACCGACCAGGGTGAAACCATAGCTGCCGTCCGCACGGCCCTCGGTGCGCGCCAGCCCGAGCACGCTGCGCTCGCTGATCGACATCATCAGCTTCACGAGTTGAGCCCTGAGCTTCGCCAGCGTGTCCGGGTCCAGCGCGGCGGCTGCGTGGGCAGCGGTTTCGGTGCCGTCGGCATTCGTGTTGATCTTGAGCTTGCGTGTGCTGTTGTCGGCCGCGCCATCGGCTGTCGCAGCCTTGGCTGCCTCGCTCTTTGCCAGCTCTGCCTGGCTAGCCTGCTCCGGTATCAGCTCGCGTGCGGCCGGCGCGCTTTGGTCCAGGCTGCCCTCCTTGGCGACCGACAGGCCGAGGTCGAAGGCGCTGATGGCGGTGAAGGCCATCTCGACCTGCCACCACTCGCCCGGCGCGGCCTGCTGCACGCCGTAGGCCTCGCCATCGGGCACGAAGATTTCCACATCCTCGATGCGCGTGGCATCGTCCAGGCCGCGCGTCAGCGAGATGCGTTCCATGTGCTGTGCTTCCTCGACGAGATGCGCGATCTCGTCGTGGCGCACCGCGTGGTAGTGCAGGCGCACGCCTTCGCCGAACATGCGCGAGAGCTGCGTCTCCAGCGCCTGCTTGCCAGGCACGACCGGCAGGTAGCCGGCCGGCGGCAGTTCGACGAAGCCGGCGTTGAGCAGCAGGCGGTTCTTGGGCAGCGCGCCCTGGCCCAGCTCGGCCATGTTGAGCGTCTCGGAGATTTCGTACAGCTCCGCGTATGACGCCTTCACCTGGTCGGCCACGCTCTGCGCATCCTTCTTCAGCGCCTTCTCGCCGAACTGCTTGAGGATCTTCTGCGTGCCCGCGCTGTACTTCTTGTGCAGGGCCTCGATCTCCTTGCGCGTCTTGTCGAGCAACTGGCGCAAAGCTTCGCAGTCGTCGGGCGGGTTGATCACGCCGCCGCTGCCGTCGAACAAGCCAGCGAGCTGGCACTGGAACTGCAGGATCTGCGCCACGAACACGTTCCACGGCCGCATCGCCATGCGCCCCTGCCAGTAGCCGCGTGCCTGCGTGTCCATGCGCTCGCGGCGGCCACTCCAGGCGTCGATCACGCGGTTGACGCCGCCGTCGCGCACCAGCAGGCCGATGACGACCTCGTCGCGGCCGTACAGGCTGGCCGGGTTGCACCACAGGTCGCTGGCCAGACCGGCGCTGGAGAGTGCGCTGGGGGTGAGCCAGGGTTCGGCGGCGAAGTAGGCCGAGGCCACGCGGTTGCGCAGGTGTGTGCTGGAGAAGGGAATCGCGCTGCTGACTGGCAGCTTGAGGCTGATCGGGCGCAGGCGCAGTACCACGCCTTCGCGCCAGTAGGGGTGTTGCGAGCTGCTGACGCAGGCGCTCTCGCACAGCTTGCCGTACACCGCCTCGTTGCCGCACAGGCCTTCCACCGGGCCGACCGTGATCTCGTAGAGGTTGAGCCCGCTGCTCTCGGTGAAGCCGGGCTTGCCCTTCTCCAGGCAGTCGTCGAACTCGCTGTTGCCGCTGACCGGCGCGGGCGCGGCGACTTCGATCAGCTCGGCCAGGTCGGCGCCGAAATCGCCGGTGGCGAGCACGAAGTTGCCGGCCGCAGTGATGGCCAGGCCGGCGCCGATCTGCAGCTCGTTGCCCTTGAGCCCGATGCCCAGGCCATTGACCACGCCCCAGCCGCCCGCGATGTTGGACAGCCGCGTGCGTGCACGGTGGTAGTCCTGCTCCAGCGCGAAGGCGTCGGCGCGCAGGAATTTGCCGTCGAAATAGTGCAGCCGCGTCAGCGGGCTGGCTTGCTCGATGAAGCTCACGCCATCCTTGGCTGAGAGCTGGACGACGCCTTCCGTGAGTTCCTTGTTGCCCATGGCATGCCCCTAGATCGAAAGAGTGGTGGTGAGGTTGCGGCCGTCGCTGTCCGGGTGAATGGCGCCGGCGGGGATGAGGTTCTTGCCCAGCAGCGGCGTATTGCCGGTGCCGATCACAGTGATGCGCAGACGCTGCCCGCTCGGTGCGCGGTCCAGCGTGAGGCTCACGCTGGGGGCGGCGGGATCGTTCTCGTCGTAGCTTGCGCCGCTCAGCGTGAAGCCCTGCCAGCCCTGCGTGGCGTCGAACTCGCTGGCGGTGAAGGCTGCATCCGCCACGCTGGCGGCGGCCAGGGCCTGGTTGAACACCAGCGTGAGCGTGCTGCCGGCGAGGCTGGCGCCTGCCGGCAGCAGCACCGGGCCGGCGGCAGCCGGGGCCGGGGGCGGTTCGGCCAGCAACAGGTCCTGCAGCAGTGCGGTGGGCAGCAGGTTGCGGCGCGCGGCGAAGTCCATCGCATCGACGGCGACTGTCCAGTTCTCGCCATCGGGCGTCACCCGCACGCCGCTGAGGCGGGCCAGGGTGAGGCAAGCCGCGGACTCGTCGGCGCCCAGGTCCGGTGCGAAGGGGGAGGTCGCCGCCGTGGCGCGGGCGATCAGCTCGGCCAGCAGCGTGCGCCGCGCGGCTTCCTGCTGATCGGCCGGCAGGGCCTGGATGGCGGCGAAGCGGTCGATCAGCCATTGGTCGTCGGGCAACGGCTTGCCCTCGGGGTCGCGCGCCGCCTCTTCCAGGCCCAGCCACATGCGCAGCAGGTGGTGACTGCCGGGCGCGGCTGCAGCTCCCGCATCGACATGGCGACGCAGGCCCAGCGTGACCGTCTCGCAGATGCGTGAGTGCGCGATGTCGGCGGCATCTCCCGCGCAGGGCTCGGCGATGGCGGGCACCGGGCGGTCCAGGCAGTTGGCGTAGCAGGCCACGATGTCGAGATCGAAGGCGTCCTCGCCCGGCACGATGTCTTCGAAGTCCTCATCGTTTCTGTGCTTGGCCCACCATAGCGCGAGATTCACGCAGCGCGCCGAGTCCAGCCACAGGTCACGACCCAGGATGTCGATGGCATATCCAGCATCGACCCGCAGCTCGAAGTTCGTCGCGTCGAAATCGACGGCAAAGCCGGCCACCACGCCCGCACCATGCAGCAGGCGCTGGTGGCGACGCAGGCGGCCGACGTGGAAGCCTTGCTCGGCGCGGAAGTCCTCCACGCCCAGCAGCATGCCGAAGTGGTAGTTCGGCGCGCACTGCGGGCTGTCCGGCAGTTCGGCCGCGCAGCGCTCACCAGCCGGCAGGCCGCTGCAGGAAGAAGAAGGAAGGTCGGCGGCATTCATCGTGTGCTCTCCTGGGTCAGAACAGGGCGCTGCTGCGCGACATGGCGGCGGCGCGTACCGCGACGGTGTCGCGCTGGGCGCTCAGGGCGGCCGCCGCCTGCTGCAGGGCGCGCTGGCCGCCAGCCGCCTTGCGGGCATCCTCGCGTGCGCTGCGCAGGGCGGCTTCCAGCACCAGTTCGGCGTTGTTCATGGCGTTCTCCAGGTCACCCGGGGTGGGCGAGCCGGCGAGCTTCTCCAGGCGTGCCACCGCGCCGTCCAGGGCATCCAGCGCCTCCCACAGCGCATCGGGTATGCCGGCGAACCATTCATCGAGCAGTGCGCGGTCGGCCGCGGCAAGGGCGGCGTAGTCGCTGCGGGCGGTCGCCAGGTCGCCCAGCTTGGCGTCCAGGGCGGCGCGCTGCGCGCTCAGCGTGGTGGCATCGAGCTGCGCCACGCTCTGGTCCGGTTCGGCCTTCATGGCCGCGTGCAGGGCCGTGTCGTAGGCCACCTGCACGGCGATCACCGCGTGTCGCGCCTCATCCACAGCGGTGAGCTTGGCCAGCGTGTTCTCGCGCTTGGTCTTCTTGCCGCTGTCCTGCAACAGCTCGTGCTGCCAGCGGCTCAGGATGGGGTAGGTGGCGGGTGGGTTCGGCGCCGGCAGCGCGGCCAGGCGGGCCAGGGTGGCGCGGTCCACGCCGGCCTGGGTGGGGGCATCGGCCACCGCCTGCAGGGCGGCCACGGCGGCGTCGAAGTTGCGCTGGGCGACGGCCAGGGCGCCAGCGGAGGCAGCATGGGCGGGCACTTCCACCTGGGCCGCGCTGGCCGCGATGTCGCGCACCAGCCGGGCACGCTCGCGCACGCGGGCCAGCAGGTTCTTGCTGGCCGTCCCACTGGTGGGGAAGCCATGTTCCACGCGTGCCACGGCGGTGGCCTTGTCGGCGGCCAGCGCGGCGAGGATGTCGGGGATGAACTGCTCCAGGTCACCCCCGGGCTTGAAGCGCGCGGCCAGCGCCTGGCGGGCGGTGGCCGCGGCATCCTCGCGTGCCAGCGTGGTGCTGGCCGCGGCGGCCTCGGCGGTGAGCGCCTGCACCGTCTGCTCGGTGGCCTGCAGATCGGCGCGCAGCAGCAAGAGCTGGGTCGCCCCCTCGGTCAGCGTGGCCTGGCTGGCACGCAGGCTCACCAGCGCGGCCTCCATCGCGTCGAGCAGGGGGTCGCCGTCGGCCGGCATGGGGATGCTGGCCAGCGCGCGGCGCGCGGCGGCGACCGCATCGCTGTGGCTGCGCACCTGGTCGGCCGTCGCGCGCTGTGCCGCCTCGGCGGCCAGCAGCGCGCTGCGCAGGCTGGCCTGGCGTGCCTGGGCGGCGCTCAGTGCGGTGGTAAGGCGGGTGACTTCGTCGCTCCAGTATTGCTTCAGGCTAGGCATGGCGGCTCCTTTCAACGCGCCGGCGAGGGCGTGGCGGAAGAGTGGGAAGAGGCGGGAGAGAGGGAGGGGGCGGGAACTGCGTCGGCCTGCCCGGCGGGCCACTGCGTGTGCGGCGGGAAGCCGGGGTGGGCGCGCCCGGCCTTGTCGTATTCGCGCTCGATGGCGAGCAGGAAATGGTGTTGCTGGATCTCGCGCCCGCTCGCCGCCGCGAGGAAGGCGGCGGACAGGGCGGCGTTCTTGATCTGCGCACCGCTGATCGGGTACCAGGCTGCCAGCTCGGCGAGGTCCACCGTGGCGGCCAGCGGCGCGGCGGCCGGCAGGTGCAGGCGCCACAGGGCTTCGCGGGTGCTGGCGTCGGGCTCGGGGAACTCGACGATGTACTCGAAGCGGCGCGTGAAGGCCTTGTCGAGGTTGGAGCGCAGGTTGGTGGTGAGCACCGCCACGCCCTCGTAGCGTTCCAGGCGCTGCAGCAGGTAGGCGGTTTCGAGGTTGGCGTAGCGGTCGTGCGCGTCCTGTGTCTCGGTGCGCTTGGCGAACAGGGCGTCGGCTTCGTCGAACAGCAGCAGCGCGCGCGAGCGCTCGGCGATGTCGAACACCGCGGCGAGATTCTTCTCGGTCTCGCCGATCCACTTGGAGACCAGCGCAGCGAGGTCGACCACCAGCATGTCCACGCCCAGGGCGCGCGCCATCACTTCGGCGGCCAGCGTCTTGCCGGTGCCCGGCGGGCCGAAGAACAGCATGCGCACACCGCGTCGCTCGGCACGCCCCTGGGCAAAGCCCCAGTCGTCGAGCACGGTGATCTGCTGCAGTACGCGGCGCACTGCCGACTGCAATTGGGTGTGCGCCGTGTGCGGCACCAGCAGGGCCGTCCAGTCGGCACGCGGCAGCACGCGCTGGATGCCGGGGCGGCTGTACCAACTGGTGCGCGCGCGGATGCAGGCACCGACTTCGTCCACCGCCAGCGGCGCGTCGCCCAGCGACTGGCGCAGGCCCAGGTCACGCACCACGTCGCGCGCGTCGTCGGGGTCGATCGGGTAACGCGCGGCGAGCAGCCCGGCCTGGTTGCCCAGTTGCGGCAGCAGGGTCTGCCACAGGGCACGCCGGGCAAGCGGCGTGAGTGCCTGGACCGGCAGGCGGATCAGCGGCAGGCCGAAGCTCGCCACCTGGCGCTCGCTGCGTGCGCTGGTGAGGACGGGCAGGGCCCAGTCCAGCGCGGGCAGGCGCAGTTCGCGGCTGTCGTCGCCATCGTCCTGGCGCGACTCCAGCCACAGGCAGGCCTGGTGCATGAAGGCCGCGGTGTAGGCCGCCCCACATTGCGCGAGGTGGGCCTGGCCTTCCAGGCCATCACTGAGGCTGCGCATCGCCACCACCTGGGCGGCGCCGAGCAGGGCGCGCACGCGCGTGGCGCGCATCGCGGCCTCGCCGCCGATCAGCATCACCTGGCAGGGCAGGCCGCGACGCAGCGCGGCCACAGCTTGCTGCACCACACCCTCGGCCAGCCAGTCGGCCAGGCCCGGTACTTCGGCATAGCCGCTGACGAGCTGCGCATCATCGAGTTGCGGTGCGCGGGCCATCAGTGCCGCCCACACACCGGGGCCGGCCACCAGTGCGCGGCTGTGCCAGGGGCCGCTGCCTTCCAGGCGCACCAGGCCCATCGCGGCGATGGGCGAATGGCACAGCAGATCCTCCATCGCGTCGCGCACCGCGAAGGGCTGGGCCAGCGCGAGTTGGCCTCCATCGCTGGCTTCCCACTCCAGCCAGTGCAGCGCCAGCGCGCCGGTGGGCAGTGGCAGGCCTGCCGGATGCAGCAGGCGGCACAAGGTGGCGAAACCCTCATGGGCCTCGGGCAGGCAGGCCAGCAAGAGCAGGTCTTCCAACAATCGTGCCCCGACCGGCGAGCGCGACATCGCTGCCAGGCGCAGCAGTGGATGGTGGGACGGCGGCGGGGCCACGGCCGCGGGCTGGCTACGGGCGAAATCTTCGGCGAAGGCCAGGGCGGGGAGCAACGCGTCGCGTGCCGGCTCGCCCAGGCCGCTGACAGCGGGGGCCTCCGCCTCGCTGAAGCGCGCGGCCAGGCTGCGCGCCAGGCGCAGGCCAACAGCGGCCAGCGCGCGCCGTGTGTGGCTACGCAGTTCGGCCGTCAATTGCTGGCGTGCGGCGACAGCGTCAAGCGGCACGCCAGGAGCAGGGGAGTCATTCGTCATAGACGATCCTCAGCACGCAACCCAGCCAGGGCAACCAGCCGGGGTCCAGGTCCAGGCCCAGGCGACGGATGCGGGTATCGGCCTGGTCCAGGGGGAGGTGGAGTTCGATCCAGCCGGCCTCGAAGCGCAGCCGGCCGGGGCGTTGGCACACGGCAGCCAGGCGCGGGGCAGGCAGGTCCGGTGCGGCCTCGTCCAGCCAGGCGGACCAGGCGACGACCTGCATCGCGGCCCATTCCGCCGCCAGTGCGCGCGTGGCCTCATCGGCTTCGTTGCGCGGGACTTCTCCACCGCAGAAGGCGCGCAGCGCCGGGTCTTCGGGCGGAACGCCCAGGGCTTCTCCCAGGCTGCGCAGCAACAGCGCCAATGAGGGGGACGCGCCGTGCGCGGCCTGTTGCGCGGCCAGCCAGTCGAGCATGCCGGTGGCCGGCAGGCGGCCCAGCCAGAACAGGGCGCCGGCCCAGTGCGTGGGGCTCCACTCGTGGGTGGCGTCGGCTGCGGGCAGGGCTGGCAAGGGGGGCAGCTCGGCGGCGCGCGCGGTGGGCGGGATGGTGGCGCCGGCCTGGGCATCCTGTGCTGCCGGGCGGCGTGCTGGGATGGCCGGCAGCAGGGCACGCAGTTCAGCCTGCACCGCGCGCAGTCGCAGCGCTTGCTGGGTGGCTGTGAGGGCAGGCGCGGGCCAGGCGAGGGCAGCGATCAGCACGCTCAGCACAGGTGCATGGCGTGCTGCGAAATGGCTGCGGGATTCGGCCCACCCGAGCAGGCTATGGACCTCGTCACTGGCTTCAAGCAACAGATTGGTCGCGTCGGCGGTGGTGGCTTCTGCCGGCAACGCTAGCTCTGCCGCGGCAATGCTCAACGCATAGCCCGCGCTGCGCGGGCTGGCGCGCAGCAGGCTCAGCCAATCGCCCCGCGGCAGCACGCGCAGTACCGCGCTCAGCGAGGCGGTGGCGGGCTCGCCCTGGATCAGTCCATGCAGCACCGGCCAGATCAGGGCGGGCTCGGCCAGCAGCACGCGCAGGCCGTGCCCCAGCACCTCGGTGGGCGACAGGCCATCACGCGGAATCAGGCCCATGCGCTGCCAGGCCCATTGGCGCGTGGTCTCGCCCAGCGCACTGCGGTACAAGAGGTCGGTCAGTGCGGCGCGGCGCTGCGGATAGTGGATGAAGTCGGGGCTGTCGGGCCGCGCCACGGCGCGTTGCAGCGCCTCGCGCAGGGCCTGTTGCCATTGCGCGGCGATGTCGGCGTCGCTGGCATCCTGCCGCCAGCGCAAGGCGAGCGGCAGGTAGCGGATCAGCAGCCATTCCTCGGGGCCGACGAGGCCGGCGGTGAGCGCCTCGCCGTCGGCCTGCGCGAGCCCGTCCACCCATTGTGCGCAGCGTGCCTCGTCCAGCGTCGCCGGGCCGTGGAAGCGGTTCTTGAGGAGCTCGATGGTGAGCGCCTCGCGGCGCAGCGGGGCGTTCATTCCGCGCTCTCCTCGAGGGCGGGCCTGCCCAGCAGGAAGCCGGCGCCCAGCGCGGCCTCACCCAGGATGGCGGTGTCGAAGCCGGCCGATTTGCCGACCACCGAGGAGATGCCCACATGCGCGCCGACCCCGGCCCGCATGCTGGTGGCCGAGGTGCACAGCGTGAAGTCGGTATGCGCCGGCTTGTGGTGTTCGATCAGGCGGCGCACGCACGCGAGCTGCGCGTCGCTGAGCGCGGCCACCACGGTGACGGTGAAGCGGTGCGCGAAATCGTCGAAGTCGACGGGTTCGGTATCCGGCAAGGCCGTCGGTGCCACTTCGCCGATCATGCCGCCGATACGGTAGCCCACGCCCAGTACGGCCTGCGAGGCATTGACCTCGGGATTGCCGACCACGCCACCGCCACGCAGGCGGAAGTGTTCGATGATGATGACCTCGGCCCCGGTCAGCACCTCGATCATGCGGCGCAGGCTGGCCAGCGTGCCGCGCGTGCGGAACAGCGTGGCCGCCTCCTGGATCATCTGCCGCTGCGCTGCTTCGGGCCAGCACGGGTCCAGCACCAGGGCGACGAAGCCGGCCAGCCAGGACAGGGCCGCGCCCGGCGCGATGCGCGCGTCGAGCAGGCGGTGGCGCGTGCTGGAGACAGACTCCCATTCGTCCAGCATGGCCGCGATGGGCATCAGGTAGCGGAACAGGAAGTCGCGCGCGGCCGGCTCGCGCCACAGCGTGCGCGGCAGCTTGGCCAGCAGTTCGTGGCCGGGGAACTCGACGCTGGCGGCCCGCAGGCGCGGGCTCTTGCTGCGCGTGCCGGTCAGCTCGAACACCAGCCACAGGTAGCGGCCCGGCTCGACCATGACGGGCGCATCGTAGAAGGCGAAGCCCTCGGCCGGCACGGGTGACAGTGGGCGCTGCGAGGGATCGCGGAACAACTGCTGGGCCGGGCCGGCGTAGTGGTCCCAGGTGCGTTGCGACAGCACCGGCACATCCGTGCCTGCGCCGAGACCGTCGATGGGGTCGGTGAAATCCAGCTCGTCGCGGCTGAAGGCGCGGAAGCGGATCGTGGTGCCGGGCGGAATGCAGGCCTCCACCGTGATGCGGCCCCAGCGGCTCTGGTCATGGCCGGAGTCCAGCGCGAAGCCGAACACGCGACCGTCCTGCTTGTAGTGCATGCGCGCCGGCGCGGCGTGGCGCAGGCCTTGCGCCGTCCAGTAGGCGATGCGGCCATCGGGTGCCAGCGCGATGCCGCGCCCGTCGTAATGCGGAGCGCTGAGGCCCGGCTGCAGCGTGGCCTGGGCGCTCAGTAGGCGGAAGCGCAGGAACTCCTCGCCAGGGCGCTGCGCCAGGGTCAGCAGGGCACCGAACTCAGCATGCTCGGCTTCGCAGACGAGGTCGGTGGCGAAGGGCACGGGCCAGCTCTTGGCCAGGTGCAGGGCCTGCAGGCGGGCGTCGAACTTGCCGGCGCCGACGATCACCCAGGCCAGGCGACCGCCTTGCGCACCGGTGCACACGGCCAGGCGATCGGCACCGGCGATGGCCGGCCAGTCCAGGCGCAGCGGGGTGTCGCAGGGGGCGAGCTGCCACACGCTGCCGTCTTCCAGCAGCACGAAGACCTCGGCGCCGCAGGCGGCCACGTCCAGCGGGGCGAGTGCGAACTCGATGCGACGTGCGACCTCCTGCTGCCAGGTGTCGATGAGCCACACGGCTTTGGCGTCCGGGTCGGCCACGTAGAGGTAGTCCGCCGTGTCGGCCGCCAGGGCCAGCGGGCGCTGCGGCAGCGCGCCAGTGGGCTGGCCGTCGACCTCGGTGCCGGCGGCGGTGATGAGGAAGGGGAAGGGCGCCGTGGCATGCACGCCCAGCGTGCTGGTCTCGCCCCAGGGCACGTAGTCGACGAGGCCGTCTTCGGGGCGCGGGTGGAACAGGCGGCAGCGCGCGTCGAAGGCCGGCCCGGCGAAGCCGCCCGTGAAGGTGCCGCTGGCGCCTTCGCCCGAGCTCGGCGCGGGCAGGCTTTGCAGCATGACTTCGTCATCGACCAGCACCGTGTCGTGCAGCGCACATTGGCGCCACTGCGCGGGGCCGCGCATGACCAGGGCGCCGGATTCAGGGATCAGGCGCATGTCAGCACGCCTCCCGGTTCGTCGGCGCGGAGGCCGGGGTGTTTGCGTAGGATGGGTGGAGCGCAGCGATACCCATCACGCGGTGGGTGCAGAGCGGGCGATGGGTATCGGCCTGGTGGCCTCCACCCATCCTACGTGTCGAGTTCCGTCGTTCCTGCGAAGGCAGGAACCCAGTGACTTTGCCTTTGCGCCTGCGGGGGCTGGGTGGCTGGGAAGACGCTGGATTCCTGCCCCCGATCGGGTCGAGGGCAGGCTCTTCGCAGGAATGACGTATGCCTTCGATGGGGAGAAGAATGTGTGCGCCCATGTCAGCACTCCTCCCGGATCACCGGCACCGGAACGGCCGGCTTGGCGGGCGGCGGGACCAGTCCGGCGCCCGGGGCAGGCAGCGGCGTGGCGTCGTCGACCACGGTGATGCCGGCGACCTCGGGCACTTCCCAGTCGTTGAGTGTGAGGATGGCGATGTCATCCCAGCTTTCGCTGCCGTCGGCCTGCGGGGTGGCGTAGTCCAGGCGCAGAGCCTCGATGTATTCCACGCCCTCGACCTGCATCGCCACGCCTTCCAGTTCGCGCGCCATGACGCGGCGCCCCAGCGGCCAGCCGTGACCATCCGGGCCATACGGCGGCAGCGGCGCGAGGTACTGGCGCAGCAGGATGTCCAGCCAGTCGCGCACGGCGTCCAGACCATAGCCTTCGCGCACCTTCACCGACACCGCCAGCGCGAGGCGGCGGTAGGTGGGCGGGATCACGTACAGCTCGGTGGTGACGAGGCGCCAGCGGTCCAGCCAACTGCACACCTGGGTCAGCTCCCAGGCATCCGGCAGCGGGGCGTTGGGGTGCTGCGCGTCGCGCGTGGGCCACACGACCACGCTGACGCAGCCCGGTTTGCGGCTGCGCGAGGGCGCATGGAACAGCGGCATGCATTCGGCGCGGCCCAGCTCCACCGCCGGCGTCTGCAAGGCCAGCTCGGCGAAGTCGTCGCGCGCCACCGCGCGGTGGTTGCGGCGCAGTTCGGTGGGGATGCGCGCGAGCGCCGCATCCAGGCTTTCGGCATCGACACCACCATAGGCCGGCAGCGGATTGGCGCACTTGAGCTCGGCCTGGCCCGGGCGCAGCAGCGGCGCCGGCGGCGTGGGGCCAGCCAGGGTGTCGCCCAGCTTGGCCAGGGCGCCCGCCGGCAGGTTGCCGGCGCTGCCACCGCCCCAGCGATAGCCGAGCACGCGGATGCGTTCGCCCAACTGCGGGAAGCGTTCGCCGAAAGCCACGGTGGCGGCCTCGGCATCGACCGTGAAGTGGCGGTCTTCGGGGCCGGAGGCATCGAGGTCGTCGACGCGCGACCAGTCGGTCCACACGCCGGATTCCTCCACCTGCAACTTCACCGGATGCCGCACGTCGAGCAGCACAGGGGCATAGGCGAGCTGGTAGACCTGACCTGGCTGACCGGTGCCGGTGCCCAGCAGTTCGGGCGTGGCGGCTACGGCCTGCTCGACCGCGACCGTGTTGAGGCTGATGAGCTGTACCGGGCCGATGCGGCTGCCGTCGCCGCGCCATACGCGCAGCCAGAACCACAGGCGCTCGCTCTGCTCGTCATCCAGTTCGGGCGGGAATTCGCCGGTGCCGCCCAGATCGGCCGGCGCCTGCGGCACGCCCAGCCCGGCGAGGTCGGCGGGCAGTTCGAGGCGCACCACGCCTTCCTGCGTGAAGCCGGCGGTGCTGTCACCCGCCACGCGCACCGGCGTGTAATCGACGCTGCCATCCTTCTTCAGCGCGGCGAGCGAGGCCTGCCAGATCAGCGAAGGGCCGTCGCCGGCCGCGCATACCGGCGCCTGGTCGATATCGGGATACCAGGTGGCCGGCGAGAAACCCAGCGACAGCGAGAGGCTGCGGCCGGCCACGCGCTGCAGGCCCAGCGTGGGATCGGTGATGTCGGCCAGGTCGAAGGGCGCGTCCTTGGACAGCAGCACGCCGATCCAGGCGCAGCCGTCGACGGTGCTGGAGAAGTCCAGCGCCTCGCCGAGGCCGTCGGAGGCGAGGGTCTTCACCTCGTAGGGCGCGATGTGGTCGTCCTGTGCGAGCTGCAAGGCGTCGATGCTGGCCTGCACGGCGACGCGCTTCTCCGGGTCTTCGAGCTTGGCGAGGAAGGCCGCGACCTTGGCGTTGTCGGCCTGGTCCGCCTCGGACAGCAGGGCGACGCGGGCCGCGCTGACGCAGTCCAGCGGCCACACGGTGGCGTCCTGGCCCAGGGTGTAGCGCGTCTTGCCGGCCTTGACCTGGTCGCCCGCGTAAAGGCTCACGCCAGCGGCGGATTTGCTCTCGAAGCGCACCAGGGCCTGCGCCGGGCGTGCCGGGTACAGCGGGATACCCAGCAGCCGGAGGAAGGCGATCTGCGTCGCTTCCGGAATCTGGTTGAAGCGGAATTGCAGGCCCTCGCCGAGGTAGGCAAAGAGCTGCAGCAGCGTGATGCCGGGGTCGGAATCAAGATGGTCGGTCCACGCCGGGTTGTAGACCGGGATGCGGTTGCGCAGCTCGGCGAAGAGATCTTCGAAGCTGCGGTCGTCGAGGATGGGGGCGATCAAGGGCATGGCGTGGCTCCCGTGTTGTCGCCGTCATTCCTGCGAGGGCAGGAATCCAGTGTCTTTCGATGAAGCGGGCTCGGGCGGTCGAAGAGGCAAAGCCGCTGGGTCCCTGCCTTCGCAGGGACGACGGTGCATGGCATGGTGCGTCGTGAGCGGACTCCGGCATTCCTGCGCAGGCAGGAATCCAGTGTCTTTCGAGCGGGCACGTGAAGGCTGTGGGCGAAGCAAAGCCACTGGAGCCCTGCATGTTCAGGGACGACGGCAGCTTGGCTGATCGGAGGGCGTGCCGCGAGGCGTGTATGGGAAAGCATCACGTCTGCTCCAGGTAGAAGGGGTAGACCAGGATGTCCTGCCGACCGTCCAGGACATGGGCATAGTGGATTTCGATCAGCACCATGGCGCGGTCGTCGGTGGGATTCACGGCGACATCCACCAGCTTGATGCGCGGCTCCCAGCGTGAGAGCGTGTTCTCGATCTCATGGCGGATGCCGGCACGCGTGGCCGGGTTGTTGGGGGCCATCAGGTAGCGGCGCAGGCCGCAACCGAAATCGGGCCGCATCACGCGTTCGCCGGGTTCGGTGTCGAGCAGCGTGAAGATGGCCTGGCGTACCTTCTCCGGCCCTGAGACCAGCGGCAGGCGGCCGCGTTCGTCCGGGGCGATGGGCTGGCCCAGGCCCTGGCCCAGGCGTTCGTAGCGATTCAAGATGGCGCTCATGCGGGCACTCCCTTGGCCGGCCACACCGGCGTGACCGGGTCTTCATAGACGAGCGGCGTGCCCACCGGCGGCGGGGGCGGCAGCTTGCCGCTGGCATCGGCCTTGAGATCGGCGTTGTCCTGCAGCGATTGGTCCAGCGGACCCAGTGCGTTGTTGGAGAAACCGTCCAGCGTGGGGTCGTCCTGCAGACCGGTGTCCTGTTTGATGCGCGTGTCCATGCTGTTGCCGAGCAAGGTGTTGAGCTGGCTGGCGAGCTGGTCGACGCCGCTGACTTCCACCGCGAAATCGGCGTCCAGGTCAATGCCGGGCGGCGTGGCGGCCAGTGCGGCATCCACGTCGGCCGCGAACTTGATCTCGGGCGGGATGCAGAAGCGGAACACCAGCAGGAACCACAGGTTGAAGATGAAGACGACGATGGGCAGGAACAGGCTCAGCACGAACAGCGCGATGATCGTGATCAGCGGAATCGAGAAGCTGCAGATCGCCTCGCCACCCATGTTGCCGCCGTCGGCGGCCATGCCGCTGACCTTGGGCGACATGTGCTGCGGCTGCACGAAGCGGATCGGCGACAGCTTGCCGCGTGGCCGCGCGGCCGCCTGGGCGGCCAGTTCGCGCAGGTCCGGCATCTTGATCGTGATGGGGCGGTTGGCCGAACCCAGCACGTCGAAGGGGGCGGCGACGCGGAAGGCCTCGGAGGCCAGGCTCCAGGCCAGCGGGCCGCAGCAGTCGGGCTTCTTGCCGACGCGGCCGGGGCTGTCCTGGTGCTGGCGCACGAAGCAGCGCAGCTCGTAGGTGGTCCTGTCGTCGAAGCGGGCAATGCCGTTGGCATCGTGCTCGATGCCGCCGGTGGGTACCGTGCCGTAGTACATGGTGCGGCCGGCGGCGTCGTGCGCCGTCTCGCGCGGGTCGGGGATCAGCGGGAACAAGGGGTAGATGGTCTCGCCGCTGTCGGCCACGTCGGCGATCTGCTCCGTGGCGCTGAGCGTCTTCCAGGTGCCGTAGGTCTTGCTGGGGCGGCCGTTATGCAGGGTCGGGAACCAGCCTTGCACCTCCACCGTGATGCCATGCGTCTGGTACCAGGCATCCAGTGCGGCGCGCTTGCTGGCCAGTTCGGCGCTGCGCAGGCTCATTAAGGCACCCCAGTCGGCCACGCCGGCCTGGGTGGCGAGTGCCTGCTGGCGCGCGCGGGTGGCTGTCTTCAGGGCGGCGCTGGCACTGGGCTCGTCGAGCGTGGCGGCCAGTTGCAGCAGCTCCAGCATGCTGGCTTCGGCGCTGCGCACCGGTGCCGTCTGTGCCTCGATCATGGCCGGCGTGATGCCGCCAGGCACGATGCTGTTGCGCCGTCTCAGCACGAAGCCGGCCTGGCACACCTTCTGCCGCGCCACGCGCGGGAAGCCCGGTTCCTCGCAATGCAGTTCGCAGGTAACGAGGTAGTGACGGTCGTGCGCCGGCAGGTACAGCTTACGCAGCGAACTGGGTGCCAGGCGCGCGCGCAGGCCGCCTGCCTGGTCGGGTTCGCCCTTGGCGTTCAGCGGCAGAAAGCTCGCCAGCTTGCCCGGCAGCGAGGAGCCGGCGCTGACGAGGTCGTAGTTGTTGACCACGTCGATGACTGGATCGAACTTCAGCGAGTGCTGCGGTCGTTCGAGGAAGTCGGCGATGAAGTTGTCGCCGGCGAACTTCTGGAGAACCGGACGAGACAGGCGACCATCCTCCGGATGACCGGGGCGCGGCCAGCGATACCAGGGACCTACCAGTTTCCAGGCGGGCGTGGGGTAGGTGGGGCGGCGGGCGACGGTGGCTACCATGGTGTCACCCCGCGCCGGCTATCCCTGGCGCTTCCAAACCCCGTCATTCCTGCGAAGAGCCTGCCCTCGACCCGATCGGGGGCAGGAATCCAGCGTCTTTCGACGAAGTGGGCGGGGTCGAACGAAAGAGCAAAGCCACTGGGTCCCTGCCTGCGCAGGGACGACGCCACGAGGAGGTGTGTGCGGCGCGTCACCATACGTTCCCCGCACCCGGTGTGTAGCTCGGCGAGACCACGCCGGTGGAGGCGATCAGCGTCGTGCATTGCACGATGCCGTCGCAATTGACCGTCGGCGCGTGGATGTTGACCGCCGAGGCGTTGACCTCGACCGTCGCGTTGGCGGTGATCGTGACCTGGCCGGCGATGTTGATGTTGATCTTGCAGCCGTTGCTGTGCTCGATGGTGATGTCCTGCGCGCCATCGTCCATGACGATCTTGTGGCCGCTCTGCATCGACACGGTGACCTTGGCCGCCCCCTCGGTGTCGTCGAACTCCAGCTTGCTGCCCGCGCGCGTCTTCCACAGGCGCTTGTTGTTGGGTGCCTGCGCGGCTTCGGGCAGGGGGCGCTTGCCGTTCCAGCACGCGCCCACGATGTAGGGGCGGCTCGGATCGCCAGCCTCGAAGCCCACCACGACCTGCGAGTCGACCTCGGGCAGGATCTCGATGCCCTGGTCGTCGTCGGCATAGGGTGTGAGCAGCGTGGCCCAGGCGGTGACCGATTCGCCGGCCGCGCCGAAGGAGGGGAACTTCACCTTGATGCGGCCCTTGCCGTCGGGGTCGACGAGCTCGGCCACCACGGCCGGGTAGAGGCCGAACCAGCGGGGGCCGTCGCCATCGCGCGGGAAGCGGGGGTCGCTCATGTGCCGACCTCCCGCGTCATGAAGCACGAAGGGGTTGAACGCTCCCCTCGCCCGCTTGCGGGAGAGGGGTTGGGGGAGAGGGAGATCGATGGCACTGGAGCAGCGGCCGTTTCACCCTCTCCCGGTCCTGCGGGCCACCCTCTCCCGTTCCCGGGAGAGGGGAATAGTCCGGAGCCATGCCTGCGCTGGGGAGAAATGCGCCGCGACATCATTGCCCACCCCCGATCCAAGCCCGCTCCGCCTCGAAGTGCGTGCGGTAACCATTCGTGAGGTCGAACTGGTGGCGTACGCGCGTCACGTAGTAGCCGTCGCCCTCGAACATCGGGCTCACGCGTTCCAGGCGCAGCAGGCTGCCGACCTTGATCTCGGTGTTGCCATTGGTCACGCCGCTGGCGGTGACGAAACGGCGCGCACGGCTCAGCAGCGCGGCGCGGGCCAGGGCGGTGGCTTCGGCGTCCTTGAGAGGCACCTCGCGCACGCGGTAGCTGGTGCGTTCGGCAAAGGCGCGTTCCAGCACCTGGATGCCATGGGTATGGCCTTGTGCCTCGGCGGCCACGGCATCGCTGCCGGCTTCCTCGTCGATGGCGTCCTGTTCGGCGTCGTCGAAACCGCCCGCGATCACCTTGCTGCGCTGGTGCGCGAGGTCGGCCGACAGGCGCACCTCCATCAGCGAGCTGCCCTGGATCAGCGTCACCGTGTTGCCGTTGCGCGCATCGCGCGTGGCCATGTGGAGCTGGCTGCCCTCCACCCACACCTCGGCCGCGAGGCGGCGTGCGCGTTCGCGCAGGAAGGCCAGATCGCTCATGTTCCACTGCTGCACCAGCGGCCAGGTCGGGCCGCTGACATCGGCCACGGCCGACAGACCGTGCTGCGCGGCGATCTGTTGCAGCAGATCGGACTCGCTGACGTTCTCGTAGCTTTTGAAGCGGCGCGTCATGCGCAGGTCCATGAGCTTGTCTTCGGCCAGGCAACTGACCTCGGGCGTGCGGCCCTGGTCCATCAGCAGTTCCAGTGCGCTGAGCTTGCCGCTGAATATCTCGGTGCGCGCATCGGTGGGGCCCATCGAGACCTTGAGCTCCTTGCCGAAATCCAGCACCTGGCCGTCCAACCAGTTGAGCTGCTCGTCGCGCTCGCCCTCGCGCGGGCCGATGGCGATGAAGCTCGCGGCCAGGCGCTTCATGCCATTGATGTCCTCGTCGATCTGCAGCCACGCGAGGTCGCGCTGCAGCTCGGCGCGCGCCTGCCCGTCGATCCTGATCTCGGGGACGGTGGCGGCCTGGAGGGGCGTGGGAATCAGTGGCATACCCTGGCCTCACGAAAGCGCGTGTGGCGGGGCCTGCGGCAACCCCCCCATCCCCCCCTTGTCAGGGGGGGCAAGAGCTTGCGCCCTCCCCTGACAAGGGGAGGGTTGGGGAGGGGTTCAGGCGCATCCAGGAGAGACCTGGTCTGGTAGAGATCAGTCATCGAAACCCCAGGCGGCGGTGCGCGCCTCGCGACGCATCTGCTCACGCGCCAGTTGCTGCCAGCGCTGCATGGCCTGCATCGCGTCTTCCTCGCGGCCGCCCTCGGCCTGCGCGGCGTTGCCTTCCACTTCGATCTGCGCGTCCACTTCGTTGATGGTCACGGGCATGGCGTACTCCTCGAATCCTTCATTTGACGGGGCGGCTCTTGCGGCCACGGCAACCGCACCCGACGCGTGGCGTGCTGCGGGCCGTGCTGCGCGCGGTGGCGGTGGTGGTCGGGCGGGCGCTGGCCGTTGGCGGTGTGGCCGGGCGGGCGATCCAGGCGGCCTGCGTCGGATCGCGGCGCGTGGCGCCGCCCTGGCTGCCGAAGCGCGGACGCAGTGGCACGCCAGCGCCCCAGGGGCGGGTGTCGGTATCGGCGGTATCGGCGGCGGCAATGCCGAAGGCATGCAGGCTGGTAGTGGCGCCTTGCTGGTGGGCTGAGCCCTTCACGTTGGCGATGGCACCGCCCACGCCGCCCTGGGCGACCACGGCCTGGCCCTTGCGCACCGGGTCAGTAGCCTGAACGCGCCCGTTGCGCGCGGCATCGTTGCTGCCGGCCCCGCTGGTTGTGGCCTGGCCGGCGTTGACCAGGGGCAGGCTGGCGGCGGTCTTGCCGGGGTCCTGGCTGGTGTTGGCACTGGCCGTGCCCTTGCTGGCCGAGGCCGGCAGCGGCACTTCCTGGCCCAGCGAGAGCTTGAGCGGGTTGCCCAGCCCATCGGCCAGCGCACGCCAGGCACCAGGATCGAGCCCGGCACGTTGGGCGAGTTGCGCCAGACTTTCGCCGGGCATGGCCTGCATGATGCGATCCGGTGCCGCGTTGCTGCCGCGCGTACCCGGGGTGCCGGGGGGCAGGCTGGTGCTGGGCGCACCACTGCTGGCGCCGGCCGCGCTGCCCGGGGGCTGCGGGTTGGGTGCCGGGGTGTAGGTCCAGCGCGGGTCCTGCCCCTTGATGGTGACGGCGACCTTGGCGCGCAGCGGCACGCCCTTGGCATCGAACAGATCGAGGTCGATGTTGGCGCTCTCCATCGTGCCTTGGACGAGGAAGCTGCCCCATTTGAAGATCACGCGTGGCGGCGCCTCTTCACCGGCACGGTTGCCCTTGGGGCGCACGAAGCGCTCCACCATCTTGGTCTTCTCCAGCACGCTCACGCCCTGCTCGGCGCTGCCTTCGTCGGCGGTATCGAACACCAGGTCGAAGCTGACCTGCATGTCGCCGGTGCCGGGGCGCTGGCGGGCCTGGGCGCCAGCCTGCTGGCCACCCGCGGTGCGGTTGGAAATCTGCACCCGCAGCGTGGTCGGGTTGAACTGCACATCGACGAGCGTGTTGGGCACTTCCGTCGGGTTGTCGCCGGAGGTGATCTCGCCGAGTTGGGCCTTGGTGAGTGCCGTCATGTCAGGCGCTCCCTGGTGAAGGACCGGTGTTGTGTGTAGGGTGGGTTCGGAGCGTAGCGACAACCCACCGTGGCGTTTTGCCGTGCATCGTGGTGGGTTGCTGCGCGAACCCACCCTACGTATCCGCTCAGGATGGGGCTGTTCATGTCAGCCGCTCCTCAGCCGGCAGCAGGCGCAGGCCTTCGTGCGCGATGCTCAGTTCCTCAATGGCGACTTCGCCTGTCTTCGCATTCAGTTCGGGGCCGCGGATCTTGGAGGGCAGGCCACGGTCGAACATCCAGCTCGCGCGCACCTCGCCGTCAGCACTCATCACGTAGATGATGCCGTCATGGCGCGGCACGGGCCGCTCGCCATTGAGGATGCGTTGCATCCAGTGCCACAGCTCGGTGTTGACGCGGCCTTCGCCCTGCGGCTGGTAGAACATGCCGCGCTTGAGCACGATGGGCTGGTACTTGCCGCGCCCCACACGGCGCACGGTGCCGTTGTTGCGGCCGCCTTCCAGGTATTCCTGCACGTCCATCTCGATCTCCAGGCCACTGCATTCCTGGAAGGCGCCGCGCCATTCGTCCGCGCTGCGGCCACCCAGCATCGTGTCGCCGCTCGGTGGCGTGTAGCCGCTGCCGGCGCCGGGGGGCTGCTGGCTGCCCGCGATGATGTTGGGCGAGCGGATCAGCTTCACCTCGAAGCGGAAGGCGGGGAGGATCAGGGTGTCAGCCATGTCGAGGCTCTAGTTTTCCAAGGTGAGCGTGCCGTCGCCGTCGCGGCGCAGACGCACGAGGATGAATTCGAGCGGTTCGGCCGGCGCGACGCCGATCTCCACCAGCAACTCCCCACGGTCCAGGCGTGCCCGCTCGGTGTTCATGCGCACGAAGAAGGACTCGGCCTCGCTGCGCCCGGCGAAGGCGCCGACGCGGAACAGCCCGCGCAGCAGGCTCTCGATGGCATGTCGCAGATCGCGCCACAGCGCCGGGCCATTTGGCTCGAACACGGCCCACTGCGTGTCGACGAGCAGGGTCCGGCGCAGCATCAGCATCAGGCGGCGCACCGAGAGCTGACGCCAGTCCGACTCGCGCGACAGGGTGCGTGCGGCGACCAGCGCGATGCCATCGGGCTGGCGCACGAAGCAGTTGATGTTCTGCGGATGCAGGGTGTCGGCGCGCCCGCTGGGCTGGGTTTCGGCGAAGTGGATGATCTCGCGCGCGATCTCGTTGGCCGGACCGTACTGGATGCCGCGCTCGAACTCGCGTCGCGCGACGATGCCGGCTGCGACGGCGGACGGGGGCAACTGGCGCCGCACCTGGCCGCTCGCGTCGTTGTTGCGGCGCGTGGGTACCAGCCAGGGGTGATAGGCCGCGACATAGCTGCTGTCGAAGGCGGCGCGCCATTGCTCGATGCGGCCTTGCGACAGGCCCGGCGGTACGTCGATCAGCGCGATGTGGTTCTGCGTGCTGTCGCAGAACTCGACCACGCGCTGCTGCAGGGCGGTGATGTCGGCCAGGCCGGACGCGGTGCGCGGGTCGAGGATCAGGCCGGTGAGTGCATTCGGCGCCACGCTGGCGGCCTTGGCGGCGGGCACGATGTCCACGCAGGCGGCGAATTCGGCACCCGCGCCGCCGCTGGCGGGAATCTCCACTTCCTCCTCGCCGGCCCATTGCGCGGGCAGGTAGAGGTCCGGCAGCAGCACCTGCGTGACGCTGCCGCATTGCGCCAGTGCGCACAGGCCGTCGCCAGGGGTCTCGTCGGCAGGCGTCCATGCCGCGTCAAAGAAGTCGTCGCCCAAGATGTCGGCCCAGGCGTCGTCGCCTCCGCTGAAAGCATCGCTGCTGGCGCGCAGGAATTCCACCTGGGTATCGGCCGGCAGCAGGCGCGTCGCGGCCCAATCCGGATGCGGCCAGATCAGCGAAGAGCGCTCGCACAGCACGTTGGCGAGGCTCTGCGGGTGATCAGGCGCCAGTGCGAGATGCTCGAACTGCTCGCGGCGGCCCAGGCCATCGCTGATTTCGGCACGCAGTTCCACCAGCTCGGCGCGCTCGGGTGCGACGGGGGCGACATCGAATTCGAGTTGCCAGCGCTCGCGTGCCCGTTCGGTGTCGCGTATCCGCCGCATGCCGGTGACCAGGGACAGGCTGCGCAGGCCCATAGCGTCGGTGAAGCGCACCGTGCTGCCCACGATCAAGGGGCTGCTCGTGTCGACCTGCACCGCACCTGCAGCCAGCGTGAAGCCCGCCGTGGTGGTGGTGAAGGCGAGGCTCACGCGCAGCGCATTGCCCCAACTGCCGGGGTTGCGCGCCAGGAAGTCCAGCGTTGCCGTACACAGGCCGGCGACGCTGCCTTGCGCGCAGCCGTCGCCCAGCTTTGCACCGTTACGCTGATGCACGATGCGCACGATCCAGGCCAGTCGACCGCCCTGCTCGAAGTAGCTCGCCACCGCATGTGGCAGCAGGCCCGGCCCTTCGAAGCCGCCGAACAGGTGCTGGTATTCGTCGAAGCTGCGTACCGGCACCGCGACGCTGCGCTTCAGCGGGCGTGCCGCATCGGTGACCATGCGATAGCCAGGCGGCCAGTCGGCATCGACCACGGGCAGCCAGGCCGGCCCACGCGGCGCCACGCCGACGAAAGCGCACACGTCCATGCGCTGCGGATGCAGCGCCGGAGTGGGCACTTCCGGCAGCGCGAACACACCGGGCGCGCCGAGCGGGGTACGGACGGATTGCAGCATGGGTGGCTTTCCCTTGACGCAAGAAGGCAATGACGTGAGACGAGCGCGGTACAGGGCAGACGCGGGCGCTTTGCCGTCATCCCTGCGAAAGCAGGGATCCAGTGTCTTTTGTGCCGCTCAAGTCTCTGGATTCCCGCTCGCTTTCAGCAGGCGCGGGAAAGACGGGGGCCGCGCTATCGCCTACTCGTAGCTCACGCCTTCATGCGTGATGTGCAGCTCTTCCATCGCAACCTCGCCGCCACCCTTGGCCGCCAATGTGGGACCGACCCACTTCTTGGGCTGGGCGTTGACGAGCTTGAAGGCCGCCACCGCATTGCGTGCTTCATCCAGCACCGTGATGGTCACGGTGCGACGGCCGTCGCCACCCTCGCGCACGTCCTTGACCCACTGGAACAGGTCGGTGGAGCCGATCAGGCCGCGCTTGAGCGTCACGTCCTCCTGCTTGAAGGTGTTGGCGATCTTGCGCACCGTGTTCACCACGTCGTTGCCGTTGCGGTACTCGGAGTAGTTGATCTCGGTGCCGAGGCCGGACACGTCGGAGAAGCCCGCGATCACGCTGGTCTCGCTGCCATTGCCGAGCGAGACGAGGAAGTTGAACGCGCCGTAGGGGTTGTTGCGTTGGGTTGCCATCGTCATTCCTCCTCAATCAGGCCTTGGAGTCGGCGGTCCATTGGCCGACGCGGAAGATCACGTATTCGGCCGGGCGGCTCGGGGCGACCCCCACGAGGCAGATCATGCGGCCGTTGTCGAGGTCGTTCTGGGTCATCGTGGTGCGGTCACAGCGCACGAAGAAAGCCTCTTCGGGCTTGGCACCGATCAGCGCGCCGTCACGCCACAGCACGTAGAGGAAGTCCTCCACCATGCTGCGGATGTTGGTCCACAGGCGCTCGTTGTTCGGCTCAAACACCGCCCATTGCGTGGCCTTGTCGATCGAGTGCTCGATGTAGATGAACAGGCGTCGCACGTTCACATACTTCCACTCGGGATCGGAACTCATGGTGCGTGCGCCCCACACGCGGTTGCCGCGCCCTTCGAAGAAGCGCAGGCAGTTCACGCCTTCGGGGTTGAGCACGTCCTGGCGTGCCTTGTTGATGTTGATCTCGAACTTGGTGAGGCCCCGCACGATCTCGTTGGCCGGGGCCTTGTGAACGCCGCGCTCGATATCGTTGCGTGCATAGATGCCGGTGACGAAGCCGGACGGCGGCAGCAGCAGCTTGCGTGGCGGCACGCCCGGCACCGACGGGAACAGCGGGTCGAGGATTTCGATCCAGGGGTGGTAGAGCGCGGCGTACTTGCTGTCGAACTTGCTGCGGAAGTCGCGGATGTCGGACAGCGAGCTGTTGGCTGCGGCATCGACCACGGCGATGCGGTAGCGGTACTTCTCGGCATGCGCGATCAGGTGGTCGGCCGCGACCTGGATCTCCTCCGGCGAGGCCAGCGAGCCGCCGTCCGGCAGGGCCACGATGGCGATGTCTTCCAGTTCGCCGAGTGCCTCCAGGCCGGTGGCGCGCACCGTCACCACGTCGGGGTCGGCCTCGTCGCCACGCAGGGCGTCGGGGCCTGGCAGGTCGCCGTCGCTGCCGCCGGTGAGGCGCTTGGCAGCGGCCTGCAAGCCCACCATCAGCGCGGCCGGGGCGAAGGCATTGCCGCCCGGCGTCCACTCCAGGGCCACCATCGCGTTCTCATCCTCGGGGTCGTCCAGTTCCAGCACCTTGGCGATGTCGCGGCGCTGCAGGGGCGAGGCGCCGAGCTGGTCGTAGCTGTCCACCCGGCCATCCGGGCCGTAGACCGTGACGCGCAGCTCCACCAGACCGATCTGCGAGCCAGCAGGCACGGCAACCGCCAGGCCGGTGCTGTCGATGAAGCTCTGGCGGCCGTCCGCATCCACACTCACCACCCGCAGGTTGGCCGCCTGCAGGGTGGCGTTGCCCACCGGCATGACGGCGGGCAGCGGCGCGGTGATCTCCACCACGGCGCCGGCCTTCACGCTCTTGGCCTGCGGTCCCCAGGTGTGGCGGGCGAGGATGTCGTTGGGGTCGGGCTGATACTCGAAGGCGAGGTTCTTGCCACGGACCGCCTGGGTGTCGACCAGCACGTTGCCATCCGCGCCGGGCCAGCGCGCGAGCCAGCGTGCGTTGCCCAGTGTGGTGACAACCGGCAGCTCGGCGATGTGGTCGCTGATGTCATTGCCGGCGGCGGGAGCAAACACGCGCGACACGTACAGACGGCGCCCACCGTTGTTGAAGAAGGCGCGCGCGGCGTGGGCCAGGTAGGCGGTGCGTTCGCCACTGTCCAGCTCCAGCGCCTGCAAGCTGCCATAGACGCGCTCGAACTCGGTGAAGGAGGTGATCAGGCGCGGCTTGGTGGTGCTGGGGCCGCCCGTGTATTGCACCGGGCCGTAGCGCGTGATGCCGGCAAAGCCGGTGGTGCTGGTCGGCACGCCTTCGATCGACTTGGAGCGGAAGCTGACTTCCTCGACGTAGACGCCTGGTGCGAGATACTCGGGCATGGTGTTCCCCTTTGTTCAACAGCGGCAATGACAGGAGCGCGCCGCGGCCGGGCCGTGGCGCACGTTCTCATGGGCTACGCAAACAGCAGGACTGCATCGTTCAATACACACACACGGCCTGGCCGCACCGCCTCACTGGTAGGCGCGGGCAGGGGCAGGTCGATCGGACCCCGCTGCACGTAGTTCGCAGGGGGCGTCTTGCCGCGCAGCACGTCGTTGATGGCGTCGCTGCCGGCCTCTTCCAGCGGCAGGGCGTCGACCGGGTTGTCCGGGAACGAGGCCAGGACAGGCGGCAGGAATACCCACAGGCGCAGTGGCAGGGTGGTGGGCAGGATGGCCCCGCCCTGCACGGCATCGGCACCCAGCACGGCGAGGAACTCGCCGCGATCGTCACCGTGCGCCCAGCCGACCTGGGGCTCGGTCGCGAAGTCGGGTGGGTTGGCGAAGTTGGCCGGGCGGGTGACCACCACGCGTGCCCAGGCGACCGGGGTGGCGGTGGCCAGCGAGGCACCGCGCCGGATGCGCCCACGGATCGCGGTGCTGTTGGCACCCAGCGGGTAGTTGGCGCCGGGCCACAGCCAGGCCTCGCGGATGTTGCGGGTGTCCGCCGGGGGTTCGCCGTCCGTCTGTACCGGGATCAAGGCCAGACGGCGCGGCACGAAGTGGCGCGGGTCCTGGTCGGCGCGGTAGGCAGTGGCGAGCGGACTGCGCTGGGCGTAGCAACGCAGCAGCATGCGGGTGGGGTCGTCGGCCGGCGTGGCTGGCGGATTGGCCTGCTTGTCCGCGGCGGCGAGGACCAGCCGCTTGGCCAGGGGCCCCGTCCAGCGCAGCGCATGGCGGCCCGCCTCGTGCGCCTCGCAACGCTGCGGCAGGGGCCGCTCGCCGATCTGTTCCAGCGCGCAGCTCAGCGCCGTGGCCGGCAATTGCGTCAGCGCATCGCGGCACTGCAGGCCCAGCGCAAGGCGGTGGCCCACGCGGCTGACCTGCACCGTGTCTTCCAGCAGCAGGGGGCGGGTGACGGCGCTCACGTCGTCACCCGCAGGCGGATGTCGGCATCGACGACCGGCGGCGTCGGCTGCGCCTCGGCGGTGTCGATACGCACCACGCGCGCCACGTAGGGGATCGACAGTCGGTAGTCGCTGGGCAGGGAATCGAAGGTGCGCATCAGCGCTTCGGTCGAGATTTCCTCCAGCAGGATCTGCACCGCGTCGGCAGGGGCGTTGTGCGGCTCGCCGGCGTAGTCGGGCAGGGGCAGGGTGGGGGCGTACAGGGTGGGGCCGGCGAGTACCGGCGTGTGCTCCAGCACCTGCATGGCACGACCCACGATCATGTGCTGGTGCTCGGCGTTCTCGGCCCAGGGCGTGAGCAGGTAGTGCAGGTCCAGCGCCAGGTAGCCCTTGCCATCGGCGTTGCCGACGGCGGACCAGGCGGCGCGCATCGTCTTGTTGAAGTCGACGCGGTAGAGCAGGATCGTCAGCCCCTGGTCACCGATCAAGGCCTTGATCGCCTGGTCGTCGGCCAGGTCTTCGGTGCGGATCAGCGCGGCCTTGGCCACCTTGTTGGGAACGGGCTGGCGCATCGTGAAGGCCTGCGTGAGCAAGCGCTCGATGCTGGTGCCGACTGCCGCGATGCCAGTGAATCCTGCCATGCTGCCCGCTCTCTCTGTGTGGCGGCCGGGTGGGCCGCGTGGGTGAGCGTCGTGGGTGGTGTCTTGTCCGTGCATGCACGGCGCCCAGCCATCGACTTGCTTCAATTTCCGTGCTGCTGTTCCGTGTGCTGCTCCTGTGTAACCGGGGTGTTGCCAGTGCTGCCGATGCTGCTGTGTGCGGAGGGTGCTTTGTACCGCAGGGACCGCAAGGGGGTCAACAAGCTTTAAGGCACGAAGGATGTGCCGATCGAATGAAAAAGGTTATAGGTGCTGCATGAACGAATTGCTACGCGCCCGGACCAATGGGCAGCGGCAGACCTGGCCCGGGGGTGGTCTGGCATTCGATTTGTTCGGTGGATCAATGCCTTGCGTCGCTGTGTGACGAACGGGCACTGGGGGGACGGAGAGACGGGCGGGTGCGCGACGGCACCCGCGCGGGTTCAGCGCTTGGCGAGCTTGTACTCGACGGCGTCCACCAGGGCACGCCAGGAGGCGTCGATGACGTCGGTGGACACGCCGATGGTGGTCCACGAGTCGGTGCGATCGGCCGATTCGATCAGCACGCGCACCTTGGCGGCTGAGGCCTGGTCGGAGTCGAGTACGCGCACCTTGTAGTCGGTGAGCTTCATCTCACGCAACTCGGGATAGAAACGGTCCAGCGCGCGGCGCAGGGCCTTGTCCAGGGCGTTGACGGGGCCGTCGCCCTCGGCCGCGGTGATCTCGTCCACGCCATCGACGTGGATCTTGATCATCGCCGAGGAGTTGACGCCGTTGATGCTGGGCTCATTCACGATGACCTTGAACTCCTTGAGCTCGAAGGAGGGCGTGAACTTGCCGAGCATCTTGCGCACCAGCAGCTCGAAACTGCTCTCCGCGCTCTCGAACTGGTAGCCCTCATGCTCCAAGGCCTTGAGGCGGTCGATGATGGCGCGGGTCTCGGCCGAGTCCTTGCCCAGCGCGGGATCGACTTCGTTGATCTTGCCCAGGATGGTGGCGCGGCCGGCGACCTCGCTCATCAGGATCTTGCGTGCGTTGCCCACCGAGTCGGGCGTGACGTGTTCATAGCTGATCGGATTCTTGTTGACCGCGTCGATGTGCATGCCGCCCTTGTGTGCGAAGGCGTCGGCGCCGACGTAGGCGGCCTTGTCGTTGTGCACGATGTTGGCCGTCTCCGAGACGAAGCGCGCCAGCGGCGTCAGCGTCTGCATGTTGGCCGACGGGATCACGTCGAAACCCAGCTTCAACTGCAGGTTGGGGATGATCGCGCATAGGTTGGCGTTGCCGCAGCGCTCGCCGATGCCGTTGATCGTGCCCTGCACCTGGGTGGCACCGGCTTGCACGGCACGCACCGAGTTCGCCACCGCCAGTTCGCAATCGTTGTGACAGTGGATGCCGACCGCCACACCGGGGAAGCGCTGGGCCACCGCACGCGTGATGTCGAAGATCTCGTCCGGGAAGCTGCCGCCGTTGGTGTCGCACAGCACCAGGCAGTCGGCGCCGCCTTCCACGGCGGCGGCCAGCGCCTTCATGGCGTAATCGGCATGGGCTTTGTAGCCGTCGAAGAAGTGCTCGGCGTCGAACACGATCTCCTTGCCCTTGCCTTTCAGGAAGGCGAGGGTCTCGCGGATCATGCGCAGGTTCTCGTCCAGCGTGGTGCGCAGGATGTCGGTGACCTGGTAGTCCCAGGTCTTGCCGAAGATCGCGACCGCCGGCGTGTCGGCCGACAGCAGGGAGGCGAGCTGATTGTCCTCCGCCGGTTTGGCGCCGACCTTGCAGGTACTGCCGAAGGCGATGATCCTGGCGTTCTTCAGTTCGATCTCGCCGACGCGGCGGAAGAACTCCAGGTCCTTGGGGTTGGAGCCGGGGTTGCCGGCCTCAATGTAGGCAATGCCCAGCTCGTCGAGCTTGCGCACGATCTTGAGCTTGTCGTCCACCGAAAAAGAGATGCCTTGCGCCTGGGCGCCATCCCGCAACGTGGTGTCGTAGGCAAAAACCTTGTTCATCGTCCAACCCTGCATCAGACCGGCAAAACGCCGGGAAAAGAGGCGAAAAGTACCATGTATCAGGGGCTTGGCGGAAGGGCCGATGGCCCTTGCCGGAGGGGCTTGGCGCGGCGGGCGGCGGCGCGTGTAAGATGATTCCCCCGCAAAGCGCCCGCTCGCCGCTCGCCCCCGCGGCGCGGGCCGGAGAAGGCCAGAGATGAAGCTCCCCCAGCAGATCGCCGCGCGCCACGACGCGCTGACCCGTATCCGTCAAGACATCCATGCCCACCCCGAACTCGCCTTCGAGGAGCATCGCACGGCCGAGCTGGTGGCGCGCGAACTCGAACGCATCGGCGTCGAGGTGCATCGCGGCGTCGGCCAGACCGGCGTCGTGGGCGTGATCCGCAAGGGCCAGGGCCAGCGCGGCATCGCGCTGCGCGCCGATATGGACGCCCTGCCACTGCAGGAACTCAACGAATTCGCCCACCGCTCGCAGCACGCCGGCCGCATGCACGCCTGCGGCCACGACGGGCACACCACCATGCTGTTGGGCGCGGCCGACTACCTGCAGCACCACGCGCAGTTCGATGGCCGCGTGGTGCTGGTGTTCCAGCCGGCGGAAGAGGGCAAGGGCGGTGCGCCGGCGATGATCGCCGACGGTTTCTTCGAGCGCTTCCCGGTCGAAGCGGTGTTCGGCATGCACAACTGGCCAGGCATGCCGACCGGTCGTTTCGGCGTGACGCCGGGGCCGGTCATGGCCAGCGCCGACCGTTTCGACATCACGCTGACCGGGCATGGTGGTCACGCGGCCATGCCGCATCAGACGCGCGATCCCTTGATCGCCGGCGCGCAGCTCGTGACGGCGTTGCAGAGCATCGCCACGCGCAACACCGATCCGCTCGATGCGGTGGTGCTGTCGGTCACCCAGTTCCATGCTGGCGAGGCCTACAACGCGATACCCACCACGGCCACGCTGTGCGGCACCGTGCGCACCCTGGCGCCGGCCGTGCGTGCGGCCACGCAGGCACGCATGCAGCGCGTGTGCGAGGGCGTGGCCGCGGCCTTCGATGTGCAGATCCAGCTCGACTGGGTCGAGGGCTATCCGCCGACCGTGAACACTGCGGACGAAGCCGAGTTCTGCCGCCGGGTGGCGGCCGAACTGGTGGGCGATGCGCAGGTCGATTGGGCCCACCGCCCCAGCATGGGGGCGGAGGACTTTGCCTACTTCCTGGAGCAGCGCCCCGGCTGCTATGTGTGGATCGGCAATGGTCCGGGCGAGGGCGGCTGCATGCTGCACAACACCCGCTACGACTTCAACGACGCGATCCTGCCCCTGGGCGCCGCCTACTGGGTGCGCTTGGCGGAGACCTGGCTCAAGGAATGAGCCCTGCCCAGGCTGCCGATCACGGTGGCCTCCGGGTCGGCGATGTCACGCAGGCGACGGCGCAACTCGCGGTCGCGCAACTCCTGGTGACGCAGTTCCACTTTCAGGCCCGAGGCCAGCGACACGCATAGCCCGACCAGTACCAGCGTGAAGGGCAGGGCCGACAGGATGGACATCGTCGACAAGGCCTTGAGGCCGTTGCCGTGCATCAGCACCAGCGCGATCAAAGCCATTGCGACACCCCACACCAGCTTGATCCTGGCCGAAGGATTGAGCTTGCCCTCCGACGACATCATGCCCAGCACGAAGGTCGCCGAGTCCGCCGAGGTGACGAAGAAGCTGGTCACCAGCAGGATCGTCACCACCGCCAGCGGCTTGGCCAGGGGCAGGGTGTCGAGCAGTGCGTAGAGCGCCGAGTCCGGCTGCTGGCTCACCGTGGCGGCAATGTTCAGCCCGTCGAACAGCTCGCGGTGCAGGCCTGCACCGCCCATGATCGAGAACCACAGGAAGCTCACCAGGCAGGGGATCACCAGCACGCCGAACATGAATTCGCGCAGGCTGCGGCCACGCGAGATGCGTGCGATGAACATGCCCACGAAGGGCGCCCAGGTCATCCACCAGGCCCAGTAGAACACCGTCCAGTTGCTGACCCAGGTGCCTTGGGTGAAGGGCGTCATGTGCATGCTCTGGCTGATGATGCCATTCAGGTAAGTGCCCAGCGTGGCGGTGAAGATGTCCAGCGTGAACAGCGTGGGCCCGAGCAGGAATACCGCCAGCAGCAGGGTGAAGGCGAGCAGCATGTTGACGCTGGACAGCCATTTCACGCCGCGCGCCAGGCCGGTCACCGAGGACAGCACGAACAAGCCGGTGGACACCACGATCACGCCGTACAGCGTCCACTCGCCATTGGGCAGGCCGAACACATGCGACAGGCCGTGGGCGATCTGTTTCGCTCCGAAGCCCAGCGAGGTCGCTACACCGATGGTGGTGGCGACCACCGCCAGCACGTCGATCAGCTTGCCCAGCCAGCCATCCACATGGTGGCCGAAGAGCGGGCGGAAGGCGGCACTCAGCAGGGCCGGCGCGCCGCGATTGAACTTGAAGAAGGCGAGCGCGGCGCCGACCACCGCATACAGCGCCCAGGGATGCAGGCCCCAGTGGAAGAACACCGAGCGCATCGCGGCACGTGCCGCTTCCGGCGTACCCGAGGCGAGGCCGCCGGGCGGGTTCAGGAAGTGGGTCAGCGGTTCGGCGACGCCCCAGAACACCAGGCCGATCCCCATGCCGGCCGAGAACAGCATGGCGAACCAGGCGCCAGTGGAGAACTCGGGCTGGGCATCTTCGCCACCGAAGCGGATGTGACCATAGCGGCCCATCGCCAGCCACAGCGCGAAGACCAGGATGCCGAACACGACCAGCAGGTAGTACCAGCCGAAGCCCTGGGTGGTGGTGGTCAGCCAGGTGGCCGTCGTGGCTGCCATGCCGGCGGGTGAAACGATGCCCCACAATACGAGGGCGGCGACGAGGGTGAGCGAGATGCGCAAGACCATGCTTCCTCCTTTTTTCAGGATCAGATGTCCTGAGGGAGAAACGCGGAGCAATAGAAGTTCCTTATCGCCTGCCGGCCCGAGCCGCTCCCTGGCGCTGCCGTCGGCGCGAAAACCACCTCCTGACAAGGGTTTTCAGCAAGAAGGCCAGGATTGACACAGAAGGTGTCGACACAGTGTTTTGCCCCGCCAGGCCGCGCGCGTCGGCATGAGCGCGGGGAACAATGCGCCGTTTCGCCGGTCTGTCCTGCGCACGGCACAAGATCAAGAACCCGCTACGAGACCTCTCCCGATGCAGAACCTGCGTCTTGCCCTCCAGGCCCTGCGCCGCGACCTGCGCGCCGGCGAACTGAACCTGCTGATCCTCGCCCTGGCGATCGCCGTGGTGGCGCTCAGCTCGGTCGGCTTCTTCACCGAGCGCGTGGCGGCTGCGCTCAAGCGCGATGCCAACCAGCTCATGGGGGGGGATTTGCTGATCTCGAGCGACCATGTCCTGCCGCCCGACTATCGGCAGCAGGCCGAGCGCCTCGGGCTGCGAGTCACCGAGACCACCACCTTCAACAGCATGGCCAGCACCGACGACGTGGCGCAGTTGGGCGCGGTCAAGGCCGTCCAGCCGGGTTATCCACTGCGCGGCAGCCTGCGCATCGCCGATCGCATGGGAGACCCTGGGCGCGAGGCCGGGCGCATTCCGGCGCGCGGCGAGGTGTGGCTGGAAGAGCGCCTGATCACCGCGCTGCAGGTCAAGCCGGGCGACCAGATCCAGCTCGGCAGCCAGCCCTTCCGCGTCGGTGCGCTGGTGACCTTCGAGTCGGATCGTGGCACCGGCTTCTTCAGCTTCGTGCCGCGCGTGATGATCAACGCGGACGATCTCTCGGCCACCGGCCTCCTGCAGGAGGGCAGCCGCTTCCGCATCCGCATGCAGTTCGCGGGCGACAAACCAGCGGTCGACCAGATGGAAGCCTGGCTCAAACCACGCCTGGGGCGTGGCGAGCAGCTCGAAAGCCTCGACGATGCGCGGCCTGAAGTACGCAACGGGCTGGACCGCGCCAACCGCTTCCTGCGCCTGGCCGCCATGCTGGCGGTGGTGCTGGCGGCGGTGGCCATCGGCCTGTCGGCGCGGCGTTACCTGCAACGCCACCTCGACGGTTGCGCCGTGATGCGCTGCTTCGGCGCCCAGCGCAACCAGTTGCTGAGCATTTACTTTATCGAGTTTGCACTGTTGGGCCTGTTCGTGGGTCTGCTCGGTTGCCTCGGCGGCTTCCTGCTGCAGGAGGCCCTGGCCGGGCTGGCTGCCGGCCTGGTGAAAACAGAACTGCCCGCACCCGGTTGGCTGCCGGTATGGCATGGCCTGCTGGTGAGCCTGGTCCTGATGCTGGGTTTCGTGATGCCCTTGTTGGTTCGCCTGACCCGGGTGCCGCCGGTACGCGTGCTGCGCCGCGAGTGGGGCGGGCTGGAAGCCGGCAGCACCGGCGTGTGGGCCATCGGCGGCGTGGCGCTGGCCGCGCTGATGCTGTGGATCGCTGGCGATCTGCGCCTGGGGCTCACCGTGGTGGGCGGTTTTGCCGCCGCGCTCGGCGTGTTCGCGCTGGCGGCCTGGGGCGTGCTGGGCTTGTTCGGTCGCGCCCGCAGCCTGCATTCGGCCTGGGGGCTGCGTTATGGGCTGGCGGCGCTGTACCGGCGACGCGCCAGCAGCGTGATCCAGGCGGTCGCGTTGGCCCTGGGGCTCACCGCGATCTTGTTGCTGACCCTGGTCAGCCGCGACCTGCTGGAGGCGTGGCGGATGCGCCAGCCGGCGGATGCGCCGAACCAGTTCGTGCTGAACATCCAGCCCGAGCAGCGCGAAGCGATCGCGCAGTATTTTGCCGATCAGGGCTACCCGGGCCTGGAGCTGCTACCCATGGTGCGTGGCCGCCTCATGAGCATCAACGGGCGCGCGGTCAGCGCGGCCGACTACACCGAGGAACGCGCCAAGAACCAGGTCGAGCGCGAGTTCAACCTGTCCTGGGCGAGCCGCCTGCAGACCGGCAACCAGATCGTCGCCGGCCAATGGCATGGCGATGCACGGGTGCCCGAGTTCTCGCTGGAACAAGCCATCGGCCAGCGCCTGGGCATCAAGCTGGGCGACACCATCGAGTTCGAGATCGCCGGCCAGCGCGTGAGCGGCAAGATCGGCAGCATCCGCAAGCTGGAGTGGGACTCCATGCGGGTGAACTTCTTCGTGACGGCCGCCCCGGGCCTGCTCGATGGCTACCCGGCCAGCTACATCACCAGTTTCCACCTGCCGCCGGGCCGCGGCGAAATGATCAACCACCTGGTCTCGACCTGGCCCAACCTGACGGTCATCGACGTCGGCGCGGTGGTCGCCCAGGTCGTCGAAATGACCGAGCGCCTGGTGAACATGGTCAACTTCGTGCTGTTGTTCGCCCTGGTCGCGGGCATCGTCGTGCTGCTCGCCGCGCTCCAGTCCACCCATGACGAGCGCATGTACGAGCTGTCGGTGCTGCGCACGCTGGGGGCGCGCAACCGGCAACTGCGGGCCGCCATGCTGGCTGAGTTCGCGGTGCTGGGCGGGGTCGCGGCGCTGCTCGCGGTGGGCGGTGCGGTGGGCATTGGCTACGCCTTGTCCAATAGCGTGTTCGAGCTGCCGTATTCGCCGCGCTGGCTGGCCCTGGGCGGAGTCGGCCTGCTCGCCGCGCTGGCGGTGGTGGTGGCCGGCTGGTTCGGCGTGCGCGGCCTGTTGCGCCACTCCGTGCTGGAAGGCCTGCGCGCCGCCAGTTGAAATCTGTTCGTGGCACACTGGCCCTTCCTCATCCGCAAGGGATTGCTACCGTGCTCCTGATGCAAGCCGTGCTGCGTGCGCTGCGCAGCCTGGGACGCCCCGACATCTTCTGGCACATGCTGTGGCCCGGCCTGCTGGCCGTGGCGATCTGGCTGGGCGTCATCGTCTGGGTGTGGGGCGACGCGGCCGAGGTGGTGCTGCGCCTGGTCAGCGGCTGGCCAGTGCTGGGCGAGTGGGTGGTGAGCACCGACTCGGCGCGCGTGGCGATGGCCTTCGCGGTGCATTTCTTCCTGATCCTGCTGGCCGTGCCGCTGGTGTTCGTGACCTCGGCCATCCTGGTCTCCCTGCTGGCCTTGCCCTTCATGCTGGACCGCGTATCCGCCACCGACTACACCGACATCGTGCAGCGCCGCGGAGGCAGCATCACCGGCAGCATGGTCAATTCCCTGTGGGCGCTGTTGCTCTTCCTGGCTGCCGTGTTGCTGACCCTGCCGCTGTGGCTGATTCCGGGCCTGGGCCTGATTCTGTCGGTGATGCTGGCGGCCTGGCTCAACAAGCGTTGCTACGGCTACGACGCGCTCATGAACCATGCCGATCGCCAGGAAATGCGCGACATCGTGCGAGAGCAGCGTGGCGGGCTCTACGCCCTGGGGATCGGCGCCGGCCTGCTGGCCTATGTGCCGGTGTTGAATCTGTTCGTGCCGGCCTTCTGCGGCCTGGCGTTCGTGCATTACCTGCTGGAAGCCCTGAGGCGCCGGCGCGGCATGGGGAGGGGGTGACATGGCGATCGGCGTGATGGAAGCCCTGAGGCGCCGGCGCGGCATGGGGAGGGGGTGACATGGCGATCGGCGTGATCATCATCGGCGACGAGATCTTGTCCGGGCGTCGTGCAGACAAACATCTGGCCAAGGCCATCGAGTTGCTGGGCGCACGCGGCATGCGCCTCACCTGGGCCGAATACTGTGGCGATGATCGGCCGCGCCTGATCGCGCTGCTTCAGCGCAGCTTTGCCTCGGGCGACGTGGTGTTCTCCTTCGGCGGCATCGGTGCCACGCCAGATGACCATACCCGGCAGTGTGCAGCGGCGGCACTGGGCGTGGAGCTGGCCTTGCATCCCGATGCGGAGCGCGAGATCCGCGGCCGTTTTGGTGAAGAGACCACGCCGCAGCGCCTGATGATGGGCGAATACCCGCTGGGCAGCGAGATCATTCCCAATCCCTACAACCGCATCCCGGGCTTCCGCATCCGCGAGCATCACTTCCTGCCCGGCTTCCCGCAGATGTCCTGGCCGATGATGGAGTGGGCGCTGGACACGCACTACCGTCACCTGCATCACGCCGAGCGCTGGGTGGAAGAGGCGATCACCGTCTTCGACGCGATGGAAGGGCAGTTGATCGACCTCATGACGGATCTGGAGACGCGTTTCGGCGTCACCGTGTTCAGCCTGCCCACGCTGGCCGGGCCGGATGGCCGGCGCCAGATCGAGCTGGGCGCCAAGGGCGCTTCAGCCGAGGCGGTGGCGGCCGCCATGCGCGAGATGCGGGCGGAGATCGAACGCCGCCGCTACGAATGGGCGCCGGTTCCCGCGCGGAGCACCGGCTGATCTCCAGCATGTCCCGGTCGAGGTGAGCCGGGCATGAAAAAACCCGCAGCCATTGCGACTGCGGGTTTCAATCCCGGCCGGGCGGCCGGGCCAACGCTCTTGGGCCTAGCAGAGGCTATCAGGCAGCTTTCTTGCTCGCGCTCTTGGAAGCGGAGGCGGAGGCACCGACGGCCTTCACGGTCGCGCTGGTCGCGGCGGCCACGTTGGCTTCGGCAATCTCGGCAACCTGCTTGGCAGCCTTGTTGATGCTGTCATAGGCAGAGTTGGCGGCGGCCAGGGCCGACTTGACGGCGGCGACGGCGACGTCGGAGCCCGCCGGGGCGGACTTGGCAGCCTTGTCCAGGGCGCTGGAGATCGACTTGTTCACTTCGGCGACCTGCTCTTCGACGATCTTGCTCAGTTCGTCTTGCACGCCGTGGGTGATCTCATACACGCTGCGCGAGTAGGCCACGATCTTCTCGACCGTCGGCTGGGCCAGCGAGGCTTGCAGGCTCAGCAGCTCTTGCGGGTCCTTGGCAGCCATCAGCGCCTTGGTGTTGGCGATGCTGTCTTCGAGGAAACTGCGAGCGGTGTTCAGGTTCAGGGCAGCCAGCTTCTCAGCGCTTGCGAAAGCGTTGTTGGCCAGGGTCAGCAGGGTTTCGATCTGGGCCTTGCCGACAGCAGCGAATTGCTCAGGGGTAGCAGACATCTCGGTCTCCTTGAATAGAGGTGGAACGGCTGTGGCGAGCTATCGGAAAAGAAACGACCGACTTACATCGTGATTGATGCGCCGCACAACCCGAATTCTAGAGAAGAAAATCTGCGTGTCAACAAGTTTTTGTGCGCCGCAGCATAAATCGTGTTTGGCGTCACAAATCAATAATAATCAGTAAATTAGCGCCGCCAACAAGATCGCTTCACGTGCACGTTGATCGCAGTGCACCGAAGTTCGAGCTGCGTCGGAATGCTGTGCTGCGCAAAGCCGCGTCAGGGCTTGCTCGCGGCCGGCGCCGACTGGGCGTTCTTGGGCTGGATGGTGGCCGTCACGCGCCCGCCCGGTACCACCGTGGCGTTGGGGCCGCTGGTCACAGTGTAGTTTTCGGTGATGGCGTTGTACTCGATGTACTGTCCGCGCGCCTCGTCCTGGCCGTTCTTGACCCAGGCGCGCTGGAAGAACTGGGTGCGGTCGGCGCGGCCGTCGTACTCGATGCGCTCGGCTTCGCCCTCGAACCACTCGTTGCTGGCCTCGCGCTTCTGCTTGAAGCGGGCGAGTCCGCCTTCGCCGCCAGTGGCCACACCTTTCTGGAAACCGTCCGCATCCTGCGTGACCACCACCTTGTCGGCACGGATCAGCATGGTGCCTTGCGACATGCGCACGCGCCCTTCATAGATCTGCACCTTGTTGCGATCGTCGATGCTCAGCTTGTCTGCTTCGATGTTGATCGGCTTGTCGCGGTCGGCTTTCTCAGCCCGGGCGGGTGAGGCAAGCAGGCTGCAGGACAGCAGGGCCAACAGCAGGGGGAGGATGCGGGAGTTCATGGTTTGCCTTGTTGCAGAGTGGCGTTGACCTGGCTGTCCAGCCGGAGCTGGCCGCGTGCCTGATCCCACTCGGCACCGACGGCGGCTACGCGGGTCTCGCCTTCGACATACAGCACGGGGGCCTGGCTGCGCCCGACCTGTTGTTCGGTCAGCACGGTCAGTTGTTCGGTGGTCAGGACTTGGTCAGGGCCGCCGGCGGCGAGCTTGCGCACGCCGCGGACCTGGTTCTTGAGGTCGATGCGCGTGTTGTCCTCGGAAACGAGGCCATGCTGGCCGGACCAGTAGCTGGTGCCGTCCGCGGCCAGTAACGTGATGCGCGGCTCGACCAGTTCGGCGCTCTGGTTGTCCGGGTAGTGGTACATGCGCTGTGCGGTCAGGTGGGTGCTCAGCTTGCCGTCGGCGCCGAACTGGCGCGCGGTGAAGTCGTCCATGATCGTGTCCGGATCGTGGCGCAGGTTCAGCGAGCGACCATCGCCTTCCTTGCTGACGATGTAGTTCAGCCAGTAGGCCGCCATCGCCAGCAGCATGACCATCAGCAGCGGGAACAGGGAGCCCAGGCGTTTCATGCCAGGTAGGCCTGCAGCATCGCGTCAAGCCGGCCTTGGCTGGACAGGATGAAGTCACATACCTCGCGCACCGCGCCACGTCCGCCGCCCTTGCTGGCGACGAAATCCACGTGCTCGCGTACGAAGGCATGGCCGTCGGCCACGGTCGCCGAGAAGCCGCCGTCGCGCAGGATCGGCAGATCGACCACGTCATCACCCATGTAGCCGCTTTGCTCGGGGCTCAAGCCCAGCTTCTGGCGCAGCTCGCGCATCACCGCGCGTTTGTCATGCACGCCCTGGAACAGTCGTGTGACACCCAGGTTGGCCGCACGCAGCTCCACCATGCGCGAGGCACGGCCGGTGATGATGGCAACTTCGATGCCCGCTTCCATCAGCATCTTGAGACCGTGACCGTCGAGGCTGGAGAAGCTTTTGATCTCGTCGCCGTTGGGCGTGAAGAAGAGGCTGCCGTCGGTCAGCACGCCATCCACGTCGAAGGCCATGAGGCGCAGGCGGGCCGCCTTGTCGCGAGCATTCATCAGATCACCTTGGCCTGCATCAGGTCGTGGGTGTTGAGGGCGCCCTGCAACAGACCCGTTTCGTCGGTGACGAGAATCTGGTTGATGCGGTTGCGGTCCATCATTTCAGCAGCCTCGGTGGCCAGTGCCTCGGCACGGATCGAGCGCGGATTGCGATGCATCACCTCGCCGATCGTGAGCTGGCGCAGGTCGGTGCCGGCGGCCAGCAGGCGCCGCAGGTCGCCGTCGGTGAAGATGCCCAGCACCTTGCCGGCCTCGTCGCAGATCGCCGTCATGCCCATGCCCTTGCGCGAGATTTCCAGCATTGCATCGCCAAAACTGGCGGAAGGGGCGACCCGCGGAATCGCCTCGCCGCTGCGCATCACGTCGCGCACATGGGTCAGCAGGCGGCGGCCCAGCGCGCCACCCGGATGGGAGCGCGCGAAGTCGGCCGGTCCGAAGCCACGTGCATCGAGCAGGGCCACCGCGAGCGCGTCGCCCAGGGCCAGCGTGGCGGTGGTGCTGGCGGTCGGGGCCAGGTTCAGGGGGCAGGCTTCCTCGGCGATGCTGGCATCGAGATGCACGTCGGCCAGCTTGGCCAGCGGGGAGTCGGGGCGGCCAGTCATCGCGATGAGGTGCGCCCCCATGCGCTTGATCACCGGCACGATGGTCAGCAGCTCCTCGGTGCTGCCGGAATTCGACAGGCCGATGAAGACGTCATTTGATTGCACCATACCCAGGTCGCCATGCGCGGCTTCGCCCGGATGGACGAAATAGGCTGGCGTGCCGGTCGAGGCGAGGGTGGCGGCGATCTTGCGCGCGATATGGCCAGACTTGCCCACGCCACTCACGATCACCCGGCCCGAGCTGTCGAGGATGATCTGCAAGGCCTGCAGGAAGCGCTCGTCGAAGCGATCGGCAAGCGCCGCGACGGCGGCCGATTCGATGGCAATCACGCGGCGCGCCAGGGCCAGCGCGCCAGGGCCGGCCACCAGGCGGCGAGGGGAATCATTCAGTGTCATCGCACCGGGTTCCGGTTAAACTCGGCCCGGAGTATAGCAAAAGCCCGTACCCGCCCCGGACGGCACGTTCTTCCCGGACTCATGCACAACGCCCTAGATCTCGTCCTGGTGCTGCTCGCTGCCGCAGTCGTGGTGGTGACGCTGTTCCGGGCCGTCGGCCTCCCCCCCGTGCTGGGCTACCTGCTGGTCGGTGCCGCCCTTGGCCCCCATGCCGCCGGCATCGTGCCAGACACCGAGCAGGCGCGCTACCTCGCCGAGTTCGGCGTGGTCTTCCTGATGTTCTCCATTGGCCTCGAGTTCTCGCTGCCACGCCTGTTCGCGATGAAGCGCATCGTGTTCGGCCTGGGCAGTGCGCAGGTTGGCCTGACCCTGCTCGTGCTTACCGTGCTGGAGCACTTCATCGGCCTCGGCTGGGTCTCCAGCCTGGCGCTCGCCAGCGCGATGGCGATGTCCTCCACCGCGATCCTGTCCAAGCTGCTGGCCGACCGCATGGAGCTGGAGTCGCCGCACGGGCGCGAAGTCATCGGCGTGTTGTTGTTCCAGGACGTGGCCGTGGTGCCCCTGCTGATCGTGCTGCCCGCGCTGTCGCAAGGCCCCGAGGTGCTGGCCGAGACCCTGGGCTGGGCCGCCGTGAAGACGGTGGTGGTGCTGTCCCTCGTACTCTATTTTGGCCACCGTCTGATGCGACCGCTGTTCCACATGGTCGCCAAGCGCAAGTCCTCCGAGCTGTTCATCCTGACCGTGTTGCTGGTCACGCTCGGGTTGGCCTGGGTGACCGAACGTGCCGGGCTGTCGTTGGCGCTGGGCGCCTTCCTGGCCGGCATGCTGATCTCGGAGACCGAGTTTCGCTACCAGGTGGAAGAGGACATCAAACCCTTCCGCGACGTGCTGCTGGGCCTGTTCATGGTCACCGTGGGCATGTTCCTCAACTTCGGCGTGCTGATGGGCAACCTCTTGTGGGTGCTGGGCGTGCTGCTGCTGATGTTGCTGATCAAGTTCCTGGTGGTGATGGGGGCGGTGCGCGCCTTTGGCGAACCGACTGGCACCGCAGTGCGATCGGGTCTGTGGCTGTGCGCTGGCGGCGAGTTCGGCTTCGTCCTGCTGACCCAGACCACCGAACTGGGCCTGGCGCCCACCGAGCCGACCCAGATCGTGCTCGCCGCCCTGGTTCTGTCGATGCTGATGGCCCCGCTGCTGGTGCAGTGGAGCGATCGCATCGTGCTGCGCTTCGTGGCATCCGAGTGGCTGTTGCGCTCCATGCAACTGACCAAGGTCGCTGCGCAGAGCATTGCCACCGACAAGCATGTGCTGATCTGTGGTTATGGACGCAGTGGCCAGTACCTGGCGCGCTTCCTGGAGCAGGAGAACATCAGCTACATGGCGCTTGATCTTGACCCGGACCGCGTGCGCGAGGCGGCCGCGGCCGGTGACTCGGTGGTGTTCGGCGACTCGGCGCGGCGCGAGACCCTGGTGGCGGCCGGCGTGCTGCGGGCCAGTGCGGTCGTGGTGTCGTTCAACGACATGCATGCCACGCAGCGCGTGATTGCCCATGTACATGCCCTGCGGCCAGACGTGCCCATCGTGGTGCGCGCGGCCGACGAGCGCGACATGGAGCGCCTGCTGGAACTGGGCGCGGCCGAGGTGGTGCCGGAGATGCTTGAGACCAGCGTGATGCTGGCCAGCCACACCATGGCCCTGGTCGGAGTTCCGCTGACCCGGGTGGTGCGTCGTGTGCGCGACATCCGTGGTCAGCGCTATGGACTCATGCGCGGCTTCTTCCATGGCGCATCCGACATCCCGGAGCGCCCCGACGCCCAGCAGGAGCGTCTGCAATCCATTGTGCTGCAGCCTGGCGCCTGGGCCGTCGGGCGCCGGATCGCCGACATCACCACGCCGCTGCTCGGGGTGCGCCTGTCGGCGCTACGCCGCAAGGGCGTGCGGATGCTGGAGCCGGATGAGGAAATGATGCTGGAGGCCGGCGACGTACTGGTGCTGCTGGGCGTGCCGGCCGATCTGGCGGTGGCGGAGTTGCGTTTGTTGAAAGGCGGCTAGTTTTCAATAACCCGCACACACGATGTAAAGCGAGCCCTCCACAAGCGGGGCCGGCGCGATAGCACCACCATTGGCGGGATCAAACACTCCAACTGAGCCAGTGTTGGGAATGCCATCGTCCATGGTGGAATCCACCTGTTGTGCGATGCGTCCCGAAATTTGGTCCTGGCAGACGAAGAGCCGGCCCGTAATTGGCGCGTTCGCTGCGGGCAGGCCTGCGGCTGTAGTGACGCCGATGCGTCCCCCCTCGCTATTGCGACTTACCCAGTTGGCAACGGTAGCTGCAGTCGGTGCTGCAGTGTTGCCAGTCGCAAGGTTGGCTAACCGGAGGTGCTGCCAAAGCAGCAGGGACTCGTCGGTCAAGGTGGTGGAGTCCCAGGCACCTTGGATGATGCCATTTCCCGGGCCATTGGCCGGTGTGGTGGCTTGGACCGCGACGTTCCCCAAGTGTGCCTGCACAGCGGGGTCGTCGCCTGGCAGAACCCGAAAGCGATCCTGATAACCGGCAATCATCGCCGCTGTGTTACGGAAGTCGTTGACGACGGACTTCGCCTTCGCACTGTTGATCAACTCCTGCCCCTTCAAGACTCCGCCCAGCAGCAGGCCGATGATGACGAGCACGATGGCGATTTCGACGAGGGTGAAGCCGGACTGGTTTTTCTTCATGATGATCGGGGCCGATGGGGCATGCGCGGAATGGTGTAATTTGCCACTAGCAATCCAGATGCCAGGCAAGAGTGAGGCTCTTGTTCCATGAAAATGCCAAATCCATCACGGCGATATGCCCGATTCCTGACAGGTGTGCTTTTTTTCACAGTGCAGGGTGATGAAACCCCGACAGTGGTGCTTCGGTCCGCGGCAAGTGGCGTATCCGCTGCGGAGGGGTGTCGATGAATGCGCTGAGCCTGGCGTGGCAGCGGCGCTTTGGCGGACGCCCATGGTTGCTGGTGTTCTCGCTGCTGCTGTTGCACCTGGCGCTGACCCAGGGGGTGGATTCGCCGGTCGGGCGTGGGCTGCTGGTGGGGCATGTCGGCTCTGTCTTGTTGTGGCAGCCCCTCGTCAAAGGAGATCGGCGCCTGTCGGCGCTGGAGCTGGTGGTGTGGCTCGGGCTGGCGGCCCTGGTGAGCTGGCGTGCGTCCTGGGGCTTGATGCTGTACTGGTCCCTGTTCCTTGCCGGCATGCTGGGCGGGCGCCTCTTTACGCTGGCCGCCACGCCGGCCCGGTTGCAGCACTGGCTGGCCTTGATCTATCTGGCCTTCGCGCTGATCGGCTTGATCCTGCCCGAGATCCTGCCGCACAGCGAACCGCCGCCGGAACTGCTGGGGCCCTTCGTGGCGGGGCTGACGCCCTTGTTGTTCCTGTTGATGCTGGCGATCCGCACCCCACGACGACCTTCGCGTGAGGGTGCGCGCATCGATTTCGTCGGCAGTCTGCTGATGGTGCTGGTGCTGGGCGGTGTGATGCTGGGCGCGCTGACCCTGATGTTCGTGGGTGGGCGGGGCTATCTGCAGGCGCTGCTACAAGCCAGTTTCATCACGGCAGGCGGGCTGCTGCTGCTTGGCTGGGTGTGGAACCCGCGTGCCGGCTTCGTTGGGTTGGGGCTGGAGGTTGCACGCCATGTGATGTCCGGCGGGCGGGCCTTCGAGCACTGGCTGGATGAGGTCGCGCGGCTGGCGGTCGATGACGGCGAGGCCGAGGGGAGCGTGGCGCGCTTTCTCGCTGGCGCCTGCAAGGGGATGCTGGCCTGGCCAGGGGTGGCGGGGGTGCGCTGGGAACTTGAGGGGCAAGCGGCGAGCGGCGGCTTGGGACGCTGCCTCAGTGCGCCGGTACGTATTGAGCACGGCCCGCTGGTCATCCAGCTATATGGCTGGCGCGACTTCAACCCGACCCTGCTGTGGCAGGCCGACCTGATGGTGCGTCTGCTGGCTCAGTTCACCGCCGCGCGCGTGCAGGCGGAGCGGCTGCGCGCCATGTCCTACGTGCATGCGGTGCATGAGACGGGCGCGCGCATGACCCATGAGGTCAAGAACCTGTTGCAGTCGCTGGACACCCTGTGTTTTGCGCTCGCCAACACGGAGGTCGGGCGCGAGGCCGACCTGCAGGCCATGCTCGGCCGCCAGTTGCCGGCGATCAGCCTGCGTCTGCACGAGGCGCTGGCGCGCATCCGTCAGCCCGTGCTGGATGCCGACCGGCCAGTGGCCGCCGGGGTATGGTGGACAACGCTGCAGGCGCGTTTTGGTGGGCTCGACATCCAGTTCGTGGCCAGTCTGCCGAATGAGTCCGCCGGCCTGCCCGGCGCGCTGTTCGACACGGTGGCCGACAACCTGCTGCGCAATGCGCTCGACAAGCGAGCCGAGGGGGCAGTCGACATCCGTGTGACGCTGGACATGACCCAGCCGGGCGGGCGCTTGTCGGTGCAGGACGATGGTCCGGCCATCCCAAGGGAACGCGCGGCGGCCCTGTTTGCCCAGCCCTTGGGCGGCGGGCGCGGTCTGGGCATCGGCCTTTACCAGTCGGCGCGTCTGGCCGAAGCGGCTGGCTACCAGTTGGTGCTGGCCGAGAATCAGTCAGGTTGCGTGCTGTTCCGGCTCAGCCTGGCAGCGGGGGCTCGCTCAGCGCCGGGTGGCGGAGCGAGCGCCCCAGCAGACGCCATATCTTGACCTGACCTTTGCCTTTGAGCCCCAGGGTGACCGGGTCCTCGAACTCGAACTGGCCGCGCAAGCGCAGATAGGTGGCTTCGTCGCAGGAGATGCCACTGGGCAGGCTTTCGTCGGTGATGCGGCTGGCGAGGTTGACGGTGTCGCCCCACAGGTCATAGATGAACTTCTTCTTGCCGACCACACCGGCCACGACTGGGCCAGTGCCGATACCGATGCGGATCTGCAGCGGCTCGCTGCGAATGCTCTGATCGCGCCGCAGCCAGTCGCGCATGTCCAGCGCGAGTTCGGCGATGGCGCTGCAAGGGTGGCTCAGGCTGTCGTTGAGGCCGCCGGCCACCATGTAGGCGTCGCCGATGGTCTTGATCTTCTCCAGCCCGCGTATCTCGGCCAGCTCGTCGAAGCCGCTGAACACCCGGTTGAGCATGGCGAACACCTGGTTGGGCTGCATCCCGGCCGCGAGTTCGGTGAAACCCACGATGTCGACGAACATCACGGTGACATCCGAAAAACCATCGGCGATGGTTGCGTCCGACATCTTCAGGCGGGCCGCCACCGGGCCGGGCAGGATGTTGAGCAGCAGGCGCTCGGCATGGGCCTGCTCGATGGCCAGCCGGGCATGGGCCTCCTCCAGTTGCTCGCGTGCTTTCTCGCGCTCGACCAGTGCAAAGCGCAGCAGCAGGTAGACGATGCTAGAGATCGTGACGAAGTTCAGCGCGAAGAACACCATCGAGATGCGCCGCGGGACTTCGGTACGGGCGGTCACGTCGGCCAGCAGATAGTCGAAGCCGCCGGTGATCAGTGTCATCACCAGATAGGCCACCAGCCACGGCAGTGACTCGCGCACGCCCAGGCACAACAGCGCAGCGACGGGCGCCAGCAGGCCCCACAGCGTCAGGCCCGAGGCCGATACGAAGTCGCCCATGGCCCACTGTGCGACGAAGGGGAAGAACAGCAACAGCCCCAACTGCGATATGCGGAACAGGTTGAAGTTGCCGCTGCGCAGGTATAGCGCGAGGTTCAGCGCGATCAGCACCTGCAGGCCAAACGGCAGGCTGGCCGACAGGCGAGGCCCCAGAAGCCAGTAGATCAGCAGCCACAGGCTGGCGGCGACACAGACCAGTGCGCTGATGAAGACCAGCATGGACTTCTGGAGGGCCAGGTCTTCACTGTCGCCGGGCTCGACACCGGCGTTGCGTAAGCGCTGAAGGAAGGTCGAAGTGTTGCTCACGGCAACATGATAACCAGCGTGCGCATCTTCAGTGGGGCTTCAGACAAGGCCGGGCTGTTTCCGTTGGCTGCGCAGCTTGCTCCGGCTTGAGTGTGCATCACGGAAAAGCGTTTCTTTGCTCTTGGCGTATTTGGCGCTACGCCAAGCTAAGCGATGACGAGCTGTTGTTAAGGCCCGGTCGGGGCATCCCAACCACCCTCCATCATGCGACCCAGCAAAACGAAACGTGATTCCCACATAACGATGTCGTCAGAGTTCGGTGCTTCGCCCACGTAGTCGGTGGGGGTACTGCCCTTCGAGTTGTCTTGCGAGTCAGGCCCCGTGGACCACAGAATGAACGCGACTGCGCCTGGGCTGGCGAGCGTGTTTCCAGCCGCGTTGTGTATCGTCAGGGAGCCAGGTGTTGTTAATGTGATTGATGATCCGCCCTCCCTGAACCCCGGGCTGACGACATAGCGCACAGTCTGTCCCCAAGGATCACGTTCGGCGAGCCCGAGTGATTTCCAGGGCAGGCCGCAGCTCTGGAGCCCGCAGACGTCAGGATAGTTTGTTGCACAGCTGTTTGATTCGCCATCGCCGTCTGTGTCCGGACAAGGAAGTTGCTGCTTGACGACTGCGTACATCAAGAGCGCTTCGCGTGCTTCCAAGAGTTGATCGCGCGCTTCAAGAAAACGGCTTCGTTCGTTTTGCACCCGCAACGCGGTGATCGCTCCGATGCCTAGGATTGCGACGATGATCAGCACGACACTCAGTTCAGCGAGTGTGAAACCCTGCTGTGCTCTCTTCATTGACTCACGTTCCTGATTTGCATGTCACTTGGCCACTGGTGCCGTCCAGACTGCATCGGTAGCTGTTGGGCTGGTTACTGATTGCCAGCGTCAGCGACCATTGAGGCCCCGGGTTTGCAATCTTGATGTGGGAGTACCAGTCGTTGAAGCAGAGCCAGGCGACGGGTTTGCGCAAGATGGATGCATTGGCGGGGCAGTCGCCCGTGCCACTTGTTTGGGCTTGTGGGTCGAGCAGTGTGTCAAAACCGATGGCGTTCTGAAGCCGGAGCTGGGCCAGGTTCAGACTGCCTGGCGCAGATGACAGCCGAACGCCGATCTCGCCACGGATCGAGGGGGCCGAGAGGATGGTGAGCACGCGTCGGAGCAAGGGGCGGATGATCTTGTCCGCAGGGATACCCAGAGCCAGATCGTTGAATGCGCCCGTCTCCGCATGCTGTGCATAGTTGGCGTCGCCATCAGCGTTGCTACGACCGTTCTCCGCCTCCAGAAATGCAGTCGGCTGACCGTCCGAGCAAGCGTCTCCGAGACTGGCTCTATGGCCGATCTGGGGGTCCAGGGGGCGCCCCGGGGCGAGCACTATCGCGGCGAGCACGGTGTTGGTCGTGCCGTCAGACAGGTTGAGTTGGCCGAGTTGTGAGGGACTGACCTCATTGATGGCGCTTCTCTGGTTGGTGCTGCCCACATTCTTGAAGGGGCCGCTCACCCCATACCAAAGGCATTCTCCGGCACCGTCGGTGCCATGCATCATGCCTAGTTGATGCCATGGAAGGCGGCCGAAGGCGGGCGAGGTGGTGGTGCCACAGTTCATCGTGCCTTTTCCGTCCAGCGCGGGGGAAGGGCAGGGCAGCGTGCCCGGCACGTTGTCTTCGATCAAAGCGTAGGAGAGCAGAGCCAGCCGCGCTTTGTGCAGGCTGCGCAGACTTTCCCGCTGTGCCCGGCTGTCTGATCGTGTACTCGCGGCAAGGAGTCCGCGTGTGACATAGCCTGCCGCCAGCAAGGAGAACACGACCAGCATGGCGAGAAGAGCATAGCCGGAAGCCTTTCTTCTCACGGCTGCGATTCGCTCGTGGATGGGGTGCGTAGGGTCTCGCCCACGCGCAGACGTACCGAGCGTTCGCCGCTGACCGGCACCTGCGCCGAGCTGGGGTCGGCACGCAGGCTGGTCGCGCGGTCAGGGATGGCTTGCTGGTTGAGCCACACGGTACTGCGGCCGTCGGAGCGCAGCACGATGCCATCGAGCCGGATGCTGTCCTGTTGTTGCGCGTCCGGTGTAATGCGCAAGTTGCGCTCGCGCATGCCGTCCAGGCTGGCGCGGCGTTGCGGGGTGTTGAACAGGCGGCCGAGAGCCGCGTCGGCCTCGGCCGCGTACGTCGGCAGGCTGGGCTGTGTGGCAAGGGCAAGCAGCCACAGGGCTAAGGTCCGGCGCATGCGGGTCATGGGGTGGCTCCCGGGCGGGCGGCAGCCTGCTCGATGTTGATCCAGTCGATGTCGCACTGCAGGCGCAGTGTGGCCGGGTTGCTTCCTGTGCCGCCCTGGCGTTCCAGCACGCAGCGGCGCGGCAAGGTCCGGCCGGTGACCGGGCCGCGCAGGTCGGCCAGCAAGCGAAGCAGATCTCCTTCATGCAGCAGGGTGGCATTCACGCGCATGGCACTGGCCTGTACGGAGTACTCATCACGCAGATCGAGGCTGCCCAGCGTGCGTTGCGGAGCGATTTCGAAGCTCAGGTCGTCGAGACGGCGCTGGCGCGCGATGTCGCGCATCCGGTCTGCCCAGTCGAGGCGCTGGGCGGGTCCGACCAAGCCGCTGGCGAGCAGCTTGTCGAGCCGCTGCAGGGTGTACCGGATCTGTGGCTCCTCTTTCTGAATGCGCTCCAGCCTCGCCTGGGCGACCGCGCGCGCGCGCTGCGCGACGTTTGCTTCGTCCTCCACCTTTTGCAAGGCAGTCCAAGACAGCCACAGCAGGCCGGCGCCGGCCATCACCATGAGGATGGCCGCGCTGAGCCCGGGGGCGAGACTGCGCCAGGCTGCGCGATTCATGTGCCCCCCCCGGTGGCTTGCCAGCGCAGCTCGAATTCGGGCTCTCCCGGGCTCGCGTTGCTGCGCAATACCTTGTCGGCCTCGACGTCGAAGGGCTGTCGGGTCAGTGTGACCTGGCCGCCGGCCTCTTCCTGCAGCGCACTTGCAAACGCGCGGATGCGGGCCAGTGCGCTCCGGGGATCGGCCCCCGCGGTGGTCGGCAGGCGGGCCGCCACCAGCAGGGCCTGGGGCGAGGTGTTTGGGCTGCCCGGTGCGTTCAGGAGCTTGCCCTGGGCTTCCCATTCGAGGCGCATGAGTTCGACTTCGGGAAAGCGCCCCATGACCCGCGACAGCTCCACCATCGCTTCCTGCGGGCCGATGGGCCGGGCCACCAGGCGCTCATAGGCGTCGACCACGCGATTGAGCTGATCCAGGTCGCCCGGGGTGTTCGGCAGACCGCGCAGGACCTGCTGGTAGCGCGACGAAAGCAGGGACTCCTCGCTGAGGTAGCGGCTGATGTCGTCGCGCAGGGCAAAGCTGTCGACCTGCAGCTTGAGCGCGAGCACGGCACAGGCCACAAAGCACACCGCGCCGGCAGCCAGGGCTGCGCTGCGGATTTGCCAGCGGCGGTAGAAGCGGCGGTCAGCCTCGGGGGCGAGTTGGATGCGCCCGGCTTCGCGCAGCGCCAAGTGCATGAACAGAGGGCGGCTGTCCGACGAGGCCAGGCTCAGGCGCAGGCCCAGGCGCTGGATCACTTCGGCCATGTCGACCGCGCGGAAACCCAGCGTATCGCCCGCCGGCAGTTCGCGCATGAAAGGCGCGATGTCCTCATGCTGCAGCAATACCCACACCGGTAGTTCACTGCCGCGCGGCAGCCAACGCTGGGCACTGAGGTATTGGTAGGTCTTCTGGGCCTCGCGCAGGCAGTCCGGAGCCCAGCGTGCGAATGGGCCTTCCGGGGCGGGTGCCAGGCGGGCGAAACGCAGCCGGCCTTCATCGAAATAGAGCTGGCGGATGCCGGTATGCGACAGGGTCACCACCAGGCCGCGCGGGGCATCCGGTTTGATGCCGCCTAGCAACTGGCGCAGCAGCAGAGCCGGGGTGCGCAGGCTGGACACGGCGAGCGGGTGTTCGCGCATGATCGCCAGCCAGGGCTCGATGGCGCCCGGCCGGGTCAGCGCGGTGAACACGATGCGCTCGTCGCGGCGGCCGCTGGCTTCGCGGCCCAGAGACAGGGCCGTCACGTAGGGCGTACCGAAGAAGTGCTGGGTCATGCGCCGGCGCAGCAGCGCGCGGCGGTCCTGCCCCTGTACCCAGGGCACCGATTCGCTGTGAAAGCCTTCGTCGGCGAGGTCGGCCAGCACGCTGTGCAGACCGTCGATTCGGTTATCGCGCAGCCACTGGCGGAAACGCGCCTGACCCTCCTCGGTGGCCTCGAAACTGTGCGCTGGGCGCAGGCCGCCAGGACCTGCCGCAAATACGTGCAGGCCATCCTGGTCGATGCAGTGCAGCCACTGGCGCGCCATGTCAGATCTTCAGCCGGGTGATGATGTCGTAGATGGGACCGAGCACCGCCATTGTGACCCAAAGCATGACGCCGCCGAGGAACAGGATGATCAGGGGCTCCATCAGGGCTTGCAGGCGCTCGATGGCTTCGCGCACGTCCCGATCATAAAAATAGCTCACGTTATGCAAGGCCTGGTCGAGTGAGCCGGTGTGCTCGCCCACGTGCAGCATGCGCACCACCAGGGGCGGGAACAGGCCGGCCGCAGCGAAGGCGGCGGTCACGTTCTGCCCTTCCGCGATGAGGCGCTCGACACGCTCCAGCCCTTCACGTACCACGCGGTTGCCGACCACGTCCTGCGCTACGCGGATGGTGTCCAGGATGGAGATGCCTGAGCTGTACATCATGGCGAACAGACCGGCGAAGCGGGACAGGATGATCTTGCGGTACACGTCGCCCAGCAGCGGGATGTGCAGACGGAAGTTGTCCCAGTGCAGGGCGGCCCGTGCATTGCTCCTGACCAGCAGGACGCCACCCACCGCAGCGCTGCTCACCAGCGCGAGCAGCAGCGGCCAGTGGGCGACGACGAAGCTCGACAGCCCCACCAGCACCTGGGTCTGCAATGGCAGCGGCAGGCCGGTGGAGCGGAACAGCTTGGCCAACTCGGGCACCACGTAGACGAGGGCGACGAAGATGGCGCCCATGGTCATCAGCACCACGAAGGAAGGGTAGATCAACAACTTCTTGGCGAAGGAGGCTAGCTCGTCCTCGCGCTTGAGCGAAGCGGTCAAGTCGCGCAGTACGTCGGGCAGGTTGCCCGAGGTCTCGCCGGCGCGCACCAGCGAACAGAACACCGGGTTGAACACGCGGCCGTGCTCGGCGAGTGCCTGCGACAGGCTGCGCCCCCCCTCGATGCTCTCGACCACGCCGGCGACAACCTGGCGGAAGCGAGGGTCTTCGGTGGAGTCGCGCAGGTCTGACAAGGCGTCGACCAAGGGAACGCCGGCGCGGGTGAGCTGCTCCAGGTGGAAGCAGAACTGGATGCGCTCACGCAGTGGGACCCCCGCGCCATAGAGATACAGGCGGTTGCGCGTGGGCTGGCCGGTGATGAGGTCCAGCTCCATGCGGCGCAGGCGCATCTCCAGGTCGACTAGGTTGAGCGCCTCCATCTCGCCGCGCATATGGCGACCGTTGTGTGTGACGGCTTTGTAGGCGAAGACGGCCATGGAACGGCGTGCTTACAGCTCGGCGCTGAACATGCGCTCGGTGAGATCGATCACGCGCGCCAGTTCGTCTAGTGTGGTCTGACCGTCGATCACCCGCCGGATGCCGTCCTCGGCGAGGGTACGGAAGCCTTTGGCGCGCGCCGCGTTGCGTACTTCGCGGTGGGTCGCGCGGCGGGCGATCAGCTCGTCGATGTCGGCGTCGATGCGGATCAACTCCATGATCGCCATGCGCCCACGGTAGCCGGTGCGGTTGCAGCGCTCGCAGCCGACGGCCTCATACAAGGTGAGCGCGCGCTCCGAGGCCAGGCCCAGCAGACGGTACTCGTAAGGCTCCGGCTTGCGTGCGCGGCGGCAGTGCGGGCACAGCTTGCGCACCAGGCGCTGGGCGACGACGCCGATGATGTTGCCGGCCATGATGTCAGGCACGATGCCTATGTCCAGCAGGCGCGGGATCACCCCGATGGCGGAGTTGGTGTGCAGGGTGGAGTAGACCTGGTGCCCCGTCATGGCGGCGCGGAAGGCCATCTCGGCCGTCTCGGCGTCGCGGATTTCGCCGACTAGGATCACGTCCGGATCCTGGCGCATCATGGCGCGGATGCCGTTGGCGAAGTCCAGCTTGGTGGCTTCCGACACCGAGGTCTGGCGGATCATCGGCATCGGATACTCGACCGGATCCTCGAGGGTCATGATGTTGATGCCCTCGTCGTTGATGTGATTCAGGATCGAATACAGCGTGGTGGTCTTGCCGCTTCCCGTGGGGCCCGAGAACAGGATGATGCCTTCGGGGCGGGCGATCATCAGCTTGAGCATTTCCAACTGCGCGTCGGTGAGGCCCAACTGCTCCAGCGGAACGATGCCCTTCTGCCGGTCCAGGATGCGCAGCACGATGTTCTCGCCATGGATCGTGGGCTGCGAGGACACCCGAAAATCGACTGGCCGGCCCCGCACGTTGAGCGAGATGCGCCCATCCTGCGGCGCGCGCGTCTCCGCGATGTTGAGCCCGGCGATCACCTTGATGCGCACCGCCATCGCCGGCCAGTAGGACTTATGCAGCACGCGGATCTGGCGCAGCAGGCCGTCGATGCGGTAACGCACACGCAGGAAGCTTGCTTCTGGCTCGAAGTGGATGTCGGACGCGTCGCACTTGACCGCATCGGTCAGCAGCGCGTCGATCAGGCGTACCACTGGCTGGCTGTACTCGTCCGACGAAACGGCCAGCGAGCGGAAGTCGATCTCACCGGTCTCGATCTCGGTCAGGATGCCGTCGATGGACAGATCGAACCCATAGTACTGGTCGATCGCACGGATGATCTCGCTCTCGCCGGCCAGCAGCGTTTCGACATCCGAGTCTTCGGGCAGCAGGGCGCGCAGCTTGTCGACGGCCACGATATCGTCGATGTCGGCGATGGCTACGGCCAGGCGGCGCGCATCGGCATCCCAGCGCAGCGGCATCACGCGATGGCGTTTGGCGATCTCGACCGGTACCAGCGCCAGCGCCTCGGCATCGGCGATGGCATGGACGAGATCGATGCTCTGCTTGCCTAGCGACTGCGACAGCGCGTCGCGGATTGTCGCTTCGGTGACGAAACCGAGGTCGACCAGCAATTTGCCCAGCGCAGTGTTGGTGCGCGCCTGCTCGTGCAGGGCGATGCGCAACTGGTCTTCGCTGATCACACCCTGGGCGATCAGTTGCTGACCCAGGGGTTGGTGGCGCGAGAGCGGAGACAGGGGCGAGTTCATCCCGTGACCCTCAGCGCGGCGTCGTCAAAGCGTCGGCGCGCTGGCTCGCCTGTGCGGGCGAGAAAGCGGCCGGACGTTGCTGCGCCGCCAGCGCCGCCCGGGTGTAGAACTGGCGGGCGAGGGCGCCCTGCCCGACATGCTCCAGGCTCACCGCGAGGTTGAACAACACGTCCGGATTGTCCGGGTCCAGCGTATAGGCCTGGAAGTAGGCTTGCTGCGCATCGCCCCAGCGGGCCTGCCGGCCCAGCATGTTGCCCAGCGCAAAATGGCCTGCCACGGACTGCGGCTGGGTGGCGATCAACTCGCGCGCACGCGCCTCCGCGTCCGGCAGGCTTGACGCCGCCAGTAACTGCAACAGCTGAGCCTGGGCCTGCGCATCGCTGGGGTCGGCCTCCAGGGCTGCCCTGAAGTGGCGCTCGGCGCCACGCGCGTCACCTTCTTTCAGCGCGATGCTGCCCAAACCATTCAGGGCATCGACGTTGCGTGGCCGAGTGCGCAGAACCTCCTGGTAAAGGCTGCGCGCCTGCGGCAGCTCACCGCGCGTCAAGGCCGCGTAAGCGGCCTGCAGCGTTTGCGTAAGTTGGGTGTCGCGCTCGACGGGCCCGCCTCGACGGATCGTCACTGTGGCCGGAGCCGCCGCCGCATCGGCGCTGCCGTCCCGCAGCTCCAGCGTCGAGCCCTGGCTACGGGACTGGACCGGACTCTGCACGACCGGGCGTGCCGGTGCGGGAGCACTTTCCCGGGCGGGTTCGTACGGCATGGCGGCCACTGGCGAGGGCGCCGGTGCGATCACTGGTGCGACAGGCTCGGAGGCTTGTGATGCGGGAACGATCGGGCGGGCGAGGGCCGGCCCAGGCTGCAGGCCACGTGGCTGAAGGTTCCACCACAAATACAGTCCGCTCGGGACCATCAGGCACAGGGCGATGACCGCCACGACCAGCGGCAGGCGGCTGGGGGCTGGTTGCTTGACCTCGAACAGCTCGCGTGCAGCCTGCTGGCGGACGGCTTCGCGGACGCTGGCCTTCTCCGGTTGGCGGGAGACGACGCTCGGCGCGGCAGGCGTCGCGGGCTCCGGTGCCGTCATGTCGGCTTCTGCCTCGGCTGTCGGCAGGGGCTCCAGCGCGAAAGCCAATTGATCC